>CAXXLC010000001.1:0-39748 GCA_963677345.2 uncultured Saccharicrinis sp.
CACTTTTTGGAGTAAAATGAATAGCAGGTAATAAATCCATATAATCATACTGTTCCATCCTACCGGCAAGCGATCCTGCCCCGAAAGATTTAAAGGTTTCCATTGCATTCCTTCTCCATTAGGAGACATCCCTATACCGATCCTTCCGGTGGTTCCCATCGAAAAATTTGTATTCGTAATAACAACCTGAGCTGTCATAATTGAGCTAATAAAAATAATAGCTACTATACTGATATATTTTCTTGTAGATTTCATTTTCTTAAAAGGCTTTTAGATTTCACAATTATAACTTAAGGTCTCTTGTGCTTTGGGTTTTAAGAAAGACTGAATTGAGTACTTTTTCCTTGAAACCGATAATCCATACCATGAAACATAAGCAAAGCAGATTAAAGGCAACAGAAATGAGAAGTTTACTTCTGAGACTCCCATTATTTGAATATCGGCTACTCCACTACCGGATATATCAAATATAGAACCTTGAAGCTTAGGCATTAATGCTCCGCCTACGATCCCCATTACCAATCCTGCCGAACCAATTTTTGATTCCTCTTCTGTTAACCCACTTAAAGCGGTTCCAAAAATTGTAGGATACATTATCGACATAAAGAATGAGGCCAGAACAATAAAATTAAGTCCTATCACATTATTTAAAAGAATAGCTCCAACCATACTTGCAGCTGCGCCCATACCGAAAAGCGAAAGCAACTTTCCTTCACTAACGTATTTTAGCAAAAAGGTTCCAACTCCTCTTCCAACAGTAAACAACACAAATGCAGCAAATTGGTAGTAACCAGCAGTCACATTATCAATATTTCCCGCTTCGGCATAATGGTAAATATAAGTCCAGCACATAATTTGGGCACCAATGTATAAGGTTTGCGCCATGACTCCGGAGACGTATTTTTTATTTTTTATTAAGGCCTTTAACGCCTGTCCTATATTTTCTGAGCTTGATTTCTCTGAGTTCTTTGATTCTGGAATTTTGTTGATCAGGAATAAAACAAAGATGCCTAAAATAACTAAACCTAATATTACATAAGGGTCGCGAATAGTCATTAAATCAGTAGTTTTTATTAAAACTTTAGAAGCTTCGTCTAAACTGGAAAAGTTTTGAATATCATCCGATTTTAAATTTTTTAGAACAAATTGTTGCGCAATTAACAATCCTCCAAGCAAACCAATTGGATTAAATGATTGAGCTAAATTTAAACGCCTTGTTGCAGTTTCTTTGCTCCCTAATGATAAAACATAAGGATTGGCAGCTGTTTCAAGAAAAGCCAGACCAAAGGTTAAAACATATAAACCCAAACAAAAGAACCAGAATTGTTCAGTTATGGCTGCAGGATAAAATAACAATGCCCCTGTTGCATAAAGTCCCAAACCAATTAAAATACCAACTTTATAAGAGTATTTTTTCATAAACATTGATGCCGGTAGAGCCATACAAAAATACCCACCATAAAAGGCCATTTGCACCCATGCAGCCTGGGAGTTTGACAATTCCAATACCTTTTTAAAGGCTTGAACCATAGGATCTGTAACCGCATTTGCAAATCCCCAAAGTCCGAACAATAAGGTCACTAATATAAAAGGAAAAAGATTTTTTTTAGAAATACTTTTTGTGTTGTAGTTATTATTTTTCATAGCTGACAAATATTAATTCAAAAGATTTTTTTTACATTTCACTAATAGCCAATTGATCCAAGTATTCAATTTGGTAATCAGGGCATGCACCTTCCTGAGATGTAACAAAGGCACCAAGAGCAGTAGCGTAGTACATTCCGGTTTCAACGGGTTCATTCTGGATCTTTTTGGCTAGGAAAGCAGCAAGAAAAGAATCTCCACTTCCGACTGTATCTTTGACTTTTACTTTGTTTGCAGGGAATGAACACTCCGTTTCCATATCGTAATAAGTGGCACCACTACTCCCTTTGGTAACAATAACTTCATTAATATTATACCGGGATTGAAGAAAACGCACACTACTTTTTTCATCCAGCTTTTCTTTGCAAAACCAGGAATTAAGTAACTGAAGTTCTGATTGATTTAATTTTAAAAGATTGCACTCATTAAGCAGATGCTCAATAATTTCTTTAGAATAAAAGGGTGGTCGCAGATTTATATCAAAAACTTTATATGAAGCTTGTTCCAGTAATTTATATAGGGTTTCTCTTGATTTTTGGCTCCTGGTACTTAGTGTTCCAAAAACAAATGCATCAGCACTTTTAACTTCTTCAACATGATGATTCATAAAATCAATATGATCCCAGGCTGCATCAGCTTTTATAACATAACTCATTTCATGATCCTCTCCGGCTATTGCGTTAACAACACCTGTTTGATTAACATCATCAATTTGGCAATTGTTAATGGAAACACCCCATCCGTTAAGAATATTCAACAGGTCTTTTCCCAATTGGTCGGTTCCCACCCTACTGAACATTTTGCTTTCAACACCAAACTTATTTAAGTGGTAAGCAACATTCATTGGAGCCCCACCAGGTTTTGTCTGGTTTGGGAATATATCCCATAGTACTTCCCCGTAACATACTACTTTGTTTTTTCTAAAATTGGATGAATTCATTTTGATAAATTTTTATTGTTGAAATAGTTTAATCGTTTAAACAGCGTTCGTAAAAAATTTTCAGAACCTGATGTCCTGAACAGCGCGCACTATTGGCCGGAGTTTCTGTTTTTCACTTTTGATTATTTCTTGCTTAATCGTTTAAACCTATAATCAAAAAAATTATTTTCGGGAAGTTGAATCCCGAACGATGAGTTCTGCTGACAGGAATATCTGTTCTTTCTTTTTATTATCAGATATGGCCTGAATAATCAGTCTTACAGCTTCTTTACCCAATTGAGGAAGAGGTTGATTAACATACGTTATCGATGTATAAAACAGGTCAAAAGCATCAGTCTTATCAAAAGCAATTACTCCTAAATCGCGAGGTATAATAACTTCCTTACTATTTAAATACTTTAACCCTGAAATAGTTAAAAGGTTAGATGTAAAAAAGATAGCATCGACAGATGGTTCAGATTTCAGAAAAGAATCAATTGATGACTCAACATCTTCCTGAATGTGCCCAAGTCGGACTTTACCTACCTTACTATGACCATTAAGTTGTTCTGTAGCACCACGTAAGCGTTCATTTAAATGAACTAAAGAAGTGTCATATGATACAATGCCCACATTCTTATATTTTTTTTCCATTAAGTGTTTCACTACATCTTCAGAGGCAGAATAATTATCAACAGCTACTGTATTTGTTGGAATGCCCGGAAAATATCTATCTAACAAAACAAAAGGAATGTCCTTCGATTTCAAATTTGACACAATATGTTCTGAATTATCAGGTAATGATAAAATCAAACCATCAACCTGACGATTTAAGAATACATCAATTATCTTTTCTGATTTTTCTATATCCTCATCCGAACTACCAATAATTACTGCATATCCCATCCTATCTGCTTCATTTTCAATAATACGGGCAATTTGCGATGAAAACGGGTTTGAGATATCTGCCAGAAGCAATCCTATTGAGTTTGTTTTGTTTGTTTTTAAACTTCGAGCAATCTGGTTAGGTCGGTAATTCAATTCTTTGGCAACTTCCTTAATACGGCTTGCCACCTCTTTGCTTATGCGCCCTTCCATCTTTCCATTAAGCACATAAGATACCAGTGCAGTTGAAACGCCAACTTTTGAAGCTATATCTTTTAATGATGGTTTCTTTTTCATTGCTCTGATCTTATGCTAAAATGATTAAATAACATCACAAATATATAGTTTAAACGTTTAAACACCAAATAAAATTAAACTTTTTTTATATTTTTTTTACATTACACATCCCAATCGCAGATATATCAAGGAATTTAAAACAAATATTATTATAGAATGTGAACAAACCTATACTGAAGTTAATCAAATATTATATCATGTGTTAAAACTATAATCAATGTTGATGTCCGTGACTATGCTCTGTGCTGTTATTTATATCCAATAGCACAGATCCGGAGTCTTTTAATAATCCAACAGACCATTTTATAATAACCAGTGAACTGATAATAGCGGCTATAGTATCAATAAACGGTATATCCCAAACCATGGCAGCAATCAACCCTACAATTGCCGACAAGCTGGTTAACGCATCTGCTATTACATGCAAATATGCGGCTTTTATATTGTGGTCGGAGTGCTCATGATCGTGATGTAAAAGAAAGGCACTGGCTATATTAACCAACAGGCCTATTACAGCGACTAATATTGCTTCTTTATATACAATTTCAGCAGGGTTAAAAAAACGATCTACAGCCTCTACCATGATAACAATAGCAAATATTAATAAAAACAAACCACTGTTATATCCCGAAAGAGAGAGTATTTTATTAGAGCTTCCGTTAAATTTTTCACTCTTTGATACTTTTCTAACAATAACATAGGCTAACCAACTCAAGCCAATGGCTAAAACATGGGAACCCATGTGTATGCCGTCTGCCAATAAAGCCATGGAATTGGTGGTTAAGCCATAAATAATTTCAACTACCATGGTTACGGCAGTAAGCAGAACTACCCAAAGTGTTTTTTTCTCGTGCTGATGGTTTTCCATACTTGTATTTTAGATAGAAACACAAAACTACAAAGAATGGTTCGGCATTTAAATACCAAAAATTAGGGATTTTTACTTTTGGGTGCCCTTTTTATCAAGTGTATCACCATTTATTCCAATGCAAATTGGTTTCATCCCATTTGTCTTTGGGTTTATCTTCCCCGGTTGGATAACCAATGGCAATTACACTCAACGGAATTTTATCGGATGGGATATTCAATGCTTGTTGAACGTCTTTCTCTCTGTCTTTGATAGGATGAACTCCTGTCCATACAGCACCCAGCCCCATGCTTTCGGCAGCCAATAAAATATTCTGGGTTGCAGCGGAGCAATCCTGTACCCAATAAGGCTGGGCATCTCCTTGTAATGCCTTTGAAAGATCGCCGCAAACAACAATTGCACCAGTAGCTTGTTTTAGCATTTTTGCATAAGGCAATATGTCGGCCAATTGATCCAACACTTCTCTTTCCTGAATAGCGACAAAAGCCCATGGACGCTTGTCTACTGCCGTTGGGGCTGCCATACCAGCTCTGACCATCATGGTTAACTGGTCTTGCGATACTTGTTCTGAGGTAAAGTGACGTACACTCTTTCTGTTGAAAATAGTGACAAGGGTTTCATTTGTAATGCTAAGTGGATTGTATTGAGGTTCTTTTCCCTCTATTAAAGTTTTGTATACATCAAAGGGTTTAGCCAGCCTTTTGCCGTATCCATAATAAAAGTTTTTCTCAAAAATTACCGGCTTTAACTTCTCAATATCCACATCTTCATTTTCATCAAGAAACTGAACATCTACTTTGGTGTCAACTACTTTTCCTATAAACTGTACGTGCGAACCCAGGTGAAAGGTATCGGTTACTTCACACTCAATTACAATCGGAAATTCGCCAATGTAGGGTGCATTTACATGATCTCCCTTAACGGGCGTTAACCCAAGCTTTTTAAATTTATCTTCATCTCTTCCTGAAATATTACCTACATAATCTGTTTCAACTACAAACCTTTCTGAAGGAACATTTACAGTGAAACATCCATTGGCAAGTATGTTTTCATAAGTCATACGCGATTCTCTAATGGAAACCGAAATGCTAAGCGGATCAGAGTTGGCTATGCCTGTCCATGCTGCCGTCATTATGTCGGGTTTTCCTTCCTTACTATAAGAACCTATAACCAATGCAGGCTTGGGCATGATATAACCTTTTACGCCAACCGATTTCTTTTGATTACCGGAATAATCTGTATCGTTAGCAGATGATACCCTCTCTTGTGAAGGTTTATGATGTGTGGATCTGTCGCCATGATGGTGCTTTTTGTCACCTCCTCTTTTTGTAAGTTGAAATACCAAAACAACAACTACAACGGCTAAAACAATATTTAAAAGTGAGGATTTATTTTGCATGATTCTGTTTTTTTGATTTTAATGAAGGTACGCTATTTAAAAGGCATCCGGTGGGACATAACTGACACCAGGGTCTGTTAAAAATGAAGGACATGAGAACAATTACTACGCCTGCAATCAACATGATATCTGAAGCCACAGTAAACGAAAAGGCTTTAAAAGGCTCCATATCTGACAAGGGGACTGTATATCCCAAAATAAGACTAACCCAAATAAAGGTAAGATAGACTGACCGAAGGCTTACTTTTGATATTTTTAATTGCAAACCTTTCTTTTTTAAGGGCGAAATTTTAGAAGCGATCATCTGTATTGCTCCCATTGGGCAAAGGTAGGTGCAATAATAGTTTTTATGCCCAAGAAGAGCCACTGCAATAGCTATGATCAAAACCGTTATTAATTCCCAATTGCTCTGCCACGGCATACCTTTCATTATCCAGGTGTGTATGGTTTCGAGCGATAACATTTGCTTAAACCAAAAGCCAGAAACCATTACAATAAGAATCAAGTAATACAAGTAATATTTTCGAAACCATTTTTTAAGTAACATACTTAACGATAAAAGGATAAGTATTAAGGTTAAGACAGACTTTAATAGGCCATTTATATCGTTTTTTTGATATTGTGCCTGAACCGACAGATAACCTCCCAGTGTTTTATTAACTGTTTTAATAATGGCATTACTGCTATAGGTGGCACCACTTATGGCATCTACATATTTATTAATCAGGAGAGTATCAATAGGCATATTGCTCCAGGTATTCAACAAGCCTTTTTCTGTAATATAGGTAATGTACTCTGGCGACTCATCGTTTTTGAGCAATTGCACTCGTGATACTACATGCTTGTTATCAAAATATATTAAAACAGGTATTTTACCTGCATATCCCTGAAACTCAGCATTAAAATCGCCCGAAAACAGGGCGTTTGTAATTTTATTGTTGTTATTATCCAGAATGGAGATGGTACCTTCTGATTTTAATTTGACCTTTGCAGCATCCTTATATGCTACTTGAATATCTTTAAGGCTATAAGAAAATTCTTTCTGAGGAAGCATCCATCTAAAGGTAGCTCCTCCCCTAATGGCAACTGCAACAACAATTAAAATAATAACGATACAATTGTATATGCTATTAATGGGTATTTTTTTGAACATTTACTTTTTCTGTTTTTGATTTCGTTATGAAATATTACCAATTGATTTTGGCAGTAGATACAAAAATAGTATCACCTTATAAAATTCATCATAATCTTATTTGGTATTTCCGGTTCCTCAAGTGATAAAGTAGCAGAGGCTTCTTTCATTTTCATAATCCAGGCCATGTTATTACCAAGCGTTTCCATAATCTGAACGCCTTCGGTATCCTGCTCAGCTTCTGCCGGAGTTGTTCCATGAATAATATTCCAATAATTTGAGGTTGCCAGAATCATCTCTGAATACGCCAAATAATGATAAAGACTATCCAATGTAGCAGAACCTCCACTACGGCGCACAGCTACTACTGCAGCTCCAACTTTATGATGAAACAAAGAATTGTTATTGCTTGATGACACATACCAAACACGGTCTAAAAAGCTTTTCATTGTTCCTGATATACCCGAGAAATGCACCGGAGAACCTAGTACAATACCGTCTGCCTCCAAAATTTTGGGGATGGATTCATTTACAATATCAGTTGTTATTCCACACTGGTTATTCTTCATTTTATAACATTTTCCACACCCCAAACAACCTTGAATAGCCTTGTTGCCAATATGCAGAATTTCAAAATCAATATTTTCCTTTTCTAATTGCTTACCAAGCATTGTTAATGCATGATATGTGTTTCCTTCTTTTTTAGGACTTCCATTTATTGCTAATACTTTCATTACTCTATTTTTTTATACTAAGTGAAAATGACTATGAGAAAAAGTAGGTTTTCACTTCTTTATGAAATAGAAAACCATACATTCAAAAATAAATAATAACTATTCAAAAAGTTTGGAAACGCCTGTCATATTCAGGTCGCCTAAACCATTATCAATACCTGCATGAAAAATTTCAGACACTCGTTTTAAAAGAGATATCTGTTCATCCGCATCATTAATAGTAGATATATAGTTGAAATCCTTTGATATTAATTCAACAGGAAAGAGAGGTGCAAAATTCTGATTAATAATGGTCGAACTAATAAAATTATTTATCGGAGCCCATGGACTTGTTTGCGATACTGCATTTAATATTTCAGTCACATTGGCATTGTTGCTTTTAATTACTCCTATAAGTTCGGATAAAGCAGCTACCTGTATTCCCAGTAATGAATTAGTTACCAATTTTGTAATAGCAGCATTACCTGGTTCTCCAAGAAAATTAATTTTTGAACCCATTTTTTCCAATACGGGTTTTGCAATATCAAAAGCCTCTTTGTCTCCTGCAACAAAATAAATCAACTGTGCAGAATCTGCCTGCGGACGAGTACCGGAAACCGGAGCCTCTAAAAACGAAATTTCTTCCTTATAAAAAATGCCAACCATTTCTTTAATCCAACCCGGTGTCAATGTCGAGCTCTCAATAGCTACAGCGCCTTTTTTCATTCCGGAAACTGCTCCCGTTTCATCATTAAACCAAACATCCTTTGATGCCTCATTGTCTCTAACCATAGAGATTACAAAATCTGCATCAATCACAGCTTCTTTGGGCGTCATTGCATGTTTTGCTCCATTTTTAGCAAATTCCTCAGCTGTCTTTGCAGTACGATTCCAAACCGTTAAGTCATATCCAGCTTTTATTAATTGAGAAGCCATTCTTGAACCCATTGCACCAAGTCCAAGAAAAGCTATTTTTACGTTTTTCATATCAAAGTTGATTCTGGTTTCTTTTGTTTTTTGCATAACTTACCAATCCATCCAGCCAATCCTGATGTCCGTTAATCATAGGGTTAGGCTTTGTTTTAGCAAGCTCCTGTGCCGGTTTTCCAATTTGGCTTTCCTGTGTAAGAATTCGAACTCTATTGCCCGATAAATCTTCAATTAACCAGGCATGGATAACATCCAAACGTGTTTCCTCGTCCCCTTCAGCCCAACCATGCCATGCCAATCGAGCTGCTTCATTTTCACATGGAGGTACAAATTCAGTTACTTGTGCTTCAATTGGGAACCCAAATGTTTTAAAACGAAAACGAACACCATCAAATAATTCCCTGTCATTGGAATTTAAGAATTCAACATTAGATGAGTTTGGATAGTATTCAGGCCAGGCAAAAGGATTAGCTAAATATTTCCATACTTCCTGTGTTGTTAAACCTTTTACAATTACTTCATTTGAACAATAATTGTCTGTTGTTCCGGGAGTGTATTCTTCAGGGAATACAATTGCATTTTGTTTCATATTTTAAACTATCATTATTATAGTTGCAAAAATAACTTTAGTGATTTACCTTTGCAATAACTATCAAATTAGATAGTCTTTGCAAAAAATACCAAATACTGAATTTGTGCGAGTTTATTTAGCTGACACTAGATAGATTAAAGATATGGGAAAAAGCATTGAATTAAACGGAAAAATTTATCCATGTACAGTAAGCCTGGCGATGGATTTAGTAGGTGGAAAATGGAAAACGGTTATTTTATATCACCTCAAGGATAAAGAAAAACGTTACAACGAATTAAAGAAAGAAATAAGAGCCATAACGGAGATGACACTCAGTTTGCAACTTAAACAGCTGGAAGAAAGCGGTTTGGTTTTGCGTAGTGTATTTGGCGACAAACCACCTATTAAAGTAATTTATAGTTTAACGGATTTTGGGAAAACATTTATACCGGCTTTAGAAGCGATTAATAATTGGGGGCATTTGGTTGTTAAGGAAAAAGGAGGATTTATTGAATCTGCTTCATAAACCAATCAGTTCTTTCTGAATTTATTTTCCAATAAAACACCAATAAACAGACTAAATAACATCATAGGAGTACTTAGGCCAGTTGTTTTTTATGTAATCTATTTTATTGTCTTCGGTTACTATATAATCGATTTCCTCCAAAGAGGCCACTTGATAAGTTCTTGCGGTATTTAGTTTATGACTATCCGCAAGAATAAGCCTTTTATTTCCTCTTTCAATCATTGCTCGTTTTATTAATGCCTCATCTCTGTCCGGACATGTTAATCCTTTTTCCGGATGTACATCACTTATCCCAACTAAAACCCAATCTGGGTTAATAGTTTGTAGAGCTTGAAAAACAGTAACTCCAACTGTTACCTGAGAAGATGAAAAGACTTTACCTCCAAGAAAATTTAATTCTATATTAGGGCGGTTAAATAGTTCGTTTACAATCGGAAAACTATTGGTAAATATGCTTAACTCTAATTCTTTGGGTAATTGACGTATGACTGCAAGATTAGATGTTCCTCCATCTAATAGAATTACATCTCCATTTTTAAAAAGGGGAATAACCTTTGAAGCCATTTGTTGCTTTTTATCCATAGCAGTATTTATCCTGTCCGTAAATTGGATAGATATTCCTGATTTTGCAATCGCTCCTCCATGAACTTTTGTCAACAAGCCTTTATTGTCTAATTCAGTAAGATCCCGTCTTAAGGTATCATCTGAAATTCCAAGTTCGTTACTTAGCGAAGTAACATAGATTCGATTATCTCTATTAATAAGATTTAAAATATAATCGTGCCTTTCTTTTTTAAGCATAATGCCGCATTTAAAATTGCATATATCCGCAATATATCTATATTTGATTGATATATCTAATAAATAATGCGTTATTTTATAGTTTTATGCGGTAATATGCAAGAGTGCAATTTAAATAGCCTGAAACAATTACTCTTAAACCAGAAACCGCATATACAAAAAAAGTAATTCGTTGTTATTAATTTTTTTTTTCTAAAAAAATTTAATCGATGCAAAAGCAATTATTAGTAGACATGGATGGAGTGTTGGCAGGTGTGTATTCACATTTAATTAATCTTGAATTTAAAGAAACAGGATTAAAAATGACACAGAAGAGTTTGGAGGGGAAATTAGAGGAGGAGGCTTTTCCTTCATTTAATAAACTTGTTCGGAGTAAAGGTTTTTTTCGTACACCTCCTGTAATGAAAGATAGTGTTGAAGGCTTAAACTATCTGAATAATAAATACAAAGTCTTAATAGTATCTTCTGCAACAGAATTCCCGAATAGTTTAAATGAAAAACAAGCATGGTTGAATGAACACTTCCCATTTATAACCTGGAAACAAATGATCTTCTGCGGCAGCAAGGATAGTATTAGTGGCGACATTATGATAGACGACCATCCTAAAAATCTTTCCACATTCAATGGTAAGAGGATAATGTTTAGTCAATTGCATAATGTTCACGTGGCAGATTCTTCGTATGAAAGGGTTTCTGACTGGAAAAGAATTATGGAGATTTTATAGATTCAATAAAACTAAATAAAATTTAATCGATATTCTTTAGGGGAAACTTGCATAATTTTCTTGAAAGTCCGATTAAAATAAGGGATGTCATTAAAACCAACAGCTGCACTAATTTCTGAAATCGTCATGGATGTTTCGCGAAGCATTATACATGAGCATTTAATTCTATAGTCATTTAGTGCGGTAAAAAATGACATTCCTTTTTCTCTTTAAAAAAATGAGCAAAAGGAAGAACTATTCATCCCTACATATTTAGCTACATCGTCAAGTGTTATTTTTTCTTGATAATGCGTTAACATAAAACGATGGACTTCCTGAAGTTTTTCTGTCTTGCGTGATTGTTTTTCACGAAAACCAACTATTTGCATTTCAGTATCTGAAGAAATATGAGAGATGATTTGAAGTAAGGTAGTTAACTGCTCCACATTGTTTTGGGAGATCATTGAATGCATTAACTTTTGGATCAAGGGCAACAACTTTCCCTTTAAACTCATGCCTTTTGATATCTCTTTTAAGCGCTTTACACTAGTTTGTAATTCAGGAAATGTATTGGCACATTTATCAAGAAATGAATCAGGAAAAATAATAGTGATATTTTCAATTTTGCCATGTTTATCATGAACGTTTTCATCAAAATACCAACCATGATCCAAATTGGGAGGAAGCAAAATGATTTCTCCTTTAGAAAAGGTTTCCATATTGTCGCCAATAACACGAGTACCACTCCCTGTAATAACATAAGACAATTCCCAATCATTACTTTGGTGAAATGAAATCTGCTCATCCCACACAATATGCACATGATCAAAGAAGAAGGATTTATCTTTGTCAATTTCAACGTGACAATATTTTGCTTTTTCAATATTTTTCATTCTCTAAAATTTGAATGATTACAAAAATAAGACAATAGTTTTTTAATAAAAGACAAGTTTATAAATTGTCACCACCTTTCTTTGCAATGAATTAAAAGATACAATAATATAACCAATGAAAATAGATCATATTGCAATTTGGACACATGATTTGGAGAAAACCAAAAAATTTTATCTAAAGTATTTTGGGGCAAAATGTAGCGATAAATACATAAACATTGAAAAGAGTTTCTCATCGTATTTTCTAACATTTGAAAGTGGGGATACGCGAATCGAACTAATGCACAATCCCTACATTATGGAATTCTTAGGGAATCATGCTTCATCATTGGGATTGACTCACCTGTCAATTTCAGTTGGAGACAGAAAAAGAGTGGATAAACTAACTGAACAATTAAGAAGCGATGGCTATAACATTGTTAGCGAAGCCCGGATTACAGGAGATGGCTATTACGAGAGTGTGATTGAAGATAGTGAATGGAATAGAATTGAAATAACTGAGTAAAGCACAATAGATCTTTAGATTTTAGATAAGAGACAATAGACTAATTTACAAGACGTTTTGAACCTACAAATTAAATAATTTACAATAATGATTTTTAACTACTAATTTACAGTGTATTATACGTTTTAACGAATTATTGAAAGTAATTACACTCAAATAATAAACTTTAATAGATACATAATATGAGCCTTAGCAATAGTAATCAATCCGGTTTTTCCGACTCAAAAAAACACTACCCGATATTAGATGGTTTACGTGGTGTTGCAGCAATTATAGTTGTAGCTTTTCATATCCTTGAAACATTTACCGGAGGCGACCACTCTAAACAGATTATCAACCACGGTTATTTGGCTGTAGATTTCTTTTTTGTTTTGTCTGGTTTTGTTATTGGCTATGCATACGACGACCGCTGGCAAAAGATGACACTGGGTGGCTTTTTTAAACGACGATTAATTCGTCTGCACCCAATGATTATTGTAGGGATGATTATTGGTGCAGTAACTTTCTATTTTCAGGATAGTAGTTTCTTCCCGGTAATATCTGAAACTCCGGTTTGGAAGATGTTATTGGTAATGGTAATAGGTTTTACCTTAATACCTGTTGGCCATTCGATGGATATTAGAGGTTGGACAGAAATGCATCCCTTGAACGGCCCGGCATGGTCGTTGTTTTTTGAATATGTTGGTAATATTCTTTATGCCTTATTTATCAGGAAGCTCTCGAATAAAATATTAGCCTTATTAGTATTTATTGCCGGAGCTGCCTTAATTCACCTGGCTGTTACCAGTCCGCATGGAGATGTAATTGGCGGATGGTCAATTGATGCCACTCAACTTAGAATAGGATTTACGAGACTTCTTTATCCATTTTTAGCAGGATTATTATTATCCAGAGTTGTAAAACCAGGACTATACAAGAATGCATTTTTCTGGAGCAGTTTAATACTTGTTGTTATATTCTCCATACCAAGAGTCGGAAATTCTGAACAAGTTTGGCTGAATGGCCTTTACGATTCATTATCTATAATATTAGTATTTCCGTTGGTAGTTTATATTGGTGCCAGTGGCGAAACCAAAGGTAAAATGTCATCTAAAATAAGTCGCTTTCTTGGTGATATATCCTATCCCCTATACATAATTCACTATCCTTTTATTTATATGTATATGGCATGGATTGATAAAAACCAGGACTTTATTAATACGTCACCATCTGGAAAAACAACCATGATATTTATATCAATATCAGTACTCGTGGTAAGTGTGATTTTGGCTTATGCTTTATATAAATTATATGATGTACCAGTAAGAAAATGGCTTACTGATAAGTTTATGAAGAAATAATGGATAACTACAATATATAATCAAGTTCTTATATTCTAGCAAAAGCTCAAACAGCTTGCTAATCAAGACAATGTCTAAAGCATAAGGCAAATAAAGCTTCCTGTTGTATACCAATACAACAGGGAGTTATTCCATATAAGTTAAAATATTGTTTTCCATTTTTTCTATTAGAGCAAGAATTGTAGCCTGTTCAGAATCTGTTATTCCATTGGTTGCAATACTAATAGATTGTTGCCAACAAGCATAAATTTTTTCTTTTATTTCCTCTGCTTTGGGAAGAATAAAAATAAGAACACTTCTACTATCTTCTAGGCTTTTCCTTTTTGATACATATCCTAATTTACAAAGCTTTTCAATTATCCTCGTAACATTAGCAAAATCCTTTTTCGATTTTTTAGCTAAATCACCAACTGTTAGCCCATTCTCTTCCCATAAATAGTACATTATAACCCATTGATCTGGTGTAATTTCTAATTGATTATCAGCGATTATCCTAAACACCTGCCGCTTTAAAAGTACGGCAAGTGTTGCTATTCTATGATTTACGGAATTCTCTAATTTAATTTCCATCTTGTAAAATTCTTTCTTTTACTTTATTCCATGCATGAGTGCCTTTCAAACATGATTTTTCCAATGTGTAATACATCTCTTTAAAGCGACTCATCGGAACTGACAAACTTAATATATTTGCTTCAACTTGTGGCCTTACTGACGGATCAAATAAGCCTAAAAATGACCTGTGACCTTCATCTCTGTTTTCTACAACAGTTTGAGCAACTATGGCACTACATCCTGATGCGAAAGGAACTGAAACAGCATCCGGTTTATTTGTATCCATTAAAGTCCATGAAATTAATCCTGTCATAACATCTGGAGATGCAAAAAAGATAATTCCCTCCAGGCCTTCAAAGCTATCAAGGTTGTTAATTGATGCAAAATTAATGTACTTACCTTCTTTTGATGGCATGTTTAATTCTGTAATAAAGTCAATAACCATTTCAGGTGTATCTTTATACCGTTCTTTATCAGAGACAAATCCCGGAAGAAATGGTGGAACTGACGTGAAGCCACTATATACTTTTCCTCCCGGACATGCAATGGCATCCACAGATAAACTTACAATTTGGCCTTTTCTAGCCGGTTTTAAGTCTTTAATATAACAACCTCTTGTTTTTGATACTTCTACCTTGGGTCTATCTGAATACCAAATAGCTATAGGTAATTCATAATCGCCAAAAGCATTCCTAAAGTTCTGAATGAAATAATTTATATCCATATCTACGTTTTTATATTTGTTATGACAAATATATTTATTTTAATTGTCATGTCAAATAAATAATGTTGTTAATTCAATAGATCGTTAGATATTAGATAATAGACATTAGACTGATTTACAATTCGCTTAAAATCAATAAGATAATAATTTTGCCATAAATTATTCAATGAATTTAAAATCAGCACATTATAAAAATTAAAAGAACTAATGTAATTGAAAAATCACTAAAAGAACAGATCTGGTTAACGCTTATCAAAGTTAAAAGAGAAAGTACCTGATAAATAAAACTGTAGTAAATTTACTTATGAGTTAAATCTTAAGTATGCTCATCATTTTACAATACTATCTCAAAAAAATAACGTTTAAGAAAAGGGCGATTCGTTTTTTCTAAAACGTAACCACATGTTGCGCAAATTCAAAAGACCATCAAAAAACGGAGAACCTTTTAAAGGACTATTTTTACAATTAAAAGCCCCATTTCTAAAGAAATTAATAACGAAACTTGGAGAGCAATAGAAGAACTTTATAAAGAAGGTAAAATAAAGTCAATAGGTGTAAGTAATTTCTTACCTCACCATTTAGAAGCATTAATGGAAACTGCTACTATTCGACCATCCATAAATCAAATTGAGTTCCATCCCGGATTTATGCAACAGGAATGTGTTTCGTTTTGCAAAGACAATAATATACTGGTTGAAGCATGGAGTCTTTTAGGAACCGGAAAAATGTTGGATAATGAAACACTAAAAGCCACCGCTGCAAAATACAATAAATCAGTAGCCCAAATATGTATTCGATGGGTTTTGCAAAATGATGTATTACCGCTACCAAAATCAATAACTCCAAGCCGTATTGTTGAAAACTTAGCTATTGACGACTTTGAAATCACAGTAGAAGATATGCAAACAATCAATGCAATGGAATATTGTGGAGGTTCAGGTTTGCATCCTGATAAGGTTGATTTTTGATAAAAAAATGAGAGAAACTTTGTTGTGCCGGGGATGACACAAAATCTCCGGTGAATAGTAGAGTCACTTGGAGATTTTGTATTTAAATCTTTCCTTCAAAAAGCACATAATTATATTTTAGAGAAGGGATACAAGATCACTCAACTTCTTCTTTTTCCTGCCAAATAAAGTTAGATGTGCGTTTTGTAATCAACCAGCAACCGTTCTCCTTAACAAACTCATCGTAATAATATACTCCCATGGTTGTCTTTATTTTTTTACCATCTTCCATACCTATTAATATAACCATGCAATAAGAAGTTGCAGAAGCAGTATTCTCTTTTAGCTCGATAGTTTGTTGACCATTAATGTGGTAAACAGTTTCGAAAAGACTCAGGTACGAACTAAAGGCATCGCCAATTTGCTTCCGGCCTGTTAAAGTCATTCCTGGTTGTCCATTTACACGTGATTCTACGGAAGCATTTTCTGTAAATAGCAAGGTTTGTTTTTGGGTTTCTTTTTGGTCAGCTAATACAGAAAAAGTATCAACTAAATTTTTTATGGACATTTTGTCTTCAATCACCTGAATTCTATCCGATAATTCTTTGGTATTTTGCATTGTTTGTGCCTTTAAGTTTGTAAATAATATCATAATCGATAATGCGAAAACTATTTTCTTCATGGTAATGTATTTAAGATTATATTTCTGTTTTATTAAGCCGTTTGATTACTCTTGCTGGATTACCTCCAACAATTACATTCGGTTCCACATCTTTTGTAACCACCGAACCTCCTGCAACTACAGAATTCTCACCAATTGTAATCCCAGGTAAAATAGTAGCACAAGCACCAATCCATACATTTTCTTTAATACGAATTGGTTTGCAGATAAGCGTATTGTGGTCATCGAAATCGTGATTTGCAGTTAAAAGTGTTACTTGTGGCCCAATCATCACGCGGTCATCAATTGTTATGCTCCCCGCTGTCATACATGTACAATTGTGATTAATAAAAACTTGTTTACCAATCTTAATGTTTTTACCCATGTCAATATAAAATGGAGGCATTATAGCTGTACCTTCTTCAAACGATTTGCCTATTAGTTCAGCAAACAACGGAGGTAAATCTTCTAACTTATGAAACTCATTATTAATTCTATGGATAACCTTTCTTGATGATTCCATATCTAAAATTGCAGGTGCAAAATCAGGATTATACATACTTAATGGTTCACCATTCTTTAGTCGTTCATATAAATCTCTTCTTTCCATTTCTTAAATTATTGTTTGAATTACTTCGATGCAAAATTGGTAATCATTTGGTATCTATGGTTTATACAAAACACAGTATTACATACCATATTCACTGTTACGCTATTAGTTGATAATAAATTAATCTCCAAACACTTATATTTGTAGTAAATAATAAAAGCGAATAGTTATGAGTGCTATTTACAGAATTGAAACAGTAGATGATTACAATAAGATGGTAGAAGTAGAAACTTTACATCCGCTGGTAAATATTATTGACTTTTCACAACTTCAAAGCCATAAGAACACTGACAGGAAAGAATGGGATAAATATTCTCATCTATATTTCGGTATTTATGCAATCTATTTTAAAGAGGGAGATTGTGGCAAAGTAGAATATGGTCGTAATAAATATGATTATAAAGAAGGCACTTTATTATTTATATCTCCGGGACAAGTAGTAAAGATTAAACGTAGTGAGCAGGAGAACAGTAAAACCGGATGGGTTCTGATTTTTCATCCTGATTTATTGCTTAGTTCTTCCCTTAGTAAAATAATGCATGATTATTCTTTCTTTTCTTATGAATCGAACGAAGCTTTACATGTCTCGCAACGTGAAAGAAGTCTTGTTTTTGAAAGCTTTGCAAAAATCGGATATGAAATTAATGAGCGAATAGATAAGCATAGTAAAAAACTGATAATAAACAGTATTCAAATGTTACTGGATTACAGTATGCGATTTTATGACCGACAGTTTATTACCAGAGAAAACACAAACAAAGGGATAATTGAGCAGTTTGAACGATATTTAAACGATTATTTCCGTTCGGAAAAGCCACAAAACATAGGCTTGCCATCTGTTACCTTAATAGCCCGGGAACTACACCTTTCAACAAATTATTTTGGAGATTTGGTTAAAAAAGAAACAGGTCAGACTGCCTTGGATTATATTCATCTGAAATTAATTTCTTTAGCCAAAGAGAAAGTGTTGGATATAACAAAAACTATTAGTGAGATTGCCTTCGAATTAGGCTTTAAATATCCTCAGCATTTTACGAGGATGTTTAAAAAGAGTGTAGGCATGTCGCCAAGTGAGTACCGGGAATTGAATTAGAATCAATACCCCAATTCCTGATTGATAAGAATAATCTTGATCCTGTGTTTTGGAAATGATTTTTCGGTGATAACCCAACTATTACAGATTCTTTGATTGCTTTTACAATCATGGCAAATGCTAGTTGTTTGACAAGGAATTTTGAAGTTTGTATGACGCTTGGCATTCAACGGAGCAGCTATGGTTTTAATACGATGAAAAGCTTCTGGTGTGTCTTTCACGATCTTATTAGTCCCAATAAACAGTACAACATGCTCCGGCCCCAAAGCCAATGGTGCTACCCTATTGCCTACCATATCCAGGTTTACAAGATAACCTGACTCAGTGATTGCATTGGTACCGGTAAGAAACGAGTCAATCGTTGGTGCCTGCTACGTCTTATAATCCTTGTATCCCAATCATCATTGTGAGAAAAAATATCAATAAATTCAATGTTCTGATTATTCTGCAATAAATCCAAAGGACCGGTTGCCCGCATGGTTATGGAACCTGCATAAGAGGCACTTTTGAATTCAATATTTGACAAAATATCATTTTCAAAAATAGCCTTTGCTTTGGTAGTATCCTCCGCAAAATAAACTTCGAAATTATTAGCTTTAAGGTTTTGTATTGTTTACTGAATGCACGATGCTTTATCCTCAAATCTTGCTATATTACTTTTCTCCTTTTGATCGCAAAGCTACAGTTCCCGCAGTTACTATACCATTTCAAATTTTCTACAAAGCACTAAATTCCCGTAATCTTCATTAGATAATTTATTGCATACAGCGGGGTGTTTGTCAGCCAATCTTCTTTCCGGAAATCAGACATTGAGGTTCTTATAGCAACGGATTCCGGAAATCGCTGTTTGAATGATTTTAAACTTTTAGCCTGTAGATTCTCAGCAGCTTTTACCTCAATTGGAACAATTTTGTTCAGGTGTTGAATCACAAAATCAATTTCAGCATTTGCTTTTTCTGCTGACCAATAATATATCGGAATATCAGGTATGGTTTTTAATTGTTGCAATACAAATTGCTCTGTTAATGCACCATTGAATTCTTCAAAAATGCTATTCCCATCAAGTAAGGTTTTTACATCAAGGTTGCCAATGGCAGCAAGTAATCCAACATCAACGATAAATATTTTAAAGGCATTCATATCCTCATAAGCTTTAAGCGGCATACCTGCTTTGTTTATTCTATTCACCTTATAAATCAGTCCACTATCGGTTAGCCATGATAGCGGCAGCTCAAAATCTTTTGCTCTTGCACCTTTCTTAATAGCACTGTATATAAATTTTTTGTTTTCTTTTGCCAATTGTGCCAAGGTTGAATTCCAAAGCATTCTGATTCGGGGAACGATCTCAACAGGAGCATGTTTTGAGAAGTCCTGCTCATAGGCCAATAAAATATTCTTCTGAATCTTTCTGACTTCCGTGTAATCCATATTTTGCTTAAAGGACAATACCACTTCCGGCATTCCTCCTGTAAAATAATATTGTCTTAATAGTTCAGTGAATTTTGTTTTAAAATTCCGTATCAAACCCCAATCCTGAGATTCAATCAGTTTCAACAAAGGCTCTTGATTCAAAGCCTTTAAATACTCTGGAAAACTTAAAGGATACAAGTCTAAAAAATCAACTTTTCCAACAGGAAAGGAGGTGTGCTGATGGAGTGAAACACCTAATAAAGACCCCGCTGCTATTATATGATATTCCGGAGTATTTTCATAGAAATATTTTAATGAAGCTATACCACCTTTAGCTTCCTGAATTTCATCCAATATTATTAAGGTGTCGTTTGCATTAATTTGTACTCCTGTTTCAATCTGAATTGCATTAACTATTCGTGTTATATTGTAATCTTCAGAAAACAGATCCTTTAGAATTTTTGAACTCTCAAAATTCACGTATGCTGTCTGAGCATATTCTTTCCTGCCAAATTCTTTCATCAGCCAGGTCTTTCCTACCTGACGAGCACCTCTTATGATTAAAGGTTTTCTATTTTCATTTTTTTTCCAATCATAAAGATTATTTATTGCAGTCCTTTCCATATCCACTATTTTTCATATCTGTGCGGATACAAATATACACTTTTACAAATGTCTTTTTTAATTAATTCACATTTATTTGAACGACTTTTTGTTATATGTTGCATTTATTCGAACGACTATTTGTAGTATAATACATTTTTAAAAGGATGTTTAAAAAGACTATAGGCATGTCGCCAAGTGAGTTTCGGGGTTTGAATTAAAATCAATACCCCAAATCCTGATTGATAAGAATAACTTTGATCCTGTGTTTGGGAAATGATTTTTCGGTGATAACCCAACTATTACAGATTCTTTGTTTGCTTTTACAATCGACACATACACCTGTTGTTTGACAAGGTATTTTGAAATTAGTATGCCGTTGTGCGTTCAAGGTAGCAGCAATGGTTTTAATCCTGTGAAAAGCCTCTTCTTTGTCTTTTACTATTTTATTAGTTCCAATAAAAAGCACAACATGTTCCGGGCCAAAAGTTAATGGGGCTACCCTGTTTCCAATCATATCCAGATTAACAAGATAACCTGATTCAGTGATTGCATTGGTGCCGGTAAGAAACAAATCCACAGTTAACGCCTGCTTTCGTTTTATAATTCTTGTATCCCAATCATCATTGGGAGAAAAAGTATCAATAAATTCAATGTCCTGATTATTCTGTAACAAGTCCAGTGCACCGGTTTCCCGCATGGTTATGGAATCTGCATAAGAGGCACTTTTGAATTTAATATTCGGCAAAATATCATTTTCAAAAATGGCTTTTGCTTTGGCAGTATCCTCCGCAAAATAAACTTCGAAGTTATTAGCTTTTAGTTGTTTTAGCGTATTCTGAATAATTGATTCTTTATCTCTTAATTCTTCCATAATGCTATTCAATTTTGAGCCAACAAAGCTAACACTTTCCTCAATTACTACATCCATTACAGATTGACTTAATACAATTAAATGAACTTGCCCATTTTTGGATACAACTACCCCCGATTTGGATACTTTTTCGTAATTTAAATTTCGGTACTTTGTAATGTGCTATAAAAGGTATTTGAATTATTATAAAATAATTGAACATGAAAGCAATTGCATATAAGGTACTAAATTCAATTTCAGAACTGCATACTTTACTGAATCTAAAGAAACCATCGCACCCTTTGATTAGTGTAGTTAATGCTGATGATGTTGATATGACTACGGTGAAAATAACTGAACCTGTCGTTTTCAATTTTTATGTAGTCAATTTAAAGAAGAATTGTCAGGGAAAAATCAGGTACGGACAACAATATTACGATTTTGATGAAGGTGTGATGACATTTGTTTCTCCCAGTCAAAGACTTGAAATAGAAGAATCCTCTGCGGATGTACCAATTGAAAAACCAGATGGCTGGATGCTTGTTTTTCATCCTGATTTAATACAGGGATTTCCTTTGGCAAAAAAGATTAAAGAATATGGTTTCTTTTCTTATGCAGTAAATGAAGCTTTACATTTATCAGACAAAGAAGACATCCTTATTACGGGAATCATTGAAAACATTAAAGATGAGATAGAATTAAACATTGACCATTTCACTCAGGATGTAATCGTCTCTCATCTCGATCTTTTACTCAATTATTCTAATCGGTTTTATAACCGTCAATTTATTACTCGTAAAAAAGCTTCAAGCGATTTGCTAGTTCAGTTTGAGGAATTACTAAACGAGCATTTTCTGAACACCGAAAACTCTGAATTACCAACAGTACAATACTTTGCTAAAAAACTTTTTGTATCATCTCATTACTTAAATGACATGCTAAAAAGCCTTACGGGACAAACTACCCAACAGCACATTCAGAATCATATTATTGAAAAAGCAAAAGAGTTGTTGAGTACTACTAATTTGTCGATTAGTGAGATTGCGTATCAATTAGGATTTGAATATTCACAATCGTTTAATAAGTTATTTAAGAAAAAGACGAATACAACGCCTATGGAATTCAGGCAATCATTTAACTAAACCACAATCTAAAATAGTTACGATGAAAATTATAATTACAGGAACAACAGGAATGGTTGGTGAAGGCATAATGCTGGAATGCTTAAAGCTTTCACAAATAACTGAGGTGTTAAGCGTAAGCCGAAAACCAATTGGAATTAAACACCCCAAATTAAGAGAATATATTGTGTCTGATTTTCTTGCCTTAAAGGAAAATGATACGAAGCTCAAAGGTTATGATGCTTGTTTCTTTTGTGCAGGAGTTAGCTCTGTTGGTATTAGTGAGGAAGAATACAAGCGTATTTCTTATGAAACTACTCTACATTTTGCAAAGTGTTTAAATCCAAACTCCCAAATGTCATTTATTTATGTAAGTGGTGGAGGAACTGACAGTAGTGAAAAAGGGCGAATGGCATGGGCACGAATAAAAGGAAAAACAGAAAATGATTTAATGAAACTTCCATTTAAACAAGCCTTTGGCTATAGAATAGGATTCATTGTGGCGACAAAAGAACAAACAAAAGTTAAAAAATACTACAGATATATTTCCTGGTTACTTCCCTTTATAAAACTGGTAATGCCGAATATTGTTTCCACCATGCAACAAGTGGCCTTATCTATGATTTATGCATCGAAGCATGGTTATATGCAAAATGTCATTTACGTGAAAGACATCAAGACAATGGCTGAAAAGGAAATATCATAAAACAGAATCAAAAAAATACAGATATGGAAAGCAAAATCATATTAGTAACAGGAGCTTCCGATGGCATCGGAAAAGAAACCGCAAAGACACTTGCAAAACAAGGACATACTCTTATAATCCACGGTCGAAACCCTAAAAAGACAAAGACTGCATTTGAAGAAATAAAATCAGAATCGGGCAGTAATAATATCGACATGTTTTTAGCCGATTTTCTTTCACTTGCAGATGTGAAACGTTTTGCAGAGGAAATTAAGAAGAAATATGACCGCCTCGATGTACTTTTAAATAATGCCGGAGCACAGTTTACCGATACACGGGAGCTTACTGCCGAAGGACACGAAAAAACAATGGTTATCAATGTTCTATCTCCTTTTCTTTTAACAACGCTTTTGTTGGACACTCTTAAAAAAAGCAAGTCAGCACGGGTTGTTACAGTTGCTTCGGCAGCCCATGCAATGGGCGGAAAACCTGACTTGATTGATATTGAACTGGAAAATAGCTACACTATGCCAAGGGCTTACGGTTTATCAAAATTGTATATTATCTGGGTAATGCGACATTTTGTACTTGAAGCAAAAAAACAAGGTATCCAAAATGTCACCTTTAATTCAACACATCCAGGCTCGGTTAAATCAAGCCTTGGTCGTGATGCCATGAAATCATGGAAATACAAAATTATCTATACCATTTGGGGCGCTCTAATGTCAAACTCGATGGAAGCCGGAATAAAAGGTAGCATTATGGGAGCAACTTCACCCGAATTGGAAGGTGTTTCAAACCTGTATCTTGGCCCTAAAGGAAAAGAAAAAGCAAACGATAAGTATTATTCGCCCGAAAACGAGCAAATTATTTGGGATTACTGTTTAAAAGCTACGGAGGATTACAGATGAAAAAGATATTAATAATCATACCAATTGTATTGCTTGTAATAGCAGCAATACCTTTTATTTTAAGGTTTACAAAAGACATTAAAAAGAAAAAACAATACGCTAACACTTACGCTTTACAGAATATCCAATCCGGTAAAGATATTCGTGTACATGATGCAATTTTCACTGATAATGCTAAAACAATCCTTTATCCCCATCACGTATGGGAGTGTATTACCTGGGAGATGATTCAGATTGAAGACTGCACATATTTGCTCAAAAACCTGTACACGCAAAAAACTTTTGAACCTGTTTCTGACCCCAAGCCGGGTGTTAGCCTATGGCAAAAATCTTTAGGTGGAAGTAAATTTCAGTACTGGGAGTTTTTGAAACAAGATAATGACACCTATTTCATCCGTTTAAAAGGAACTGAACTTTATATCACTATTTCTTCTGAGGATGATGATGCTGAGTTGGTTTTACAACCATTGAATAATTCAGATAGTCAAAGATGGAAACTGATTCGGCAGAATCCGTGGATTTAATATGACAAATCATTTTTACTAAAAGCCTCTATTGAGGCTTTTTTATTGTAATAATAGCCTAGTCCTAAAGAATGGTTCTTTCTTGTACTTATTATAATATTTAGAACCTCTGAGAAAATGAACCTGTGACCAAAATTTAATGAACCGCTGACAAAAACATCTTTTTCGTTCTGTACCTAATTTTGTAATGTATTAATAATTTAAAAATTGAGATTATGAAAAAGGTTGTTTTATTAACTGGAGCATCATCGGGTATTGGAAACCAAACCGCTAGATTATTAGCTGAGAAAGGCTATAAAGTTTATGCCGCTGCAAGGCGGACAGAAAAATTAGAAGAACTTAAATCGTTTGGAATCAAACCAATCCACTTGGATGTATCAAATGAGAATTCAATAGTTAATGCTGTTGAATCGATTATGAAAACTGAAAACCGAATTGATATTCTAATAAATAATGCAGGTTTTGGTACTTATGGAGCACTTGAGGATGTTAGTATCGAAACCGCAAGATACCAATATGAGGTAAATGTATTTGGTGTTGCCCGTTTGATACAATTGGTATTACCATCAATGCGTAAAAACAAATATGGCAAAATTATCAATATTACTTCTGGCGGTGGCAGGTTTGCAACACCTTACGGTAGTTGGTATCATTCAAGCAAATTCGCACTTGAAGGATTGAGCGATTCATTGCGAAATGAAGTTAAACAATTCGGGATTGATGTTGTCATTATTGAGCCTGGCGCAATAGAATCTGAATTTGCACATATTGCATTAGATAGCATGGTAAAAAATGCGGATAAATCGGCATACAAGGAAGCTATCACAAGAACTGTTGATGCAAATAAGAAAATGGTTCATAATGCATCTAAACCAATCGTTATTTCAAAACTAATTTTAAAAGGTATTGAATCTAAAAATCCAAAAACCCGATATGCAGGAGGATTTGGAATTAAACCAACCTTGTTTATGAGATGGCTTCTTTCAGACAAATTATTTGATAAAATGCTTCAAAGTCAATTGAAATTTTAAGGTTTTTAATAAATTGGGAAATATTTATGAAAACGCAGATTGTTGAAAATATAATGTTTAGCGATGAAAAAGCTAAAACATTTGATAGTGACCAAATTGTTCCTGAGCTTACCCTTAGTTTCATGGTAAGCGGAAAAAAACATTTACGATTTTCAGATTTTGATGTTGTGGGTGAACCTGGTGACATTGCATTGATTCGCAAGAACGAGTTGATTAAATCTATTAAAATGTCTGATGACGAAGGATTTAGTTATAAGTCGGTAAGTATATTTTTCACACCTGAAATGCTTCAAGATTATGCAAAAAACCATAATATTCCAACGACTGAAAAATACAAGGGAAAGCCTTATATAGATTTGACTCAATCTAAATTCATTAGGGCATATTTTGAATCTTTTATGCCCTATTTTAACCAAGTCTCAAAATTAACAGGTACAGTTGCATCAATTAAATCATTGGAAGCCCTTGAACTTTTAATGAATCATCATCCAAATCTTGAGCAGATGATATTTGACCTCACCGAACCCTATAAAATCGACTTGGAAAAATACATGAACAAGAATTTTACTTTCAAGATTCCAATAAAGGAATTTGCACGGTTAACAGGAAGAAGCCTTTCGACATTTAAACGAGATTTCAAAAAAACATATAACGAAACTCCTGAAAAATGGCTACGGGAAAAACGTCTTGATGAAGCTAAGTATTTAATAGTTGAGAAAAAACAGAAACCATCTGATGTATATTACCATGTTGGATTTGAGAATTTCTCTCATTTTTCGACATCATTTAAGGAAAGATTTGGGGTAAATGCATCTGACATATTGGATATTTCTTAGCTAATAGATTTATTTTCACCTGATTTCACAACAATCAAATACAATAGCCCTGAACCTGCTGTCTTTTTGGAGACATTGAAACAAATGAATATTCCTGAACAGTTGGCACAGGTTTCATTAATGTTCGCAACGGCAATAAAAAATAACGATGCTAACCTTGTTGACCCGACTTTAGAAAATTTAATCGGACGAAAAACAGCGGATTTAAATACATATTTGAAACAGATTTATTTGAAGTAGTAAAGTCAAGTTAACACCTCCCACAATCACAACATCCATTGCAAATTGGCTTGCTTCCGCAAGTATGGCAATTAATCTTGTATTTGGGTTGGTACATGTAGATAGGTTCTATAGGAAATCCCATTGTATCTTTTAGAATAAAGTTAATGGGCTTTCCTTTGTAATTCATGCCCGATTTAAATGCCATCTGGCTTTGAACTGATTTCTTTGGAATGGAGTAAGCTATACCGTCTTTTATAAAATTGGTTCCGGTTTCGATAAAGCAGAATGAGATATTGTATTTGATACATTGACGTTGCAAAGATTTTATCCAATCAAAATTACAAGGCCTTGCTCCATCATAATTTTCACCTCCGGCAATCACTTGTTCAACTTGTCCGGTTTTCAGATAATCTTCAATTTGGATGTCGCCAATTAAAGGCGCAGTCATAATTCCCTTATGTTTAAAGGGTAATTTTAAGAGAATGGGGATTCTTTCATCGGCACGCTTTTGATTTTCGCAGGTCACATTAAAGAAGATGTTTTCCCAACCATCGTCCCAATTATTTGGCAAACACTTTTCAACTCTTTCTGGGCGTTTGGTTAGTAGAAAGAACTTAACATCACTGCGAATTTTCATCATTTGCCAGGCTTCATTCCGCCAGCAATCTGCTTCTTCCAAAAAGAAATCGGAAGTCATGCAAACCCGAATTAATTCACCACTTTTAATCTTGTATTGTCCGTTCCTGTTTTTCTGTAACGGATAATTAAAGCCTGATTTAGTTTTGTAGATATTAGAACCTTCTTTATCACGTTGCCTGTCAAGAAAGAACATGTAACAATACTGACAGCCTTCGCTTATTTTTGTACAACCGTGCCACGGATTCCAAATATCGTGCATAACATTTCTACTCTTTAATAAAGGGCAATGTACTTTAGTGTTCGGAACATGATTTCGCTAACGAAAGACTAGGTTCGGATCACCTCCGGAAAACACAATCATCATCTTGGTAATCAGCTTATCAAGTTCAATTCTAAATCTTCTAACAGCAGTTTTGTAACCGATATTATTTTGTTTTTTGTATATCAGAATCAGAATAGCCAAAGTCAAAGTTATATAAAGTATATTTTTTATACCGTTTACTTTAGTTGATACAAAATGAGAAAAGTTTAGTTCTTGTTTGATAAACCTGAAAAACACTTCAATATCCCATCGTTTCCTATAAATGGCTACTATTTCTGAAGTTTTTAAATCCAAACAATTTGTCAGAAACCAAAGCTCTTCATTACTGCCGTCATTTTTAATGGTTTTTATTAGACGAAATGGGTTGCTTCTTTGGTGGCGTCTATTAAATAGATTAACAATCAGGTCTTCTTGGATTAGAAGATTGTTATATTTATCAGAGTCCATTTTATTCTTTGTAATAACATTGAGCTGTTTTGTCGGGGAGATTCGAGTAACAAAAGATTTATTCAAATTGTCAAATTCATTAAACTTATCTCGACTGTTTACTCCTCTGTCAAAAACAAAAATCCCTAATTTATTATCTTGATTAATAACAACTTCTGGTATTGAATGATTTTCATTGGAATATTGCTTATCCGTAAAAACCTCAGCATCCAAAGGAAATAAGTCATCCATCGCAATAGTAAACTTGATGTGTTTTCTACTATTGTGCTGATTGGCAGTTGTAATACCTTCACGAAGTTTATTGGCAACCTCTTTTACTAGTGTAGAATCAACTCTTATTATCGAATAATTCTCAGCCTCTGAATCAGTGTACCATTTTGATAACATGCTATGTGCATATTCGTATATCCTTTTAAAGAAATCAGGATTCATTGATTCTAAACGATCTGACAATGAATTGAATTTTGTTACGTTTTGTTGATCAATATTAAAAAGAAAGTTAAACTTATGCGAATTGTAAACATCTTCCAAACTCCTAAGACTTGCTCTGCTACTTTCTAAAAAACCATATAATAATAGATAGAACATGTTTTTACCAAATAATTTTTTCACTTGATGATCTACATTAGTTTTATCACTTAACTTATCCAATAATTCACTGGGAAATAATTCCAGTAAACCCTGAACTGTGATATTTTTATTTAATGCTTTGCTCATCTCAATTATTTGATGAGACAAAGATATTGTGTATAAATTAAAACACCTCAATAACTTATTAACTTCAATATGTTAGATATTAACATTTTACCTCTTGTTTTTTGGTTTTGAAAATCATCAACGTCACAAATGTTTATAACATGTTAATTTATCAAGAAAATATTTATATTTTATTTTTACTCAAGGTTTCGAACACTAAAGGGCAATGTACTTACCCAAACGGCTGCAAAATTATCTAAAATTACGGTATGGCCGCAATTGGAGATAATAAGTCTATTCTTTTATCTTTTAAGATGAACCTCATATAATTAAATAACTTAAAACAACGTTATCAGAGGTCATTCAATTTGAACAACCTCTGATACATATTTTATTTATAGAGTGCCGAAGCTAGTGCCTCTAAATCTCCTTCCAGAGTTGGATAGGCTTTTTTAACAACAGCAACAAAACCTTCTTTTGTTTTTTCAGTTGACAAAATTTTGTTGACTTTCTTCAAATATTCTATTTCAAACTCTACCGTTTCAATATCTGTTGTTGCCATTCCGTGGCCTCCGATAACAACAGAGCAACCTGACGCTTTGACTTTTTCTAATTCTGAAAGCACAGCATTTACTGCATCCCGATTATGTATTTGTAGCGGACTTGGATGTGCTTTAGCTGGGGTAAAATGTGTGTAATATACTTTCTTTCCGATAATGATACTAGAAGCAGGAAAATCGGATGCTACACCAGGAGCAAATTGAAATTCAACCCCTGCCCAATTCTTTTTGGCATCTTTAGCAATAACTTCGGTTTCTGAGTATTTGGTAACATCCATTTTATCTTTGAACACATCGCCAAAATGGTTCATCATACCTCCATAAACAGCACCTTCCGAAAACTCAGGCATTCCTTCTACACGCACAAACAAAGACTCATCATAACCTGTAAATCCGGCAATGTGATAATCAGCAATTACTTTAACTACAGGTTTGCCTAATTGAGCAATATAGTCTTTCATCACTTTTATATCATCATAGAATGCTACTGGCTCAATAATTACAACTCCATTCTTACCTTCAATAATATAATTGATGTCGCCCAATGGGTCTCCGGTAACAAAGGAGTGTAATTTAAATTTGCCCAAATCTTTAACCTGGAACTTTTCTTGTGCTTGAACACAAACTACTATGCCAATAAAGGCTAACGCCAAAACTAACCTTTTCATAACTGTATTTTGAATGAGTTAATTGAATAAAATATTTACTTGTCGTAAACTCCATTAACTTCTTTGCCAATCACCATGATTTTATTGAAATCAGGAAGATGAGCTATTTCAGGAAGTATGGTTGTTCCGAAATCAATATAAACCAGTTTCTCATCCGATTCATTTTTAACCACGTGTGCACCTTTTTCTCCTGTAGGAAATCCGATAACATCTCCGGCTTTAACTTTTATTTCGCCATCTAAGGTACGCACAACTCCTTCTCCGCTGATAAAGTAGAAGACCTCTTCATTGGCTTCGTGGTAATGGTAACCATACGCATAATTCCCCGGTTCTACTTCTACAAAATTGGCTCTACATTTTGAAGTTTCTGCATCAGGGATAATGGTTTTTACAGTAAAGGCGTTGCCATCCCGGTCAATTTTTTCTCCATTTAAAGTGTCCAGGTTTTTAACGATTAAATTTTCCATAATAAATTTGTTTTTATTGTTATTAATGACACAAATGTGAAACATAAAATGAGTCTGTGCAAACGGGTTCGTAACCTAACAAATAGGTTAGAATTATTGAATAACAATGATTTACAGCTAAAAACTTTTTATAAAAAAGTTAATCACTAAATAAACTGTTGTATTCGTAATATTACATTACTCTCCAAAAGAGATTATTTTGTAATTTTGAAATCAAAAAATGAAAACAATACAACGATTAGATCCATTATACCCAACCTGCCCCATACGAAATATTATTGACCGCATAAGCGATAAATGGTCGCTTTTAATTTTGAGTACCTTGAACCAAAACGGTATTATGCGCTATAAGGAATTAAATAATGCTATTCCTGATATATCACAGAAAATGCTTTCCTGCACCTTGAAACGACTGGAAGCAAATAAATTGATTAACCGAAAAATGTATGCAGAAATACCACCCCGGGTAGAGTATTCGCTCACTGAAACCGGACAAAAGTTAATGCCTGCCATAGGTATGATGGTGGAATGGGCTTTGGAGCATTATGATGAAATAACAAAGTAAAGGGAGGATTTTAAGGATATTTTTAGGTTCTTGGCAATTTTAACTCTCAAAGAGGGCTAAAAATTGCCAGGAACCTGTATTTATTTACTAAAACACCTAATATATTTTTGGGCATATCTCTTGCCTAATTCCCTTTGAGCTGTACTATTAAAATGAACACGATCACCTTTCTCTTCCAAATCTTCTGCTTTTATTATTACAGCATACTTGTCCTTTCTCGCATATTTGCGATTTTCTTTATTTATCTGATGCCATAAATCTGGTTCTTTCGAAAATGCACCCAATTCACCTATCAATATAGGTAACTGATTGTTTTCAACATCATCCCTAAATGAGTTAAACAAATTTTTAAGGTTATCTTGTCGTTTTAAAATACCATTTTTATTAGCATCTGCTTCTCCCTGATGCCACAAAACAGCTTTTATTGTTCCATATTGTTTCCCCAGTGCTACTTTTTCTTTAAAGTTAGAATATAAAGGCACATTCCTGTGTGGAATATCTTTTATCCATTTATTAATTGAACTGCCCCCTACTGCTGTTGGAAGTAGCAAAAGATAAATATCTTCAGGAATGTTATTTAATAGATTTTTTGCAAAAGACAACCCGCACCCCAATCCTTTATAATCCGGGGTATAAAAGTGTATGGGTTCTTTTGCAACAATAACACCATTGTTACTGTTTATCGTTAAAATTCTATTGTTTGGCACTGTATCCTGGGCTTCAACAAGTCCACGACCTGCCATATTTGATTGGCCAGCTAATATAAATACCCAAACCTTACTTTTATCAGGTATATCTATTGCTTTTATTTCTTCTCTGGGAAAATACTTAGTTCTGTTGGTAGTTGCTTTTTGTGCAGATAAAATTAACACTTGTAGCAATATGATTAAAATCAGGACGTATTTCTTATAGTATGTTGTCATATCTGCTTATTCTTTTTTTTCATTATGCTTATCAATATCTATCCGGCTAATTGCAAGACCAGTATCTAACAGATATATTTTTATTTCTGCATTACCCTCTTTCTGTATATTCAAATGGAATTTTGCTTCAGCAAATCCTTGCAATACATGTTTCTTCCATTTGCCATCCTTTCGGTCGTGGTTTACATCAAAAAATTGAGGTTTGCTATCATTTATCACCAAGGCTAACAGCAACTTTCTACCTTTATGAATAGACCTGGAAGGCAAGCACTTTATGGAAACATCATAGTTACCTTTTTCTGCGGAAATACTGTAAGTTACACTTGGGGCACTTTTATAATTCTCATTCGAATACGAAGGGGTATTAAACGGATATCTTGAAATACTGTGCCCATCCAATCCGAGCCCTTTTACAGTAATGATTTCATTGCCTTCGCTATCTTGCTTGTCTACATACTGATCTGCCAGAAGGGAAATCTTGCTTTTGGCAATATTTAGCTCAAAAGGAGCGTCACGATGAATGTACCTGGTATCATATTCCTGCTTATAAAGGGATTGATCTTCCACAACTTCGCGCACTGCAACATCTGGCATTCCATATACCTTCAAATTTCTGGGCGAATCTGTAATAATACCATCCCACTTGCCATTCTCTATATTATGGTTATAAAAATCAGTCATTGCATGTATCTCATTAAAAGCATCTTTTGAATATTTTGAGAATAGTTTGGCTTTTTGAGGATTGCTTTTTAATACTTCAAAACTCATTGCTGCATAACAAATTTTTTTATTCATCAATGCCATACCCTTTACCGGATATTCTACCAGCTGGAAAAAAGCACTTAATAAATGTTCCGGTATTTTAGGCTTTATGTCATTCACCATTTCTAGCATTTTTTCACTTGCAGCAAGACGTTCCGTACGTGTTTGCTTATCGTAAGTTGCGGTAACTAAATGCTCTGGCTTTCCTGTTTGAGCCAGCTTATAATATTCCTTCTTTATTTTTGCAATATCAGAAGCCAGCTGAGTACCAAAGGTTTTGTTGGCCCAATATGTAAGATATTCTGATACATTTTGAGGATTCCATTTTTCTGCCTCCCAGGCCAAATCCATAAAAAACTCGGTTTCTAACTCGGCAGGTTTTATATCCCCTACATTAACCACCCACAAACGATCAGCACCAAACTGGTAGGCTTTAGTCATCTCGTATGATATCAGAGATGGAGAAATAGTACTTAACCACAAATAGTCGTGGGGACTTCCTAAATAAGATAGGTGATAATAGATTCCACTCGAACCTTTTCGCTTTTGCTCATCCGGGTTCGACAAGCGCCTGATATATCCATAGTTATCATCTGTCCAAACCAATGTTACATCATCTGGAATCTGCAAACCTCCATCATATAGCCCAAGTACTTCTTTATAAGGACAAAACAATTGAGCTACCTGGTCTTCCCCTCCAAAATGGCTTTTAAATATTCCACGTTGGTCTTTGATGATGGTATCCAACAAAGCTATTTTGTCTTCCTCCGTTTTTGGCCCCTGAATACCACCATCTCTAACCCCTCGCATACCAATGGTATATAACGATTCATAATCCTTAGTCTCAGCTACGCGATCATCCCAATAACGGAATACTTGTTTTTTATTAATATCATAGCGATATGGTTTGGGCTCTTCTGCATATTCATTTACAAAGTTTTTCTGCCATTCAAACGTATTGCTTCTTAGCATCTGATCGCAATGAGTAGATCCCATTACAATTGCATATTTATCGGCTACCACAGGATTATCTTTATAATAAAAAAATGCTTTGGTGCTATCATGCATTGCAGGCCATATAAAATTTCCCCGTAATCTTAAAAGTAATTCATATACAAGCGCATAAGTTTTAGGACCAATATCTTTTACATCTGTATCAATATTTTTTCCTGCCCATACATTAAGTCCCCAATCCTCATCATTTATAAAAATACCCCTGTATTTTACGCTTGGCTCATTTGAAATAAAAGTACCATCTGTAACATACAGTTCATCTCTTTTTTGAGGCTTTACATCAGCCCAATACACCCATGGAGAAACACCTGACATTCTGGATAATTCAAAAAGGCCATAAGCAGCACCTCTTCTATCGCTCCCAACAATAACAAGAGCCTTATCAACACCATCAAAAGGCTTAATTACTGTTGAAATAGAAAAACATTCCCATTTATTTTTTACTGCAGATACATCAACCTTTCCTTCCGATATAAAGGCATCAATATACTTGGATCGTCCAATTGTTCCTGCAATAATTACAGTTGCTCCTGCTTCATTTTCATTATGTATCACGCTTGGTTTTTTACCTGTAATATGATTTATATCTCCGGCTACAGCGTTTGCAACGATAGAAACCACCTCCGCATCTCCTTTATCAACTAATATTGATGAAACAAACTCTTTATTTACAAGGGGCATTGCTCCTGAAGTATCAGAAAACACCACATGTAATTCTTTTTCAGTACTCTGCTGACAGGATACCAGTATAAATACCAACAATAATCCCGGAACTATACATTCTAATAATTTCATATTTCTAGCTTTATCTATTATTTTAAATAACTCATTTCCTTTAACCACTTCTCACATAGCTCAACACACAGCTCAGTACTTCCAGGATTGTTATTCATGTAAATATGATGCCCTCCATAAGGGAAAATATGGGGAGATGAAAGAATTCCTTTTTGGCAAAGAGCCTCATAAAACAAAACACTGTTCATTACGCTCACTCCATGATCATTAGCTGTATGTACAATAAATGCCGGAGGAGTGGATTTTGTAACCTATTGTTCGCATGAAAAGCGTTTGATCAATAAAATTTCAGGTTTCTCTCCCAGCAAATTAGAAAGGCTTCCTTTGTGTCCAAAATAATCCATAGTTATCACAGGTGAAATTAATATCATAAAACTTGGTATAAATGGAATACTGTCGAGTTCATCATTAATTAATGTAAAATCATGCAAATATGTACCTGATGTTTATAAGCACCTCCCGGACAAATTAAAACTGCAGCTCGTTTATTTTCTTGTTTTGATGCAAAAAAAGTATAGATACCCGGTTGACCTACTCGTTTTATTCTTTCATTTGAAATACTATCAACCATCTGTATTCCTTTTGAATTAGGCATATTACCTTCTTTCCCAATTGCATGAAATTGCTGAAAAATAGATCAATAGTGCAGAAAAATACAATACAAATACTAACAAGTAGTGAACTTCTTATTTGAATCTTCATTATAAATTACCAGCTTATTTTTTATTCTGAAATAGAATTATTAACTAAGTTATTCTCTCGAAAATAGCTTGATAAATCCAATTGTTGTTTATTAATTTCGTCCACAAACAATCGGGCTATTTCTATAGCACCTTTATTATTTAGGTGAGTAGAATCTTGTTTTCTACTCGTATAATTGTATATCTCTTTAGATTTCTCTGGCCCCATTTCTGTCACTAACTTACGGGTTAAAGTCTCCATATCAACATAAGGTACCATAGATTCCTCAGCCACTCGTTTTGAAGCTACAATATAATCACCATGGGTATCCTTTAAGCTGCCATCTTCATTAAACTGCCGGCGAACAATAGAAGAACAGATAATGGGTGTACCTCCTTTAGCTTTAGATTCTTTAATAAACCTATCCAAATTAGCCTTAAACGATCCATAAGGCTCCGTATGACGTGCTGTATCAGGCTTCTCATCATTATGCCCGAATTGAATAATAACATAGTCTCCTCGTTTAAGGCTATCGCATACTACCTGCCAACGCCCTTCATTAATAAAACTCAACGAACTCCGTCCACTGGCTGCATGGTTATGAATAGTTGCCTGTTCATTAGTAAACAACTTCAATCCTTCTCCCCAACCCGACTCAGGTGCTCTTGATGGCTTTTTCCAGGCCATAGTTGAATCTCCAATTAGCCATATTGATGTATTCTTTTGAGATGTACAGCCAAACAAAGAAATGCAAATAAAAATGTAAATAAAACGCTTCATGATACTACATATTTAAGTTAATTTCCTTCCGGTTTTTCTGCATCAAAAGCTGGGGTCAGAGGCCAGTAAAAATTATCCACAAGATCAGGATTTGCCGGATTAAAAGGTTTAAAATCATCAACTATATAATTTTTAAACTCATTCATGCAAATCATTTTGGAAACAACACATTTAGCAAGTTCATATGCCCTATATGCATTAAAATGGGTATTATCTTTCAATTCTCTGTTTACTCCGGGAAAAGTGTTGAGAGGATAGTGAACAAAAGCTTTTTTAGAACCTTCAACTCCTAAAGCTTCATATAAGGTTTTAGACATTGCATTTAAGTCAATCAACCGAATGCCTTCCTCTATAGACAATTGTCTCATTGCATCAGGATAGTCTCCGAGTGTATTCACTAATTTTCCTTTTTCATCAAATTTTCTTCTATTGGTTGAGGTTACCAAAACAGGTATACCTCCTTTACTTTTAGCCTCATTAATAAAAAAGCGCAATTCATCCTGATACGTGGTAAATGGCTCTACATAGCACGAGCCTTTTTTTTGATCATTATGGGCAAATTCCATAAAAAGGTAATCACCAGGTTGCATTACACTTATCACCTTTTTCAATCTGTTTTGGTATTTAAAAGATTTAAGCGTAAGCCCGGATTCTGCATAATTGGCAACCACAACCTTGGGTGACAAAAAACGGGGCAACATTTGCCCCCGTGAAGCCCAAGGTTCTCTTGCCTGATCGGTTACGGTTGAGTTTCCTGCTAAAAAAATAACAGGTAAATCTTTTACCTCCTCAACAACAATTGATGATACAGATGGCCATGATCCGTTAAATTCCAGACAAAGATTGTTATCCCAGTTTGTGGAGCCAAATTCTCTTTTATTTAACCTTATACGCAAACTATCATTTATTTCAGGCCTGCGTACATCCACAACAAAGCTTTTTGTAACAGATTGACCTTCAGTCGTAGTTATATTTTCCAACATTAATCTGCGTGATTCGGCTTTTACTGTTGTTTCTGATTTCTTTGATGCACTCCCAAGTGTTACCGTAACTTTGTATCTGCCTTCTTCCAGATTTAATTGAAAAAAAAAGGGTTGTTCTGAAGTTATACAATCATCCATTAACCTATCCCCTTTCTTTGCTTCAACTGAACAAAGCTCTCCATTTGGACAAAGCATACCATACCCCAAGTTATCGGAATAAGTTGTCTCGGGAGTTACGACAACATATCCTTTTTCAACCTCGCTGCTTCCAAGGTCAAATTTCCACTGTTTATTAGATTCTGCAATTAATGGTTGCGTAAACTGTATTAAAAGCAACATACAAACTGCGAATAATATATTTTTAACTCTGAACATATCTGATAAATTCATTCATAACTATTTCAAATTATTGTATCATAACCTTTTCAGTGGCCTTTTTACCATCTTTATCATACGCTACAATTACAAAAACACCAGAATTGTATTGGCTTAATGATATTATTTCCTGATCCGATTTAACAGTTATGGATTCCTGTAGCTGACCTACAATTGAAAAAATATTAATTTTTGTCAAGCCCTTCATTGATACCGTAATTTCTCTACTATTGTAAAACACTTTCAAATCTGTTTTATCTTTATTGACATAATTTGTTGATGTTGTAATTCCGCTTAACCTGCCAATTTCACGCATAAAAATATTATGAGCTTCATCTGTATATCCATAGTAATTGAATACAGTCATTCCATCAATCCTTATATTATCATTTCCAATACCAAAAAATACGCGTTCACCTTTAGGAGTAGCAGGACTACTACCATTATGGCACGCCTGATTTGCAGGGAAACGCACGAAAAGCGGGAATCCATAACTTGTTGTTGCCATCACTGTTCCGCTACAAATATCTGCAGCAACATCTGGTAAAATATCATATTGCCCACTCCACCAAGTAAAAGTTGCATTCATTCCTTCAAAAACTACATCTGAAGTTTCTAATATAGTAGCCTCCAAAACTGCCTCTTGTGTATTGTCATGAGAAGCTGTAGTTGTATTAAACCACCCCATTTTATCAGAACGTAACGCCCAAAGATTAGTGCATATAACGGGCACTTCCAGATTATTCCAAAGATCAGCATTCGCACCCGTAAAATTGCTACTACTTATTCCCCTTCCTATAATTACCAATGCAGCATTTTCCAATTGAGCTTGTTGTTCTGTTGTCCAATCACTAATAACCGGAAGGCTAATTGCAGTAACTTCATAACCATATGATTTAATACGATCTACTACTTCAAGATCAGCATTAATATTTGTTCCTGCATAAACATTGATAAGTGATTCGGAATCATTATATATATAAATGATACCGGTTGATTGAGAATAAATACCTGTACTATAAAGGCACAATACTATTAAAATAAATAATTGTAGAGTCTTTTTCATAACTAAAATAATAAAATGTTAATATTAAAATGTAGTAAACAAAGGTTGCATATAGGAAAGCGTTAACAACATACTTTATAATTGTCATTTAACACTTTCCATCTTTATTCTGGATACTCTATTGTTAATTAATTGAATATTTATAATACATTATCAGTTCTTTACAACCTTAAACTGATGTATTTCCTCATCAATTAAAGCACGTATTACATATATGCCTGAAGAAAGCCCTTGAAGACTTAAAGTTATTTGTCGGTCAGATGATGATATTGTGGAAATATTTAATCCATCCATGGTATAAAGGCTAACTATTTTAACATTATCTGTTGTAAATGAAACATTGACAAAATCTATTGCCGGATTTGGATATACCGTGATTTTCTCCCTGCTTAAGTCCTCTATTCCATTGCTAATGGTAACTTTAATTATACCTTGTGTTTGTAATTCACTGAGATCCCATACCAAACCGTTTCCCGGTGTTGCTGGCGTAATCGATTCAAACTCGCCAGTTATATCAGCACAATCAAATAATAAATATTCATCCCCTGCTGCAAAAACTTCAGTTCCAGGATTGACTATATTTAAGCCTCCGGCAATATTTACACTTCCTGCTACTTGTGTGTAAGATGATTGTTTTAACGAAGGATCCAATATCACTTTGTATACAGAACCAGTCATAAAAGAAAGGTTATTAGTCAATGACATTTTTGAGTTTACTACTCCTGTCCCCGGATAAAAAGTACCTCCATTATTAATAGTAACTGCACCCGAAATTATACCTCTGCCACTTAATGTTCCTGTTTCATTAACTGATACAGCTCCTAAACCTGTAGCACTTCCTGATGTATTATTTACAGTTAAGATACCTCCATTAATTTTTGTAACTCCTGTATATGAGTTTTCATTGCCGCTTAAAGTAAAATTACCTGTTCCTACTTTTTCCAGACTCCCCGCAGAGATCTCCCCTTCAAATTCTGTATCAATATTTTTGTTACCTATGATGTAATTCTCAGAACCACCTAAAATACCTGAACCTGACAATGCTCCTAAAATTAATGTAGTACCTTTTTCATTTGATGTATATACACGTGTATT
>CAXXLC010000002.1:0-35336 GCA_963677345.2 uncultured Saccharicrinis sp.
GTTTGTTTTGGCTCTTTCATCTTGTAATATTATAAAATAATAGTATTTTCAAACCAGCTGAGCCGGAACCAAAAATATGATTTTTTAAAAAGTTCGTTCAAGTTTTTCACATTGTATCTGTTTACATACAAACATATTACAATTCAATCATCAAATTTCTTGCCAAAAAAGTGCAAGAATAAAATCATAAAGGTATAAAGAGATTTGTTTGAATTTAAAAAATAGAAAAAATTTATTTTGTTTAGTGGAAAAAATAAAGCATAATGGTATAGTGAATAGTTGTTTTTTTTATAAATAAACGTTGCTATCAGATAATTTACTGGAAGTGATGTGGCGGAGCTTGTTAAAATATAAAAAATACGTGTTGTAATTAAGCACGCTTTATCTGGTTCTGTATTATCTATTATATACATTGAACGCAAAACATATAGAGACAGATGATAGCTGTCTGAAAACGTGATACGTTTAATACTTTTCTGATATCTTCCAGCGTATCTTTTGTATATTTTTTACTAGTTTAAAATTTATCTGCCATGACTTCAATTTTTCCATAGTAATAAGTTAAATAATAGTTAGTTAAAAATTTCCTGTTTCTCGGTAAATCATATTAAAGGTAATTGCAAAAAGTTGGGTTTTTCGGATTTGACCAGGCTGCCTGACAGGCACCGCAAAATCTTCCAGTGTTAAATCTAAAATGGTGTGAAACAGGTGATGACTGTCATAATATAATCGTTTTTGCTACCTGTGTTCTTCTTGCAAGCTGTTCAAAAGTTTTTGATATTTCCTAAACATAAAAAAAATAAAATATATAAAAACATTATTATAATAAAACAACGCAATATAAGGAGTATGTGTTAATGAAGCAATTACAAAATTTTTATAAAGTAATGCTTTTTGTTTTCGTGTTTTTAGTCATTTCAGTGAATATCTTAGCAGAGGCTGGTAGTACTGCTAGTACTGGTGTTGCAGGCAATACTGGTGCTAATATAAATCAAGGGGAAAGTTCAGGTGACATAAAAGCTGAATTAGCTTATAAAGATAACTTAAAATATTTTAATAAAAAAAAGATAGATGTAATTGGAAGTAATTTTTTAAGAGGAAAAAGTTATTTTAGCACAGTAGATGAGAAAAAAACTACAGTACAGCCTGATTATTTACTCAAACCGGGTGATGAAATAGTCATAGATGTCTGGGGGGATTTAGGTTTACATTATAATTTGGCAATTAATGATGAGGGTTTTTTAGTAATTCCCAAGGCTGGGAGAGTTTCTTTGAATGGAGTTTCATTTAATGAAGCAAAGAAAAAAATAATAAATAAACTTGCAGATGTGTATTCATTTTATATTGATCCCAAAAAACCAGGTGCAGGAAAAGCAATTGTAGATATTGCTGTTGGTAAAATTACCGGTGTTCATGCCTATGTTACCGGAGAAGTTGTTAAACCGGGAAGTGTCAAATTAAAAGATACTTATTCTTCTATTTTGGCTGCAATTAGTAAATCAGGGGGAATTGCAGGAAAAGCATCTGTAAGGAATATTAAATTAAAAAAAATTGATGGGAAAGAGTATGTTTTTGACTTATATAACTTTCTTTTTAAAGGAAGTTTACCTCCTGAATTAAAATATTTAAATGATGGTGATATGGTTTTTGTTCCTATGAGGGGGAAACTTGTCAATGTTACTGGATCGGTATATAGACCTGGACTTTACGAAATTAGAGATAATGAGAAATTGTCTGATTTAATAGCACTCTTTGGTGGTTTACTACCTAATGCTATGAAAAAAATTAAAATTTTGAGAATAAAGGCGGACAGTGAAGGTGGTTCCGGACAGGAAATATTGTTATTCAATGCTGAGGGAGATCTTTCGAAAATTAATTTAGAAGATGGCGATACTATTATAGTAAATGATATGCCAAAAAAGAAACTGTTAAATCTTGTTTATGCTGAGGGTGCAGGGATAAAAACACCTGGAGAATATAATTATATTAATGGAATGACGATAAAAGACCTGATAGGTAAAGCGAATGGTATATACCCGGATGTTTATTACGATAGAGTAGATATTGTTAGAACTAACAAGGACTTTACTACAAAGGTTTTAAATTTAAATCTTAATAAAATTTTAGAAGGAAATCCTGGATTCAATATTAAGTTGCAGCCGCTTGATAGAGTGATTTTTTATTCAAATGATGATATGCGGGGAAATCAGTATGTTTCATTGGAAGGACATGTTAAAAAACCAGGGAAATATAGATATCATGATAATTTATCTCTTTATGATTTGCTTATTGCAAATTCAGGATTAACTGATTTGGGCTATCGTAGAGAAACTTACCTAAGCCAGGCCAATATAATTAGGAGAAATGCTAAGACGCAGAAACTTGAGACTATTCCATTTGACCTTGGAAAACTTCTGAATGGTGATATGAATGAAAATATACCTTTACAGAATAGGGATGTAGTAAAAATCTATAGTTTGAAGAACATGTATAGGAATAATTTTGTCACTATTGTTGGAGAAGTTAAAAAACCTGGTAAGTATCAGTTAGATGAGAACATGAACCTTAATGCTTTAATAATAGAATCAGGCGGCTTTAAAGATGATGCTATGTCAGATAGTATTGAAATAGGAAGGAAAGCAGAAAAGAATGGTAATACAATAAAGAAAGTTATAGATATCGACTATAATATTCCTTCTGGAAGGGATTATCCTCTTCAAAAAGATGATTATATAATAGTTAAGTCAGAACCGTATGCAAAGTTGAACAAGGCATCTATAATAATAGGAGGAGAGGTCAGAAAACCGGGGACTTATAATTACACGGTAGGTGAAAGAATTGATGGTTTAATAAGAAAAGCAGGAGGTTTAAAGCCTGGGGCATTTATTGATGGGGCTGAGTTTTATAGAGATGGGAAACTTGCAATTATAGATTTAGATGCAGCATTAAAAGATACAAAAAGTAACAGTAATTTTGTACTCTATCCTGGAGATAAGCTTAATATTCCTAAATTAAATAACTTTGTCGATGTAAAAGGTGCTGTTGTTGTTCCGTCTAAAATTCTTTATAAAGAAGGTGAAGATGCTTCATATTATATCGATAAAGCCGGGGGATATATTGAGAAAAGTGCAGAGAAGTATGAAACAAAAATTATTAATCCTAAAGGTTATGTAGAAGATGCCATTAATAGGTTTTTGCCGAATCCTGAAGTTTCAATGGGCTCAACAATAAATGTTCCTGTAAAACCAGGTAAGGAGTGATAAGCAGATGGTAGAGCAGAATAAAACAAAAAATTTAGAAGCAGGCCATAATAACGGTGAAAATGAAATTAACCTGTTAGAATTATTTGCAGTTTTATTTAAAAAAAGATGGCTGATTATTTTTATAATTATAATTTGTGCGATATTAGTTGTAGGTATTGGAAAAGCTAAATACAAAAAAAAATATACTGCAACTGCCAGTGTGCTTCTTCAGCCTCCACAGAATTCTTCAATCAATGAAGATAGGCGGACGCAGGTTTCTTTTAAGTTTAGGGCATATGGTAATGTATTACTGGAAACATACAATGTTGCTTTGGAATCTCCCCAACTTCTGAAGAAAATAGTTTTAACTGAATATAATTATACATTAAACGGAGAGCAAAAGACATCCAACCTTATTGATTACTATAAAATTAAGAATGATAATTATGAAAAAAGAGAATATTTGGCTAGTCGTAGAGTTAAGAATAAATTAAAAGATCAATATAATAAGGAATCATTTGTTTTGACTTTAAGTTATACTACTCTTTCAACTGAACTTTCATCTGAAATAGTAAATAATTTTATAGAACAGCTTAATATTTTCTTTAGAGAAAAAATAGAGTCATCTGCAAAAAGAAATTTTTCTTTTGTTAAAAAGAGCATGGAGAAGGCACAAAAGGAGTTGGATGAAGCCAGAGATAAGCTTGGAAAATTTGTTAAGAAGAATAAACAAATTAACAGGGCTAATATTGACGTAGGTAGTAAATATTCGGGATTGGATACTTCTTATTATCAGTCAAAATTGGAATTAAATAGACTTGAAGAAGATGCAAAATTAAAGAATGAATTGTTCTCTCAAATTTCACAAAAATACCAGGTAATGAATTTAGAATTATTGGACAATGCGCCTACTGTTATAGTTTTGGAAAGTGCTGTTCCACCTGTGCTGCCGAATAAATTTCCGTTAATAAAATATTTAGCCGTTGGAGTTTTTCTTGGGCTGGTTATTGGAAGTGGATATGTGATATTAACAAATTTTATTTCAATATTTAAGTTAGAAGGGACTCATGCCGAAGATATTTATTCAGAAATACAAAAAGACATCAAAAAGTGTACGAATTTAATTTTCTTTTTCAAAAAGAAAAAATAGAGCTTATCCACGAATAGCAGTAATTTTCACCATATAGGACATATAGGAATTGTAGAAAAAGAGCAACCGCTAATGGACGCTAATAAAAAATTGTTTTTTGCATGTGTGCCATGCATATTAATCCAAGAGAATAGAACCTTGAAAACCAGTCTTCGCAAAGCTTCACCATGGCACAGCGAGTTTTCAGTTTTCTATTCCCTTAAATTAATGAGAGTGAAACTTAAAACAATTTTCATATGCTTTTATTTTTAATTTTCAATTAGAAAGCAAAATTTTCCTAAATGTTTCTACATGAACTAAATGTGAGTACTTTTTCTTAATAAAAAATGTTAGTGTGTATTAGTGTAGATAAGTGGTTAAAATAATTAGATAAATTTATAAAATTAGTGGTTTATTCATATGGATAAAATTAGTATTATTGGATTAGGTTATGTTGGGCTTCCTTTGGCTCATGCATTTTCTGAGAAATACCAGGTGGTTGGTTTTGATGTCAATCTGGAAAGGGTCAAGGAATTACGGCTAGGAAATGATAGGACTTTAGAGTTGACAAGAGACCAGCTTAAAGAAGCTATTGATCACAATATTATTTTTACAACTGATATTAATGATGCAAAAGATTGTAACATTTATATTGTTACTGTACCTACACCTATAAATGAATACAAGCAGCCAGACTTAACTCCTTTATACAAAGCTAGTGAGATTGTAGGTAAGGTTTTAAATAAGGAAAATATTGTAATTTATGAAAGTACAGTGTTTCCTGGCTGCACAGAAGATGAATGTGTTCCGGTTTTAGAGAAAATAAGTAAGCTAAAATTTAATGAAGATTTTTTCTGCGGGTATTCTCCTGAAAGAATTAATCCCGGAGATAGGGAGCATACAGTTAAAGATATAAAGAAAGTGACTTCAGGTTCAACTCAAGAAGCTGGTAAGAAAGTAGATGAACTCTATAAAACTATCATAAAAGCAGGAACGCATCTTGCATCATGTATAAAAGTCGCAGAAGCTGCGAAAGTTATTGAAAATGCGCAGCGTGATTTGAATATAGCTTTTGTAAATGAGCTTTCAAAAATATTTAATATAATTGGCATAGATACAGCAGAAGTTCTTGAAGCTGCTGCTACTAAGTGGAATTTTCTACCATTTAAGCCTGGCTTAGTAGGTGGGCACTGTATTGGAGTAGATCCTTATTATTTAACACACAAAGCACAGGCTGTTGGTTACCACTCGCAAATAATTTTAGCAGGACGCCGACTCAATGATGGAATGGGAAAATATATTGCTAATGAAGTAGTAAAGCTGATGATTAAGAAAGAACATAAAATTTTAGGAGCTAATATTCTTGTTCTTGGTATTACATTTAAAGAGAACTGTCCTGATATAAGGAATTCTAAAGTAATTGATATTGTTAATGAATTGAAAGATTTTGAATGTAATGTTGATGTTTATGATCCCTGGGCGGATAAAGATGAAGTTAAACATGAATATGGTATAGATTTACAATCAGCAATCAGTAATCAGCAATCAGCAATAAATTATGATGCTGTAATTCTTGCTGTTGGACATAATCAGTTCAAAAATTTGAATTTGAAAGATTTTACTAATAAAAACGCGGTTATTTATGATGTAAAATCATTTCTGGATAAAGATATCGTAGATAAACGATTATAAAAATGTTTAACCGCTAATGAACGCTAATATATTCTACATGTTTCTATATGACCTATATGTGAGTGCTTTTTCTTTATGAGAAATATTAGTATTTATTAGTGTAGATAAGTGGTTAAAAAATTAAATAGTTAAGTATGTAAAAATTTGTGGTTGTTCTGTAATGAATCAATTTGAAAAAAGATTAAAAAAAACTTGTGATATAATAGATACATGTTTTGCATTGAAAGCGGCTTATATAAAGGCTAAGAATCCAGAATATTCTGATAATGATATACGCAGAAAGATTTTTGAAGAAATCCTGGAAAGAAAAGAAGATCAATGGAAATCTCAAACATATTAATCAATATGCTGGCTAATGTTGCAGATATTCTAAATAAACTAAAAGTAAAATACTGTGTTATTGGTGGACTTGCTGTATCTATGTTAACACGGCCAAGAGCTACTGAGGATGTGGACTTTCTTATATTTACAGACAATTCGGAACGTGATAATTTATTAAAAGAACTTAGTAAGAAAATTGATATTATCCAAAACAAGGAACCATTTGTATTTAAAAATGCAACGATTTGGCGTTTAGTGGTTAAAGAGAAGAATTTAGAGAATTCTGATTTTGTAATCCTGGACTTTTTACTTGCTGAAAAAAGCGAACATAAGAAAGCGTTAAACTCGACATTAAATATTAACATCAATAATACAACAGTTAGGGTAATTGATATTGAAAATCTCATTAATATCAAGAAGCTTGCCGGTAGAAGGATAGATCAAATCGACATTGAAGAATTAAATAAAGCTTTAAAACAATAATTAGAAAAATACGAATAATTCGTGGTTTTAAATAAAGAAAAGGAAAGGTAAAGATGTTAGGGAAAAGGAAAAAATCAGTAACGTTAACTATTGTAGTTTTAATTTCATTATTTGTGTTTACTGCCTGTGATCAGGGAGGACTACCGTCAAATAAAATTAAGGTTTTATCAAAGGAAGATAGTAATTCAATTAACAAGACTTCTAGTAAATCAGAGATCAGAAATCAGAAATCAGAAATAAACCTGGTTTCAAATTCTTCCTTTGAAGAAGGAAAAGTTTTTAATTCAGGTCTTTACGATGATGGAAAATCTCCTTTGGGCAAACCTGGTGGTTGGACAACAAAAGGACAGCTTTTAAATGATTCTACAGGCTGGGCAACAGATGAAGCACACTCAGGGACTCGTTCCTTGAAAATTACAAATATAGCAGATACAGCCTCTTACTGGCAGGGTGAACCGATAATATTAGACAAGTCTGTAAATTCACTGGATATATCCGTTTGGACAAAAACTAAAGATTTATCGAAGGATACAGAGTTGTTTATTCGTTTGGAAGTTTATTTGAAGCAGAATATCTCAATGTCTCAACAAATCAATGGTTCAACAAAAAAGAGCATAGATATCAAAATTAATCCTTCGGATAATTGGCAAAAGACAGAAGGTAAAACCTTATTTTTAGAAGATATTGAAAAAGTAGTTCCTTCTTTGTATTTAATAGGCGAAGGAACTGTTTGGTTTGATGATTTAAAAATTATACCTAATAATATTAATTTATCCAAAGGAAAAGTCCTATTTAATAGTAACAATAAAAATTCAAATTTCAACATTAAACCTTTAACAGTTTCAAATAAGGAAGATACAACGAACAACCAACAATTAGCAACCAGCAACGATTTAGTCTACCAAGTTAAAGGTTCAAAAGCAATAATTTCTTCAGGTTTCATCCCTATAGAAAACGATGCTGTTTACAAACTTTCGGGTGATTTTAAAGCCTTTGGAAAAGAACCAAGTAGATTTTATTTTGGTTATGCTCCATATACTAAGGGAAAAAAATTTATATCAAGTCAATCTGTTAACTATATAAAAGGAAGTGAAACTGAACTTGTAAAAGCATGTAACGCAGCAGATAAAGTAATATATGTTAAGAATGCAAAAAATTGGAAAACTAGAAAATTTAACTTTATTGCTTTTGAAATAGATAATTCAGGTAATTATTCTGATCTACCAAATTTTAATCTATCATCGGCGGGGATCGAGAAAATTATTAAAAATAATGATTATTATGAAATAAGGCTGAAAAATCCATGCGGAAAAAATTATCCTATTGGAACAAAGATTCGAGAACATGCCGCTGGTGGGACATACATATATAATGTTGCTTCTAGGGTAATGCTTTCTGCATCCATTAATGATTTAGACGGTTTCAAAAACTTCAAAAACTTAATTACAACAAACGATTCGTCTTTTAGCTTGCCTAAACTTTACCCAAAAGCCAAATATGTAAAAATTATAATGCTTGCTAATCACAGAACACCAAAAGCAGTATTGCAGTTTAAAAATATAAAAATGGAATCAATAGATATTCTCAACTAATTGAAAAAATAAACTAAAAATTTAGGCGTAGGTTACCAAGAGTGATTAAAAGGCAAAGTGCGCAATGAAAAATTGCAAAGCTAGAAAAAACTTTTTTAAATTAGGTAATCGCTTTTAGATATGATATTATCATATCTAAAAATTCTCTAGGAACATTATTGGGAGCCTTGACTTGTCAATGGTTGGTACTGATTGTAATGACAAAACTATTCAATGCAGAGCAGGTTGGTTTTTATATCCTATGCGTAGGACTTTTGGGCCATTGGGCTGATTATAGCCATTGTTTAAGCATAACAATGATACAAACACCATGATTAGGCGGTTTCATAGCAGGAGCAAGCAGTTTATGATCAATGTTGGCAGTGGCATTGCATCGCAAATGGTTCTTGTCATTGTGGGGATTATATTGCTGCCCTATGCGATGTGGCGACTAGGCATAACTGCATATGGCGTTTACGAACTGGCTGCTTCTATCATTGTATTTCTACAGTTTCTCCAACTCGGAATGAGCCCAACGATAATCCGGTTTTGCAACCAAAGTATCGCAACGAACGACTATGATTTGCTCCGCAAGATCAGTAGTACGGCACAACTTGTCTTAGGTGTACTTGGTCTCGTAGGGATGTTCGGAGTCGTTGCTCTGACTCCTTTCTTTCTTGGTTTCTACGGGATTTCGAAAGAATTGCATAGCCAGACTATCGGTTTGCTATGTTGTATGTCGCTTGCGTTTCTTGTAAGGATGCTTCTTATTGTTCCTAATGGATTGATATTGGGTAACAACCGATATGATTTGACAAATGGGGTCGAGATTGCCGCGAATGTACTACGTTTGGCATTGGTGGTAGGTGTATTCGAAACATTCGGCCCTTCCGTGTTTGTCTTTGGACTTTGTATACTGTCAACGCAATTGTTTCGGCTTGTTGCTTGTTTTTTTCTGGCGATTCGCCTTAACGGCAGTTCGGTTCTCTTTTCAACACGACATGTTGACTTCAACACTCTACGTTCGATCACGGGATTCAGTTTACTGATGTTCGTAAATTCCGTTGCGCTTTATATGGTAATGCAGCTACCAATCCTTATTATTGGAAAGACATTGGGTGTGGAGTACGTCGCATTGTTGGCACCCGCTAAGTTGTTGGCATCGACATTGAGTGGAGTGTTGGTGAAGATTTGCACGCCGCTGGTCTCAGTTGCTAGCCAGCTAAAGGCGAAAAATCGATTCGAGGACTTTGGACGATGGACGATATCAATCGCTGCGATGGTGTCACTGATTGGCTTAGGTCTTGCTCTTCCTTTCTGTACTTATGGTGATCGGATTCTTCAACTTTGGGTAGGAGCAGAAGTTGCCGCGATTTGGGTAATGGTGGCCATATTTGTCCTAGGAGCGGTTGTTGCGCAAACGGCTGGAGTGATCCATTATATGGCGCTTGGTAGTGCCGACATGAGACCAGCGGTCTATAGCCAGATTGCGGTTGGTTGTATTGCTTCGATTGGGGTGACGGTTGGAACAATCTATTGCGAATGGGGCTTGTTGTATTCAGTCTGTTTTCTGCTTGGGTGTCGCGTATTACGCAATTTACTTGTTCTTACCTTGGCATATTCAAAGCACCTTAATTATGACGTATTGCAGTTCTTACGATTGGTGTACATGAGACCGTTTATAGCTTTATTGTTTGCCTGTGCAGTAGCATGGGGGGGGAGGAAGATTTGGCAGTCCGATTCAGTATTTGCTACGGGGTTTGGCTTGACGATAACACTCGCAGTATATGTTTGCTTGGCCATCATGCTAATGCCACCCACAATCAAGAAGAGACTTCACCAGTTTTGGAGCCTTAAGTTTAATTCAACTTAGAAATCTACGTTTTCATAGGCGTGGTGATAATCCTTTAGGGGGCTGAAAGTTTACTCATGATATATACTATTCAAACTGTTCCTGCAGTATTGAGAAAGGTATATCTCATGCGTTGGTTCTGTAAAATATTGCATGTAATTTGGCATTGCCAATATTATATAGTTTGGGGTCTAAAATCTAGGCATAAAATCTTAGAAAGAGTAATCGTCAGTAGAATTACAGAAATGTTTTATGTCTTTTGCAGTAAAAATGGGTATAAAATTAAAGAGTTTAAAAATCAATCGGTGGGAGGGAACCATATTCATCTAATAATAATGATACCTCATAAAGCATCAATTTTATTGTTGATGGGGGGTACTGAAAGATAGATCAGCAATAAGGGGATTTAAGAGATTTAGAAAATTAAAGCAAAAGGTATATTTGAGAAATCTCTTTTAGGTTAATGGACATTGTGTAGATACAATAGATCTTGATGAAGAAATGATTCACAAGTATGTGTTACATCAAGAAAAACATGAGAGTCAAATAGAACAAATAATATTTAAATTTAACAAGTAACTAATAAAGGTGGGAATAGTAAAGAGCTTGCTTTTTATGGAGGCAGGTCTAAAGCCACCCTGTTTATGTGGCTGAGAGAAATACTACATCCTATGAGGTTAGTTGTTTATATAAAAAAAAAGTTTAGGAGGAAGAGATGAAATACGGACTGTTGGCATATCAAACTATGTTTCAATCATTAACGTACATCAATATCGGTGATTACATACAGAGCTTGGCGGCAAAGCAATTCTTGCCGCAGGTCGATGAGTATGTTGATCGTGAACAGATGCATCGATATTGTGGGGAAAGCATTCGGCTTATTGCTAACGGTTGGTATATACACAACCCAACCCATTGGCCACCTTCGAACGCAATAGATCCTCTGTATGTTTCGTTCCATCTATCGCCAAAGTGTAAAGACAAAGTCCTTCAGGGAAGAGGCTTGGAGCACTTCAGAAAGCATGGTCCTGTTGGATGTCGTGATAAAGAAACCTGTAACATTCTGAAAGATGCAGGAGTGAATGCATACTACTCTTCTTGCTTGACGTTAACCCTTGGCAATACTTACAAGAGAGCACAAGAAGATGTTGGGGACGATATCTATTTTGTGGATGCTTTGTATGATTTTCCACCGTTTAATATTGGCAATCAAAGAGGAGTATGGAGGAAGATGCGTAATGCTTTTTCTGGGCTAAGCATGCAAAAGAATCGGGATAGGATCTTGCGAGATCTATTCGGAGATAACATCTATGAAAGAGCGCAACATATTACACAGCTGCATCCATGTGCTTCGCTTCAATCAGAGGATGATTGTTTTACTATTGCAGACTCTTTACTGAAAAAATACATGAAAGCTAAACTCGTGATAACGTCGAGGATACATTGCGCTATTCCATGTATGGCGATCGGAGTTCCTGTTATACTACTTGGCAGTCAGCTAATGGGCTCAGGAAGAGTCGAGTCTCTGTCTCATTTTTTTCACAAAGTTAGCTTGGATTCCTGTGGGAGTGTTATTGATTCTAATGTCGATTTGGCCTATGATTCCCTGATGGAGTTAAAAAACAAAGATCTGCATTTGCCGTATGTGGAACAGTTGAACGAAATGTGTCAGGCCTTTATCGCCGGCGGCTTGCCATCTGTCACTAGGGGGAAAAAATGTTGATAAAACTCAAGCGAGATTATGCCCGTATGGCTGTGGGACGTACGCCGGATTCGCTCGATTTAGAGCCTGATCTAAGTTGCGTGTCGCTGATATCGATGCTGTGGTGTTCAGTTTGCACTCGGGGTTTTCGCACTGTTCTTCTCTATCGCGTAGGGAATTGGCTGTATAAACGGCGGATTCGCGTATTGGCTTCCTTGGTCAAGCGGTTTAACGATTTCCAGGGACATTGTGAGATTAGCATTGCCGCTGATATCAGCGGCGGATTTGTTGTCCGGCATACCGAGGGATTAGTAGTCGGCGGCGGAACAAAAATCGGAGAAGACTGTGAAGTTCGGCAAGGCATTACCTTCGGAGGCAACCAATGGAAGACTCGCCCGGATGGACGGCACCAACCACTCATACACAAAAATGTCAAGATCGGTGCTGGCGCGAAAATCCTGGGACCCGTAGAAGTTGGTGAGAATAGCAGCATTGGCGCTAACGCCGTTGTGATTGCTGATATTCCCTCTAATTCTGTGGCGGTTGGAGTCCCTGCTCGAGTTATCCGGCGAAACGGGAAACAGGTGCCTTTGGATGAACAATGCGGGGGTATTTCAAAAGAAATTAAGGAACTTAAGATGCGGATTGCGGCTCTTGAGACAAAAGAGGAGGCAATTACATGAAAACACGCAAGATTGCATACTTTGAGCTTATTACACATTTTGGCGGAGCACAGCAGGCGAGTGTCGACCTAGCGGTGCGTCTTGCCAGCGATAACCACCACATTACGGTCTTTGATGCGTTTGGATGTTGTGATCCTTTTGCTGAGCGGTTGGCAGGTACGCCCGTTGATTATATGATTCTCTGTCCCAATACAAAAATCACGACATATGGGTTTACGAAGTTGCCACTCTGGAGATGGATGCGTATACTCAAATCTGTTCCAGAAATGGCGATTCTTATTCGACGGTTGCGGAAGCGATTTAAAGAGAGCCAGCCTGATGTAATCTGGGTATCTTCCTTTAAGGGAGCAACCATCGCAGCGTATGCGAGTCGTGGATTGGGAATTCCCATATTGTACTATGTACATTGGTGGGAGGTTTCCGAAAGGATTCTTAACTTGGCTGTTTTTAATAGAATCGGTGGATTTATCGCCTTGGCTGATTCTATCAGAGAGACGTTGCTTCGTCAGGGGTTACCGAAAGAGAAGGTCTTTGTATGCCACAATGCCTTTGATCCGGAAGTGCTCGAATATAAAGCAGAGCGACCTTTGGAATCACCACTTCCTGATCTTGGCAAGCCTACGAGAATTCTCCTTCTTGGTACCTTAGTACCTCGCAAAGGACAAATTAAGGCCATTCGTGCGCTTGCATTGATTGCCGAAGAGATTGATGCAGTACTCTATCTTGCTGGCGACACACCGCAAAACAGCAAATCGGCGATCACCTATAGAGAGGAAATTCTCGCAACGATCCGAGAAACGGGAATGGAGCAGCGAGTCCATCTCCTGGGATGGCGGAACGATGTTCCTCAGCTAATACGGCACTCGACGATGCTCGTTTTGCCAAGTTCTGCTGAGGGGCTTCCCTTGTGTCTCATGGAAGCCATGGCGTTGGGATGTCCCGTCGCCGCAACACCGATTGCAGGAATTCCTGATTTGCTCTACGGTGGCAAGGCGGGGTGGCTTATTGATATGGAGGATCCGAAAAGTTTAGCCCAAGCGATTCGAAATGCACATTCAGGTGCCCCTTCAATTCAGGAGATCACGAATATTGCCAAATCGCTTATTGCCGGCAAGTTTTCGATAGAGAATCAGAAGAATCAGTTTCTCCAAGTGGTTGATACACTTATGGAACGAAACACTAGGGCGGAGAATCGATAAATGCATATTTGGGTTTTCTTCATTTTACTCATGTTTATCATATACGCATTATCATTTACGCAGCCTGATAGGGTACGGCGGAATAGGTTTGTACTAATTGGCACAGGAATTCTTCTTTTCTTGTTGATGGGATTGCGATATCCGGGCGGAGTTGATGCTACTCGGTACTGCGCTATACATGAGTATTTTACTGAATCGGGCAGTACTGTCTCTGTGGTGCAAGAACATGTTCCGTTGGAAACGGGATACTTGTACTATTCAAAGGCGTTGGCAACCATCTTTAATTCACCACAAGCGCTCATGCTTTCTCAGGCATTGATAGTGGTTCTTTGTAGCTACTACTTTATCTCTCGGTATGCCAATGATGCATTCTTAGCAGTATTACTTTTTGTTACAATTGGAGATTTTGCTTTTCATCTGATTGGATTTCGGCAATCCATTGCCATGGGAGTGTGTTTGCTGGCTGTTCCCGCAGCTGAAAGAAAAAAGTGGCTGCAATATGGACTGTTGCTACTTCTAGCCTTTACGTTCCATCGATCTGCTTTGGTCTTTATCCCTTTCTATTTCTTGATACATCTGAAAAATCAGAAAATGTGGTACTGCCTGGTTTTGATTGGTTCCGTGATGTTATTTTTGTGCATCGATTTAGTTTTATCGATTGGAAATGAAATTCGAAATTCGAACTATTCTGTTACACAAGAGTTTCATTGGAAGCTTAGAGCGGCTGTATTGTTCTTTCTCCTAGTCGCATTTGGGCTTTCGAAAACAAACACCGTTAAAGAGCACAGCAATGTCCTTCCAGTAATGCTACTCCTTGCAGCAAGTTCTTGGATAGTGTCATGCTATGCCTATTCGTTTGTACGAATTGGATTTTATTTTTCTATCGGGGCATCTACGGCGTTGGCTAATGCTATTAGTCTACGGAGAGATAGAATGGAGCGTCTAATTATCGCCATCGTGGTTGCAGGTCTAGCTATTATGTTGTTTTTGTATATGATGTCTGGACGAATGCCGTACTTCTTCTTCTGGCAAAATCCTGATTTTTCATCACAATTTAATCCTGAAGTTCGCTCATATTAGTTTCCATTATGGGGAGTACCCCTCAATGCTATTGACTTAAGAGGTTAGAAAAAATCAAGTTGTTTTTTTGTTTTTTGTGTGCCACGCTTGTAAACGTTATTAAAGATGATTGTCCAAATCAGTTAAAAGTGCCTTTTGTGCTATGGACAAGACAGGCAGTAAAAGAGTTGATTGAAAGTAAATATAGTCTTGTTATGTCGTTGCCAAATGTTGGGCTTTATCTTAAGCGTTGGGGTTTTACTCCTAAAAAGCCTGTCAAAAAGGCTTATAAGCAGCAGCCTGTACTCAAAAAAATAGGATCAAGATTTGGAACAAATTATGATATCAAGTATTACTAATGAGGGTAATGTTCGATTTATGATATATGATGGCAAAACGAATACTGATTTATTTATAAAGTTTATGAAAAGACTTTTAAGAAGCTCAAAAAAAATTTTTTGATTGTAGATAATTTAAAAGTTCACTATGCATATATTGTTAAAGACCGGCTTAATGAAAATAAAAATTCAATTGAGTTATTCTTTTTATCAAGCTATTCGCTTGAACTTTACCCTGATGAATATTTAAATTGCGATGTTAAGGCAAATGCAAATCTAAGCAGAATGCCAAGAAACAAGAAAGAACTGAAAAATAATTTATTCAACCATATGAAAATGTTGTATAGAACCCCGGAAAGAATAAAAAAGTATTTTGACATAAGAAAATAGCATATGCAGGGTAATTATTTGACACATATTAAAGTGTCGGGTTAATAACTCTAAATTCACCGATTTTTGTTGTTGGTAGTTGAGTTTGATTTTGTTAGAAAATCTAAAATCGTCTTGTATAAACGTTGGTATTATGCTATTTATTTTACAGTTATGAGACTTTACATCACTTGATTATGAAATTAGTTGATAATTGGGTGCTTTTTGACGAAGAGAACAAAGTTTCCATAATACCAGTGAAAAGTTATAAGATCTGTAAAGAGGCTAAAGGTTTAATTAAGTTTTTACCTTAGACAAGATATTATGTCTATGTACATTGTGGCTGGATTGTTTTATGAGTTAAAGGAGTTATAAGTATGCGTATTTCTGTTGTTTTTCCTACACGTTTTTGCAGAACACCCGATGGGCGTGTTTGGACTCAAGGACCGAATGATTCTGATTTTTTTAAAAGGTACCTACAGATATTTGACGAGGTCAACGTTATATCTCGTGTGTCCGATGTAGGTTCATTAAACGGAGAGTGGCGACGTGTTGATGACAAACGGATTTCGGTCTTTGGTACTCCGATGTATGTGGGACCATTGCAGTATTTAAAGGTTCGTAAACAGGTAAACAAAGCCCTTTTTAATGCGATTGCTGAAGACGATGCTGTCATTCTTCGTTCGCCTGATATTCAATGTGTAACTGTTGCCAGGAATATGCGAAGGAAGGAGCGACCTTTTGGATTAGAGGTTATTGGTGATCCCTATGGTAGTTTTGCACCCGGTGCAATTACTCATCCACTTAGACCTATTTTTCGACATCTAAATACATATCAACTTAAATCCCTATGCCAACAAGCTGTTGCCGTTACCTATGTAACAGAGTCTGCTCTTCAAGAGCGATATCCACCGGCGGTTAATGCATTTGCAACGCACTATTCGTCAATCCGCATGGGAGATGATGCTTATGAGGATGTGCCTATTAGGAACTATTCAAAAGGGTTCCCTTTAAAACTGGTTTTTGTTGGGGGGTTTTCTCAGATATATAAGGGAGCTCACATCTTAATAGAAGCTCTACAGATTTGTCTTGAGGCGGGATTGGATCTTTCTCTAACAATGATTGGCGGAGGAAAACATGAAGTAGATATAAAGACTCTCGCCAACGACATTGGGATTGCAGATAAAGTCCAATTTCTAGGCAGTTTACCTGGTCCTGTTGCCGTTCGGTCGCATTTGGATAAAGCTGATATCTTTGTGTTGCCGTCTTTCCAAGAAGGACTTCCTCGTGCTTTGATTGAAGCGATGGCTCGCGGTCTCCCATCTATTGCAACTGCAGTTGGAGGAATACCAGAGCTGTTGCCGGAAGAGGACATGGTAACACCAGGTAACGCAGAAGAATTGTCAGAAAAGATATGTGAAGTTGTCAATAATCCAGAACGCATGGTAAAGATGTCTGCGCGAAATATTAAAGTGTCCTGTAATTATCGGGATACAGTTTTGACTGAAAGACGAAATCAACTGTATAGATATCTTATGGGCGAGACAGAAAAATGGATGCTAAATAAAAAATGATAAAAACCTCTTACAGTTCTCTTGATATAGTTAAGTTTGTATGCGCCCTGCTTCTTGTATGCGCACACACAGGTTCAAGTGTGGTGAGACTTGACAGAGCGGTTGATATTGTTACATCTCTCTATATCATTGCAGTACCTTTTTTTTTCACTTGCAGTGCATTTTTGTTCTTTTCAAGGTTAAAACGAGATGGAGAAAGCGAGAAGCAGACGGCAGCATATAAGAGATATATTAAGCGTATTGCTATGATGTATTTACTTTGGAGTGTGATCTACTTTCCTTTTGTATTGTGCGGTTGGGTTAGAGATGGGGTGACGCCTCAGTCTGTTCTGATCTATTTTTATAGGAGCATCGTATTTACTAGTTATGCAACTATTTGGTTTCTTCCTGCTTTGTTAGTTGGGGTTTCAATTGTGTATTTCTTGCAAAAATGGTTTTCATATGAGAAGATTCTAATGATCGGAGTTTTGTTTTATGTAATTGGATCTCTTGGATACTCCTATGCTGGCATCATGCAAAAATTTCCTTTGATCCATTATTTCTATGCTGCTTGGAACTCAGTTTTCTTTACTGTAAGAGACGGAGTATTTAATGGATTCCCTTTTGCTGCATTGGGCGCTTATATTTCGTATTCTGAAAAGAGGATTAATGGAATGCCAGCCTTAGTTCTATCGGGTGTGTTTGCTTGTCTATTTATTGTTGAGGCATTTGTATTGAAGTATACGGTTGGCTTTCCAGTTGGAGGTGCGGATACTGTCTTATTCTTGTTTCCTTTTACTTATTTTTTCTTTCAATGGCTTTTAACTATTCGTCTTAAAAGTAAAAATATATATTTATGGATGCGAGAACTCAGTCTACTTATTTTCTTGAGTCAGCGTCTTTTCTTGTCGGCAATTCCATCTTTGCTACCTTCGTGGGTTATGGAAAGGGTTGGTGAAAATGCAACTATTGGTATGATAACAATACTAGGTTTAACATTTTCATTTTCCTTATTGCTTATTGGGTTGAGTAAAAAATATCCCATTCTAAAAAAAATGTGGTAGGATATAATAGAATGATGAATAATAAAAAGTGGTTTGACCTGATTTCAACATCTGTGGTCTTTGTTACTTACACACTTTTTTGTGTTGGAATAACTGCTCCCATCGCATGTGGATTATGTTATGTTGTAGCGCCTGAATGGTTTTCTAATACGTGGTTAGGTATTCTGATATCCATTGTTTGCATTTCTATTTTGTTAGCCATTAGTAAAGTTAGCCGTCGGCACCTCATTCCAGCATCTCTTCCTCCTATTATTCGTGCATTTTTTTTCTGGGTAACAGTGTATGGGTGGAGTCTGTTAAGAAATGATTTTCCTTCTTTAGGTATTTTCTTGATCTTTTTATTTATTTTTCTCTATATGAGTCAGTTGATGGTGGATAGAATAGAGTTCTTGTCTGGTGGATATATCTTACTCTTAGGTAAAGTTTGTTTACGAATATTGACTGAGTATAAGAGGCGAAATGTTCAAAAGATATCAGTTCCTAAGGACGTACCAATTGTAATAATTGACACGTCTGGATGGTATGACTTTTCTGAATCACAAATGAAAGATATAGGAGAACGATTTCCTAATCATGTGCTAGTTGATTCGTTATGGAAATTGAGAGCCGATGATTACCCTAAGATAGATATCATCTTTGGTGCACCGCCTAAATCATTGCTTAAGATGATGTCCTCTTTGAGTTGGATTCATATTCCCTCATCGGGGATGAATGGATATGATGATTCCTCTCTTTACTCTTCTGCTCCGAGAATTACTAGTTCCACAGGGGTTTATGGTGTTCCAATCGCAGAGTATACGCTGGCTCTTATGCTCACAATGTCAAAGAGAATCTATACAGCGAGCCTCAATAATAAATGTGGGTATGGAAATGATGTGCGCCATTCTCTTGGGGATTTTCAAGGGGCGACGGTACTTCTGCTGGGATTAGGGGATATTGGTAAGAATATAGCTACACGTTGTGCTTCTCTTGGAGCAAATGTGATTGGTGTTAAACGCAATACTTCAGAACCAGTTTCGTGTGTATCAGTTCTGTATAGTATAGATAACTTTGACGAAGTGCTTTATCTGGCGGACTTTGTGGTACTCTGCTTGCCTGCAACTCCTGAGACGGATCACATTATTAATGCAAGCCGATTAAAGCAAATGAAATCGACTGCTATATTGATCAATGTTGGCAGAGGGAATGCCGTTAATCAAAGCGATCTTAAAGATTCATTAAGGCGAAATGAAATTGGTGCGGCCGCTCTTGATGTTACAACCCCTGATCCACTTTTACCTTTCAGTAGTCTATTTAAGTATCGCGACCTGTTGTGCACTTTACATCATTCATCTATATCAAAAACAAACACCCAACGGGCAGTAGATATTTTTCTGAGGTGTGCCGATGAATAAAGCTAAACTGTGTGCAATTACAACGGTCTCAGTTACTATGAAAACATTTGTTGTCCCCATGATGGATCATCTCCAGAAGAATGGTTATGATGTAACACTGCTTTGCTCCATGGACCAGGTATTTATCAGGCAATATCAGAATCTTTTTAAGTGTGTATCAGTGCAAATGAAGCGTGGTATTGATCCACTTGGAGCGCTTAGGGCAATCTGGAAGATGTATCGCCTATTTCGTAAGGAACGGTTTGATATGATTCAATATGCTACCCCTAATGCTGCTTTCTATGCAGCAATTATCGGATGGTTAACGCGCACCCCGAAAAGGGTTTATTGTCAATGGGGAATTAGATATGTTGGATGTAATGGATGGGAACGTGTTATTTTTCGATTGATGGAAAAGGTTACCTGTTCTTTATCTACGGACATTCGTCCAGCCAGTCGAAAGAATCTAAATTTTGCAGTCGGCGAGAATTTGTATCGTGCTGAGAAGGCAGATGTAGTTGGGGATGGTGGCACTATTGGTGTTGATCTAAAACGTTTTGATATCAGCAAAAAAGCTAAATTGAGATATGAAACTCGAACCAAACTCTCATTTGGTAATTCTGTTGTTTTTGGGTATGTTGGAACAGTCAGGCCTGATAAGGGATGTAATGAATTGCTGGCAGCGTTTAAGTCCCTTTGGGAAAAGAATAACTCTTTCAGGTTATTAATACTGGGAGAGGAATTTGATCAGGATCCTTTGAATCCAAATCTGCGGCAGTGGGCAGTAGAGTGCGATGGTGTTTATTTTGCAGGGGGGGTTTTTGATGTGCCCAGATATATGGCTGCAATGGATATTCTGGTGCATCCTAGTTATCGGGAAGGGTTCAGTATGGTAATTCAAGAAGCAGCAGCATTTGGCCTTCCTGTAATTACGACAGATATACCTGGTCCATCCGAAGTTATTGAAGAAAACGTGACTGGTTTATTGGTTCCCCCAAAAGATACAGCCTCTTTGTTTGGAGCTATGGAGCGACTTGGGGAAGATACGAATTTGCAGAAAATGATGGGTGAAGCAGGGCTCGAGCGGGATATAAAATTATTTGAAAGGTCTATCATGCTGGATAAAGTTCTTAAAGATAGAAACACTATTTTAGCGAGGATATCATGAATTTAAAATTAATGTTGTTGGCAAGTGATCCAGAATATGCTTACGAGGCGGAACAAGCTGGTGTCGATAGAATTTTTTATGATTTGGAATATCTAGGAAAGAGGGAGCGGCAGCGTGGGCGCAATACAGTTCTTTCGAATAATACTGTTGATGGCATTCAGGCAGTTCGATCTGTTCTAACAAAAAGTCAATTGCTTGTTCGGACGAATCCAATTAATCCCTATTTGGAGGACGAGGTTAATCGGTGTATTGAATATGGTGCTGACATTCTTATGTTGCCAATGGTGGTGGATGCTGAAGATGCACGGAACTTTGTTTATTTGGTCTCTGGCAGAGCGAAGGTATGTGTGATGATTGAGACACCGCAAGCCTTATGCCGTATTCATGATATTTGTGATGTAGATGGTGTAGATGAGATTTTTGTTGGTCTAAACGATTTGCATATTGGGATGGGATTAACATTCATGTTTGAGTTGCTCAGTGGAGGCCTGATTGAGTATATGGCAAATATCTTTCGAGAAAAAGAAATATCTTTTGGGTTTGGTGGAATTGCTAAAATAGGTGAAGGCCTCCTACCTGCTGATAATATTCTAGGGGAACACTATCGATTGGGATCGCAGTCAGTGATTCTATCAAGGACATTTAAGAATCATTCTGATGTTACGAATAGTAATTACGATGTTGACTTGAAAAAGGAAATAAAATTGGTTCGCCAAAAGGAGCATGAGCTCTTAAATTGGTGTGAGAAAGATTTTGAAAGGAATTTTCATATAGTTTGTGAGAAAACAAACGAGGTCGTTGCAATGATACATTCAAACTCTGGTTAATTGTCTCTTTTTGCTTAGGTCTTATTCTATAGTAAAACAATTTTTATATCTTTTTTTAACTGCTAGCAGCTTAATCACGCTTACTCACTTGATCAGTATTCTCTGTCTATTGGTGCACTTTAAGCTTTGGACACCCATTTTCTTTTGTCAATATCAATCAGAAAATAATCGTAAGCGTCAATTACATTCCATCTATTAACAATATAGGTTTTAAGGTATACATTCTTATACTTTTATTGGAATCCCAAAAAAACAGGCCCTATGGGCTTGGTCAGAGGCAATAGGCTTTGCCATATTGTCGATTTGAGTCTAGAATAGCTCAATACTACTCTTATTTAGTTGTTCCCGCAACATAAATAAGGAGTAACGATGAGTCGTTTTAATAAACTATAACAGACGATTTGGCATTGCAAATATCATATCGTATGGACACCTAGCCTTTTAGACTCGGTGTTTTACTTTATCAGGTGAATGGGTAAAATGCGGTTTCATGATAGGAAAAATTGAAACTTGATATGTTGTATGTTAAAAATATATCGTTGCTTACTAAAGTTTTTAAGTTAGAAGGGATAAGTTCGCAAGACCATGTGAGTATGGAGCAATTCAAAAGGAATCAATAATGACACTCATGAAAGAGCGTTGGAACAAGTGATGATAGCAAAGTTATTGTTGATTGTTTAGTTTTCAATAATATTAAAGTAAATCGATGTATTTTAGAAGTTATGGCGTAGGTATTGAGAAGATTATGAAATGATTATTTGATGTTTTGGTTACTTTTATTACTCAGCTTGTGTTTGACGTAATAAATATTCACAATAAATATCAATTTATAATATATCAAAAATATTTTCTTAAACTATATTGTCATCTAAAGTTACGAAAACAAATGGGTTTGAATGGGTACAACTATTTAGTTAATAAGTTGCAAGTCAGCAGTACATATGAAGTAATAATAAAGAATACTATATGATTATTAGTAGAAAAGAAATGAATAATGAATATTGAAATAGTAAAGGCAAAAAAAAAATTTTTTAAAGAAATTGCAAAACTTCACATCTCAGGTATAATTGAAGGTTTTTTGTCAACTTTAGGGGTGACTTTTTTATCTCAATTATATAAAGGTATTAGTGATGCACCTAACAGTGAAGTTTATGTAGCTGTTTCAGATAATATGGTAGTGGGGTTTATTTCTTATACAAAAGATGTCAAAGCATGTTATAAAAATGTTCTGAAATCTAATTGGTTTTCGCTTTCTATGGCATTAATGCCAAATCTCTTTCGATTGAGTATTTATAAAAAAGTTATAGAAACACTTTCTTATCCAAATAAACAACAAAAAAAAGATAATCTAATGGAAAGTATTCATCCTGAATTACTGTCCATTGCAGTTAATGAAAAATGCAGAGGTAAATGTGTTGGTAAATTATTAGTTAAAAGTTTAGAAGCAGAGTTTTTGAAAATGGATATTACTAAGTACTATGTAGTAACTCATGCTGTTGATACACAATCAAATGCTTTTTATCTGTCTTGCGGATTTACATTATGTAGAGAATTTGTAAATCACGATAAACCGATGAATGAATATATGAAAAATATTAGTCTAGTATAGACTCTAAAAAGCAATTGTTGATTTTTTTTGTATAGACGAAAGAAATACTATCTAATTAAACGTTGAGAGTTAAATGAATAAAATTAAGAAGAAAATATTTGATATCTGTTTTGTCATTTTCGGAGTAATTTTTTTTTCTCCAGTAATAATAGTTTTATCAATTATTATCAAAATTACTTCAAAAGGACCTATTTTTTATATTGCTCCACGGGTTGGGAAGAGCGGAAAACATTTTAATATGATTAAGTTCCGTTCAATGTATGTGAATGCAGATAAAGAACTGGAAGGTTCAGTTACTGTGAAGGGTGATAGGCGCATTACTCCTATTGGTAAATTTTTGCGTAAATATAAACTGGATGAATTACCTGAATTAATAAATATCTTAAAAGGTGAAATGTCTTTTGTTGGACCAAGGCCTGATGTACCTGGATATGCAGATCACTTAAAAGGTGATGATAGACGAGTATTAGAACTCAAACCAGGAATTACAGGTCCGGCTACTCTTAAATATTCAAATGAAGAAGAATTACTGACAAAAGTTAATAATCCTATAAAATATAATAATGAAGTAATTTTCCCTGATAAAGTAAGAATTAATTTAGAGTATATGGATAATTGGTCTTTATGGCTGGATATAAAAATAATATTTAGAACAATCTTCAGAAAAAATTATTAAATATACCCCGCAGAGCTACAGAGAAAAAGAGTAATTTATTAAATAAAATTTCTTCAGATATTATAAAAGCTTCAATTGAAGTGTATAAGAAGCTCGATCCAGGACTTTTGGAAAGTGTATATCAAAAATGTCTTTCATTGGAACTGATTAATATGAGGGATAGTATTAAAATAGAATTACCCGTAGAAATTTACTTTAAAAATCAATATATATTAATGATGGATTCCGAATAGATATTTTAGTTAATGATAATAGTGTTATCATTGAACTAAAATCAGTTGAAAATATTAAGCCAGTACATAAAAACAACTGTAAACCTATTTGAAATTGACAAATATACAACTTGGATTGTTAATAAACTTTAATGAAGTATTATTAAAAAATGGTATAACAATAGCTGTTAATAATTTCAAGGAATAGATTTCAGTAAAGATGCAGAGGAGATAAGTGTAGTAAATTAATAAAATAACGAAAATAAAACTTTGCGTTCTCTGCTACTTGGCGGGAGAAAAAATATAGGGAATTAGTTATGGATAAATTGGCGATTAATGGTGGTGAACCGATAAGAACAAAGCCTTGGGCTTCATGGCCTTATTTTGATGAAGATGAAATTCAGGCTGTTTCAAATGTGCTTCATTCGGGAAAAGTTAATTACTGGACAGGAGAAACTCACACTCTTGAAGATGGTACAAAAGTTCGTGGCGAAAACGGTTTGTTTGAAAAAGAATTTTCTGAGTATATTGGTTCTAATTACGCTATTGCTTTGGCTAACGGGAGTCTTGCTATTGAATTAGCTTTACTCTCATTTGATATTGGAATTGGTGATGAAGTAATCGTTCCTAACAGAACTTTTATTGCAACGGCCAGTTCATGTGTAATGAGAGGTGCATCTCCTATTTTTGCTGATGTTGATCTAGAATCTCAAAATCTAACAGCTAAGACGATAAAACCTTTAATTTCCAATAAAACAAAGGCCATAATTTGTGTGCATCTTGCAGGCAGGGCTTGTGAGATGGATGAAATTATGTCTTTGGCTAAAAAATATAACCTTAAAGTTATTGAAGATTGTGCACAATGTTTAGGAGGAAGTTATAAAGGGAAAAAACTTGGTTCAATCGGACATGTTGCAGCTTTTTCTTTTTGTCAAGATAAAATAATCACTACAGGTGGTGAAGGAGGAATGTTTGTAACTAATGATCCTAAACTTTATAAAAAAGCCTGGGTATATAAGGATCACGGAAAAGACTTTGACAAGTATAATGCATTAATAAATCATCCTCTTGTAAATACATCCAATGATTCTAAATGTTATTATACATCACTTGGTACAAACTGGAGAATGACCGAAATACAGGCAGCCATTGGTAGACTGCAGCTAAGCAAACTTGATAAATGGATAAATTTACGTCGCAAATGTGCTGAAATATTGAATAATGAATTAAAAGATATCAAAGGTGTTAGGTTAACGCTCCCTCCTTCTCATATCTATCATGCCTATTATAAGTATTATGTTTTCGTAAAACCCGAAGAACTAAAAGAGGGTTGGACAAGAGATAAAATTATGCAGGCTATAAGTGCAGAAGGTGTTGTTTGTCAATTTGGAAGCACATGGGGAATTGGCAATGAAGATGGATGGAGCAATTATTATTGTTCAATAACAAAGAAAAAAATAAATTTAAAATTAAAAGAACATCTGCCAAATGATTATCAACTTGGAACTACTGCGTTAATGTTTCAAGTACATCCAACTTTAAATGAAGAGGCTATATTTGATACTGTAAAAGCAATCAAAAAAGTAATGAAAGCAGCAACTAAAAGTTAAAATCGGTATCAGATGCTTAATATTGCAAAAGGAAATCATTTGTTTTTTAATATGTAGTTCTACCTAGACGCATGTAGGGTGAATATTGACTTAACCTTTAGTTAAATATAAATATCAAGTTTAACTGTTACTGAAGTAGACTTTGAGTATTTTTTAATCAGAGGAGCGTTAGATTCCCCGATGCTCTGCATCGTATATTATGCTATAGTATGATATGTGAACATATTTATAAAAGCCACAATAAAACATTGCTATTGTATCATTTAGTTTTTCCTGTAAAATATAGGAAAGCAATATTTACATTTGCAGTAGAAAAGTATTTAAAAAATATCTGCATAGGAATAAGCAAATGATATGAGCTTATCTTCATAGAAATTGGAGTAGATGATGATCATGTGCATTTTTTGGTACAAGGAACTTCAAACATGATAGTGACTCAAATGGTGAAGCTAGTGAAAAGTATTACTGTAAAGAAAATGTTTTTGGCGCATCCAGAAATATAAAAGAACTAAGAGGGGATAATCTTTGGACATCTGGTTATTACGCAAATACTGTTGAACAATATGCAAATGAAGATGTAATAAAAAATTACATTGCTAACGGAAGTAATATAAAAGATTGCACTGAGGACAACTGGAATTTGATTTTGGATGTTAGGATGCGAGTGATACCCCGTATGTTTTGCATCGAGATAGTTTATTCAATATTTATAGAACATTAGTTCAAAACAATGTATTTCTTGTTATTTCTATATGTTTTATGATGATGAAAACTATAATTTGATTAGAGTGAATCAGTATCTATAAGTAGTGAATAGTGAAAGGAAGAAATATTTTATGTTTTATTTAAGAAAATTTGTTAATATTATTTTTATATTTAGTGATTTATTTGTTTTTTTAATAAATTTAATTATATTTATTATTTCTTTATGGTTGGCTTTTTTTGTTACACATGGGATTGAGTTTGTAATTGAAAATTACAATCATAGTATTTATCTCTATTGTCTTGGCATAGTGATCTTTATAAAATTCTTTTTTTATTATGTTTTTAAAGCTTTTCATGGAATTTGGAGATATGTTAGCCTAATTGATCTAGGAAGACTTTTCTTTGCGAATTTTTTTGCCAGTCTAATTATTTATATATTAGCAGTTCATTTTTTATTAAATTATATGAATCTACTAAATACGCGCGTAGTTATTTGTGATTTTTTACTCTGCCTATTTTTTACTTCCGGTATACGTGTATTTGTGAGAATGTTTAGAGAAGTTATTCATAAGAATAAAATAGCAGCAGGAAATAGTATTTATTCTAAAAAAGCTTTGATTATTGGTGAACTTAATTATTGTGATTCTTTGCTGCACTCTTTCTCTCATCATCATGTGAATCGTGATATTGTAGGAATTTTAACAGACGAAACTGTTGTTGGTAAAAGTATTAGGAATATTCCTATATATAATTCCATTGATATTGTTGGGAAGCTCATTGATGCTTTAGAAGCTGATGAGATATTATTATTGCCTCCTTATACTTCGCCTGCAACAATAAATCGAATAATGAATCTACTTGAACGTTTAAAAGTTAAGTGTTCTCTTAGAATGGTTCCTGCTTATAGTGATATAGCTGCAGGTAATATTGATATTTCATTAATAAAAAATGTTGAAATAGATGACCTGCTAGATCGTTTTCCTGTAAAATTTAATGACTCACATGTTATTAACACCATAAAGGGTAAACGTGTTATGATTACTGGTGGTGGTGGTAGTATAGGTTCAGAGTTGGTTAGGCAGGCGCTTAAATATCAGCCTGAAGTTCTAGTCATTTTTGAGCTTTCAGAATATAACCTGTATAATATTGAATTAGAGGTTGAAGCTTTAAAACCAAAAAATATTGAAGTAAAATATATTTTGGGAAGTGTGTGTGATGAGCAAGCCGTTTTAAAATCATTAAAAGATAATCGAGTTGAAATGGTTTTTCATGCTGCAGCGGTTAAGCATGTACCATTAATAGAAAAAAATATTCCAAGAGCATTACAAACGAATGTGTTAGGTACTGCTGTTGTGGCTATTTCTTGTGAAAAAGCAGAGGTAAGAAAAATGGTTATGATATCTACTGATAAGGCTGTTAATCCAACAAGTATTATGGGGGCTTCAAAAAGACTCGCAGAGCGCGTTGTTATTGAAAGATCAAATTGTAAAACAGATTTTGTTATTGTGAGATTTGGTAATGTTTTAGGAAGCAGTGGTAGTGTAATACCACGTTTCAAAGAACAAATTAAAAATGGGGGGCCAGTTACAGTTACTTCCAAGAATATGACTAGATATTTTATGTCAATACCAGAGGCCGTAAGTCTCGTTCTTCAAGCTTCGTCTATTGGCAAAAATGGTAATATTATGGTATTACATATGGGGGAACCTGTTAATATTTATAATATGGCTAAGAAGTTGATTGAACTTTCTGGATTTATACCCGAGAAGGATATTAAAATTGAGATTACCGGGTTAAGACCAGGTGAAAAAGAATATGAAGAATTATTAACAGCCAAAGAACAGGTTAATAATACTATTTTTGATAAGATATTTATATCAAAATTTGTTAGTTTGGGACATAAACCTATTGATATTAGTTATGTGAAAGAGTTGATTAATGAAAGAGATAGTAAAAAGATCAGAACATATATAAAAGATAATATACCGGAAGCGATGTTTTGATTGGATGTGGCGAGTAGCGAGTCTACAGTTGAAGTATAATTATCAATGAATTAAAGAAATAATCTAAACAGTCTACCAGATTTACACAGAGATAAGAAAGTTAACAAAGTTATTATATCAACGAATTGAATGAATTAAACGAAAAATATTACCTACATACAGATCATGAAGAAGCAATTGATAGTTATTAAACTTTTTATTAATAAAACAGAAGCTTGTTGTCCTGTTGGTGCTTTTCCTGGTCAAAAAAAATAAAAACTCTTTGTTTTCTTTCTTATCTTTGTGTGAGTAAATTTCTTATATGGTGAGATATTTTATGGATAAAAAAAAAGTAATAGTATATTTGTTATTGATATTTTTATTGGCTTTGTCTGTTAGAATTGTAAAAGTATGGACAAAGCCAATTATTTGTAGGGATTCAACGTTATATATAAGTATAGCAAATATATGGGCTAATTTTGAGGCAAGTGGAGGATATAAAGCACATGTGTCTCGTGATACTTTTAGTACTATTCCACCCGTTTATATATTTTGTTTATCATTAGGGCGTAAATATTCAAAAGTCAATCCTGAAATGATGGGAAATATAATAGGTATTGTTTTAGGGGGATTACTTGTTGTTGCAGTATTTTGTATTGCACAATCTCTTTTTAGTTCGTATGAGTTAGCGCTTGTCGCTGCTTTTCTAGCTGCTATTCATCCTTATCTGATTAGGATGTCTTCTTTGATATTAAGAGGTGCTGTTTATCTTCCTTTTTTAGCTTTTGCATTAGCTTTTGCTGTTTCTGCAATTAAGAACAGATCATATTTAAAATGGGGAATATATTCATTGTTTTTAGCTATTGCTTCCATGACAAGGTTTGAGGGTATTTTTTGCTTGCTAGTATTTTTCTTTTGGTTTTTTTATGAGTTGATATTCTCTGAGTTAAAGATATGTGCTAGGATTAGATATGTTGTTATTTCCTTTTTAATTGTAATGTCTATTTTCTTTGGGAATACATATATTGTCAGATGGTCTTTAAGAAATACAGAAAGCACCTGGGGAAATACAGATTTTTTTTCATTAAAATATACAGGAAAATTTTAACTACGAATTTACCGAATTAAACTAATTTATTAACACAGAGATAAGAAAGATAACATAGCACTATTACCACTAATAGACCTGAAGCAGCATAGCCGCAACCAATCTTGCCTCACACAAAGGCACATATCACAAAGATTTTTAACCGCTAATGATCGCTTATTAATGCTAATAAATAAATTGCTGAGCTGACAGCTCATTAAATTAAAGCAACTTTAAAAATAAAAATGAATTTTTATTTTTTTAAATTGTTTTTATTTTTATCATTTCATGATAGCAATTTATTCTCCGTGACTTTGCGTCTTGAGTGAATGACAATGAACGGGCGTGAGAAAAACTCAGCGCTATTTCATGTTTATATCATTCACATAATCAATATATTATAAAGTAACAAAAGCAGAAACCTTGTTTAAAAAACAAGAAAATAACAGATTGTAGTACTAATATTACTCTAATAAAATTATACAAGATATAAGTGAATATTAGTGCAGATAAGTGGTGAAAATTTTTTTATATGAATATTAGTTTAGTTTCAATTTGGTTAGATTTTGCCAAAGGAAGCGTTATGGACGGTTTCTTTTGGTTATATTTTGTATTAATGGTTATAGGACTTTTTTGTATTCGTAAATATAAGTTTAATGTTGCTGTTTTTGTTTTCATGATAGTAATATTGATATTAATGTATCCACAACCATATTACTACCTTTATAGGTTTGGCGGAGTTAATTTTAGGTATTTCTATCAGATGTTGCCTTTTATGGTTGTTTTAGGTGCTCCGGCAGTGTTGTGGTTGGCGAATAAGCTGCAAATATTAGCACAAAAAAATGAAAGATTATCAAAATATACAATTGGTAAAAAATCTCTAGCTATTATTTTGATTTTTATTTCTGCTATTTGCTTGGGCTTTTCTTTATCTCAAAGATCCGAGTCTGAAAAGAATTATATTTTTGAACCAATTAAAATCATTAACGAAATTACAGATAAAACACATGTTAGGCCTATTTATATTGTGGAGGAAGAGAATGATCAGGATAGAGTTGGTTTTCTTATTGATGCGATACAGTATAATAAAATATCAACAAAAGAATGTAATCCTGAATATATTTTAAAAATGTGTGAAGAACTTGAATTTTTGCATAGGAATATTTTCTTTTATGTTAGAATGTCTGATGAAAAGTTTAGAAGTCTATCTAAAGTAAATAGTACAGAACTGAAGTTATTGAAAGAAGTGGTATTTAAAAGACATGGAAGAAGAACTGTTTTTTCGCTTTATCAGTATTGTCCGCCGATTAAACAGGTATAAATATAACAGCTTTCAACACAGAGAAAATAAAGAAAAGAAAGTCTTTTTACCATATAGTACATATAGAAAATGTCGAAAGAGTTAAGAGAAAATATTATTTGAGCGATGCTCAAAAAAATATCAAGTTACAAAAATATGGAAACGTATTTCAATAGCTTTCCTAACTTGATATTTCTATCTAATTCCCAATTAGATGCAGTATATAAAAACTATATGGATCTACATAGTCAACATGTGAATAATAATTAGTATAATTTGTTGGATTCGTGGTTTCAAAAGGAGTAAAATGAAAAGAGCATTTATTACTGGAATAACTGGGCAGGATGGTTCTTATCTTGCAGAGTTATTACTTGAGAAGGGGTATGAAGTACATGGAATGATTAGAAGAGCCAGTACTTTCAATACCCATAGAATTGATCATCTTTATAAGGATCGACATAAAGATGATGTAAAATTATTTTTACATTACGGTGATCTTACAGATTCAAGCAATATGAATAGGTTGATAGAAAAGATACAGCCTACAGAAATTTATAATCTTGCAGCACAATCACATGTACAGGTTTCCTTCGAAGTGCCTGAATATACAGCTGAATCAGATGCTGTTGGAACATTGAGATTACTAGATGCAATTAAAGATATCGGGATTAAACCTCGCTTTTATCAAGCCTCAACTTCTGAACTTTATGGTAAAGTGCAGGAAGTTCCGCAATCTGAAACAACGCCGTTTTATCCTCGTTCTCCTTATGGTGTTGCAAAACTTTATGCATATTGGATTGTAGTGAATTATCGAGAAGCTTATAATATTCACGCGAGTAATGGTATTCTTTTTAATCACGAATCACCCCGAAGAGGTGAAACATTTGTAACAAGAAAAATAACACGTGCGGCTGCAGCAATTAAAGCAAACAAACAGAAATGTTTATATATAGGAAATATTGATGCTCTACGTGACTGGGGATATGCTCCTGATTATGTTGAGGGAATGTGGAGAATTTTACAGCAGGATAAACCGGATGATTATGTACTTGCTACAGGAGAAATGCATACGGTAAGAGAGTTTATTGAAAAATCATTTGCTATTCTTGATATACCTATTGGCTGGAATGGTAAAGGAGTTGATGAAATAGGTAAAAATATAAAGACAGGAGAGGTTTTAGTTAGAATTGATCCTAGATATTATAGACCTACAGAAGTTGAACAGCTTCTTGGCAATCCCGCAAAAGCCAAAAAACAACTTGAATGGGAACCTAAAGTTAAGTTTGATGAACTTGTTAAAATTATGACAGAAGCCGATTACAAAAACATACTAACACAGAGATAACGAAGAAAAGGAAGGTTAGTTTTTTAACTGACCACTAACATACCATCGCCGTAACCAATTTTGTTCACCACGGAAGCGCACGAAGATCACAAAGAAAAAATTTGGAAAAGAGTTTGGGAAAGAGTTTGGGAAAAAACCTTTTTTCAAAAAGGTTTGTCTCAACCTGAGCGAATGCGAAGAAAAAAAACTTCGTATTTTTCTTATCTTCGTGATTAAAACTCTTTTGTTTTTAATAGTTATTAAATACTTACAATTAATTAGTTACAATTACAGCAATTTAAAACCTTGTTCAGAAAACAAGAAAATAACAGATTGTAGTACTAAAATACGCTAAAAAATAACAAAACAGAGTAAAAAGAGAGAGTAGTCTTTATACCATATAAGGCATAAAGGAAGTGTAGAAAGTTCAAAGGGGAAAAATATTGCTATGAACAATGCTCAGAACATAGTCTAATCTAAAACCTGAAACTTACTTCGAGTTTTAAATTAGTCTAATATTTATTTCTAATTTACAATTAGATAGCAATATTTCTAAATGGTTCTACATGTGGATAATAATTTGTAGTTTCAAAGAATTTTATTTGTAATAATCTATGCCTACTAAGAAATAGATGAGTTCTTCTCTTTCTTTGCTCTTTGTTATGAGATATTTTATATGCATCTTAAATTTGAAAGCTGATAAATATTGTTATGAGGTCATTGGTGCTGCTATTGAAGTTCATCGCTTGATGGGAGCTGGATTAATAGAATCAATTTATGAAAAATGTTTAAGTCGAGAGTTATCGCTTAAAAATATTTCATTTGTATCTCAATTACAGGTTCTTATTGAATATAAAGGTTATTGTTTTGAAGAAAAATTACGATTGGATTTAATAGTTGATAATTGTTTACTACTTGAACTGAAAGTAGTGGAAACAATATTGCCTATTCATAAAGCACAGTTGTTGAGTTATATGAAGCTGCTAGATATTCCTGTAGGATTATTACTAAACTTTCATGAACTTCGGATGAAAAACGGTATATTTAGAATGATATTGCCAAACGCAAATAAATAAGGTTAAAAAATCACATAGAGATAACGGAGAAAAGGAAGTTTTCTTTCTTAACTTTCTTTCCTCTGTGTAAAAAAACTTTTTAGGATTTACTATGGAAAAAAATGCAAAAATATATGTTGCAGGACATAAAGGAATGGTTGGTTCTGCAATTGTTAGAAAATTAAACCAAGAAGGTTATCATAATTTAATAACCAGAAGTCTTAATGAATTGGATCTGTGTGTACAGAAAGATGTAAAAGAATTTTTCGAAAAAGAGAGACCTGATTATGTATTTTTAGCTGCAGCAAAGGTTGGCGGGATTAATGCAAATAGCAAATATCCTGCTGAATTTTTATATGAAAATCTCATGATACAGAACAATGTTATTCATTATGCTCATTTAAGTGGTGTTAAAAAACTTTGTTTTCTTGGTAGTTCATGTATTTACCCTACGGCCTGTCCGCAGCCTATGAAGGAAGAATACTTTCTTACAGGGCCGTTTGAGCCTACAAACGAAGGCTATGCAATTGCTAAAAGTGCGGGTTATAAATTATGTAATTATTATACTAAACAATATGGGTTTAAGACAATTTCTTTAATGCCTTGTAATTTGTACGGAATCAATGATGATTTTAACCTTGAAACTTGTCATGTTTTATCTGCATTAACTAAAAGGTTTTCAGATGTGGTTTCTCAAGGTAAAGATGAAATTACTCTTTGGGGAACAGGTGTTGCATTACGTGAGTTTATGAATGTTGATGATTTGGCTAGAATCTGTGTATATTTAATGAATAACTGGGATGATCCTGAGTTTATTAATACAGGTTCGGGAAAGGAAATTAGTATTAAAGATCTGGCTTATAAAATAGCTGATGCTGCTGGATTTAAAGGAAAAATTAAATGGGATTCTTCTAAGCCTGATGGCATGGCTCGTAAATTAATGGATATCTCTAAACTAAAAAAAATCGGTATTGAACCTCAGATTTCATTGGATGAGGGGATAAGAATGATGCTGAATGAATATAAAAAGATGAATTCTTAATGTTGAAAACTGATTTATTTGTTTCATATAATATATAAAATAAAAAAGTGAACATTATACATAATAGTTATTAAAAATAACCTTTTTGTTGTTTGTATGTTGATTTTTGCCTGTGCTGATAGATAATTGATAATGTTGACACAGGCATTTTTTTTTAGTTCCAGTTGAACTTTTTCAGACTATTGTAAAGTGATATCAGAATTTTGTAAAAAGGTTGTCTGTTAGGGTAGTGTTAAGTTAATTTGAAAGGAGAAAGTAACATGAGAAAGCTCATAATGTTTATGGTTGGGGTAACATTTTCATTTGTATGTTTGGCTGGCGGTATTTCCGGATCAGGTTGTCAGTCTGTAGATGGTGGAGCTGATTTGTTAACAAAATATAATAAGCAAATTGAGAATTTGGATAAACGATCTGATTATTATAGAAAAAAGGCTTTAAAGGAAAAAAATAAAGATATTTCAGGAGTATACTCAAAATGTGCAGACGCAAAGCAAAAAATAGCAGATGGTTATAAGCAAATGCTGGAAAGTGTAAGCAAATGTAGAGCTGTTTGCGAATCTTCTCCTGACTTAAAAGCTGTTATCTGCAAGAATAGTTCCGATGATTTTCTCTTTAATAGAAAAAAAGGTAAACGTAATAGTTCGTATATAAAAGATATGCAGGCCTGTATTGAGTTATGCTCGAAAAGGGCAGCACAATTTGAAGCTGCCGGCAAAAATGATCTTTCACAACAATATAAAGAATTTGCTACAGCAATGAAAGAAAAATGCGAAGGTTTACAAATGGTTACAGAAGGAAAGAAAGAATTCTCAAATGCCAGAAAAGAATTGAAGAATGCATTGAATTAGAATTTATGATTATAAACTTCTAATACTAGAAATTATTTAATTTTATTCTTGAGAAGAGTGAACTTAAATTACATTTTTGGTGTTTTATTGTCGTATAAGAATATTAAACATTTTTTATACGGCTTTTTTATGTAAAAAAAACGTTTTTTTTGCTATATTTATATTTGCTCTATTCGAATACAAAAGTTAACTTAAAGGCCAAATAGTTTATATGTATTAAATTTTAATGGAGGTTTTCCTGTATAATGTTTATAACCCGTA
>CAXXLC010000003.1:0-41756 GCA_963677345.2 uncultured Saccharicrinis sp.
TTCTAATGTTGGCAGGGAAAGACCTAGTAATATTTGGACAAGGGGCGTATATTATGAAGGATTAATGGCATTATATTCTATTTGCCCTAAAGAAGAATTTTTTGATTATGCTTATGATTGGTCTGTGTTTCATAAATGGAACTACAGAAACGGTGCAATAACACGTAATGCAGATGATTATTGTGCCGGTCAAACATATATTGATTTATACAGATTAACAGAGGATCCAAAGCAATTAGTGTCTGTTAAGGCAAATTTAAATATGTTGGTGAATACTCCTCAAAATGATGATTGGACATGGATTGATGCCATTCAAATGGGAATTCCTGTTTTTGCAAAATTAGGAGTGACATTAAATGAACCTAAGTATTTTGATAAGATGTGGGATATGTACGAGTGTTCACGTAACGAAATAGGGGGTGGTTTATTTAACCTGGAAGATGGATTATGGTGGCGTGATGCTGATTTTGTTCCTCCATACACAGAACCAAACGGAGAAGATTGTTACTGGTCAAGAGGTAATGGTTGGGTTTATGCTGCTTTAGTACGTGTTTTAAGTGAAATTCCTAAAGATGAAAAGCATTATCAGCAATATTTAGGTGACTTTAAAATAATGACAGATGCTTTGGTAAAATGTCAAAGAAAAGATGGTTTTTGGAATGCCAGTTTGCATGATCCTAAAAACTATGGAGGTAAAGAAACAACCGGAACTGCATTATTTATTTATGGAATGGCATGGGGCGTGAACAATGGGATTCTTGATAAAGATACTTATACTCCAATTATTGATAAAGCATGGAATGCTATTGTAAAAGATGCTGTTCATGATAATGGATTTTTAGGTTATGTTCAGGGAACCGGTAAAGAACCTAAAGATGGTCAACCTGTAACATTTGACAGTATGCCCGATTTTGAAGATTATGGTATTGGTTGTTTCTTATTGGGAGGAACAGAAGTATATAAAATGAAGTAAATTAATTTGAAGTAAAAATGTTTAAAGCAACAATCAGTTTAGTAGTAGTATTATGTAGTATTCTTCTTTTTTCTTGCAAAGAAGAAAATAATCCATATCAAATAAATAAACCATTGGAAAAGGCCAATAATGGTTTTGTTTCATTTGATAGCGTACCCGATGGAAACTATCGTGTTCATGTAAGAGTGGGTTCGGATAAAGCAGCAGGGCTTACTGTAATACGAGGGGAGTCACGAAGACTATTCTATGATGGTATAAAAACAGCTAAAGGTGAATTTAAAGATGTTTATTTTAATATTAATAAGAGGGATACAATAATTGGCGAAGGTAAAATAGTTCGCATAAAAAGTCGGGAACGAAACAAACTCAATTGGGATAATAAGCTTACTTTTGAATTTAATGGGGACTCTCCTCAAGTTGACTTTATTGAAATTGAGCCAGCAAAAGATGTTATTACAGTTTTCTTATGTGCCAACTCTACTGTGGTTGATCAGGATTATGAGCCATGGATTGGATGGGGTCAGATGTTACCTCGATTTTTTAATGATAAAGTTTGTGTTGCCAATTATGCCGAATCAGGCGAAACAGCTACCGGATTTATTTCAAGAGGAAGATTAGCAAAACTATTAACTCAGGCAAAAGCAGGTGATTATATTTTCGTTGAATTCGGTCATAATGATCAAAAAGAAAGAGGCGAGGGTATTGGTGCTTACCTTAACTTTACCGACAGGTTGAAAGAGTTTATTGATAAAGCACGTGAAATTGGTGCACATCCTGTTTTTATTACACCAACTCAACGACGTAGTTTCGATGAGGAAGGTAAAATTAAGGAAACACATGGTGATTATCCTGATGCAATGCGTAAACTTGCAGCAGAGGAAAATGTACCTTTGATTGATCTTCATAATTATACACGTACATTATATGAAACTTTAGGTGTTGATAAGTCAATAAAGATATTTGTTCATTTCCCTGCAAACACATTCCCGAATCAGAAAAAAGCCTTAGCAGATAACACACATTTCAGACCATACGGAGGATATCAAATAGTACAATGTGTTGTATATGGAATGAAAGAAATCAATCTTCCATTAGCACAATATTTAAGAGATGATGTACCTGATTATAATCCGGCTCAGCCTGATAAATATGAAGATTTTAAATGGTATCCAACTCCATTTTCAGAAATAGAAAAACCAGATGGAAATTAAATCAAAGTTTATAAAAGTAGTATTTAGTTTAGCATTTTGTCTTTTTATAGGGCAAAATGCTTTTTCGCAAAATCCGGATTGGTCAATGTTGGCTCCTGAACTCGGAGGAACATTACGATTAGGTGTAGCAAACGGCAATTCCAGTAAATGGTTTGCTGATTTTAAAACAATTAAAGAAAAAACACAGGAACATGAAGTTATTTTTACCCTGAAAGATGAAATTCTAGGAAAGGGTGAAATAAAGTATCATATTAAGTCGCTAAAGGATAGTAAAGGTGCAGTAATTAAACTTACAAGTAAAAATACACCTGAAGATATTAAGCTGATCTGGACTTACGGAGGGGCTTCTAATGATATAAAAGCAGAAGATTGGAATTCTGTTTTAGAGCCTGAAGACTGTTACAAAAACGTATTTAGTATTGAAGGTAACTCGTTTACATTATACTATGGAACAAGCCGCAAATTAAGAGTTTTAGAGGCATTGGTTCCTCCAGGAGAAGAACCAAAATTAGCTGATGCAAAGCAGCAGGAATTACCGCTTCAATTATTGAATTCCGGAAAAAAGACAGATGCACAGGTGGTAGCTTCTCAATGTGAGTTAGTATCCGGTAAAGAGCTTTATTTCTGTTTTTACTTTTTAAATCCAAAGGCTGATTATAACTATTTTATGTTGCCAAAATTATTTAAAAACAGATCATACATAGTTAATAAGCAAACCGAATGGATGAAATCTACTCCGGACTAGTGCTTGGCTAAGGGCTCCGAGCTTAAGTGTTCGAAATGAGATTTGCCAGCCATGAATATCTGAGAGTCTCGGGAATATTTTCTCCTCCTTAACAAGGAGGAGTACCTCGACGTAGGAGAGGGGAGGTGGTTTTTTATAACTAAATCCCTAATATTTTATATTTGTTTTAAATTTAAAATTATGAAACATATTTTTCAATATACATTTGTCACATTAATCGCAGCATTTCTGGTTTCTGGATTAAAAGCAGCAATCCATAATGTAAAAGATTATGGAGCAAAAGGTGATGGTGTTACTATTGATTCTCCCGCTATTAATAAGGCAATTGAAGAGGCTTCAAAACAAGGGGGAGGTACAATATACGTTCCGGCAGGGACATATGAATGCTACTCTATTCGTTTAAAAAGTAACATTACGCTTTGGGTAGAATCAGGTGCTGTAATTCAGGCTGCTTTCCTTAAAGAAAATGAAGGTTACGATGAAGCAGAACCAAATCCCGATAATCCATTTCAGGATTTTGGTCATAGTCATTGGAAAAACTCATTATTGTGGGCCATTGGTGAGCATGATATTACTATTTGTGGAGCTGGTTTAATTTATGGCAAAGGATTGAGTCGTGAAGAGAGTCGTTTAACAGGAGTCGGTAATAAAGCAATTTCACTTAAAGAGTGCTATAATGTTACGGTTAAAGATGTTTCAATGGAGCACTGTGGTCACTTTGCCATTTTAGCAACAGGGGTAGATAATCTTCACGTTTTAAATGTTAAGGTTGATACCAATCGTGATGGTTTTGATATCGATTGCTGCAGGAATGTTCGAATTACAGATTGTACTGTCAATTGTCCGTGGGATGATGCTATTGTTTTAAAAGCAAGTTATGGATTGGGGTATTTTAAAGACACCGAGAATGTAACCATTAGTGGATGTTATGTTTCTGGTTATGATAAGGGTTCTGTATTAGACGGGAAATGGGAAACAGATGAAGCTGTGGCTCCTGATCATGGCTCAAATACTGGTCGCATTAAATTAGGAACTGAATCAAGCGGAGGATTTAAAAATATAGCCATCACCAACTGTATTTTCGAAAGAAGTAGAGGTTTAGCCATTGAAGCTGTTGACGGTGGTTGGTTAGAAGATGTTGTTGTATCAAACATTACCATGCGTAATATAGGTAATTCACCTTTCTTTATTCGCTTGGGAGGTCGCCAACGTAGTCCGGAAGGAAAGCCTGTTGGTAAGCTAAGAAGAGTGCAAATCAGCAATGTAAATGTGTTTAATGCCGATTCACAGTTTTCTTCTATAATAAGCGGTATTCCCGGTTATAAAATTGAGGAAGTTTCATTCTCAAACATTAACATACACTATAAGGGCGGTTACACTAAAGAAGACGGTAAAATAATACCAACCGAAAGCGTTAAAAACTACCCTGAACCCTGGATGTTTGGTACTATACCTGCTTCAGGTTTTTATGTTCGTCATGCTAAGGATATCTTTTTTGATAATATCCGATTCTATTTTGAAAAAGAGGATGGACGTCCATTATTTATACTTGATGATGCAGAGAATATAGATGCAAGTAATATCAGAGTAGAAGGTAAAATAGTCGATAGTCCTATTCAAGCTGAATAAATTTTAAATAGATTATTATGTCATATTTAAAATCCTATATAATTATCATTACTATTTTAGTTTTAGTAATTAGTATACAGGAGTGTTGTAATACTACTTCTGAATTAAATAAAGGAATTAATAAAGGACCAAATTACTCTTCATCTATACAGAAAGAGGTTTTAAACAGAGGTTTTGTTGCCATCAATCAGGGTGAAGGTTGCGTTTTTTTAAGTTGGAGATATCTTCCGACTGACTCAGTTAATGCAGCCTTTGATATTTATGTGGCTACAAAGAGTAATACTGAACAAAAGCTAAATATGAAGCCCCTCGTAGAAAGCACCTGTTTTGTGGATTCGATTTCTGATATACATCAAATTGAAAAATATATATTAAAAGATGCTTCTACTCAAAAGTCATTGGCAAGTTATCAATTGACAAACCAAAATATTAAAAAGCCATATTTATCAATCGCAATTCAGCCTGTGCCCGGTGACAGCTTGTGGCAATATAGCCCCAATGATGCAGCGGTTGGCGATTTGGATGGTGATGGTGAATATGAAATTATCCTGAAAAGAGAAAATAGCGGTAAAGATAATTCTCATCGCGGAGTTTGTAATGGAGGTACAATTATAGAAGCGTATAAATTTGATGGAACCTTTTTGTGGCGTATTGATTTAGGGGTAAATATAAGGCAGGGCGCTCATTATACTCAAATGGTAGTTTATGATTTTGATGGTGATGGAAAGGCTGAATTAGTTGTAAAAACAGCTGAGGGAACAAAGTTCGCTGATGGAAAACTTATCGGAGATGTTAATCAGGATGGCATTACAGATTATGTTGATCGGGATGCGAGTTCTCCAACCTGGGGGAAAATAATGAAAGGTCCTGAATTTTTTTCTATAATAGATGGAGAAACAGGCAGCGAGTTGGCCAGGGCTGATTATATTCCAAGAGGTAAGCCTGATGGATATGGTGACAACAGAGGAAACAGAGTTGATCGCTTTTTAGCAGGGGCAGGTTACTTTGATGGACAGCATCCAAGCATTTTAATTTGTCGAGGTTATTATGCTAAAACAGTACTGCAGGCCTGGGATTATCGCAATGGTAAATTATCACAACGTTGGCAGTTTAGTACTACGGATAACAATGGTGAATATAAAGATTATGAGGGTCAGGGTAATCATAATTTATCTATAGGAGATGTGGATGGAGATGGAAAAGATGAAATTACCTATGGTGCCTGTATGATTGATGATGATGGTTCGGGGGCTTATAATACCAAATTAGGGCATGGTGATGCTATTCATCTTACCGATATAGATATTGAACGTCCGGGTTTTGAAGTCTGGGATTGCCATGAACATGTTCCCATAAGGGCTGGCTCTGAGTTGCGCGATGCTTGTACCGGTCAGTTAATATGGGGTATTCCTTCGTACGAAGATGTAGGAAGGGCTATGACTGCCGATATCGATCCAAGATTTAAAGGATTGGAAGTTTGGTCTACACACTCCGGTGGTGTTTATACAGCAAAAGGGGAGTTGATTAGTCAAAATACACCTTCAATAAACTTTGGTATTTGGTGGGATGGCGATTTGAACCGGGAGCTATTGAATGGTTCCGGTGTAACAAACCGAGAGTTTGTGAGAATAACAAAATGGAATGGTGATGGTGTTGAAACATTGCCTCTTCCTGATGGTGAAGATCTGGCTGCCAATAACTGGACCAAAGGAAACCCTTGTTTAAGTGCCGATATTATAGGTGACTGGCGTGAGGAACTCATTGTAAGAACAAAAGATAATAAGGAATTGAGAATTTACATGACCCCATACCAAACGCCTTATCGTTTTCATTGTTTGATGACAGATATAATGTATCGTTGGTCGGTACTAACCCAAAATATTTCATATAATCAGCCTCCTCAGTTAGGGTATTATTTAGGTTTTGATTTAGGTAAGTTCTGGAATAACACATATAAACTTAAACAAGGTGCTCATTCAAAATCGGGTATGTCAAAATCAGGACATATTAATGATATGAATACTCGATATCAAGAAGCAGAAAGAATTATTAAGGATACCATCACTACAAATGATAAAGAATATGTATTAGATGCCGGTTATAATTATGATGATTATAAATGGACAATAAATGGTGTTTCTATTGATGCAGGGCGAACGATAAAGTTAAAATCATCCGATTACAGAGTTAATGAACCTTTAGATATTTTATTACAAGTACAATATAAAGGAGCGGTTTTGTCAGATAGTGTGAAGTTTGTGTTTTTGAAATTATAAAAGTTATTTCCTTGCCAACATTGATACTTATACTATAAACTTTGTCAGTTTTTATATAAACTTTGATGCATAAACTGACAAGCTTCATACAAATAACACGACACATTCAAAATAAAGTACGGAAGACCGCACTTTTTATATGAAAGCTCATACTTTTTTAGTGGAGCGTTCTACTTTAAACATCATTATACCCATAAAAATATATGGAACGTGATACTTTTTTAGTGAAGTTCCGATGAATTAGTATCATCATTCTCTGAAATTCATTGAAGCTTGTCAGAAAAACTGACAAGCTTGATACATCTATGCATGAACCTCGATGAAAAAAGTTGAACGCTCCATACTTTTTTAGTGAAGTTCCGTACTTTTTTAGTGAAGCTTCATACTTTTTTAGTGAAGCTTCATACTTTTTTGGTGAAGCTCCATGCTTTTTTAGTGAAGCTCCGTACTTTTTTAGTGAAGCTCCATGCTTTTTTAGTGAAGCTTCATACTTTTTTAGTGAAGCTTCATGTTTTTTTGGTGAAGCTCCATACTTTTTTAGTGAAGTTTCATACTTTTTTGGTGAAGCTCCGTACTTTTTTGGTGAAGCTCCATGCTTTTTCAGTGAAGCTCCGTACTTTTTTGGTGAATTTTCTTTATATTTTTCATTAATTTTTGCCTCATATAATAATAACACGTTATGTTTGAAAGAAATAAAATACTGGTAGCATATTTTTCATGGAGTGGAAATACCCGGGAAATAGCGAGAAAATTACATCAAATAGTTGGTGGAGATATTATTGAAATAAAACCTTCTAACGATTATCCTGAGAATTACAATTTAGTTCTGGATATAGCAAAAGAAGAGATTCGCTTAGGAAGTACACCGGAACTGAAAAGTAAACCTGCTTCGATAGAAGAATATGATATTATTTTTATAGGTTATCCTAATTGGTGGAATACATTTCCTGCACCAATATCAACATTTCTGTCAGAATATGATTTTACCCAAAAAACCATCATCCCTTTTTGTACTCATGGTGGTGGAGGTATTGGACATAGTTTAGATGATATTAGAAAATATTGTCCGGAAACAGAAATATTAGAGGTGTTTTCTGTCAAAGGAAAATGGGCAAGTACTGCTAATTTTAAAATTAAAAGATGGCTGAAGAAAGTATCGAAAATGAGTCGGAACTTTTTTGTTATAAAGTGATTTTATATTATTCATAATTCTATATTTGTTTCCATGATTTATTTAGTTTTTTAATATAATAGCATGGTGAGATTTCCGGCAGAGTGGGAAGAGCAAAGTTTTGTTCAGTACACATTTCCACATAAAAACAGTGACTGGGCATATATGTATGCCGAGGTTGAAAACTGTTTTGTTAATATTATTAATACAACAGCTGAGTATGTTCCTGTATTGGTCGTTTGTCATTCGGTGGATGAGGTAAAGTCTTTATTCAATAATACTTCAACTTTCCCTATTTATTGTGTACAAGCTGATTCAAATGATACATGGGCAAGAGATCATGCAGCTATAACTGTTTATGAGGATGGTAAGCCTGTTTTGTTAGACTTTGTGTTTAATGGCTGGGGACAAAAATTTGAGGCCGGACTGGATAATCAAATAACGCAGACCTTAAGTCAATCCGTTTTTCTGAATACAAAGATTAAAAATATTGATTTTGTTTTAGAAGGAGGAAGTATTGAATCTGATGGTGAAGGAACATTACTGACAACAACAGAGTGTTTGCTTTCTAAATTCAGAAATCCTGATAAAAGTAAAAGAGCGATTAGTGCTTTGTTAAAAAAACAATTTGGAGCGGGTAAAATATTATGGTTAGATCATGGCTATTTGGCGGGTGACGATACCGATTCGCATATTGATACCTTAGCACGTATGTGTAATACCAATACCATTGCGTATGTTAAGTGTGAAGATGAAACAGATGAACATTATGCTGCATTGGTTGATATGGAAGAGCAACTTCAAAAATTTACCAATGCTAAAGATGAAGCCTATAACCTGGTTGCTTTACCTTGGCCTGATGCATGTTTTGATGAAGATGGACAAAGGCTTCCTGCAACTTATGCTAATTTTTTAATTGTAAACGGAGCTGTTTTGGTTCCAACTTATGGTGTTGCTCAGGATGAGGAGGCGATTCATATTATTCAATCTATTTTTGCTGATAGAAAAGCTATTGGAGTAAATTGTCGCCCTTTGATAGAACAACACGGATCTTTACACTGTATAAGTATGCAATATCCTAAAGGTGTAAATCTCAATATTTGATATTTAAACAGATAGAAGAAAGAATAAAATGAATAAGATAAAAGTAGGAGTAGTACAGCACACTTGCTCCAACGACAAACAAAATAATATAGATAAAAGCATAGAAGGGATTAGAAAATGTGCTCAGGATGGTGCTGAATTAATTGTGTTACAGGAGTTGCATTGCGGAATCTATTTTTGTCAGGCTGAGGAGGTTGAAATGTTTAATTGGGCAGAATCTTTGCCTGGCCCTTCATATAATCAGTTTTCGGCCATAGCAAAGGAGTTAAATATTGTATTAGTAACCTCTTTATTTGAAAAAAGAGCTCCGGGATTATATCATAATACGGCTGTTGTTTTTGATAAGGATGGATCAGAGGCCGGTCGTTACCGGAAAATGCATATTCCTGATGATCCTGCTTATTACGAGAAGTTTTATTTTACTCCGGGAGATTTAGGTTTTCAGCCAATTCAAACTTCCGTAGGTAAATTAGGCGTTTTGGTGTGTTGGGATCAATGGTATCCCGAAGCAGCCAGGTTAATGGCAATGGCAGGTGCTGAGATGCTTATTTACCCAACTGCAATAGGTTATGAAAGTACCGATACTGAAGATGAAAAAGCTCGTCAGCGTGATGCCTGGATGATATCACAAAGAGGGCACGCCGTGGCTAATGGATTGCCCGTAGTTGCAGTTAACAGGGTTGGTATAGAACCTGATTGGTCAGGTGTAACTAAGGGTATTGAATTTTGGGGTACTAGTTTTATTGCCGGTCCGCAGGGGGAGATTTTATGGCAGGCTAATCAAAAAGATGAACAATATCAAGTCATTGAAATTGATAAACAAAGAACAGAGGACGTTCGTCGTATTTGGCCATTTTTCAGAGATAGGAGAATAGAGGCCTATGGAGATATTGTGAAGAGGTACAGGGACTGATATAATATATTTATAGCAGAATATTTAATTTAAAGGTAGTAATATTTTAAATATACTACCTTTTCCTAATTCGCTTTCAACATGAATATTGCCATTATGCTTTTTTATAAATTCATTGGCCAATAAAAGACCCAATCCTGTTCCGGATTCATTATTTGTGCCTTTAGTAGAAACTTTCTCTTCTATTTTGAATAGCTTGTCTATTAAATTTTTAGTCATACCTATGCCATTGTCTTTAACAATGAATACAATATGTGTGTCGTTTTGAATAGCATTTATTTCTATCTGTCCCCCTTCCTGAGTAAATTTAATAGCGTTATTAACAAGATTTCTTAATACAGTATTTAGCATATTTTCATCGGCATGAACAGATAGATCAATGGTTGTGTCAAACAAAATTTTAATGTTTTTTGCACTGGCAACACTATCTAATTGTTGGATTGTTTTAATGAGTACTTTGGAAACATCAATATGGTCTGGTTTATATATGGTTTTGCCGGTTTGTGCTTGTGACCAGTTTAGTAAATTTTCTAAAAGACCATATGTATTCCTGGCCGAGTCATCAATTATCTTTACGTATTCTTTTATCTCTTCAGAGGTATATAAATTAATATTATGGAGCAGGGTACTGGTAAATCCCAGGATGGCATTAAAGGGACTTTTTAAATCATGGGCTACAATTCTAAAGAATTTATCTTTTGTGGCATTTAGTTCTTTTAGCAACAAGGCATCCTTTTCAACTTTAACTTTTGCCTTTCTAAGATGTTTTTCCGTAATTCTCAATTCTGTCAAGTCCATTCCAAATGCCCAATTTTGAATTCCTGTAGAAATATATCCCCATTTAATATTTTTTTTAGATCCATCTTTGCAGGTAACTTCTACTTCGATGGGATATATTTTTGTGTTGTTTTTATTGGCTCTTCTAACTCGTTCATTCCATTCGTGGGTGATTTTCACAGATAGCTCCTTGTCTTTAATAGCGTAAGACCACCATTCAGGAATGCTTGTAATGTCATTTTTATTATAACCAAATAGTTTGATAAACACGGGGTTTAAATAGTCTATCTTTTGATCCGAACCTGTAGACATTATTATTGCAATTGGCGATATATCAACAACTGCCTTTAATTTGTTTTCAAGTAGCTCATGGTTTTTAATTGATTCAGATAACTCAATATTCAATTTTTCAATTTTCTCCCTATATAGCTTTCTTTCTGTTATGTCATGAATAATTGAAATAAGTTTTATTTCATTGTTTATTTTTATAGGAGAAGAATACACCTCAACGTCTCTGATATCTCCGTTTTGTAGTTTGTGTTTAAAGTTGAAATAAGCTTTATGGTTAACAATAACAGTATTTATTTCATTTTTTACTTTCTCTGTGGGCAATTGATTTAAATCGTAAATTTTAAGATTTGTAATTTGCGATTTGCTATATCCATAAAACTCTAGAGCTGCTTTATTTGCATCCTCAATATGATAAGTAAAGGGGTTTATGATTAGCATTATTGATCTGTTATCCTCATATATCGTTTTAAATCGCTTTTCACTTTCTTCTTTTTGTTTGTTTAGTTCTAATAATTGTAGAACTGTTTTATTTAATTTTTTTGTTTTTTGAGCTGCCAGCATTTCAAAATAGTCACTCTTTTTTAGACTTATTAGTTGTTTTTTTCTATGGAAAATATAAATAATCAGAATTGAACTAATGAGTAGGAGCAGAGATAAAAGTGTTTGATGATTATAGAAGGTATTTAAATCATAAAATAAAATGTTTTGAGAAACAGCGAACTGGTAATATGCGTTTGTATGTTCCGATTTAATATTGCATAAAGCTTTGGTTTCAAAGTAAATTAATTTGTTATCTGATTGTTGTGGAGTGTATGTAATATTGAAGTCAATAATGGGGTCTTTGATTTTATTCAATACATTGAGGTAATTAAAGCATATGATATCATGACCTATGATTTGCTTATCGTGTATAATGGGAGAGGTGACAATGGCATTGAAGGTTGAGTCTTTTTTATAAAGATAGACCTTAGCTAGTTTACTTTTGTGGTTTGATAATAATGAGTCAACTTTTATATTTTTGCAAGTTCCATCTTCTATTAATATTTTTGAATGTATATACCTTCTGGCCCAGTTTATCTGTTCAATCGCTTTTATTCCTTCTTTGTATTTTGAGCTTGTAAAAGATTTTAAGCTGTCAAATGAGATGATGTTGTGCTCATATTCGGTGATTTTGTTTTTAATGGATGATCTGCTACTGATGCTTTTGGCACCTTGTATCGATTTAGAAATTTCATTGTCAAGTAAAAGTGCTTTCATTTGCATTTCACTGATGTATTGATGCTCAATGTGAGATTTTATAATGTATAGATTGCGTTTAAAAATATATTTATAATACATTAATAAAATGAACAATATGACAATTAAATAAATTGCATTGGAAAGGTATTTTTTGATCTCATTTTGTGAGCTTTGACTCATAATAGATAAAGATTAGTTTGCTCTACACCAAATAAGTGTCCTGGTAATTGACCTTTAATTCTTCATCTACTCAATTTAACTCTTTTTTTTACATTAATCAATATAATAAATAGCACTAAAACAGATGTTTTTTAAAGAGAAAGGATTATCTTTTTAATTTCTTTTGAATATCGATAGAAAGAGCGCCTGGTTCTATATTTTCAACAGCTGATCTAAAACACAAAAGATGTTCCTCTGTTAAGTTTTAGAGACGTACGGATACTAATAGTTTCTAACATCTGCGCAACGCAGGTTGAACAGGAACGCAAAGCCATGCAAATGCTAAAACGCCATAAGAAATGGAAGGCAGATATAGACTTCGCACATTACAAACAAAGAGAAAAATTAAAATCCTAAAGTCAATAGTAAGATGAACTTTTCTAATTATCAGATTTAAAACTGCTGTGCTTGCTTTTGAACATTTTAGTGTATAATATTGGTTTGTTTGTCAAAAAATACAGTTTTTAGTCTTTAGTGTAGTGAGATATTTCTTGATGTTAATTATTTTAATGGAATATTGAACCTAAAAACTCACATTTATGAAACGTTTAATTATTACTTTTACTTTTTTAGTATTTGCTATATCGTATTTGTTATATCTTGTATTTACAGTTATTAAAAAACCTTTTGAGATAGCATTATCTGAAAGTCCTAAAAAGAGTCTGGAAAGTAATATTATAAAAATTAAGAGATATATGCGCGCTTAGTTTTTTCAGGATTAATAATATGTTTAAAACTTCCGGTTGTAAATTCAACCGGAAGTTTATGTTATTACTTATTTTTCTTTTATAATGCCTGCTGGTCTTTTATATTTGCAGCATCCAGGTAAAGCATTGTATGTTTCCTCCTTAGCTTTGTGTTTATCTGTATCGTGACCAACTTTAGCCAAAGAAACCTGAACCTGATCTACATTAGTTTTCGACTCATCGTAAGTAATTTCAAGTAGTTGAGTTTTTTTATCCCATTCGGCTTTTGATACTCCTTCAACCGACTTAGCAGTTTTCTCAATACGGCTTTTACACATACCGCAACTTCCATAAACTTTAAACTCTGTGGTTTTTGATTGACCGAATACAGTTGTTAAGCTTAAAAAAATGATTATAATTGTTAGATGAAATGTTTTTGTTTTCATAATTGTAAAATTTAAATGTTATATATTTAGTGTTATTCTCTGTATAAACAACATGCTGGAAGATTTTGGTAAACATCATCCGGAGCTTTTTCTAATTCCGTATCATAACCTGATTTTGCGATTGCCTTATGTATATCCACCAGTTTTACCATGTTTGCATTATAATTTATGTGAATCATATGTGTTTCCTGGCTCCAGTCTGCCTCAATCACACCATTTAGCGACATAGCTGCTGTTTCAATAGTTTCTTTACACATACCACAATTGCCTGATACCTTAAACATTTCATGCTGAATATTGCCATCTGCATGATCTTCCGTATCCATATCATGCTGCATATTAGACATTGTATTATTGTCTGAAGCAGGATTCATCATACTCTTTTTTCCTGCTAATTGAGCAGCTGCATCAATTTTAAATACCCCATTGGTTGCAATTTCTTCTCCCTCTGATAAACCTTCAGAGACAACATAAGAATCGCCAGTTTCGGCACCTAAAATAATTTCTCTATATAAGAAAGAAGTGTTTTCTCTATCCGGAATTTTTACATAAACAACGGCACGTTTACCTGTCCATAAAATTGCTGATTTAGGGATCAATAATTTTTTGGTTTTATTCGCTTCATTTGAAGTCAGAACACCATTTGCAAACATTTCCGGCTTTAATTGTTGGTTTCTGTTTTCTAATTCAATACGAACCTGAGCTACTCTTGTTTGTGGATTGATAAATGGATCTATATAACTTACTTTTCCTGAGAAGCTTTTACCAGGTAAAGATTGCATAGTAAATTCTATCAGATCACCTTTACTAATCCAGGGTAAATCACTTTCGTATGCATCAAACATCACCCAAACACGATTTAAATCTATAACTTCGAATAAAGCTGAACCTTCCTTTACATAGTCACCCACAGCAACATTTTTTATTGTTACAGTTCCAGAAATAGGAGAGAGGACTTCAAAATATACTTTTGGCTCACCATTGGTAACTATCTCATCAATTTGTTGATCTGTTAAATTCCACAGTTTCAGTTTTGTAAATGCTGCTTTATAGATTGAAGGATTTGTTGATTGGTATTTAGTAGACTCTAATAATTCTTTTTGAGCACTAATCAATTCAGGAGAATAGATTGTTCCTAATTTTTCACCTTTCTTTACCTGCTGTCCAGTATAATTAATAAGGAGTTTTTCTATACGTCCTCCAAATCTGGATGTAATTTCTGCAACATTTCTTTCATCTGCTTTTACTTTTCCAAGTAACTGAATTTTCTTTGTTGGTATACCTTTTTTTACAATAGTGGTATGAACTGATGCCAATGCAATAGCAGACTTTGTCATTTGTATTTCGTTTGGATCTACATGATCGCCTTCAACAGAACCTCTTTCTAAAGGAATTAAATCCATAGCACATATAGGGCAAGTTCCTGGCTTGTTTTGCTTTATTTGTGGGTGCATTGAACAAGTCCAAATTTGATTTTCTGATTTGTCATGATCATGACTATCAGATGTATCAATGTGTTGATGCGTAGATTTATTTTCTGATATGTTATTATTTTGATGTGTTGATGAACTGATTGAATAACCAATAAGTAATCCAATAATAAGAACCCCAATTATCAATTTATAATTTTGTTTTATTTTTATTATTATATTTTTCATTATTACCGTTTTTTGAGCTTGAAATAATCTTGTTTTCACGTTACACTTATTTGCCTTGCAAATAATTTATAAATGCAATAGCTGCAGCTTTGTCAGCAATGGCTTTTTGCTGTTCTAAAGAGTATTTTAAAAGCTTGCGTTCCATTCTTAAAATCTCCTCGAAGTTTAGATTACTTGTAGCGTAATCAGACTCAAGTATGGATAGTGTTTTTTCAGCAAGACTAGTCTGTTCTTTGAAAAGAAAATATCTTCTGTTTGCATCAGAATAGTCTTTCCACACACTTTCAAACAAGATGGTTAACGCATTTTCCTTTTCGTCTCTTTCCAGAACCTTTGATTCCTTCATGTAAAGGACCTCTTTAATCTTGGCTTTATACTTTGAGCGAAACAATGGAATAGTTAATCCTACCTTTGGAAAAATAAATGCATCCTGTCCGGCATAAGCCATAGTAGAAGTTCCTTCTCCAATAAAGGCATATTCTAACCCAAGAGAAATTTGAGGTAAGCCTTCTTTGGTAGCAGCTTTTTTACGATACTCCAAACTTTCTAGCTGATAATCAAAAGAACTCAAAACATTATTATTTGACTTAATGTTTTCCAAAATATTTACTTTTGACTTAATGCTATCGTTTGAAATAATATCAACCACCTTGATGTCTGATTCTATATCATTGTTTAATAATTTATTGAACTTTACTTTTAGAACAATAGAATTGTCGCGTAATAAAGCCAGTTGATTTTCAAGGTCGTTTATTTCCATTTTTACACGATAGGCATCTATAACAGATGCTTTTCCAGCTTCAATTTTAATATTGGTTAGATTTTTAAATGATTGAAGGATATCCAGATTATTTAAAGTAATTTCAATTGCTTTTTCATTAAGATAGAGATTATAATATGTAGCCTTTACATCATAAAATAATTTGAATTTAGCTTCGTTAAACATCTCGTATTTAGCTTTAGCTGCTGATTCAACAATGTTTTCACGGGCATTTAGTGTTCCAAACCATGGAAACATTTGTGCAGCTGATATTTTAGCTTGTTGTGGTCCTAATCGTGTTTCGATAGGTGTAATGAAATAGCCAAATGCAATGCTTGGATCAGGTAATGCACCGGCCTGAGGAATCTTTTCCAATGCAGCCATATAATCAGTGAATTTAGCCTTTAATCCCGGATTGTTTTCCGCTGCAATTTGCAAATAGTTGTCTAATGGAGTTTGAGCTTGTACCCAATTCCACGACATAAAAAACAATATTATATATAGTAATCGTTTCATTATTTTACTTTTAATTAGTTTGTCATAACTAACGTTGATGATGAGGCTGTCAGGTACTTCATACCCTGATAGGTCACCTTTAACCATTAACCATTAACCTTGTTACCTTTTTTTCCTGCCACATACTATATAAAACCGGAACAACAAATATGGTTAGTATGGCTATTAGCATACCTCCAAACGAAGGAATTGCCATTGGTACCATTATATCAGATCCTTTTCCTGTTGAAGTTAGAACAGGTAATAGGGCAATAAGAGTTGTTGCAGTTGTCATCATAGCAGGTCGTACTCTTTTAACTCCGGCTTCTAGTACAGTTGCTCTAACTTCCTGAATTGATTCTGGTTCTTTTTTATCAAACAGTTGTTTTAAATAGGTGCTGATTAAAACGCCATCATCGGTAGCTATGCCAAACAAAGCAATAAATCCTACCCATACAGCTACGCTCAGATTTATGTTGTGTATTTGAAAGAGATCCTGAACATGTACACCGGCCACTGTAAAATTCATAAACCACGACTGACCATAAAGCCATAATAAGATAAAACCTCCTGAAAAGGCCACCATTATACCTGAAAAGATTAAGCTTGCAGCTATTACTGAACGAAACTGAAAATACAATATCAGGAATATAATAATCAATGATATTGGTATTACAATCATTAATCGTTTTGTTGCTCTGATCTGGTTTTCATAGTTTCCGGTAAACTTATAGTTTACTCCTGCTGGGATAATAATCTCTCCAACATCCGTTTTTTCAGACAAATATTTCTGTGCGTTTTCCACCACATCAACTTCTGCATAACCATCTTTTTTATCAAATATAACGAAGCCTACTAAAAAGGTATTTTCACTTTTAATCAATTGTGGTCCTCGGGTATATTCGATATCAGCTAATTCGCCCAATGGAATCTGAACTCCTGAAGGAGTAGGAATCAGTATCTTTTTTAAATCTTCGGGGTTGTCACGATACTCTCTGGCATAACGAACTCTGACAGGGAAACGCTCTCTTCCTTCTACTGTTGATGATAGTTGCATTCCGCCTATTGCACTGCTTAAGGTCATTTGCAAATCAGCAATGGTGAGTCCATATCTTGCTATCGCATCCCTGTTAATGTTTATTTCAAGGTAAGGTTTACCAACCACCCGATCTGCAAACACCGACATTGGTTCAACTCCTTCTACGTGTTTAAGTTGTTTTTCCAATTCATAACCCACTTTTTCAATCGATTCTAAATCAGGACTAAATACCTTAATACCCATTGGAGCCCTCATTCCGGTTTGTAACATTACCAGTCGGGTTTGTATTGGCTGAAGCTTTGGTGCAGAGGTTAATCCTGGAATACTAGCTTGTTTCACAATTTCATTCCAAATGTCATCAGGAGAAGCTATTTCTTTACGCCACTGTCTGAAATACTCTCCGGAATTATCTACTGTTAATTGGTTGCGATTAATAATTCTAAATTCATCCTTGTCTGGATTATATGTTGTACCATCCGACAATATAAATGCACCTTCTTTATTGGTTTTAAATCGCATTCTGTAACCATCCTCATCCAAAATATATTCCGACTTATAATTAATAATGTTTTCATACATTGAGGTAGGAGCAGGGTCTAAAGCCGAATTTACCCGTCCCCATTTACCAACTACATTCTCAACTTCAGGAATAGCATTTACTTTTTTATCCAGCATTCTGATTACTTCAATGTTTTCTTCAATACCGGAGTGTGGCATCGTTGTCGGCATTAAAAGAAAAGAACCTTCATTTAAAGCCGGCATAAACTCTTTGCCAATTCCCGGAAAAGTTTTATTAAAAGATTGCCAGCTAGAACTCTTTAAAACTGATTTTGGAAAAAATGCGAATACCTTATTAGCACCTTGCCAGCTTAAAATACCAAACAATACTACAACAATAGGAATGCTTAAGAATTTCCATTTATTGGCTAAAGCCCAGCTTAGTATTCGTTTATAAAATTTTACAACTAAAAACATAGCCCCCAGGACTACAGAAAGCATGATTCCTGTAAACAGTAAGTTTGAAAAATCACTATTTTGTGCTCCTAATGGCATCCATTGTTTTGTCAATAGCCAAATGATCATTAATGCCACTATAGCAATATTAATATAATTTGCTAAATCATAATTAGAATACCATTTTTGAAGGATAAAAATCCTTGAGTTATTATTATCGTTATGATTTTTTAATTTACTCCATTTTGTATCTAATAGATTATTAATTCCTATAATTACAATGGCAAAAGTGACGAAAAAATGACCATAGAATATAAAACTGGCTCCTAATATGATGAGAATACTGTTCAGAATTTGTTTTGTCATTTTTCTATCTACTTTAATTGAGAATATAAAATGAGCCAATGTTGGAATTATAGTAATACCAATTATTAAAGCCGATATCATGGCAAATGTTTTTGTAAAAGCCAAGGGTTTAAAAAGTTTACCTTCAGCTGCCTGCATAGCAAAAACTGGTAAAAAGCTTACTATTGTAGTAGTTAATGCAGTTATCACAGCAGGTGCAACTTCAATGGTTGAAATATAAATAACGCTTAATAACTTCTTGCTTTTATTTTCAGTCATTTCAATATGTCGGATAATATTCTCGGTAAATACAACACCAACATCAACCATTACACCAATGGCAATTGCAATACCAGATAGCGCTACTATATTAGCATCCACCCCAAACCTGCGCATGGCAATAAAAGTTATTAATACACCAATAGGGAGTAATGAGGAAATCAGAAATGAAGCTCTAAGGTTTGAGACCAGAATTATTATAACAATAATACTAATTAGTACCTCCAAAGAAAGTGCTTCTTCAAGGGTTCCCAATGTTTCTTTGATCAATCCGGTTCTGTCGTAAAAAGGAACAATGGTTACTTTGGATAAAGAGCCATCTTTAAGAGTTTTAGAAGGTAAACCACTTGATATTTCTTTGATTTTATCCTTTACATTATTAATAACCTCAAGAGGGTTAGCTCCATATCTGGCTACAACAACACCTCCTACAGCTTCTGCTCCACCTTTATCAAGTCCACCTCTTCGTGCAGCAGGACCAAAGCTGACTTTGGCAACATCCTTAATACGGATAGGAATATTATCTTTAACACTAACTACACTCTTTTCTATGTCCTCCAGTGTTTTTATATAACCAAGAGCCCTTATTAAGTATTCAGCTCTGTTAAACTCTATGGTTCTTGCACCAATATCAAGATTACTTTTTTTAATAGCATTTATGATTTGGGTTACGTTTACACTATGGGCCTTCATAGCGTTAGGATCAATATCTATTTGATATTCTTTAATAAATCCGCCAATGCTTGAAACTTCGGCAACTCCCTTTGCTGATGTCAGACCATATTTAACATAGAAATCCTGAATTGTTCTAAGTTCATGAGGATCCCAGCCTCCAGTAGGATTACCATTCTTATCCCGACCTTCAAGGGTATACCAATATATCTGCCCCAAAGCAGTGGCATCCGGTCCTAAAGAAGGTGTTACACCAGCAGGCAATGTACCACTGGGAAGAGAGTTTAATTTTTCAAGTATTCGTGTTCTACTCCAGTAGAACTCAATATCTTCGTCGAAGATGATATAGATACTTGATAATCCGAAAATTGAGTTGCTTCGGATTGTTTGAACGCCAGGTATACCTAGTAATGCAGTTGTTAAAGGATATGATATTTGATCTTCAATATCCTGAGGTGATTGTCCTGGCCATTCAGTATAAACAATTTGTTGGTTTTCGCCAATATCAGGAATTGCATCAACAGGTACCGGATCTGTTGGGAGAAAATTATTTTCCCAATTAAAAGGAGATGAAACGATTCCCCAAACCACCATAATTATAAGCAGTATGAAAGTAACCAGTTTATTCTCTAAAAAGAATTTTATGATTTTATTAAGCATATCTTATGTTGTTACGAAACATATATTTATTTAAAATACAGATCTACTAGAACGATCTTTTAGTTTAATTCAAGTAGTTAATCTTCAGTATTTAAGTAGCATAGAGCAAAGAGGATGCTGCAAGTAGTATGGTTCAAGTACTACTTATATATTAAGATTCTATCAGAGTTCCTTTTATAAGCAACAAATAGTCTCTTATCTCTTGTCTGGTAAAAATAAATAATGTCTAACAAAGATATGTTTGGAGTAATGCCAACCTCGTTTGTATTATAGGCGGAGGAGAAGTGTTTTCAGGTTCATGGAATGATCTTTCTTCCGTATTTAAGAAATTATAATCTAAGACAAAATATACGGGTATTAGTATATTAAGTTGAGCAATATTAATTTTCTGTATGATGTTGGAGCTCACAAAATTTTCTTTAACTTCATAATGATGCGTCTTATTTTCACAACATCCGCAATCTTCTCCACAACATGATTTTGCTTCAGTAATAATAGAGGTAGAAACTAGTCTGCCTCCACAATAATGCATAGAAAGTGTAATTCCTGTTGTTGATATCAACAGTAACATCATTACAATAATATGTGTTAGTTTTCTAAGCATATCTACAAAGTTAACGATGATTAAAAGAAAATGTTTATGAAATATTGGTTTTGATGTATAATATTATGACCTTTTACAGGAGGCGTGAGTATAGAGCGCTGGGATGAGATATGGTTATTAGAAGTATGTAAAATATGGGTAACTATTCAGTCAAATTTTAAAAACATAAATTTTTCTGGAGAATGTTGATAAGTATTACTGAAATAAAGAAAATTGTGAATAAAGAATATGAAATATAGTTTCAGTAAAGAGTAGGTATGTCGACCTTTGCATCTGCATGGGAAAGAAGAAAAGTATAGAAGAAAAATTAGATGCCTTACTTGTTAGAGTTAATAAACTCGAAACAGAGAACAAGGAACTTCGCGAGGAAAATGCCACCCTCAAAGAACGTCTTTCTCATTATGAAACACCAAAGAACAGTAGAAATAGCAGCAAGCCACCTTCATCTGATTTTCCCAAATTACCTAGAACACAATCATTACGAAAAAAATCAGGCAAAAAACCAGGAGGGCAATCAGGACATAAAGGCAATACACTAAAAATGGTCGAAGAACCAACAGTTATACAAGAACACTATTCAAATTATTGTAAGTGTTGTGGCAATAATCTTTCAGATATTGCAGGCACATTTGCAGGAAGGCGTCAGGTAATTGACATACCACCTATTAAACCAGTGATTACCGAACACCGTATTTACCATAAACAATGCAGTTGTGGAATGGTAAACAAGGGATGCTATCCTAATCAAGTAAATACACCTGTTAGTTATGGTACAAACACTCAGGCCTTAGCTGCTTATATGTACACTCGCCAATATATGCCTTATGACCGCTTGCGTGAATTTTTTAATACCATATTAGGGTTAAAAATTAGTACTGGAGGTTTAAACTATCTGATTGGTAAGTTCACTAAAAAAGCAACTCCTTTCTACGAGCAAATACGTAACAATGTACTTTCTCATTGTACTGTTGGAGCTGATGAAACAGGAACTAATATTAATGGAAAACTTCATTGGGCATGGGTCTTTCAAAATGCACAATCTACCTTTTTATCCGTTCATCAGAAACGAGGTTATGATGCTATTGAGGAAATTATGCCGGAAGGTTTTAAAAACAATACTTTGGTAACAGATTGTTGGAAACCTTATTTTAAAACACAAGCAGGGAATCACCAATTGTGTACTGCCCATCTTTTAAGAGAGCTTGAATTCTTTATCCAGAAATATCCCAAAAGCAACTGGGCATCGAAAATGAAAACGCTTATTATTAAAGCCCTAAAAATCTACAACAATAATTGGGATGATAAGGCAACTAAAGCACAAATATTTAAATCATTTGTGAAACTCCAGAATAAGCAGATTAGCGAAACATTAAAAGAAGTGGTTGTCTTTAGAAACAGATTAGTAAAATATGCTGATTATGTATTCACATTCCTAAATCAACCTGATGTTCCTCCTGATAATAATGCTTCGGAACGGGCTGTGAGAAATTTTAAAGTAAAACAAAAAGTCAGTGGTTTCTTCAAATCATTTGAAGGTGCAAATCATTATGCAATACAAAGATCTATTATAGATACTGCTATCAAGAGTTCTCAAAATCCCTTTGATACGCTTCGTGCTATAGCTATAGTTTAAGGCATGACTGAATAGTTACAAATATGGAGTTGATATCAAAGAAGAAAGCTTTTTGTCCTGTTAAAAAATTTTGTATTTTAAATCAGTATTATAATTGACAATCAAAATATAGATCCATGATAAACTATTCAAAAGAAGAATTTGATAAATTAATTCATAAAGTAGTTCAAATAGAACTTGGAGATGAGGATGAAGTATTCACTTTTAAAGGAAAAATTATCAGCTATAATACAGACAATAAAAATACAGAAGTGCTCTCTGATTTTTGTTTTCACACAGACCATGGAGCTATAAAAACCTTTAGCATTAGCAATTAAAAAAATGTAATATTACTTCAATCCACATAGGTTCAATTCATTTATCCTGTTTGTAATATTTTTATCGTTAGATATATAAGGTATTGATAATAAGTACTTGTAAATCGGTCTTTTGTCTTAAATCTAACGATCTATTACTAGTAAATATTAAATAAATATTATTTAGGTTCATAAGCAACAGACATATGTGATTGAATGATTTTCCATTGGTTATCAATTTTTTTCATTACGCCGGAGTGTCTGAATCCTTCAAGTCTGAAGGGTTCTCCTTTTGTTTCCAGGCAAGTGTCGATGAGTTGCGAATACCAGGCGATACCAGCTTTTTCATCAAGGTCAATTTTTGTTTGCTTGGCTGTAATCTTCATCCCTTTTTTCTGGTTGATCATCTTTTTCATGTAGTTGTAAAAGGGTCTCCAACCAATCCAGAACTCATCACTATCTGTACCTATATTTACTGCTTTAGAATCATGAATAAAGCAAGAAGCAAATAACTCTAAATCACCAGATTCCTGAGCTTCAATCATGTTTTCTAAAATAAGTTTAGGTTCTTTTTTGTTGATATCTAGTAATACTTCTTTATGTACCATGAGATTTAGTTTTTTATTAAACAACTGTCATATTTAAAGTTACAATAGTTAAATGTTGATGTCAATAAACCATAGAAGTATTTTTTTAGATTTGAGATCTGATATTTTGTGGTATAATGCTACTTTTGTTTTAAATCAAAAATGTGTATTTGTGAAAAAGATAAATAGGTCTGCGTTAATTTTGAGTTACATTATATTTTTTTGCCTGGTTAGTAATGTCTGTCAGGCTCAAAAATTAACAACAAAATCTAAAAAAGCAGCAGAGCTTTATAAAGAGGCCGGGGCTTATTTTGGCAATGATCAATTTGAAAGAGCAAAGTTGCCTTTAAATGATGCTATAAAAAAAGATCCTGATTTTTTAGAGGCATATTTATTATTGTCAGAAGTCTACTACGAGCAAAAGGATTATCAAAATCAAGCAGCTATTCTGGAAACAGTAATTGAAAAGGACTCTACCTTTTATTTGTTTAGTTATTATAGTTTAGGTGTTGCAAATTTTAATCTGGATAAATTTGACGAAGCTTTAAAATGGTTTCGAAAATATTACAGTAAAACCAGTAATGTTAATTCAAAGCAAAAAGTGGATCAATGGATTCAGAAAACTTTGTTTGTTAAAGTTGCCAAGGCAAATCCAAGAAACATTAATCCTGTTAATCTGGGGAGCAATGTAAATACTGTTAATGATGAATATTGGCCCAGCATAACTGCTGATGATCAGGTTTTGGTTTATACGATGCTGGTTCCCAGAGATCAGGCTCTCGTAAATAAACCATTTGTTCCATCAATGGCAAACTATTATCATGAGGATTTTTATAAGTCTGTTAAGGATAATTCCGGTGAGTGGACCAAAGGTTTAGCTCTTACGGCTCCAATTAATACCATGAGTAATGAAGGAGCTCAAAGTCTTTCAGCTGACGGTAATTGGATGTTTTTTACTGCTTGCGGAAGAAGCGATACACGAGGATCTTGCGATATTTATTTTAGTTATAGAACAGAATATGGATGGAGTGAGCCTAAAAATATTGGGCCTCCTGTTAATTCTCCTTATTGGGAGTCGCAACCATCCTTTTCTTCTGATGGTAAAACTCTTTATTATTCAACAAACAGGGGTGGAGGAAAGGGAGGTAATGATATATGGAAAGCTGAAGTTGTTGGTTTTCAGATGGATGGAACTCCGTTTTTTGGACAGCCTGTTAATTTAGGCGATAGCATAAACACACCTTATAATGAGGTTTCACCTTTTATCCATCCAGATAATCATACCCTTTATTTTTCGTCCAATGGATGGGCGGGAATGGGAGAGATGGATATATTTCTGGCACGAAAAAATGAAGATGGTGGTTTTAATAAACCAGTGAATCTAGGATTTCCAATCAATTCATCAGGAGATGAGGTTGGTTTGATCGTCACAGCAAATGGACAGAAAGCGTATTTTTCATCTGAAAGATTTGGGAAATCATTTGGAGGTAAAGATTTGTACAGCTTTGATATGCCTGAAGAAATTAAACCAAAGCCTGTTTCATATATACGAGGACGTGTTTTTGATTTTGATACCAAAGATAAACTGAAAGCATCTTTTGAGTTGAAAGATATTAAAACAAAGAAGATGGTGGTTCAGGCTTCGTCAACAGACTTTTCAGGTGAGTTTCTGATTTGTTTACCAGTTGGTAATTCTTATGCCTTAAACGTTTCTAAAAAAGGATATCTGTTTTATTCCGATCATTTTGATATGGATAATGAAAGCTCGTCTGTAGACCCTAAGATTTTGGATGTATATTTGAAGAAGATTAAGGTGGGGCAGCAGATCGTGTTGAATAATATTTTCTACGAAACAGACTCGTATCTACTTAGAAAAGTATCTGAAGTAGAATTAGAGAAGCTTGTGAATTTCTTAACTGTTAATTCCACTGTAAAAGCTGAAATTATTGGCTATACAGATAATGTTGGTGGCAAAGATTATAATATTAATTTGAGTAATAAAAGAGCTGAACAGGTCTATAATTATTTAGTATCCGCAGGAATTGATAAGTCACGCTTATCTCATGAAGGAAAAGGAATGGCAGACCCTGTAGCTACTAATGAAACAGAAGAAGGAAGGGCTAAAAATCGTAGAACAGAATTAAAAATAGTTGAGTGATCTATTGTTCACTCAACTTATCATATTTTTTAGCCTCTTCCCAAATGGTGTCCATCTCTTCCAGAGACATCTTTTTAAGATCTAATCCTTGTTTAATGGTTTTTTCTTCCAGGTAGTTAAATCGATTGATGAATTTTCGATTGGTTCTTTCCAATGCATTTTCTGGATTTACACCATATAAGCGGGCTGTGTTAATTATTGAGAATAATAAATCGCCAAATTCCGATTCTATTTTATCCTGATCGCTATGCGCAATTTCTTCTTTTACCTCATTTATCTCTTCCTGAACCTTTTCCCAGACTTGTTCTCTGTTTTCCCAATCAAATCCTACACCTCTTGCTTTTTCCTGGATGCGATTGGCTTTTACCAAGGCAGGGAGACTTTCCGGAACGCCTGCAAGAACTGATTTATTTCCATCTTTTTCTTTTAGCTTTAGTTGTTCCCAGTTTTCTTCCACATCTCTGGCATTACTTACTTTTGTATCTCCAAAAATATGAGGGTGTCGGTAAATCAATTTTTCGTTTAAAGAATCAATAACATCCTTAATATTGAAATGGTTATTTTCTTCTCCTATTTTTGAATAAAACACTATGTGAAGCAAAATATCTCCTAATTCCTTTTTTAAAGCTGTGATATCATTTTTAATAATGGCATCAGCAAGTTCGTATGTTTCTTCAATGGTTAACGTTCTAAGTGATTCATTGGTTTGTTCTTTATCCCAGGGGCATTTAGCCCTAAGTTCATCCATTATGTGAAGTAATTTCTCAAATGAGTTTAATTTATCTTGCATATTCGTAGTTTTTATTAAGCATATTATTGGAAATCAAAAGTAAAAATAAAGAAGGAAACTCATAAGGAATAGATTAAATTTGTTTTAATTTGCACCACTGTTAGGTTGATATATATGATAGAAAAACTAATTTATCTGGAATCGGTAGATTTAATAGAGTTTTTAGGGGTTAAAAACGTAAAGCTCGAAATATTAAGAAATAAATTTCCAAAATTACGAATTGTGGCTCGTGGCGACTGGTTAAAAGCTATGGGTGATGCTGAAGAAGTAGCTGTTTTTGAAGAGAAAGTTCATTTGTTGCTCGATCATTATAATGAGTATAATGTGCTTAGTGAGCATTCGATAGTAGATATTATAGATAGTGGTTCCCCGGGAAAGAAAAAGGAAGTTGATGATGTTATTCTTTACGGTGTTAACGGTAAGCCTATCAGAGGAAGAACCCCTAACCAACAGTTGTTTGTAAAAGAATACGATAAAAATGATTTAATTCTAGCTATAGGTCCTGCCGGATCAGGTAAAACGTACACCGCAATTGCGTTAGCTGTAAGGGCATTGAAGAGGAGAGAGGTACGTAGAATTATTTTGAGCAGACCAGCAGTTGAAGCTGGTGAAAAATTAGGTTTTTTGCCTGGTGATATGAAAGAAAAGATCGATCCGTATCTTCAACCGTTATACGATGCACTTCAGGATATGATTCCATCAGCTAAGCTTAAAGATTATATGGAAAATGGTACCATTCAGATTGCTCCATTGGCATATATGCGTGGCCGTACTTTAAACGAGGCATTTGTTATTTTAGATGAAGCTCAAAACACAACTACCAATCAAATTAAGATGTTTTTAACCCGTATGGGACAAAGCACAAAGTATGTGGTTACTGGCGATATTACACAAATTGACTTGCCCAAAACATCAATGTCGGGATTGGTTCAGGCCATGAAAATTCTTAAAAATGTAAAGGGAATTAAAACGATTCAGTTTACAGTTAAAGATATTGTTCGACATCCTTTAGTTCAGCGAATTGTTGAAGCTTACGATAAGCATGGACAAAAGACGTTTGAAGAATAGTTGTTTTTGAAGATATCTGTTGCATTTTATGTGATGCAATAATGTATTGAAAATTATAATCAAATCATAGTTAATAATAATGACTGACTATACAAAAATGTGGACCGATTTAGGTCTGGATAACGATAATCACAATGCTTTACTTGAAGCATTAGGTGGTGCCTACCAATCCATTTATATGGCTCAGGAAAAAAGAGCAAAAGGAATGGAGTACTTTGATTTTGTAATGAGTGAAGCTCATGGGTTAAGAATCAAAGAATTATGTGATGAAAAAGAAGCGGGTAAAAAAATTATAGGTTCTTTTTGTGTGTTTGTTCCTGAGGAAATGGTTCTTGCAGCAGGTTGTACTGCTGTGGGATTATGTTCTGGAGCTGATTTTGCTCAGGAAGAAGTGGAGCAGGTTATTCCTCGTAATACATGTTCACTAATTAAGTCTTTCTTTGGTTTTAAACTAGGTAAGGTTTGTCCTTATATGGAAGTTGCAGATTTAATTGTTGGTGAAAATACCTGCGATGGAAAGAAAAAATCATTTGAAACATTTAAGGATCTTGTTCCTAATTTTTATCAAATGGATTTACCTCAAACCAAAACACCGGAGTCTAAACAAATGCTTAAGCAAGAGTTTATGAAATTCTTGCAGCAATTGGAAGAGATGACTGGTAATAAGGTGACTTTTGAAGGTTTAAAAAAAAGTATTGCTTCTGTTAATGCCAAACGAAAAGCTTTGCATCGCTTAAGTTCATTAAGAGCTGCTAATCCATCACCGGTTTCTGGTCTTGATGCATTATTGATTAATCAGGTTTCGTTCTTAGATAATATCGATCGTTTTACAGAAAATGTAAATGCAATTTGTGATAATATAGAGTTTGATATTAAAGAAAATATAGGCGTAAAAGAAGCTAATTTACCTCGTATTGTTATTTCAGGTTGTCCAATGGCTGTACCTAACTGGAAGTTGCCTTCTGTTATTGAATCTTCAGGTGCTGTAATAGTGGGTGAAGAGTCTTGTATTGGAGAAAGAGGCTTACGTAATCTAACAGATGATTCAGCAACAACTTTGGAGGGATTAATTGATGCTATTGTGGATCGTTATTTCCAAATTGATTGTGCCGTTTTTACGCCAAATAATGAGCGTGTTGATCATATTCAGGAAATGGTGGAGAAATATAATGCAGACGGTGTAATACATTATGGACTTCAGTTCTGTCAGCCATATATTATGGAATCATTTTCAGTTGAAAAACAGTTGGAGAAGAAAGGAATCCCTGTTTTAAGAATAGAAACAGATTATAGTCAGGAAGATTTAGGTCAGTTATCTACCAGGGTGGAGGCTTTTGTAGAAATGATCAAGTAACAGGTTTATTCATAAAGGATATTTCAATGAAGTGCGCAGGGATTGATATTGGCTCAAGAAGTATTGAATTGGTTGTTATTGAAAATGGTCAGCAAATTGTTTCTCGACAAACAGAGTCCGGTCATAATCCTGTTGAGCGAATTAAAGAATTAATTTCAGATGTTTCGTTTGATAAAATTATGGCTACGGGTTATGGACGATCTATTGCTGAGGTAACTTTCGATTTTCCAACAGTAACTGAAATTAAAGCATACGGTTTCGGAGCTTCCAGTTTACATCCCGGAGTAAGAGGTGTATTGGATATTGGTGGACAGGATACGAAGGTGATTTCCTTAAATGAAAAGGGAAAGGTACTTAAGTTTGAAATGAATGATAAGTGTGCCGCCGGTACTGGAAAGTTTTTGGAAATGATGGCTACTTCTTTGGGATATACCTCTGTAACCATAGGAGAATCTGCTTTGCTTGGTAATAAGGGTATTGAAATAAATAGTATGTGTGCTGTATTTGCTGAGTCTGAAGTTACATCCTTGATGGCTAAAGGGTGTCATCGAAATGATATTGCACTAGCTATACATCAATCAGTTTGCAAAAGGGCAATTGGAATGATTCGAAGGCAGAATATGAATTTCCCCTTGATGTTTGCAGGAGGGGTAGCCAACAATGTTTGCATGGTTCATTTATTAAAAGAAGCTGTTGGCTCGGATATCATAGTTCCTGAATCTCCTCAGTTTGTAGGAGCTTATGGGGCAGCTCTTCTTGCAGGAGAAAATTAAGAAATAAAAAACGGCATTAGTAAATTTAAAACTAATGCCGTTTGTATTTTGTAAGATGAATACCTTTTTAATAGTGACCTAATTCCTTAGCTATTTTATCAATATTCTTGTTTTTATTAGGATCAATAGCACTATTGTTGGATTTAGCAGTTAATAATTCTTTTCTTAATTCAATAAATGCATTGGAAATAGCTTCCAGTTTACTTTTGTTAGCAACCAGTTGCTGTTCAAAAGAATTTAACTTTTGTTTGTTTAATTCAAGTTCTTTGTTTACGGCCTGGTTTGAAGAACTTAATCTGTTATACTTTTCTTTTTGGATGCCCATTTCTTTTTCCAATTGTGTAAATCTTTCTTTTGAAAGTTTAAGAGCATATTTAATACTGGCAGTATCTCGTACTAATTTTTGATTGTTCTTTTTAAGTTCTTCAAGTTCATTTAATACGGATTGAGAGGTTTGTTTTTGTGATTTGTATTTATTTAAAGTTGTCTCAAGTTCATTCGAAAGCTTATCGTTTAGGTCAGAAAGTTGCGTTACTTTAACCAATAAATCACTCATTTCATCTGATTTAACTGCATTACTCAAATGAAGGTCGTTTTTCATTGTTTCAAATTCCTTCACCATCAATTTAATCTTGCTGTTTAAGTTGCTATTGTTTTCTTTAGCAGTATTAAGTTCTTTTGTGAGATTTGAGTTCTCTAACATAGCTGCATCATATTTCTTTTTTGAAACAATACAACCATTAAGAGTAAGAAATATTACTATTACTAATATGATTTGTTTATACATATGATCCTGTTTGATTTTATTTGTTTAATCTAATCAAAAGTAATAAAGTTTTTTAGAATTAAGGAGTTATTCAATAATATCATTATTCGAATTGGTATTTGTTATTGTTTTATTTTTAAATTAGCAAAACGTAATTATTTACTAATTCAGGGGTATTAGAAATTAAAGAAAAAGGAATATTTATTTAAAAATGTTATGCATAGAAATTCGCGTTATATCATATTGTTAGTCATTGTATTCATTAATCTTTTGGTTGAAAATAATATATTATCTCAGAACTTCACCGTTGTTGGAAATGTTATGAATGCTGAAACAATGACTCCTGTTGAGTTTGCAAATATTGGCGTTGAAAATACCTATCTGGGCACAGCATCAGATTTAGATGGAAATTTTCAGTTGGAGTTGTCTAACTCACTTTCTGATAAATTAATCAGAATTTCGGCTGTCGGTTTTAAAACTAAAACCTATACTGTTAAAGATTGGATGTATGTTGATAGTATTAAAATTCAATTAATACCTGCAAACTATGGTTTGTCAGAAGTGGATGTAACTGCCAAGTCAAAAATTGGTTATGGAATGATTAAAGCTGCATCGAATTTGATAGCAGATAATTATATCAATAAGCCATACTCCTATAAGTGTTTTTTAAATACGATAAGTAATTCAGAAGAGTCAGCTTCTCAAATATTTTTAATGACAGATAAATCTGGATATAATTCAAGGTCTTTTACAGATGCATTTGAAAATAGGAATTATAAAATAGTGGAGAATTCAAATCAATCAGATCCTGTTAGTTTTTCAGATGGTTTAACTCTTATAGATCAGGTCATAAATAGTGATGTTGTCCGATGTGCAGGGAATATTTTATCGATAGAAAGTGTGAATGATTTTGAGATTGAAGTCCTTGGTAATGAGGTTTATGAAGGGGATTCTGTTTGGGTTTTGTCATATGTATGTAACCATCCTACAATACAGAATTGTGGTGATCCAAATGCCACTGAATATTCCGGAAAGTTATGGATATCGTTAAAGGATAATGCCGTACTTAAGTGTTATAGTATTACTGAAAGAAAATACCCTTTTGCTCATGGTAATGATTTTAATGTTCCCAAAAATACAGAGCAAACTGATGTTAGCTATGAGGTTGAGACAACATATCGAAAAGAAGATGGTCAATATATTTTAAATACAGTTGATTATAAATACTCAGAGAATACAAATATTACCAAAGTTCGTTTACAAGTAGTAGATGTAATTCCATATGATGGCTCCATTGCAAGTCGTCAATATTATAATAATGTTAAGTATAATGAACGCTTTTGGAATTTATTTAAAAAGCCTGTTGAATAGGTTATATTTAGATGTTTGAGAGTGTCAGGTATATTGAATTTCTGTAATTATTTTATTAAATTAATGTCCGGAAACATATAAAAAATACGGCTATGGATGATAAAATTATTACACTGGCAACATTAACCTATGAAAAGTCGCAATTAGTACAATCATTACTTCAAAATGAAGGGATTAATTGTTTTCTAGAGCATATTAATTTGATTCAAGGTGCAGTTTCATCGGGTGTTCAAATTAAAATCAGAGAGGCTGATTTTGAACCGGCCATGATGGTATTTGATGCCATCCGTGAAATGGAATTTGAAACCAAAAGTAAGGATATACAACTTGATAGTAATATTAAGATTCTTTGTCCTGTTGATTTTAGTGAGTATTCAAAAAAAGCTGTTGATTTGGCCTATGATTGGGTATGCAGACTTAAAGGTGAAATAACCTTGTTTAATTCCTATTTTTCCCCGGTAAGTTCAGGGTTGCCATTTAGCGATTCCTATGTATATGATGTCAATCTTGAGGATTTGAGTGCTGATTTAAAAGAAAATAGTGAAAATAACGTTAAAGAATTAGAGGATGAGTTGAATCAGCGTATTAAAGATTCCGGAGTTAAAGGAGTTAAAGTTAATTCTGTTGTAAAAAGAGGCGTGGCAGAAGATGAAATATTAGCTTACAGTCGTTTTTATGAACCTTCTGTAATTGTAATGGGAACCAGGGGTGCTGATAAAAAGAAAACTGATTTGATAGGAAGTGTTACGGCAGAAATATTTGAAATGGCTGAAAGACCTGTGTTAGCTGTTCCGGAAAGTTTTAATTACAAAGGAATAGATAATATTATGCGAATTGGATACTTATCTACATTTAGTGAAGTTGATTTTGTTGCAATAGAAAAGTTATCGCAAATTGTTAATCCTTTGGATGTTAAAATAGTATGTGCTCATCTTACTTCAGAAGAAGATTATGATAAAAACAGGGTGAAATTAGATGGTTTAATGGAGCATTTCAGAAAAAGAAACCCGAAGAGAAATATTGATTATCAGTTGATTACCCATGAAGATTTTTTGGTTGGAGTAGAAAGTTTAGTTCAATCTCAAAATATTGATATACTTTCGTTTACTACCTATAAACGTAATATGATAGCACGCTTGTTAAATGCCTCGCTTGCAAAAAAAATGCTTTTTCATTCAACAACACCATTGTTGGTATTTCATGCATAATTTTATATTTTTATAGCTGAATTGTAATGTATTACCTTAATGGGGATAAACCGTTTATTTTTTGGTTTAATTTTTTTTCTTTTAGTTTCATTTAATACGGGATATGGGCAACATCAATATCTCGTTAATGGAACTGTATTGATTAGAGATGGCAAAGTGACAAAAACATCTCTGAAAATTAAATCAGGCTCGTTTGAAATACAAGTTCCCGTTGATATTAATGGCAATTTTATTACATATTTAGATTGGAATACAGATTATCAGCTGTATTTCTCAAAAGTAGGTTACGTGACTAAATGCGTAGAATTTTCCACCTATATTCCTGATGATGTTTCAAAGAGTAGTATTTACCCTTATGAAATATTGGTAGAGTTATTTCCAAAGTTTCCGGGAGTAGATACTGTGTTTTTTAAAAAGCCTGTAGCCAAAATACAATATTATAATAGAATTGACGATTTTGATTATGATTTGGATTATCAACTTACAGTGAAACATAAACTCGAAGATATTAAAAGTAAATATCAGAACTGGTTAAAACAAAAAACAAAAGAGGGAACAAGAACTATTGACAATTCTGATGATAAGAATTCCAGGGAGGAAGTCATACGCTATCAAAAAACCGTTGAATTATCAAAAAGTACAGCTTTGGTTCCTCCGGCAACAAATATAGCCCGGAAACCAATTGTAAAAAAAGAAGATGAAAATCCATTTGGAGTTCCTCCCTTAAAAGAGCATTATCCGAACGGGAAAACTGTGGAGGCATTTGAGTTACAAGGAAAAACGGTAACCAGGATTATAATAAAAAAAGAAGGATATCAAAAAGCCTATTTTCAAGTCAAACACAATTGGGGAGGACAGTATTATTTTGTTCAGGAATCCCCGGGTTATTATAGAAGTATATCAAAGTATAATTTTGATAAATCAACAAAGTATTGATTTGTAGATTTCTATGAGCTTATTTGAAATTGAGTTGTTGGTGATACCTGTAAAATGTCATGTTTTATTTTTGAAATAGAAATTAAAAGTTTACATTTGTCTATCAAATTATAAGGAAAAATACAAAATTAACAATGGTTTTACATCTAATCCATACGATTACTTCCACAACAACGTCCACGTTCACCCCTTGGGGGGTTTAAATTATTTCCTTCAAGAAAGGTATGTTGTATTTTTTACATACTAATCATTCAAAAGTATTCTATTTATACATTTAGTTTAAGATAAAAACTTAAGTTAAATCATTTTGTTACTCTTAATAGAGAATTGAATTTACACACATTGGTTATGAAAGTATTGAAGTTTGGCGGAACATCCGTTGGTACATCAGATAGTATTTTAAAAGTTAAAAAAATTGTTGAAGACCAACAAGAACAGGTTATTGTTGTAGTGTCAGCTGTTGGAGGAGTTACCGATCAGCTTATTAAAGCTGCAAACCTGGCTAAAGAAGGTGAAAACATTTGTTTCGACGTACTTAGTGAAGTAAAAGAAAAACATTATATAATTATCGGAGAATTATTCCCGTTAGATATTGCGCAAACCATTAAATATAAAACAGATCAATTGTTTGATGAGGTAAGCACTATTATAAAAGGTGTTTATATGTTAAAAGAAATAACAGCTAAAAGCGAAGCTATTATTTCAAGTTTTGGAGAGCGGGTTTCTTCATTTATTATTTCTCAGTTATTTGAGGGAGGTAAACTCTTTGAATCGCAAAACTTTATTATTACAGATAAAGTTTTTGGAAAAGATACAGTGGATTTTGAAGATACAGAAAGTAGGCTGCTTGAGGTGATAGATGAGTTAGTAAAAATAAATGTATTTCCGGGGTTTATTGCAAAAAATAAGAATAATGAAATAACAACTCTGGGAAGGGGAGGGTCTGATTATACTGCTGCTATCATTGCCGCTACCTATGATGCTTCTGTTTTGGAAATATGGACAGATGTAAATGGATTCATGACCGCCGACCCACGTATTATCAGTAGAGCTTATTGTATTGATAAATTAAGCTATTCTGAAGCAATGGAGTTATCGCATTTTGGAGCTAAGGTTATTTACCCGCCTACAATTTTACCCGTGTATAAAAAGAGTATTCCAATATTAATTAAAAATACATTTAACCCGGAAGCTAAGGGAACATTAATAAATGCCGAAAAGGAACCTTTGAAGGATAAAAAAATTAAAGGTATTTCGTCTATAAAAGATGTGTCTCTGTTAACCATTCAGGGAATCGGAATGATTGGAGTAACAGGTATTGCAATGCGTTTGTTTAAATCAATGGCGCAGGAAAATATCAATGTAATCTTAATTTCTCAGGCTTCCTCCGAAAATTCAATTTCTATTATTATAGAGAGTTCTGTAGCTGATAAAGCTGTTCAGCTTGTTGAAGAGGAATTTAGTGTTGAAATAGCATTAAACCAAATTAATAACATCGCTGTGGAAAAAGAAATGGCTGTGATCGCTATTGTTGGTGAAAATATGAAACACACTACAGGTATTTCCGGAAAGTTATTTAATAGTATGGGGCGTAATGGTATTAATATTTATGCTATTGCTCAAGGTGCATCTGAATTGAACATTTCTTTTGTTGTAAAAGAAAAGGATTTAAAGAAGGGGTTAAATACGGTACATGAAGCTTTCTTTTTATCTCATTTTACTGTTGTTAATTTATTCCTGATTGGAACTGGTACAGTGGGTAAAATGCTAATTGAAAAGATTAATCATCAATCAGAAAAGCTTCTGAATGAAAATAAACTAAGAATCAGAGTTGCCGGTATTACTAATAGTCGTAAAATGATGCTTAATTCACAAGGTCTTTCTGTAAATGGAATCATAAATGATTTAATGGAAGAAGGTGAAACAGCTAATTTAGATGTGTTTACACAAAAAATAAAAGATTATAACCTGGCTAATAGTATTGTTGTTGATTGTACTGCAAATCAAACTATTTCAAATATTTATTTAGGTCTTTTAGAGTCAAATATTTCAGTGGTTACAGCTAATAAGATTGCCACATCTTCTGAATATGAATTATATCAGAAATTGAAAACAACAGCTTTAAATAAAGGTGTTAAGTTTTTGTTTGAAACAAATGTTGGTGCCGGGTTACCAATTATTGCACCCTTGAATAGTCTTGTAATGAGCGGAGATAAAATATTAAAGCTTGAAGCTGTTCTTTCCGGTACGTTAAACTATATTGTAAATACTGTAGACGAAAATAAACCTCTTTCTGAAGTTATTCAGGAAGCGAAAGAGAAAGGATTTAGTGAGCCGGATCCACGTATTGATTTGAGTGGGACAGATGTTGTTCGTAAAATTTTAATTCTTGCAAGAGAAGCCGGGTATGAAATGGAACAGGGTGATATAAACCTGGTGCCATTTGTTCCGCAGGAATATATGGATGCTCCTTCTCTTGAGGATTTTATGGAGGAGATTAAAAATTATGATGCCGCCTTTGAGCAAAAGAGAAAAGAATTGGTTGAGCAAGGAAAGAAATTAAGGTATGGAGCTAAATTAGAAAAAGGCAAAGCTACTGTTGGTTTTATTGAAGTTGATTCAACTCATCCATTCTTTGATCTGGAAGGTAGTAACAATATTATATTAATAAATTCTGAACATTACAAAGAGCATCCAATGCAAATTAAAGGATACGGAGCAGGAGCAGATGTAACTGCAGCTGGTGTTTTTGCTGATATTATTAAGGTTGCTAATAAATAAATAGGTATATGAAATATTTAATCATACTTGCAGATGGGGCTTCAGATGAACCCATCGATGAATTAGGAGGCAAAACTCCATTAATGGCTGCCAATACACCAAATATTGATAAGTTATGTAAATTGGGAGTATCCGGATTGTTGGATACAGTACCTCCTACATTGCATCCTGGAAGCGAAGTCGCCAATATGATGGTTATGGGTTATGATGCTGAAAAATATTATAAGGGAAGAGGTGTTCTTGAGGCTGCTTCAATGGGTGTTAAAACATCTTTAAGCGATTTGGTTTTTAGATGTAACCTGATTTCAGTTGAAGATGAGAAAATATTAAACCACTCTGCCGGGCATATTACAACCGAAGAAGCTAAAGAAATTATGGACTTTCTTCAGGAAAAGTTAGGTTCAGATAAAGTAAATTTTTACCCAGGTGTTAGCTATCGTCACTTACTTGTGGTTGATGGAGGAAGTGATAAAATAAATTGTGTTCCGCCGCATGATGTACCAGGAACTCCTGTTAAAGAGGTAATGCCTACAGTTAAGGAAGCTGGTGCACAAGATACTGTTGATCTGATTGTTGATTTAATGTTAAAATCAAAAGAGCTATTAAAAGATCATCCTGTAAATATAAAAAGGAGAGAGGCAGGTAAGCCTTCCGCTGATATGATTTGGCCATGGTCGCCAGGTAATACTCCCAATATGCCTACTTTAAAAGAGCTTTATGGAATTGAGTCTGGTGCTGTAATTTCTGCTGTAGATTTAATATATGGTTTAGGAGCTTATGCCGGGTTAAAAGGCATTCATGTGGAAGGTTCTACAGGTTTATATGATACAAATTATGAAGGTAAAGCTGAGGCTGCAATAAATGCTCTTAAAGAAAATCAGTACGTGTATTTACATATTGAAGCTAGTGATGAGGCTGGGCATGAAGGTGATTTTAAATTAAAAACCAAAACACTGGAATATCTGGATGAAAGAGTGGTTAAGTACGTGATTGAAGAAGTAGAGAAGATGGATGAACCTGTTGCTATTGCTGTGTTGCCCGATCATCCTACTCCATGTGCTTTAAGAACGCATACTCGTGATGCAGTGCCATTTTTTATTACCAAGCCTGGAGTTGAGCCAGATGAGGTAACTGAGTATAACGAAGAAGCAGCTAAGAAAGGTGCTTTGGGTAAGATTTATGGACCTGAGTTTATGCAAACCCTATTAAATAAATAATAACGTCATTGCAATTTTATAGTACCAATTCTCAAAATAATAAAGTTGATCTAAAAGAAGCTGTTTTAAAAGGATTAGCTGCAGATAATGGTTTATATATGCCAGAACAGATTCCGGTATTGGATCAATCTTTTTTTGATGATATAAAAAATAAAACACTTCAGGAGATTGGTTATGAAGTTTTAAAGCCATTTTTCTGCCCGGATATCCCTGAAGATAAATTTAAAGCTTTAGTGGATGATGCTTTAAGTTTTGAAATTCCAGTTGTTGAGGTAAGTAAAGGAAAATATTCATTAGAGTTATTCCATGGACCAACCCTTGCTTTTAAAGATATTGGTGCTCGCTTTATGGCCAGGATTTTATCTAATTTTGTAAGTGGACAGGATAAGGATATTAATATTCTTGTTGCAACTTCAGGAGATACAGGAAGTGCTGTAGCTAATGGGTTTTATAAGGTTCCGGGTATCAATGTTTTTGTATTGTATCCTAAAGGATTGGTAAGTGAGGTTCAGGAGAAGCAATTTACAACATTAGGTGAAAACATTACAGCTATTGAAGTTAATGGAACATTCGATGATTGTCAAAGAATGGTTAAGCAAGCTTTTTTAGACAAAGAGTTAAATGATAAAATGGTTCTTACATCGGCAAATTCTATTAACCTGGCACGTTTATTACCACAATCTATTTATTATCATCATGCGTATGCTCAATTGCGAGGTATAGGTATTGATAATGAGATTGTAATGTGTGTTCCAAGTGGTAATTTTGGAAATATTACAGCTGGTTTGATAGCACAAATGATGGGATTACCAGTAAAGAGATTTATAGCTGCAACTAATATTAATGACATAGTACCTAAATATCTTGAATCAGGTAAATATCAGCCGGCACCTTCAAAAGCAACAATTGCTAATGCTATGGATGTGGGTGATCCTAGTAACTTTGTCAGAATTTTAGATTTGTATGATTCTAAACATAAAAAGGTTACTGAAAAAATAGAAGGTTATTCATACACTGATGAGGATATCAGAAGAGCTTTAAGTAGGGTAGATAAAGAGTGCGCTTATGTTATGGATCCTCATGGTGCAACAGCTTATATGGCTTTGGAAGATGGTTTGAAGGTTGATGAGGTTGGTGTTTTCCTGGAAACAGCTCACCCAACTAAATTTCCTGAAGTGGAAGAGCCTGAAATTGGTCGTAAACTGGATGTGCCACAAAGGTTGCAGGCTTTTATGAAAGGTGAAAGAAAAAGTATCCGTATGGAAGCATCTCTTGAAAATTTAAAGTCATTTTTATTGAAGAAGGCATAATTATTGACTCTTTTTAATATTATGTTCCCCTATTATTAAGATTTTTTCAAAAAATAATTATTTTTACGAATCTTAAATAATTCGAACATTTTTTAATTAGAAATAATTCAAAATAAAAATTATGAAGAACATTTTATCATTAGGAGTACTGTTATTTGTATTATTAACGTCATCATTTGCCCAAGAAGAGAAAAGTGCAGCAGAGTTTAAAAATGATGGAAATGCTGCTTTAAAGACAAAGGATTATAAAACAGCATTAGCATCATATGAGTCTGCTATTAAAGTTTGGGATGAAGCTGAAGAGATGGATCCAGCTATGGTTTATAATACAGCAACTTGTGCAAGGAAATTAAAGAAAGATGAACTTTCAATTAAGTATTTTACTCAATCTAAAGAGTTAGATTACAAGGCTGATATTTGTACTTATTATATTGCAAAAGCCTATAAAGAGATGGGTAAGGAGGCTGAGATGGAGAAAGTTCTTTTAGCAGGTATTAAAGATTATGCAACAAGTAAATATGTTGGGCATATGAAGAAAGAATTAGCTATTTACTATGTTAAAGATGCTAATGATTTTTATACTAAAGGAGTTTCTTTATTGAATACTCGTACTGATGCAAACAGAGATCAGTGGGATGCCATTAAAGATAAGGCTGGAGTAGAATTAGGTAAAGCAGTTGAGCTTGCTAATAAAGCTTTAGGATATCAGGCAACAAATACTGCTGCAAAAACTATAGTAACTAAAGTTCCTGAGTTAATGAAATAGGAAATTTATCTTTTTGATATATATTAAAAAAGGCTGTCTCATATGAGATGGCCTTTTTTTTGATTACAATAGTTCGTTAAGTTTTTTATAATTTATTAATTTTTAGACACATAGATGTTTTACTGAAAAAACGTAAGATATTCATAATAAGCGCCTTGTAAATCAGTCTTTTGTCTTAAATCTAACGATCTATTAAAAAAAAGATGCCCCAATAGTAATTAGGGCATCTATTAAATTTATTCTTTATAAAGAATATTATTCCTCGTTCGATTCATTCAGAGCTTTACTGTCTTTCAATATAGACGTAAATATTTTGCTTTCAGTCTCGTTATAGTCTACTTGTATAACATCACCTTCAGAAACAGAGGCTTGTATAATCACTTCAGCCATTTCGTCTTCAAGGTATTTTTGTATCGCTCTTTTTAGTGGTCTTGCTCCAAATTGAGAGTCGAAACCTTTGGATGCAATAAAATCTTTTGCAGCTTCTGTTAATTCAAGTTTATAGCCTAAACTTTCAACTCTGGTATATAACCCTTTTAATTCAATGTCAATGATCTTATGAATATCTTCTTTTTCAAGAGTGTTGAATACAATCACATCATCAATTCTATTGATAAATTCAGGAGCAAAAGCTTTTTTAAGAGCCTTTTGAATCACATGACGGGCATGATCTGAATCTGATTCTCTACTTTGTGTTTGAAAGCCAACACCCCTGCCGAAATCTTTTAGTTCTCGCGAGCCAATGTTAGACGTCATGATGATAATGGTGTTTTTAAAATCCACTCTTCTTCCCAAACTATCGGTTAATCTACCTTCGTCAAGAACCTGAAGTAATAAATTAAATACATCCGGGTGGGCTTTTTCAATTTCATCTAACAGAACAACAGAGTATGGGCGACGGCGTACTTTTTCTGTTAATTGACCACCCTCTTCGTAGCCAATGTATCCAGGAGGTGCACCGACAAGACGCGATACGGAGAATTTTTCCATATACTCACTCATGTCAATTCTGATCAATGCATCAGTGGAGTCGAACAGGTATTTAGCCAATACTTTTGCTAAATGAGTTTTTCCAACGCCGGTAGGTCCTAAGAACACGAAAGAACCAATAGGTCTGTTCGGATCTTTTAGTCCTGCTCTGTTTCTCTGGATAGCCTTAACAATTTTTTGAATTGCTTCTTCTTGTCCGATAACACTTCCTTTTAATTGATCTCCCATCTGAAGCAAACGATATCCTTCAGCCTGGGCTACTCTTTGAACCGGTATGCCTGTCATCATGGCAACAACTTCAGCAACTTTTTCAATATCTACAGTTTCCTTGTGTTGTTGAAGTTCCTGTTCCCATTTGTTTTTAGCGTTATTTAGCTCCTCTAAATAATTTTTTTCTTTATCTCTGAAGCTGGCAGCTAATTCAAAATTTTGAGCTTTAACAGCTTTAATTTTATTTTCTTTTGTTTCTTCTATTTGTTCCTCAAGGTTTAAAATGGTTTCGGGAACGATAATATTAGAAATATGTACTCTTGATCCGGCTTCATCCAAGGCGTCAATAGCTTTATCCGGAAGGTGTCGGTCAGTAAAACTCAAAAAAAAATTATT
>CAXXLC010000004.1:0-30359 GCA_963677345.2 uncultured Saccharicrinis sp.
TATGATGGAAGGCTTAGGATTTTTGGCCTGTTAGCAGTCATTATTGTACTGTTTTTCTTATTTCTTTATTATTGTACCCGTTTTGCTATGGTTCTCGGCATTGGTATCGGGAGTTAGAATTTCGCTGATTCAATTGTTTTGATGCGCGTTCGTAAAAGTACCACCTTCGGTTATTGTACGGGCTTTATTGAAGCACATAAAGCGGGATTAAAATCTATTAAACGCGATGAGTTAGAAGCGCATTTTTTGGCAGGAGGACATGTGACCAGTGTTGTTCATGCATTGGTGTCAGCTGCAAAAGCAAATATTGACCTAACCTTCCAAATGCTACGGCTATCGATCTTGCCGGTAGGGATGTGTTTGAAGCTGTTCAAATGTCGGTAAACCCTAAGGTAATTGATACACCTCCGGTTGCAGCTGTTGCCAAGGATGGTATTCAGTTAATTGCCAAAGCAAGGGTAACGGTAAGAGCCAGTATCAAACAACTTGTTGGGGGAGCAGGCGAAGAGAACAGTGCTAGCCCCGTGTAGGAGAGGGTATTGTTTCCTCTATCGGTTCTTCATTGTCGCATAAGGCTGTATTGGAGAATCCGGACTCGATTTCGAAGTAGTGCTGGAAAAAGGATTGGACGCTGGTACGGCATTTGAAATCTTATCAATTGATATTGCTGATGTGGATATAGGTAAAAATATTGGAGCAGTTCTTCAAATAGATCAGGCGGAAGCAGATAAAAATATTGCACAGGCAAAGCTGAAGAACGAAGAGCAATGGCCGTTGCATTAGAGCAAGAAATGAAGGCGAAAGCGCAAGAGGCGAGGGCTAAAGTAATAGAAGCCGAAGCTGAGGTTCCATTGGCAATGGCTGATGCATTTAGAAATGGTAATTTAGGTGTGATGGATTACTTAAAAATGAAAAACGTTGAGGCGGATACTGCCATGCGAGATTCTATATCGAAGACACCACCGAAAAACCTGGTAAAAGTAAAAAAAAATTAAGGGGCACTGATGTGCTCCTTTTTTTTGTGTTGCAATTCGTTACAAAAAATATGCAATAGCGTATGTTTATTAAACCTTAATTTTTTTTGAAAATGTATTGTGAGGTTTAAAACATTTTCCTACATTTGCACTCGCAATAACAAAATGAGTGTTGCACACAGGGCTTGAAACGACAAGCTTATAAGTACTGGAGAGATGGGTGAGTGGCTGAAACCACCAGTTTGCTAAACTGCGTGCGGGTAACGTACCGGGGGTTCGAATCCCCTCCCTCCGCTCTTTATTGAAATCAAAGAAAATGATCAACGGGTGTAGCGCAGTCCGGTTAGCGCACCTGGTTTGGGACCAGGGGGTCGGAGTTCGAATCTCTCCACCCCGACTGATTTTTTTTTCGATGATGATAACCGTTTCGGGGTGTAGCGCAGTCCGGTTAGCGCACCTGGTTTGGGACCAGGGGGTCGGGAGTTCGAATCTCTCCACCCCGACTACTTAAAATACTAAATAAGTTAAAAGCTGTAAAATGTATGTTTTACAGGCTTTTTTATTTTTTTGTTATTTCAATATAATCTAATATAATTCATAAAAAAGGTGAACAAATCGGGAACAGAATTAATGTTCTATATTTGTTCCCGAATAAACTTGAATAGAGCTTGTGAATTTTAAATAGTCTTTTTTCTTTTTGTGTGTTTGGGATACAAAAAAGATAGGGAACAAGTAGGGAACAAATAGAATTTTGTAAAGGTATGTTCCCGATTTAAGATGTAACATGCAGTTATATTGAAGTTTATATAAGTTTGATTTTCGAGGGAGTCATTTTTTGTTTGATTGATATTGATTGGTTTTTAGCAAAGTTCTTTGATGCCAAACAAAGGATTTGGATTTAGTAACAACCATCAAACATTATTTATCATGGCTACAAATCAAACATTTGCAATTACGTTTATTGCTAGAACTGATCGTAAAGATCAGAAGAACTACAACATCTATGTTAGAATTACAATTGATGGCAAACGTACAGAATTTGCCGTTGTTAGATCGATTATTAAGGAATCCTGGAATTCAATAAAGGAAAGGATTGATAGTAAGCATAAAGATTTTAGAAAGGCAAATGCATACCTTGATCAAGTTAAGTCAAAACTAACGAATATTTATAGGGAGCTATCTGTTAATGGTGATTTAATAACACCTGTTATTATTAAAAATTATTTTTTTGGTAATTCAGAAGAAGGGAAAACACTTATTGAGTTATTTGAATACCATAACACTTCTCAAGTAAAAGTATTAAGCCCAGGAACTCTTAAAAATTACTATACTACACATAAATACATTATTAAGTATTTAGAAGAGAGGTAAAGAAGATAGATGATATATTTTTAACAAAAGTAAATTATCAGTTTGTAACAGAGTTTGATTCTTATTTGAGAAAGTATAAACCAATAGATCACCATAAGGCATTAACCAATAATGGTATAATGAAACACTTAGAAAGATTTAGAAAAGTTACATCAATGGGAATAAGATTAGAATGGATGGCAAAGGATCCTTTTGAGAAATTTAAGTTTTCTTTTGTTAAGGTTGATCGGGAATATCTTACAGATAAAGAACTTGAAATATTAAAGAAGAAACGCATTAAAATCTCTAGACTCCAATATGTGAAAGATTTGTTTGTATTTGCATGTTATACAGGCCTGTCATATATAGATGTGCATAAATTAACAACGGAAAATATTGTACTTGGAATTGATGGGGAGTATTGGATTCAAACAAAAAGACAAAAAACGGAAATGATTGTAAATATTCCAATATTACCTGTTGCATGGGGAATTATCAACAAATATAAAGATCATCCTAGAGCTGTAAATAATGGTACCTTATTTCCTAAATTGTCCAACCAAAAGTTAAACAGTTATTTAAAAGAAGTTGGAGATATTTGTGGTTTACAGAAAAATCTTACTTTTCATATGGCAAGGCATACATTTGCCACTACAGTTACATTAAGTAATGGAGTGCCAATAGAGACAGTAAGTAAAGTATTAGGACATTCAAATTTGTCAACAACCATGATTTATGCAAGAGTATTAAAAACAAAGATAAGTGAAGATATGCATAAGCTAAAGGATAAACTTAATAATCAAAAAGATAAAATAAATAGATGTTCTTGAGTGTAACATAAAAAATGTACTTAAAACTTGGCATTTGATTTGTAATGTTAAATAATTGTAAACAATTATCAATCATTTAACTATATTTTTAAATCTAATCATAAAATCAAATGTCAGACCTATTATCTCACATTGACAGGGTTGTTGATAATCTTAACAACCCTGATGAATGTTCTTTTCGTAAATTATTTGAAAATAAGCAGATCAAAAATCAAATAATTGAATTCAAAAAAAGTAAAAAACTATTCAAACAGCATCTAAACAAATTAGCTACAGAAGAGAAATCCACGAAAGCATTTAAAAGGCAGATACAATATTACCAGGCCAGTCTTATAAAGTTGTTGGATTTACTTTATACTAACCATCATGAATGTGTTTATTTTAATGAGTGTCGAAAAAAATTATTAGGGCCTAAGGTTAATTTTTATATTGGTTATTTAGAATTGCTTCAACAAAGCTTTCCAGATTATTTTAATACTGCACAACCAGTTCCATTTTTTTTGTACCTAAATATTAGAAAAAAGCTTTATAAATTATTTAGTGAAAAGAATATAGCATCAATTCAGTATAAAACAGTATCTGATTTGTGCATTTTAATAAAGTCTGTTTTTGATGAGAATACTATTGGATTTAGTTTTCAAGCTATCAATTACTGGAATGATTTTATATGCGGTTTTCCAACAGAAATTATTAAAGATGTTACTTACCAGAAAGAAGAGAAAATACAGAAGAAGTTACTTTTTAGGTATTTAATTAGTGTGAATTTTAATAATGCTTCTATATATCAGTTTATTACAGATGATATAAAACATGTAGCTACAGAAATAGAAGAGCAATCAAGAAGAATAAAATATTTATCGCGAATAAAGAAAAATATATCGCAGATTGCGGAATTAAATTCTAAAAGTTTTTATCCGTATGGAGAGACTCTAAAACAAATGTTATTAAATTGCATTAAAAAGGAAATCAATTACTATAACTATAAATATACCATCACTGAAAACGTAAATTCAATTATACCAGAAAGTTCAATCAATTATTCGCAATCAAAAATTAAAGCTTCCTTATCAGTTAAACAAATAGGCTGTTTATTAAGAGTATTGGTTGATAACAATGTTTTTCCTTGTAATGGCGACAAAAATATCAAGAATAATGTGATAAGGCAGTTCTCTGAAATACTTGCTTCTAAACAAACGGATTCCATCGCCTACGATAGCTTATACAATAGTTTTTATACAATTCGAGATTCCTCTATAAAAGTAATCAAGCAATTAATGTTGGATCTTTATAAATCGGCTAAAAATTAATTTTTTTTGAAAATTAGGGGTTGTAAAATTGGGCAAAATGTGGTTCTGGGTAACCTGATCTGAAAAATGGTTTATTTGTTATTTTAGACTGTTATGGTTGGTAAGGTATTGTAGCATAGGTGTATATGTTGGATGTGTTCGGTGTTCCTATTTTTATCCAGTTTTCATTTTTGCCTTTATTTTGTATGGTTTTTTGGTGCTAATAAAAAAAAATATTGCTGTAACGCATAGATAATCAATGGGGTTGTAGGGGGTTGTACAACCCCCTACAACTGTTTTCGTATTTCCTTTTTACATTCCTTTGTGCTATATCAATATCAATTAAAAATTATGGCAACAGAAATTATCACACAAGACGATTTAAGAGAATTCAAAATTGAATTATTAGCAGACATTAAAAAGCTGCTAAAACAGAATTTAGGATCAAATCAGAAGAAATGGTTGAAATCTTATGAAGTCCGAGAGCTTTTAAATATTTCACCAGGAACGCTCCAGCATTTGCGCGTAAGTGGAACCTTACCTTTTACTAAAGTTGGAGGTACCATTTATTATGATTTCAATGACATTCATAACATGATCTCGGAAAACAAGATTCAATTATGATTGGAAGAATGTTATGAATTACATCAAGCACCAGCAAATAGTATTTGCAATGATGGATGCTAATGACAATATTAAACCCATTCACATTAGTCTGTATATGGCTCTTTTTAGAAATTGGAATCAAAATAGATTTGAGAGTCCTTTTTCAATAGATAGAAAGGAAATAATGAAGATGTCTAAAATAGGATCTACAAATACTTATACGAGAGTTTTAAAGGATCTTGATTTGTATGGGTTAATTAGATATCATCCATCGTGTAATCCCCAAAAAAGATCTATTGTTGATCTGTACAAATTTGATACTGGACAGTGTATCAAAAATGATACGAGTAGTGTATCAAAAGTGATACCTATATATAAACATATAAACTATATACATAATATATATAGTAGTGAAGAATCAAGTCAAAATGAATTAAAAGAGAATAATATGAAGGAAAAAAAGAAAAAAGCGTTTCAAGTACCACCAATAGAGCACATTCAAATCTATTTTGAACAAAAAGGTCATTCAAAAACAGAAGCCGAAAAATTTTTCAATTATTACGAGAGTATAGGATGGTTAGTTGGAGGAAAAACAAAAATGAAAGATTGGAAAGCCGCAGCAAGAAATTGGATGCTTAATGTGGAGAAGTTTCAAAAGAAAGAAACCAATTCTAACAGCAAACAGGAGCCGATCTCCAAACCGGAATCAAAACCATTTAGTGGTTCCGGATATAATGAACCACTTTAAATCAATGATGAGAAAACAAGGATTAAAAAGTTTACATCATGTTTTATACCATTAGCAATAATCAAATCATCTATAATTATCAAAAAAGCCTTGATTTTATCACTCAAAAAGGAAAAGAGATATATGGTGTTGGTTTTAAGCTTTTGAGTGAAGATATGCCCCTTATCCGGAAAATGTTTGTTTACATGATTCAGGATACGAATTTAACCCGACAGGAAGGATTGGATCCACGAAAAGGAATTATGCTTTGCGGTCCTATTGGCGCCGGCAAAACATCCTTAATGCATCTGATGAGGTCAATTCTTCCGGAATCGCGCAGCTATATGATCAAATCATGCCGGGATATCAGCTTTGAATTTCATAAAGATGGTTATGATGTAATTCACCGTTATAGCAAGAAATCTTTTGATATAAAACCAGGAGCAAAGATTCCAAAAACGATCTGTTTTGATGATTTAGGAGCTGAAGAAAATCTAAAGCATTTTGGTAATGAATGCAATGCGTTATCAGAAATAGTTTTATCCAGGTATGACCTGTTTATCTCCGATGGATTGATCACCCATATGACAACGAATTTGAATGCCTCAGAAATTGAAAAGCAGTATGGGGCAAGGGTAAGGAGCCGGTTACGTGAGATGATGAACGTGGTTTCATTTCCCGACAACGCAGCAGATAAAAGGAAATAATTAAATCTATAATCTTAAAATTATGTCACTTAAAACAGTTTTATTTGAAAAAGGCCTTCCTCTGTTGGCCAATGTATTTACAGGAGGAACAGCCAAACCTGTATTTGAATTAATTAAATCAGTAACAGGTATTCATTTCCATGATGAGGAACATTTTCAACGATCGTTATCCAGTCATCCAGACCTCATCGTGAAATTGAAAGAGTTTGAAATCAATCAGAAAATTGAGCTGGAGAAATTGGCTCTACAAGCTACCATTATTGAACTGGAAGAATCAAAAGCTTATTTAATGGATAAGCAAAATGCCCGTTTCCGTGAAACTGAACTTGCTAAAGCAACAGGACAACGTGATTGGTTGATGATGGCTTTGGCTATAGTTGTAGTGATCGGTTTCTTTGGTCTTATTTCAGTAATGATCATTGGCGATAATGCACAGAAGACAAGCAATAACGGACCAATCAACCAATTGTTTGGTGCATTGGTTGCCGGTTTTAGTATGGTTCTGTCTTATTTCTTTGGATCCAGTAAAAGTTCTGCAGATAAGGATAAGACCATAGCAAAACAAACTTCTTCTATTATTAAAATATAAACTTAAAAGACTATGGAATTAACTGTGTTGCGCTATAGCGCTGGAAAGGAAAGTACGTTAGGACTTCTCTTTGTTGAAGGAGTTTTTGCTTGTTATACTTTGGAGGATGAGCAAAGAGTAATTAAAGTTTCAGGAGAAACCAGGATACCTGCTGGCAGATATCAAGTGAGGTTGCGTAAGGAAGGATCACATCACCAAAGATATGGGAAGAAGTTTCCTGGAATGCATAAAGGTATGCTTCATGTTACGAATGTGCCAGGTTTTAAATGGATACTTCTGCATATTGGAAATGATGATGATGATACTGCAGGTTGTCTTTTGGTTGGAGATACTTCTATAACCAATATTAACCAGGAAGGCCGGATTAATAACAGTACCATAGCCTACAAACGGATCTATCCGATTATAGCCAATGAGCTGGTTGTTGGAGAGGAAGTGTGGATTACCTACAAAGATGAGGAATATTGTGTTTGATACTAAACGAGACCAAAATGAATGAGAAGAAAGTGTAGTGATTGAGTAAAGTGAATTTATAGAAACTTAATCCACTAAATATTCCTGAATTACATGAAGCGAAATGCCAGAATAATCTGCAAACTCTTTTGAAGTTATAAACTGGTGTTCTTCTTTACCGAGCTCTTTACGGATCTTTTGCAATAATCGTTGACCTGACTTTTCACTTTTACCTGTTATTCTTTGCACATCCTTAGGATAAATACATACCCGTTTTGTTTTAATACTCATTATGCTTTATCTCTACTTTAAGTATGGGGATCATATACCTCATCCGTAAGTCTAAGATAGTGAAAATGGCTTTTTGTTAAGGTCATTATGGGCTAAAAAAGACATTTAGGGACATATTGGACACTTGTATTTGTATGACTGCTATTTATGCTTTTACTTTTCTGATGATAATTTAAAAATGAGATTGTTATGGCAAGACAAAAAGGTGTAATTAAGTTGGAAGGACGAATAGGGGATTTGTCTTTTTACAAGAGTGGAGGAGATTACCTGGCACGATCCAAAGGTGGTGTTGATGGTGATCGAATTAAGAATGATCCGGCATTTGCACGTACTCGTGAAAATGGAGAAGAGTTTGGGAGGGCAGGTAAAGCAAGTAAGCTAATGCGAAATGCATTGAAAGTGCCTATTTCTAAATCTGCGGATAATCGTGTGGCAAGTAGGTTAACAACTAATTTGCTAAAGGTAATTAAAGCAGATACCACCAATAAGCGTGGTGAAAGGACTGTATTGGCAGGTGATTTATCATTACTGCAGGGTTTTGAGTTTAACCGAAATAACGGTTTGGATGATATGGTTAAAGTTGCACATACTGTTGGTTTTGATCGTGCCACCGGACAGGCTAGTGTTGTTGTAGATTTTGCAAATCCAAGTCTTGAACTTGTAAAAGTTGAAGGAGGAGATGTGGTGCGATTTACTGTTGGCGTTGCAGCTGTTGATTTTGAGAACAATGAGTATGAGGTTGATGTGGTTCAATCAGATGTAGTTGCAACTGGGACTACAGATCCTGTTGAAGTGAATATTACCTCATCTATTTCTGCAGGAAGTACATTACCTGTATTTGTAGTATTGGGTGCAGAATATTACCAGGAGGTAAATGGTGAGTACTATTTAATCAATAGCCAAGAGAGTAGAGCTTTGGCAATGGTTGCCATAGACACTCCATAATTCTAACTCGAAGTTTAAATAAACAGTTAAGGCAGATATTCAACAAAACGGGAAAATAGGATTTTTAGGAGGATGCTTTGTGACGTTAGGTAAAAGCTTGTTTCTCTCTGATTTATTAGAAACGGTTGTATTTGCTGCTATAGGAACTGTAGTAAGTTACTTTGTATCTATGTTGCTTAAATATTGGTTTGGTAGAAAGAAAGACGTTTAGTTTTTCTTTGATGTAAGTTAGGTTTGTGGTCATGAAGGTCCTTGCAGAAATGTAAGGACCTTTTGTTGTTATATGGAATTAGATATTAGAGGTTTAAAAAGAGAAGAATATGATTAAATCGAAATATAAGGTGGAATTTTATACCGATAATGTCTAAATTAGAAATAAATAAAAGTGGAGACTAGAAACCACTCTAAAAACAGGGCGCATACTGAAAAGCCATATGAGTAAGGTTTATTAAAATTTTAGAATATGAAAAAAAGTCTTGCAGAATTTTTAGGTACGTTTTGGCTTGTTCTAGGAGGATGTGGTAGTGCTGTTTTAGCTGCCGGATTCCCTGATGTTGGTATTGGATTGCTAGGTGTTTCCTTAGCATTCGGTCTAACTGTTCTCACAATAGCTTATTCACTCGGACCTATATCAGGAGCACACTTAAATCCAGCTGTTACTATTGGTTTGTGGATAGGAGGAAGAATTAATTCAAAAGAAGTATTAACTTATATAATTTCTCAGATATTAGGTGCAATTTCTGCAGCTGCAGTATTGTTTTTTATAGCAAAGGGTAATGGGAGTGAAATTGGGAGTTTTGCAGCTAATGGATATGGAGAACACTCACCCGGAGGTTATAGTATGACAGCTGCAATTATATCAGAATTTGTAATGACATTTATGTTTTTGTTAATAATATTAGGATCAACTGATGAAAAGGCACCAAAGGGATTTGCTGGTATTGCTATTGGATTGGCATTGACATTAATTCATCTAATAAGCATACCTGTAACAAATACATCTGTAAATCCTGCGCGAAGTATAAGTCAAGCTGTATTTGTTGGTGATTGGGCTTTGTCGCAACTTTGGTTATTTATTATTTTTCCTATAGCTGGTGCCGTTTTCGGTGGTTTAGTATATAAATATCTAAAAGACTAAAATGAATTAATTATTTGTTTATTTTTAAACGTGATTAATTAATATTGTTCACAAAATTTGCAAGACAATAAAAGGGAGTCAAGATTAACTTCCTTTTGTTGTTTTATCTGAAAGACTTCAATAAGATTCATATTACTTCTATAGAATTTCCTGTATATCAACATTGAAATAATAAGTAATGTTAATCATCCATGTAAAAATAAAATGGAAAGGATATGGACGCTGTACATCTTTACATTTTATTTTTTCTCAGCCTGGGGGTTTGGGGCGATGGTAATGAATGCCCCCAATAAAACCTGATATGCGAAGCATGCCCTAGGCAATACGGGGAGGAGCAAGATATGGTTGGAACGGGAAAAGTTGTTTTATGGGGGTGGGAACAATATGGAATTTCTGCGATGACTGATGTAAATGTAGCACTAAAATAAGATTACATATAGATAAACATGAACCGGTGATAAGACCACAGCTAATGGGGTGGTGGTCGGGGTTTTGGTGGATAGATACTAAAGGGGCTGATAAGCTCCTTTGCCATTGGTAATTGGGAAGACAAACAGCTTATTAAAAAATATTGGATGAGGTAAGGCCTGTGTGATTTTTTAATGGGCTGTTTGTGTGCGATAGCGTGCGATGGGGAGCTCTGGCCGTGCGGCTCATTAACATAATGCCGCTATAGGACTGCCGGAGGTATTTAGTTTACACCATTGAAGATAGGCAAGTTATATAGGGACGCATTATGTTATTGTAGCTTAGGGGTGCTGTTTTTGGCGTTGCTTTTGCCAGGGGTACAGCTTTAAAAACTTTGGAGTAAATATGTTGAAGTGAGGTACGACCGGAAACTATTTGCGAGAAAGGATTAAAGGCTATGGATGCCCCAGGTTTCCTGGGGTGAGGGGGTTAAGGCATTTTTAGTTGTGAAGAATGAACAGTGGAATGGCTTAAATACCGAATGTGTGTATGGCGCTGATTACAAATCAAGCCTGCAATAGTTGTGAATTGAGCGCCATTAGGGCAAAAGCAGTGACAAAAACAGCACCAGAAGGGTAGGGAAGTGGCAAACATGGATTGAATAGGTTTTTGGTTGCGGAATAGTTTGTGGGTAAAAACAGCTATTGCCATTGACTAGGTAAGCTGTAAATTAGAAATGGCAAATGCTGTTGGGTGAAAGGAGGTTTTTGAACTGAACGATAGTGATGTGAAAATACCGGGATGTGTGGAGGACTGATTAAAATTCAAGCGCTAAACAAAACAAGTTGTTTGCCACTTTTGATGTGTTGGGAGTGAATGGCCATCACCTGAACGAATACACCCTTAATACAGAAGCGTTGGAAAAGGGGGATTTAGGGTGAATGAGTGATGGTGATTGGATATTAAAAGTCTATTTATTATATTCCCGTATAACTCATAGTTTAGGGTTAGGTTTGGTTAAAGATTGAAAGCCACTGTCAGAACGTTTGATGGTGGCTTTTTTATTGATTTATTTCTAAATTCATATACCGATTATATAATTAAATTAAAATAGATTTTGCTATAATAACTTAGCTTTTGATAAAATATGGAGTATTTTAAAATTTAGCAGCATACTCGGTAGGAGTACAATTATATCTTTGTTTAAATGCCCGAGTAAAATGAGCATGCGACTTAAAACCTACTTGCCATACAATTTCAGATATAACAGGTTCTCCTTTTTTAATGATTTGTGCGGCACTATTTAACCGGTATGTTTTAATATAGTCAGCAACTGGCTGACCAGTTAATATTTTAATTTTTTCGTATAATACGGAACGACTGATAAACATCTTCTTTGCTAATAATTCAACATTCAAATCAGGATTGTCCAGATGATTTTCAATGATTTTGTGAAGCTTTTCAAGAAATGTTTTATCAGCTGAGTTCTTTTGTTTAATAGCAGTAGGAATAACATCGGGATGTTCTACAATCTGCTTTTGGATTTGTTGTTTCAATTGCATCATGCGATGAATTTTAGCAATGAGAACTTCTAGTTCGATAGGTTTTGTTAAATAATCATCTGCACCTGAATCATATCCTAATAATTGAGATTCAACTGAGTTTTTAGCTGAAAGTATGAATAAGGGTATGTGGCTTAATGAAATATCAGTTTTGACATGTTTGCAAAATTCATAACCGTCCATTTTGGGCATCATAATATCAGTTAAAATAAAATCAGGGATTTCTTTTTTTAGTAATTTAAGAGCTTCGAACCCATTATTTGAAGTTAAAATTTCAAAGTTTTCTTGCATTTCATTTTTAAGGAAAAACAAGATGTCTACATTGTCTTCAACAATAAGGATTTTAATCTTTTTAGTATTATTTGGTAATACGAACGGGATGTTGCCTTTATTTGGAAATTTATTGGGCGAAAAGTGCATTTCACTATGTGTTATAATGGGAAGTTCTACCGTAAAAATTGAACCTTTCCCTAATTCACTATTACAATAAACTTTTCCACTATGTAATTCAGTATATTTTTTTACAAGGTACAAGCCAACACCAGTTCCTGTTTGCGCTACAGAAAATGCATTGTTTGCCTGATGAAAGAGCGTAAATAATTTGCTGATTTCATTTTTAGGTATTCCTATTCCTGTATCTTCTATAATAATCCTTAGAAATTTACTATCAGATGTATTTACATTATCTTGTTTTACTAATATTTTTAAATCAATCGTTTTACCATCAGGAGTATATTTAAATGCATTTGATAAGAGATTGTAAATAATTCTTTCCATTTTATCTGCATCAAAAATCATCACGATATTTTCTTCCTGGTATGAATAATTGAAGTTAATGTTGTGTTCATCTGCTATAGGAATAAAGGTTTCTATAATTTGATGTAGAAAAGGTATAATATCACTACTGGTAGTATTAAATGTTAGTTTGCCAGCATCGGCTCTTTTAAAATCCATAATTTGATTGACCAAGCGTAAAAGAATGCTTGCATTTCGGTCAACTAACTTTAGCAGGTTGGTAATTTCATCTCTACTTAGCTTCTTTCCTGTGTCTTTTAATATTTTAGTAAGAGGCCCAAGAATTAATGTGATAGGAGTACGGAATTCATGAGTTATATTTGTGAAGAATCTAGTCTTACTTTCATCAAGAGCCTTTAGGTTTTTTGCTTCAAGCTGTCGCAGTTCAATGCGCTTTTGCATTTTTAGCCAAGCAATTAAAATATAAAAGGATAAAAATAGTATGCTTATTCCTATTATAGCAAGAATTATTAAACCAAGGTTAGATCTCCAGAAAGGGGGGCGTACCTCTATTCCAAAGGAAGGATTGTAAATACTGGATTCTCCATTTAAACTTACTGCTTTTACTTTAAACCTATATTTCCCCGGTTTTAGATTGGTATAAGTAGCTTTATGGTCAGAGCCCATTCTTTGCCATTTGTTATTAAACCCCTCTAGTAGAGTATAGTACTGAATTTTAGAATTGAGTAAATAGTTTAGAGTAGAGAAATCAATGCTAAGGATGTTCTGATTATATTCCAATATAACAGAATTGGTTTTATAAAATGATTTACCCAGGTTATGAATAGGGGATTTATTATCGAAAATGCTTTTATTTAAAACCTTTATATCTGATATTAATACTCTTGAAATTGTAATGTCGGTAGATATACTATCAGGATGAAAGCTATTAATACCATACTTGCCTCCAAAATAGATTACTCCATTTTTATCTTTTGTTACAGCTCTTGGATAATATTGGCCTTTAACTCCACTATGAAATCCATAGTTATTGATCTTACTTATCGAAGGGCAACTACCGCGATCAATGATCAAATGAAGAATACCATTATTTGTTCCTAACCACAGATTTCCGTGTTGATCCTCAATAATAGAGTTGATAAAAGTATTTGCTAATTCTTTAACTTCAGGAAAGCGAATAAATTGATTACTTTCTCTTAAAAATAGGTTTAATCCCTTTGGTGTGCCAACCCATATCCAATTCTGATTATCACAGTAAACAGTGATTACTGAATTATGAATAATTGAGGTTGAATCCTGCTCAACGAATCGAAAGCTAGAAAACTCTTTGGAGACAAGATTATATTGACATAATCCCTGTGAAGTACCAATCCAAAGTAACTGATATTCTTTATCCACAATTATTTCATTCAACCAGTTATCCGGCAAATTATTCATCCAATTGTCATAGTTTACCTCGAAGCGCTTTATAAATTGACCATCGATATTAAATTTAGCTAATCCATAACCATGAGTAGCAGCCCAAATATTATTGTTTCGATCAAAGACAATGCTTCTGATGTCCTTTGAATAATCAGAATTAAAAAAAGTGAATACATTTGTTTTTGTATTATACTTTTGAAGACCCTGAAAGTAACTACCTAACCACAGGTTATTCTTTTTATCTGTGTTTAGAGCAAGTACTGATCCTGGAGCTTGTTTTTTTATAAAATCTTCATTTTTTCTTATTGTTATTAACGTATTATTTGAAAGGTCAATTTTATCGATGTTGTTGTTATAATAGCCAATATATAATGTATTGTCTAAAGCATGCAGAGATGTGATTGCTTTCTGAGAAAGTTGTATAGGACTATCATCTGAATTATCCCATATTGAGAAGCTATTATTAGCATGCATCAATGATATGCCATCACCTTGTGAGCCAATCCATAAATTGCCATGTTTATCCCCAAAAATTTCATTAATATTATAGGTTATATGTGACATTTTTGTTTTTGAGACTTTAAAATTTTTTAAAGTGTCAAAATTGGAAGGGTAGCAATATAAATTACCCCCGGCATAGAAATAAATTTGATTGTTTAATTTACATAGTGATAATGTACCATATTTATCTTCATTGTAAACCTTTGATATCTTTTGGTTTGATATGGAGTAGGTGTAAATACCGTCATTTGTTGTAGCTATCCATAAATTATCACCATCTACTAATAGTGAACGAATATGATTAGCTGATTCAGCATCTGAAAACTCTGGAAATATAGTATGTTTTTCAACAGTGCCTGACTGGATATTGTAGCGTGCAAAACCAGCCTCCTGGTAGGCGAGCCATAAATTACCAATGCTGTCGGAAGTTATTGCGCTGAAGCGATCGTATTTATTGTTCTCAGAGGGAATACCTTTGAAAGCATAAGATGTAATTATAGATAGTTCTTTAGGATTGATTGCTGTTTCTGTATGAATGGAGAGTTTTTGTGTAAACTCCTTTTTTGAATGGAATACTTTTTTACGAATACAATTTACCGCCTGTAGGGCATAATTAGAATGTAATTGATGGGTTAAGCGTTCTATATCTACATCATTAATGCTGTATGTTATTCCGAAATTAATAGGTTCAAAATAATCTTCTTTTTCATGATATAGATTAATCCCTTCTGTTGTGGCAACCCATAATTGACCATAGCTATCAATAGTCATATCTGTTATATAATGATGGCTAAGTAGACTGTCCGTGAACGCCTTACTGGGATAGTGTGTAAAATTATCCTCTAACAGATTATATCGACAAACACTGTTGTTTTTTGTTCCAATCCAAAGATTGTTATTTGAATCAACTATGAGTGAAGTTATGGTATTGTCACTAATGCTGTTTTTGTCAGTAGCATTATTAAAGTATGTTTTATATGTATATCCATCGTATCTATTAAGCCCATTGTTTGTTCCAATCCAAATAAATCCAGCACTGTCCTGAGCAAAGCAATTTACCTCGTTATTTGACAAACCGTTTTTATAGGTGCTATTGATAAACATGTTTGTGTCTATTTGTGAGTTATTTTGTGTAAAGGAGGATTGAAATACACAAATGAGTATAAATGAAAGAGCTATTGTTAATCTCATATAATTAGTCAATTGTTTTTGTTGCGACTAAAGTAGCTTTATTAGACTTTATAAGGGGTGTGAGCATTGTTCACAAAGGGTGGACAGGACGTTCAGTCAAGTGAAAAGGACGCACAGGCAAAGTGAAATTACGGCAATAATACTGTGGGTCAACTTAAAAAAACAATCGATCAACTCAACTCTCAAAGGGATAAACATTTTTGCAATATGAACTATTTGATCTTTTCTATTTCATTCTGATATCATTAGATCTAAAGATTAACTGATGGATCAATTATAGTAATGAAAGAAGAAGAGTGTTTGCAAAATGTTATTGTAAAATCAAAATTTATGGAAAAAAATGAGAGAGTGCAGATTTCTTTTAATAGGAAGAAATCACAGAACAGAAAGAAGAGGGGCATTTTTGCTTTTCTGCTTTGCTTATTATCGATGTCAGTGATGGCGCAGCAAAAAATCAGTGGGAAGGTAACAGATGTAACCAATGATGATCCATTGCCAGGTGTTTCTATTGTAATCAAGGGAACTACGGAGGGAACAGTTACCGACTATGATGGAAATTATTCTATCTCAGTAGAAAAAGGCTCCATTATTGTATTTTCTTTTATTGGATTCGATGAACAGGAAACCATGGTAGATAACCAATCGGTTGTCAATGTTCAATTGAAACCTACAGTAGAAATGCTTAATGAAGTGGTCGCTATTGGCTATGGATCAGCAAAGAAAAGCGACTTAACCGGGTCTGTAGTATCTGTTAAATCAGAGGAAATTGCGAATAAAGGTGTTGCAAACCTAAGTGAAGGTTTGCAGGGATTAGCAGCGGGTGTCCAGGTATTGCGTACGTCTGGAAAGCCAGGTGAATCTGCCAATGTAGTAATTCGTGGTGTTGCTACAATAAACAATTCAACAAAACCTTTGTATGTGGTAGATGGAATTATGGTTGGTACAGATGCTGACTTTTTGAATCCAAGTGATATTGAATCGATTGAAGTATTAAAAGATGCTTCTGCTACTGCTATATATGGATCTAGAGGAGCCAATGGAGTTATTATGGTTACAACTAAAAAAGGTTCCTCTGAAGGTAGTCATATTAGCGCTAAAGCAACATTTGGAGTCAATACTCTAAGTAAAAAGATTGATGTAGCAGATATGAATGGTTTTGTAGCGGCTGCAAACCAAATGAATATAAATGATGGAACTACGCCTAATCCTACTTGGGCAGATCCATCCTTATTGAATTTCATTGACTGGCAGGACGAAATGACCGAAACCACTCTAAGGCAACAATATCATATGACTGCTTCAGGAGGTACGAAAGGGGTACAGGCGTCCATGTCAGTTGGCTATCTCAAAGATAAAGGAGTGGTTAGGGCTACAAATTTTGAGAAGTTGACTACCAGGGCAAATATAGACATGGAAGTAAATGAATTTATCAAAACAGGAATAATCATAAACTACACTCGACAAAATGGCGAGGGAGGAGGAAATCTATATGATTATGCTACACTGATTCCAACAATGGATTATCGTGATGCAGCAGGAAATATTGTTCATGAACCAATCCGCCATGCAGATGGAAGCTGGGGCTATTACCGGGAAGCAAATTCAGAAAGTACCTGGGTTAATAAAAACCTTGACAATCCTGTAGCTGCTGCAGAAACAGCTGAAGCCCCCTGGTTTAATAACAGAGCACTGGCAAATGTTTACTTAGAGCTAAAACTTTTTAAAGGATTGACAATTAAAACAGTTAACGGTATTAATTACAGAGCAGGAGGTGGACATTGGTATGGTGCAGCTCATAACCGTACATTGAATGCATCTGGAATAGATAATTTGAGTATTAATAATTGGTCTAATATCGAATATCTGACGGAGAATTTTGCAACTTATCAAAACACATTTGGAAGTCATCGTATTAATCTTATGGCAGGTTTTTCAGCTAATAGGCGTACTGCTCAAAATATTTCCGGAGGCGCTATGGACTTTCCATCACCTAATATTAGACTTATTAGTTTGACACAGGATCCAGGCTCTAAACGTGTAGATGGTGGTCTTGGTTTGGAATCACGTCAGACATCTGTTTTTGGACGTGCCAATTATACTTTAAGAGATCGTTATATTGTGACAGCAACAATTCGTCGCGATGGGTCTTCCAACTTTGGACCGGGCAATAAGTTTGGTACTTTCCCTTCAGCCTCTTTTGCATGGAGGATCAGTGAAGAGAATTTCTTAAATATAGAACAGTTAAGTAATTTAAAGCTTCGATTAGGTTGGGGACAAACAGGAAATGCTGGTTATGCAACAAACCGATACATGCAACAGGTTTCTTCAGACCGTATTATGTTTTACACTTACGACTACATGAATCCAACAACCCATTCCCCAGCAGCAGGAATTGCACCTTCAGTAATTGTGGATGAAAACCTGAAATGGGAAACCAATGAACAAACCAATATTGGTGTGGATTTAGGCTTATTCGGAAACGCATTAACATTTACATTTGATTATTTCCAACGTGATGCTAAAGATCTGCTATTGTACGCTAAAGTTAGACCTTCTACTGGATATAACAATGTTTATACAAATGTAGGTCATATTCGAAATACTGGATATGAGATGTTATTGGGTTATCAAAAACAATTTAATAATTGGAGATTGGATGTGAAGTTGAACGGATCAAAAGTAAAAAATGAGGCTATAAAAATTGGGGATCCTATTTATTTTGGTTCATCTTCTGATAATTACGATGATATTTTAGCAGGGGTAGAATGGGAAAACTATTCTATAACCCAAGAAGGGAGTCCTGTTGGTTCATGGTATGGATATGTTACGGATGGTATCTTTCAGTCTGATGGAGAGGTTGCATTAAGACCATCATTACCTGGCAGTAAGGCAGGCGATCGTATTTACAAGGATATTTCAGGTCCAAATGGTGAACCAGACGGGCAAATTACAGCAGATGATAAAACCGTTATAGGAAATGGTTATCCAGATTTTATCTATGGATTGAATATTAACTTAGGTTGGAAAAATTTTGATTTCGCATTAAACTCCTATGGTGTAGCAGGACAAGATATTCTTTCATTTGCCTATGCTAATATGATTGCTCCAGTCTATCAACCAGGAGGAGGTATGCGAAATGTTGCACCTGGTATTTTAGAAAACTCCTGGACCTCTGATAATCCTACAGCAACTAATCCTCGTTTAACAAGAACAAATTTTGGGTTGAATGCACGTGTATCAGATGCTTATGTACAAAAAGGAGATTTTTTCAAGATACAGAGTGTTCAATTGGGCTATACGTTACCAGACGTTATTTTAAATAAAGTTAACATGAAATCAGCTCGTCTATTTTTTAATATTGATAATGTGGCAACTTTTACTGCATATAAATATGGAGATCCAGAAGTTGGAAATAATGATCCAAGAGCAACTGGATTTGATGCTGGGCGCTATCCTTTTCCTCGCACATATTCATTTGGAATTAGCATAGGTTTATAATGTATGGTTATGAAAAAGTTTAAAATAAATAACATGAAAAGTAAATTTTCGAAATTACTAGTGGTTTTCTCACTAACACTTATGTTCATGAGTTGTAATGAGGAATATCTAGAAGTAGATCATTATGATATTATAAGTGCTGATGCACTGGCAGGTGCAGATGCAAATACCACCATGAATCAATTGTTAAACGGTTTATACGATACCTTTTATGGTATGGAAAGTGCAGGAACCAAAAGAGACTGGCATTTTAAACCACATATCCAACTGGCAAATATGCCAGCTATGGATTGTCAAGCTGGAGGGTGGGATGCTAATTGGTCAAAATTTGGATGGCTGGCTGATGATGCATTTTTTGTAGGACCATGGAAGCACTGTTATACAGCAATTAACAGAGCGAATGTCTTCTTAGATTTATTACAATCTGTTGATCCTTTAGATATTGATGGTGGACAATCAGTTCTTGAATTATTAGAAGCAGAAGCACGTGCTATTCGTGCCTATAATTTTCAATATTTAACAATTAATTTTGGTAGGGTTCCTATGTTGGAAACAGGTGAAACATTCTCAAACACTCCAGATAAATCTCGACCTGAATCGACAGAGGCAGCATGGAAGATAATTATTGAAGATTATGTGTATGCAGAGCAAATCATTGATTGGATACCTCGGAATAATGAAGCCGGACGACTTACCAAAGGTATGGTAAAAGCTTATTTGGCTAAAGCTTATATGCAGAACAAGCAATTTGAACTAGCTAAAAAAGAGTTGCAAGATATTGTTGATGAGGGAATATATGAACTAGAACCTTGTTTTGGAGCCATGAATGCTGTTAGCTATCGTTATGGAAAGGAAAGTATATGGGAAGTAGCATATCCAGATCATGAAAATATGAACTGGAACGGAGCTGATAGTGATGATGCATATTGGTGGGTAAATAATAATATGGAGTGGGGATCACTATATATTTCTCATGAATGGGTAGAGGATATGGAACCCGGGGACTATAGGAAAGATTATTCGGTAATGACCTATGGTAACGACAACCCTTATTTTAAACTGCCTGAAAATCACTCAACGTTTACGCAAGGGATGTATGTGAATGGAGAGGTAAATCTTGCTAATAACCGTTGTTTGAAGTACTGGCAAGAATGCAATATGATTACCAAAGAAGATCCAACGATGATTCATTACAGAAAATCTGCTCTTTTAATGCGCTATGCTGAAGTGTTATTAAATTTATCAGAATGTAAATTTCAAACAGGGGGTGATGGATGGAGCGAAATATATCAAATCAGAAACCGAGCATTTGCAAATTTAGAAGTTGGATTAACAGAATATCCTGATGGGTATAATGCTGAGGCTATTATACCTGAACCACGTGCAACAGGAGTTCAGGCAATCGTGCCTGATGCAAAAAATTACTATACTAGCTATAAGAGCGAGAAAGGATATACATCAGAAGTCTGGAAAGTAGCTTTAGTTCAGGAAAGACGTAAGGAATTTTTGGCAGAGTATTCTGTATGGTACGATTTAACCCGAATGGATATGGCAGGTGAATTTCTTAATATTGAATATCCTATGAATGGAAGATATAGTAAGCGACAAGCTGAGTATGATCCTCATTTCAATATTTTTCCTATTCCAAATGAAGAGATATTAACAAATGGAGGTATTTCTTCTGCAGATCAAAATCCGGGATACTAAATGGTTTTATATTAGAATCAAATTAAAATATATGAAGCTGTCATGTGTTTTAATTTATAGATTTATTTACAGTAGGATTATGAATTTATTTTGGTAATCCATCTGAACATTGAAAAAAATAAACGTATATGAAAAAGTTAATATATATTTTACTGGTGGTATTTATAGTGGTTAGTTGTTCTGAAGATAACGATTTACCAACTATGGACCAGTTACCTGAAGGAAGTATTGATTTTACTATTGAAAACGTTATGTTAGACGGAGGCATAATTGATACTTTCCATTTTGTAATCACAAATACATCAGAGCTACTTACTGATATTGGAGAGACTCCTAGTTTCGCATGGGAAATTCAAGGGAATCCAGAAATTTTGGTAGATAAGGTTAAAGATACCTTACTGGTAAAGAATCAAGGAACCTTTGATATAACATTGACGGCAGTGAGCGGAAGAAAAACAGGAAAATTAACAAAGCAACTAATACAGACCAAAACTTATACCGGCATGTCTGATGCATCTCTGGAACTTTTTAATCTATTAACTAACAATAGTGCCCCAGAAGGTCAATCCTGGGTGTTAGACCCAACGATAATAGGGTTTCTGGGAAGTGGTGCTGCCGGTGTAAATAATTACAATCGATGGTGGGATGCACTTATAGGAAGTAAAGACGGTTCTGAAATTATGGATGATGAATTTATTTTTTTTGGGAATGGAATGTATGAGGTGAATACAAATGGTAAAACACAAGTTCAAAATGTGCCGGTTTTAAAAGGAAGAAGCTACTACAACGTTTTACTCGAAACCGAATATGATTTAAACATGGCTGTTGATGATGAAGCTCGCAAAGGATATAAATTTAAAATCGAAGAGAATGATGAGGGTACTCCAATAGCCCTGCAATTGAGTAGTGAGCATGTATGTATTGGTTACGATGATGAAAATACGCATCGAAGATATGAACTGTTAGATGATCAGGATGGTGATCCCAAAACATTGTTTTTACGGATTGTAAGTGAAAAGGAAAATCGTTATTGCCGCATTATTCCAAAAGGATATGAGCCTGTACGAGAAGAACCAGAACCACGAAATATAATAAGTTCAGAAGATCTTGCTAGCTTGTTACATGGTGATGATGCTGAAAACGGTCGTACCTGGACTATAGATGCTTCTCAGAATGGTCATCTTGGAATTGTTGGCTGGGCGCCGAAATATGAAAACCTGTTAGATCCTAATAAATGGTGGTGGCATGCCGCTCCTAATGAAAAAGAAGGAGTCAATCTTTACGATGATGAATATACTTTTTATCCGGATGGTTCGTATAAAATAGTAACACATGGCATAACCACCTCAATGGCTGTAGATGCAGGTTTGACTGCCGGATATTATACTGCAGCCGCTTCCGGAGATGGAGAAAGAGCCGTTTTTGTTAATGATGAGGTAAGGACCGGGCATTCATATACAATAACTACATCAGAGGATGAAGATGGTAATGTATCAATTTATATTGTATTGAGTAGTCAGGATGTTTGTATAGGCTTTGATGATGACCACTTTGGCCGCAAATACGAAGTTTTTTCATATACAGATGAAGATTCTAAAACATTGTTTATTGGTAATTTACATCCAGATAAGCCAGTATATCGTTTTAATAAGTTGATTTCGCAATGATGAATTACATAGGGTATTATAGAGTTGCGCTGACGAGGTTAAAGTAAATTATGTTTGTTTAAGCCATTGATTTTATCAATTAAAAGGTCAATGGCTTCATTAAAAATATAGAAGATGCAGTTTATTACAAATATGTTAGTTGTTTTATCATTGCTGTTGATTAGTTGTGATAACAAGGAAGAAAGTATAGAAAAGCATGTTCTTTCTATAAAAATTTTACCAGAAGAAGGGGGGAGCGTAGAAGTTTTAGAAGAAGCCAGTGGAATTCCTATCGTAGATTTGACATCTATTCCAGAAGGGGAAAATATACAATTAAAGGCTATTCCAGAAGATAATTATCAATTTGTGGGCTGGACTGATGGTGTTGAATCAAGTATTACTTCTGTTGCTTTTGTTATGACAGAGGATTTGACGGTATCTGCTCTTTTTCGTAAAGATAGTGGGACACCTGTAGAAGTTTATGGTCAATTAGGCATAGAAGGAGGGCAGTTGGTTGATGAAAGTAAAGTACAGGTTCAATTACGAGGAATGAGTTTGTTTTGGAGTCAATGGATGAGTAAATATTGGAATCAACAAGTTATAGATTGGTTGGCAATAGATTGGGAATCATCCATTGTCAGAGCTTCTATGGGAGTTGATGCCAATGGCGGTTTTCTTTCAAATCAGGAAGAAAAAGTAAAGGTTGAAACAGTAGTGGATGCCGCAATTGACAAGGGTATTTATGTCATTATCGACTGGCACTCACATCATGCTGAAGATTATCCTCAAGAAGCAGTCTCATTCTTCAGTGAAATGGCAAAAAAATATGGACAATATCCCAATGTTATTTATGAAGTTTATAATGAACCATTGGATGTTTCATGGAGTCAAACAATAAAGCCTTACGCAGAAGAAGTGATCCAAACTATTCGTGCAAAAGATCCCGATAATCTAATTTTAGTAGGTACACCTAATTGGTCGCAAGATGTAGACGATGTGATAGGTAATACTATTCAGGGCACTAACATTGCTTACGTTTTTCACTTCTATGCCTCTGATAGTTGGCATTATCAATCTTTGTTTACAAAAGCTAATTCGGCTATAGAAGCAGGTATTCCATTATTTGTGACAGAGTGGGGGGTTAGTGAAGCAAATGGAGGCGGTGATTTTAATCGTACATGGACCCAAGAGTGGATTCAATTCATGGATAAAAATAAATTAAGCTGGTGTAACTGGGCTATTGCTGATAAAGAAGAAACTTCTGCCGCTCTTAAACCATCTGCTAATATTAATGGAAATTGGGGTAGTTCCGAACTAAGTGAATCGGGGAGTTATATTAGAAATGTTTTACGTGCTCATAAGGGGTATAGTAATCCAAAATAATTTAATTATAAGGCAAATATGTTTTAATGACTAGTTGGAGCAGTTCGTTTGAAACAAAAAAACAAGCTTTTAAGATGATGACTTAATGTCAAAATTATAAAATGAGTTTAGTTGGATATTTATTGATTTTTTTGTAATCAGTATAGAGAATTCTTCCGAGTACAGAAATATTAGAAAAGGAAGTAAAGATTTAGTAATTAACACTATAATTAAATAAAAATACATTGCATTAGTTGTAAATTGTAATTTAGAGGTAAATTTGGTTGGAAGTTGGAAGCCACTATCAGAAAATTTGATAGTGGCTTTTTTTATCAATTATAAAATATGGATTGAAATCATTTCTTGAGAATAAATACATTATAAGTAATTAACTAATTCTTTAATTAAGTAAAGATTGTATTTGTTTCTTATCCTGAATATTTGGGAATTTGTCTAGTATAACTCGTGCTTGCTGTTTTGATTTAATTGTTTTCTGATATTTCAAATACAGATTTAATAATGCCATATGATTATTACTATCCTGTGGATTTACTTGTATGGCTTTTTTAATATACTTTTCTGCTTTTTCAAAATCCTGCTTAAAATCAAACATCATGGCTGTGTTATACATGATGCGAGCATTTTCAGGAGCATACTTAGAGGCCTTCACTAAGTAATCCAATGACTCATCATATCGTTTCCTGTCGGATAAGAATAATGCATAGGAGAATAGGGTATTGCCATCTTCAGGATAAAAAGACAGATAGTCCTTAAACATCGCTTCAGCCTTATTATACTGCTGTTGGTTATAATACAATAAGGCCAGATTGACTTTCACAGGATGCAATAAACTATCCTGTTTTAAGGCTTTTTCATAAAACTCGCGGGGCCTTGTTCATATCATTGCCATTGTAATAATAATTGGCCAAATTAAATTTACCAGTTGGAAAATCAGCATTATATTCCAACATATCCAAGTATTCTTTATTGGCTTTGTGATAGGCTTCTTTGTACTCATTTGGAATCTGGTTGCTATCTAAAGTGCTCAATTTTGTTGCACTTTCTATTCTTATGGCTGCTGTTTGATCGTTTAATAGTTTTAATATCACATTCAGCACATTTTCATCTGTAATGTTTAGCTGGTGCAATGCATTATATCTTATATGTCCGTTTGAATTTCCTATAGCATCTATTAATATATCCGTGCTTCTATCAGGATAATACATTCCTAAAAACTGCAATGCCGTTGCCCTTACAATCTCAGGATACACATCATCATTATAGATACGTACTAAATCTTCATAGCCTTTTTCACTTCCTGATTCTGCTTCATGAAAGGCGATTCCATACTGATAAGGTCGCCCTATGCCATGCCATTTATTGACGTATTCAATGGCCCAGTCGGGTGATTTATCTGCATGACACTGGTTACATGCATTCGGAGTTCCCAGTGTCTTGGTTAGATCTGGTCGTGGAATACGAATACTATGGTCATTTCGGTAATCCACACCCATATAAAACTGTGCCGGCATTGTGGCAATTAATACATCTTGTTCCCTCGCCCACTTCAAACTTCACTCCATCATCTGCAATAATAGCCTCTCCCTGTTCTCCTGCTAATTTATGAAAATGGGTGTTCATAGGTTTCATAATCATCTGCTCTATGACACTGGGTGCATAAACGATTATCCTCATAAAGGCGTTTGGTACTATGCACATTATGACAATCATTACACTTAACATCACGCATGTACATTTTACTCTGAGTAAAGGATGCATACACATAATCCTCATCTAAAATCTGACCATCTATATGATAAGATTCTCCAGTAGGTAAATTAGGTATGCTATGATTAAAAATATCAGCATGCTGTTTAAAGTCTCCTATGGATGCTCTTCGAGAATGGCACCTAACACATAAATCCACATATTCTTTATTATCAATACCACTTGTTTTAACCATCAATCCATAATTAGTATCATTACTTCTGGCGTACTCTGCTTTGGCAGCCCATTTTAAGTGATTGGAAGCCGGACCGTGACACGTTTCACAACTTACATCTATTTCGCTGTATGTTGTATGGTAGCTATCTGTTTTGACGTCATATCCTTTTACTACGTTGGTTGAGTGACAATCGGCACACATGCTATTCCAGTTCTGTGCCTGATTGGTCCAATGCAGCCAGTTGTTATATTCAATCGTTTCATCTTTATACAGCTCGGCCGCCATATGATACCACTTATAGTTTTTGGAATCCCACGTTATAGGTAAGGTTTGTAATCTACCTCTATTAAACTCAATCAGATATTGCTGCAGAGGATAATAACCAAAAACGTATTTAACTTCAAACTCCTCCTGTTTTCCGGTTTCACCATCAGTATAAACATAAAACTTACCATCTCGTTTATACATTTTATGAGTCATCCCATTGTACTCAATGCTTTGATTGTTAAAATCTCCAAGTACGGTAGAATCATTGGCATGATCCATCGCTTTATCATGATCTGAACCCACCCAATCGTTATACTCATTTAAATGGCATTCAATACATGCGTCTCGTCCAACATAGTGAGCTTCCTGATTATCTTCATCATCACTTGAATAGATATGAAGAACCATGTACAAAGGAATAGAAATAATAGCCACCAACATGGCTATTAAACTGATTCGCTCTATTTTCTTTTGATTCTTCATTATACGTAAGTTAGCTGGGATTTATCAAATGATTCTCTGGTTATTGTTTTTCCTGTATCAACAAAAAGTTTGTTATTTTTTACAATAATAGGATGAACATCTAATGGGCGAGTTGCCGGTGATGAAGTTACATTTCCATATTCATCAAACTGAGAGGCATGGCAAGGACAATTAAACCCTCCTGTTTTTGAATTTATATTTACCACACATCCCAGGTGAGTACATTTTACTGAAAAAGCAATAAATCCACCATCCTTAAATCTTCGTAAATAAAAATGATGCGTTAAAAAAGGATAGGTATTGTTATTTAAATACGTTTGAGGATCACCTATAGATATGAGTTTCTCTTCATTATTTCAAACTGTGACTTTTTACTGATTCCGTTTTTTATCAGAAAAAAAGCCTCTATAGATGCAATGGCTAAAACCAATCTTTTTATAAACTTACGCCTGTTCAACTTCATCTCGTAATTTCTTTAAAATATAAGCATCATACCTTCTCCTCTCAATAACCAGGCAATCATCATCATGGTAAGATATGATGAAAGAATAATGGTAGTCAGCGACATGATAATTTCCGTATTATCACTTTGATGCTTTTTGTGAATATAAAATAAATAACCTGCTACAGGAAGACTATATAAAAGTAAAGGTATGATACCTGTTGCAATCCATGAAGGCCAGCTAACCAGCCATACATCAAAATGTAAAAAAATGTTCCATCAGGTAGATTAAAACAAAGGTAAAAACCAATGAAATAATGGCTGACTGAATCACCATTTTCTTACCCAATTCTGAATTAAACCAAACTCCTGTATGGTGATTCTTGTAATTGAAATATGGCAAATAAATCATAAAGAAACCGAAAGCTAACGGAACAACAACTGCACTAAAAAGAGGATGTAAATGAAGCAATAACTCCTGCGCTCCTAAAAAGTACCATGGTGCTTTGGGTTGGATTTGGACTTTTTAACGGATTCGCCTCTTCCAATAATGGTGCATGATAGAAAGCAGAAACAAAAAATATAAAGGCAATCACAATGGCAGCCACCATCACTTCCTTTAAAACCAGATTAGGTAATACATCAACTCTTTCTTTATGATCTGTCTTTGGTAAAGCAACACCTCCTGCTGTTCGAACCAACCAAAAGTGAATACTCATAAGTACCACAAACAATAAAGGAATAACTCCGGTGTGCAAATTATAAAAGTTAAGTAAGGTATTACCATTAACTGCATCTCCGCTACGCACATATTGTGCGATATGAGCTCCGATAAAACGGTATATACTCTATTATTTGAGTGATGACTGTTACAGCCCAATATGACAATTGATCCCATGGTAAAAGGTATCCGGTAAAACTCGATAAGACCACCAAAAACATCAAAACCAAACCAAATATCCAGTTTTGAGCCCTTTTTTTAAAGATGGATTGCGAATAATAAACACGAAGAATATGTAGAAAAGAAATTACAACCAATAACTTCCCAGACAAATGATGAATATTACGGATAAACTGTCCAAATATGGAGTGAGTTTGTAATTCCACAATTGAATCATAAGCATGTTCTACAGTCGGAATATAGGAAAATCGAAGTATGGTTCCGGTAATAAATAATATCACAAACAAAAGTGCACTGATCCCACCAAGTCCAAAGGTTCGGGTAAATTTAATGGCTCTTTTATCTATCCGCATTGGATGAAGATGAAGTACAAAATTCTCTACTGAGGACCGAACTCTATTTATGGGATGTTTATGTGACATGATTGAGTATTAGTTATCAACTTAGCAACAAGAGATTAATGCTTATGAAATTCTCTTACTAAAATAGATAAAACTTAGTGTATTAATTGGGTCATTATTTCAATTTGAGTAAGACATTATTTTATACCCAAGGAATTAATGTACTCAACGACCTTTTTATGATTTTTTGACTTTGCAAAATCTAAACATGATTCTTTATCTACATCAACCATAGATAAATCAGCTCCATTAGCAACTAATACTTTTAATACCTCTAGTTGACCTTCGGCTGCTGCCATCATGGCAGCTGTCCAATTCTCCTCTTTTTCTGTTAGGTTAGGATTTGCTCCTGCCTGCAATAAAATTTTTACAGTGCTCACAAACGGACCTGTTGAAGCAAACATTAATGCTGTTCTTCCAACATTATCAACAGCGTCCACATCTGCTCCTTTTTCTATTAGAAGCTTAACTATATCTACATGTCCATTATATGCTGCCATCATGATAATGGTTCTATTATTATCATCTAATGTATTTGGATCAAATCCTGAATCTAAAGCATCATAAATTACTTTTGAGCTACCATCTAATGCGGCCTGAAATACTGCAGGTAAATCCGGTAGTTTACTTGATATATCATTTGAATTATTTATTTTTTCTTCATTGTCTTTCTTTGTTGTTTGACAAGCTATTATTACTATACTAGCTATGAACAACCCTGTAATAATTAATATACGTTGCATGATAATTTTTTTTAATATTTTACTTAAAATTCAATAGAATTGGGAAGGATTAAGAACACAATTTTCTATAATTGATTGATTTCAAACCAGACTATTAAGTGATATAATATTTTGCAAATAAACGTTTATTTAAATGTTTTAAGGGGTAATAATAGTTCATTGATTATGTGAAAATCGACACATTTAGCGGTAATTTAATTAAAAAGCTTACTTTTGAATTTTAATGAGCATATCTAAATATATTACTTATTTAGATATTGACTAGGAGTCATTCCAAAATGTTTCTTAAATGTTTGACTAAAGTACTTAGGATCGGAAAAACCTACTAAGTATGCAGTTTCACTGATAGTTTTATTTTCTTCTTTTATTATTCTTGCTGCTTCTTTTAATTTAATGTTAATAACAAATTGTTGAGGAGACAAACCTGTCAATGCCTTTATTTTTCTGTATAAAACAGGTCGACTCATACCTAATTCCTTTGCTGTATTTTCAACAGATAATTCATCATTATCTAAATTTTCAATAATAAAATGTTGAATTTTTTCTAAGAAAATCTGATCATGATTAGTTGGGGAAATTTCGGCTACGCTGGTAGATGGTATTAAAAACTTTTGTTTTAATATATTTCTGTTAGTTAATAAATTTTTTATTTGAGCTTTAAGTAATTTAAGATCAAAAGGTTTTTCAATATATGCATCAGCTCCGTATTCTAAACCTTCTCTTTTATAATCAATGGAATCAAGTGCCGTAAGTAAAAATTATTGGAATATGACATATTGATAAATCACTTTTCAATTTTATACATAATTGATGACCATTCATAACAGGCATCATTACATCTGAAATAATAATATCAGGTATTTTAGATTTAGCAAGAGATAAGCCATCTTCTCCATTAGAGGCTTTAAAAACATTAAATTCACTAAAAAATTCTTGAGCTAGAGACTCTATCAATTCAGGATTGTCTTCAACTAAAAGTAGTTTAGGCAGATCTTGATTATTCGTCACCTCGTCAAGATTTTCAGAATCTAAATTTTGAATAGGCTTTAGTTCAAATTCTTCTGATTCGTTATAGATAAAATCATTTTCGGAAAGATGATCTTTACCCATTGGAATAAAAAAACTAAAAGTAGTACCATGATTACAATTCACTAGTAAAAGTGATTTTTCCATGATGTAGTTCAACCAGTTGTTTTGTTAGTACTAATCCCAACTCCGCTTCCAACTT
>CAXXLC010000005.1:0-120159 GCA_963677345.2 uncultured Saccharicrinis sp.
TACGTCCTGAAAGGACAACTCAAAAATATTGGTCTACAGTTGAAAGTTAAAAGTTGAAAGTCCAGGTTTTCTGCTGCATATATCCTTACGGAGGGGTACTATTACTAGCTCTTAGCTCTTAGTTCTTAGGCCATATTGTTTCAGGTTGCAACATTTGCGCAGCAAATATTAATTCGTGTTAATTAACAATATAATTTAATATTATATGGTATTGTAGAACTCCTTCGTTGTTTCGCCAACCAATATTAATTCATAATAATTCGTTGTTAAAAATATTCGTGGTAATTAGTGTTAATTAGATGACAAAAAAAACATTTGCGCAGCAATAAATAATCTGAAGACTATTGGTGAGTTGTTAAATTGTCGAGTTGTTGAGTTGATGAAAGACCTGACAGCGTTTCGTAAGCAAGCTGTAAATTAAACCTGTCAGCGTCTATATAGTAGTTCCTGGTTCTTAGTTCTTAGCTCCCAGGCGTTAGGCCATAGTGTTTCAAATTGCAACATTTGCGCAGCAAATAACAATTCGTGAAATTCGCATTTACCGGAGCTGTAAATCAGCTTCTCCCCTTTGGGGAGAATGAGAGGGGCTTTTAATTCTCCCCCAATCGGAGGAGTTAGAGGGGGGGTTATTGAATATCAGGCCGGGAGGCCTTGATTTATAAGACATAGCAAGACGCTATGCCTAACAAAGGGGAACTAATTTTCTTTCGAGAGAAGGAATCTAAGTGTTGTAATGTAATGCTGTTAAATTAAAATGTTTCTCTTCCAAAGGCAACAACTAAGCGTGCTGTAAATCATTTCTCCTCCTTCCGAAGGAGGAGTACCCGAAGTATGAGGGGGAGGTGGTTTAAAACTCAACATACAATCTTTTTTTCTCGATTCTTAAACAAAGTCCTAATTGATTTCAGATCATCTAGTGCCTGGTACTCAGCTCGCAGAGTAAACAAAATTTCAGAATGAAAACCAAAAATCCGTAAGAATTTGTCTTTGCGTCCTTAGCTTTAAGGAGTTTTAAATCTTTATTTTAAAAGTTATTTCAGGGTTTTGCGGACTTTGCGAGGAAAAATAGAAGTCAAAAAGTCAAAAGTTGAAAGTGCCGGTTTTCTGATACATATATCCTATCTAAAGATTTATACTTTTTGCTTTTTTGCTCAAGCCGCAAGGGCTTTTACTTTTTTTCTACAGTCAAAAAAAGTAAACAAAAAAGTCCGCCGGCTGCACCTTGCGAGCTCATAAAAAACTACGTCATTTAGATTAAAATCGCTGAACTCGCCCTTCGTGCCTACGGGCTTCAAACAGCACCGATTTTTTTAATCTAAATTTCCTTGTTTTATGGCTCACCAGCTGATGCCGGGGCTTCCGTGCTTAAGAGGTGTACTGTTTTTGATTAGGGATTAAGGATTAGGCCAAAGTGTTTTAGGTTGCAACATTTGCGCAGCAAATAATAATTCGTGTAATTAGCTGTAATTAGTTGCAATTCGCATTCAAAATAATTCGCATTAATTAGCGTTAATTAGATGACAAAAAAATACCTGTCTGCTTGTTCAACAGACAGGTAAGTTGTATGTACTTGATCAAATAATCGATGGTGATTAAGGCATTATTAGCGACCCTACATAAACAGAGTTACTCACGCAGTTGCTGTTATCGGTTGCAGCGCTTGCAATATAACAATGCACTTCAGTACCGGCAGGGGCATAAGGTAATCCTATTTCACCCGTAAGGTCACTTCTGATATAGGTGTTGAGCGAATAACAGGGGTCGAATCCATTTGCCAGTGCCACCAATATAATATTGTCATTCATCCTGACTTTTAAAGTTGGATTCTTTTCCGGATCATCCTTGCTGCCTACCTCTTGGCTCCAGTTAAAAAACCACAGCATTTTCATTCAAATCTACAGAACATCTTTGTGGTTGTTGCAAACTACCTTTTGCAATCCTAAAATTTGGATAATCAATACCAAAAGACGGATATTCGCCTATGATTGAATAGTTCATAATTTCGGACATAGCAGCATTTTTTGCCGTTTTTTTATCTTCCATCTTTCTATATCCTACTTGTATGATCGGGAATATTGTTTGAACAAATCCTGCTGCATACTGAAATTTGGCCCGATGAATAAATCTGTTTCTCTGATGATTTACGTTGGCCTGTGTTAGGCCTGGCTTTCATGTAGTTGATTCCTTTCCATGAGCTACCTACTAAATTACCAACTCTACCGTGGAAACTTCCAAATGCTCCGTTATCATATGTTCCCATTGACTTTTAATTTTTATGGTTTTAAGTTTTAATAATATTTCTCTTAGGTCTTAGCTCTCAGCTCTCAGCTCTCAGCTCTTAGTTCTTAGGTCTTAGCCTTCAGTTTCGGTAAATTTTATCTCTGCATGAAAAAAGTCACTTTATAAACTTTATGAACTTTCAACTTTCGACTTTTGACTTTCGACTTCCAACTAATTGTTTAATACTAAATTATGCTGAAAAGCAATATAAAAAAATTACTAAAATATTACTGTAACTTTTTTTAGCCGTAAAACACTGATTTATTGAATATTAAAATTTTAGACCCATTAAAAAATATACACCCAGCGCGTTATCTGATGCCCTATATTCCGGAAAATCGCAAAAAACACCAAAAATATTCCAGGATTTTGCTGTTTTTGAGCAAAATGATTCAACAAAAAGGTCATTTTAACACATTTTGATTCCATGTCTGTACAACTTCTATACAACTTCTATACAGTTTCTGTACAACTTCTGTACAACTTCTATACAAAACGTATACAACTGCTATGAGAAGTGTACGCCCCTGCTGCGCAACTGCTATGCAATTTTCCACAGGCTCTACACAGACTCTACACAGGTTCTATACCATGGTTTGCGAACAACCTGCGTAAAACCTGTATACAATCCGTGGAGTTTTGTGGAGCTGAGTCGGAGCTAAGTCATAACAGACCCGGAGCTGAGTCACAAACACTTGCACCGGCATCAACAATAACTTACCATTTTACCGGCCATAAATTTGTTTTTTTACCTCCTCAAACTACCGGCCATTATGTTAATGTGAAAATAGTAACATCAGAGTCGGATGTAGATGTTAGTTCTTAGTTAAAAGTCAAAAGTTGAAAGTCTTGGTTTCCTGCTACACATATTCTTACAATTGGTACTATTACTAGCTCTTAGTTTTTAGTTCTTAGCTCCTAGGTAACTCGTACCTTTTCATTTACCCTGTATTCACTTGTTTACTGCAGTCTTCAGTTGGCATCTTTTTAACTCCGTTAGTAAAAGAAAATACCTAGCTGTAAATCAGCTTCTCCCCTTTGGGGAGAATGAGAGGGGCTTTTAATCCTCCCCCAATCGGGGGAGTTAGAGGGGGCTTTTAACATCAGGCCGGGAGGCCTTGATTTATAAGATATAGCGAGACGCTATGCCTAACAAAGGGGATTAGCTCGCAGAGCAAACAAAATTTCACAATGAAAACCAAAATCCGTAAGGATTTGTCTTTGCGCTCTTAGCTTTAAGAAGTTTGAATCTTGAATCTTTATTTAAATAGTGAACTCCGGTTTTGCGGTCTTTGCGTGAAAAAAAGTCATACGTCATATGTCATAAGTTATAAGTTGAAAATTTCGGTTTGCTGCTATAGGTTGACGCAAGTTTGCAAAGATGCTAAGTGAAGACTGTGGACTGAAGAGAGCTGCCTGCTGACAATAAAGTATTTTCATGGTAATTACACGTCCTGAAAGGACAACTCATTTCAGCCCAATGCAAAACGAAGTGACGCATTGGGTTTTTGATTGACAGAAATGATAAGCGTCCTGAAAGGACAACTCAAAAATGTTTGTTTGAATACATTGAGCTGTCCTTTCAGGACGCAGATTAACACGACGTATTATTATTCCCAAGGCGTTGCCATGGGCTAAATTGAGCTGGGCTTACAGCCCGGGATTTTCAGCCCCCTATAACTCCAGCAAATGGGGAAGGACGGATATACAGCTCCGGTATATTGTCTTAGTGTAGGCGAAGAAAGTTCTTAGTTGCTTGCTCTTAGTTCTTAGCTCCTAGGCATTAGGCCATAGTATTTCAGGTTGCACCATTTGCGCAGCAAATATTAATTCGTGAAATTGGTTGTAATTCATATTTATTCGCATTCAAAATAATTCGTGAAATTGGTGGATAAAAGAATTCGTGATAATTAGTGTTAATTCGATGACCAAAAAACTATTGCGAAGCAATAAATAATCTGATGACTATTGGTGAGGTATTAAATTATCGAGTTGTTGAGTTGATGAAAGACCTGACAGCGTTTCGTAAGCAAGCTGTAAATTAAACCTGTCAGCGTCTATATAGTAGTTCCTGGTTCTTAGTTGCTAGTTCTTAGCTCTTAGGCTTTAGGCCATATTGTTGCAGGTTGAAAAATTTGCGCAGCAAATATTAATTCGTGATAATTAGCTATAATTAGATACAATTCGCATTCAAAATAATTCGTGATAATTGGCGTTAATTAGATGACCAAAAAAACATTGCGCAGCAATAAATAATCTGATGACTATTAGTTAGTTGTTAAATCGTTGAGTTGTTGAGTTGTCGAGTTGTCGAGTTGTTGAGCTGTCGAGTTGTTGAGTTGATAAATTGATGTAACAGAATCCTGAAATAACATGGAGGTGGTACTATGCTTGCAGGAATAGTAGGTTATCAATCCTCCCCTTCGGGGAGTTACAAGGGCTCAAAAAAAAGGGCAGACCCAAACAGATCTGCCCCCACTCACACAACTAAACCTTTAATCTATGTTCCCACCACGGAGTAGTTGTAATATAGAAAATACATTTAGCTTTTCATCATTTATCTTCATCAAAACCAGTATAACGGTAACCTGACATTTTCATATAGGTAAACCCATAATTATCATCACTAAACATCACGTAAGCAACAATACTATCAGCAGCTGCACCTCTTGGAGTAGTTGCTGCACCTTCCAATACTTTACCTCCTATAACAGTAATATCACAGGGTTCATAAGAAGTATTAGCAGTTGTACTACAACTAAAAGATTTGGCATCATAATCAACATCAACCTTTAATTTGTAATCCCAAAATGACGCATCATCCGAACTTGCTGGGTAATCACTAAACCACATAACATCATTAGTGTTAGCAGCTGTATTATATGTATAAACAGAAACTTTACCATTGCCATATACATCATCCCATTCAAGGGCATTTAAATCATCTACTGATTTGGATGTCAAATTTGGATTTTCTGTCGAATAACCAAATAAATAAGAATATTCATCTAGACTTTGCTCAAAAGTAACTGTCCAGTGCCCAGCCATCTTTTCAACACTTGTTCCTCCTGGTTCTTCATCTGTTTCAATATCATCGCACGAAACAAAAACAAAAGAACTAACAAATACTGATAATAGTATTAAAATATAATTTTTCATAATCATTTACTATTTTTTAGTTAATGTAATATAAAATGTCATCACACCTTGCATATGACACTTCATAATAAATTTCACCAGTTGAAGGATCATACTTTCCCATTTTCAAAACTATCAATAGAATCTCCCCAACCTTCTAAATCTGCACTTGTAGCAGTAATTGTATTATCAGTCGCGAGACTAAAACTACCAACCATCGCATAATCAACACCATAACCAGCACGTTGATCATAAAAACCTGCAAAAAAGTCGCTAATGTAAAAATTTCCTGGTGATGTTTGAAGTACGGCAATATCATAACCATCAAAATTAGTAGTTGCAGCAGTAGTTCCATTATCATAATCACGATAAGTACCAACTTTAGCAGCCCAATACCCTGAAGCAATTGGAGAGTCAGTTGGGTCTGCAACCATAACTGTACGCGAATCTACAACAGAATACCCATCTGTATTTGTTATTTTATATGACAAAACATAAATCCCTGGTGTAGTTACATCAACCTCTCCTGATACTACAACTTGATCAGTTACATCTTCACCTTGCATTTCAGCAACATATCCTGGTTCTACAAATTGCACATCCTTATCCCAAAACATAATACTTTCACCATTAAGCTCAAGTGATGCATAATAAGTTATCTTTGATGTATCCTGTGTACTATCATCCTCACAAGAATAAAATCCTGCAAAGATCAAACACACAAATAAAGTATATATTATTTTTTTCATCATCTATTTTTCTTATAAGTTAGAAACATTAGTTAACATCCCACCAAACAGGTGTAGCACCATAATACCCACTTGCCTTTGGAGTATTCTTATTTAAATTACGCGCCTTTAAAGGATAATACATACGCTTCAACAAGCTTGTTTGATCATCTAAACTACTTCTGTAATTTAAAATTAAATTACCAGGAGTATAAATTGTAGGATCTTCATAAATTTCCTTAGCAGTGTAAGTACTAAGTTCTGGATATCCTGTGCGTCGAATCTCAGACCAAGCTTCCATATTGTCCATATAGAAAAGAGCGACCCATTTCTGCATTCCAATAAGCTTCAATTTATTTGAAGCATTATCCCAATTAGCATCGCCACTAGCCATAAAATTCGCAGAACCTTCAATACCTCTAGCTGAAAAGTCAGCTGCAACGGCTGTTTCATAGGCTATTTTAGCACCTGGAACATCATTTAAGAAACGGTATTTTACTTCAGCAATAAAGAACTGTAATTCTGCTTGAGTATAAATAAATGCAGGACGAGTAGCACCAGAACCATCAAATAATTCATAATTAACAACGCTCACATCTCCATTTTTCCAATCTCCGGCCCAATTTCCCAAATCTGTCTTAGCACCACAAAACTGACCTTCATAATCTCCCGTATTCTCAGAAACTTCTAAAGCATAACTAATTCGTGGATCATCCGTTGATTTCATATAAGAAACAATTGGATAAGCAGCACAATGATTTCCTGTACCAAGAGCATAATAACTGGCATAAAAAGGACTTCTATTACCATCTTGATCATCATAAATATCCATTGTTACATCTCCACTAAAAAATTCATTAGCTTGCACTAAAGACTCAATTTTACTTTGAACAGTATTATCGGCATCATACATCCTCAAATACATACGCAAACGAAGAGCATTAGCATAACCTTTCCATTGATCAATATCCTTATTAAAAATCATGTCTGTCATAGTCATATCATCAGAACTAGCGTCAAGTGCACTCTCCGCTGCATCCAATTCAGCTAAAACACCTTCATAAACATCTTTTCCTTCATCCCATAATGGTTGAGAATTGGCATTTAACGCATCTGAATATGGACAGTAGCTAGTATTATCAACCATTAATTGAAAAGCAAATGCACGCATAACAGTTGCAGCAAATAAGTCTGCAGTATTAGTTGTTTTACTTTTAATATCCTCAATATCTTGCAATGCTCCAGCATATAAGTTGCGATATGCATTGTCAATTGTTTGAGATGACTCTGAAATTGACAACTCTGCAAATCCATTAAATTGATTTGCCTCTGGCATTTGCTCAAAATATTGAGCAAAAAACCCAGCATAATTAAACATGATATCACATGAAGTTGCCACAATATAATTTTGAACTGCAGGAAACTCTAAATCCGTTGTGATAGCACTATTGCTTGGATAACTTGGATCATCATTAATATCTAGATCACATGAAGAAAACACCCAAGCCATTATAAATATATATACAATACTATTTTTCATATTTTGCTATAAATTAAAGTTTTAATGACACATTGAAACCGAAATTACGTGAACTTGGATTTGCTGAATACTCTCCAAAATTACCTTTTAAGTCATTACCAAATGAAGACAATTCTGGATCAACAAAAGTATTGCTACTAGGTGTCCACAAAAATAAATTGTTTCCATAGACTGAAATTTTCAACCCTTTAACAGGAGTATTATTAAGCCATTTATTTGGAACGTTATAAGATAAAACAACTGAACGCAGTTTCACATATGATTTATCAATCAGAAAACTACTTCCTAATTCTGGACCATCATTAAAATAATTGTAAATATTAGTAGCATCTAATGGAGTTGAATTCTCTACATAGGAAACAGTTCCGTCTTGATTAGATACTGCATTCACAGAATTAGGTACTACAAAAGGATTACGATCATTAAAAGCAGTTTGCATTGCATTACCAGTAAAATAACTTATACTTTTGGTACGAGAATACATAATACCCCCCTGACGAACATCAAGATCAGCAGATAAACTAAGCCCTTTATAACGAAATGTAGAAGAAAATCCCATTTGATAATCATAGTTCATATCCCCTACGATTTGCATTTCAGACTCAGCAACAGGCAACCCTGTAGAGGCATTAACCACAATTTTTCCATCCTCTGTATATTGCGGAACCTCTGCTTTAAAAACACCAACTGGCTCACCAACGATAGCATACATACCTGTACCTCCATTAAAGCCATAGATTAAGGCTTCTCCTCCTAATTCTTCAGGTAAGCTAACAACTTTACTCCAGTTTTTTCCAAAATTCCAACTTAAATCCCAAGAAAAACCTCCAATTTTGACAGGTGTTGTATTAACTAAAATTTCAATACCTTTATTTTCAACCTCTCCTAAATTGGTATTTTGAGCGGTATACCCTGAAGAATAATCCATATCTAACGAATATACTTGCTTATCGGTAGTTCTATTATAATAACTAGCATCAATATTAATTCTATTTTTCAAAAATGCAGTATTGAATCCGACTTCAAATTCCGTTGTCATTTCAGGACTTAAAGTACTACTTCCTAAAACATTACCTACTGTATAAGCATCGTACCCTGCATTATTATATGGAAAATTATATGAACCCCAATATCCCCTCGCTCCGGCTTGAGCATATACAGGATTTACCATATAAGGACTTGCATCATTCCCTGTTTTACCCCAAGCTAAACGTACCTTTCCAAAATCTAAAACATTACTGTCTATAAGTTCTGAAAAGATAAAACTACCAGCTAAACCGTAATAAGCAAAAGAACGATTGTTTTTTGGTAAAGTTGAAGACCAATCATTACGAACATTAAATGTTAAGAATAACAATTCATTAAATGAAGATTCTAATTGACCATATAATCCCATCATACGGTGTAAACTTTCATCAGTTGAAATTGAAGGAGTACTTGATGAGTTACTTAAGTTATACCATGTTGGTATGGTCAAATCTGTAATTCCTGAATATAATGAAGTTAATTTTCGTTCATTTCCATTAAAACCAACCAATGCATTAAACCCAAAATCGGCAATTTTCTTATTAAATGATACCATTACGTCTTGGTTAAGTTCCCGACGACGTATAATTTGCTCAGAAACACTACCTGTTTCCCCAACAAAAGGACTATTAGTTCCTGATCCCTCTCCATTCGGTGTCCCATCATAAAAAAGAGCATAAAGATTAGGCTCCCCAGTATTTCTCTGACCTACAGAACTATCCAATCCAAAACGATACGACAATTTAAAATACTCTAAGAAATCATAATCCAACTGAAACTTACCATACAAACGTTCTGATTCATAAGTATTTTGATAATTTTCTAACACATAATAAGGATTTGTAATTCCATATGGAGTATAATAATAACCCGGTTCATTAAATGGATCGTCCATATCTGCTAAACTTATAATACTAACATCACGTGGTGTTTGCATTATACTATTGTACATAGATAATCCCTGACCTGTAGTCGCAAAACTATTTTGTTGATTTGCATAATTAATTGCAGTTGAAATTTTTAAATCACCAACTGTATGACTTGCATTTACAGTAAAAGTATATTTCTTATACGTATCGGCATCTGTTGGAATAATACCATCATTATCACTATAAGAACCATTTACATAATATGTACTATTTTCTGTCGCTCCATTAAAAGACAAACTATGACTTTGTCGAAAACCTGTATCGAAAAAATCCTTTATATTGTCTTCCATTGCAACGTAATCTTTTAATTTTTGAGAATTATTATAAACATTTCCCCAAAGTGCAGGCAGTCCATCAAATTTAGGACCCCATGATCCATTTTCAATTTCAGTATGTTCCCTATACCACCCCATACCGAATTCATTTTGCATTTGGGGTAAACGAAGAAGTGTACTCCATTGGGCTCCACCATTATATTCAACACCAAGTCCTTTATTTTTTGTTCCCTTCTTAGTTGTAATCATTACAACTCCATTTGCAGCACGACTACCATACAAAGCTGTTGCAGCAGCACCTTTTAATATGGTCATATTTTCAATATTATCAGGATTTACAGCTCCTGCACCATTACCAAAATCATAACCACTATTCAAACCATCACTTGAAGTTACAGTACTATTATTCATTGGAACACCATCTATAACATATAATGGTTGATTAGATCCACTTAATGAACTAACACCACGTACAATTACAGATTTTGAAGCTCCGGGATCCGAAGATGTTGAATTAATCTGAACTCCGGCAACTTTACCAGCCAATCCAGACATCATATCAGATGTACGTTTTTCTGTTAGGTTTTCACCACTAACAGACGTTGCAGCAAAGCCTAATGTTTTTTCCGAACGCTTTATACCCATTGCTGTAACGACAACCTCATCAATGTTCTTTGTATCAGACTTCAATGTTACATTAATGGTTGCTTGACCTGTATAAGCGACTTCTTGCATCTCCATTCCTACAAACGTAAATACAATAGCCGTGGCATCTTCCGGTACGTTTAGATTATACATACCATCCGGACGAGAAATCGTCCCTATTGTTGTGCCCTTTACAATAATAGATACTCCAGGTATTGCCTCACCAAGATCATCGACAACTTTTCCTGAAATAGCTTTTGTTTGGGCTGAGAGTGTCTGCAATCCTACAAACAGGATCATAGACAGAAATAATGCTAATTTCCGCATAAAACAAAAGGTTTAAATTAATAATTGTGTATTTAATTATATAGATAATTCAAAAGAACATAACATGAAACATGAATTCATGCCATACTAAGTACCTAAGATGCAAGCTAATACATCCTTAATCAAACGATAATAGAAAATTCCTTAAGAATACTGAGATTTTTGTATAGTAATATTCATAACGATTAAAGGTTTTTATTAATTGGTAAATTTGTGAGTTATTAATTAGTTACAAAAAGCGGGGGAACGCTTACAATTTGTAAACTTTACGACAAATATATAATAAAAATCTAATAGTCAAAACCACTCTTTAACATATCTTAACTCAAACATATATCCATTCAAGACTCCAAACCTAAGCAAACCCACTATATATCAGAATACAGAAGCATTAGAACAACAAATATAAAATAACATTTTTTTTCAACAAATAGCGTATAAAAATATAGATTCAACTTATAAATGCAACTATTTTCAAAATACACCCCTGAAAAAAAGGCTCTCCCTGTTAATTTACAATAATCCAAACAAACAACCCACTCTGTTAATAAAAAACCAAAGTATACAAACAAAAAAAAGGCCACCTTAAAAGGCAGCCTTTTTATTTATAATATACAGTCAAGAACAAACTACATCAAGAAACTCAACATGATACCTGCAGCTACAGCCGAACCAATAACACCAGAAACATTAGGTGCCATGGCATGCATTAGCAAGTGGTTAGTAGGATCTGTTTTTAAACCTTCTACCTGAGCAACACGAGCCGAATCAGGCACAGCAGAAACACCAGCAGCACCAATCAATGGATTGATTTTGTTTTCTTTTTTAAGGAATAAGTTCATAATTCTTGCAAATACCAAACCTCCGGCAGTTGCAATAATAAAAGAAAGTGCTCCTAAACCAAATATCTTTATCGAATCTAAGGTAAGAAAAACATCAGCCTGAGTAGATGCTCCCACAGTTACCCCTAATAAAATGGTAACAATATTAATTAATGAATTCCTGGCAGTATCAGCTAATCTTTCTGTTACTCCGGATTCTTTTAACAAATTACCAAAAAACAACATCCCTAACAAAGGTAATGCAGAAGGAGAAATAAACGTTGTTAATAACAATCCTATCAACGGAAACAATATTTTTTCTGTTGTAGATACAGCTCTTGGCGGCTTCATCCTGATAGCACGCTCCTTTTTAGGAACAAGTAATCTCATAACCGGAGGCTGAATAACAGGTACTAAAGCCATATACGAGTATGCAGCAATAGCGATTGCCCCCATTAAATGAGGAGCTAACTTTGAAGATAAGAAAATAGCCGTAGGGCCATCAGCTCCACCAATAATAGCTATAGCTCCAGCTTCTTTAGGAAGGAAACCTAAAGCAGAAGCACCTAAAAATGTTCCAAAAATACCTATCTGGGCTGCTGCTCCTAAAATCATCAACTTAGGATTTGAAATCAGAGATGAAAAATCAGTCATAGCTCCAATACCCAGGAAGATCAAAGGAGGATACACCCCTTGCTTCACTCCAAAATACAGATAATTCAGAACAGAACCTTCTTCATACAACCCTATTTTATACCCGGTTAAAAAAGGAATATTTCCAAGAATAACACCTGTCCCAATAGGAATCAACAACAAGGGTTCATAATCATATTTAATTGCAAGAAAAATAAAAAACAATCCAACTGCAATCATAATCACGTGCGTATACTGCACATTGGCAAATCCGGTAGACTTCCATAAAGAAGTTAACCCTTGTAAAATTCCACCATCGGCAGAGGCCGTAGCAGAACTAACAGCAGCACTAATATCTGTTCCAAAAGCAACCTGAAAGCAGAATAAAATTGCTACAGCAAAATAAAACGTAACTAACTTCCTCATGCTATTCAAATTCTATTAAAATATCGTTTTGCAGAACGGCATCACCAATGGCTACTTTAACGTTTTTAACAACAGCATCTTTCTCTGCCAAAACATTATTTTCCATTTTCATGGCTTCCATTACAAGTAACACATCTCCTTTTTTCACAGCATCTCCCACTGCAACATTTAATTTGAAGATATTACCAGGAAGTGGGGCTTTAATAGCTCCTGCCCCTGTAGCCTTGTTAGGCACAGCTCCTTCACCCGGTTTACGCTCTACCTCCTTACGAACTAATTTTGGAGTTTTGGTTTTCTTAACCTCCTGGTTAATCTCAACCTCATAAGCGGTTCCATTCACAACTATAGTAGCTAAAGAATCTTCAAAATCCTTTACTTCTACATTATATTTATTACCATTTACGGTAAAACCAAATTTTTTCATAGGTCTAAAATTTGTTTTTAAATTACCATATGCAACTCCCCAACATAATCATCCCCCTTCTTGAGAAAATGAACGGATGGCTCGTTTCATCTGATTAAATTTATTTTCAACGGTAAGATGGAACTTGCCGGGAAACAATCACCTTCCTGCGTGAGTAAGCTTTACTCATGGCTCATTTCATCTCTATTATTAATAACGACTATTTTGGAAATCCCATATTATTCATACCATAAAGCTTAGAGCTCCATGGAGAATAACGCCTGCGCACTTGCTTAATCGTAATTACATTACTTTCATCATCATGATTTTCATTCAAATACATATATAAAGCAGCTGCAATCACAGCATTGGTTTCACCGGATATTTCCAGTTGATCGTCAGTAACTCCGGCCTTTCCTTTTTCTCTGAGATTCCTTTTAATGCCCCAATGAATAAGTTTTGGCACCGTTAAAAATATCCCTACTAAAAAAAGTAAAGCAGCAAAAACAATCACCCAACCAAGTATGGTAATTGTCCACGTTGTTGAATCAACAATTAAAAAATTCATTCTTACTATTTTTAGTGATTACAATGGAATATTACCGTGTTTTTTCGGAGGCAAACTCAATTTCTTAGTTTGAAGACCTTGTAAACCCCTGATGATTCTGAAACGAGAATTACGTGGTTCAATCACATCATCAATATAACCGTAAGAGGCAGCCTGATATGGATTTGCAAATTTTTCCACGTATTCAGCTTCTTTATCAGCAGCATATTTTGCTTTTTCTGCAGGATCTTCAATCTTAGACATTGCTCTACCTTCAAGAACTTCAATAGCTCCTTTAGCACCCATAACAGCAATCTCTGCTGATGGCCATGCATAATTTAAATCACCTCTAAGTTGCTTACAACTCATCACATCATGAGCACCACCATATGATTTACGTAATGTTACAGTAATCTTAGGAACAGTAGCCTCACCATAAGCAAACATTAACTTAGCTCCGTGAGTGATAATACCAGCATACTCTTGTCCACTACCAGGTAAAAATCCAGGAACATCAACTAAAGTAAGAATAGGAATATTAAATGCATCACAGAAACGAACAAAACGAGCTGCTTTTCTAGAAGCATCACAATCTAACACCCCGGCAAGGAAACTTGGCTGGTTAGCAACAACACCTACCGATTGACCACCCATGCGGCAGAATCCTACAATAATATTTTTAGCATAATTACGGTGAACTTCTAAAAATTCATTATGGTCAGCCATAGCATAAATAACCTCTTTCATATCGTATGGCTGGTTTGGATTGTCAGGAATAATTGTATTCAAAACATCATCCATACGATCGATAGGATCGGTAGCTTCTAAAATAGGTGCTTCTTCTAAATTATTTTGAGGCAAAATATGATAAAAGCTTTCTGATCAACATGATTCCCTCTTCTTCGTTATCCAGCATAAAATGAGACACACCCGATTTTGAAGCATGAACAGAAGCCCCACCAAGATCCTCAGTAGTAATATCTTCACCAGTTACTGTTTTAACGACTTTAGGTCCGGTAACGAACATATAACTGCTATTTTCAGTCATCATAATAAAGTCAGTTAATGCTGGAGAATATACAGCACCACCGGCACAAGGACCAAAAATGGCAGAAATCTGAGGAATTACACCTGAGGCCTCGATGTTACGTTGGAAAATCTCAGCATAACCAGCTAAAGAAGTAACACCTTCCTGAATACGAGCACCACCACTATCATTGATTCCAATAACAGGTGCACCCACTTTCATGGCCATATCCATCACTTTACAGATTTTTTGTGCGAAAGTCTCCGATAAAGATCCTCCTAAAACCGTAAAGTCCTGTGCAAACAAAAATACTACTCTTCCGTCGATAGTACCCTGACCAGTAACAACACCATCACCTAAAAATTTTGTTTTCTCCATACCGAAGTTAACACAACGGTGAGTAACAAACATATCAAACTCTTCAAAACTACCATCATCAACAAGCATTTCAATACGCTCGCGGGCAGTCATTTTCCCTTTTGCATGTTGGCTGTCAATTCTTTTCTGACCACCACCTAATTTTGCTTCAGTACGAAGGTCAATTAGTTTTTTAATTTTATCTTGATTAGACATTGAATCTTTTTAAAAATGATTTAATTATTTAGAAGGATCTTCACACAATTCAGTCAATACACCAAATGTTGATTTTGGATGTAAGAAACCAATATTTAAACCTTCAGCTCCTTTACGAGGCGTTTTATCAATTACTTTTACACCTGCTTCCTGAATAGCAATTAATTTCTCAGCTAAGTTTTCTACTGCAAAAGCGACATGATGAACTCCTTCACCCTTCTTTTCAATAAATTTTCCTACTGGTCCTTCAGGATCTGTAGACTCTAACAATTCTATTTTAGTTTGTCCTACCATAAAAAAAGCAGTTTTAACTTTTTGTTCTGGTACTTCTTCAATAGCATAACATTCTAAACCGAATGCTTTTTCGTAAAACGGAATCGCTGCGTCTATACTTTTTACTGCAATACCAATGTGCTCAATGTGCGATGGCTTCATATTAATTAAATTTTATGTGTTATATATTTTTTAATTGATGATCATAAAAAAAGCCATTCTCACGACAGCCATTTTTACAATACTTACATATTTTAATATTCTCAATTTATCACTTTATTAAAACAGAGCTACAAAATTATAATTTAATATCACCCTAACCTTAAAATATTACTAAAAAAAAATTGTTTTACAACATATATAATTAAGGTAAATAAGTTAAATATCAACCTGTTATAAAACACTCAAGATGTAAAATTAACCAAAATTTTATTAAAGAAAAAATTCTTTATTAGCTTATATTCAAGCAAATTAGAATCATATAATTTGATAAATTTACAAAAAAACACCCCGACAAACACTTTAAATACCGAAGCTTAATTATCTCTTTGTAAAAGAAACCAGTCAATTATTATTATTTTTGTAGATAATACATACAATAATTCACATTCATGAAGCACAAAACACTATTATTTTCAATCAGCATCCTTTTATTTATGGGAGCCTGCACAACAAAACACAAGATGGAAACAAATCCTTTTTTTGAAGAATACAAAACTCCTTTTAAGATTGCTCCTTTTGAATCAATCAAAAACCACCATTATATGCCTGCTTTTATAAAGGGTATGGAAGAGCAAAATAAAAACATAAAAGCAATAGTAGACAATACCGCAAAACCTTCATTTAAAAATACAATTGAAGCTCTGGAGTACAGCGATGTACTTTTAACAAAAGTTTCGAATGTTTTTTACAATTTAATCGGATCTAACACTAACGACAGCCTTAAAACAATCGCAAAAGAAGTAGCTCCTTTACTATCAAAACACAATGATGGAATATATCTGAATCAGGACTTGTTTAAAAGAATCAAAACGGTTTATGACCAAAAAGATTCACTGACTCTTACTAGCGAAGAAGAAAAATTACTCACAGAAACATACGACGAATTTGCCAGGGGCGGAGCAAATCTTCCTGAAGATGCTAAAGAAGAATTTAGTAAGATAAATGGACAACTTGCTGTTTTAACACTTCAGTTTGGCGATAATGTTTTAAACGAAACCAATAGCTTTTCAATGGTAATAGATAAGGAAAGCGATTTAAAAGGGTTACCTAAAACATCTGTTGATGCAGCTGCTCAACTGGCAAAAACAAAGGGACAAGAGGGGAAATGGATCTTCACGATTCAAAAACCTAGCATGATTCCTTTCTTACAATATGCTGACAACAGAACGTTAAGAGAAAAATTATTTAAAGCTTATATCAATACCGGCAACAATAATAATGATTTTGACAATAAAGAGGTTATAAGACAGATTATTGATCTTAGAATTAAAAGAGCAAACCTTTTAGGATATAAAAACCATGCTTCATTTGTTTTAGAAAAAAATATGGCCAAAACACCTGAGGCGGTAAATTCCAAACTTGAAAGCTTAATGACAAAAGCTCAAATTGTGGCAAAAAGAGAAGCTGGCGATATGCAGCAAATCATTAAAGAAGAAGGAAACAACTTTAACCTTGAGCCATGGGATTGGTGGTATTATGCTGAAAAAGTTAAAAAGAAGAAATATAATCTTGAAGAAAGCGAAATCAGGCCTTATTTTGAACTTAAAAATGTAATTGACGGAGCCCTGCATACTGCCAACCAACTGTATGGTTTACAATTTATCAAAAATGAAAAATTACCTTTACCTCACCCCTATGCCATTCCTTTTGAAGTAAAAGAGGCAGATGGTTCACACCTTGGTATATTATATATGGATTTTCATCCAAGAGAAAGCAAAAGAGGTGGCGCATGGATGAATTCATTCAGAAAAGAACAGATCATAAATGGTGCAAAAATTACACCCATCATTACAATGGTTTGTAATTTTACGGCTCCTACTAAGTCAACCCCTTCTTTGCTTAGTCTTGATGAAGTTGAAACATTATTCCACGAATTTGGACATAGTCTTCATGGATTACTTTCAAATTGCACATATAAAAGTTTATCAGGAACCAGTGTACCACGCGATTTTGTTGAGCTACCTTCACAAGTAATGGAACATTGGTCAACACACCCTGAGTTATTAAAGTATTATGCCAAACATTATAAAACCGGTAAAATAATACCAGATGAGCTCATTCAAAAAATTGAAAACAGCAGCAAATTCAACCAGGGCTTTGCAACTACTGAATATTTAGCAGCAGCCATTCTGGATATGGATTACCATAGTTTAACAGAACCTATTAAAGGTGATATTAATGAATATGAAAAAGCAAGTTTCCATAAAATGAAATTAATTCCCGAAATTGTTTCACGCTACAGAAGCACATACTTCCGCCACATTTTTGCCGGAGGATATTCAGCAGGATACTATGCTTATATATGGGCAGCCATCCTTGATTCCGATGCTTTTGATTCATTTGAAGAAAAAGGAATATTTGACCAGGAAACAGCAAGTAAATTCCGAAAAAACATATTAGAAAAAGGCGGAACTGAAGATGCTATGGAAATGTATATCAATTTTAAAGGAAATGAACCTGATGAAAATGCATTACTAGAAGACAGGGGTCTTATTTAATTAGATACATTCTAAATATTTAACACTTCTGTTCAATTCTTACTATCCTAATACGATTTGTTTTAAATTTGGTACATAGAAAACAATTAAAACAATATATCATGTTAAAGAAAGCTGTCGAAGAAATTTTAGTAAATCAAATTGTAAAAGAAGCTTACTCTTCTAATCTATATTTGTCAATGGCTTCCTGGGCTGAGACAAACGGTCTTGGAGGAGTTTCTGAATGGATGTATGCTCAAGCAGAAGAGGAAAAACTTCATATGCTTAAGTTTATGAAGTACATCAACGAAAGAGGCGGAAAAGCAATTATTCCTGCAGTAGAACAACCTCCTGTTGATTTTGAAAACGTAAAAGACTTATTTGAGAAAACATTGGAGCACGAGCAGTTTATTACTGAAAGCATCAACGAAATCGTTGCTGTATGTTTAGAAGAAAAAGATTTTACTACTCAAAACTGGGTTCAGTGGTTTGTTACAGAACAAATTGAAGAAGAAGCCTCTGTTTCTGGAATTATTGACAAATTGAAATTATTAGACGGACAAAGTTTATATATGTTCGATAGAGACGTTGCTGGTATGAGAGGAAATGTTCCTGCCAGTCAACAGTAATTAAAACTAAGTTATCTACTTCAAAAGTAGAAAAAGATAAAGCATTGATAAAAGCTGGAAGTGTTTAATTCGCTCCAGCTTTTTTCTTTTTAGCAAAAGAAGTATTTTTGCCCCCTCAAAACAAACAGAAAGACATCAATATCATTTAAACCTGCATTTCTATGATTTAAAAGATGCCTCTCCCATTAAATCGTATTAGATGAAAAAAATTGTAAATCCTTTTGTAGAAAGCAAAAAACATGATTATAAATGTTTTGGTTGCTCTCCTTTAAATGACAATGGTTTAAAACTGGAATTTTGGGATAATGGAGAAGAAATTATTTGCAAATGGATTCCTTATAAGCATATGGAAGGCTACTCAAAAATTTTACATGGTGGAATTCAGGCATTGATATTAGATGAAATAGCCAGCTGGACAGTATATACTAAATGTGAAACAGCAGGTGTTACTGCAAATATTGATGTAAAATACAAACATCCTTTAGAAATTACAGATCAGGAAATTGTTATCAAAGCTAAAGTTGAAACTATTAATAAAAGATTAGCAACAATCAGTGCATCCATAGAAAATCACGAAGGAAAATTATGCGCTCAAGGCTTGGTCACATATTTCATTTTTCCTAAAGAACTTGCCAAAGAAAAATATAACTATCCTGGAATTGAAGCCTTTTACGAATAGCATTTCAAGAATATTATTACAGAGCGAATACAATGAGTTTAAAGAAACGAATTAAACAAAACATTCCGGAAGGATTTATTCCTTCCTTGATATATCTGGGAAAATGGATCTTACTATGTGCTATAGTTGGTTTACTTGCAGGGTCAGCGTCTGCTATTTTCCTTATTTCACTTGAATGGGCAACAAACCTTAGAGAAAATAACCTATGGATTATTTCTCTACTACCTGTAGGGGGACTTATAATTGGATTAACATATCATTATTTTGGTCAAAGTGTTGTAAAAGGCAATAATCAAATCCTTGAAGAATTTCATAGTCCCAAAAAAATTATTCCATTAAAAATGGCACCTCTGGTTTTACTTAGTACAGTTGTAACGCACTTATTTGGAGGCTCTGCCGGACGAGAAGGTACAGCTATACAAATGGGAGGTGCAATTGCTGATCAGTTTACAAAGATTTTTAAACTAAAGGAAATTGACCGAAAAATATTATTGGTAACAGGGGTTAGTGCCGGGTTTGCATCAATTTTTGGAACACCTTTAGCAGGAGCTATTTTTGCACTAGAAGTATTTGTTGTTGGCCGTATGCGTTACGATGCCATCATTCCCAGCTTCCTTGCTGCAATTTTTGCCAATGAAGCTGCTCACTTGTGGCCCATTCATCATACACATTATGCAATACCATTGGTCCCTGATTTATGGGCCCCAGAATTACTTTGGGCAATATTAGCAGGCATATGCTTTGGATTTGGAGGTATGTTATTTTCTAATGCCACCCATTACTGGGGAAACTTCTTTAAGAAAACAATTAAATACCCACCTCTACGACCGGTGATTGGTGGAGTTGTCATTGCAGCTACCATTTGGATAATAGGAACAACACGCTGGATTGGATTAGGAGTACCTGTTATTGTTGAATCATTCGAACAACAACTTCCTTTTAGTGATTTTATTTTAAAAATCTTATTTACATCCTTCACCTTAGGAGCTGGTTTTAAAGGAGGAGAAGTAACACCATTATTTTTCACAGGAGCAACACTGGGAAGTGCTCTTTCTTTATTCATCCCACTTCCAGTAGCACTATTAGCAGGAATGGGATTCGTGGCTGTTTTTGCCGGGGCAACAAATACACCCATTGCTTGTACCCTGATGGGAATTGAGTTATTTGGAGCTGACGCTGGTGTTTTTATAGGAATAGCCTGTGCTACTGCATATTTGTTTTCAGGACACACTGGTATTTATGGCGAACAAATTATCGGCAGTCCTAAAAACTTTTTATTTGGTTCTCATAAAGGAAAAAAGCTAAATCAATTAATAAAAAAGCAGTGATCGCATTTTATTATCACTGCCCTATCCTTTGTTGTAAAACATATTTATCTTTTTTGCATATGAATATATTATTATCTTAAGGCGTAATCTGATGAACTGGTATTGATAAATGCATCTACATCCAACATCCAATCTTCCAGAACTAATTCAGGTTCATCGACTTCTAAAAAAGAATCCACATCTGTCATCCAGTCCTCAACAGGCATATATTCTTCAATAAAGGACTCTACACTTAACATCCATGGTTCAACATTAAGTCTAAACTCTTCCCATTCCAAATCATTTACTGAATTTTCAATAAACTCATCTGAATTCAACATCCAAAATTCAATTTCCATTAACTCTTCATCGCTCTCCCTGGAAATAAAATCTATTACAAAATCAAGATTTGTAGGCGTAATCAGCGTATTGGTTTTGGGTTCTAACAATTCATATCTTCCTGCAAACATATCCGAAAACGAAACCATCATTAAAGATATCAATACTAACACTAAATTAACTTTACTTTTAATTACAAAATTTTTCATGGCTACATATATTAAATAATTATGATAATTGCTACACGACATAGTGTTATCAATACCTGAGCCAAAATACATACACAACTATCCATCAGAATATTAACCAAACACAACCCATAACCACCTTCAATAAAAATGTCCGAATCCCAAACAATCAATGTTCGTATCCGAACATAAATAAGACTTTTTAGTATTTTAATTTCCTGCCAATAATTATTTATCTTTATAAGGTTTTTAAAAAACTATAAATTATGGCAAACACAAAACAACTTCTTCTGTTTATTATTATAATATTTTTATCTTCTTGTCAGTTACCCCCTAAAAACAACAGAGAACTTCTGTACATTGGAACTAACAATACGGATTCATCTAAAGGTATTGCTTATTCATTTTTCAACGAAATTACAGGAGAGCTGTCACAACCTATATATACAGGAAAGCTTGCCAATGCTATTTTTTTTGATCCTGATACAATCCATGATAAACTTTACTTTGTTGGATCAATTATAAACAATGAGGACTCTACAGAAACACAAAGTGTAGTAACATACAATGTAGATAAAACCTCGGGCGAAATAACTCAAATAGCCAATGAATTTGCATATGGTGAAGGACCTTGTTTTATAGAATACAACAAAAAAAATAATAAAATATTAGTTGCAAATTACGTTTCGGGAAATGTAAGTTCATTTGATTATCTCAACGATAAAATATCATTGGATCGTATTCAACAACATTACGAACATGGCCCCGATGTTGACAGGCAAGAGGCTCCACATGCACACTCTATCAGAACAGAACCCAATCATGATATTGTATATTCAGCCGATTTAGGTGCAGATAAATTAATGGTTTATCAATTTGTCGATGGAAAACTACATAAATCAGATTCAATAGCTTGCGCTCCAGGCGCCGGTCCGCGTCATATTGATTTCTCACCCAAAGAAGAAATAATGGCTGTTGTTAATGAACTAAACTGCACTGTAACAACATACAAAAAAGATTCTTCAGGAATATACTCTCATGAAATAACAACAAGCTCAATGCTCCCTGATAATTTTGAAGGCTTTGCAAAGGCTGCAGATATTCACTTCTCCCCTGATGGTAATTTCCTTTATGCCTCAAACAGGGGATATCACAGCATAGTTGTGTATAAAGTTAACCATGGCAATATAGAATTGATACAAACTTTTACTGAAAGTATTAACTGGCCTCGTAATTTCACCATTTCTAAAAATGGAAACTATATTTTAGTTGCCAATAGAGATGGTAATAATATATCCGTTTTAAAAAGAAACAAACAGTCTGGGAAATTAACTTTCTTACATAGCAATACAGAAATTGAAAGTCCGGTATGCATTAGATTTTTCTAGAAAAAATTTAGTCTGCCTCTATCGTTAATGATCTAAAAATTGAAATGAAGCATTTATTTAAATTCATCGGATATTTTATACTGGGACTTATTATTGTTATTACAGGAGTTATTATTTATTTTAATTTTGGAACAAAAAGTAACGTCCAGGCAATATCTATAGTGCCAGATAATGCTCTTGTGATACTAGAAACAGATAATCCATCTGAAACAATGCTGGAAATAACAAACACCAATTATTGGAAATCTGTTATAGAAAGCAATGTTCTTACTGATTTTAAAGATGTACTTCGTTCATACGAGCAAACGGTTGAAAATAACACATGGTTAAAACCTTTTTTAAAAAAGCAAAACCTAACTTTTTCTTTGCACACGATTCATAAAAACAAACTGGATTATTTAATCATAACAGATATTAAAAAATACGGGCAACTTGATTTAATACCAAAACTAAGCTCAATATTAAATATCCCTGTAAAAAAAAGCATGATAGATTCCTGCCAGGTGTATTCTGTTTACATCAAAAAATACCATCTGAATCTTCATCTGACCACGGTAAACAATTTAATATATTGCAGCTCTTCCTACCAATTGCTTGAACAAACCATCCATAAAGAAAAATCATTATCTCAAAGTCAATTACAAAAGAAAAACGAAGTTGTTAAGAGCTTCCAGTCTGATTTATTTAATATTTACACCAATAACAACCTAATTCAAAATTACTTTGCCAGATATTCTTCCTCTTTTTATAAGGGTTTGGCTTTTTCTGCCTTAGCGTCAGACTTTACAGATGACTCTTTTACCCTTGAAGGATACACCAGCACCTATGATAGCATCGCATCTCCTTTTACTTCATTAAAAAACTCAAGTGCAAATAAAAGGACTACAGAAGCTGTAATTCCATTAGATGTTTCGTGGTATCTCAACTTTAACATAAACGATTTTACCAGTTTCTACAACCATTTTTTAAATCAATATTCTAAAATTGATCCTATTGGCTACCAAGCCTATTCTGTTGGGATTGGACTTACCCAATCATACATTGGCATTGATATCAATAAAAATATCCTATCCTGGATTTCAGGCGAAATAGCCGTAACCCAGTTCAAACCCATACCAAACACCCATAAGGATGACTTTTTAGTTGTAGTTAAAGCAAAAAATATCGCTGATGCTAAAGAAAACCTGGCAGAGATCACTAAAAAAATTAAGCATCGGACTTCGTTTAAGTACGACCAATCCAAATACAAAAACTACAACATCAACTACCTGAACATAAAAGGATTCTTTAAAATATTCATGGGAGGTTTTTTATACGATCGTTCAAAACCTTATTATACTATCATTGATGATTTTATTCTTTTTAGTAATTCATCAGATATATTAGAGCTTTGCATAGATAACTACCTGGCAGGAAATACCTTAAAAAAAAGCAAAGACTTCCAATCATTCATGAAAAATTTCAACTCCAAATGCCAGTTGACTTCATTTGTGAATATGCCGTATTTATATGACAGACTATACTATTTTGGAAATACAAAGAACAAAGAAGAAATTAAAAAATACAGAAAAATAATACAAAACCTGGGTTGGATTGGATTTCAATTATTTCCCGAAGATAATCTCTTAAAAACAAGAGTTTATGCTAAATCAACAGAAATTCCTCCTGAAAATTATAAAATAGAATCAGATCTATACTCCGCAGAAGATTTATATCTGGAAGAGTTTGAAAATATGGACTTTAAAATTGAATTAGATGAAAAGTATAACTCCTACAATGGGAATCTTTATTATTACACCACACATCCGAATAAGGATCAGGATAGTATCTTAATACACGAAGGACACCTGGAAAACGGAATATTAGAAGGTATGTGGAGAAGCTATTATACATCTGGAAATATTAAATCAACAGTGCATTACTCCAACAATATGGTTGATGGCACTGCTGTATTTTATTATAACAACATAAACCACATCATCAGATCAGAAATTGAATTTAGCCAGGATAAAATTGATGGCTTGTACACAGAGTTTTATACTAACGGAAACATTAAGGTTTCCATTGAATTTAAAGATGGTATAAAATGGGGTAATATAATTTATTACTACCGCAACGGACAAATAAAAACAGAAGGTCGTTATAAAAAAGGCAAAGCTTCCGGCAAATGGAAATATTATTCTAAATCCGGACAAATTATAAATAAAGAAAACAGGTAATGATGGAACAATCAAACTTTTTAAACTGGATGCTCTTTTCTGTTGGTATTTTAATATTTATTGCTGCATTATTTAACTGGCAATATTTTTTTAAGCAAAGAAAAGCCCAGATTCTCATCAAATTAATTGGCTCCTTTGCCACCAGGTTGTTATATGGGTTACTTGGACTTTTATTTGCGTTAATAGGTGCCAATTATTTATTCAACCTTGGTATTTTTAGTTTCTGATTCACCAAAATAATCTTTAACTAACCAATTTTGCACAAAATTATTATCAGAAAACAATTTCACAACAAACTCCTCGATGGTATATTCCTCCATTTTTCGTCCCTTACCCTTTAAATATCCCACAAACCCTTCATTCATATAACGACCAGCTTTTAATACAAAATCATACAATGCAGGTATGATAGAAGAATCTCCCGGAGAATCATACTTTTTCTTGCATGAATCTTTATCAGATGACAGATAAATCCTGCAAGCCATTGGTCGAACAGGATAAATAGAACAGCTACTGTTTTTTAAAAACGGACACGCCGCTTTAATATTCTGTTTTTTAACCTCCTCCAGGCCTTTCGTTAATTTATATTTAGATTGAGCATTTGATAATATTTTTGACCGCTGTTTTTCATCAAAAGCCTGATGTATAAATTCAAAAATTAATATTGCCTCCTGGGTTGTCATATAAACCGGCTGGTAACAACACCAACTACACCCATTTTCGCATTGAACAGGATTACCTTCCTGATGAGTCCTTAATGCAAAAGATTGCGTAAGCTGACTGATAGCCGAATATTGCAATTGCATACCTTTAAAAAGAGGAGTCAGACTCTTAAAATCGGTAACTTCATTTGAAGCTATTGTATAACCATCTTTATAAAAAGAAAGATTCATTTCTTTGCTCTTCTTGTCCTCGTAATCTTTATTGCTCATCATATTAAAGTTATAAAATGCGAAAATAGTTCTTTTTAAATAATTTAAATTTATATTTTTGAACAATTGTTAAATTCTCCTAATTCAACATGAGATATCATTCATTTTTATCAAAAGAAGATGCTGCCTGGGGAGAGCAGGAAGTAGTTCGATTTCGATGGGTATTAATAACCGCAATTATTATTTTAATAGGTTATATTTTTCTTTCCGGAAATATATACAGGGGTTTTATATCTTTAGCTCTTGCTGTAATCTATATATTTTATAACTCTATTATCAACCTTTTACTTAAAAGATTTGATAACGCCAAATGGATACGATATTTCTCGTCAACAATAGATGTAACGATTCTTTCTGCACATATATTCAATTACTCCTATTTTTTTAAGCCTATAGCAGTTTCAACAGCACCTTCATTATTTTTATATGCCATTTTAATCATACTATCAGTATTAAGATATGATGGTAAATTAGTAATATTCACAACAGTTTACATTGTTATATGCTCAAACATCATTTACTTTTTAAGATATCCGGATATTGATCCGTATTTATTTACACAAGTAGCATCTGCCGGACCGGAGGGTGCAATATACCGCAGTGTCTATTTTCTTTTAATGGGATATTTTATGTTTAGCATCCCAAGAATGATAAACCGCCTGGTTGAAAAACAAAATGCCACCAATAACGAAAGAAGAGAAATTGAGATAAAACTGGCTCTGGAAACACAAAAAAAAGATATGGCAATGCAAAGCTTAATTATAGAACAACAATTAAGCGAGCAATTAAACGAACAAAAAGAAATTATTCAACAACAAAATAATAGTCTCGAAAAATTAATACACACTAAGAACAAACTTTTTTCGATCATTGGTCATGATTTACGTTCGCCATTATGCGTGCAAAGCTCTTTATCTGAATTCTTAATACACGACTTTAATAATTTAGATAAAGAAAATATACTTGAAAGTATCTATGCCATTAATAAAACAGCAAACAATGCATTAAATATGCTTTCAAATTTAATGGACTGGAGCAAAACACAAAACAATATGCTCAATCCAATACCGGTTAACATCAACATCAAACAAAAAATATCGGATATTATTGACCTTCAATCAGAGGCCTGGAGAGCAAAAAAAATAAACATTGACATAAGCTGCGAGGATGAGTTATGTTTATTTGCTGACGAACAAATGACCGAAACCATATTAAGAAACCTGCTGTCAAATGCCATTAAATTCACACCTTCAAATGGTGTCGTACATTTTAATGCCTATAAAAATAAAAACAACTGCACGATTGAAATTACAGATAATGGGGTTGGAATGACAGAAACTCAAATCAACAAGCTTTTTAATTCAAACATTACCACATCATCATTAGGCACAAACAACGAAAAAGGAACAGGATTAGGCTTAATTTTATGTAAAGAAATGATAGATATCAATCAAGGATCAATCACAGTTAAAAGTACGCAAAACAAAGGAAGTAAATTTAGTATTTCACTTCCTGCTGCAAATTAATCAATTCTTTTTTTAAAATTGATTCGCACACCAATTCTGGCTCTCCTTTGTAGGCTTTTCTTCATGAATGATACTATCTAAAAATTTACCAAACATTAACTGATCTCTACTTTCAAGAGCCTCATTGTAATCATTAATTGCTTTTTGTAACTGAGCAAATAACAATTTAGCCTCTGTTGTTTTAAAATCATTAATACTGGTATGCTTTATATTCTGATAAGTATAATACTTACCTGTAATATCATTTAATTGCTTTAGCAAAGCATCTCTCTTATTTATAATCAATTGAAAGTTTCTTGCCCACTTTTCCATCGCTAATAATATTTAAAATTTCTATATCAATTTACAAATATCTTTATTTAAACAAAAGAGTATAATTAGAAAAATTAAATAAAACCTAAGAATAATTTATACGACCAATTAATTCAACAATTATAGAATGTTATTTTATTAAGCTGTGAATTAGAACTATCTTTGAGCACAGAAACACAATTTATATAAAATGAAATTTGAAGATTATTCCATTTCCAACGAAATAAAAAAGAGTTTAGCAAAATTAAACTTCAAAAGACCCACTGATATACAGTTTAAATCAATACCCCCTATATTAAAAGGAGAAGACGTATTGGCTATAGCTCAAACAGGAACCGGGAAAACCGCAGCTTTTGCCATTCCGGTGATTCATACTCTTCATACCAAAAAAATCAGAAGAAGAAGCGATGGAATAAAGTGTTTAATAATGGTTCCTACACGCGAGTTAGCCATTCAAATTCACCAGGTGTTTGAATCCATAGGGAAACATACTTCAATTAAATCTTTTTGTGTTTTCGGAGGAGTTGAAGAAGGCCCGCAAATTGCAAAACTCGAAAAAGGTATTGATATTTTAATTGCAACTCCGGGACGAATGTTTGACCTGGCTAGCAGAGGCTTTATTAAATTAAACCGGGTAGAAGTACTCATTCTTGACGAAGCCGATCATATGCTGGATCTTGGCTTTATTAAAGATATTAAAGACGTATTAAAATACTTACCCAAAAAAAGGCAAACCTTATTCTTTTCGGCAACAATTAACGAAACTATTAAAAAACTAGCATATTCCTTAGTGAGTAATGCTATTCGTATTCAAATATCGCCCAAAGATCCTGTAGCCAGAAACATTGATCATTCTGTTACATTTATCAATATGGATGACAAGAGATTTTTCTTAGAACGACTCATTAAAGAAAATCCCGATAAAAAAATTCTTGTCTTTGTAAGAACCAAGGTTCGCGCTGAAAGAGTTCAAAAAGCAATGGAAAGGGTTCAAATAGAGGCTCAGGTTATCCACGGTGGTAAGGAACAGGATGAAAGAAAAAAAGTGCTGGATTTATTCCGCAAAGGTGAAACAAAGATACTTATTGCAACCGATGTTAGTGCCCGTGGAATTGATATCCCAGGGGTTCAGTATGTTGTTAATTATGATTTACCTGAACTCTCTGAAAATTACGTGCACAGAGTAGGGCGTACCGGGCGCGGGAAAGAAAAAGGTAATGCAATATCTTTCTGCAGTGAAGAAGAGAGACCTATATTAGAAGAAATTGAAAATTTTATGGGTAAGTCGGTTAAAAGACTTGAAATTGAAAAAGAGGACTACTCTCAAACTATTGATTTCTCAGCTGAAAGTCATGCCGATTGGAAAACCCTGATAAGTGACCATGATGACTTTATTACCAAAGGGAAAAAGAAACCTAAGAAAAAAAAATAAACTTAGTGATCAAATTTACAGAGTCGTTTCACCTTTTGGGTTTATGCGAGAATAATATATGGATAAAAGCACGATCATGAGTTACAAATCTGTACTGGCGCCGGATATATCAAGGTTTATATAACTACTACACTGGCTTCCGGTTTTCTGTTGCCTACCCACAATCTCTTCGATGTTTTATCGCAAATATATAGTGAATATGCATGGTACAGGTTGTGGTACGGTCGTGACCATTTGTGGAGCATTTGCGAATTATTACAGGAGGTGAGTAGAAACATTTGCGAAGAGTTTGCGATAAAATGCCAAGGATTTGCGAAGAATTTGTGAAGAATTTGTGAAGAATGGAACAAAAAAAGTCTCAAAACACTGACAATAAGCACCTGACAAATTAGCCTTTCGTCTTTTAACTTAAATCTAACAGTCTATTACTTTAATTATTTATAAGTCTTCTTAAATTTGTAAGCTCAAATCAACATATAAAATAAAATGAAGATTACGGCAATTATTATAGGACTCACACTAAGTACAGGAATCATCCATGCGCAGGGGCTTGATGTATTTGGCAATAAAGTTCCCACAAAAAATACCACATCAGCTGCTAGTTCATCCGAAAAAATCAATCAAAAAGATGCACAAGGAAGAAAACAAGGTTATTGGGAAAAAAGATATAACAACGGAAAGCTTGCTTACTCGGTAACTTTTTTGAATGATAAACCTGTAGGTGAAATGAAACGCTATTACCAAAACGGTCACCAACAAGTAGTTATTAACTATGATGACAAGGGTGAATATGGCAAAGTTGAAACCTTTAATGAAGATGGAAAATTAATTGCAAAAGGAACGTATTTTGGCAAAATAAAAGATGGTTTATGGGAGTATTATTCACCCGAGGGAATTTTGCTTACCACAGAAAACTACTCTAAAGGTAAAAAAGAAGGGATGACAACTTACTTCTTCAGGAATGGAAAAAAAGCCGAAGAAGTAGAATGGAAAAACAATATAAAAGATGGTATATGGCACAAGTTTCATGAGTCGGGAAATATCAAATTAAAAGCATCTTACGTAAATGGTGAAGTTGAAGGGTCTTACCTTGTTTTTTTTGACAACGGACAAATGGAAATTCAGGGTAAATTTGTGAATGGAAAAGAAGAAGACACCTGGTTAATATTCGCACCTTCCGGAAATCTTTTATATAAGATAAAATACAAAGAGGGTAAAACACTAAATGAAGATGAGTTCGACGAAAAACAAAAACTATTATTCCAGGAGTTTGAAAAGAACAAAGGCAAATTAAAAGATCCTGAAGAATACAAACATGATCCGGACTCTTACATCAGAGGTATTTAAAAATTGACAAAAAGCTATCTAAATATCGCATTTATATTTTTGGCACTCATTTACTCAAACCTGAGTGCTCAAAAATATTTTGTGGCATTTACCGATAAATCCAATAATAAATACTCAATAAACACGCCTCAGGAATTTTTATCGCAAAGGGCAATCAACAGAAGAGCCAATCAGAATATTAAAATTACGCAAGAAGATCTTCCTGTCGCCCAGTTTTATCTTGATAGCTTAACTAAAATGGGCGTAAAAGTACTGTGGCCTTCAAAGTGGTTAAACGGAGCAATTATTCAATCAGGTAACACCGCTCTTATAGATACAATAACCAGGGTTTCTTTTATTTCTGATTCAAAGCTTATCTGGAAATCTTCATCAACCATTCACTCTGAAAAATTTATTAATAAAGAAATTACTCTTCCCACAAAAGCTGGTTTGTTAAGTGATTATGCTCAAAGTTTTACCCAAACAACAGTAAACGGACATTTTCTACATCAAAATGGTTATACCGGAAAGGGAATGTTTATTGCGGTATTCGACAATGGGTTTGGACGAGCTGATTATCTTCCTGCTTTTGATCATTTGTGGAATAATAATCAAATTAATGATGCTATTGACATTGTAAATCCAGGAAATGATATTTTTAATTCAGACTACTTTCATGGAATGTATGTTTTATCAACTTTGGGTGGATATATTGAGGGTGAATTTAAAGGGTCAGCCCCAGATGCAAACTTTTTATTATTCAGAACAGAAGATGATGCATCAGAATATCCTATTGAAGAATACAACTGGATTATTGCAGCAGAATATGCCGACAGCGCAGGAGTAGATGTAATAAACTCATCGCTGGGCTACTATGAATTTAACGACCCGTCAATGAACTATTCTTATACTGATCTGGATGGCAAAACCTCGGTTTGTGTTAAGGGAGCTGAAACAGCTTTTTCAAAAGGAATACTTATTGTGAATAGTGCCGGCAATGAAGGCGAAAGTTCATGGAAATACATAATAACACCTTCTGACGGAGAAAATGTTTTATCAGTTGCAGCTATGACGGCCGATAGTACCAAAGCATCCTTTAGCAGTTACGGCCCCACTTACGACCTACGTGTAAAACCTGACCTAACAGCATTAGGTGTTAACACTACCGTGCAGGGAATAAACGGATCTCTTGTAAAACTAAACGGCACAAGTTTCTCAACTCCGGTAATAAGCGGTTTTGCGACTTGCCTATGGCAAGCTAAACCCGAACTTTCAAACAAAGAATTATTGCAAATACTACGAAAAAGTGGAAATCAGTATGATAATCCAGATGATTCCTTTGGCTATGGCATTCCAAACTTTTTATACGCATTGAATGTCAACAGCAGCATTGATGAATTCACATCAGAGAATCATTTTCGCATTACTCCCAATCCTTTTTCTAACAAAATAATCATTAACAGCAACCTGAATCTTTGGGTAAAAACCAATATTACTATTTATGATATATTGGGAAATATGGTTTACAACAAGCACCTCAATTACAGTCACGATATTCTAATTGAAAATTTAGAAAAACTTTCACCCGGCCTGTATGTTTTACAATTAGAATTATCGAATCAGAAATACAATTTCAAGATTATTAAAAAATAAACAATGAGCGAATCGGCACTTTCACTATTTGAACTCAACTCAAAAATTAAAAACACCATTCACGAATCATTTGCTGATACCTATTGGATTGTTGCAGAAATTAGTGAAATACGAGAAGTAAGAAACGGGCATTGTTACCTTGAACTTATCGAAAAAGATGATAAAACAGAACAAATCATTGCCAAAGCCAGAGCAAACATCTGGGCATACACTTACAGAATGCTCAAACCATACTTTACGCAAGCAACAGGACAAGCACTAACTTCGGGATTAAAGGTTTTAGTAAGAGCCAGTATTGATTTTCAGGAGGTATATGGATTTAGTCTTAACATCAGAGATATAGATCCCAACTATACACTTGGCGATATGGCTCAAAAAAAACAAGCCATATTAAATCAACTTGCCGATGAAGGTGTTATCAACATGAATAAGGAACTTGTATGCCCACTTGTACCACAAAAAATTGCAGTCATCTCCTCTCCTACTGCTGCAGGATATGAAGATTTCTGCAAGCAACTATACAATAATTCTGCAGGATACAAATTCTATATAAAACTATTTCCGGCTATAATGCAGGGAGATAAAACAGAAGAATCCGTTACTGCTGCGTTGGATCGTATTTATGCTTATGAAGATATTTTTGATATAGTGGCCATAATACGTGGCGGGGGATCCACTTCTGACCTGATGTGTTTTGACAGTTATTGGATGGCTTATAACATTGCGCAATTCCCTATCCCTGTATTTTCAGGTATTGGTCATGAGCGTGATGAGACCGTGGTGGATTACGTAGCCCATACACGTTTAAAAACACCCACCGCTGTGGCAGAATACATTCTTGAATTGGTTTCAGATTTTGATAACAGGTTAGAAAGTTTAAAAGATGATGTAATTTTTAATGCACGCAACAAAATATCCATATACAATCTAATGTTTGAAAGAGCATCAAACCGTTTTAAACCATTAGTCTCACATTCACTTACTAAGCAAAAAAGTTTATTGAACAATATTGCCCATCAAATTGAAAACTCTACGAACTCATTTATTCATAGCAGAATCAACAGGTTAAATATTCTTTCTGAAAAAATAAAAACCTCATCTGTTAATCTGATTCAGCGTGAAAAAATTAATCTGATACAATATCCTCAAAATCTAAATTCCAAAGCCAGGTATTTCTTAACTAAAAGGAAGGGAGATCTACAGCTTTTTGAGAAAACCAATAAACTTTTAGATCCTCAGAACATACTAAAAAAGGGTTACTCGATTACTTACGTGAACAATAAAGTTGTAAAAGATTATGCGAAAGTTCAAAAAGGAGATAAAATTACGACTCAATTATACAAAGGAAAAATAGAAAGCACGGCAGATTAGTTCGTAATTAGATCTTAAAATCATGCTTTTTTGATTAATTTTATGAACTTTGCAAAATAAATTATAGCATATGAATAAAAAAAGTCCTGAAAAATTTATTAAGCCATCACCAAAACCTCACATAAAGGAATCAGCCCCAACTCCTTCAAAACAAATAAATACAGATAAAACTGAATTACGACTTAATAAATATATTGCAAATGCAGGTGTTTGCAGTCGTCGTGAAGCTGACAAACTAATCAATGAAGGACTTATAAAAGTGAACGGACAAGTGGTATCTGCGGTTGGAACAATGGTTAAAACCACAGATAAAGTAGAGTATAACGGGAAATCTCTTAATCCTGAAAAATTAGTCTACGTTCTATTAAATAAGCCGAAGGATTGCGTTACTACTCTTAGTGACCCACATGCCAAAAGAACGGTTATTGACATTGTAAAAAATGCATGTACAGAACGAATATACCCAGTAGGCCGACTTGACAAAATGACAACCGGGGTTCTATTATTAACCAACGATGGTGATTTGGCAAAAAAGCTAACTCACCCCAGTCACGAGCACAGAAAAATATATCATGCTTTTTTAGATAAGCCAATAACAAAGGAAGATTTCAAGAAAATAGAAGTCGGTTTTGAACTGGAAGATGGTTTTATTAAATCAGATAAACTAAGCCTTGTTAAGGATAATGCCTTCGAGGTGGGTATTGAAATTCATTCAGGCAAAAACCGCATTGTACGAAGAATATTTAAGCACCTTGGGTACGAAGTTGTAAAACTGGATCGAGTATACTTTTCCGGCTTAACAAAAAAGGATGTTCCCAGAGGGAAATGGAGATTTCTTACACAAAAGGAAATCACATTCTTAAAAGCCGGCATCATGAAATAGAACTAATCAAAATTTAATATCTGGAAAAATGACGTTAATCAAATCCATATCTGGAATACGTGGAACAATAGGTGGTGTTCCAGGAGAAGGCTTAAGCCCCTTGGATGTAGTAAAATTTACAGCAGCTTATGCAACATGGGCTAAAGAAAATATAAACAAAGAGAAAATTACAATCGTAGTAGGACGAGATGCCCGTATTTCGGGGCCGATGGTAGATAAAATAGTTGTTGGCACTTTAATGGGTTGTGGTGTAAATGTTATTAACCTTGGCCTTTCAACCACACCTACAACAGAACTTGCCGTAACAATGGAAAATGCTGATGGAGGTATTATCTTAACTGCCAGCCATAACCCTAAACAATGGAATGCTTTAAAGTTATTAAACAACAAAGGAGAGTTTTTAAGTGGAGCTGATGGCGAAAAAATACTTGCCATTGCTGCAAGTGAAAACTTTATTTTTACTGAAGTTGATAACTTAGGAACAGTAACAGAAAACAATACTTACATTCAAAAGCACGTTGATCACGTATGTAACCTGAAATTAGTTGATGTTGATGCCATAAAAAATGCAAACTTCACGGTTGCTATTGATTGTGTAAACTCTGTTGGCGGCACTTACCTCCCTCCTTTATTAAAAGCACTTGGGGTAAAAGAGGTTATTGAATTGTACTGTGAACCTAACGGGCAATTCCCTCATAATCCGGAACCACTTCCTGAAAACTTAACAGAAATTTCCGGCTTAATTAAAGACAAACAAGCAGATGTTGGTTTTGTTGTGGATCCAGATGTGGATCGTTTAGCAATAGTAAATGAAGATGGTAGTATGTTTGGCGAAGAGTATACTCTGGTTGCTGTTTCTGATTACATATTAAGCCAAACAAAAGGTAATACTGTATCTAACCTTTCATCAACCAGAGCTCTAAGTGATATTACAGAAAAACATGGAGGCAAATATACTGCAGCAGCAGTTGGTGAAGTTAATGTGGTTTCTCAAATGAAAGAAACCAATGCCATAATTGGTGGAGAAGGAAATGGTGGTGTTATTTATCCTGAATCACATTATGGACGTGATGCCCTCGTTGGAATTGGTTTGTTTCTTACTCATTTGGCAAAGTCAGGAAAAAAATGTTCCGAACTAAGAGCTTCATACCCGGAGTATTTTATTTCCAAGAATAAAATTGAGTTAACACCGGAACTTGATGTTGACAAAATACTTACTGATATCAAAGAAAAATATAAAAGTGAACAGGTTAATGATATCGATGGAGTAAAGATTGATTTTCCTGATAAGTGGGTACATCTTAGAAAATCAAATACCGAGCCTATCATACGAATCTACTCTGAAGCCCACTCAGAAAATGAAGCAGAAGAATTAGCAGAGATGATTATTCAGGATATAAAAACAATAGCCGGAATATAATATACAATCTTTGCAAGCTACTATACAACCCCATATCAAACAGGTATGGGGATTTTTATTTCTTTTCAAAGCATTTTTATTTAACAAAATCCTTTCATATATTTAAATGCATAATCCGGATTTAATCCTGAATTCATTGAATTAAACGAATAAATAATGTTTAAACGATTTACCTCTAAAAAGATAGGTCTCCTTTTTCTTTTCCTTATTATAGTATTTAGTGCATCTAAAATTATATTTTCCACAGCCAATACCAACACCATGGTTACTACCAAAGTTTTAAAAGGAAACTTTGAAACATTAGTTTACAGTACAGGACAGCTACAAGCTGAGCGATCTGTATCTATCAATGCACCATCTGAACTTTCGGCGCGTCTTATTAATATATACGAAATAAAAGTAACCGATCTGATTGAAGAAGGAACGGTGGTTGATTCAGGAGATTATGTTGCCTCTCTGGATCACAGTGCGGTAGAAGAAAAACTTACCGAAGCCCTTAGTAACTTATCAGAAAAAATGGACGCCTATGACGATGCTAAAATAGATACAAACATCAATTTGAGTAACTTAAGAGATGAATTAATCACTTCGCATATTGATCTTGAAGAAAAACAATTAATATTAAAACAATCGATATACGAATCCCCGGCTGTAATCAGACAAGCCAATCTTGATGTAGAAAAAGCCCGGCGAAAACTGGATCAGGATCTTAGAAACTACGAATTAAAAAAGGAACAAAACAAAATTACAATAGCCAGAGCAGAAAGTGCTGTTGAAAAAACCAGAGCTCAAATTAAAGAAATCAACGACTTGTTTAAAGCCATTGACATTAAAGCTCCTGCTCCAGGAATGCTCATCTATGCTTTTGATCGTATGGGGAACAAAATTAAAGCAGGCTCAACAATTAACCGTTGGATGCCAAAAATTGCAGAACTACCGGATCTCACCTCCATGATATCAAAAACCTTTATTAACGAAATTGATATCAGCAAAGTTAAAAAAGGACAAAAAGTAAAAGTTGGCGTTGATGCATTCCCTGAAAAGGTATTTGATGGAGAAGTAAGTGAAGTTGCTAATATTGGTCAGGTAATTCCTGGTGGCGATACAAAAGCTTTCGAGGTAACCATTAAAATCTTTGGTTATGACAAAGACCTGAAACCCGCCATGACAACATCAAATATTATTAGTTCAACGACCTTAGAGAATGTTCTGTATATTCCTCTGGAAGCTGTATTTCATAATGATTCTTTAGCTTATGTTATCAGAAAAAAATCACCAACCCAAAGACAAATTATTGAAACAGGAGCCGAAAACGGAAACTACGTTGTTGTTAAAAAAGGGTTATCTGATGATGAAGAAATTTTAATGCACGAACCTTATATTGAAGATGAAGAGGATATTAGATTTATTGGACTGGATATATATAAGAGCATAAAAGATACAAGTATAGTTGCTGATAAATCAACACTTCCTACATCTAAACCAAACTAAATATGAAACGACCATATAAATTTGATAATCCCAATTTACACACAGAAAGATGATCAAATTTATTTGAGAGTTCCATCGGATACCTTTAATGGTAAAAATTATAATGAGATGAAAGAACTTATAAGACTATACAGGCGATATATACATAACATTATTATTGCAATCGAAGCTATTTTGGCCAATACCGTAAAATCGCTGCTAACCGGTTTAGGCATTATGTTTGGTGTAGCTGCGGTAATAAGTATGCTGGCTATAGGAAAAGGTGCCCAGCAAGAAGTATTAGAACAAATTAAACTGGTTGGCGTTAATAATATTATTATCACTCCGGTAAAAAATGAAGTTGTATACAACGGAGATTCTTCTGATGATGAAGACACGGATAAAAAAGGAAAACGAAAGTCTCGTGGCTTAACACTACTCGATGCCCAATCCATAATACAGGCCATACCTTCTGTTGCACAAGTAAGTCCTGTTATTTCAATGAATTACTATGCTGTAAATAAAGGCAAAAGCTATCCCATTGTTTTGGAAGGTGTATCCTCCGACTACTTTAAATTATTAAATATAACCATTGAAAAAGGCAAAATATTTAATCCAGTTCAAAATAAAAAAGGACTTCCTGTATGTGTAATTGGTCAGAATGTAAAACAGAAATTCTTCAATCAGGAGGATCCTGTTGGTAAATATATAAAGATAGGTGAAAACTGGCTTGAAATAGTAGGGGTAGCCGAACAACGAGACTTTACATCTTCAGCCTCTGACGAAATGGGAATAAGCTCCTCTGATAATAAAGTTTTTATTCCTTCAAAAACTTTATTGATGCGCTATAAAGATCGCTCCAGAATTAATCCTGAACTACTAGAAAGAATGAGCAGGGGACGAGGACGTGGAAATACAACGAGTAATGATGAAGAACAAACCATCCAAAATCAATTGGATAAGATTGTTGTACAGGTTAAAGAAACTGAAAAACTTAGTATTACAGCCGATATTATTAAAAGAATGCTTTTAAGAAGGCATTTTGACATATATGATTTTCAAGTAACGGTTCCGGAGCTACTTCTTAAACAACAACAAAAAACCAATGACATCTTTAATATCGTACTAGGAGCTATTGCCGGAATTTCTCTTTTAGTAGGAGGTATTGGCATTATGAATATCATGCTGGCCTCTGTTTGGGAAAGAATTCGAGAGATAGGAACCAGACAGGCCATTGGTGCATCCAGAAAAGATATTGTTGTGCAGTTCCTGGCAGAATCCACATTAATCAGTGTTGTAGGTGGCTTAATAGGGATCATTCTCGGCGTTACATTTGCTTATATCATTGAAATAACAGCAGGTATTAAAACCATCGTATCTGTATTTTCAGTTGTTGTTGCCTTTGGTGTTTCGGCAACTGTTGGTGTGATCTTTGGATATTTACCTGCCAAAAAGGCCGCAGATCAGGATCCGGTTGAATCACTAAGACATTGATTTACTTAAACAAAACATATTGCTCTAATAAACATGAAACATTTTATCCTCATTATATTATTCTCAATAAATATTCTTAAAATGAATGCTCAGGAACAAAAAGACGTAAGCCTGCAGCTGACTCTTGAAGAAGCTATTAACATTGCTGAAACACAATCGATTTATAATTTTCGTCAAAAAAATATGTACCTGGCTAAGTATTGGAATTACAGAAGTTACAAAGCAGAAAAAAAACCAAGTTTAAACTTAAGTACTACACCTGTCAGCTACCAAAACACAATTATATCAAGCTTTGAAGATGGAGAAAACAAACTGACTCCTTATGAAAGTTTTTCAAATTCCGGCTCTCTTGATCTCATTCAGAATATTACTATAACAGGAGCTGAACTATCTGTTAGCAGTGCTTTTTCAAGAGACGAGAATATTAAAAGTGGCAAGATCGATTACAACACCATCCCTGTCTCTATAGGCCTAAAGCAACCCTTAAATGGATATAATGAGTTTAAATGGAATTCACTCATTGAACCTTTGGCCTTTGAACAGGCTAAAAAAGAGTATTTACAAAGTCTGCAACAATTAGCCCTAAATACAGTCAACTATTTTTTTGGACTGGCTGAGGCAGAAATCAATCTTAAAATAGCAGAAACAAACCTTCACAATGCCGACACTTTATTTATGATTGGGAAGGGTCGCTTTGAAATAGGTACCGTTACACAAGACGAACTTTTAGATTTAGAATTAAGTTCCCTCAATGCCAACATTGATCTAAGCAAGGCAAAATTAAGCCTACAACAGGCTAAATCAGAGATCAATTCGTTTTTGGGTCTGGATAAAAACATAAATATAAAATGTATTATTCCTAAACAAATACCTTCGTTTAAAATAAAGGTTAAGCAGGCATTGGAAAAAGCCTATGAGAACAATCCGGATCTTCTATCATACAAACAACAACTACTTGAAGCCGATCAGGAAATTGCAAAAGCAAAAAGCAACAACGGTGTAAATGCAAATATCACACTGAAGCTGGGATACAACAAGGAATCCAACAAAATAGAAGATGTATATAACAGTCCTTATGGAGATGAAAAAAAAGCTTTGGTAAGTTTAGAGGTGCCAATTATCGACTGGGGTCTAAAAAAAGGCAAGGTACAAATGGCTAAATCAGAAAAACAAGTAGCAGAAGCCACTGTGCGTCAAGCCAGAATAGATTTTGAGCAGAACGTTTTTATGGATGTAATGGAATTCAATATGCAAGAAGACCAGGTTAAAATCGCAGCCAAAGCAGATACCATTGCTCAAAAAGGTTATGATGTAACAAAACAACGCTTTTTAATTGGAAAAATTGATGTGATCAAATTAAATTCAGCTCGTAACTCTGTTGATGCTGCAAAGAGAAATTACATCGAAAGCATCCAGAATTATTGGCAAAATTATTATAACATACGTGAAATTACACTTCATGACTTTGAGAAGAATTTAACGCTAATCAAAGAACTGGATTATCTTTTGCAAAGATAATTAACAACAAAATCAGAGTAAAATGAAAAAACTCATCCATAATAAACCTCTTCTTTACAGCACTATCGGCATTATAGTTATTGCAATATTCTGGTGGTTCATTGCACATGATAGTATTGATAATAAACTCATTGTTAAAGTTGAGCGAACAAACTTTATTCAAGAAGTGATAGCCGAAGGAGAAATTGTAGCAGAGGAATATAAAACCATTAACATTCCTGACATCATGAAAAACAATGAATTACAAATCTGGTATCTTAAAATAACAGACCTTGTAAGTGAGGGTACCAAAGTTAAAAAGGGTGATTATATTGCAAAGTTAGATCCTACAGATGTAGAAAGCCGAATAAAAACAGTAAGTGATAATATTGAAGAATATTCAAACAACCTACAAACAGCAAAACTTGATAGTGCTATAGAACTAAGTGAAAAAAGAGATGCTATTATAAACGCAAAAGATATTTTAGAAGAAAGTAAAATTACGGTTGAACAATCAAAATACGAATCTAAAGCCACTCAACGTCAAGCCCAAATAAGTTTAAAAAAAGCAAACCTGAATCTTAAAACTGCAAAAAGAAATTACAGTAAGGAAATACAAAGACACAAAACTAAAGTTGTAAGACTTGAAAAAAAACTAAACCATGAAAATAAAATCAAATCCCAACTTGAAGAATTAACAGCTAAATTATATATAACCTCACCATCTGATGGTATGGTTGTTTATGGTAAAAGTTGGCGAGGCAGAAAGATTAAAGTTGGAGATGAAGTTGGTCGATGGCAGCCTGTTATTGCTACTATCCCTAATTTAAACACACTTCAATCGCAAGCTGTGGTAAAAGAAATTGATATTTCGAAAATAGACATAAACCAAAATGTAAATCTTACAATAGATGCATTTCCTAAAATAAATTTCGAAGGAAAAATAACTAAAATTGCAAATATTGGACAGGCTATTTCAGGTACCCGTATGAACGGATTTAATATTTTAATAAAAATATTCGATACCAATAAAAAGATTTTACCCGGCATGAGCACTTACAATAAAATAATTACATCAAAGATTGATTCTGCTTTGATAATTCCAAGACAAGCTGTATTCGGAAATGATTCCATTCAGTATGTTTACAGGAAAACCATGAACAACATAGAAAAAGTAAATATTATTACAGATGGTGAAAACGAAACCCATATGAGGATAAAAGAAGGTTTAAATGAAGGAGATAAAATACTGCTAAAAGAACCTGAAAGCTGAAATCATTTTATCTTTTATAGTTCACAAATATGTTTTTTTGAATTAATGTTGTTAAACATCGTATATAATTGAAGAAAAATATCTGTAATTAAAATCTACTTAATATATTTGTCTTTCTAAATTAAGTAAGTATATCACTAAACAAAATATAGAAAAATTTAAAGTAATACAATTATGAAAGTAACTGTAGTAGGAGCAGGAAACGTAGGAGCTACCTGCGCCGATGTATTAGCTTACCGTGAAATAGCTAATGAGGTAGTTCTAGTAGACATTAAAGAAGGTGTTGCAGAAGGAAAAGCTTTAGATATTTGGCAAAAAGCGCCAATCAACCTTTATGACACCCGCACAATAGGTTCAACAAACGACTATGAAAAAACAGCAGGTTCTGACGTAGTTGTAATCACTTCCGGATTACCACGTAAACCCGGAATGAGCCGTGACGATCTTATTTCAACAAATGCTGGAATTGTAAAAACAGTTACAGAAAATGTTGTTAAATATTCTCCGGATGCAATTATCATTATTGTATCAAACCCTCTGGATGTGATGACCTATCAAGCTCACATTAGTTCCAAATTCCCACGTTCACGCGTAATGGGAATGGCAGGAATCTTAGATACTGCCCGCTACAGAGCTTTTCTTGCAGAGGAATTAAACGTTTCTCCAAAAGATATCCAGGCTGTGCTTATGGGTGGTCACGGAGATACAATGGTTCCACTTCCTCGTTACACAACTGTTGGTGGTATTCCTGTAACAGAACTAATTGACGAAGAAAAATTAAATGCCATCATTGAAAGAACTAAATTTGGTGGAGGTGAACTGGTTAAATTAATGGGAACTTCAGCATGGTATGCTCCAGGTTCAGCTGCAGCACAAATGGTTGAAGCAATTATCAAAGACCAAAAACGAGTATTCCCTGTCTGTATTAAATTAGAAGGCGAATACGGTATTGATGATTGTTATTTGGGAGTTCCAGTGGTTCTTGGTAAAAATGGTGTTGAAAAAGTTATTGAGCTTAAACTTAATGACGAAGAAAAAGCATTATTAGAAACAAGTCGCCATCACGTTTTAGAAGTAATGAATGTATTAAACAAATAATATTACTTTAATAAAATTGCAACCCGTTACATAAGTAACGGGTTTTTTTATTTACTTTTTTCCATTTTTTTACGTTATTTTGATAAAAATATATCACAACACAACATTTTAAATTTGAATACCGTGAAAACACAAACTTTTAAAACAATTTTTCTTAGTGCAATCTTCTTTTTTAGCTTACTATCAGTAAATGCGCAGGAAACATCTACAGAAAACAAACAAGGTTTAGATTCTGGAACTCTTGACAGCCAGTTTGATTATATTTTCAACAAATCTGAATCTTATGAAGCCTACAAGGTTGTAAAAAAAAGTTCGCTTCTTAAAATGAAAGCTAACACAATGGACTCTATCAAAGTTTTAAAAGAGACCATTACCAACCTTGAAACAGAAAGTGAAAAACAGAAAAGTGAAATCAATAATTTAAAAACCACATTAAAAGATACTAACGAACAACTATCATATGCCACAAAAGAAAAAGATAGTTTTGTATTCTTAGGTTTTTTAATGGGTAAAGGTTCTTACAACGTATTTGTATGGTCACTAGTATTTATTCTCGCAGCGGCTGTAATCGTAATGTTCTTATTATTTAAACGCAGCCATACTGTAACTGCAAAAACAAAACAAGACTTAATTGACAAACAAGATGAATTCGATGCTCATAGAAAATGGGCTTTGGAAAGAGAACAAAGTCTATCAAGAGATTTAAATAAAATGAGACAAAAATACAAGGGACTTGATTAGGTCCCTTTCTTTACAAACACTGTACATATTCGTACACCAATTCGTTCCTTACCGTTCAGGACAATCAATATCTCAACCTACTCAAACAACCTACAAATATATACATATCAAACACTTATAGTTTTCGGCATAATAAATGAATTCCAGTTAACAGATTAAACAAATAACTGGAGGATAAAGCAATGAAAACACAAGTCAATCATCACTATCAATTAAATGCTGTTGGAACATTAATTACTGTAAGTATTTTATTATTAGCATTTGGCATTTACAAAACTCTTCAGCTCCAGGAAAAAGAGATGTTTAAATCATACACTTACACATCAGAAATAACAACGATTCCTAACGAGGTTGCAAAAAATCATTCATTAAACTTAACTAATGAATTATTTGAAAATGAAACTCCTCTTGAAATTGAGAGCTGGATGTTAGATTATTCAACCTGGTTAGCAAAACCAACTCTATCAATAGCTCCTGCATATTATGCATATGACGAAAAAGAATTAGATATTAAAAACTGGATGCTTTCAACAGAAAATTGGGAAGTTCTATTACTAACCAAGAATCAATGGAACGAAATAAAAACTACTAACGAAAAACCTTTGGCTATTGAACCCTGGATGACCGATATTGACAGTTGGTTTAATAAAAATTAACAATACAAATTAAGACAAGCAACAAAGTTAAGCGGTATAACGTTGCTTATCCAATCAAGTATATTATTTCATTTACCCCGTACTTAAGTCATTAAGATGGGGTGATTTATGATAAACATATCAAGAAGATTTTTTTAATTCTTCATTTTGCAAAACAAACCTGTTATAATACGAGAACAATAAAGTTGTAACAGGCAAAGCAACCAACATTCCAAGTAAACCAAGTAAACTCCCCCAAATTGATAAGGATAGTAATATAATTGCAGGATGTAAACCATATACTTTACCCATGATTTTCGGAACCAGGATCGTTTCCTGTATTAGCTGAACGATGGCCACAACAATTAAAGCCATTAGTATTGTATGCCAAAAACTTTGGTTTGACTCCATTGCTTGAAGTAAAGATAAAAGTGCAACGGGCACTAATCCTGCAATTTGCAAATAAGGAACAATATTTAGGGCTCCGATAAATAAACCCATGATAATAGCCAGGGGTAATCCAATAATTTTAAACCCTATAGCTAATAAAATGCCTACAATTAGAGCAATTAATCCCTGTGCTCTAAAATAAATATGCATACCTGATTTTAAATCCTCAAAAACTTGCGTTACCTGATCTCTATAGTTCGGAGGGACTAATTTAAACCAGCCTTCCGAAATTTGCTTAAAATCAATTAAAAGAAATACAAGATAAACGAGAATTATCAATAAACTCATTAATCCAAATAAGAAATTTACTGATCCTGAAAAAATATTCCATGCTTGTCCAAATACCTTCTTCAACCCTCCTGCTACATTTTGTGGATCAATGAGATCTTCTATCTTAAGTTGATTAAAGTAATCGTTAATCCAAGCAAAAACTTCTTTAGGTATAATTCCAGAAAACGATGTCTGGCCAAGATATTCTTTTACTAATTGTACCATTTTTGTCATTTCTGAAAAAAATTGGGGAATTAACCATAAGGCTAAAAAATATAAACCTCCAAAAACAAGCAACAAACTAACTAAAACAGAAAGTACCCTATATTTTAATTTTACTTTAAATTGTATAAATTCAACTAATGGATTCATTAAATATGCTAGTAAAACTGCCACTAAAAAAGGAATTAAAACTCCGCTTAACCTCTTAAGCATAAAATAAAATCCGAGCAACAAACCTATAGAAAGTATAATTCTAACAACTCTGTCAAATGTATAGGGCCTTGATTGAATATCCATAATAAATAAATTTGAAGCAATATATATAAATAAAATCATTTATTCATTCTTGAGTAAAACCCTGATTCAACACTAAATATGCAAACCAATGTTAACATATGTTATTATTTATAAATATTTTAAAGTAAATTTCATTGGACTATGAAATATTATTTATTATTTTACAATTCTATAGAAATACTATTTTTTGACAAAATACGTTATATACAAATCTATTTATCATTCAACACATTAAATGAGAAAAGCATTATTATATTTATTTATCTTAGTATTACCATTAAGCTTTTTTTCATGCGAAAGAGAATTTGAATATGCAAATGGTCTCAATGGACTAAGTTTTTCTGTTGACACTTTAATGTTCGACACTATCTTTTCTTCTATAGGTTCAGTAACACGTAATTTCAAGATTTACAATCCATATGATGAAGATCTCATTATTAACTCTGTTGAGTTAGCCGGGGGTGATGTGAGTGAATTCAGATTAAACATAAATGGTTATGCAGAAAACCATATTGACAATATCAAAATAAATGCATTAGATAGTTTATATATTTTTGTTGACATCACAATACAACCGGAAGATAGTAACTCTCCCTTTGTTGTAAATGATTCGATAATTATAAATACAGGTGAAAAATCTCAAAGTGTAAAATTGATTGCATACGGACAAGATGTTATTCTATTAAAAAAGGAAAAAATTAAAACAACAACATTTACAGCAGAGAAACCATATCTTATTTATGATTACTTAGTTGTTGACAGTACAGAGACTCTTACCATAGAACCTGGAGCCAGACTTCATTTTTATAACGACGCACAGTTAATTGTATTTGGAAGCCTACAAGTTGATGGAACATTTGAAGAGCCGGTTAAATTCCTGGGATACAGACTTGAAGATTGGTATCAGGATAAACCGGGGCAATGGGGACAAATTCAATTTATGCCAGGAAGTAGCGATAATTATATTAGTCATGCGGAAATCAAAAACAGTGCAACAGGACTTTTTGTTGATTCTGTTGGCTTAGGAACAAAACCTCCACTTGTAATTGAAAATACTATTATCAATCATATTACAAACTTTGGTATTATTGCTCAAAATTCAAATATAGAAGTTAGTAACACCGTAATTGGAGATTGTGGTTATCATTCTGTTGCACTTACATTAGGAGGAACATACAATTTTTATCACTGTACAATTGCAAACTTTTTCAACTGGACTTATCGTAATACTCCTGCCCTGTTCTTAAACAACTATTATACAGATGATGAAGGCAATGAAGTTATCAATCCTTTAATTGAAGCTAACTTTTATAATAGTATCATTTACGGTAGAAACTATACTGAAATTGGTTTTGACTTTTTGGAAACTAAAGAAAGTGAAGAATTAGAAAACAATGGATTTAATTATCTATTTAAAGACTGCTTAATCAAAACAGGAGATCTTGACATTAGTGACAATACTAAATATAAGAATATCACAGCTAATGAAGACCCTAATTTTATTGATCCATATGAGTTTAATTATCAACTGGACACTTTATCTTCTTGCAAGGATATTGGAGCTATAGAAATTGCTAATGACTTCCCTAAAGACATATTAAATAACAATAGACTCAAAGACGGTTTTCCAGACCTTGGAGCCTATGAACGAATAGAAAATGAATAAATTTAAACTTTACCTGATCCTATTACCTATAATTTATCAAACTCCAATTAAAAGCCAAACAAAACAAACACAAAATCAGCTTGGTTTTTTATTTTATAATGTTGAGAATTTATTTGATATATATAATGATTCAACAAAACAAGATGAAGAGTTTCTTCCTGATGGAGTTAGAAGATGGAATTATTCGAAATACAATGAAAAACTTCAACATATATCAAGAGTAATATTTGAATCCGGGAAATATACTCCTCCTGTAATTATTGGCCTTTGCGAAATTGAAAACAAGAAAGTTCTGAATGATTTGATTTATAAAACAGGTTTAAACAATCTATCATATCAAATTATCCATTATGATTCAAAGGATCAAAGAGGAATAGATTGTGCATTACTCTATAAATCAAAAGATTTTATTCCTTTGGAATCAAAAGCAATTGAAATCAAATTCAATAAGCAAGACAGACCAACCAGAGATATTTTATATACCTATGGAATCTGTTATGATTCAATCCCATTGCATTTATTTGTATGTCATTTCCCTTCCAGATATGGGGGAATCATGGAAACTAAAGAAAAAAGAATTGATGCAGCACAAACACTATCAGATACAATAAACAACATCTGCATTCATGACAAATTGGCACACATTATTGTGATGGGAGATTTTAATGACAATCCATCTGATTCCAGTATGACTATTTTAACGAATTCAACTAACTTAATCAACCTTGCCAATAATTGCAATTCAATAAACAAATCAAAAGGCACCTTAAAACATCAGTTTGAATGGAACACATTTGATCAATTCTTAATTTCTCAGAATCTGAAATCAATTATGATTGATCAACAAAAAATACTTGATTTTAATTTTTTAATGGAAGTGGATTCAAAATATACAGGAAACAAACCTTTTAGAACCTACATTGGGTATAAATATAACAATGGCTACAGCGATCACTTTCCTGTATGGCTATCCTTAAAACTACCTGATAAAAAATAACATTATTTCAAATGTTGCTTTACCCATTCGTACAAAACAACGCTGCAGGCATGTGAAACATTCATTGATTTAATTTTACCAATCATTGGAATATGTACTGCCAAATCGCATTGCTCCACAACGTAATTAGATAATCCTGAAATTTCATTTCCTAATAAAAAAGCTACTTTTTCAGGAAGTTGAGCTTGCAAAATATTAATTGAATTATCTGAGGTTTCAACTGCAATTAGCTTATAATCTGAACGAATCAAATCAGGCCATGAATTTTCATCCGAAAAGCACCAATCAACCTGCCCCATTGCAGCCCCACCTACTTTTTTAACTTTTGTTTCCCGAATGACACTCTTATCCCCCACGAAAATAACTTTTTGACAACCAAAATTAGATGCAAGTCGAATGACATGACCCATATTTTCAGGAGATTTCAGCTGATATGCAACAATAATAGGCCCCTTCTCTTCCATTTTATATTCCTTTGACTGGAACAGAGATCCGGATTTTGTTTTGTCATTATTATTCATAGTACACTGACTCACATTAATTATTATAGATTACAAAACAATTTATAATACTATATTTATTACTCTTTGATTGTTAATCCCTTTTCTTTACCCAACTTCAACATTAAATTATAGGCTTGTCCTTTATCATTCTCTATATCACCATCTAATATTGCATCTTTAATTGCAGTCTTAATATCACCAATTTCTCTACAAGGTCCTATTCCGAAGGCTTCCATAATATCTTCCCCGGATACTGGTGGCTGAAAATTTCTAACCTTATCCTTCTCTTCAATTTCTTTAAGCTTTTGACGAACAATCCTGAAATTCTTCATAAAGCGCTTCACTTTTTCTTCATTTTTCGAGGTTATATCTGCCTCACACAATGTCATTAGTGAATCAATGTCATCTCCTGCATCAAAAAGCAATCTCCGAACAGCCGAGTCAGTCACAATATCTTCCGATAAAACAATAGGTCGCATATGCAAGTAAACCATTTTCTGAACGAATTTCATTTTCTCATTCATTGGAAATTTCATTCGTTTAAATATCTGAGGAATCATTTTTTGACCAACATGATTATGAGCATGAAATGTCCAGCCTAATTTGTCATCATAACGCTTTGTTACAGGTTTTGCAATATCGTGAAATATAGCAGACCATCTTAACCAAAGATCATTGGTATTAGGGACTATTCTATCCAGTACTGCCAAAGTATGATAAAAATTATCCTTATGTCTTCTCCCTCCTTTTTCCTCAACACCTTTCATAGCCTGAAATTCGGGTAATATAATTTTCAACAATCCGGTAATTTCCAATAACTTAAATCCAACAGAAGGACGTTCAGACATCATCATCTTATTGAGCTCATCAACAATTCTTTCACCTGATACTATTTCGATTCTGTCTTTATTTTTTTTGATACCTTCCAGCGTATCTGCATCTATTTTAAAGCTAAACCTTGTGGCAAACCTGATGGCTCTTAGCATACGTAATGGATCATCAGAAAAAGTAATATCAGGATCCAATGGGGTACGGATGATTCCATTTTGCAAATCTTCTTCACCATTAAAAGGATCAACAAGTTGACCTAATGTTTCTTTATTAAGACTTATGGCTAATGCATTAATTGTAAAATCCCGTCTATTCTGATCGTCTTCAATTGTTCCATCTTCAACAATAGGCTTTCGTGAATTTCTTTGATACGATTCCTTTCGGGCTCCCACAAACTCAACTTCTTCATCACGAAACCTAAACATGGCGGTACCAAAGTTTTTAAATACCGACACTTTAATATTACCAAGTTTGGCAGCTACTTTTTCTGCAACACCAATTCCACTTCCCCGAACTACAATATCAATATCTTTTGATGGCTGTCCTAATAAAAGGTCTCTGACAAAGCCTCCAATAACATAAGCTTCGATACCTTCTGTATCAATCACATTTCTAACAGCTTTAAAAACAGTTCCGTCAAATATTCTATTTATATTATTTTCTGCCATACATATTATTTAGGCTGACAAAATTACAATATATTTATTGGATAATATAGAAAATGTGATAAATACCCAATGGCACAATATTTGATATTGACATATCGACATTTTTACATATATTTGTATTTAAATTTAAACAAGAATATTAATTAAAAAAACTATAGTTATGTTAGAACATTTAACAAAAGAGACATTTAAAAGCAAAGTATTTGACTTTGAAGCCAACAAAGAGTGGAAGTTTATTGGAGAAAAACCATGCTTAATTGATTTTTATGCAGACTGGTGTGGTCCATGTAAGGCGGTAGCTCCTGTATTGGAAGAATTATCAAAAGAATATGATGGCAAAATTGATATATACAAAGTAGATACCGAAGCAGAAAGAGAACTTGCCGGAATGTTTGGAATTCAGAGCATACCATCTTTATTATTTATCCCAAGTGAAGGACAACCACAAATGGCTCAGGGAGCATTGCCTAAAGAAACTTTTCATAAGGCATTTAAAGATGTATTAAAAGTTAGTTTAGACTAAAATAATTGGCATGAAGAGATTTTTGATTTCAATTAGCATAGCAATTTTCTTTTTAGCAGGGATTTCCTGCACAAGTGAAGCTAAGGCTAAAGGTAATAATGGAGAAAATAAAGATAGCGGTGTTATTTATTTAAATAAAGATACTTTTAAAGAAAAGATATTTAACTATGAGATAAACAAAGAATGGAAGTTTAAAGGAAAAACTCCTGCTATTTTAGATTTTTATGCGGATTGGTGTGGCCCTTGCAGAATGCTTGCTCCTGTTTTAAATGACATTCAGAAGGAATATAACGGGAAAGTACAAGTATTTAAAGTTAATACAGATATTGAAAAAGAATTAGCTGGAATATTTGGAATCAGAAGTTTACCAACAATTGTTTTTATTCCTGTTGATGGTCAACCGCAGGCTGTTATGGGTTTCAGACCCAAAGAAGATATGGAAAAAATGATTACCGAAGTACTTCAGGTTACTAAATAGTCTTTGATAAAATTTTTAGCATATAATTACTAAGCTGCTTAAAAAGTAATATTTTTGTGCAGCTTTTTTATTGCCGTAAAATGAATTTTATAATTATAACCCATCCTTCTTCTCATCCATATCCACATGAAATCGAAATCATTAATAACCTGCTTGATTTAAACCTGGCAACATTACACTTAAGAAAACCTGATTTCACAATAGATATGATGAGAGATTTTTTGAATAATATCTCTTCCAACAATCACAATAAAATTGTTATCCATAACCATTTAGATTTAATTCATGAATATAATCTAAAAGGAATCCATTTCAATCATCGCAATAAGCATCTGTTGGATAACTACATAACTCTTAAGGTAACAAAGAGCATTTCAACTCACAGTCTGAAGGAAGTGGAAAGCTTACCTTCTATTTTCAATTATCATTTTTTAAGTCCTGTCTTCTCCAGTACATCAAAACCAGGATATGGAGGAGACACCTACGACCTCCTGGTTATTAAAAAATTTATCGATACACATCCTGATAAGAAACTTGTTGCATTAAGCGGGATCACAGCTAAGACCATTTTTAAAGTTAAAAAAACAAATTTTCATGGGGCTGCCATATTAGGTGATTTCTGGAATTATTGTAATAATAATTATAAGAAAGAAACTATAATCTCATATTTTAAAGAATTAAATACATCTATTTAGTGATATTTATATAAACTTGCATCTAATATAAAAACGAAGATTCAGCCAACATTACCAACAATAAATACAATTCAAATACGAAAGGAGCTAAAATGAACAAATATATTAGCCGCTTACATTTTGTTACATATCAGGATAGTAAAAATGATATTATAAAACAGGTAAGTGAATATTGTGCAGGTGGAGGAGATTGGGTGCAGCTAAGGATAAAAAATATGGATAAAAGCGAAATTATTTCTATAGCGCAAACTTGCCAATCGATCTGCATACAATATAATACTACATTTATCATTAATGATTATGTTGAAATTGCTTATAAAATTGGTGTCGATGGAGTTCATTTGGGATTAAATGATTATTCAATAAGTAAGGCAAGACAGATTTTAGGCGATGATAAAATTATTGGAGCAACTGCAAATACTTTAGACCATATAAAAAAACATATCTCAGATGGCGCTGATTATATTGGCCTGGGACCATTAAGATATACTGCAACCAAAAAAAATTTAAGTCCGACACTAGGCATTGCCGGGTATAAAACAATCACAGACTACTGTAAAAAAGAAAACCTTAACCTACCTATTATTGCCATAGGAGGCATTACTCCCAAAGACATTAAACCTATTTTTGAAACAGGTATTTACGGGATTGCCCTTTCTTCATATCTTGCAAAACATGAAAATACAGGAATGGCAACCATTGACCTACTGCAAGAAATAGGTAAAGCACAATCTAAATTATTTGGGAAGAAATAATTTATTCCTCAATTTCTTTTAGGATATTTTCAACTTCAGTTTCTGTTTTATGTAATTTTTCTTTACACAATTTTAATAAAACAGAAACTCGTTTTACTTTTTCCGATAACTCATCAACATCAAGCTCATCACCCTCTATTTGTGATAAAATTTCTTCTATATCTTCAATAGCCTCAACGTATCTTAATTTCTTTTTTGTCATGATAAAATATTTTATTTCACCAAAGGTACAGTAAATTTAAATGTACTCCCTTTTTCAAGTTTACTTTCTGCCCAGATTGTTCCTCTGTTAATTTCAACAAACTCTTTGCATAGCACTAAACCCAAACCGGTTCCTTTTTCATTAAAAGTTCCTTTTGTTGATATATTTTTATCTACATTAAAAATCTTTTCGAGGTTTTCTTTTGTAATACCAACTCCCGTATCTGAAACAGCAATTTCAATAAATTGTTTGTTCGTTTTCGCACTTACTGTTATAACACTTCCAACCCTTGAAAATTTAATGGCATTACTTACTAAGTTTCGTAAAACAGCACTATACAAATCTTTATCTGCCCATCCAATTAGCGTATTGTCAATATCTACAGATATAACTATATCTTTTTCTTCTGCATTAATTTTTAAAATAGAGACAATATTACTTGAAACAATTCCAATTTCTATTCTTTCTGGCTTATACTCTGTAGTACCTAATTGTGTTCTGGACCATTGCAACAATGTATCAACAAGGGAATACAACTTTCGGGTAGAATTATGAATAATGCCACTATACTCTATTATCTCTGCATAACTTTTTGACTCTGCATATAGAGATAGCATTTCAGAAAATCCCATTAATGAATTAAACGGACTTTTTAGATCATGTGCAATGATAGAAAAGAACTTATCCTTAGTTGCATTTAATTTCTCTAGCTCAGTATTTTTCTGTTTCAACTTTTTCTCCACCCCGGCTTTAGCCCTGAATAAAGTAAACAAAACAATGGTGAACAATAAGAATAATATTGAAGTAATTAAAAGTAAATAACCTTTATTCTTTTCCTTCAACCAATAATGATTTAATGATATATTTTCTTCTTCTAACTCTTTAATAACTCTTTTATCTTTTCTGTTTTCTTTAATTCCGGCAATTTCCCTTAATGCTATTATGGTTTGATTATTTATCAAAGAATCCTTAATATTTTGATATTTACCTTTATAATAATATGCAGAACGATAATCTCCCTGAATCTCGTACAGATCAGAAAATACATTATAACAGTCGGCCTTTAATTCTTTTTCATCCAATGATGATGCTATTATTAAGGCTTTTTGCGCATATGTTTTGGCTTGTGACAAATCCCGGGTTTTAACATATACTTTTGAAAGAACCAACAATAAATTGCCTTCTTCTGAGGGATCAGGATATTTCTCCAATAAACTTAAAGCTTCATGCAATACAATAATTGACTTTGATAAGTTTTCCGATTGAGCATAATATTCCCCCAAAGCAACTTTAGCCTTAATAATTTCCAAAGTGTCACCCTGAGTATAATTTACTGCTTCATATTTATTTAAATAAGTAAGAGCTTTTTCCAATTGACTCTTTTTAGCATAAATCTCCCCTATTTTTAAATAACAATCATCAATTAAATCTAAATCCCGACAATTATCTACTGCCTTAAAATACAAAGTCAGTGCCTGACTATAATCTCCCAGACTTAAAAATACATTAGCTATAGAAATTATAGATGCACAAATTCCGTGATTATCATTTATCTTTGAATATTCATTTTGAGCCTGCACCAGAGATTCCATAGCACTGTCATAGTCACCTCTTTTTTCGGCAGCTATACCTTTATAGTAATATGCTTTTGCAATATTTAAAGTATCTCCTTTTATTTTTGATAATTCTATCACATTAGAAAACAACTTAATTGCACCTAAATAATTCTTTACATCAATACTCAACAATCCCTGTTCCAATAACAAATTATATAAATTATCTTCTTGTGCTTTTTCTTGAATAGCATTTATACTGTGGATTAAAGAAACCAAAGCCTTATTATTCTCACCTATTTTATTCTGAGATTTTGATTGATAAAAATATAGTTGTGATTGAAGCAATTCAGAAACTTTAATTTGTTTTGATAATAGAAGTCCCTTTTCAATAAATTCAGATGCCAATTCAAAATTCCCTTTCTGAAACAACAAAACACCAGCTACTTTATATGTAGTATATAAATCTTTTTTGGCCCCTTTGATCTTGAGTTCATTCACCAGATTTTGAAGGTTTTCTATAAAAGTACCCTGTTCTTTTATTTCATCTATTCTCTCAATTATCAATGTTCTATCTTCAAATAAAAAAGGATCATTAAAAGAAATTTTACCCGCATAAAGTGGTATACAAGACCAAAAGATAAGTAAGTAAAATAATATATCTTTCTTTTTTTTAGTATTCATATAAATCAGATTATACCTAAGCTAGTGCTTAAAGATATAAAAAGTATCTTATTAAGATTTTTTTTTAAAAGCAGTGTTTTGAGCAACAAATAAAATCTTTTGATAAACTACTAATTCCTACTCATTTGTAATTCGGTATTTCAATTCCCATTTTATAATAACTGATTTACAGCTATTTAACACACATACAACATAAAATGTAGAAACTTACCTATATCCTACATTTATGTAGCTATAATTTTATATCACAAAACCTCATAGTAAAAATCAACAAAACACTACTCACTGATTTACTGCACATTAAGTAAACTAACATTTACATTTCATAACATTAATCATATTTTTTGGCACATCATATGATTCAAGGAAAAACAACAAAGACAATTAGTATAACCTATTAAAAAATTTTATTGAGATGAGAAAAGTAGCAATTTACGGAAAAGGTGGTATTGGAAAAAGTACAACTACACAAAACACTGTAGCAGGTTTAGTAGAAATGGGTAAAAACGTAATGGTAGTAGGATGTGACCCTAAAGCGGATTCAACTCGTCTATTATTAGGTGGATTAGCTCAAAAAACAGTTCTTGACACACTTCGTGAAGAAGGTGAAGATGTAGAATTAGATGATGTAGTAAAAAGAGGATACGGTGAAGTTCGTTGTGTTGAGTCAGGTGGTCCGGAGCCAGGTGTTGGATGTGCTGGTCGTGGTATCATTACTTCAATTAACTTACTTGAGCAATTAGGTGCTTGGGATCCAAAATATGAAACTGACTATACTTTTTACGATGTACTTGGTGATGTTGTATGTGGAGGTTTCGCAATGCCTATTCGTGATGGTAAAGCTGAAGAAATTTACATTGTAGTATCAGGTGAAATGATGGCAATGTATGCTGCAAACAACATCTGTAAAGGTATTCAAAAATATGCTCAATCAGGAACAGTTCGTTTAGGAGGATTAATTTGTAACTCTCGTAAAGTAGAAAACGAACAAGAAATGATTGAACAATTAGCTGCCAAATTAGGAACTCAAATGATTCACTTTGTACCACGTGACAACATGGTTCAACAAGCTGAGATCAACAGAAAAACTGTTATCGAATTTGCTCCTGAGCATCCTCAAGCTGACGAATATAGAGCATTAGCAAAAGCTATCGATGGAAACGAAATGAAAATTATCCCTAACCCACTTGAAATTGAAGAGTTAGAGAAATTATTAATTGATTTCGGTATCGCAAACTAAGAGAGATCAACTCTTAAAAAATCAAGTTAGAATTCAAAAGACATGATAGCCGAAAGGCTATCATCCTTGCTAATTAAATCTTAAATAATAGGAGACCCAAAAAATGTTAATGATAAAAGCAATCGTTCGTCCAGAAAAATCAAGTGAAGTTCTTAAAGCATTATTCGAAGCAGGTTATGTAGCCGTTACTAAAACTCCAGTTGTGGGTAGAGGTAAGCAAAGGGGTATTAAAATTGGAGATATTACCTACGATGAGTTGCCAAAAGAAATGTTAATGATGGTTATTAAGGCTGAAGATAAAGATTTTGCTGTAAACACAATTATTGAAGCAGCTAAAACCGGTAACGGAAACTTCGGTGATGGAAAAATCTTTATTTCTCCAGTAGAAGAGGCTTATACAATCTCTAGAGCAACTAAAGAGCTTTAATAACACATTATTAAGATAAGAGACTTAGATACCAAATTTGCATAATATCATAATAACTGATTCTATATCTGATCTCTCTTATCTAAATCTTAAAATCTGTACGAATATGAAAACAGTATTGGCAATAATAAACATCGATAAGATGAATGAGACCAAGAGAGCCTTACTAGATGCAGGAATTGCTTCAATGACTGCGTCAGGAAGAGTTTTCGGAAGAGGTAAAGGTCTTTGGGAAGCAAAAGTTCTTGAAGGTGTAAAAGAAAATTCACCTGAAGCCCTTGAGCTTTTAGGCAAGGAACCTCGTTTACGTCCACAAAGAGTATTAGAAATCGTTGTAAATGATTCATTTGTTCAACCTTGTGTTGACGCAATCATAGATGTAAATCAAGGAGAACCTCACGGATGTGGAAAAATCTTTGTACTACCAATAACTGATGTAATCCAGGTAAGAACTGGTGATTCAGGTAGCAAAGCAGTGGATTAAGATTAAAGGCTTGGTTTAATTTAAAAAAACAAAGACAAATGGTTAAAAAGAAAGATTATACAGCAGGATTACCTGATCCATCAGAGATTATCAGTGAAATCACAAAACAATATCCAGGAAAAATAGCTAAGAAACGTAAAAAGGCAATGGTTTCTAATGTTCCTGAAGAAGATCAAGAGATTCAAGCAAACGTTAGAACTGTACCTGGAATTATTACTCAGCGTGGTTGTACTTACGCTGGATGTAGAGGGGTGGTATTAGGACCTACCCGTGATATCCTACAAATTGTTCACGGACCTATCGGATGTTCATTTTACGCTTGGTTAACTCGTCGTAACCAAACTAAACCAGAAACTGAAACATCTGACAACTTTATCCCTTATTCATTCTCTACAGATATGCAAGATGAAAACATCGTGTTCGGTGGAGAAAAGAAACTAAAACAAGCGATTAGAGAAGCTTATGAGTTATTTAAACCAAAAGCTATTGCAATCTTCTCAACTTGTCCGGTAGGTTTGATCGGTGATGATGTTCACGCTGTATCCAGAGAGATGAAAGAAGAAATAGGAATTAACGTTTTTGGTTTCTCTTGTGAAGGATATAGAGGTGTATCGCAGTCAGCTGGTCACCACATCGCAAACAATCAAATCTTTAAGCACGTGTTAGGAAATACTGACCGTGAAAGAACTGGTAAATTCCAAATTAACTTACTTGGTGAGTATAACATTGGTGGAGATGCTTTCGAATTAGAAAGATTATTTGAAGAAGCTGGTATTGAATTATTATCTACTTTCTCGGGTAACTCTTCTTACGACAGTTTCGAATATGCACATACTGCTGATTTAAATATCGTTATGTGTCACCGTTCTATCAACTACATTGCTGAGATGATGGAATTAAAATATGGTATTCCCTGGATCAAAGGAAACTTTATCGGAGCTGGATCTACAACTAAAACACTTAAGAAAATTGCTGAATTCTTTGATGATGCAGAATTAACTAAAAAAGTAGCAGAAATCTGTGCTCGTGAAGAAGCTAAAGTTGAAGCTGCAAAAGCATCAATTAAGCCTAAGGTTCAAGGAAAAACAGCTATGATGTTCGTTGGTGGATCTCGTGCTCACCACTATCAAGATCTTTTTGAAGAGCTTGGAATCAAAGTTCTTTCTGCAGGTTATGAGTTTGCTCACCGTGATGATTACGAAGGACGTCACGTAATTCCTAACATAAAAGTAGATGCTGATACTCGTAACATCGAAGATTTAACTGTTACTAAAACAGAAAACGAAGCACTTTGGAGACAAGATCTTGTTGAGAAAAAAGCTGAGTTAGAGAAAAAAGGATACGAATTTAGCTCATACGAAGGTATGATGCCTCAAATGGAAAAGAACGCTCTTGTAATTGATGATATTTCTCACTGGGAAACTGAAAAATTAATTGAGTTCTATAAGCCAGATCTATTCTGTGCAGGTATCAAAGAGAAATATGTAGTTCAAAAAGGCGGTGTACCTTTAAAACAGTTACATAGTTATGATTATGGTGGTCCTTATGCAGGATTCGAAGGTGCTATTAACTTCTACAAAGAAATGGAACGTATGCTAGCAACTAATGTTTGGAAATTAGTTGACGCACCATGGAAATCAGAACCAGAGATTGTAGGTAGTATGACTATTAACGCTTAAATTTAGGAGGATTTTATTATGTTATTACGACATACGACAGAAAAAGAAATAGATAGAAAAGGTTTAACTGTCAACGCAGCAAAAACCTGTCAGCCAGTAGGTGCTATGTACGCTTCATTAGGTATTCACGGATGTTTACCACATAGCCACGGATCACAAGGATGTTGTTCATATCACAGATCAGCATTAACTCGTCACTATAAAGAGCCTGTAATGGCTGCTACATCATCTTTTACTGAAGGTTCTTCTGTATTTGGTGGACAAGCTAACTTACTACAAGCAATTACAACAATCTTTAGTGTTTACGATCCAGAAATAATTGCTGTACATTCAACTTGTTTATCAGAAACAATAGGTGATGACCTTCATCAAATTGTTAAAAAAGCAAGCGACGACGGCAAAGTACCTGAAGGAAAACACGTTATTCAAGCCGCCACACCATCATACGTTGGATCTCACGTAACTGGATATAGCAATATGCTTACTGCTATTGTTAAGTATTTCGCAGTAAAAACTGACGAAGTGAAACGCCAGATAAATATCCTTTCAGGATGGGTTGAGCCAGCAGATATGCGTGAGTTAAAAAGAATTGCAAAAGTAATGGGAATTAAAACTGTTTTAGCTCCTGATACATCTGACGTTCTTGACACTCCATTAACTGGTAAGTTTGAAATGTATCCAAAAGGAGGTACAACTATTCCTGAGCTAGTAAGCATGGGTGATAGCATGAAAACTGTTGCAATTGGAGAATGGGCAACAAAAGATGCAGCTGTTGCATTAGATAACCAATGTAAAGTTCCATTTGAATTATGTAACCTTCCTATTGGTCTTAAAGCAACTGACCGTTTTATCTCAGCTCTTGCTAAAGCCGGGGCAGTATCTGTTCCTGCTGAAATCGAAAGAGAAAGAGGTCGTTTAATGGATTTAATTACTGATATGCACCAGTATTTCTACGGAAAAAGAGTTGCATTATATGGTGATCCTGACCAATTATTACCATTGTGTGAATTCTTATTAGACATCGATATGGTTCCTGCTTATGTGATTTCTGGTACTCCAGGAAAATCATTCTCTAAGCGTATGGAAGCTATCTTCGGAGATAAGATTGACCAAGTGAAATTTAAAAATGGTGCTCAAGCTGATACTTTCCAGTTACACCAATGGATCAAACAAGAAGGTGTTGATTTATTAATTGGTAATACTTACGGAAAATATATTGCAAGAGACGAAAAGATTCCTTTCGTAAGATTCGGTTTCCCAACAATGGACCGTATCGGACACCAATATTTCTCTACAATTGGTTATATGGGAGCAATTAGAATTCTTGAGAAAATACTTGATTCAATCATGCAATATCAAGATGAGACTGCTACTGAAGAGAAATTTGAATTAGTAATGTAATATATTAAAGGATTTTAGATATGAGATTTTTATTAGGGCATTCATTATATCTCATATCCAAAATCCATTAAAGATTTGTGTTTGCCAGAGGTTAAGACCAGCGGGGTGATTTTTCTTCAGAACGCTGAAGAAGTTAAATAATAGGTGGTATAAATATTTTAAAATTACCCCGCCGGTCTTTGATTTACAAAGATAGATGATTAAAACAAACAAAACACTAACAATTATTATTAATCATTTTGTCTATTTAAAGAAAAGATTTTAGATAAATAAAAATTATAACTCTTTATTTATCAACAGGTCTAAAAGTCTAATGAAATCCAATCTTTCTATTAAACAGATTATTATGTCAAAATTTATAAAAGATAGAACACCCCAGATTGTTACCATTGGAGAAGACCAACATGAATTAGCCTGCGAAAAAAAATCTATTGCAGGTTCTGTAAGTCAAAGAGCTTGCGTTTTTTGTGGTTCCAGGGTAGTATTATACCCTATTGCCGATGCACTGCACATTGTTCATGGACCCATAGGCTGTGCCGCCTACACTTGGGATATCAGAGGAGCAATGTCATCAGGACCACAATTACACCGTTTAAGTTTTTCAACAGACTTACGTGAGAAGGATGTGGTTTTTGGAGGAGAAAAAAAATTATATAACGCATTAACAGAGCTTATTGAAGCATATAAACCTAAAGCAGTTTTTGTTTTCAGCACCTGCATTGTTGGCGTTATAGGTGACGATGTTGAAGCTGTTTGCAGACAGCTCACCAAAGAAACAGGAGTAGAAGTACTACCTGTTATGAGTGAAGGGTTTAAAGGAACTAAAAAAGATGGATACAAAGCTGCTTGCGATGCTTTAATGAAATTAGTTGGAACAGACGATGAGTATGTACCACCTAAATACAGCATCAACATATTGGGTGATTTCAACCTGGCAGGAGAACTTTGGATTCTATCTGAATATTATAAAAGAATTGGTGTAGAGATTATTGCATGTTTAACCGGCGATGGACGTGTTCAACAGGTTCGCAGATCTCATAAAGCATCACTTAACGTGGTTCAGTGCTCAGGTAGTATGATGCACGTAGCCCGTGAAATGGAAAAAGAATATGGTATCCCTTACAAAAAAGTATCATATTTCGGTATTGAAGATATGTCGGATGCACTTTACGAAGTTGCTCAACATTTTAATGATCCTGAATTAATGGCTAATGCCAGAGCCTTAGTTTCTGAGGAAATCGCAAAACTTATTCCAGCTTTACAGCCTTATCGCGAAAAACTTGAAGGCAAGAAAGCTGCTATTTACGTTGGCGGTGCTTTTAAAGCCATCAGCTTAGTTAAAGCATTAAGATTACTGGGAATGAAAACCGTAGTTGTTGGCTCCCAAACAGGTAATAAGGATGATTACAACTTGTTGAGTAAAATTTGTGACAAAGGTACTGTAATCGTAGATGATTCTAATCCAAACGAATTATCAGACTTTGTTAAGAAAACAGGTGCAGACTTATTTATAGGTGGTGTAAAAGAACGCCCAATAGCCTATAAACTTGGTTTAGGATTTTGCGACCACAATCATGAGCGCAAGGAAGCATTAGCAGGATATATTGGAATGCTAAATTTTGCTAAAGAAGTATATGCTTCTGTTTGCAGCCCAGTGTGGAAATTTATTTCTAAATAGACTAAAGAATAAAGACGCATGACATAAGACTTTTTGTAAGCTGTAAATCGTCTTTATACTTTATACTTAATCTTAAATCTATAATATAATGGCCGACAAAATACCAGTATTAAAAGAAAGAAAAAACTTCGTTGCAACAAGAAATGCTTGTAAAGTATGTTCTCCGTTGGGAGGAAGTATAGCATATAAAGGAATTAAAGGTTGTGTACCTGTTATTCATGGCGGACAAGGTTGCGCAACCTACATTCGCAGATATTTAATAAGTCACTATAAAGAGCCTGTTGACATTGCCTCTTCAAACTTTAGCGAGGAGTCAACTATTTTTGGAGGCGAGGGCAACCTCAGTATGGCCATTCAAAATGTAATTGCTCAATATAATCCTGAAGTAGTAGGTGTTTGTACTACCTGTTTAAGTGAAACTATTGGAGATGACATAGGACAAGCTTTAAGAAATTACAAAGCAAAAAATGCCGACGACCCAAGTATTCCTGAATTTGTATACTCATCAACGCCAAGTTATCAGGGATCTCATGTTGATGGTTTTCACGAAACTGTAGCTGCAATAACTAAAACTTTTGCTGCTAAAGTTGAAATGAATGAAAAAGTAAACATCTTTCCTGGATTTATCTCTACTGAAGACTTAAGGATGTTAAAAAGCATTCTGGAAGATTTTGGAATCGACTATATCATGGTTCCTGATTATTCAGAAACGTTGGATAATCCGGTATGGGATACTTACCATAGAATACCAGACGGTGGTACATCTGTAGAAGATCTTAAACTAATGGGTGGTGCAAAAGCAAGTATCGAATTTGGACCTATCCTGAACAGAGGAAATTTAGCTGGTAGAATTAAAAATAACAATTTAGCAGTTACCGGAGCTGAATACCTTGAAAAAGAATTTGGAGTAAAAAAATTCACCATAAATATTCCTGTTGGAATCACTCAATCGGATGAATTATTTCAGCTATTAAGTGACATCAGTGGTAAAGATGTTCCTACTAAATACAAAATGGAACGTGGCAGATTAATAGATGCTTATGCAGATGGCCACAAATATGTTTTTGGTAAGAAAGCAGTTGTATACGGCGAAGAAGATTTAGTGGTAGCAATGACTGGTTTTCTTGATGAAATAGGAATCGAGATAATACTAGCTGCATCAGGAGGGAATAGTGGAATACTAAAACAAAAGATTGAAGATTGTGCTCCTGTCCATGGTAAAACGATTGATGTTTTAAGTGATTTGGATTACGAAAAAATCAACGAACTGTGCATCGATATGAAACCTGATATCCTGATTGGGAACAGTAAAGGGTATTATATAGCTCGGGAACTAGGCATTCCCCTGGTAAGAGTTGGCTTTCCTATCCATGACAGGATGGGCGGTTCAAGATTAAAACATATAGCATACACCGGAGCTCAGGAGTTATTCGATAAAATTGGAAACGCTTTAATCGAATACAAACAAGAGAATTCGGAGATTGGTTGGAAATATATGTAAGATTTGATCAGAAAATCAAATCACAAACAATTATTCATTAACAGCATTAGAAATAAATGGGCATCAGGTCGTATGTCTTTATACTAATACAAAAAAAGAGAAGGTATGATTGACTATAAAAAACACCCCTGCTTCAATAAGGAAGCAAAAGGACAATATGCCAGAGTGCATTTACCAGTAGCTCCAAAATGTAATATTAGTTGTAACTATTGTAACCGCAAGTTTGATTGCGTAAATGAAAGCAGACCTGGTGTTACTTCTAATATTCTTTCTCCGGAACAATCACTCGTGTATTTAAAAGCACTACGTGAAAAAATGCCTTATCTATCTGTTGTAGGTATTGCCGGACCAGGAGATCCATTTGCAAATCCAAACGAAACAATGGAAACATTACGTTTGGTAAGAGCTAACTACGAAGATATGATTCTTTGCGTTTCTTCAAACGGATTAAATATTGCACCATACGTGGATGAATTAGCAGAATTAAAAGTGAGCCACGTAACAATAACTATAAATGCATTGGATGCCAAAATTCTTGAAAAAGTATATAGCTGGGTTCGCTACGATAAAAAAGGATATTTTGGAATTGCAGGCGCTGAATTGCTTTTATCTAAACAATTAGAAGCCATTGAAAAACTTAAAGCAGCAGGTATTACTGTTAAAGCAAATGCCATTGTTATTCCAGGAATTAACGATACTCATCTTACAGAACTTGCTGAAGGGTTAGCTAAAATGGGCGTGGATTTAATGAATACTATTCCATTGATTCCGGTAGAAGATACTCCTTTTGAAGACTTGGAGGAACCTACGTCTGCTTATATGAAAGAAATCAGAAAAGGAATTAAAGAATTCCTCCCTCCAATGACGCACTGTAGTCGCTGTAGAGCAGATGCAGCAGGACTATTAGGTCAAGACAGTACCGAGGCTATGCATTTATTATCTGAAGCTTCAAAAGTAAGAGTTGATAAAGGCGATACTGCCGACCGTCCCTATGTTGCAGTTGCCAGTAACGAAGGCATATTAGTGAATCAACACTTAGGAGAGGCTGAGAGACTATACATATTCAAAGAAACACCCAACGGATATAAATTAGTAAACCAAAGAGTTACTCCCCCAAAGGGAAGCGGTGACAAGAGATGGGAAGAGCTTGGTGAAACACTAAGCGATTGCAGAGCTATTTTAGTTGGAGGAATTGGTCCTAAACCATCAAAAATACTGGGAAAATCAGGAATTCAGGTTGTTGAGATGTCTGGATTAATAGATCAGGGAATGGATGCCGTTTATAAGGGGACTGAATTAAGAACTATCACAAAAGCCGAAAGCTTTAAGTGTGGCGCTGGATGTTCAGGAACAGGAACCGGTTGTGGTTGATTTAACACCCAAAACTTAAAAAAACCATTTGTCAAAATAAACATTTTAAATTAACCAATAAATTAACAAGATATGAAGAAGCCTGAATATCACATTTTAGTATGTAATTCATACCGCGTTGCCGGGGATGCACAAGGATTTTGCAACAAAAACGGAGCATCGGATTTTATTCCTTACATCATGGAAGAGTGTAACGACAGGGGAATAGATGCATCTGTAACAAGCACTGCCTGTTTAAATGTATGTAGCCAGGGACCTGTTATGGTAATCCACCCAAATAATTTTTGGTATGGTGAAATTACAGAGGAAAAAATTGATGAAATTTTAGATGCTCTTGAAGAAGGCGAAGCTGTTGAAGAGTATTTAATCGCAGATTAATTTGTCAATAGTCAATAGTTAACGATTTTTATCGCTGACTATTGACTATATATCTCTTCCAAATACAATAGAACGTTAGATTTTAGACTTATTTTTAAAATGCTTATCGAACTATTGATAGAGAAACCCTTTATAATATTTAATTGATTGTTCCGGATACTAAATACAAAACCTCATGAAGCAATATCTGATTGATACAACATTACGCGATGGAGAACAAGCTGCCGGTGTTGTTTTTTCATTAGATGAAAAAATAAAAATCGCTCAAATGCTTGAAGAACTAGGGGTTACTGAAGCTGAAATTGGTACACCTGCAATCTCTCGCGATGAGGAAAAAGACATAAAAACTATTGTTAATCAAGGTTTTTCTTTTAACTCTCTATGCTGGGCAAGAGCTACGGTATCTGATATTATGGCAGCTAAACGTACCAGAGTAAAAACGAATTAGTGTTTCTTTTCCGGTAAGTGATATTCAACTAGCGGCTATTGGTAAAGATTATAATTGGGTACTTAGCCAAATGGAGATTATGTTAGGCCTGGCTACAAATCATTTTGAATTTGTGGGTATTGGAGCTCAGGACGCATCCAGAGCTAACCCTTCATTTTTGCAAGAGTATATTCAAAAAGCAAATTTACTAGGTGTACAACGAGTAAGATTTGCCGACACAGTAGGAATCATGAACCCTATGTCGGTCCATGAAATGATTTCAAGTTACAGAAGCCTGTTCCCGGATATGGATCTTGAATTTCATGCTCATAATGATTTAGGAATGGCAACTGCAAATAGTATTGTTGCTCTTCAGGCCGGATGTAATAGTATTGATGTTACAATAAACGGTTTGGGAGAAAGAGCAGGAAACGCCCCCCTGGAAGAAGTTGCTGCTGCAGCTAAATTCTCAATAAACCAAAACCTTGGAATAAACCTGAAAAATATTAACACAGCTTGCCAATTCGTTGAAAAAGTTTCAAACCGTAAAGTTAGTCAAACCAAACCTATTACCGGAGAACTGATTACCAGTCATGAATCAGGTATACATTGCCGTTCTTTATTAAACAATCCAATGAGTTATCATGCTTTTCACCCATCAGAAGTTGGAAAGGAGTCTCAGTTTATTATTGGAAAACATTCAGGACTGGCCTCTATTATTGACGCATTAGCAACAATGGGCATTCACATTAGTGCTGAAATGGGAAAAGAAATTTTGCCAAAAGTAAAAAGACTTGCTCAGAATAAAAAGAAGAGCGTAAACAATGATGAATTAAAAGATTTAATAATGAGTTTGTAATAACCCCGGACCATTTATTATAGTAACCTTTGGCATCTAAAGAAAGGTTACACGCGAGATAAGTTTTTGCTAAATCATTAACTTTTCTCATTTTTTGAAAAAGTCTGTAGTATTGATTTCTTAATTGCTGGGGTGGCCATTAAGTAGTCATAGTACAGACTTTTTTGTGCTGTCTTCGCAAATCCTTCGCAAATACATGGCATTTTATCGCAAACTCTTCGCAAATGCATCTACCCGCCTCCTGGAATACGTCGCAAATGCCCCACAAATAATCACAACCGTACCACAACCTGTACCCTGCAAGTTCACCATAAATTTGCGATAAAGCACTGAAAATGTTGCAATCAGAAATCATAAAAACCAATACCTGTCAGGGAATTATATAAACTTAAAGTTAGAAATTTACACAAAAAAAAGAGGATGCAATTACAAACACCCTCTTTTAAAATACTTCTAATTTTTGAGCAACTTAAATACTCTATATCCATCATTATCACCAACTAAGTGAATCAGATAGACACCCTTGGGAAACGAACTAAAATCAACTTGAGGATTAGCATCAGAAACTTTCTGATCAACTAATAAAGTTCCTGTAATGGAAGTAACCTTCACCCTTCGTAAAGGCTTAGAACCTGTATAAACAGTAAGCTTGTTCAATACCGGATTTGGAGCAATGGTTGCATCTTTAAAATAAGTTGCATCTCCTATTGAAGTATGAGGAACAAAGCCATCTAATTTTTTTTGACAGAATAAAACAAACTCTCCTGGATCAAGAGTGTAACTCATATCAACATCACTAACATTTATACTGTCTCCATAAAAATAATTATACCAGTACCCTGTAGAACTAAAATTAGGCTTAACACTTTTTGTTTCAACATCAAAATTACCTATCAATCTAACATCTGAGTCAGTATAATTAAGTTTAATAAGTTTTGTACGATCAGATACATCCATCGAAAAATTAGTGGTTGCAAAAACCGGTTCAGATTTTTTCAGATTTATCATACGTTTATAAACATTAAACAAAGCTTTACGGTTCTCATCTTCAAAATATTCCCACTTTACAGGCTTTTTATTTGTTCTGCAGGCATCGCTTATACTTAAATCTTCGCAAGTATTAATACTGTAGTCATAACCTAACTCACCAAATTGCCATATCATCTTCGGACCTGGAACAGATAACAAAAACACTGCTGCCCCGGCACTTCGCTCTAATCCTGTAGCCAGATTTTTCACGTCATAACTTCCTGACGAATTGCCATTCTCGTTATTATTATACATTATTCTTTCCTCATCATGACTTTCCATATAATTGATAACATGAGGTTCATTCCACCCTCTTTCCTTATAGGAGGCCCACGAAAAATCAGAATCACCATATCCCATGGTGGCCTGGTTAAATGTATAGTTATGATTACCCCACAATAGGATACCGTAATTTGCCAATACTTTTTCTTCAGAATTATCGGCTAAATGTTCAAAAGCTATAATAGCATCTGATTTTGTAACCCATATTTGGTTGACCATCCTCATCAAAATATTTATTCTACTTTGATCATAATCACTAGCCCAGGAATCAGCAGGATAGGAAGTATTTGTAAATCCCTTTGTAAAATCAAATCTAAATCCATCCAACTTAAATTCATTCATCCAGAATGAACATATACTGTCAACCAATTCCTGAGTATCTGTACTTTCATGGTTAAAATCATATCCCCATTGCGCATCAGGATTTTGCATATTATAATCTCTGTTATACCAAGGATTATTAGTGGCCGGTTTTCCGCCATCAAGATACATACGTGCAAATGGTGAAGAACCAAAAGAATGATTTAATACCATATCCATAAGAACAGCTATTCCATTTTGATGGCAAACATCAATAAATTCTTTATAATCATTTTCAGTTCCATAAGCCTTATCCGGAGCAAAATAAAAGGAAGGATTATATCCCCAGCTATCGTTTCCTTCAAACTCATTAAAAGGCATTAATTCTATTACATTAACACCTAACTCTTTAAAGTACTCAATTGAATCAGTTACTGTTTTAATATCTCCATTATCTGTAAAATCTCTGATAAGTAATTCATAAACCACCATTTTGGTTACGTCAGGATTGGCAAAATCAGCGACCTGCCAGGTGTATTCACTTTTATTGATTTTAAAGGTCGATGCTATTTCTGATGTCAACGTACTTGGATAGTCCATTAATCCAGGATAGATATCGCTCGAAATATATTGATCTAAGGGATCTGATGTTTTGTTGGTATATGGATCAGCAACTCTGATATCTCCTTCAATAAAAAATTGAAATACATATTCAGTATTCGCATCCAACGACGAAATGGTTAACCAAAAATAATCTCCATCCTTTTTCATCAAATAATCGTTAGAGATTTGCCAATCATTAAAACTTCCAATGATATGAACAAACTCTTTATCCGGTGCAAACAAAACAAAAGTAACCGTTTGATCATCGATAACATTTACACCTCGTTTTAAACCAGCAGGCATTGTTTCATTAACCACTGTACCTCGTACATAGAATGGAATTTCATCAGTTACAGTTGCACTTCCATCTGTAGCTTCTGCTTTTAATGTATAACTACCTGATGTACCAGCTGTAATTGAAGTAGATAAGGTACTTGCACTTGCATTTTCAACAGCTACATTGTTTACATAAAGAGTGATACCAGTAGCATTAGTTGCATTTACAACAACAGAAATTGATTCCCCCTCGGCAAAAATTGAATTTTCATTAGGTGTATCAATTGATACAGTAAGATCATTGGTACTAACATCTACAAAAATATCACTGCCTGAACTTGTTTTTCCCTCCAGACTTGAATCTGAGGAACGAAAAACCAATGCTATTTTTTCTATAACTTCACCCTCCGGAACACCATAAAAATCACGTATAGATGGAGAAATTTCCAATGTGAAAATATTATCTCCTAAACTTGTTAATTTACATGCATCAATATTTACACCCCAATCAGACTTAACATATTTCCAATCCGCTGTTGAAGTACTTTGATCTGTTATTACTCCTGTATGAGCATAAACATCTCCTGTATACCCCATTAAGCCCTGACTTCCTTCTGCAGCATTAAATGTAATAGTTACAGATTGATCATCATAAGGTGGATTAGGGTTGGTTGTAACCTGAGCAGTTGCATACACTATGGTAAAACACAACATTATCAGCATAAAAAATCGGTTCCTGTTCATATCTTATTTCTTATATTTTTCTTAATATTTTACCTGATATCGCATCTAATAATATGGTATTAGAATGAATCTCTTCCTTAGTCATCAGATCAATATATTTTACACCTGATGGTAATTCATATTCAATAGGATTTTCTCCCGCATTTAAAATCACCAATATCTCTTCATCGTCAACACTTCTGTTATAGGCCAATAATTTACCTTCGGCAGTTATAAATCTAATATTGCCCGATGATAATACATTTAAATTTGAGTTTCGAATATAACAAAGTTGTTTATAATAGTCGTGCAAGTCACGATTATAACCTACTTCAACATATTCTTTCTCTCGAGCAAGAGTACTATGTATATTTTCAGGTTCAAATTGCAATTCAGGCCACCATAATGGTTTACGACAATCCGGATCATCTCCTCCCCACATTCCCATTTCATCTCCATTCCAGATATGAGGAGCTCCTATATTTGTAAACTGGTGCATCAGATAAAGCTTTAAACGCTTGTAGGTTTCAGCACTTGGTTTGCCGGTAATATATGTAGAATCTGCCCTTGAATTGGCATTGTACTTATACTTATTTTTATTTGCAAACGAAGTAAGTAAGCGGGGTGAATCATGAGTAGCTGCTACGTTCATCATAGCTTGAGCTGTTTCATCACTAATTCTTTCCCACTGAAATTGCAGGCTATCAACAAACTGCCTGGCATCAATTTCAAAATCGGTCTTTGCAAAAAAGTATCTGGCAGGTCGATAAACCTGATAAAACATAACGGCATCAAAAACATCACCGCTAACATATGGTACAGGATTCATCAGTAAATCAGGCCATTGTTCCCACCAAATTTCACCTACCAAATATGCTTCCGGATTAATAGATTTAACAAACTTGCGATAATCTCGCCAAAATCCCATTGGTATATGATCTGCCACATCTAAACGGTAACCATCCAGTCCTTTGGATGTATCTCCATCAGGAGCCAACCATCTTTTTGAAACAGCAAAAATGTGCTTTTTTACATCAGCCTGTAAATCTCCTTCAAAAGGATGTCCGGGTTGATGACCTTCGGTGGCATTTATTTTTTTTAGAGCAGGAAGGCTTTGAATATTTAACCATCCTTCGTATTTAAATTCGTTTTCTGGTGTATTTGGATCATCGAATGAATTGATGATATACCAATCCTTATATGGAGACTTTTCCTGATTCTTTATGATATCCTGCCAAGCCCAGAACTCAACTCCAATATGATTCCACGAATAATCCAATACAACCTTTATATTTCTTTTGTGTGCTTCTTCTATAACTTTAAGAAACATCTTGTCTGCAGAAGTCCATTTCCATGTAGTGGAATCAGCAGGATTTTCACTTTTTATAATTTTAATATCTCCTTTGGGGTCTGGACCAAAATTGACATCAATATGCCTGTAGTTTCTGGCATCGTATTTATGTAACGACGGAGCGTCATTTAAGGGATTAAAATAGATGGCCGTAATTCCTAAATCTTCAAGATAGTCAAGTTTATTGAGTACACCTTGTAAATCACCGCCATAACGGCGAAGTTGAAGATTACTGTAAAAATCTTGCGCTGTTTGGTTTGCCCAGTCTTCTTCTTTATACCACTCCTGAGTCCAAGGTGTTATACTCCAGTTTTCAGGAGTTTTAATAAAATTAGATGAGCTGTAAATCGTTTCGGGAGTTGGGTCATTTAAAGTATCTCCATTACTAAATCTTTCTACAAATATTTGATACCAAATAACATCTTTTGCCCACGTTGGAGGATTTGAAATTTGATTCTTTATGTTGGCCTCTTTACAAGATAAAAAAACAAAACTCAATATAAAGGAGTAAATAAGTGCTTTTATTGATTTTTGAGTAAACAGATTTTCCATCCGGATATTTATTATATACAGTCTATATAAGGGCATTAAAATAAATGCAATTAGCAACCAGAATAGTTACTAATTGCATTGTTAAGTCAATTGTCAGATATTCAAACCAGTCAATATCCTTTTCTCACTATGGAGTAGTAATTGATCCTGCTCCAGTTCTAAAATTAAGTGAGATATTATCTCCTGCAGCTACAGTAGCTCTACTTTGATCACCACCTGTACCACGGAACTCAATCTTATCATTAAGAACAATAAATTCAGCTTGCCACCAATCACAATTTAAAGTAGGAGCAGCAACATACATTCTTAATTCTCCTGAGTTAGGAACTCCATCAAATTTAATTACACTATTATCATTATCCACAGTGAATAAGGCAGCAGGGTCACCTCCATCCCATCCTCCAAATACATCTCCCATGCCAAAAATCTGAGGATCAGTTATTTCTACGGTATTATTAGCCAAATCAACAACAACCATATAATAACCGGCAGTTGAAGGAACAGGAATATTATCTCCACCTATTGTATAAACACCATTTGTTGCATCTCCTGTTATTCCAAAATCACCAGACCAAGCAGCTTGTGGTGCAATCTTAAAGTCACCGGATCCTTTCATCCATACAATTTTCCAGAATAATTCAGGATGGCTGTTAACTGGAACAAACTGTAACTCACCTGCCCAGTTCCAATTTTCATCAGCTTCTCCAACTCCACTACCTGTCATATACAAGTCGGTTGGATAGGTTGAAAACGCTATATCCTCCCCATACGCAACACCTTCGCTATTAACGGCATAAGCTCTCACATGGTAAGTAGTACTAATTTCAAGTCCTTCTAAATCTACAATAAACTGACCTGTTGTTCCTTCACTAGTTACAATCACAGCATCTTCATCGTCGACAGATGGATTTTCGCTAGTTCCGTAACAAATACCTCTTTCTGTAATTGAAGCACCTCCATTATAAGAAACATTTCCAATTACAGTTGCAGTTGTTACTTCACCTGTAGCAGAAATGGTTTCTACAGTAGCAACACCAATAGTTGTTGTAAATGATATCTCTGTTGAATAAACAGTTCCAATTTTATTAGTAGCATAAGCACGAACATAATAAGTGGTATTGGCTACTAATCCGGTTAAATCAATAGTAAATTCACCCATACCTTCGCCACCATCAACAACTTCATCATCTAAAGTTGGTGTTTGACTGGTACTGTAAACGATGCCTTTAGCTGTAACATCTGCTTTTCCATCATAAGGAACATCCGCAACAATCCGGGCAGTAACATCTGTTATTGCTGTAGCTTCATTAATAGTAACAGTAGGTACATGAGCCAATGTAGTAAAAGTTTCATCATCACCATACAAAACAGTGCCCGATTTATCAATAGCATAAGCTCTGTAATGATATGTTGTTAAATGATCCAAATCAGAAATAGAAACCCAATATACAGCATTTTCTACATTTGCTGCTTCTACTTTAGTATCTGATGTTGTAGGATTTTCTGCCAGTCCATATACAACACCATATTCATTAAAACCACTCCCTTGGGCAATCACCATACCACTTAATTCTACCGAAGTAGATGTAATATTTTCCGATTGCCAGGTGGCCATTTCGTCATTAAGAGTTTTAAGGTCATCTTTTTCACAGCCCACAAAAACGAATAATAGTGAAGCCAAAAGCAGACCTGTAACTTTAAGAAATATATTTTTCATCACATTAAATTCTTTTAATTAAAAACAAAACTGTTTTCTACCATGAACCATAGTTCATGATAGAAATTTGCATTATTTAAGATCATTACTCACTAGCCACTATTGAACAAGTACTTGATGTAGCATCTGAAAGATCAATCCATAGTTTAATATCATAAGTTCCTGCTGATAATGTAATATTGGAAGATCCTCCATCATTATATAATGTAAAGTATGAAAAATCTATATCTGCAGAGCTATCTTCTAAACCAAAATTAAAATCAGCACCCCATGATTCATTATTACGGAATTTAATATCGCCATCAGGTAACTCTAGTCCATAGCTATACCAGAACTTTCCTTCCGCATCATAATCCATAGCTACATCCGGAGCTGCCCATCCATTTACAGTTCCTACAATACCCACTAAATACTTCAAACTCTCCAGAGTTAAGCCCTCTGTATCTGCCGTTAATCTGTACCAGCCTTCTGTTGCTATGCTAATTGCAGATCCATCAACAGCTAATACATCACCTGAGCCCCCATAACTAATATTATTATCCGGATCAAGAAGAGTAAAAGAATCTCCGGCTTCAAATTTCACATAACCTTCATAAACACCATCACTCTGCTGAGAAACAATCTTTTGTGGAGTTCCCGTAGCACCATCAATAATAATATCTAATCTTAACAGCCCGTATAAAGTTACATCAACGGTATATATGCTTGATGTATACTCATAATCTTCCACTCCAACTCCTGCATCAGTTTCCAAAACACATCTAAGTCTTATATCTGCAGATGAAGTTATATCTTCTTTAAACTGATCTAATAAAATTGAATTCAATTCACTTACAGTCAGTGATATTGCATCGCACTTAACTCCGTTATATATCTCCACAACATTTTCAAAGTTATCTCCGCTAGGACAAGCTTCTAAATAATATGTAGCAGAAGCATTAAATCCGGCATCAACAGGAGAACAAATAAAAGTAACATCATTTGCACCTTCAGCTCTAACCATAGTTAAATCAGGCATTGTGGTAATAGCAGGAGCAATTACATTATCCGACATAACCGGTTCATCACCATCTTTCTCACAACCAGTAAAGATGCTAAGCAATCCAACCAGTGTGAATAATATTATATAGTAATTTTTCATATGCTTATATTTTATTTTTTAAGGTCATATGGAACTTGCCAACATGGTCATCTTTGTGTGTAAAAGAGTTCTCTATTGGCTCGTTTCATATTCTTTTTTAAATGATTAATTATATCCATCATTTTGTTTAATATTATCATTCGCAGAGATTTCATCACCGGGAATTGGAAAAAGATCTCTGTAGCTATCTGTTGCCGAACCTTTAAAAGTTCCACCTTTCCAAGTCCACAAATAGCTACTTCCGGTAAACTTCCCAAAACGAACCAAGTCTGTGCGCCTTTGTCCTTCATAATAGAACTCACGAGCTCTTTCATCAAGAATAAAATCAGCTGTTACATCACTTGTTTCTATATCACCACTATCATCGCCATATGCTCTTTCTCTTACAAAATTGATATCATCTCTTGCGCCTGGTAAATCTCCCTGGCGAAATAAAGCTTCAGCTCTCATAAGGTATGCATCTGACAAACGGAAAATTGGAAAATCAGTACATGAATAAGTTGAATTGTAATTATCGGCTTGTGAACCATCTACATTTTTAGCTGTAAACTTATATACTCCCACTCCAAAATCACCACTTGAGTTAACAGCAGGAATATCAATAGATCTCTTTTGCTTTAGATATACTCTGTTATCCGGACATTGCTCAAATTCGGCGTCATCAACCGGTACGTTCACATTACCATAAGTAGCAATGGTATCCACTAAAATATTCATTAATTGCTTGCGTGCCCTGTTTCCATTCCAGTTTATGTTAGAAGTTAAACCATGATAAACAGCAGCATCAATATAAGTGGCATCACTTGATGAATTTATAATAAAAGTAGTACCTCCATTTCCTTGTGTATGAGTTCCGTCCTCAGCAAAGGCAAAAATCATTTCATTGTTTCCATGATACCTGTCGTTGTCAGCACTAAAGTTTTTACGATAATTACTTGCCAACCCATATGCAGGACTGCTTATAACTTTATCACAATATACCTGACAGCTGTCGTACTTATCCACACCGGCATAAACCTCTGCATTTAAATAAGTTCGTGCCAATAGCATCCAGCATGAACCTTTGTCGGCCTGAGGATATGAATACCCCGGTTCTCCCAGGTCTTCTTCAATAGCTTTTAATTCATCAACAATATATCTGAATAACTCAGCTCTTTGAATTTGCTCAGGATAATATTTACCTACACCATCTTCTTCTGTTGTAAAAGGAGGATTTCCAAATAAATCCATTAACCAATAATAAGCTAATGCTCTTAAAAAACGAGCCTCTGCACGATAACGAATATAGGTTTCATCAGAAGTACCTGCTGTGTTATTTAAGAAGTCGTTACAATAGGTAACACTTAAAGTTAAACGTTGATAAACAGCTGTTAAAAATGGATTTGAAGGCGTCCATGATTGAGTATTCAAATCACTAATACCAATATCACCCCATGCACACATACCCTCATCAGTAGTAATTGTTTGTAAGTTCCATAGTGCCCTGGCCAAGGTAAAGAAACCATCATCACTTGAAGAAATATCTGCTCCATCATCTGATTGTCCTGACACAATAAAACTGGCATATAATTTACCTAAGGCCTCATCCATATAGGCAGGATCATCACCTAAATTACCAGCTAAAATACTACTTGGGTCAATAGGGGTCACATCTAAGTCATCTGTACAAGATGTAAACATCAGTACAGAAATTAGGATTCCATATAATATATTTAATTTCATCTTCATCTGTTGTTTAGTAATTAAAATGTTAAGTTAACACCTAAAGTAAACGTGCGTGGACGTGGATAAAAGTTATTATCAATACCTCCGTCAACCTCCGGATCTAAACCACTATATTCGGTAATAGTAAATACGTTTTGTACAGTAAAGCTTACTCTGGCATTGATATTTTGCCCGGCTATTTTATCAAAATTATAACCTGCACTTAAGTTATCCATTTTTAAGAATGATGCATTTTCAACAAAATAATCAGAGGTAAACTGACGAGTTACAAAATTTGATTTACTTAAGTGCTTAGGCATATTCTTCCAATAACCTATTTGTTGCATTTGGTCATAAGAAGCACCTGCTGCCACTTGATTTAATACGTAATTATCAATATTTGCTCTCAATGAAGTGGCTAAATCAAAATTTTTGTAGTTAAATCTTGCCGAAAATCCGAATGTATATTCCGGAGCAGGACTATGGTATACATATTTATTTGCATTGTCGCCATTAATTACACCGCCATTTCCTGCTAAATCTTCATACAATCCTTCAATAGGATTTCCATTTGTATCATACACTTGCTTATTTACAAAAAACGAATGTGCAGCTTCACCAACACGAGTTACCTGAACCGTACCAGTCATACCACTTCCTTCAAGTATTCCTATATAATCAGGGTCATCGTTTAACAACAGTTTGGTAATTTCATTTTTATTGTGCGAAAAGTTAATTCCTACATTTAATGACATATCCGGTTTTGAAATTGGCACAAAGTTTAACCCTACTTCAATACCTCTGTTTTCCAAACTACCCACATTAGTTGTAAGGGTATTAGAAAAATTACTACCACTTGGAATAGTTACTTTATTAATAAGATCTTTTGTTTCTCTGAAATAATAATCAATGGTACCATTAATTCTGTTATTAAAGAATCCAAAATCAAAACCAATGTTCTGAGTTGTTGTTTCTTCCCATTTAATTTCAGGATCATATGTTTCCGGACGTAGAGTAGGAATATATTCACCATTAATCATATAATAATAACCATCATTTGAAATGGTATATTGAGCTTGTGCAGGATAGTCACTATCCGTAATATCCTGTTGACCAGTGATACCCCAGCCCAGGCGTAATTTCAAATCTGATAGAAATTCAACACCTTGTAGAAATGATTCTTCATGAATTTTCCAGGCAAAAGCTGTTGAAGGGAAAAATCCCCAACGATTGTCTTTATCAAAGCGAGATGAACCATCGTAACGGAAAGTACCTGTTAATAAATATTTGTTTTTAAATGCATAGTTTAACCTACCAAAAAACGAAACCAGATAATTTTCTGTTTTTGATTCCGAATCATCGTCTATTTCAAGCGGATGATCTGGAAGACTTTCAATAGATGTTGCATAATTATCAGTCTCTCTTTCAAAATGTTGCCATGAATAACCACCTGTAAGATCAACTCTATGATTATCATTCAGTTCTTTATTATAATTCATATAAAAGTCCAGCAAATTATTTTTATTTGTAGCTGAATAATCTGTTAATTTACCATAATCTCCGGGTACTAATGTTGAAGGAGAAGTAACAGGTCGATTATTTACTCCATCGCTCTCTGTATAATCTGTTGCCAAACTCAAAGTAGCTCTCAACTCAGGTAAAAATGGCATTTGATAATCTAACTTTAAGCTACCTACAAATCTTAATACATCAGAGGTATTATCAACAGCAAGAGCTTGTTCAACCGGGTTGGGCGTACCTAGATTTGCTCCATGATTTTGCCATTGATAGTAACCTGCAAATTCATCAGCCCCCTCTTCATATACAGGTTGAGTAGGATCCATTGATATTGCAGACCCAACAGCTCCATCATCACCAAAATTATGCTTTGTACTCATAAATTTGGCATTGGCATTCACTTTCAATTGATCTTTTAATAAACTTGGATTTAAATTTAAAGCACCTGTCAAACGCTGCATATCTGTATTTTCCAAAATTCCTGTTTGATCAGTATACCCTAAAGAAACGCGATAAGGAACATTTTTATAAGCTCCCGACACGGCTAAATTATGGTCTTGAGAAACGGCTGTTCTAAATATTTCATCTTGCCAGTCAGTATTTTCTGTACCTAACAAATCGTAATTAATTGCATCAAACAAACCTTCATGTTCAAAAGCAATTTTTCTCATCTCATCTCCTGAATATACATCAACATAATCCATAGCAGAAGCAACCGATACACTTCCACTATAATTAAACTTAAGCGGACTACCTTTTTCTCCTTTCTTTGTTGTAATAATTATTACACCATTAGACGCACGCGAACCATAAATAGCAGTAGCCGAGGCATCTTTTAAAACGGTAAATGTTTCAATATCGTTAGGATTAATAAATGAAAGCGCATTTGAACTTCCGGATACATTATTACCTACACTTTCAATAGGCATACCATCAACAATAATCAAAGGATCATTTGATGCATTTAACGAAGAACCTCCCCTGATTCGAATAGTTGAACCACTTCCTGGCGCACCTCCTGAAGAAGTAATCACAACACCAGAAGATTTACCAACCAAAAGATCCTGTGGAGAAGTAATATTTCCTTTATTAAAATCTTTTGAAGAAACACTTACTACAGAACCTGTTTTATCCTCCTTTTTCTGAACTCCGTAACCAATAACTACCACCTCATCCATTCCAATAACGTCTGGCTGCAGGGCTACATTTATACTTGTTTGATTTGCAATTACAACTTCTTTCGAAGTATAACCAATAAATGAAAAAATTAATACATCACCTGAATGAACAGTAAGATTGTATGCTCCATCGGGAGTAGTAATCGTACCTGAAGTGGTATTTTTTATTGCCACTGTTACTCCTGGTAAAACATCTCCTGTGCCGGCGTCACTAACTATACCGGTAATTGTCATTTCCTGAGCCAATAGACTGCTTGTTATTAAAAACAAACCAGTCAGTAGCAGAAAGACTTTGTTTAAACGAAATGATTGAATCATAAAACTAAAGATTTAACAGTTAAAAAACTTGTTTAATTTTCTTAAAACTAATTTTTGGATTGTAAAGGATTTTTACTTTAAAAATTAACAAACACCAAACTGTGCAGTTATTTTACTTTTAAATGGACATTACAAATCTATATGAAAAAACCATTCGAATTATACATTTATTAACAACAAATGTGCAATAATTGACATTTTTTAACGCAAACGTTTGCGATGTCGTTTGCGATGTCGTTTGCAAAACTACAGTATGTTGTATAACATATTTTTCAACTCGCTTTGATCGAATATTTTGATGACTCAGACTGTTATTTTACCCTATAAAACATCAAATTATTGAAGATTTTATAGATATTACCAAAATTTTAATCGGATTATCGTATCTTTAAACGATATCTAAATCTCACTACATATATATACGTAATTAGAATGGCTCAGCACCAAATAACGATAAAGGATATTGCTAAAATGCTTAACATATCAGCATCTACAGTTTCCAGAGCATTAAAAGATCATCCGGATATTAGTCCAAAAACAAAAAGAATGGTTCAAGCCTTTGCCAGCAAAATGAACTACAGGCCAAATGCTTTAGCCTTGAATTTAAGAAGAAGTAAGACAAATACTATTGGTGTTATTATTCCTGAAATTGTTCATCATTTCTTTTCTTCTGTAATATCTGGAATTGACAAGGTAGCCTACGCAGCAGGTTATAATGTAATAATATGTCAATCGAATGAAGACTACAACCGGGAAGTTATTGATACACAAGCTTTGTTAGACAACCGGGTAGATGGAGTATTAATGTCGGTAAGTAAAACCACTTTTCAATTTGACCATATCCAAAACCTGATTGAACATGGAATTCCTGTTGTATTCTTTGACAGAGCGCCCGAAGAGATAGATGCAGATAAAGTTTTTATAGATGATTTTATGGGTGCAAAAATTGCAACTCACCATTTAATAGCCACAGGATGCAGAAAAATTTTGCATTTGGCAGGACCACCGCATTTATTAATCGGTCAAAAAAGAAGAGATGGATATATTAAAGCCCTTGAAGAAAATGGAATTCCTTTCAATCCTGATTTTGTAATAAAATGTGATACCCGCGATGATGTCTTTGCTAATGCAGGTAATATATTACAAATGGCTAACCAGATTGATGGAATATTTGCTGTTAATGACTCTACTGCAATAGCGGCGATGCAAGTCTTAATAAAAAATAACATCAGAGTTCCTGAACACATTTCGGTAATTGGATTTGGTGACGGCCCTAATGCAACAATAGTCTATCCTCCGTTATCTACTGTAGAACAAAAAGGAACTGAAATAGGGAAAGAGGCCATTCAATTATTAATTAATCAAATTGAAAACCAAAAGGAAGAATATGCCACTTCAACAAAAATCATTACTCCTGTTTTGCGAATAAGAGAATCAACAATGCTATAAATACAGAAACAAATACCAAGGCTTCCCGAACGGAAGTCCCATTAATTTTATCTTTCCGCAAACGGTTGCAGAAGAGGTCAATAATTTTTTTTAAGTTTTCATTACTTTTTTCTAACCCTCACTGCAAACGGTTGCAATAAGGAAACTCCACTTAAGTTCACACAATCTCAAGACCTTACACCGATATTAATATTTGTTTTAAACCTTTTTATTATAGTATCTTTGTTAACGGATTTAAAAGGACTACATTTTAATTTATTAACTCACCCTTAAAATTCTCTTCTGAGAATTGCATTCAAATTTTACTCTATATGGACAATTGAGTATTATGGATGTTATTATTTCATACTTACTATTAAAAGCAATTCACTTAATATGGCATTAATTGTCACATTATAATAACTTTACAATGACATTGCAGTTAAATTAGAAAGCGAAATAGAATATAATTTCTATGATAGTTCTATTTGATAAATAAAGATAAATATTTACCATATATAACAAGCCATAAGAATTAACAGGTCGAGTAAGACAAAAAGTTCTCACTCATTACCTGTCTGGATTCATCGGGACAGGCTGATTAAATAGGCGAGTTCCATATGGCAATTAAAAGAAAAATAGAGTATATGAAAAAAATGCCTCATCTTTCCTTTTGGCAAATTTGGAATGTTAGTTTTGGGTTCTTAGGAATACAAATGGGTTTTGCCTTACAAAGTGCAAATGTTAGCAGAATTCTGTCAAATTTAGGAGCTGATCTGCATGCACTTCCTTTATTTTGGATTGCAGCACCATTAATGGGATTAATCGTTCAGCCAATTGTAGGCTCTGCCAGCGACAGAACATGGAACAAACTCGGAAGAAGAAGTCCGTACATTTTAGGCGGTGCTATTATTGCGGCCCTGTCTATGTTTTTAATGCCCAATGCATCCATTGTTGTATCAATAATGCCCGTGCTGGTGTTTGGTTTAATCATGTTTGCTCTAATGGATGGTTCCTTTAACATTACAATGCAACCCTTCAGAGCCCTGGTTGCAGATATGACACCTACGGAACAAAGAAACATAGGCTATTCCACTCAAAGCTTCCTGATAAATGCCGGAGCAGTACTTGGATCCATTTTACCCTTTGTTTTAACAAACTCTTTGAGTATTCCAAACACTGCCGATCCGGGTAAGGTACCCCCTTCTGTTATATGGTCGTTTTATATTGGAGGAACAGCCTTATTACTTTCGGTAATATGGACAGTTTTTAGAACAAAGGAATATCCCCCCGAAGAATACGCCGAATATAAAGGTTTAGATGTAAATAAAAACGCAGATCCTAACCATAAGGGAATAGCAGGATTTTTCCATTTACTAAAAGAAACACCTAAAACAATGATACAACTGGCAGTTGTCCAATTCTTCAGTTGGTTTGCAATGTATCTGATGTGGGTATATACTACCTCGGCTGTTTCTCAGCATGTTTGGGGCTGTGAAATAGGAGACAGCAGCTCTGCTGCAGCTCAGAATGCCAGTGACTGGGTAGGTATACTGTTTGCTGCATACAGTATTTTTGCAGCTATCTTTTCCATATTTATGGGTAGACTAGCTAATAAAATAGGACGAAAAACAGTTTATGCCGGTTCCCTGTTACTTGGTGGAATAGGTTATTTATCAGCATTCTTATTTAGTGGTGGAGATATCATACATCTTAATCTTTTAATTACAGATGTTGATGTTCCCAATAGTGCAGTGATGTGGTTAATCCCAATGCTGGGTGTTGGAATTGCCTGGGCCGGAATACTTGCCATGCCTTACGCAATTCTATCAGAATCCATTCCTGCAGATAAAATGGGCATATTTATGGGAGTATTTAACTTCACTATTGCCGGTCCTCAGATTTTAAGCGGACTGATCTCTCCTTTTATTATGAAAGCATTGAAAGGTGAAGCAATATATATGATTGTTATTGCAGGGATATGTATGCTATTAGCATCCGTTTCCGTAATATTCGTTAAACCCAAAAACTCAAAATAAAACAACAAACAAAATTATTAAATTGATTTAAGATTAACATTAATACAAAACAATATGGGTAAGATAAAAGCATGCCTCTTCGATTTAGATGGAGTGATAGTGGATACAGCTAAATATCATTATATAGCCTGGAAAGAGTTGGCCAACGAAATGGGATTTGATTTTACACCCGAAGATAACGAAAGATTAAAAGGAGTTAGCAGAATGACCTCTTTAGATATCTTATTATCCATAGGAAATATTAGTAAAAGCGAAGAGGAAAAGCTTGAGTTAGCCACAAAAAAAAATGAAAATTATCTATCATACATTTTAAAAATGGGTCCGGAAGAAATACTACCCGGAACAAAAGACTTTTTAGAATCCTTAAAAAAAGAAGGAATAAAAATAGCACTGGGATCCGCCAGTAAAAATGCAATGACAATACTAAACAGATTGGAGTTAACTCCTTATTTTGAGGCTATTATCGACGGAACCAAGGTTTCAAAAGCCAAACCTGATCCGGAAGTGTTTTTAAAGGGTGCTGAAGCTTTAAATGTTGCACCTGAAGAATGTGTTGTTTTTGAAGATGCAGAAGCTGGTATTGAAGCAGCAATTGCAGGAGGTATGAAATGTGTAGGCATTGGAAGTCCTGATATTTTAAACAAAGCAAATTTTGTTGTTGAAGGACTTCATAAAATGAATGTATCCATGCTAAAAGGTCTGAACAACTAAAACTTAAACAAAAAATCATGAACAAATATCTTAAATATGATGAATGGTGCATTATTGAAGAAGGATTCAATCCTTCTAATCATCGGGCATCTGAAAGTATTTTCAGCATTGGAAACGGGAAAATGGGCCAACGCGCAAACTTTGAAGAAAAATACTCCGGAAAAAGTTTACAAGGAAGTTATATTGCAGGCGTTTACTATCCTGACAAAACCCGCGTTGGCTGGTGGAAAAACGGATATCCTGAATACTTTGCAAAAGTATTGAATTCACCAAATTGGATTGGGATTAACGTGACTATTGATGGCTTAGATCTTGATTTGAATAAGTGTACTGTTGATCAATTCAAACGTACTTTGAATATGAAAGAGGGCTTTCTACTACGAGAGTTTGAAGCCACTCTGGAAAATGGCAAAAAAGTATCTGTTAAAACACAACGCTTTGTATCAATGGCAGATACTGAAAACGGAGCTATCAGATATAGTGTTACTCCATTAAATTTTAACGGAAAAATTAGTTTTACTCCATATATTGACGGAGATATAGAAAACGAAGACTCAAACTACGACGAACAATTCTGGAATATATTGGATGTTCAGGCTGAAGATGGATTTGCTTACCTGGAGTCTCAGACTAAGAAATCTGATTTCAGATGTGGTTTTGCAATGAAATACCTTATTAAATTAGATGAGAAGTCTGTTAAAGTAAATCCGGAAGTCATTCAATTGAATAAATGGGCCGGAAATCAAGTTGAAATAGAAGTTAAAGAGGGAGAAAAACTTTGTATTGAAAAATATGTAGGAGTTACTTCGTCTTTAAATTACACTACAGACAATTTAAAAAACCAGGCAACTGAGTTGGCTTCTTATGCAAGTCATAAAGGTTATGATCAACTATTTGAAGATCACAAACAAAAATGGTCTGAAAAATGGATACACAGTGATATAAAAATAAAAGGAGATATAGCTGCACAGCAGGCTATCCGATTTAACATTTTCCATCTGAACCAAACTTATACAGGAGAAGATGAAAGATTAAATGTTGGACCAAAAGGTTTTACCGGTGAAAAATACGGAGGTACTACCTATTGGGATACTGAAGCATATTGCATTCCATTCTTTTTAATGACATCACCTTCTCAGGTAACGCGACAATTGCTAATTTACAGATATAAACACCTGCAAAAAGCCATTGAGAATGCACAGAAATTAGGATTTAAAAATGGTGCAGCTCTTTACCCAATGGTTACAGCAAATGGAGAAGAATGCCACAACGAGTGGGAGATTACTTTCGAGGAAATCCATCGAAACGGAGCTATTGCTTTTGCAATTTTTAATTATATCCGGCATACAGGTGATAAAAAAATATCTTGAAGAATATGGTTTAGAAGTTCTTGTGGGCATTTCCAGATTCTGGAGTCAAAGAATTACATTTTCTCAAGCCAGAAAGAAATATGTAATGCTTGGCGTAACAGGACCCAATGAATACGAAAACAATGTAAATAACAACTGGTATACAAACAAAATGGCTACCTGGTGTCTGCAATACACCAAAGAATCATTAGAATACGTAAAAGAAAATAATGCCAAAAGATATGAGGAATTAAAATCCTTAATGAATTTCAACGAAGAAGAAACGATTCGATGGATGGACATCGTTGAAAAAATGCATCTCCCATTTAATGAGGATCTAAATGTATTTATGCAACAAGATGGATTTATGGATAAGGAGCAAATTATGGCTGATGACCTTGATCCTGCAGAAAGACCTATAAACCAGCATTGGTCATGGGATAGAATACTTCGCTCAAACTTTATTAAACAAGCTGATACTTTACAAGGAATTTATGTTCTTGAAGAAAAGTTTACCGAAGATGAAATTAAAAGAAACTTTGATTTTTACGAACCTCGTACGGTTCATGAATCATCTCTTTCGCCTTGCGTACATTCAATTTTAGCAGCAAAAATAGGAAAGATTGAAAAAGCCTATGAAATGTATCTTCGCACTTCCAGATTAGATCTTGATGATTACAATGCAGAAGTACATGAAGGTCTTCATATCACAAGTATGGCCGGAACATGGATGTCGATTGTTGAAGGATTTGGAGGGAAACGCGCTCATGATGAAAAACTTTACTTAAATCCTGTTATTCCTGAACAATGGGAAGAATATGCCTTCCGTATCAGATTCAAAGGTAAAGACCTTGAAGTAAGAGTCAACGCAAAAGAAGTAGAAGTGATATCTTACGCTAATCAGCCCATTGAACTGTTTATTTACGACAAACAAGTTAAAATTGAGGTAAATAAGTCAATTACTATTTCCCGATAATACAAAGTCCCTGTTTGGAATTGCAAACAGGGACTTTTCATAAAACCATACGCCAAACTAAGGTATAAAATATGCTTTGGTAATTTATATACTTAGTAAAAAATCATTTTCCATCGCCTTTAAATATCGATCGAAGTGTATAAAGTAATATTTTAAAATCCACAACCAGGCTTCTATTTTCTAAGTAAACAATATCATACTGAAGTCTTTTCAACATTTCTTCCACATTTTCAGCATATCCAAACTTCACCATCCCCCATGAAGTAATGCCAGGTTTAACTGTAAATAACTGCTCATAATGAGGTGCCTGAGATGATATCTTATCAATAAAATACTTTCGCTCCGGTCGTGGCCCTACCAGTGACATATCACCCATTATCACATTATAAAACTGAGGCAGCTCATCTAAATGCCACTTTCTCAAGTATTTTCCAACCGGTGTAATCCTGGGATCATTGGTTGATGATAAAGCCGGGCCTTCTTTTTCAGAACCTTCATACATTGACCTGAACTTATATAACATAAAAGGCTTTTTATTTTTCCCTATCCTTATCTGCCTGTAAAAAACACCTCCAGGAGACGAAATCCAAACCAATACTGCCAATAAAACATATAAAGGAGAAAGCAATGCAATCATGGCAAATGAAAAAACAACATCAGTAACACGTTTAATAACAGTTTGCCACACCGGCAATGTATAACTAAAAAAAGTGATGTACGGTAAATATTCCAAATTAGATGTATGAATCTTTCTTTCAATTATATCATTTAAATTAGCCGACAGCCTGATTAAACAATTCGTTCTTTTTAATGTATTAACGATTTGATTAATACGGCGGGAATAATTATTTTCCAATACGATTAAAGCATCGTCAAAAGAAACAGAATCAATAATTCGTGGAAGATCTGATATATTACCAAGAGGCTGAATATATTCACTTAAATCCAGCCCGTATTTATTTTCTGCCACATATCCCACATAGCGAAAACCGGATTCCGAAACCTTTGAATGATACTCTTTAGCAACTGCAAGAGCCTCTGTATTATTGCCAATCAATAATCCATAGTACCCAATTTTACCCTTATGAATCAAAAACTGATGATACCAAATTAAAATTAACCTGAAAGCAAACACCAATCCACTATTTACAATAAAATACTGTAAGGATATTTGCCAATAAACATCTTGACTGGTTAGCCAATTTTCACCAACATATAAATAAGACAATAATAAGGTAACTATAAATGAGCTTGCGATAGTTGGACCAATAATTTGTAATCCGGATCGTCTTGCCAGATTATTATAATTACCTGCCAGGAAATAAGCAAACATCCAAAACAGGATAAGAGCTCCAATAAAAATTACCAGAGAAAAATGTATTGAAAAGAATCCTCCAAATAAATCGCCCATTTCCTTTTTCACATAAGAATACCTGAACACAAAGAATATATGACTTAAAACCAGCGCAACAAAATCTGACATTAAATATCTGACCACTAAATCTTTTTCTTTTATTCTTTTAGGAGTTCTATTCACAACCTTGCTTCCCATACTATAAATATCTAGTGTATTCAAAAACGAACAACAACTCCATTTATTATGAGATACGATATTTTTTTATAAAAAAGAGGGCTAATTATGCATTTACAACTATTTTTATAACCACATTTTAACAAAATATGGATACACTAAGACATAAAGGTCTACGCAACAGATTAGTGCAGGAGATTTCAAAAAAAGGAATTAGCGACAATAAGGTTTTACAAGCAATAAGTAATGTACCACGACATATGTTTTTTGAAAGTAGTTTTATTCAATTTGCATATCTGGATAAAGCATTTCCAATAGGGGCAGGACAAACCATATCACAACCTTTTACTGTAGCTTTTCAAACACAATTACTAAACATAAAAAAAGGTGATAAAATACTAGAAGTTGGCACTGGCTCTGGCTACCAGGCAGCCGTATTAGTAGAAATGGGAGCAAAAGTATTTTCTATTGAACGTCAAAGAGAATTATATTTAAAAAGCAGTCACTTACTACCGCAAATGGGGTATCAGTTAAGTTTCTTTTTAGGAGATGGTTATAAAGGCCTTCCTCAATTCCAACCCTTTGATGGAATAATTATTACAGCAGGTGCTCCATCAATACCCGAAGACTTGCTAACACAATTATCTATTGGTGGAGTGATGGTGATTCCTGTTGGGGATAAAGTTCAAACAATGATACGTGTAACACGTGAATCTGAGACTGAATTTAGCCAGGAGGAATTTGGCAAATTTGAATTTGTTCCAATGCTTAAAGGCGTTGTAAAGTAAACGCAGCCCAAAATATTTTTCATTCTGCTAAAACATTTTTACATTTAGTTCTTTTCTACTGAAAACAAGTAATTAAAATAACAATATGCTTAAAGTACACACCTTAATTTACAGCCCCTGGCAAGAAAATACATATGTGATTTCTTCTGACAATGGAGAATGCATTATTATTGACCCCGGTTGTTTAACTGCAGAAGAACAACAACATCTTGTAAACTTTATATCAACGAATAATCTTATACCTAAAAGATTATTAAATACACACCTACATCTTGACCATGTATTTGGAAACAGATTTGTGTGTGAAAGATATAACTTAGGAGCTGAAGCTCATAAAAATGATGAATTCTGGATTGAACAAACAGTCCCTTATGCAGCTCAAATGGGTATGCAACTAGAACAAAATCCTCCAGCTCTAAAAGGCTACCTGGAACATGGCCAGGAAATTAAATTTGGAGAAGCAACCCTCAAAGTATTGCATATCCCTGGGCATTCACCCGGTGGGATAGCTTTATATTGTGAAAAGGAGGGATTTGTAATTGCCGGTGATGTTTTATTTAGAGAAAGTGTTGGAAGAGCGGATTTACCAGGAGGTGACTTTGATACTTTAATTGCAGGTATTAAGGAACACCTTTTAACCTTACCCCAAAATACAATCGTATATTCAGGTCATGGACCAACAACAACAATAGAACACGAAAGCAAGCATAATATGTTCTTTTAACTATAAAAAAAGCGTTATGGATTTCATAACGCTTTTTTATCTATATTTAAAAATTAATTACCTCATATCAATAACATCCACATCAGGATGTGCTGCTTTATCAAAAGCAAACATTGAATCATTCATTGGTACATTGATTTCCATCTTTTTTACTTTGATAGTATAGTTGTTACCATCTTTTCCAACTTGCTTAATAGAAGATATTTTCAAATTATCTTTTATGATTTCTAAATTAATCTTAGAATAAGGCTTATCCCTGTTTACAGGAAATAAATCAATGCCATAAACAACCACTCCATCAACTGTTTTTTCACCCAGATAAGCATATTTAAACCCGGTTTGATATATTGTAAAAATTGACGCCGGATTTAACGTTTCTTCATCTTCAGGATCCGGTTCATCCACGTTAACCTCTCCTTCTTCTACCATATGTGTCCATAATGTTTTCCCATCAAAATATGTATCCACGTTCATTAAATGAGCCTTATATTTATCTCCTTTAATTGAAATAGAACCCTCGTATACTTCGTTAATATCTTCCTGGGTATTTTGCATACTAAAAGAAAAATCTGCTCTGATAGTGTTATACGTTTTGGTTTTCTCGGTAACCTTATCTAAAATTTCAACTGCCTTTTCATTTGTTTGAGCCAATAAAAATCCCGGTATTAGCGCTATAAATAATAATATTTTCTTCATCTGTTTTTAATTAATCTGTGATAGTGTTATACCTAAAATATTTGTGCAAGTTTCAAAAACAATACCAAATTTACAATCCTTTTAAAATATGCTCTAAAGATACTTCATCAGGCACTAATACCTGTCGGGCTTTACTTCCTTCAAAAGGGCCTACTATCCCGGCAGCTTCGAGCTGGTCAATAATTCTCCCGGCCCTGTTGTATCCTATTGAAAACCTGCGCTGAATTAAGGAGGTAGATCCGGATTGGTTTGCAACAACAACTTTAGCTGCTTCCTCAAAAAAAGCATCCTTGTTACTCAAATCAACTTCACCAGGTTCATTCGAAGAAGTATCTCCAACATACTCCGGTAGTAGCATAGCACTAGGATAACCTTTTTGAGAACCAATAAAATCATTGATCTTTTCAACTTCAGGAGTATCTACAAATGCACATTGAACCCTTACCAAATCACTGCCCTGAGAAATTAACATATCTCCCCTACCAATCAACTGATTTGCACCAGGAGAATCTAAAATTGTTCTGGAGTCGATCATTGATGCTACTTTAAATGCCACCCTTGTGGGGAAGTTAGCTTTAATAACACCGGTAATAATATTAGTTGATGGACGCTGTGTTGCAACAATCATATGAATTCCAACAGCACGTGCTAACTGAGCAATACGCGCAATAGGCATTTCCACTTCTTTTCCTGCAGTCATGATCAAGTCAGCAAACTCATCAATCACAACTACGATATAAGGTAAAAAGCGATGACCTTTTTCGGGATTCAAAGATCGTTTTACAAATTTATGATTGTATTCTTTAATATTACGGGCATGAGCCTTTTTCAGTAAATCGTATCGTGAATCCATTTCAATCGTTAATGAATTCAAAGTATTTACTACTTTCTGAACATCCGTAATAATAGCCTCATCTTCATCATCAGGAAGTTTAGCCAAAAAGTGGCGTTCTATTTTACTGTAAATATTAAGTTCAACCTTTTTAGGATCGACCAAAACAAACTTCAATTGAGAAGGATGCTTTTTATATAACAGAGAGGTAATGATAGCATTCAACCCAACAGATTTACCCTGACCGGTTGCTCCTGCAACAAGCATATGTGGTGCTTTTGCCAAATCAATAACAAAAGTTTCATTCGAAATAGTTTTTCCTAATGCTATAGGCAGCTCATATTTGGTTGTCTGAAATTTCTTTGCTCCTATAATTGTTTTCATTGAAACAACTTCCGGCTCACTATTTGGAACTTCAATACCAATAGTTCCCTTGCCAGGAATAGGGGCTATAATACGAATACCAAGGGCTGCCAAAGACAAGGCAATATCATCCTCCAGATTTTTAATTTTAGAGATTCTAACTCCCGGTGCAGGTACTATTTCATATAAAGTTACAGTAGGACCTACTGTAGCTTTAATACTCTTGATCTCAATCTTATAATCAATAAGTGTATTAACAATTTTATCCTTGTTAGAATTAAGCTCCTCATCTGTTACAGGCTCGTTACCGGCATGATGATCCTCAAGAAGATTAATTGTAGGCAATTGGTAGCTAGATAAATCCAATGTTGGGTCATAATCTCCCAAAGGAACATTATCATGAACCAAAAAGTCCTCTTCTTCCTGCACTTTCTCAATAGTAAAACCATCCTCTGGCTGTTCTGTATCACTACCTGTATTCTCAGAAATATCTAGCTCCACTTCAACTTTAGGTAATAGTTCTTCTTTAGGAACATCAATATGCTTTACTACAAATTGCTCTTCCTCATCCTCTGTATTCTCCATGGTATCATTATCCACCCCGGAATCTTCCACCTTAACATCATCCTCTTCGGCTACCTTATCTTTCACCAAAAGAGACTCATCATTATAATATTCTGTTTCTACCCGTTGCTTTTTCGCTGATTGTTCCGGAGAAGCTATAAATAACTTCCTTACAAAAGGAACAAACTGATCAAAAGTAAATGTTAAATACGTTATCAAAGTAAATATTAAAATCAGTATCAAGCCAACATTACCTATTGCAGCTAAAAACCATTTACTCAGAAAAAAACCCATTTCACCACCTGGAAGTAAATACTGTGAATTGACTGAACTTTTAAATATATAGCCTAATAATATTGAAAAATATACCCCTATACAAAAAGAATGTATAATGGTTTTACGTAATGAAAGCAGGTGAATATTTATGAGTCTGAATGCAATAACAAATACAGCAAATACTATTACAAATGCAGAAAGTCCAATTCCTGAATTAATAAATAAATCGGCAAAATAAGCACCTATTTTACCAGTCCAGTTTGCTACATTAATATCAGAATTAGTTATAAAATCAAAGAAATTGATATTGAATTTACTATGATCGATTCCCCCTGTAAAAACAAAGGAAATAAAAGCTATAAATAAAAATATGGCATAAACAATTAAAAACAAACCACTAAAAACTCTTATACGAAAGTCACTCAGTTTTTTAGTAAGGTTTAACAAATAGTTTGTTTTATTTTTTGATTTAGCTTTCTTAGATTTTCCTGCCATTGTATATATTTTGTTAATCGAATGCAATTGCAAAAGCAAAAGTAATAAATGCTCTTCCTATTTCTATAAAAAATATCATTCTTTTGAAAGAAAAACGAGATACGGGAGGTGTTATTGTTGAATTGTTTTTAATAATGCATCAATCATAGCAACTACCTCCTCTTTATTACTAATCTTTGCATTTTGAGGAATCTTAAATGTATTAACCGGAGGGTTTTCGTCCAGAAATTCTTTAGCAGTAAGTTTTAACTTTAAACTATCATAGTCAACAGCAAACTCCATTAACACACCGGGTATAATTTTCATGGGAGTATGCCTGTTTGGTTCTAATAATTGTATTTCATCGGTATAAAAAACATCAACTGGTTCATGTCCTTCAAATTTCACCGTTGCTTTTGAACAATTAAAACCGGCTATTTCTTTAGTAATGTCAGGTTCATAAGTTACTACAACCTTTGCATTCTTATCATATAAAAAGAAATGATCATTAATGGCAATTGGATAATATAAATTTTTATCCATAAATGAAAACAACACATCACATGAATCCTGTGGAGAACCAGAAATAAAGTTTAATGAAAACACATTAAAACTAGCTTTTAATTCATGCTTAATCTTATTGTTACTAAAAATAAAAAGCCACTTATCGGGCATTAAGGCTCCCATAGAGGAGTGTGTTACTTCTTCAGGATAATCTATATGATATTACTATAGTCCCATGATCGGTTACATCCCTGCTTTTTGAACCAACACTACATCCTTCCAACGTAAACAATACAAGCAAAAATAAAGTATAATATATATGTAACCTTGTCCTCAAAATGAAAAATATAGTTAGTTAATACCATCAAAAATAGATATTAATAACTCATTTAAACCTATCTTTTGTTAAATAAATATGACGGTTCGTCAAAAAATAACTTCACTTGATCGCCTGCTACATTTGTTGGCTCACTAGCCTTGCGTGTGATTATCAAACCTACACATTACACCTTATTAACCAGCGTTCCGAAAGGAAAGCTCAATTTATAAACCAGTTCACTTACTTGTTAAAAAAATTTCAGATATCATACAACGTGCACTACCTCCTCCTATCTTTTCAATCATAGTTATATCAACCGGCAATAACTCATTATAATAACTCAAAGCTTCCTTCTGTTCATCTGTTAAAATACAATAAGCACTTTGCGACATTACCAGATACTCCTTGCCTGATGAGTTACACACTGTTAACATATTACCGGCAAAGTGACATACCTGCTCTAATGAAATATCTATTATTTCATGACCTGTTTCTTCTAAACTCGCAACAACACTTTGTCTTTCGTCTTCACTCCTGATACTTTCTAAACAAACAACAGCAAATTTTTCACTTACACACATCATAACATTAGTATGATATATCTCAATATTATTAGCATCTGTAGAAGTAAAACATAAAGGTTTATAATTTAATACGGAACAAACTCTATAAAAGATTTCTTTATCAGTCCGGAGAGAAAGGCAGGCATAAGCCATTTTGTTTACATGATCAAAAATGATACTACCTGTACCTTCACAAAAAAGACCTTCCTGTTCATAATCAGACAAATCAACAACTCCGGAAACCTTATAACCCGAAGTAAAAGCTGCAATAATATCCTCTCTTTTTTCTGATCTTCTATTGGGAGTAGCCATTGGATATAACACCACAGTACCATCCTGGTGGAAAGAGCCCCAGTTATTCGGAAAAACTGCATCAGGCTTAACAGGATTTATAGTATCATCAATAACCGTTACGTTTACCCCAACCCCTCTAAGTTTATTTACGTATGCATCAAATTCCTTTAATACTCGTTTTTGTATTTCTTCTTTAGAAAGCGCTACCTGATTTTGAAATGCATTTGACTCAGCTGTTTCGGCATTAAAACCAAAATTAGCAGGACGAACCATAAATATATGATCTGTTGATTGTTTCATATGCTCTAATTAATTTATTTTCCAACGGCCAGGCGAAACTCTCAAACAAGCTTTTAAATTACGCCAGGTTATAAAAACAACAATAGCTAACCACAGTACAGACCAAACAACCTGAGGTAAAACAGGAATAATTTTAGCAAACCTGGCTATATCTGAGGAAGGCCCAACATTATAATCATTAATGATATAAATAATGGAAGCTGTTCCTGTAACAATCAAAAAATTAGTAATTGCGCCTTTGGATTTCCTGCTAATCCATATCACCACAACCGAGAACAATACCAATAACAAGGATGTAAAAAGCGAACTATACAAGATTATAGCACTGGCAATAAAAACCAACGCCATGATATAAACGGTTACTAATGCCATTTTTTGTTTCTTCAAACCAATATATAATAATAAATTCCCAAATAGTGCACTACCAATATACCCACCCATCAATACTAGCGGAGCAAATCCTCCTGAAGTAACAGCATAACCAGCACCATTGGGTTGAATCATCACTTCATATACGCTCCCTCCTGTAAGTACAGCAAAAACAGAGTGCCCTAACTCATGTAAAAAAGTCACGAACAAATTAACAGGCAACACAATATACATCCCATATGGAACATAATTTACCAAAACCCAATACAAAAGGGCGGTTATCAGAATTAAAAAAAGTTTATTTTGCATTCGTAATAATCTGTTCAAAAAAGCTTTACAATATAAAAAAAATATTACTAGTTGTATTCTTCATTTTTTTTTAAACTTTGCAATTCAATAAAAATATCATTTATGTCAATAAAATCAAAGGCAATAGATCAAATCAAAAAGTGTGAAAGATGCAATCAGGAGTTTACCTGCAGGCACGATAATATCTCTGAATGCCATTGTATGCATATTTCAATCTCTCAAAGAGCTCTAAAATATTTAAAAGAAAATTATAACGATTGTCTTTGTAATAAATGTACAAAAGAGATTGCTCAAAAATTTTCAGACAACACCTCACAAAAACCTACCTCATAGATTATCACTAAATTACATCAACCACTTACTACTCCTCTGTATCTAAAACAATATTCAATCAAGAAATAAAAATTATATATGCGTCAGTTAAAACTTTTTTTTACAGCCCTAATGTTTTTAACCAGAATTCCCGCTCCTCAATGGGTTGGATATTCTGAGGATAATATAAACAAATGTAACCGCTATTTTCCTTTAGTTGGATTCATTGTTGGAAGTCTTGGAGCATTAGTGTATTATTTGGCTGCAATGATTTTTCCTGTATACATTTCGGTATTATTATCAATGATAGCAACAATTATTTTAACCGGAGCATTTCATGAAGATGGGTTCGCCGACACTTGTGATGGTTTTGGAGGCGGCTGGACTAAGGAAAAGATCCTGTTAATCATGAAAGATTCAAGAGTTGGTGCATATGGAATGATTGGTACCATATTAATTTTGCTATTAAAGTTTATTGCAATCACCTCAATCCCTAAAGCACTCATAATTCCTGCCATAATATGTGGGCATTCTATCAGCAGGATGTTTGCGGTAACAACTATGTATACACTTCCTTATGTTCGGGAAGATGAAAGTAGTAAATCAAAGCCTGTCACTAAAAACCTTCATGTTATTGATTTATGGATGGCTACCTTAATAGGCTTAGCTTCGTTATTTCTATTTAAAAACTGGATAATATATTTATGTGTTATACCTATGTTAGTTACAAAATTCTGGCTCGACAGGTATTTTAAAAAATGGATTGGCGGATATGTAGGCGATTGCCTGGGTGCAGTGCAACAAGTTACTGAAGTTATATTCTATCTGAGCATTATAACCATTGCTAAATTCATTGCTTTAATATAAACTTTTAAGCGCAAAGACACCAAAACATAAATTATTAAATTTACACATTCAGTAAAAATATCAGGTCTGCACCACATCTATATTAAAAACCTAAAAATGAAACAATTTTATATCATACGACATACAACTCCTCAAATTGACCAAGGTATTTGCTATGGGAATAGCGACCTGAATGTTCATAGTAACTTTAAAAATGAAATAATTGACATTAAAAACACAATAAATGGCATTATTCCAGAATTAATATATTCCAGTCCTCTAAGGCGTTGTAGCAAATTAGCTCAGTCTTTATTTCCTGAAAGCACCATTGAATACGATAAAGATTTAATGGAAATGAACTTTGGGAAATGGGAAATGAAAAAATGGAGTGATATTGATAAAAACGATTTAGATCTTTGGGGAGGAGACTTTATGAACCAATCCCCACCAAATGGAGAGTCATTTAGCAGACTTTACAATAGAGCTACTAAAAGTTTTGAAAATATTCAATCTTTAACAAAAGATGATTCTACAACTATAATAATAACTCACTCCGGGGTAATGAGATGTTTACTTATGAAGTACTTAGAAATACCCTATACTAAACTTTTTTCGTTACAATTAAATTATGGTGCAATCATACAAATAACATTATTTTCATCTGATTATCACCAGATAAAAATACTTAAAGGTTAATTAAAATCTAACAAGAACACATAGCAATGACAAAAATTACATTTATAACAGGTGGTCAACGATCCGGGAAAAGCTCTTTTGCACAGGATCTGGCTTTAAAAAACAGTTCACGACCGGTATACCTGGCAACCTCAAGAATTTGGGACGAAGAACACAAAAAACGAATTGAAAGACATAAAGCCGATCGCGATGAAAGATGGGAAAACATTGAAGAGGAGAAATTCCTTTCCAAACACAACCTCAGTGATAAAGTTGTATTAATTGATTGCATCACTCTTTGGTTAACTAACTTTTATTTTGATAACAATAGCGATATTGACTTATCATTAACCCAAGCACAAAAGGAGTTTAATGCCATAATAAAACAAGATGCTCATTTTATTATCGTTACTAATGAAATAGGTTTAGGTGGTATGCCTGAAAATGAAATACAACGCAAATTCACGGATTTACAAGGTTGGATGAATCAATATATTGCAAGTAAGGCTGATGAAGTTTATTTTATGGTTAGTGGTATTCCAATGAAAGTAAAATAACAAATTCACATTAAAGTTGAAGCAACCCAACTACAAGAGAAAGAAATAAAAATGTAATCAGCAGCAATAAATAATTTGATGACTATTGGTGAGTTGTTAAATCGTTGAGTTGTTGATTTGTTGTGTTGTTGAGTTGATTAATGATTAGGGATTAATGATTAGGGATTAATGATTACCTCGCAGAGTAAACAAAGTTGCATAATGAAAACCAAAATCCGTAAGGATTTGTCTTTGTGGGCTTAATATTAGGTCAGATTGCCAAAGTACTGATAAAAAAGCAAGTACCTCAAAATTATTTAAAACAAAAAATCCAAACCACACAGTCTCCTCTAAAGAAAAGTTTGTTCGGTAATTTGGTCGATATATTGGATAGCCTTAAATAAACCTCATATTATTTATTATTGCCGTTTATTATCATTTAGTGCGATATTATTTTTAATTTTGACACTACCTGACAGCACTACGAAGGATATTTGTCAGAAAACACTGCACATTGATTTTAAAGACATTAAACTAAATATGGCAAAAAAACCAAACGGCAAACAAAAATCTATGGAGGAAACTCTATGGGATTCAGCCAATAAATTAAGAGGAACGGTAGAGAGTAGCGAGTACAAACATGTTGTATTGGGGCTTATCTTCTTAAAGTTCGTAAGTGATAAGTTTGAAGCTCGCAGAGAAGAAATGATTGCCGATGGAGAGCAGGACTTTTTGGAAATGCAGGAGTTTTACGCCAGTAAAAATATCTTCTTCCTGCCGGAAGAAAGCCGTTGGAGCTACATTATTGAGAATGCCAAACAAGATGATATTGCATTAAAAATTGATACGGCATTACACACCATTGAGAAAAATAATAAACAACTAAACGGAGCATTACCTGATAATTATTTCTCTCGTTTAGGAATGGATATAAGCAAACTTGGTGCTTTACTGAATACAATAAATAATATCAATACACTTCAAGATAAAGAACAAGATATTGTTGGACGTGTATATGAGTATTTCCTGAGTAAGTTTGCCATTGCAGAGGGAAAAGGTAAAGGAGAATTCTACACGCCTAAGAGTATTGTAAACTTGATTGCTGAAATGATAGAACCATTCAAAGGCATTATTTATGACCCTGCATGTGGTTCGGGTGGTATGTTTGTGCAGAGTATGAAGTTTATAGAAAACCATCACGGAAACAAAAAGGAGGTTTCTATTTACGGACAAGAATATACGGCTACAACCTATAAGCTGGCTAAAATGAACCTGGCTATACGTGGTATTGCAGCCAATTTTGGTACTGTTCCTGCCGATACTTTTGGAAAAGACCAACATAAAGACCTGAAAGCCGATTATATTATGGCTAATCCTCCCTTTAACCAAAAGGATTGGCGTGCAGCGGATGAATTAACCGATGACCCTCGTTGGGCAGGATATGAAACACCACCTACAAGCAATGCAAACTATGCCTGGATATTAAATATGGTAAGTAAGCTATCGCAAAATGGAGTAGCAGGTTTCATTCTGGCAAATGGTTCTTTATCAGGTGGCGGTGAAGAATACTAAATCAGAAAGCAATTAATAGAAAATAACCTGGCTGAAGCTATTATTATCTTACCTCGTAACATGTTTTATACAACGGATATTAGTGTTACGCTTTGGATATTAAACCAAAATAAATCAGAAAGAACAATTGAATACCCAGTTATAATTGAAATCGATAAGATTGATGGTGATTTTGAGCCATATAATAAAACTATAAAACCAACGGATTACTGGAGTTAACTTAGTTCCTACTAATTAAATATTAAGCACATGCCTGAACAACAAAATATTGAATACAAACAAAGCTGGCACGACGATTACCTTAAATGGGTATGCGGCTTTGCCAATGCTGTAGGAGGTGTCATTTATATTGGGAAAGACGATGATGGGCAAGTGGTGCATTTGGCCAATTTCGAAAAGTTACTGGTAACCATTCCCCAAAAGATACGAAACGATATGGGTATTGTGTGCGATGTGAATTTGTTGGAAGAGGGTGAAAAGAAATATATCGAAATATATGTGAATCCCTACTCTGTTCCTGTTTCCTTACGTGGCCGATATTATTACCGTTCGGGCAGCGTAAAAACAGAACTTACCGGGGTAGAATTAAACGAGTTTTTGCTCAAAAAAGCAGGTAAGACATGGGATGATGTGGTTGAAGAAGCCGCTACACTGGATGATATTGATGAAAAAAGTTTAGCAGCTTTTGTTGATGCCGGTCGGGAATTAGGCCGTATGCCGGATACGGGAGGGTTATCTACTTTGCAAGTACTCGATAAGCTTCGGCTAACAGAGGGAGAAAAGTTAAAACGGGCAGCCATTATACTATTCGGTAAAGACCCCAACCGTTTTTATCCCAATATTCAGGTTAAAATTGGTCGTTTCGGAAAAGATTCAACCGACTTGCGCTTCCAGGAGGTGATTGAAGGAAACCTGGTTTACCTGCTAAATGAAGTGGCTTTGCAGTTGAATCATAAGTTTTTAATCCGGCCAGTTGAGTTTGAGGGACTACAGCGTATCGAAAAGGGAGAGTATCCGGTAAGTGCACTACGCGAAATCCTACTCAATGCCTTAGTGCACCGCAGTTATATGGGTGCATCGATTCAAATCAGGGTGTTTGATACAAAACTATCTGTCTGGAACGAAGGGTTACTTCCTTCGGGGATTGATATTGAAAGCCTGAAACGAGAACATAGTTCAAGACCTCGAAATCCCAAAATAGCAGATGCCTGCTTTAAAGCCGGATATATCGATTCATGGGGTCGGGGTACACTGAAAATATTAGAAGCCTGTAAAGATGCAGCTTTACAGGAGCCGGAAATAAATGAAGTAGATGGAGGAATCAGGATCACTTTATTGAAAAACGTACCAAACGACCAAGTCAACGACCAAGTCAACGACCAAGTCAACGACCAAGTCAACAGAGTTTTTCGTTTAGATATTGAAAAATTTATATCTCAATTCAGTTGGCATCCAACAGAAAAACAGATTCAAAAATACACTGACTTTTCAAAACAAATTTTACCAGAACAAATAGCAGTATTAAATTTTGCAGAAACACCTCGGTCAAATAAAGAAATACAGGAACAGGCTTTAAAACTAAAGCCACATACCGATAACTTCAAGCGATACATAGAACCCTTACTTGAGATAGGTGCTATCAAAAGAACCATACCTAATGTTCCCAAAAGTCGTCATCAAAAATATTTCACTACTGAAGCTGGACAGACGGTTCTTTATATCATCGAAAACTTACCAAGACATGAGTAAATTTACCGAAGATAAATTAGAACAGGCATTTATAAAGCTTATAGTTAATTAGGAATTACTAATTAAAGACCATTAAAGAAAATGAGCATCCCAATAAATATAGAAACGCTTCTTTCAAACACTACTATAGAAGGCACTCGTATTGAATTTAAACAAGGATGGAATCCAACTGCTATTCTGAGAACTGTTTGTGCCTTTGCAAATGACTTCGAGAATGAAGGCAGTGGGTATATAGTAGTGGGTATTCAGGAAGAGAAAGGAAGACCTGTAAGACCTGTTTTGGGATTTAATCCGGATAGCTTTGAACAAGTACAGCGTGAAATGATTGGCTATGCGAATCTAATTCAGCCGGCTTATATGCCACGAATGTCATTAGAAGAGGTAGACGATAAGCATGTATTGGTTATTTGGGTGCCTGCAGGTAGTATTCGTCCATATAAAGTGCCGGATGATATATTGGCTCGACATAAAACATACAATTATCGTATTCGTCGCCTATCAAGTAGTGTTATCCCTAATGCCGAAGAAGAGACCGAACTCATACAGTTAACAGCCCGCATACCGTTTGATGACAGAGTGAATACGTTAACAAATATTGACCAGCTGGACTTTGCTTTAATGCGGGAACACCTGTCAAAAGTGAAGAGTAAATTATATAACGAAAGTTCCTCCATGTCAAAGGAAAAATTAGCAACAGCGATGAACCTGTGTGAAGGGGCACAAGAACATTTGTTTCCAAAGAATGTAGGACTTCTCATGTTTTCAGAAAATCCAAAGCAATTTTTCCCGGGCATTCAAATTGATGTGGTAGAATTTCCATACGGAGTTGGAGCTCGGGAGTTTAGCGAAAAAACATTTAATGGCCCCATTCAAAAACAATTATCTGATGCCCTGTCTTACATTCAGACCAATATATTAAGGACTAAGGTTAAGAAATATCCTGATCGGGCTGAAGCTGATACCATAGTCAATTATCCATATGACGCCATTGAGGAGGCTTTGGCTAATGCAGTTTATCATCGCAACTACGAACTTCGGGAACCAATTGAAGTACGTATTTTACCTGATAAAATAGAAATCATCAGCTACAATGGAATTGATCCATCTCTTAAACAATCTGACTTTGAAAGAGGTTCCGTAAGAGTTCGGAGATATCGCAATAGACGGATTGGTGGTTTTTTAAAAGAACTGGAACTAACAGAAGGACGGGGCACCGGAATTCCAACCATTTATAGGGCACTTCAAAATAATGGTTCGCCATCTCCTGTTTTTGATACAAATGATCCAAACAGAAGTTATTTTGTCATTGAAATTCCTATTCATCCTGATTTTTATGAAAGAAGTGGTCAAGTTGGTGGTCAAGTTGGTGGTCAAGTTGGTGGTCAAGTTGGTGGTCAAGTTGGTGGTCATAGAGTTAAATTAACTGATAAACAAAAAGAAGTATTAGATTTTATAGTTAATGAACCAACTATTTCAAGAGCCAGACTATCTGAAAAGCTGGGAATTAATCCCTCTGCAGTACAGAAACACATTGAGGCACTTAAAAAGAAGGGATATATTGAAAGGGAAAGTGAAACAACTGGTAGTTGGACAATATTAATATAAGAATAGTATCATACTTAAGGTTGTATCTAAAGACAAAAAGTTATGAGTAAATTCACCGAAGATAAATTAGAACAGGCATTTATAAAATTATTAGGTAGTCAGGACATACCACACGTATTGGGTAGTGATATTGTTCGCAAACCTGAAGATGTACTTTTGAAAGATGACTTAAAGAGTTTCTTAAAAAAACAGTACAAAAGTGCCAATATAACCGATTCTGAGGTGGAACAAATTGTGCGGAAATTGGAAACCTTTTCCGCTTCTGATTTATACGAGAGTAATAAGTCCATCATGAAATTATTGGCTGACGGTTTTGTTTTTAAACGTGAAGACCCTAATGCCAAAGACTTGTGGATATATCTCGTTGACTATCCCAACAAACAAAATCATGCAGAAGCTTTAGAGCATGACAATCTTCATTTAGCAGCAGAACCAAAAGAAGATTATGCTTTAAGTCAGGATAACAACCTCTATAAGATTGTCAATCAGTTGGAGATTGAAGGCTTTGAAAAAAGAATTCCTGATGGCATCTTGTACATTAATGGTATTCCGGTAGTGGTTTTTGAATTTAAGTCTGCTATACGAGAGGAAGCAACAATACATACAGCTTACGAACAGCTAACAATCCGCTATAAGCGTGACATTCCTGAACTGTTTAAATACAATGCTTTTTGTGTTATATCTGATGGGGTGAATAATAAGGCTGGTTCCTTTTTTGCACCTTATGATTTTTATTATGCATGGAGAAAAGTAACCGGAAATGAAATAGAGGTAGATGGTATTGATTCAATGTATTCATTGATTGAAGGCATGTTTAACCCTGATAGGTTACGGGATATTATCAGAAACTTTATTTACATCCCGGATGCTTCCAAAAAAGATGAAAAGATAGTTTGCCGTTATCCTCAATACTATGCAGCAAATAAACTATATCGAAGTATAAAACTGCATCAACGTCCCCAGGGTGATGGAAAAGGAGGTACATACTTTGGAGCAACAGGTTGTGGTAAAAGTTTTACCATGTTGTTTTTGTCACGCCTGTTAATGAAAAGCGTTGATTTCTCAAGTCCAACTATTGTACTGATAACCGACCGTACAGACTTAGATGACCAATTATCAAAGACTTTTATAAATGCCAAAAGTTATATTGGAGACAATAGCATCATAAGTATTGAGAGCCGTAACCACTTGAGAGAACTTCTACAAGGACGAAATAGTGGAGGTGTTTTTTTAACCACAATTCACAAATTTACTGAGGACACCGAGTTGCTTACTGAACGTACAAATGTGATTTGTATTTCAGATGAAGCTCACCGCAGTCAAATAAACCTGGACCAAAAAGTTAGTGTTGACCATGAAAAAGGAACAATAAAGAAAACCTATGGCTTTGCTAAGTACTTGCATGATTCACTACCCAATGCTACTTATGTTGGATTTACTGGTACGCCTGTTGATGGTACATTAGATGTTTTTGGTGAAATTGAGGATTCATACACCATGACAGAATCGGTAAAAGATGAAATTACCAAAAAGATTGTATATGAAGGTCGTGCTGCAAAGGTGATACTTAACAACAGAAAACTAAAGGAGATTGAAGAGTATTACAAGCAATGTGAGGAACAAGGAGCTAATGAACATCAAATAGAAGAAAGCAAGAGGGCAATGGGAAAAATCAATGACATCATTGGTGACCCTGACAGATTGAAGGAAGTAGCAAAAGATTTTGTGGAGCATTACGAAAAACGTATTGCAGAAGGTTCTACGGTAAAAGGGAAAGCAATGTTTGTGTGTAGTTCCCGACCTATTGCCTATGAATTGTTTAAAGAAATAATTGCCATAAAACCGGAATGGAATGAGATTAAGGCATGTGATGATGGTGTGGAATTAACTGAAAAGGAAAAGAAAGAATCGTCAGATCGACAAAGTCAAATTCTTCCTATTGAACGCATCAAAATGATTATGACTCGTGGTAAGGATGATGAAGAAGATTTGTATAACATGCTTGGTACAAAGGAAGACCGAAAGAAATTGGATTTACAGTTTAAAAATGAGAAGTCTAATTTTAAAATAGCCATTGTGGTTGATATGTGGTTAACCGGATTTGATGTTCCATTCCTGGACACTATGTATATTGACAAGCCGATACAATTGCACAATCTGATTCAAACCATTTCAAGGGTAAACCGAAATTATCCGGGAAAAGAAAAAGGTTTGGTCGTTGATTATATCGGGATTAAAAGTGCCATGAACAAGGCATTAAAGAAATATTCAAAAGGTGATAAAACCAACTTTGAAGATATTCGTCAATCCATTGATACCGTAAAAGACCAACTTGATTTATTAGGAAAGCTATTTCACAAGTTTGATAACTCAGCCTACTTCACTGAAGATTCTATTGCTCAACTCAACTGTCTTAAAAATGCAGCGGAGTATGTACAATTGACCAAAGAGCTTGAGAATCGCTTTATGAATCTTGTAAAACGATTGAAAGCAGCCTATGATATATGTTGCGGTAGTGAAGAGTTTTCTCAGCGAGAAAGAGATTTGATTCACTTTTATCTTGCGGTTCGTTCTATTGTATTCAAACTGACCAAAGGTGAAGCTCCCGATATAACCCAAATGAATAAGAAAGTGCGGGAGATGATAAAGGATGCTATTGAAAGTGATGGCGTAGAAGAAATATTCAAGCTTGGTGATACCAAGGAAACCAACATCGACATTTTTGATGATGACTACCTGGCTAAGATTGATAAGATAAAACTACCTAATACTAAAATTAAGCTCCTACAACAGTTGCTTGCTAAAGCAATTGATGAGTTTAAGAAGGTCAATAAAGCTAAGGGAATTGACTTCTCAAAAAAGATGAAAACCTTAGTAGATAACTATAACGAGCGTAAAGCCGATGTATTACAGAGTGAGGTATTGGAAGACTTCACCGATGAAATCATTGACCTTTACCACGAACTCCGAAAAGAAAAAGAATCCTTTGGTGATATGGGAATTGACTTTGAAGAAAAAGCATTCTTCGATATTCTTATAATGATAGCCCATAAGTTTGATTTCGATTATCCTAAAGACAAAGCAATTGCTCTAGCCAAAGAAGTAAAGCTTGTGGTTGATGATAAAGCCAAATACGTAGATTGGAATCAAAGAGATGACATCAAAGCTGAATTAAAGATGGATTTAATAAAGCTACTTGCAAAGTTTGGCTACCCACCAATCACCAAAGATGAAGTTTACAGGGAGATTTTAGACCAGGCAGAAAATTTTAAGAAGTATCAAAAGAGTTAATTCCTTATTGAGAATAGAGAATGAATTTTAAACCTAATGAAATAACGAAAGAGCATGTTTTAAGTGCTGTAAGTAAGATTGATAAAGATAAAATCGAATTAATCCCATCAACTCGATGGGTGGTTTTAATTAATGAGAAAGAATATCCTCCCAAAGAAGTTATGCGATATGCTCATTCAGAAATGAATGGTGAACATTTATGGAATTATTCTGGAGGTAAACAAACAAATAATTTTCTCATAAAATTCGGGTTTGAGGTTGTTGACAATAACAATGACCCTATTAAAAGCTTAATAGATAGATATAAAGAACATATTAAAACCAATGGTTTAAAAGGTGAAGTATATAAATGGAAACTGCTAAAAGAATTCAAAGGGCGACCTAATTTGAATGTTGCTGATTTTCAAAAGGAACTTAAATCAATAAATTATTCTAATTTAATTTATGGTGTGGGTTATGCTGCTATTTATCATTTGGCTAAAGACAAGCAAGAAGATTATATCAATTGTTTCGACAATCTATTTAATGAGAATATTGCTCTCCAAGACAGAGTATTATACTTTCATAATGAAACGCTAAAAATATATCGAGAAATTGTTCCAGAAGAAAAATACTCACATCATCAAGATGAAAGAACAATTTCAACATTTCTGACATTTCACGACCCTGATAAATATACTTTATTTAAAGATTCATTTTATAGTAAACTATGTAAACTTCTGAAGGTTAAACCTAAGCCTAAGTGCTATAAATACACTCATTACTTAACCATTATTCAAGATATAATTGAAGAATACATCTTAACCGATGATGAACTTTTAGAGCTAAAAAGCCAAAATCTTCCGGGAGATGTATTTGCGGATACAAATCATTTGATTTTTGCTCAAGATATACTTTATCAAACTTTAGATGGGCAAGTCGGAATTCCAAATAAATACTGGCGAATTGGGACTACCGATGGGGATAAAGATTATTGGAGCTACATGAAGGAAAATAATGTAGTTTGCGTTGGTTGGCCAGAAACAGGAGATTTAAGAGATTACGATATTAGCTCCAAAAAGAGTATAGAGCAGATTTTCAAAGATGAAGGCTACTATCCTAATGATAAAAGGACATCAAGTAGAAAAGCTGGAGAATTATTTAATTTCTATGACCAAATCAATATTGGAGATATTGTCCTGGCTCAGAATGGACATAATGTATTAGGCATAGGCGTTGTACTTGATGAATATTATTTTGACGATACCATCGACTTTCCTCACCAAATCGGAATCAATTGGTTGGTTGACAATCCTCGCTTACGAAACCCACAAGGCAACCAAACAACGGTATATAAAATTGATAACCCTGAAATTATAAATAATGTCAACCAACTCATAAACCAAGCAGATTTAAGAAAAGAAGAAAGGATTAAAGAAATGCAAAATAAGAACTCCCTCAATCAAATATTATATGGCCCTCCAGGAACAGGTAAAACATATAACACAATAAACAAAGCTCTTGAAATATGTGGTGTTGATATGTCTGGAATGAGCAGAGAAGATATAAAATCCAAGTATGATGATTTTGTCAAAGAAGGTAGAATAATGTTTACCACCTTCCATCAGAGTATGAGCTATGAGGACTTTATTGAAGGAATTAAGCCTATACTGGAAAGTGATAAGGAGGCAAATTCTAAGAGCATAGTTGAATACGAGATTATTCCAGGGATTTTCAAAGAGATTTGCTCAAAAGCTTCTGAAAAGTCAAATATAAGTTTCTTAACTGCTTATCAAACATTCAAAGATTCAATTTTAGAAAATGATAATGAATTACTTGAACTTAAAACTGATAAGCGAAACAAATCATTTTATGTAAATGTCAATAGCAAAGGCAGCTTAAACGTTTATACTACTGAAGAGAAAAAGAAACAGGGGGTTATGACAAAAGAAAACCTTCAAAAACTATATGAAGGTGATAATCAATTCATTGATTGGGAAGGTTACGCTCAAAAGGTTGTTGAAACCATAACAGCAAACAGTAATGTTAGTAGTCAACAAATTGAAGATAATACAACAAAACCATTTGTGTTTATTATTGACGAAATCAACCGTGGAAACATTGCTGCAATTTTTGGAGAATTAATTACTCTGATTGAGGAATCGAAAAGACAAGGTGAAAAAGAACAACTAAAGGCAATATTACCTTATAGCAAAGATTCATTTACAGTTCCAAATAACCTATATATTATTGGCACTATGAATACAGTCGACCGCAGTGTAGAAGCCTTAGATGCTGCTTTGCGAAGAAGGTTTAGCTTCATAGAGATGCCTCCCCAGTACGATTTAAAGGAACTAAATTATGACATAGTTGACTTCAAAGCATTTGAGATACTGAAAAAAATTAATCAAAGAATTGAAAAGCTGCTTGATAAAGACCATATGATTGGACATTCATATTTCCTTAAAAATGGAGCGGACGATATGTTGCCGATTATTATGGAAGCTTTCTATAAAAACATTATCCCATTATTACAGGAATACTTCTTTGGGGATTACGGGAAAATTGGCTTAGTACTTGGTAAAGGCTTTGTAGAGAAGAATGAGAATAGCAATGATATTTTTGCAGACTTTGACCATGAAAGTTCAAGCCAATTTGAAGAACGTGAAGTGTTTTCAATTATTAATTACAGAAGTAACAATGACAACGAAGGCTTTAAAAAAGCTATTATGCAATTAATGAATAAACAGATTGGTTAAGAATAGTAAACATATAACTGTATTTGAACACGAAACTGTCAGGTTCGATAAAGGTGAAAAGAAAATCACCAAAGACCAGTTTCATGCTTTGGAACAATATTATGGCGAAGGTGTTCCCTTTTTTGATTTGTGCTATAATGGAATTAAATTCAATGAGCATGTAGGTGTCCTGCAAGTTGGAAAAACTCTTATTGAGGTTTTACCAAAAGCAGATAAAATAAAAGCAGAAGTCAGTTCCCAAAACAAATGGCGTAATATCCTAATAGGTATGCTGAAAGCCGTTGGTGATTTTAGTATTAAACAAACAAGTTCTAGTGATTTAAAAATTCGCCCTAATACCATTCTTGATTTATATTTTGAAATGTTCATCAAAGAAGTTGAGTTTTTACTTCATACGGGCTTGGTAAAAAAATACCGAAAAACAGAATCTAATTCAACAACATTAAAAGGTAGTCTGCATTTTTCAAAGCATATCCAACAGAACCTAACTCATCAAGAACGCTTTTATATTAAACACAATATTTATGATACCAATCATTTACTACACTCCGTTTTGTATAAAGCGATTAGATTGCTGAATCAGATTAATACAAATGTTGCTCTTAAAAGCCGAATTGGTGCTTTACTACTATATTTTCCCGAAATGCCAGATTTAAAAGTTACCGAAAGCACTTTTAATAAACTTGTTTTTAATCGGAAAACAGAATCATATAGAAAAGCAATTGAAATTGCTAGATTAATAATACTTCAGTATCATCCAGATTTGAGCAAAGGTTACAATGATGTACTTGCATTAATGTTTGATATGAATGACCTATGGGAGAAATTTATTTTTATAAGCCTTCGTAAACAGAATAAAGTACCTGAAATAAAAGTCAAAGCTCAGAGTTCAAAATATTTTTGGAAGCCTGAAAAGGGATATAGAACAACAATGCGACCTGATATTTTTATTGAACAAAAAGGCAATAATATCATTTTGGATACAAAATGGAAAAATCTGTATGGAGCCAATCCGTCTACAGATGACTTGCGCCAAATGTACGTTTACTCAAGGTACTTTGATGCAAAGAAAGTAGCTTTAGTTTACCCTGGAGATTATGGGATGAGAAAGGGAAACTACATTAAAGAAAATTCAAATTCTGAGAGTGAAAATGAATGTAGCCTGATTTCAATTCCGGTAATTGATAATATAAAAGATTGGCAAAAAATGATACATGAAAGCATTTTTAGTGATTGGACTAATCAGGAAGATTTAAGATAACTATGGCAGACCAGGCAAAGTTTCAAAAGATGTTAGAGATTCTGCTTATACTTGATTGTAAGTATGGCAGAACCATTCAGGAAATATCAGACCGTTTTGATGTTTCCCCAAGAACTGTATATCGCTACTTTGACACATTCAAACAAGTAGGGTTTGTAATTGAGAACAATAACGGCTACTTCAAAATTGATAAAGAAGAATCCACTTCACAGGATATTAGTCAATTATTACATTTCACCGAAGAAGAAGCTTTTATTTTGGGCAAAGCTATACACTCCATTGAAGATGGTTCAGAATTAAAAGACAAATTAGCAAGAAAGCTATACAGCCTATATGATTTTGACCGGGTAATTTATGCCATTTCTAAAAAAGAAGAAACCGACAATATTTTTAACCTGATACAAGCCATTAAGCAACAAAAACAAGTAGTATTAAAAAAATATAAATCCGGTCATGGTAAAGATATTCGTGATAGATTGGTTGAACCCATTGATTTTACCGTAAATTATATGGGCATTTGGTGTTATGATACAGAAGACCAAAGCAATAAAATTTTTAAAACAGCCAGGATTAAAGAAGTTATTGTAAGCGATGAATGCTGGCAATACAAACCAAAGCATAATAAGGGCATTACAGATATTTTCAGAATGCAAAGCTATGAGCCAATTGCCATTCAACTTAAACTTTCCATGCTTGCATATAACCTTCTGATTGAAGAATTTCCATTAAGTGAAAAGTATATCAAAAAGGAAGATGATGATAATTACTTGCTTACTACCGAGGTAGGTAACTTTTTAGGTGTTGGTAGATTTGTATTAGGGCTACCAGATGAAATTGAGGTAGTTTATCCTCAGAACTTTAAGGATTATTTGAACGAGAAAATAGAAAAAAACAGCTTTAAATAGAACATTGTCATTAGTTGACAAACACTTGTTGTTTCTTTGTTTTAAAACTATTAAATAATAGACAAATGAAGAAACTTTTTTACCTATTGGCGATTGTAATTCTGGCATCGTGTTCTTCTCCAATGAATAATACGTATAGCGATACAACTTTTAAAAGCGACCTCAAAGCAATTCGAGAAGCAAACGTTCTTGATAGCACCGAAATGAACCTATTAGCAATGTATTTTGTACGAGCTAAATTGCTCAACGAAAGTATTGAAGGTAAAAGTTATAATGAGATATTGGCAGAAGCCAAGGTAGCAAAGCAAAAACAAGAAGAGGAAGAGCGTATTCAAAGAGAATTAGCTGAAAAAGCTAAAAAGGAAGAGGAAGCAAGAATAGCACAATTAAAAAATGCGCTAACTGTAACAATCTTTGATAAAGGATATGTTGAATATGACTACCAGGAATATATTACTTATAAGTTCGCATTTGAGAATAAAACAGATAAAGAAATAACTGCATTTACAGGTCAGATAATGTTTACCGACTTGTTTGATAAAGAAATAAAATCTTTAAATCTAACTTATGATGACGGTGTCGCTGCAAGTTCAATCAAAAATTATAGTGCCACTACCGATTACAATCAGTTTATGGATGAAGACCAATTATTGAAATCTAAAAACCTGAAACAAATTAAATTGGTTTGGAAACCTGAAAAGATTCTTTTTGCGGATGGTTCAACTCTTGAATAGTATGCATTGCTTATGGGACATGATGTTAGTACGATAGGAAATCATAAATTGGATATACGAAATGTCAAAACATTGGCTTTAGACCTTTCTAAAAGGTTTAAGGCTAATGTGGATTATGGGTATTACCATCAATTCTGGATTGATATTGATGGCAATGAATTTGAACCTTCTTATGAGAATATAATCTTAGGAACAATCCCATATCCCAACTCAAAAAAAACGATTTGGCTTAGCGATGAATACTATCAGGCACATGAAATACTCAAAAAGCACGGAGATAATTACATAAAGCTTCCTTGTTTTTTAAACGGTAGTTCAATAGCTTCTGAATTTGAATTTGCCAAAAAAGGTGTTAGCTATGAATTTCGCAATATTCAGAACGAAATTGATTATGGAACTATTGATAACGATACGTTTCATAATTGGCAAAGTAGCTATAACAGTCGTTGGTGGTATTTTTGCAGAAACTTTATGGAACCGGATGGATATTTAGAGGGCAATTTAGATTCTCTCCATGAATATCGCAAAGAGGTTTTTGAGCTTCATACTTTAATCGGAGGAACAGCAGTCGTACATCTCGATGACCAGGGCGAAACTCAGCATCTAACATACGGAGAGCAAACATGGCAGGAGATTATGAATGAACTTAATACAGATTTCAAAGATACCACTATTAATATCTCTGAATTTATGAAGCATAAAATACTGTTACCTAAAAACAAGTATCCATTAGCATTTTACGATGATTTTATGGATTTAAAATAAGAGAATACTTAGTATTATTAAAATCGAAATAAAATAGAGAAGTCGGCACACCACCGACTTTTTTTTGCCCTTCACCAAAAAATAACCAAATCCAACCAACAACAGTAAAACCTAACCAAACATCCTTTCCCTTAGCTTTCGATATCTAAATTATATCAAAGATGTGATCGAAAAAATAACAGTAATTTTACTGTAACTTTTTTTCGTTGTAAATAATTGCAAATCAGCAATAAGTAAAAAGTGGTTAATCTTAAAATGGAGAGAAAAAGGGCCAAAAACACCCAATTATTCAAAAAAATGCCAAAAACGGGGAAAATTATTCAGAAAAAGGCCTAAATCGGCAAAAATTATTCAGAAAAACGTTTTTTGGGGGGCATTTAGGATATGGCTTCGGGTCGGCTTCGGGTAACGTTCGGGTGGGATAGGGTTCTGTTCGGGTTCTGTTCGGATAGGGATAGGTCTATACAGACCGACCAATTACCGAACAGAATCCTTAAATAATATGGTGGTGGTATTAAGCTTGTAGGAATATTAGATTATTAGGTCCATAGGTCGATAGGTCGTTAGGTTGCTAACTGACAGATGTAGCCGAAGAAAATTCTTAGTTATTAGTACCTAGTCAAAAGTTGAAAGTTGAAAGTCTTGGTTTCCTGCTACACATATTCTTACAAGTGTTACTACTACTAGCTCTTAGCTCTTAGTTCTCAGGCCACAATATTTCAGGTTGTACCATTTGCGCTGCAAATAATAATTCGTGGTAATTAGCTGTAATTAACAATGTAACTTGACATTATATGGTATTATTGAACTCCTTCGTCGTTTCGTTGCAATTCGCATTTATAAAGAATTCGTGGTAATTTGTGTTAATTAGATGACCCAAAAAACATTGCGCATCAATAAATAATCTGAAGACTATTAATTTGTTGTTAAATCGTTGAGTTGTTGAGTTGATAAATTGATTAGCTCACAGAGTAAACAAAAGAGCACAACGAAAACAAAAATCCGTAAGGATTTGTCTTTGCGACCTTGGCTTTAAGGAGTTTGAATCTTTAATCTTTAATCTTTATTCAAATAGTCCTTATTTAGTTTAAACCTTGTTTCCGCAAGAGTATTATAAGATAATAGATGTAAATATTTGATAAAAAAAGACCTGCAAGATTTGCAGGTCTCGAAAATTTTCACCTGATTAGGTGTGTGTACAAAATTTTCGATTCCAAAGTAACACCATTTGGTGGCATTCACCTAATTCATAAGCAACTTTATGCTGATGGAGCAATTGATTTCATTGATAATCAATTAGGTGAAAGAGTAAAAAAGATAGGTTATAATTACTCTGATATATTATTAAGTAGAATATATACAACATTTTGCGGTGGTAATTCAACCGAAGATGTAAATTATTTGAGAGATAATACATTAAAACATCTTAAAGGTATTAAAATTCCTTCTGCAGATACAATTTTACGTGGTGATGTTGAATTATCAGTTCCGTGTGATAATATTGAAACACAATCAGGGAAACCTAATAAAATCAACGTAAACCCTAAAATGAATGAATTTTTACTTGATAGTGCGTTAAAATTCAAACAATTAAATCCTAACGACAAAGACTTAGTTTATGATTTTGACCATCAATTTATTCCAGCAGAAAAATATGATGCAGAATATAGTTACAAAGGAAAAAGAGGATATTTTCCAGGTATAGCAACTATTTCAAATATTCCTGTTTATATCGAAGGACGAAATGGAAATTGTAATGTTAAAACAGCACAGTTGGCAACTCATAAAAGAGTTCTAAAAGTACTTAACAACAAAGGTGTAAAACCTCGTTATGCAAGAATGGATTGTGGTTCATACATCAAAGAAGTTACAGACTATTTTCATGAAAAAGATATCCTTTTTTCGATTAGGGCAAATAACTCAGAAACTTTATTAACAAAGGCTGCAGATACACTGGATTGGGAGACTTGCCTTATTAATTTTCAGGATTATGAAGTAAATAGTTTTAAATATCAATTCGGAAAATATGAGCATCGTATTGTAGCCTACCGATGGCCTAATAAAACAGGTCAAAAATCTCTTTTTACAAGAGATGCTAAAAACTACTTATTTATCATCACCAACGACTGGGATGTTTCAGAAAAGGAAGCAATTGAATTTTACAATAGAAGAGGAAATTGTGAACGTGTTTTTGATATTCAAAACAATGACTTCAATTGGAATTCCATGCCACATAGTTTCCTTGAAGAAAACACGGTATACCTGATAATCATGGCTGTTGCGCATATAATATATAAGTGGCTGTTAAATATATTTGCTAAAGTAGTCGTTGGATTAACGAAAACCTCTCGGCTTAAAAAGTTCATTTTTCGTTTTGTGGCTACTGTTGCTAAATTTACTGATAGTGGCCGAAGAACAGTGATTCATCTTGCTACTAACAATGAAAAATTAATTCAAATGGCAAATTCTGGTTGAAAATATGATTTCTTGGTTTTAAGCTTTCCCGCAATAGCTTTTAAAAGTGGGTAAGGGGTTTTCTGCTTAAAAATTTAAATTGTCTACAATTTTAAATGCGCAAGTATTTTATTTTCGTGTAATTCGAGTAATTCGTAGTTAAAAAAAATTCTTGCGTATTTTAGGTTAAAGTATAAAATAAAAAAGTTAGATTTAAATTTTAAAGTTTCTCTTTTTTGCTACTTTTGTACGAAAATTGTAAATTACAATTGAAATTAAAACATAAAACGATGAGCACGATTTTAGAAAACTTGAAATTGTATTTTCAGAACAATTCAAGAGAACAAATAGAAAAAGATTGGGCTGAATCTGAAAAGTATGATAACGTCGGTCCAACAATTGATGAATTTATGCATCAATCTCAGTTCTTTTATGAACTAGAAAGTAAAGATTCTTTTTGGGAATTTAGTTGTTTAAACCAGATAATAGAAAATCCGAAGTTCGCTTCGGATTTTTTTTTTACCTTAGTGTGTGATAAAAAATAATAGATTAATGAACAAAGCGGCATTTTCTTTAGAGAATTATAGATTTGAAAAAGTTAACATTGACTTTTCAAAAAAAAACTTCAAATAGTTTAGATATAGCATTTAGTCCTTTTGGGAAATTTATTTCTAAAAAATCAGTTTTTGAATTGAAATTTAAGGTTGCCGCTCATAATGGTGAAGTTGCAGATGCATTTGTAGAAATTGAATGTATTGCATTCTTTAAATTTGAAGATGGTTTGCAATTTGAAAATATACCGACTTATTTTTACAGAAATAGTATTGCTCTAATATTTCCTTATGTTAGAGCTTTCATTAGCACAGTGACATTACAAGCGAATATTCCTCCAATAATTCTTCCGACAATGAACTTATCTTCGCTTGAGATTCCTTTAAAAGAAAATACTGTGAATATTTAATTGAATTATTTTGAAAATTAAAACCTTATATCAAACACTACAAGATAGAGGTAACCCTGATGATATTTTAGCAACAGCACCTTTTGCATGTAAATGGCAAAATACCTGGCTTGGAGAAGGATATTATTTTTGGGATACTTTTATTGAAAATGCTCATTGGTGGGGTGACGTTAGGTATAAAAGTGATTATATAATATCTAAATTCACTTGTGATTTTGATACGAATATTTGTTTTGATTTAGTTGGAGATACTGAGCAGATGCTTGACTTTAGCAATAGTATAGAATACTTGAAAGGAGAAAAATTAATAAATGATAAAACAATAGTATCTCGGGTTATTAATCATTTAAAGACCAAAGTCGATGGATTCAATTTTCAAGCAATTAGAGTGTATGGTATAAAATCCATATCTGAATATAAAGAAGAATATAAGAAATACAGACATCGCTTAATATTTGAATTATCTAAACCTCAATATTTAGATTACAAACCAGCAATTCAAATTTGCATATATGAAAAAACCGGGTTAAACTTAAGAGATGTTTGTATAGTTTTTCCAGATGAATACAATATGGACTATCTTGTTTAATAACTATTGCCAATTGAGCAGATCACCGATAGACTAAAAGCCTATTGGAGAACCTCTCACTGTACATACGTGTCTTCCCGATAATATCGGGACAGGCAGTATACGGCGATTCCTTACATCATAGGGAATAGTGAATTAGTATTTGAAGCTAAAGAAGAATGTAATTTATTATACATCTCAGATAAAATTAAAGACGGCAACTATTCATATGCGTAACGTTGTGTACAAGGCTAAAGGAAGCACCTTGCAATAAAAATAGGAATATTTTATAAGTGATTTCACCGATAAAAACATTTTATTGGTATATTTACCGATAAATTAGACATTATGAATAGCGCATCAATTTCAGCAGACATTATCTCATATACATCTCTTAGTAAAGAGGATAAAAGAAATATTGAAAGTGAAATTAAAAAATTGCTTGAACTGTTAACCGACAAATATGAAAACCTGGGGTTCTACGGTAGAATAATTAAGGGAGATTATATTGAATGTGCTATAAATAATGGAATCAGTGCTTTAAGAATTGCTCTTATATTAAAAACATTTATAAAATCTATTAATCTTCAATATAATTCAAATGCCAAGGGCATAAAATATTTTAAAGAGCACGCTATTCGTCTTGCTGTTGCAGTTGCTCCTTTAAACACAATAGACTCTGATAATGGTATTATTGATGGAGAAGCAATTTATATGTCTGGTAGAGCAATTCAAGATTATAGTACTTCTGACAAGCAGAAAATTGTGATTAAAAACACTATGTTTTTTTGTAGTAATGAAAATAAAATTACAGAACTATACAATACAATATTTTCTTTGCTTGATAATATTATTTCTAAATGCTCTGCAAAACAATCTCAAGTTATTTATTTAAGGCTATTAGGTTTAAGTGAAAAAGAAATCAGTGATAAACTAAATAAAAACCAGTCAACCATAAGTCAACACTCAACATCAGCAGGCTGGCAATCTATTGAAAAAGCTATAACCTTCTTTGAAAATAATATAACCTAATGATATATAAATTATTAATACTTCAATTTTTAGCTCACTTATTAGGTGACTTTGTTTTCCAACCACACAATTGGACAATAATAAAACGAAGAATAATCATTACGTGGTATCATTTATGGCATACCATAATCATTTTTGTTTTTTCATATACTCTTTCTTTTGATTATGCATTTTTTAAATTTGCTCTTTTACTCAGTGCAATACACTTTCTGATTGATGTTTTAAAAAGTCTTCTTCAAGTTAATACAACAATTAGAGATAGCGTTTTATTTTTTATTGACCAATTCCTACATATAATAACATTTATTGGAATCGCTATTATTTACGTTAGTTACAATGAATTGCAATTTGAAATTGAATTCACATTAAAACAAGCTGCTGTAGTTACTGGATTTATTTTATGTGCAAAGCCATCGAATATTATAATAAAAAACATATTTGACTACCTATCAATTTCAACACCAGCAACTTCTTCTACAGAAGATGAAAATAAAGATTTGCCTAACGCAGGGAAATTAATTGGTATAATGGAACGTTTTTTAGTTCTTTCCTTAATATTTGTAAGTCAATATAGCGCAGTAGGTTTAATAATTGCAGCCAAATCTATTCTACGTTTTAGAGATAATAAAAAGAATGAATATGTGTTAGTTGGAACAATGTTAAGTTTTGGAATTGCAACTCTATTAGGAATCTTAATCTCTATGATATCGGTAAAATAACCAATAAAGAATATTTATGGTTGAAAAAGCCGATAATAAGCAATTGTATCCGATATTTTTAGGAAAAACCAGGAAATCTTCAGCATGTTCTTTCTGACTCCAATCATTGTAGTCACTCAACTTATTTTTGTATTGTCGTTGAAAATTTCGTCCATTTACGCCTAGATATACTTCAAGACTTTGACAGCTTATTGCATTAGAATCTACTAATTTCTTTTAAAAAAGAAGCATACCCTGCGCTCATCCGAGTACCCTGTGCTATAACTTCCCAATCCCTGCTTACTTTCTTCTATTTACCTTCAATGATAATTTCCCATCTACGCCGCCTTATCTTCAGTTTTACAAGCATATTACGAATCGGATAATCTTCTATATACCTTGGTTCTGTAAATCCACATGATTTATATTGGTAATGTTTATACTCTGGTGGTATTATATCTTTTTCTTCTAATGATAATTCTAAATTTGACTCATAAATACTCTTTCCACTTGAACTTTTACTATAGGATACAAGTTCAAAATGTTCTAATATACCTTCTGGGAGAAATAGAGATAGTAGCTCCTGGGATAGTCCGTCTTTCAATTTTCTTGATGTTTATTTATTATTTCTATTTAACAGCAAATAAACAACATTTTACTCTCAGACCCAAATATTGGTATCCATGCTGTAATGTACACTATATAAAAATCCGTAATTAGTTCTTAATGGTTTTCCAATTTCGAGGAAGAAGTTCATTTAATTGAGATGTTTTATAATCTTGTATTCTTTCAAGTACAAAGGTTAACCATTCTAAAGGATTTACCTCATTAATTTTGCATGTAGCAAAGAAAGAATACATCATGGCAGCTTTCTTTGCTGCACTATGTGAACCTGCAAATAAATAGTTTTTCCGGCCTAAAGCTAATGGACGTATAGCATTTTCAATTTTATTATTATCAATTTCATATTTACCATTATTAATGTAGGCTTTTAATCTCGGCCAGAGGTTGTATGTATAGTTAATTGCTTTTCCAATTGGACTTTGGGGTACCACTTGATTAATGTTGCTTTTTAGCCATTGTTCTATTTCGATTAAGACAGGTTTTGCATATAGACTTCTGTACCTTTGTAAAGTATTTTGATCTATCAAACGCTCTTTTGCTGTTTTTTCTATTTTATAAAGCTTCTGTATCTTTTTAAGCATATATTCTGCCATATCATTGTCGTAGCTCAATGCTTTGTCAAAATAGCGCCGTGCATGTGCCATGCAAGCTAAGAGCACAATATGGCCTTTGGTTTCCATGCTTTGATACGCAATGTAACCATCAGTTTGTAATGATCCGTTAAAATTTTTCAGAGTCTCTTCTGGTGCATCTTTATTTCTGCCCGGATGATATTTAAAAAGAACTAAACCTTGCTCAGGTGATCGATAAACCCATTGGTATCCTGAAAATAAAGCACCTTTCTTTTGTGAATCCTGAACCCCAATTGGAGATTCATCAGCTTGTAAATAATCACAATTTAAAGCTTCTTTTTCCAATAAGAGATACAAAGGATCCAATAAATCTGTCGCTTTATTAAACCATCCGTTCATTGTTGAATTGGTTAAATACAGCTTACTACGTTTGAAAATCTGTATTTGACGATAAAAAGGGAGATGATCAACATATTTTGCAACCAATATATAAGCTAATAAACTTGCTCCGGCATTTCCCTTTGGTATTGGCAAGGAAGGCAATTCTGAAATAACAACGCCTTGGTTATTTGGTCTTGCATATTTTGGACGGATAATTTTCCTAACAAATATTTGAGCAGGATTATATTCTAATATTTCAGTTATCTCTTCGCCAATTTTTCTTGAACCTGGCTCAATCAAATCTGGTTCAATTATTTCTTCTACTCGTGGAAAGTGATCTGATATTTTTATGCGAATGGGAGTCTTCTTTTCCTTCTCCGGCTTTTTTCTAGTGTAATTAATTTGTTCAACTTCCGTTTCTGCTTCCTTTGTTTTTTCATCAAATAAGTCTAATTGAGAAGCGTCTTGAGATGTGGGTACAAAACGTTCACTTTTACTACCAAAAATTAGTCTCTGAAGCTCTTTGAACTGATGTTTTAAGTATTTATGTTCAGCCAGCAGTTTTTCATATTCTGCCTTTGAAACGACTTCTTCTTGTATATCTTTTGCTTTGATTTCCACGCTTAAAGATAATCAAAACCTTTGTAATATCAATGGATTCAAGGTGTTTTATCCTCTTGGAAAAACCTTTTTTTTTGTCTCAGATTTGTAATACAAATACCATCTATCAACATAACCATTTGAGCATAACTTAAAATATAACATCCTTCATTTATATCATATTTGGGATATTCAAATGTGCCTTTTTCAAGCCTTTTATAATACAAAACAAATCCACTTCCTTTCCAGTGTAAAAGTTTTATTTTGTTTCTGTTTTTATTGATAAAGACAAAGACATCGCCATTCAATGGTGATTCCCCAAGATTATTTTTAACAAGGCCACATAACCCATCGAAACTTTTTCGCATATCCGTAGCTTGTCCGTATAATTGAAATTTTAGTTCTGAAGACAAGGTAAACATATCAATACAATTTTATGAGTTCTTTAATTGTTTCTATTGAAACTCCATGCCTGTATCGAAATGTTACTCCATTAGGAAATTCAATCTCTTGATAGGTTGGTTCTTTTGTGTTTGAAACTGTTACGGGAATAAATCCAGTAGCCAATGAATCTGACTGTTTTAAGACCTTCTCTTTATTAAACTTGGTTATCCAATATTTAAGTGAATCCTGAGAAATTCCTTCTTTCTTACAAAAATCAGGCTGCTTAATTTCTCTCTTACTTTCATGCCACAGATCTACGATTCTTCGTATTTCTGCATGACGTTTTGTTATGGTTGTTTTCATGTTGGCAAGCTGACAAAATCCTTGGAAATATGCAATGTGTAAATTACAGTATGCTTACAAATATTGTACGTGATCCGATATATCTTTTTCT
>CAXXLC010000006.1:0-100068 GCA_963677345.2 uncultured Saccharicrinis sp.
AATGTATATTTTTAAGCATTTAAATTAAATGGTTGGTGTAAGAAAACTAATAGTTTAACAAAGTCGGCGGTTTTGCTATATGTTACGTGTAACTAAAGGATTGAAGCTGCGTACAAATGGATTAAGTGTTGTTTCGGCACGTTGGGGAGATTAGTTGTGTTTGTTTATTATATTGAAAATTAACGTATTGTCCGAGTTGTGTTGGCTTGGGTGGTATTTAAAATAAGTTATTGATAAAGAATGATTTTAATGCAAATTGGGACCTTGTTTCTAAAATTGTTCGTTTTTTTAATCATGGCTAAAAAACCAGGAGTCATTATATAATGTGATTATGATGAAAAACTTAAACCGATTATTAGTTGTATTTGTCTCATTGCTTGTTGTTCATGTAGCAAGCATTTGTGATGTTGTTGCTCAGGATAAACTGGTGGATGCTAGTTTAAGTACGGCAAAGAGTTTATATGCTAATGATGCACGTTCGAAAGGATTTAAAGTGTCCTCGTTAAAGGGGGGAAGTGGTGTTTTTACTGATTTAGCTTCTCAGTATTGCTCTAATGAGGGAGATGTTACTATATCTCATACAAATATTTCGTGGCATGCTGATACTGAAAATGTTAGTTGGCAAGTCAGGACCGTTATAATTGATGGTGGGCCCGTGGTTGAATATCATCCTAGCTGGATTGATGTTAGCGGATCCGGAAATGAAACGGATGTTGTGTTTCATATAGATAATAGGATAGATGCTAAGTATCATGAAATACGTATCTATTTTGATTTGTATGAATATGACAGCGATTGGGGGCCACTTAATACGCAATCGGATTATACAACCATTTATTTATATCCAAATGGATACGATTTGTCTGTTGATGATGCTGAAATATGTGAAAATGAATCCACTAACGTTAATTTGTCAGATTCTGATATTGGGGTTGAATATGAATTGCTTGATGCTGGAAATAATGTAATAGATACTAAATTTGGTACAGGTGAAGCAATAAGTTTTAGTGTTACACCTGCCATTAATACTACATATCATATAGATGCAAAAAATGATTCGCATAATGTGTGCTCAGAAAGCATGAACAATACGGTTGCGGTTTCGGTTAATCCTTTGCCTATTGCAGATGCTGATAATAATGGACCTTTGTGTGAAGGCGAAGTCTTGAATTTGACTGGGGAGCCAAACGGAATGTTGTCATATAGCTGGACAGGGCCGGGTACTTTTAGTAGTGGTGCTCAAAATCCTGTTATTAATCCTGTTGCAGTAGCTGATGCGGGGGTATATACTTTGGTTGTATCGGATGGTAAAAATTGTACGAATACTGCTCAAACTACTGTGGTGATCAGACAAAATCCGTCAGTTATAGCAGGTAGTGATTCTCCTGTTTGTCAGGGAAGTGATCTGCATTTGACAGCCACACCTTCAGGAGGTTCAGGTACGTATAATACCTTTACATGGACAGGACCTAATACTTTTTCAAGTGGTGAAGAAGACCCTACTATTGTGGCAGCTACTACTGCGGCTACAGGAACTTATAGTGTTACTGTAACTGACGACCTTGGGTGCTCTACAACAGCTGCAGCTACAACTGATGTAACAGTAAATGTGCGACCAACTGTTTCTGTTGGTTATAACGATAAGGTTTGTTTGAATTCAAGTTTAATATTAACCGCTACTCCTAATGGAGGAAGTGGTAATTTTATTAACTATGTGTGGAGAAAAGATGGATCTGTTATAAGCGGTGAAAATGGTAGCACTTTAACAATAGCTTCTTCAGCTCTTAGTGATGCTGGTGATTATAGTGTAACAGTTCAGGATGATAGTGGGTGTATTAGTGATGCTGCAAACGTTGGTGTTACGATATATTCGTTACCAATAGCATCGGCAAATAATGATGGTGCTGTATGTGAAGGTGAGGATTTAAATCTTTTAGGAGGTCCTGTAAACATGACAAGTTATTCGTGGTCAGGGCCAAATACATTTTCATCCAGTAGTCAAAGTCCTTCTGTTTCAGGAATTACTTTGGCTGGTGATGGTATTTATACACTAACTGTTACTGATGGAAATGGATGTACAGATAGTGAGAGTACAACTGTTGTTGTAAATGAAAACCCAACCATTAATGCAGATAGTGATTCTCCTGTTTGTCAGGGAAGTGATTTGCATTTGACATCAGAACCTTCAGGAGGTTCAGGTACGTATAGTACCTTTATATGGACAGGACCTAATACTTTTTCAAGTGGTGAAGAAGGTCCTACTATTGTGGCAGCTACTGCTGCGGCTTCAGGAACTTATAGTGTTACTGTAACTGACGACCTTGGGTGCTCTACAACAGCTGCAGCTACAACTGATGTAATTGTAAATGTACGACCAACGGTTTCTGTTGGCTATAACGATAAGGTTTGTTTGAATTCAAGTTTAATATTAACCGCTACTCCTAATGGGGGAAGTGGTAATTTTATTAATTATGTATGGAGAAAAGATGGATCCGTTATAAGCGGTGAAAATGGCAGCACCTTAACAATAGCTTCATCAGCTCTTAGTGATGCTGGTGATTATAGTGTAACAGTTCAGGATGATAGTGGGTGTATTAGTGATGCTGCAAACGTTGGTGTTACGATATATACGTTACCAATAGCATCGGCAAATAATGATGGTGCTGTATGTGAAGGTGATGATTTAAATCTTTTAGGAGGTCCTGTAAACATGGCAAGTTATTCCTGGTCAGGACCAAATACATTTTCATCAAGTAGTCAAAGTCCTTCTGTTTCAGGAATTACTTTGGCTGGTGATGGTGTATATACTCTAACTGTTGTTGATGGGAATGGATGTACAGATAGTGAGAGTACTACTGTTGTGGTAAACGAAAATCCCACAATTAATGCAGGTAGTGATTCTCCTGTTTGCCAGAGAAATGATTTGCATCTGACATCAGAACCTTCAGGAGGATCAGGGACATATAGTACATTTGCTTGGACGGGACCAAATTCTTTTTCCAGCAATGAAGAAGATCCTACTATTGTAGCTGCTACTACAGCTGCTAGCGGAACTTATAATGTTATTGTAACTGATAATTTAGGCTGCTCGAATAGTATTGCAGGAACTACTGTTGTTTCTGTGAATGAGAGGCCAACTGTTTCTCTTGGTTATAATAATCCGGTTTGTTTTAATACTAGCATTATTTTAACAGCTGTACCTTCGGGAGGAAGCGGTAATTATGTTAATTATATATGGACGAAAGATGGAAATCTTATTTCAGGTGAAAATGGAAGTATATTAACAATAGATCCTGCTGCATTATCCGATGGAGGAACTTATGGGGTAATTGTGGAAGATAACTCTGGGTGTTCAAGTGATGAAGCAACTGTGCTTGTAACGGTGCATGATTTGCCATCACCTTCTATTTCAAGTAATGGTCCTTTATGCGAAGGAGAGGATTTGAATTTAGGTGGATTACCTAATGGTATGATAAGTTATGTATGGTCAGGACCTAATGGATGGACTAATAATGCAGATCAAAATCCTACAATTTCAAATGTAGATATTAATAATGCAGGAACTTATGCATTAACAGTTGAAGATGTCAATACATGTACAAATACAGCTACTGTTGATGTTGTTATAAATCAGGTTCAGGCAGACATTAGTGTTAGTGCCCCTCAACCAGGTTCAACAGAAGCATGTGCCGGTATTGATGTTACTTTTAATGCTGCGGGAAGTTTAGGTAGTGGAAATTATAGTTATGTATTCCATAGGATTAGGGGAGCAGTTGATGATCCGGTTCATAGTGGATCAACAACTTACACAACTCCAGACTTGCAGGATGGTGACCAGATATATGTAGTTGCAACAGATAATACAACATTGTGTGCTGATGCATCAAATGTAATTACTATGACAATCAATGCCAATCCGATACCAGCATTGAATATTACCAGTGCGGGTGGAAATGTAGTTTGTCTAGGTTCAGTTGTTGACTTTGTTGCTTCACCTGGTTTTGACAGGTATATATATTATAGAAATGGATCGGAAGTTTTACAAGATGATGTAAATAATACTTTTTCAAGTTCAATACTTGCTGATGGAGATCAAATTTCTGTGGTAGCCTATGATGGTGATTGTTTTGGAGCTTCACCTCCAATTTCAATGACAGTGCATGACTTACCGACAGTAACATTAAGTGGAGATGCTAGTACGGTTTGTGAAAACCAGGATGTTTTATTTACTGCGACAGGTGCTGGTACAGGAAGCTTAACTTATCAGTTCTTTGTTGATGGAAATCCTGAAACCGGAATTCAAGCAGATAATACTTTTACATGGCACTCTCTAAATGATTTTGCCGTAGAAGTCAGGATTTTTGATGGAAATAATTGTGAAAATATTAGTTCAGCAGTTAATGTTACCATTAGTAAACCAGTGGCTACATTAACTGCCGACCAAACTACTATTTGCCAGGGAGAAGAGATTGTGTTTACAGCTGGAGGCGGAGTTAGTTACGAGTTCTTTGTGAACACCGTAAGCGTACAGGGGCCAGATGTTTCTGAAGAATTTAGATCAACTACCTTAGCAAATAATGATAATATTACTGTAACAGCAACTGATACTTATGGTTGTACCGCAGCCCATTCTGGTGTAACAGTTAATGTAAATCCTGTTCCGGTAGTTTCTCTTTCAAGTTCAGATGCAGATAATATTATTTGTGCTACCGACGAAGTTACATATACTGTAGCAGGAGGTGACGTATATGAATTTTTCATTGATGGAACTAGTGTGCAAGGACCAGGTAGTGAATCTCAATTCTCATCAAATACATTGAATGATGGGGAAAGTATTTCTGCCATAGTGTCTTATAGTACTTCCGGCTGTGCAACACCTACCGGTAATATAACAATGACAGTTAATCCATTACCAACAGCTACTTTAAATGCAGTACCTGGATCTTCAATTATTGCAGGTACAAATATTGTGTTTACTGCAGGAGGAGGGGCTGAGTATGTATTTGCAGTTAATGGTACTGTAGTTCAGCCACGAGGACCGGATAATACTTTTGAATCAGCTACATTAGTGAATGGAGATGTTGTTTCTGTTGATGTATATGATGGAAATGATTGTATGTCTTCAGAATCACTTACAATAAATGTATTTGATAGTGTTATATTACTGGATGTATTAACCACGGAACCTGCTTATTGTGAGGGTGAAACTGGGGTAAGCGTATATGTTGGAGGTACTCCTCAGGATGGTATCACGTACGAATTATTTAGGACTTCAGATAATTCAAAGGTAGAGCCTTCTATTATGTATAGTAGCGCTACTCCTGTTGATGTTCGTTGGAACGATATTCAGGGAACAGATGAATATAGGGTAGAGGCTTTTTATACTGATGTTCCTGCTGAACGTTTTGAAATGAATAACAGGGTAATGGTTACAGAATACTTATTGCCTAATATATATAATTTAACATCATTGAGTTCTAGTCCGGCTGTAGGTTGTAATGGAGGATCAGGTCATGTGATTTCTTTGGATAATTCCCAGACTGAAGTAGAATATACATTATATCTTAATGATGTAATTCCGATAGAAGTCTTAACTGGTATTGGATCTCAGCTTGATTTTAGTGCCCAACTTGGTATTGGTTCTTATACTATATTAGCAGAAAGTGTAATTAGTGGGTGTCAAAGATATATGTCCGGAACATTTTCTATAGAAGGAGAAGATTTAAAAACAAATTTATTATATGTAGTTGATCCAGCAAATGAGAATGAACTTACAGATGGACGTTATTGTGAAAATGTTGGTGGAGTAGAATTAGCATTAGATGGTTCATTGGATAATACTGTTACATATAAATTATTTCGTGATGGTAATGACACAGGTGTTTCATTATTAGGAAATAATAGCTCTTTATCATTCGGTTTAGTATCAGAAGAAGGTGTATATACTGCAAATATTGAGACTTCTACTGGATGTCAATTGTTGATGGATGGTTATGCTAATGTTTCAATAATACCAACACCTACGGCATTTAATTTGGTAGCTGACAATAATGGTCATTTTTGTGAAGGAGAGGCTGGCGTTACCTTAAGTGTTGATGATCAGGAGGAAGGTGTTGAGTATAGTTTATACAATGGTGCCACAGTGTTAGAAACAGTTACGGGGACAGATGCAGCAGGTTCTTCCTTGTTGTTTACCGGTATTTATAATGCAGAAGGAGTCTATTCTGTTGAAGCAGTTGTTCCTGAAGTTGGTTGTACCAATACTATGAATAACACTATTGAAGTGGTAGTTGATGCATTGCCAGATATTTATGATTTAACAAGTGATGGTGATTATTGTTCTGGTGAAAGTACTACTATACATCTGCCAGGTTCAGAATCAAATGTTGAATACAGGTGGCATAATTTGGATGATGGTAGTTATGGACCAGCAATTATAGGAACTGGAGGTGTCCTGGAAATAGAGATTTCGAGTACAGGAACCTATGAAGTTACTGCCCGACGCACAGACGGAGTTACATATTGTGAATCTTTAATGAATGGAACATTTGCGATTACAGAGAAACCATTGCCTGAAGATAGGTTTATTTCTGAAACTTACGTTGGTACAGGTTGTGGAGATGGTTCAATTGTTACTGTTGTTATGTCGCAGGTTGGTGTACAATATAACCTGGTAAAAAAGGTTGGATCGGAATATTACGATGCTGGTTTGCCATCGATTGTAGGAGATGGTAATGATATTGATTTTGCACCTATTGTCGATAAAGACAATGCCGAGTACACGGCAATGGCTACATTAAATGGTTGTTCAATCTATTTATCAGGTTCTGTATTTATAGATATTGCCGGAGTAGTTACAAAACAAGTTGTTACTGGTGAAGGTGAGATATGTAACGGTGATCCGGGTGTTGTATTTGGATTGAATGATACCGAAGCCGGAGTTACGTATGAACTATGGTTAAGTCATAAGTATGGAGTTGCAGGTGAAAATGCAGAAGAAACAATTACTGGAGATGGAAACAGTATGAATTTTCCACTTGTTAATGGAGAAGGTGAATATTTAGTAGTTGGTATTTCAGTTAGTTGTGAGATGGAAATGACCAATCGAGTAGTGCTGAATGTTAATCCGTTACCAGAGGCATATAAAATGATAGGTTCAGGAGAATTCTGTGACCCTGCTTTAGGTGCAGAGATTTCAATTGACAATTCAGAAGAGGGTGTTTCCTATATGCTTCAATACTTTAATGGATCATTATTGGATGATAAATTGGATTCACCAGCGATTGGAGGAGCAGAAACGGATACTATTACTTTTGGTAGATTTACTGATATTGGAACTTATACAGTTATAGCAACTACAGATAAAGGTTGTACATCCAGTATGAACGGAGTTGTAGATGTTCATCAAAGTGTTGCTCCCGTAGACCAAACTGTTGTATATGATAGCAACGTGTATTGTGATGGCGAAGGTGTTGAGTTCAGCTTATCTGATCATGAGGCAGATGTGGTATATCAGGTTATAGATGAAACAAATGTTGTTGTAGCTGAAGTTACAGGAACTGATTCTGGTATATTATCATTAGGTACCAATTTTACAGAAGGAATTTATACCTTCCAGGCTACTAGAGGCGGCGATGCCTGTATTATACCTATTAATGGTGGTGTTAGTATAGCCTTGAATGCTAGAAGCAAACCTGAAGAGCATCAGGTATCTATTGATAGTGAGAATGTATGTGGTTCAATAGGTGCAACAATTACACTTGATGGTTTCGAAATAGATAGAAGATATAGAATTGAAGCTTCATATGGTGCAATCTTAGATACCATAACAGGTACTGATAGAGATCCGGTTTCATGGGTGGTAACAGAACCTGTATCGGGAGAAGAGACATATGAGATATGGGCAATGTCAATGGTTGAAGGAGATTGTGATTCATTGTTACTAGATGTAATTGAAATTTCGTATAAAGATACTCCATTGGCTCCTCAATATACTCTGGTAGGAGGAGATAGTTATTGTGAAGGAGATGAAGGAATTAAGGTTCAGGTTACAAATTCTGAAAATGGAATAGGATACCAATTGAAAGATGATGATGGTGTTACGCTTGGGTTCCAGGATGGTAACGGTGATGTTATTGAATTTGTGAATTATATACCCAACGGTGAATATCATGTTATAGCTCGAAACTTTGAATCAGGTTGTTTTGTTAGTACAGTTGATACTTTCGAGATAATAATGAATCCTACACCGAATATTGAAATTTTCCAGATTGGAGATTTGGATTGTTCAAGTGAAGTATGTTATGGACTTGTAGATTCTGATGAATTAATATTGGATAATTCCGCACCAGAAGAGGATGCAATTACTTATAGACTTTTATTAAATGGTTCTGAAATTGATCCAGCAGTAGATAGTTTGAGTACAGGAGGATCTATTAATTTTGGAAGAAGATCTGCAGATGGTATTTATACGGTTCAGGCTGTTAGCAATATGGGCTGTAGTGCTGAAATGGATGGAATAGTTAGATTAGAGCAGTACCCATTAAATGCTGAAGATGATTATTTAAATCTTGCAAAAGGTGATAATACTGGGACTGTGATTGTTCCTGGATCCGATGAGTTTACTAACGATACTTGGAATCCTGCAATAGATGTGTTGTATGATCCTGAAGTAGAAGGTGATGGCAATCTTAGGTTCTGGTTTAATCCTAATTCAGCTGAAGTTATAAAAGATATTGAAAGTGGTTCAGTGATCATTGATGAAAAGACAGGAGTTTTAGTTTATACTAAAATACCAGGATTCTTCGGTAGAGATTCTGTTACATATTACTTTAAGAATATAGAATATCCTGATACAAGACCCCGTATTGACTCAGCTAAAGTGTATATCTTTGTGGGAAATAAAGGTATTGAAGAAGGAAAAACATTCTTGATTCCAAATGCATTCTCTCCTAATGGAGATGATATTAATGATTATTTCAAAATTTCAGGGATTGAAGAAGATGGCAGATATAGTGCCGAAAAATCAAAATTAGAAGTGTTTAACCGTTGGGGAGCATTAGTGTATAGATCTAAGGGTGATACTTATGGAGGAGATGGTGAATGGTGGGATGGTACCTCAACTACAGCAAATATGGTATCAATAGGAACTGATTTGCCAAATGGAACATACTTTTATGTATATAGTGTTGAAGTTAATGTTACTGGAGAAGAAAAGACAAGTGTGAAGGAGTACAGTGGCTATATTGAATTAAGAAGATAAGGTACGTATATATAACTTGAGTCTTAACTAAGAAATATAAAGATATGAGATATAACCATATATTAAGATTGTTCATAATACTAATTGCAGGTAGTTGTTTTATTAGTAGTTATGGGCAGGATGTAACTCAGTATAATCATTATATAGGAAACCAAGGACTGTTAAATCCTGCCTATAATGGTACAAGGGATGTTATGAGTGGTTTGTTGATTAACCGTAACCAATGGATTGGTATGGAAGGAGCCCCAATGAACCAAGCATTAAATGTGCATGGACCCCTTGAAGATACTAATTTAGGCTTTGGAGTTTCCATTATGAATGATATGATTGGTTTTTCTCGTACAACCGATGCTATGGTTTCTGCATCATATAAATTAGAGATTGATAGACTTAGGTTTTTATCTTTAGGATTGCAGTTGGGAGCCAGTTCAATTGTGTATGATGGTACAAAAGCAATTACTGATGAGTATGGAGATCCTGTCTTTGAAGGCAAGCAGTCTAAAATTGGAATGAACGTAGGTTTTGGAGCTTACTTGTATGGTGAAGATTATTTTGCAGGATTTTCTGTTCCTAAAATGTTTTCTAATAATTTTGATCAGGATCAGAATAGTTTTAAAAACACCCTGGATTTTAACAATATGACCATGTATCTGTATGGTGGATATGTGTTTGATTGGAATGACGTTAAAATTAAGCCTACGCTATTATTTAGAGAGGTTGCCGGAGCTCCTTTACAATTTGATATTTCAGGTAATGTGTTATTGATGGAAACTTTATGGTTGGGGTTGTCATATCGTTCTATATCGAGTGCGGTGTTCCTTGCTGAATTTAAACCAAATAGAAAGTCGCCATATACATTTAGGTATTCGTTTGATTATTCTTTCAATTCGTTAAACCAATATGCTAAATTTGGATCCCACGAGATCTGTATTCAATTCGATTTTACATTTAACAGGAGGGCTGGAATGAGATCGATTAGATATTTCTAGTATTATTTCTGTTATTAATAGAATATTTAATAAAATTGTCTGAAATTTGTGATTAACAAAAGTAAAATTTATTCCTAACATATTAGCTGATTTATATTGTTTACGGGTGTTTTCGTAATGTTATAGTAATCATAGCTTTAATATCTTTAATTATGAAGAAGATTGTACAAAACATAGTTTTTGCCATTATTATAAGTTTAGGTGTACAAAGTACCTTTGCCCAAAGTAAGTTGGTAAATAAAGGTAATAGTTATTATAAAAAGGCAGAATACTACCAGGCATTGCAGGTATATCTGGAGGCGCAAAATGATGGTGAAAAACTAAGTAGTGATGTACAAATTAAAATGGGTAAGTGCTATTTTGAGTTAAATAACATAGAACGTGCACTTACTACACTAATTGAAGTGGAAGATAAGCTATCTACCCAAGAGGATTTTCTTATTTACGCAAAAGTTTACCATCGTTCAGGTCTTTATGCAAAAGAAGATAGAGGTGCTGTTTTTTGGTACGAAAAGGCTTTAAAAGCAGGGGCCAATCCTGTTCAGGTTAATGAGTTAATCCAGTCCTGTAATTGGGCTGCAGCTCACACCGATCAAGAACCTTATAGGGTAAACCCTTCACCAATTTTTACATCAGGACAGTCGTTTGGTATTCAGTTTTATAAAGATGGGGTAGTATATTCATCTGCTTCTGAATCAGGATCTAAAAACGTTGATAGGCAAGGGAAAGCATTCCTGAATTTATATTATTCCGATTTAGTGGATCATGAAATTCAAAAGGGAAGACTTTTTTCCAAAGCATTAGTAACTCCTTATCATATTGGTGCTATTTCTTTTACTTCAGATTTTAATACTATGTATTATACTAAAGTTGTTCGTGTAAAAGGTGGTGAAAGCCGATTAAAGCTTTATAAAAGAAATTATAACGGAAATGATTGGGATAAAGAAATAGAGTTGCCATTTATTGATGAAAATTTTGATTATGGTCACCCTGCTGTCTCTCCAGATGATAAATTCCTGTATTTCGTATCAAATATGGAAGGTAACGGTGGCCGTGGAGGAAAAGATTTGTACAGGGTTGAAAGGTTACGGGGAGGAATGTATGGAAAAGTAAAAAATCTTGGGCCTGAGGTAAATACCTTTGGTGATGAAGTGTTTCCTTACATAAGTAATGATAATGTTTTGTATTTCTCTTCTGATGGACATTATGGATTTGGTGGATTAGACTTGTTTAGGGCTGATTACGAAGACGGAGCATGGAAAAACGTTAGGAATATGTATCAACCGTTTAACTCTGTAGCAGACGACTTTGCGTACATTGTAAGTCCTAAAAATCCTGAAAAAGGGTTTCTATCCAGTAGTCGTACAGAAAGTGGAGAGGATTTGATATTTACGGTGGAGTTTATTGGAGAGAAAGAAGAAGTGGTTATTCCGGAAGAAGGAGATGTTATTGATTTAGAAAATTTACCAGAGGAAACTATAGTTGTTGAGGAAGTGGTTGAGGAAGTGGATGAAAAGCCTGTCGTAGATTTGTCGATGTTTCCAGAGTTATTTAATGCTAAAGTAAAATCTACCTATAGTAATATTGCTGCAGCAGGAGTTACAGTGGAAATTATTGATGATGCAACTGGCAAAGTTGTAGCAACCGGAGTTTCTGATGATAAGGGTGCTTTTAACGTGGTTATTCCTGATGAGTACAGAAAAGAGGGGCAGGAGTTTGAATTGGTATTTTCAAAGGATGGTGAGTTTAATGCTAAACGTATGATAGTTAATATTATGGAGTTAGCTGATTTAAATAGCAATGGATTGGCCTTAACCCCAATTTTTAATGATGACGTTCTGGATGATATAAGTGGTATGGTATTGTATTATGAAGGAATGGAATTAACGGAAGAAAGTTTAAAAACTCTTGATAGATTAGCCGTATATCTTCAAAAAAATAACCAAATTGTAGTTAAATTGAATTCTCATACAGATGCCAGGGGAAGTAAGCTTGATAACTTGTTTAATTCACAGCGCATGGGTGAAAAAGTGGAAGGTATGCTGATGGAGAAAGGTGTTGATGGGGAATCAACTATTCCACGTGGCTATGGTGAAAGATATATAGTAAATAAATGTAAAAGAGGTGTTCTGTGTAGTAATGAAGAACAGCTTAAAAATAGAAGGATTGAAGTTGTTGTTTGGAGGGTAAAGAATAAATAACACTCGTAAGATAAAAAGACAATGAAAATGAAATCAGGATATATTGTGTTTTTAGCCGTATTTGCACTGTTGGTTAGTCCAATATATGGCCAAAATAAAGTAGATAAATTAGGTCCGTTAAGAACCTCAAAAAAAATTGTTAGTGTATTTAACTTGTCTGATAAACCAGATTATGCTATTCAGATAATTGCCTTGAAATATCCTGCAGGAGAGCCTGGGTTTTTTAATAATGTTGAAGAAGCCCGCGAGTTTGATTGTGCCGATGGTTTCATGCGTTATACAGTAGGAAGTTATCCAAATAAAAAGGCTGCACAAAATGAATTGGTTTATTATCGTGATTTGGGGTATACTCAGGCCTTTATTGTAAACACGAGTAAATACATTCTTAAAGGTGGTAAATCAGTATCCTCAGGAATAAATTTTAAGCCGGATCCAAATAAAACCTATACAATACAATTAAGTGCCTTTAGATTTCCTGTTTATTTAAGTCATTTTAAGGGACTTGAAGAAAAAAATATTATGGAGTTTTATCTCGACGATAAAATTTATAGATATACGATAGGGAAATATAAATATGAAGAAGCGGTTGCTGAGTTGGGCCAGATTAAGGCAAAAGGCTTTAAAAATGCGTATGTAAGGGAATTGGATTCGTATTTACCTTATCAAATTGAATAATTATCTTATTTTTGCATCGAATAGCAAGTCAGTCTATCGCCATTTATGGAGGAAAGTCCGGGCAATATAGAGTACCATGCTTCCTAACGGGAAGCTATCTGAAAGGATAGAGTAATGCAACAGAAAATTACCGCCAGTCATTGACTGGTAAGGGTGAAAAGGTGAGGTAAGAGCTCACCGGTACTTATGGTAACATAAGTAGCCGTGTATCTCATGGATTGCAAGACCAAATATATCACGATTTCTTCGGATACAGAGCTACTCGCTTTGATGTTTACAGTCGTGAGGGGTAGGTTGCTGGAAATTATGGGTGACCATAATTCAAGACAAATGATAGACCGTTTCTTCGGAAATGACAGAACCCGGCTTATCGACTTGCTATTTTTTTCTTCTAATTTTGGCTTATATATTTCTTGAATCAGGTTAGAAAGATGTTTATATTTTAGCTTAAAATATCTGCAATGACTGAGTTCTTTTCAAAAGCTGTAAAATATCTGACTGAAGACATTTGGCGTATCCAGAAATTTGAACTTTCCCGCCCTCATGTTCTTATTATAAATACAGTTAGGATTTTATATTTGGCTATAAAGGGGTTTATTTACGATAAATGCCAGCAAAAAGCATCCGCACTTACGTTTTATTCATTGATGTCAGTAGTGCCAATGGTGGCATTATTATATGGCATTGCATTAGGTTTTGGTTTTGATGAGACATTAAAATCGGAGCTTACCAATAAAATGGTAGGACAGGAAGAAGTGTTGAACTATATTTTGCTTTTGGCAGAGAAGTATGTAAAAAGTACAAAAAGTGGATTGATAATAGGAGTAGGATTAATAATTCTCTTTTGGTCAGTAATGCAGGTTTTAGGTAACATTGAGCAAAGTTTTAATGACATTTGGGAAGTCAAGAGTTCAAGAAATTTTGCCAGAAAATTTACTGATTATATTGCATTGATGATCGTAGCATTTCTATTCTTAGTTTCAAGTAGTAGTATGATTGTATTTGTTTCAGCAAAATTCAATGATTATGAAGCTTTAAGCTACGTTGGTAAAATGTTATCAATGCTTTTGCCGTATGTGCTCATATGTTTTGCTTTTACTATGCTTATCCTGATTATGCCCAATACAAAAGTGAATTTTGTGTCAGCTCTTGTTGGTGGAGTTGTTGCTGGAGTGCTGTTTCAGGTTTTGCAATACTATTTCATCAATTTTATGGTAGGTGTTTCCAGGTATAATGCCATTTATGGTAGTTTTGCCGCATTGCCATTGTTTTTGTTCTGGATGCAGGCAAGTTGGCTGATTGTAATGTTTGGTGCCGAAATTTCTTTTGCTGTGCAAAATGTTAATAGTTTTGAGTTTGAGGCCGATACAAAAAATGTAAGCCTTGAGTATAAAAGGATTGTGGCATTAATGGTGTGTTACGAGGTGATAAAACGTTTTGAAAAGGGGGAAGAACCATTGAACTCCTTAAAACTTTCCATGGCGTTAAAATTTCCAATCCGATTGATCAATGAAATTTTGTATGATTTAGTAAGGTGTAAGGTGTTAATAGAAGTAACCATTGAATCAAGTGGAATTACCTCTTACAATCCAGCTCTTGACATAAATCAGCTTACTATCTCAAAAATTCTGGATATGCTGGAAACCACAGGCAGTAATAATCTTCATTTTGAAGAAACGGAAAGTCTGGAAAAAGTTAAAGGAGTGGTGGATAAGTTTAAAAAACTCAGATACTCTTCAGATTATAACGTGCTTATAAAAGATTTATAAAAAATAAAGGGGATGTTAACTATAACATCCCCTTTTTATGCCGGCCGCATCAATCATGGACTATTTAAACTCCTGTATACAGGATTTGAGTGTATTAAGATCCTCGGTAATCCTCCGTATCAAAATGATAACCCGAAGGTGAGGCCCGCCCTTAGATCAAACAACTTAACTCGGTTCTATTGTAGTGTTGAGTTTAACAATCTAAATAAAACTGATGCGGTTTTCTTTATGTCAACCTTACATAACAAAAATAGTTTAAATTTTTCTTCTATCAAAGAAATAGCAAGGGATTTGAGTGTTTTTTATAAAGAAATTGCAGGGTGTTTTTATGGGAAATTTTGGTATGGTGCTATCAAATTATTTTCTTTGCAGATTACCAGAAACTTAGGAAGGTCAAATGTATACTATTATAGATATTGAAACTACAGGCGGAAATTTTAATAATGGAAAAATTACTGAAATTGCTATATATCTTCACGATGGAAATAAAGTAATTGATGAATTTGTTTCATTAATAAATCCGGAGCAATATATACCACCATATATTTCTAAACTAACAGGAATAAGCAATGAAATGGTTGCAGAAGCACCTAAGTTTTATGAAGTAGCCAGGAAGATTGTTGATATTACGGATGGGACTATATTTGTTGCTCATAATGCCGGTTTTGATTATGGGTTTGTTCAGGCTGAATTTGCAGCTCTTGGATATGAGTTTAAAAGAGAAACTCTATGTACGGTAAAATTAAGTAGAAAATTCTTGCCGGGTTATAAATCGTATAGTTTAGGGAATATTTGTTCAGAGCTGAATATTCAGAATAATGCCAGACACCGGGCTGCCGGCGATGCTATTGCTACAGTTACTCTTTTTGAGTTATTGCTAAAAAAGAATAACGGAGTTATATTGCCTTTAGCCCAAAATAAAATTTTTAGTGCACAAGGACTTCATCCTGATTTAGATATTGAAAAGATTAAGCAATTACCTCAAAATGTTGGAGTGTATTATTTTTATAATGAAAAAAATGATTTGATTTACATTGGTAAGAGCAAGGATATACGCAATAGGGTTTTAACTCATATTGGTCAGCCTAAAACCCAAAAGGCTGTTAAAATGAAAGGAGAAATTGCGAGTGTTGATTATGAATTGACAGGAAGTGAATTGTTAGCCTTATTAAAAGAATCGGCAGAGATTAAATCAAACAGACCTATATATAACAAGGCTCAACGAAAAAACAGGTTTAACTATGGTCTTTTCTATTTTAATGATAGAAAGGGGTATATACGCTTTAATATCCTTAAAAATGATGGAAGAACAACACCAATTAATTCATTTGAATCACAAAAAGAAGGTAGGGAATTTCTTTTCAGGATGGTTGAAGAGTTTGAGTTATGTCAGAAATTATCTGGATTGTCTGATTCTACCGGAAGTTGTTTTCAATATCAGATAAAGTTATGCAAGGGTGCATGTGTTGATTTAGAGCTTCCTGAAACATACAATATCAGGGCTCAAAAATTTATTGATAGCCTGGCTTATGAGATGGACGATTTTGTAATTATTGATCAGGGCAGGAATATTGATGAAGATTCTGTTGTTGTTGTTAGAGGGGGTAAATACCTTGGATATGGATGGGTTGACAAGCAAATGGGATTTTCTTCAATGGATGAATTAATAGGTGGCCTGGTGCTTAACGATGATAACAAAGATGCCCGCCTTATAATCAAAAGACAACTAAGGGAAAACAAAGCGCTTAGGGTTAAAAAAAATTAATTGAATAATAAAAATTAAGCTTTATTTGAAGAATTCGGGAATTGATGTTTTAATACAATAAACCTTTCGTGAGCCCCAATGGCCACTATATCTTTGTTTTTGTTGAACAAGGCAAAGTCGAAAAAAAGCTTTTCTTTTTCTACAAATTTTAAATGGATGGTGCATTTTATTTCTTCACCAAGCGCCATTGGCTCCATGTGTTTTATATTAATTTCTGCACTAACAGATGTATATTCAGGCGGAATCCGTTCGTGGATAAATTCACAGATTGTTTTTTCCATGAAAATGATTAAAGATGGCGTGGCAACATATTCAATATCCCCGGTTTTTAAACTTGAGGCCAGGTCCTCATTTTGTATGGTATAATCTTTTGAGTGTTGTATACCTGGCTTTAGGTAGTGTAATATTGCTTCCATCTTTTAAAATTTAGATATAATTTAATATACCTAAATTTTAAAAAAAATGTTTTAATTATTTTCTATAAAGCAATTAAAATTCACTTGTAAAGTGAAATTCTATGTCTTCAAAGTTTTGTTGAGCTAATTGTAACATATAGGCCGAATCAGCCAGGAACACATCTCTGCCTTGTTTGTCTTTAGCCATGTATTGATTTTTTCTCCTTTTAAAATCTTCTAACTGGGCTGTGTTTTTAGATCTTACCCAACATGCCTTGTATAAATTAATAGGTTCGTACCTACACTTGGCATTATATTCATTATTTAATCTGTGCTCAATTACTTCAAACTGTAAGGCTCCTACGGTTCCTATGATCTTACGTCCGTTAAACTGGCTGGTAAATAGCTGGGCAACTCCTTCGTCCATTAATTGGTCGATACCTTTGGCCAATTGTTTTGACTTCATAGGGTCAGCATTTTCAATGTAGCGGAACAACTCAGGAGAAAAACTCGGTAATCCTTTAAAATTAATTTTTTCTCCCTCTGTTATTGTGTCACCGATGATAAAATTACCTGAGTCCGGCAAACCTACAATGTCGCCAGGGAAAGCTTCGTCAATAATTGACTTTTTTTCAGCCATAAAAGCCGTTGGGCTCGAAAATTTGAAGTTCTTACCCTGTCGGACATGATGATAGTTTTTGTTTCTTTCAAATTTACCTGAGCATATTTTTACAAAGGCGATCCTGTTTCTGTGATTGGGATCCATGTTGGCGTGAATCTTAAAAACGAAACCAGTAAATTTATTTTCATCAGGATTAATATCTCTTTGTATTGTTGAAGATGGTTGCGGGGTAGGAGCAATGGTTATAAAGCAGTTTAATAACTCGTTAACTCCAAAATTATTTAGGGCACTGCCAAAAAATACAGGGGCTAAATCACCTTTCAAATATTCATTTATATCAAAATCCGGATAAACACCTTCAACTAACTCAATCTCTTCCCTTAAAAGTTCCGAAGCACTTTCTCCAATATATCCTTCTAACTCGGGATTGTTAACGTCGGAAAATGCAATACTTTCCTGAACAGTTTGTTTACTTGCTTCAAACAGGTTAAGGTTAGATTCAAAAATATTGTAAACTCCCTGAAATGTTGGGCCGTTACCAATTGGCCAACTCAATGGCCGAACTTTAATTTTTAGTTCTTCTTCTATTTCGTCAAGGAGGTCGAATGCATCCTTGCTTGGTCTGTCCATCTTATTAATGAATACCATTACCGGAGTTTTTCTCATCCTGCAAACTTCCATAAGCTTGCGGGTTTGGGCCTCAACTCCTTTGGCAGCATCTACTACAATAATTACGCTGTCAACAGCTGTTAATGTCCTAAAAGTGTCTTCTGCAAAGTCTTGGTGACCAGGGGTATCCAGTATGTTTACTTTGTGGTCTTTATATTCAAATCCCATTACAGATGTTGCAACAGAAATACCACGTTGTTTTTCAATTTCCATAAAGTCGGAAGTGGCTGTTTTCTTTATTTTGTTTGATTTAACAGCACCGGCAACGTGAATTGCCCCTCCAAATAAAAGAAGTTTCTCGGTTAAGGTTGTCTTCCCTGCATCCGGGTGACTAATAATCGCAAATGTCCTTCTTCTTTGTATTTCTTCAATTAAGCCCATATTCTGTAATAATAAAAACGAGCGCAAAGTTAATTAATGTATTGATATTTTAAGAGTCAGGCGCTTAAAAAATTATTTAAGTAACTGCATGTTTTTTATAAGCAGAAAGGTTTGATTTTATATAAAATTGTTAGATTTTTAAGGTCAAAAATTATAAAAAGAAACTTAAATGATGTGGACAAACTATCATGCACATTGTAATTATTGCGATGGATATGGAAAAATGGAAGAATTTGTTCTGCAAGCTATCAAAGATAAGATGCCTGTTATCGGATTTTCATCACATGCACCTGTGCCATTTGACTGTTTTTGGACAATGAAGATGGAGAAACTTCCTGAATATATTGCCGAGATAGAATTATTGAAGAAAAAGTATTCTGGGGACATACAAATTCATACTTCGTTAGAATTAGACTATCTGTTTGCATTGGAGGGTTTTAATAAGGCGGTTTTAGATCAAGTGGATTTAGATTATAAAATTGGGAGTGTTCATTTTGTTGAGCTTTTTCAAAATGGTAAAATCTGGGGGATTGATGATGTTTTTGAAAATGGATTTCAAAATATCTTTAAGGGTGATATTAAAAAGTTGGTCAAAAGGTTTTATCAATTAACCAGAGAAATGATAATAAAAGAGGAATTTGATATTATTGGCCATTTTGATAAAATAAAAATGCATAATATAAATAAAGCGTTTTTTGATGAATCGGAAGACTGGTATATTGATGAAGTTAAATCGGTGCTGAAGTTAGTTGCTGAAAAGGAAGTAATCGTTGAAATCAATACAAAATCATATGAAAAAAACGGACTGCTTTTTCCTGGAGTAGAGTTGTTTCCATTGCTCAAAGAATATGATATCCCCTTAACTGTAAATAGCGATGCACATTATCCTGATAAGCAAATGGCTTCATATTCAATTGTAGCCAAAGAACTGCTAAAAGTTGGTTATACCCAGTTAAAAGAATTTAAAGACGGTAAGTGGAGAGATATAGAATTTAATGAAGAAGGATTATTATGGAAAAGTTAATATATACCTACGATGTAATTGATTTAAAGAGGAAAGAACATAGGGATGCATTGGTTTCTTTAATGAATGATTATATGTTGGATGAGATGGGGTTGGGAAGGGAATTATCTGAGGATTTGGCTGATAAAATAATATCGGGACTACAGAAGCAAAATAATTATATAGGCTTTTTATTGAAAACAGATAAAAAATATGTTGCTTTAGCTAACTGTTTTGTTGGGTTTTCAACATTCAAGGCTAAAAAACTTTTGAACATACATGATTTTGTGGTTACCCCTGAATATAGAAAAAGAGGTGCAGGTTATACTTTGCTGAACAAAATATCGGAATACTCAAGATTGAAAGATTTTTGCAAAGTAACATTGGAGGTAAGGGATGATAATTTCAATGCTATGAGCCTATATAAAAAGACCGGCTTTCAGGATTGTAATCCACGAATGTATTTCTGGGAGAATCTACTGTAATTGGAATATTTGTTTAAAAAAATCATTTTTTTTATTGGATAACTGAAGTTGGAATTAACAGATTCAGTGTCTTTCGACAGAAGGTTCCTTATTGTTGATGAACTTATTTTTATTGTTGATAAAGGCATTGAAAAGTAAGATTAATGTATTGGTGTTTTTGGATAATTTATAAAGGAATTTGTTTGTAGAGATGCTATAATATTCTATTTTTACAAACCTATTGTAATAAGCACAGGGTATATAGTGAAACATTTTATTTAACCGACCGTAACAAAGACATAGCATAATCAAGGCGTTATGGATTTTTTAATGATTTGTAATAATGATTTTGTTCAGTTCCCAACGTGTTTAAATAGTAGATCAGCTTTTACAAAGTAGGTTTAAGAAAAAAATGAAACATGGCAAATAAATATATATACGATCCGAATACACTTTCATATATTCCAATAGAGAATACTTTTAAATCAAAGGCAAAAAAAATGGTGCCATTCAGTATAGGTGGTATTGTTATTGGATTGGTTTGTTATGCGTGTACTGCTATTTTTTATGCCACTCCTAAAGAAAAGATACAAGCACAACAACTAAAAGATATTCTTTCACGCCAGGAGATATTTGCGGAGCGGTTGAGCGAAGCAGATCGGTCATTAAAAGAGTTAGCAGTATTGGACGATAGTTTATACAGGGCTATGCTTGGAGAAAACCCTATGGATTCAGCTTTAAGATTAGCAGGTACAGGGGGTACGGATGGATACGAGGAATTGTTAAGTTCAAATATGCCCAAGGAAATAATAAATTCATATAAGAAGCTTGATGAAATAGTGGCCAGGATGAATGTTCAAAATGCATCCTATAGTGATTTGTTTAAAAAGGCAGCCGTTAACGCACAGCGATTGCAGCATCTTCCGGCAATTATTCCAATTGCAAACTGGGATTTAAAGTATATAGGTTCTGGGTTTGCTCCTCGTAGGTTTCATCCAATTTTAAAAAGATGGCGCCAGCATGAAGGTATTGATTTTATAGCTTCTACCGGAACCAAGATATTTGCGGCCGCCGATGGTAAAGTTACCAGTGTTAGGGTTTCGGATAGTTTTGGTAGGGTAGTGGAGGTAGATCATGGATTTGGAATAACTACTTTATATGCTCATATGAGTAAATTCAAGGTTAAGAGAGGCGAAAATGTAAAAAGAGGTGATGTATTGGGGTATGTCGGAAATTCGGGTTTAAGTGCAGGTCCCCATTTACATTATGAGGTACATATCAAAGGTAAGGAAGTTGATCCGGTTAATTACTTTTTTAAAGATTTGACATCGGCTGAATATAAGGCTGTTGTTGAAAAAGCAGCGAGCGTAGAAATATGTATGGAATAAGCATCCTCATATCAACACAACAAATATCACACTCAAAAAAAAGGAATCGTAACAGATTCCTTTTTTTATTGCTAAATTTGAGATAGTAAACAAAAAAGCAATTCGTGAGAAATGTTTCTTACATTGGATAGTGGTTTTTGATGAGCTTTATTGAGTACTCCTGAATCTGAAAATTATATACACATGAATAAAAATGCTATTGCGAAAGAAAAGTTTTCTGCCTCATGTAATTGTGCGCAATCGGTATTAGTTGCTCTTGCAGGTGATGTAGCAAACGATAATACGTTACAACTAATGGCTTCTGCCTTTGGGGGTGGGATTGCTCAAACAGGAAATACTTGTGGGGCAGTAACCGGGGCTTTAATGGCATTGGGAATTAAAAATGGTTATACACAGGCAGGTTCGGCTGAAGATAAGGCAGAGTTATATCGAATGGCAAATGATTTTTTAAGAAGTTTTCAGGAAAAGAATGGATCTTGTAATTGTAAAGACCTGATAAAGTATGATATTTCAGTTGCAGGAGAAAAGGAGAAAGCTCGAAACGCAGGCGTCTTTACTAATCTTTGTCCTGTTTTTGTTGTTTCTGCAGTAGAAATTATGGATGATATATTACATTATCATAAGTGATAGGTTGTTAGAAAAGATTGACCAAGTATGTATAAACAATAATTTAGATTATGTGTTTTGTTTTATAAAAAAATGTTTGAAATGAAAAGTATAATATTATTTGGTTTGTTGTTGTTTTCAACAATATGTATAAGTGCCCAATCTAGTATTTATGATTATACTGTAGAAACTCTTGAAGGTGAGGATTTTTCTTTTTCAAGGTTGAAAGGAAAAAAGGTGATGATTGTCAATACAGCTTCAAAATGTGGATTTACCCCTCAATATGAAGGTTTAGAAGAGTTGTTCAGGAAGTATGGAGGTGACGATTTTGTAATAGTTGGTTTTCCGGCCAATAACTTTTTGCGCCAGGAGCCCGGAACTGCAGAAGAAATACGAGAGTTTTGTACAAAGAATTATGGCGTTTCTTTTCCTATAATGGCAAAAATATCAGTAAAGGGAAATGATATGGCACCAATATACCAGTGGTTAACTCAAAAATCAAAAAATGGTGTTCAGGATAGTAAAGTGAAATGGAACTTTCAGAAATATCTGATAAATGAAAAGGGGGAATTGGAAAAAGTGCTTTCTCCAAAAACAAAACCACAAAGCGATGAAATAATTTCGTGGATTGAAAATTAGAAGTTATGATATTGTAGCATTATATAGACGCGAAAAAACGATGTGTGAGCATCGTTTTTTTTTTGTTTGAAATAATCTTTGCAAATTCGTGTTCTTCTAATTTAAAGATTAATTAAAAATGTCAAGTATAAGAGGATTTGCAAGTGATAACAATTCCGGCGTACATCCGGAGGTATTAAACGCTATATCCAAAGCCAATAGAGGTCATGTGGTAGGTTATGGTGATGATGCATACACAAAGGGTGCTATTGATAAATTCAGGGAGGTTTTTGGAGAAAAAACAGATGTTTTTTTTGTTTATAATGGAACAGGGGCAAATGTAATTGCAATACAGGCATTGGCCCGGCCTTTCAACGCCGTAATTTGTCCGGATACGGCACATATTAATGTTGACGAGTGTGGAGCTCCTGAAAAAATCAGTGGTTGCAAGTTGTTGCCGGTAGAAACACAGGATGGTAAAATAACGGTTGAAGGCATCCAAAAATATATGCATGGTTTTGGGTTTGAGCACCACGCTCAACCAAAAATTATTAGTATTACCCAGGCAACAGAACTTGGAACGGTTTATTCCATCGGTGAAATAAAGAAAATAGCAGATTTCGCCCATTCAAAAGGAATGTATCTGCATATGGATGGAGCACGGATAGCCAATGCTGCAGTTTCACTGAATTGTTCACTAAAAGAAATGACAGTGGAGGCAGGTGTGGATGTGTTGTCGTTTGGAGGAACAAAAAATGGGTTGATGTTTGGTGAAGCAGTCTTGTTTTTTAATTTGGACACAGAAGTGGTTAAGTATATAAGGAAGCAAACAGCACAATTGCATTCTAAGATGCGATATACTTCGGCTCAGTTTATGGCTATTTTAAGTAATGATCTTTGGAAAAGAAATGCGGAGCATGCCAACCAAATGGCTCAAAAGCTGGCAAAAAAGCTATCGGGCATAAAAGAAGTTGAAATAACACAGAAAGTTGAAAGTAACGGGGTTTTTGCTAAGGTGCCCAAAGATATTATTGAACCATTACAAAAAGAGTTTTTCTTTTATGTGTGGAATGAGGAACGGTCAGAAGTTAGGTGGATGACTTCGTTTGATACACAGGAAGAAGATATTGACAGGTTTGTAACATTAATGAAGGATTTACTAAATAAAAGATAAGAAATGGCTCAACAATATGATTTTGAACTGGAGTTTAAAGTGAGGGATTATGAATGCGATATCCAGGGAATCGTTAATAATTCAGTATACCAGAACTATTTAGAACATACCCGCCACGAGTTTTTAAATGAAATAGGTTTGAATTTTAAGGAATTATATGATAAGGGTGTGGTAGCAGTTGTTGCAAGGGCCGATTTGCAATATAAAACTCCTTTGCAGAGCAACGATAATTTTGTGGTTCGTTTAAGGGCGGAGCATCAGGGAATCAAGTATGTTTTTTACCAGGATATTTATCGATTGTCTGATGGAAAAGTTTGTTTAAAGGGAGTGATCACCTCAACATCATTGATAGATGGGAAATTAGGTGTTTCGGAAGAGATTGCAACTGCACTTAAAAACGTAGCTCAAAAAAGAGAGGTTACAGCTTGTTGATAGAAAGATCCTCTTTCGTAATTAGTAGCTGGTTATGCAAATTAGTTCCTGCAAGAAAACTCATGATTCCTACGGTCACCCCTTTGATTCCCCTAAAGGGGTGATTTCCAGTGTGCTGTGCAGCAGTAACTTCCCCTTTAGAGCCTGTCCCGAACTTTTGTTCAGGAGAGTTGGAGGGGGGCGGGTTTGTGATAAAATCGAGTTTTCTTGCCAGTACAAAATAAGTTCAAAAAAAGAAAATGGGGTGCTTCAAAAGTTTCTGTTATAGAGTTTAACTTTTGAGGTATCCCTTTTTTTAGATTCTGGAATGTACAAGCTTTGTAATAACTTTCGATAAAAATATTTCCCATCCCGGATGCTCTTTGTATCTTTGCAAACTATTTTGAAAAAAGGAACCAATATGCCTGAGCATAGCAAGAAAGATTATATAGAGCGATTCATCAAATACAGGGCTTCTGAGAAAGTAATTAACAAAGGGAAGGATTTATATAACGATGGCGCAGTAACGCTTACCTACAAAAGTGATGCTTCTGATGCATGGCACTTTTCAGTTCAGGGTTCGCAAAAATACTCTGTTATCATTAAGGATTTAAACAAAGGGGATATAAGCATCAAATGTACTTGCCCGTTTGAATGGGGAACCATCTGTAAGCATTCTGTGGCTTCGTTGTTATATGTGACGGATGCAGGAGATGACGCTTTGCCTCAGGCAGTTCAGGGTGAAATGTTATCTAATAGGGTTCAGCGTACTGCCTTGGGATTCAGAATTGAAGATTATAAGTTTATCGATTCAGATGTTATCAACAAATACTCTTCTTATAGTATTTTAAACAACCTGAAACATTCATATAAAGGAATTAAAATTGAAGATGTTAAAATAGAGGCTAATCAGGTTCTGTTTGAAATCAGGGATGATAATTTTAATGTGGATGTGGTATATATCAGGTTTAGGAATGATGAAGTATATATTTCTTCGGCAACAGGTTCGGGTACGCCCAGATTAAATAAACTGGAAACATTTGCCCTGATGGCAATAGCAGAATCCAATACGCCCGACTTATTGGATGTGATCTTTAATAAGGGGTTGAAAGATATTGAAAAAGAAACCCTTATCAGATATGGGTTCAGTGAGGATGATGATTTTTCTGTTTATTTTCAGCATGTATTTGTTCCGGAAAGGGGTCTGGATATTTCGTCCCGGCCTGATCAGAAAGGCTTGATTCCAATACAATCCTTAAATGAAGTTTCGTTTGTGAATTTTGTTGAAAAACTAAATGAGGAAACGTTGGTGCTGGATAATATACCCAAGGCATCAGATGAATTTGCTTTAGGTTTTGTGATTGATTATGGTGCTGCAGATCAGGATAGCTTTTTGGATGAATACTACTTTGTTGAAGATTCAGAACTTGAAATATTTGCTATTACAGCTAAAACATCAAAAGATCAGAGGTATTTAACGTCGCATTTTAAAAGGTATGATGAGTTTGAAACGCTTGTTAAAGTAACGGATAATCAACAAAAAATTATCGACCTGATTGCAAAGTTAAAGGAAGATTCTTCGTCTGAAAAGAGAAGGTTTTCATTAACCAAAAAGTTGATTTTACTGATGGCGAAAGGAACGGTTTTGTTTATACCCATGAAACGGATGATAGCCGCCTTAGAAAAGCAGATTTGTTACCTGTGAAGATTTCGGAAGAGCTGGCGGAGGCCAGATATTATACCTATGAAAATGAAAAGTTTGTTGGTGTAGATTTAGAGGTTAATATTGGTGATAAAAAAATAGATCCCCTACATATAGAAAAAAAACAACGGGAGTTTCATGTTTACAATATGGATGGATTAATCCATATTCCTGCCAATTTTTTCAGTAGCTAAACATGTTGAAGCATGGGAGCAACCGGTTAAAATGGTGGAAACAATATAAAAATAAGTTTATTGCTGATGTTGTTTTGCCATTGTCAAAGAATTTTGAAATAAATTTTGAAGACTGGAGTCTGGATGTAAATACTGTTGAGCTTGACTTCAGGTCAAAACAGATATACCTGACAGAGCAATATAATTATCTGATTATAACCCCCCCAGGTAGAATACCATAACGGAGTTTCTGTGGCCTTAAATCATTCCGGAAACGTATTGATTCATAACGGGGAGGAAATAAAGGAATATGTAAGGAATTTTGAGTTAGAAGAGGATTTCATAGACTCCATTGCTTCTTTACATCCTTATTTTGATGAGCAGGAAAGAAGAAAAAGTCTTTTATCTCCACTATGACGATTTTAGTAAGGATATGTGGTTTTATAAGTTTTTTTGACCAGATGCAAAATATGGAGATTGAGGTTTATGGGTTAAAAGATTTGAAAAATTTCCGCTATTCTCCGCATCAGGGAAAAGTAACTACATCGGTAGCAAGTGGTCAGGACTGGTTTGAAGTGGATGTAAAAGTGTCGTTTGGAGATGATGTGGTTAGTTTAAAAGATATCAGGAAGGCGATTTTAAACAAGCAAAAGTATATTCAGCTGGATAATGGAAAAGTGGGCTTGTTGCCGACAGAGTGGTTCCATAAACTCGAGAAATACTTTAGGCATGGAGAGCTAAAAAGACGGGAAATTGGCCGTTTCTAAATTACGCTTTTCAATTATTGATGAATTGTTTGATGATATTAGTGATGCAGAAATAATAAACGAAATATCAGAAAAGCGCAACAGGCTTCTGCAGTTTAAGGAAATATCAAATACTGATGTTCCTGTTGAAATAAAGGCAGGACCTGCGTCCATATCAGAAGGAAGGGTTAAATTGGTTAAATTTTCTTGATGAAATGGGCTGGGGAGGTATTTTGGCTGATGATATGGGGCTTGGAAAAACATTACAAGTGCTTACTTTTCTTCAGCATGTATTAAAAAAGGATGCCACTACCAACTTGATTATTGTTCCAACAACCTTGCTGTTTAACTGGCAAAAGGAAATTGAAAAGTTTTCACCGGAGCTTAGGGCTTTTTTACCATTATGGAATAAACAGAGCCTTGAATACAGATGTTTTTTGGAGCATTTGATGTGGTGTTTACTACCTATGGAGTGTTACTTCGGGATATTGAGTTTTTAAAGGATTTTAAGTTTAATTATCTTGTGTTGGATGAATCGCAAGCCATTAAAAACCCGGCTTCCAGAAGGTTTAAAGCGGTGAATTTGATACAGGCAAAAAACAGGTTGGCCTTGTCGGGTACCCCTATTGAAAACAGCACTTTTGATTTGTTTGCACAAATGAGTTTTGTAAACAGGGGATTTTTTGGTGGGGTTACCGCATTTAAAGAGAGTTTTTCGAACAGGATAGATAAGGATGGGGATGATAATATTGCCGCCGAACTTCAGCGTTTGATCAATCCATTTATTCTTCGAAGAACCAAAGAGAGGGTGGCCAAAGAACTACCTGCAAAAACTGAAGATGTAATTTATTGTGAGATGGATTCGGAACAAAGGAAGGTGTATAATGCCTACAGAAACGAATTCCGAAACAGATTGTTGGGCAATATTGCAGAAGAAGGGATGGCAAAATCCAAAATGTTGGTATTGGAGGCCCTTACCAGGCTTCGTCAAATTTGTGATTCGCCGGTTCTGCTGGGCGATGATAAAATTGATACTTCCGAATCAGTTAAGATCAAGGAAATAGTTCAGCATGTAACAGAAAAAACAGCAAAACATAAGATCCTTATTTTCTCCCAATTTGTAAAAATGCTTGATTTGATTAAAAGTGAATTGAGCCGAAGAAATATTGATTTTGAATACCTTGATGGACAGTGTTCTCCTTCGCAAAGGGAAAAATCGGTAGAAAACTTCCAAAGCAATGAAGAGCTAAGGGTGTTTTTAATTAGCTTAAAAGCCGGGGGGACAGGACTGAACCTGACGGCTGCCGACTATGTGTATATTGTTGATCCATGGTGGAACCCAGCTGTTGAGAACCAGGCTATAGACCGTTGTTACAGGATTGGACAAGATAAAAAGGTGTTTGCTTATAGAATGATTTGTAAGGATACGGTTGAAGAAAAAATCCTTAACCTTCAGAATAAAAAGAAAAAAATTGCAGGAGATATAGTGCAAACCGATGAAAACATTATGAAAACACTGGAAGTTGATGATATAAAAAGCCTTTTTGGTTAACCTTTGTTGATACAATGCTCAGTTCAGCTTTTTGGATAAATTGATTTTATGCAGGTTGAAAAGATGAGTTGAGTATTGTAAAATACAGGTGTTAAATATTGTGTAAATCAGCCTTTTGTCTTTTGTTTCGAATCTAACAATCTATTATTATACTTGAAAGGTTACTTCTTTTAATAATTCAATTTTCTCTGGTGAAACTGCAGCTATGTACGGAATAATTTCAACTCCGTTATCATAGGCTTCTTTTAGTGTGGCAGCATATACCGGGTCGATGTCTTTTGCAGGTGAAAAGGACTCGATATCCTGCCTTTGGATTACATAGAACATTACAGCTCTGAATTCTGCTTTTTTTGCCTCAATTAATGTGTGCAAATGCTTTTGTCCCCTGGTTGTTACGGCATCCGGAAAGGTAGCTTTGTTATTGCTGCGAAGTGTGACGTTTTTAACTTCAATAAAACACTTCTCGTTATTGTTTTCTGCATAAATATCAAACCGGCTGTCTTTGTATTTTACTTCTCTTTTTACTGTAGTATATTGGTTAAGTTGTGGAATTATCCTATCCCTGACAGCTTCATATACTAAAATATTCGGTATAGAAGTGTTGATGCCTATCCAGTGGTTATTAATAAATATCATCTCCCATGTATACTTTGTTTTTCGTTTGGGGTCGTTATGGGGTGTAAGGTATACTGGAGCCCCTTCTTCAATGCACGTTTTCATACTTCCCGAATTGGTACAATGAGCGATAACGATACTCCCATCTTCCAATTCTATATCAGATAAAAATCGTTTATATCGTTTAATCAGCTTTCCCCGGACAAGTTGTGTTTTAAAATGCATGGTATTTCCTTTTGTGGCATAAAGCTATTAAATATTGATTATAAACAAAGGCAACCGGGGGTGTCAATAGGATTAAATTATTATTTTTACGCTTATTGAATATAAGCATTGTGATACTGTGAATCCCATCTTATAATATTGTGGTTTGATATGAGGTATAAATTTCTTCTTATTTTCATTTTTCTATTCTGTTTTGATATAGTTGAATTTACTGCTCAAACAACTCATATCGATAGCCTGAGGAATATTATACAGCAACATACCAGCGAAGATACCAATAAAGTAAAATTACTAAATAAATTAGGAGGTGCTGTTCAAAATATAAATCCGGATAGTTCACTGGAATATATAAACAGGGCATATGCTATAGCAGATAGTTTAAATTATGTCTCTGGTATGGCGGAGGCTTTGTTTCTTGCTTCATGCTATCATTATATTATATCTGATTTTGATAAGGTGTTGGAATATGGCAATAAAAGTCTCGATATTTTTAAAGAAGTCAATGATAAGAGGGGTATAGCCAAGACCTTGATTAAAATCGGGAATATCCATTATTTTCAGGGCGATGTTGAACGGGCGATGAAATACAAACATGAAGCCCTGGAAATAAATCAGGAATTACATGATACTTTAGCACTAAGTAATACTTATGCCAATTTAGGTACTAATTACTGTGATATTGGTGATTTTTCGCGGGCTCTTGAATATGAAGAGAAGGCCTTGGAGTTGGCAAAGGCAACAAAGCACCAACAGTCAATTTCTTATGCCCTTAATAATCTTGGGGTGGTGCATAATGTAATGGGAAATTATCCTAAAGCATTAGAGTATTATCAAAAAAGCTTTCACATAGACGAAAGTCAGAAAAATTATAAAGATGCAGCTGTAGCAGCTTCAAATGTTGCTTTTATTTTAAATATTCAGGGAGAATATGATGAAGCAATTTCGTTTTGCCAAAAGGGCCTAGATTATTCTGAACAGATTGGTTTTAAAACTGGTCTCACCTATAATTATGAGTATTTGGGACTCATATATAAAACTAAAGGTGATTATAATAAAGCCTGGGAAAACCATCAAAAAGCACTGGTTTTACAGACTGAGATTGGCAATAAAACAGGTCTTGCCAATGCTTATAAGGATTTAGGAGAGATCCTTAACTTGCAGGGGAAATATAATGAAGCCGTAAAGTTTTATAATAATTCGTTAAGCATTGGCAAGGCAATAGATAACAAACAGATTGTAATGAAAAGTTATGTGGGTTTATCGCTTACCTACTTAAAGCAGAATGATTATATAAATGCGCAAAAATATAGCCAGATAGCTTATGTGTTAGCTAATGATATAGGAAATATAGACTTGATAGCGCAAAGTGCTGATTTGTTGGCCAAAAGCAAGGCTGCATTGGGGAAGCATAAGGAAGCATATAACTTATATACTGTTTTTAAAAATATGAGCGACAGTTTGTTTAATGAAGAGAACGTGAGGTCTATAGCTAACCTGGAGTACCAATATAAATTTGAAAAGGAAAAGGAATTATTTAAAATAGAGCAGCAGAAAAAGGATGCAGTACGTGCAGAAGAGGAAAAACTTCAAAAAATGATTAGAAACTCATTGCTGGTAGGGGTATTGTTGATGCTTGTGCTGGTGTTGGTTATACTGCACAGTTTTCTTCAAAAAAGTAAAGCAAACCTTTTGCTGGCCGAACAAAAAAAGCAGATTGAAGATACCAATGAAGAGCTCATAACTCAAAAGGAAGAAATACAGATTGTTGCACAGGAGCTGGAAAAAGCGAATAAGACAAAGGATAAGTTTTTTTCTATTATTGCCCACGATTTAAAAAGTCCTTTTAATGGACTGATAGGATTTACTGAATTGCTGCTGGAAAACCATAAAAGCTATAATCATACAGAAAGAGAAACCTATCTGCAGTATATTCAGGATTGTTCACTTAAAACCTATAATTTATTGGATAATTTATTAACGTGGGCGCAATCACAATCGGGGCTTATTAAATTTAATCCGGAAAAAATAAAGATGAAGTCATTGGTTGATGATATAATATTATTGTTATCAGAAACTGCCGGTAATAAGAATATTGAATTAGTATCAGATACCCAGGATGACTTGGCATTGAACGCCGATAAAAATATGTTACATACAATAATATTAAATCTGGTGTCTAATGCTATAAAATTCACTCCCAAAGGAGGTTCAATTACTGTTAAATCTCTCGTTGAATCTTATCACAGTAAGCAAAAGGTTGCAAAAATTATTGTAAAGGATACAGGAGTAGGGATTCCTGCAGAAATACAGCGCACCTTGTTTACACTGAATGGAAACTATACAACAACAGGTACCAATAAGGAAAAAGGAACCGGCTTAGGGCTATTGTTGTGTAAGGAATTTGTAGATCAACATGATGGCAAAATAATAGTTAACAGCCAGGTTAATAAAGGGAGTGAGTTTGAGGTATCTATCCCGTTTTTCAATTAAACCAATTTGAAATAATACACTAATGATTTGAAATATGTTAAAAACTCGTATTGCAAATCTTTTTTTTTGTAACTTTTATCGGTAGTTTAATACCGATTTATGAATGATTAAGGCGTTAAATCATTTCTTCAGTTAGCGTTATCATTAAACCATCGGCATTATACTTCAATACCAAATGCATTGTTAATGCGGTATAAGTTAATGAAATGGAAAACATTATTGAAAATACTTCGGATAGTATATGGGCTGTTGATAAGAGCTATTGTATTATATATTTAAATGACACATTTAAAACGGATTTTTATAATGTATTTGGTGTTGAGTTAAGATCAGGTGTTAACATCCTGAAAGTTTTGCCTGAGGGTATCTCAGAAGTATGGAAACGAAGATATGACAGGGCATTGGGTGGGAAAAGTTATAGTTTTGAACAATCGTTTGATGTTGATGAACAAAATACAATCTACGTTCATGTTTCCATGTCGCCAATTATGACGGACAATTTGGTTACCGGGGTAACCTGTTTTGGCAGGGATATCACCAGGAATAAATTAAATGAAATAAAACTACATAAGTATAGTATTCTGCTTCAATCAAGTATCGAAAGCCAAAAAGATACCATATTACTGTCCATTGATAAAGATTTTAAATACATGTATTTCAATTCTGCTCACCGTCAGGTAATGAAGCATGCGTATAACATGGATATTAGGATAGGGGATAATATATTAGATTGCATTAAAGATGAAGAGGATAGAAAAGCGGCCCAAAGAAATTATGAAATGGCTATGAATGGAGAGTCGCATTCAAATATCCGGGCATACGGCCAAAAAGATAAAGAATACTACGAGAGTTTTTTTAATCCCATAATAGATGATAACGGCGAAATTATTGGAGCTACAGCATTGGCAAGGAATATTACATTAAGGATTAAACAAGAAGAAGCCTTGAAAAAATCGGAAGAGTCATTAAAACTAGCCATTGCAACAAAAGACAAGTTTTTGTCCTTAATATCCCACGATTTAAGATCTCCCATCTGGTCTATTACCTCTTTGGCAAATTTAGTATGTGAGAGGTTTGAAGAGTATTCCAAGTTAGAATTAAAATCGTTCCTGAAAAATATCTCAACAGGTTTGGACAGAGCCTTGCATTTATTGGAAGATCTGCTGCTATGGTCAAGGGTTCAGCGGAATTCAATAGAATTTAACCCCTCTATAATTAACCTATCTGAGACTATTCATGATACCATTAAAATACTGGAACAGAATATAAAATCAAAGGAACTGGAAATAGTGATCCATTTCCCAAAGTATCAGGAAATATTCGCAGATAAATATATGATATCTACTGTGATACGAAATCTGTTATCGAATGCAATAAAATTTTCATATAGAAAAGGGAGTATTGAAGTAGGGGTGGAAGAAAGAAAAGATGGTTTAAAAAATGAGATACATATTTCAGTAAAGGATTACGGAGTAGGTATTTCAAAAGAAAATATAGATAAAGTGTTTTATATTGGAGAATATACTTCAACTTATGGAACGGATAAAGAAAAGGGGAATGGGCTTGGTTTAATCATGTGTAAAGAGTTTGTTGACAAGCATCAGGGAACCATAACAATAGAAAGTGAAGTCAATAAAGGGACTCAGGTTTATGTTGTTATTCCTCAGTAATAATATTATAGAAAATAAAGTAGGGCAGAATTCTCTGCCCTAACCAAATTACTTACTTAATTTCAATTTGCTTTGCAGGCCGTGGTTTAACTTCTTCGCGCTTGGGTAGCGAAATATGAAGTATTCCATTTTCGTAATTTGCAGCAATTTTTTCCGCATTTACTACATTTTCAGAAACTGAAAAAGAACGTTGGAACGACTGATAGCTAAACTCACGGCGCGTAACTTTTTCACCATCTTTTTCTTCATGTTTATTCTTCTTTTCTGATGAAATAGTTAAACGGCCATTGTCGTAATATACTTTGAAATCTTTTTTTGTTAAGCCCGGTGCAGCAACGTCGATTAAGAACTCATTTTCATTTTCTTTAACGTTTACTGCAGGTAAAGTTGTATCAGTGCTGGAATAGTTTGTTCTATTCCAATCCATCAATTCATTATCAAAAAATCTATCGAAAAATGAAGGAACTGATGGAAACCAGTTGTTTGATAATTTTGCAAGTGTCATAACTTAATCCTCCAAAATTTTAGTTCAACAAATTTTAAATGTTCTGATAATGCATTTTCAAACTAAATGCCATATTTGAGGATGGTTTTTAAGAAAAATATTAAAATCTTTGAAATTCAAATGTTTATGATTTTTTGCAAAAAACAGATAGCTTGATTACAAAGTCAAATTGACAGGGTTGTGGTGTGTAATGATGTCATAATGACTTTGTTAGGTGTCAGTTTTTCCTCTTTTTATCTTTTTTGTCCTTAAAGTATCCTTTAAACAACGGGTGGTGTTTTAGAGCCTCCATATTTTCGTCAAATTTCTGGCTTCCGGAATTAATATTTTCCAATGTTTCCTTTAGGTCGTTCTTTAACAGTGAGTCGTGAGCAACGGTGTTAACCAGACTGTTTTCACCACAGGCAAGGTCATTTATTAAGCTATTTAAAGTTTTCGACATGGTATTGAATTCCTTACCGGTGGAATTCAGATCGTTAATTAATAGGCGTACTTTACTTGCTATTGATGTATCGTTGAGCATTACACCCATTAAGTTCTCATCACTCTTAATCAGGGTTGAAACATCTTCCAGTTTTTCCATCAGGGTGGCCGACCTTCTGGTTGTTTCTTTCAGGTTTTTAATGATTTGGCGTATATCCTGGGCCACCTTTCTATCATTAACCAACATACCTAAAGTTCCTTCACCTTTATTGATTGAATTGGTGATTTGTAATATTCCTGCAGTTACCATAGCTGCATTTTCATTGGTTTCACTTAAAGTACTCAGCATTTCGTAGGTGGCTATAGGGTCATAAGCCATTATTTGGTCATTGTCTTCAATACCTTCGCTAAACCCGGGACCGGGTTCAATGTTAACCACCATATCGCCAACCAAACCATCCGAGCTTATTTTTGCAAAGGCATTCTTTTTAATAAAAGATTTGGTTTTAAGCTCCATCTTCATGGTTACTTTTATTGCTGTGTCGTTAATTATATCAATCGATTCAACATTGCCTGCATTGATTCCTAAATAACGCACATTATTACCCAATCTTAAACCTTTTACATTCTTAAAAACAGAAGTTATTTCAAAACTCTGGGTAAAAAAACTCTGTTTTTCACCAATTAAATAAATGGCAATGGTGAAGAGTAATACTCCGGAAAGTACCATTATTCCAAGCTTTGTTTTTTGTGATGTTGTTTTTTGCATTGTATCTATATCTTTAAGCTAACCCATTTTGTTAGTGATTTTCCCAATTTAGTCTCTGCAAGAAAACTCCTGTTTTATAGTGCCCCCACCGCTCACCCCTCGTCCTCCCGAACTTTTATTTGGGAGAGTTGGAGGATGTGGGGCGGTATAAAATCGAGTTTTCTTACCAACACTTTTTAAAAAAACGCCTTAATTACAGGATCATCAGCCGCGGCTAATTCTTTATATGTACCTTCTGCATAGTTTTGTCCATCTACTAAAATAACAACCCTGTCTGATATTAGTTTGGCAATATTTAAGTCGTGCGTAATAATTAATGATGACGTTTTGTATTTAACCTGTATATCTTTTATCAATTTGATGATTTCCTTTGCGGTTATAGGATCTAAACCGGTTGTAGGCTCATCATAAAAAATAATCTGAGGCCTTAAAATAAGTGTTCTGGCCAGGGCAATGCGGCGTTTCATGCCTCCGGAAAGTTCTGAGGGCATCAAATCTATGGCGTGTTCCAAACCTACACTGGCAAGTGCATCCCTAACCATATGGTCAACTGCATCCTTATCGGCGTACTCTTTCCGAAGTCTCCTTAGAGGAAATTCCAGATTTTCGCGTACTGACATGGAATCATAAAGTGCACTTCCCTGAAACAAAAAACCTATGTCGAGCCTCAGGTGATCCAGTTGGCTTTGGTCAAGGTCGGGGATGCTTTTTCCTAAAATGCTGACACTGCCGGAATCTACTGTCATCAGGCCAACCAGGCACCGGATCATTACCGTTTTGCCAGCACCGGACTTTCCTATTACAACCAGGCACTCGCCATCGTACAAACTCATATCAAAACCATTGAGCACAGGATTTCCTGATAGTTCTTTGCGTAGTTGTACTACCTCAATGATCTTTTGTTGACCGTTTTTTTTATGTGTTTCGTCCGATAGCATTATTTGTATTTAAATTTTACAACTCATAAAATATATCAGCTACGAGTACGGCTAAAAAGTCGATGAAAAATAACAGCATGGATGTAATTACTACCGCCGAATTAGCGGCCAATCCAACACCTGCCGTGCCCCGTTGGGCATTATAGCCCTTATAGCACCCTATTACACCAATAGCAAACCCAAAGAAAAAAGATTTAATAATGGAAGGCAATAAATCGCCGTATGACAGGTAATCAAATACAAGATTAAAAAACAGGGTAAAAGAAACAGATCCCTTAATGTTTTCTACTATAAATGATCCTGTTAGTCCAACGGTATCTCCCAAAACAACTAATATGGGTAATGTTATTGTTGTGGCCAAAATACGTGTTACCACCAGATATTTAAATGGGTTGGTTCCGGATACTTCCATAGCGTCTATCTGTTCGGTAACGCGCATTGAACCCAATTCGGCACCAATTCCTGAGCCTACTTTTCCGGCGCAAATAAGTGCTGTAATAACCGGGCCTATTTCGCGTACAATCGAAATTCCTACCATACTCGGCATGAGAGAAACGGCACCAAAATCAACCAGAGTGGGGCGTGTTTGAAGTGTTAGCACCATTCCCATAATTAAACTGGTGGTGGCAACCAGAGGTAATGATTTATAGCCTACCATGTAGCATTGTTTCACAAACTCCTGAAACTCCACCGGGCGACTTACTACCTCTTTAAAAAAGCGGCCGGTAAAATAGGAAACATCCCCAACTGTAATGAAAAAACGCTTCACCTGTTCTATTATGTATGACTGGTAGTTCATAAGTTTTTTATACTGATGTTTTTGTTGTGTATTAAAAGGTAACATTATTTAAAAACAAAATCCAGTTATTGTACCATTGAAGTTAGGTTTGATTGGTATGGCGGAGAGCTAAGAGCTAAGAGTATAGAGCTAAGGGCAAAGAGCTAAGAGCTAAGGGCAAAGAGCTAAGGGGTGAGGGCATAGTGCAGAGAGGTGAGATGGATTGATGCAATATCTTTTGCAAACTGACAAATTATTAATACCAATCAATGTTTGAAAGTATAACTTCCTGTTTTTTTCAAACTATGATTGGTATTAAATATTTTTGTTTTACGCTAAATCAAAACGGTCAAGGTTCATAACCTTATTCCAGGCAGCTACAAAGTCATTTATAAATTTCTCCTTTGCATCCGAACTACCGTAAACTTCTGCTAATGCCCTTAATTCAGAATTAGAGCCAAACACAAGATCGGCTCTAGTGGCAGTCCACTTAACCTTTCCTGTTTTGCGGTCTCTGCCATCAAAGCATTCTTTTGCCTCGTCTTTTGGCATCCAGGCCACACTCATATCAAGCAAGTTTACAAAGAAATCATTGGTTAGTATTTCGGGAGTTTCAGTGAATACACCGTGTGTTGAGCCATCATAGTTAGTATTCAGCACCCGTAAACCTCCAATAAGAACGGTCATTTCAGGGGAGGTCAGTGTTAGCAATTGTGCTTTATCCACTAACATATCTTCGGTAGACATGGAATATTTCTTTTTAAGATAGTTACGGAAGCCATCGGCAATAGGCTCCATTACTGCAAAAGAGTTAATGTCGGTTTGTTCTTCTGTAGCATCCATCCGACCAGCGGAAAAAGGAACAATAATTTCAATTCCGGCATCTTTGGCTGCTTTTTCGATAGCTGCACATCCTGCTAAAACAATTACATCGGCCAGAGATACTTTTTTATTGCCTGATTGAGCGTTGTTGAATTCTTCCTGAATGCGCTCTAACTCATTCAATACTATGCTTAATTGTTCTGGATTATTGGCTTCCCAGTCTTTTTGCGGAGCTAATCGGATTCTTGCACCATTTGCGCCACCTCGTTTATCGGAGCCACGGAATGTTGAAGCAGAAGCCCATGCAGTGGATACGAGCTGCGAAACGGTTAACCCCGAGCTTAAAACTTTTGATTTTAATTCAGTAACATCTTTATTATCTATTAAAGTATGGTCAACAGCAGGAACAGGATCTTGCCATATTAAATCTTCTGAAGGTACTTCTGGTCCAAGGTAAAGAGCTTTGGGACCCATGTCGCGGTGTGTTAGTTTAAACCATGCCCGGGCAAAGGCATCAGCAAATTCAAGTGGATGTTCATAAAACCGCCTCGAAATTTTTTCATATTCAGGATCGAAACGCAATGAAAGGTCGGTAGTAAGCATGGTAGGGCGGTGCTTTTTCCGGGGGTCTTGAGCATATGGCATTTGACCCTCTGTATCTTTGGCTACCCATTGATGGGCTCCGGCAGGACTTTTGGTTAATTCCCATTCAAATTCAAACAGATTTTTAAAGAAATAGTAACTCCATTTTACCGGAGTTTGTGTCCAGGTAACTTCTAAACCACTGGTAATAGTGTCGTCGCCATTACCTTTACCAAAAGAGCTATGCCAACCCAGGCCTTGTGCTTCCATAACTGCAGCTTCCGGCTCTGCTCCAACATGAGCAGCATCTCCTGCACCATGACATTTTCCAAAGGTATGACCACCTGCTATTAAAGCAACCGTTTCTTCATCGTTCATTGCCATACGGGCAAATGTTTCGCGAATATCTTTTGCTGCCAGTTTGGGGTCTGGATTACCTCCCGGGCCTTCCGGATTTACATAAATAAGCCCCATTTGGATGGCAGCCAGGGGGGTGTCCATCTTCTCTAAATCCAAATCCCGTTTGTCATTCTCCAACCATTCTGTTTCAGAACCCCAATAAACATCCTCTTCCGGCTCCCAAACATCGGCACGACCTCCTGCAAATCCAAATGTTTTGAATCCCATAGATTCTAAAGCCACATTTCCGGCAAGAATCATTAAGTCGGCCCAGGATATTTTTTTGCCATATTTTTGTTTGATAGGCCATAACAACCTTCGGGCTTTGTCAAGGTTAGCATTATCAGGCCAACTGTTTAAAGGGGCAAAGCGTTGTTGTCCGGCTCCGGCACCGCCGCGTCCGTCCCCGGTGCGGTATGTACCTGCACTATGCCAGGCCATACGAATAAAAAGAGGCCCATAATGACCAAAATCGGCTGGCCACCAGTCTTGAGAGTCAGTCATTAAATTATGAAGGTCATCTTTTATGCCTTTATAATCGAGACTTTTAAATTCCTTTGCGTAATCAAAATCTTCTCCCATTGGGTTTGATAATGAGGAGTGTTGACGAAGGATGTTTAGTTTCAATTGGTTTGGCCACCAATCACGGTTTCTTGTCCCACCGCCTCCATGGCTATGTTTCCCTGTAGCTCCTGTAACAGGACATTTACTAACATTTTCTGAATGATTTTCCATGACTTTGCTGATTTATTATTTGATTTAAATTACTTCAATGGTAAAAAAGTGACAAACCCTACTTGAGAAAGGCTCTTTTTTGCATGACAGATAAAATTACAAAAATCAAATCTTTAAGTCAATAAGTTTTATAACCAGGGAGGAGTATCCCGCCAACGGAGCTACTCTTTATGCACATCATTGTGGTATGGGGGTATAGCATCAAAAGGAAAGCCTGAAGCTTATGATTAATGTATCTGACTTGCAGCCAGAATGGACATTATGCTTAAAATTTTGGGACGATGCCCTTGGGTGTTCGGAAAGAGATTTACGATAAAAACCTAAACATCACGGGAATCAATCTTCCCCGGGTAGGGGGAAGACTGATTCCCGTAACGTACAACACTTTACTAATATTAAACCTCTTTCCGAACACAAAAGAACGATGTTCCAAGTTGCGATATGTAAGGCCTTCAGTCCTTTAGGGCGGATTATCAAAAAAAGCAGAACTCCAAAACAGGAATTCTACCTTACATAGACCTTTACTAACTTTATACTACAAGCTGTAAATCACTTTCAACTTTAAACTCACTGCTGTAAATCACTTTAAACTTTCAACTTTAAACTTCGAACTCAATGCTGTAAATCACTTTAAACTTTCAACATTGAACTTTTAACTTATCTACAAGTCCCCGGTACTGGCTTTTTTGAAATAGGTTAAGAGACTGTTGGGGGAAATGGTTCCTGAATTGTTTTGTTTTCGCACCTTTACAAATTTTGAAAGCACCTCTACAATGGGTATCGTATCAGAGTTCCCTTTTATACTTATGCAACCATTAGCTATTAAGGCATGCATCTTTTTAACAAAATCTTTTGGATTTTGTGTCCATTCAATAAATTTGCCACAAGGAGAACCCTCCTTAGTTTCTTCTTTATATTCGAGTAGTTTGTCGTAAATTAATTGAAGCTGTTTAATCGCATCAGGTTTGTGATGTTTATTTTTTAGTTGTGCTTTATGCAATGATTTAATCAAAGCTTTAATATACTTTACCTCCTTGGTAATATGCATATCTTCCTTTGCTTTAAGCATATTGATGCAGTTGATATAATCCCGGGTTAAACCAGGATCAGGATTAACGCACATTGTTTCGGTAAGCATTTGCTTTAAAATATTCCAGGTATTGTCATTCAAATCAGGTTTTGTACCGTTCAACTGATTGCTCAGGGAATTGATTCTTTGGAGTATTCCGGTTCTGTGCTCTTCTTCTTCCTGATTTAAAGTTGGAGTATTAAAAGTGTTTAAAATGTTTTGAATAGGAATAACAATATCCTGCGACATCTTTGTATTACTAGTGAGATTTTCAAGCGTATTGATTTCATTTAAAAAGATGCTTTTTTCTCGTTGATACATTATAGAATAGAACCATTTGCTTTTCGGTAATTGACTTAAGGTTTCTCTAATCCTCCTGGGGTGCCCATTAAATATGGGCAACATTTGTAATACAGACAGGCTTTTACATTTATCAATAAAACCATTAAATAGGTTGTTGGCTTTTAAAAGTATTCCTGAAATCATCATGTAAAAATCTAAATCCTGAAGGAATATTTTATTCTCATCAGCGTTTAGGTTGCACGGAATATTCCACGGGGTTTCGTCTAATCGCCTTTTTACAGAATATAAGTTAGAGATGTACATGCAGATATTGGTGCTTTTCATCTTTAATTGTGCTATCTTATTCAGGTACTTCTCAAGCAAGCTTTCCATTTTGTTATATAGATCTTTGCAGTCGAGCAATGGCTTATTATTAAAAATGTTATTTTTCCATTTAAAGGATTTTCTAATAATAATACTATCTGTTATTGTGTGTATTGAGGTAAGCATAGTAGTAAATTTTATCTGGTTAATAATCTATAGTTAAATTAATGATTTGATCCCGGTATTCAAAAATTTTAACTGAACATTAACTTTTTTAGGAGTAGTTGGAATTGAGTGTGTTAAATAAACCAACAACTAATAGCTAACAACTAACAACTAAAAACTAATACCTATCATTCCATTACCAATACCCGTTTGTGCCCATTCGTAAGGGGTATCAAAGCTTGTTAAACCGTCGCAGATAAATTGTTTCTTAACTATGTTACGTGTTAAACATTGATTTTCATCTGCCCATACATAATCAATGGCGCAGATATGCCGGTAGTCTTCATGGTTATATAAAAGGATATGTCCGGTTACCACTAAAATCCGTATTGTTTTTTTCGTATATAACGTGGATTTCGTGATTGCCTGATTATAGTTGTTTGTAACATGGGATGATTTCAGGCTCTATTGTTGGAATTAAGAATATAAGTTTCATAGTGGAATTGTTTTAGTAGTTAGTTATGGAACGGTTCTATATGTGCAATATGTGATATAGAACCGTTCCTTAGAATTCAATTTAGCTCCTGGTATAAAGTTGGAAATTTGGAAGTGATTTACAACGAGGAGAAACAAGATGTTAATCGCTTCATGCTTCCAACTTCATATCCTTAGTAAACTGTAAATAATCATTCATCATCCGGTATTACAACCGTACCAACGTGTATACTATTGCTTACCCGCTTTGAGTCGTCCATGGCAGCGAATGCCAGGTAACAATGGACTTCGGTTCCGGGAGGGGCATCTGGCAGATACATACTGGCAGTACCTTCAGAACGTATACTTTCGCAAATGGAATACTCCGGATAATACCCTTCGGCTATGGCTACCATGATAACCCCGTTGTTGGCAAACAGATCATTGTTAGAGGGCTTTGTATCTCCAGTTAAAAACAACTTCTTCACCATTAATTTCAACACTTGGTCTGTTAGCTACTTGTAATGGTCCTACAGCTAAAACCAGATTTTCAAGGTTAACCTTACAATTAGGATATTCGCCTTCAATGGTATATTTCATTAACTCCGACATGGCTTGCATTATAGGGTGACTTTAAGTTGTCCTGATTTTGAAAACCCAATTGTATCACCGGATACAGTGGTTGTAAAAACTTGGTAGCAAGTCTGAATTTTGCTCTGTGTGCCAGTTGTTTTTCACTGGCTTTATGATTACTAAAATCTGGTAGCGATTTCATAACAGAAATACCTTTCCATTGACTACCTACTGTGTTTCCTACTTTTCCTGTGAATCTTCCATTGATTCCTTTTTTATATGTTCCCATGACTATTTATTTTTTTTGTTTTTAACCTTAAATATGTTTTTCACAATGTTGCCTTTTGTTTTAGGCGACGTAACTTCTTTATTTTTATTGGATGTTTTTTCAACCTTATTGCGTTGCATCCATTTTGAAATTACGGTTGTAAGAACTCCTGCTAGCAGGGTGATCGCAGACCGGATAATCATTGTTTGAGGATCTGCATCCTGGGCCGAGAAGATTTGAGCATCTGCTGCTTCCATCACTCCTAAAGTACCCAGTGAACCGATGGCGAAATTTTTAAGTTCATGCATCTTTCTGTTTTTGTAACCTCCCTTAAAATTGATCAGGTTTTAAAAGAGGTTGGGTTAAACATATATCGGCCGAATTTTTAGTTAACTAGTTATTTGTCAATGGTCATTAGTCAACAGTCATTAAACTATAAAGCTGAATCCTACCGCACCATAACCATTAATAATACTTCTTTACAAGCTGTAAATCACTTTCAACTTTGAACTTTTAACTTTCAACTCACTGCTGTAAATCACTTTCAACTTTGAACTTTTAACTTTCAACTAATTTGTATAGTGCTAAAGTAGCGTGCAGAGTAATGCAAAAAAATTACTGTAATTTTACAGTAACTTTTTTCGCTTATAACGTATTGTTAATGAGGTAGAATGATTTTTGGGTAGAATCGGGTTTGAGCCGAAAAGGTGTAAAAAAGGGCCGATATTCACGAAAATCGCTAAAAACGACAAAAATATTCATCAAAATCGCGTTTTTGGCCAAAAATATTCACGGTTTTGGTGTTTTTAGGCCTTTTTTATGTATTTCTTTGCTATGGCTTTTGCATTTCTATGCTATGGCTTTGCTATTTCTATGCATAGTCATTGCTAATCCTATGCATGTTTATTGCTATTTCTTTGTATTGTGGTTGTATTGTGGTTGTGTTGACTATGCACATTCTTTGCTTCGGCATTGCTTCTAAGGAACCGAAGAAATACCATAAAACAGGCATAGTAAAACCATAGTAAGTACGACGTCATATGCTTGGTATACCATAGGAGGGGAAAAGGGAGTGTAAAATATTTTTGACTGGTGTGTAAATAGTGGTTACTGGGGTAGCTGTGGAGTTCAAAAAGTATTGAATCGTTTTTTTGAATATGACCTTAAATTGGATGGCATTATAGGGAAGAATACGGTTAAAGCGATTAATTCTAGTCCTTCGGAATCATTATTTAATGCAATTAAATCAGCTCGCATCCACTATTATAATACCATTGCTCAGAAAGGTCAGAATCATAAGTTTTTGAAAGGTTGGCTTAGGAGGATTGATGCAATAAATTACAACTTTTAACCACTATTGTTATTTAGATTAAATCACTATTGGTTTCTTAATCATTAAAATCTAAACATTAATCAGCTAGATATGGCTATTTCATCAATATATGAGAACCTATATATTGAAATTGATAATTATTTCCAAGAAGTTTGTTTTTAGATTTTAGCCTGAATTCAAATTAACTATTGTTGAAAATATTTAAATATTTATCCAACTTCTTATAGTTCAAATTTGGCGTTAAAGAGACAAGCTGTATAATAACTTCTTTGTATGACTTAACAGTAAATGGAACTATGACATAACTATCAAAACCGAAAGTTGAAGAGCAGAATTGATTCATAAGCTAAAATAATAAATACTAATTATACCCAGAGAGTTAAGATATTCTCGCAATATGCTTATATAGTCAATGCACTACGATAAAATAAAGTATTTCACAGAGATAGCTGATTCTAACTTTAAAGTTGGTAATTATGTTGATGCCTTAGAAAATTATCTTAAAGCTTTAGAGTACGATAAAAATAATATCGAATTAATCCCAAAATTAGGTGATACATATTTCAATCTCAAAAAATTCAACGATGCAATAAAGTGCTATGAATTAATACTTGATCGAAGTACTAATTCTGCGATGTTAGACAACATCTATAATTCCATTGGGAATGTATATGTTTCTCAAGAAAATTATTCTTCTGCTATTACTTTCTTTCAAAAAGCAATAGAGCTAAATCCTGAAAAAGTTCATTATTATAAAAATCTTCAAAATGCGGTTAAAGAGAAGAAAGCCGAATATAAGAGTAATCGCATCACATCATTAGAATTAAAAAAAGCAGTTAAAAGAGCTAATGACTTTTATAGAATTGGAAACCTTGAGCAAGTTAAACTAAATCTCAAGAAGATTTTTAGAATAGACCCCAATAATCAAGAAGCTTTAAGGTTACAAGCAGAGTTAAAAGTTAAACATGGAATTAAGGAAAAGGACTTACCAAAAGAGGAAGTAGATAACGAAAACACCTCGAGCAAAAACTCTTATTCGCAAAGAAAAAATGACAACATAGATAAGATGTTGTTAGAATTAGACAATCTGGTTGGGCTTGAGAACATCAAACAAGATATTAAGAACTTAATTAATCAAGTAAAAATTGAACAGATTCGTTCAGCCCGAGGACTTGGTTCTCCTATATTTTCATATCACTCTGTATTTATTGGCCCACCTGGTACTGGAAAAACAACAATTGCCAGAAAACTAGGGCAATTATATAAAGAAATAGGTATTCTTAAAGAAGGTCATCTTGTAGAAGTGGATAAATCGAAATTGGTTGCGGAATATGTTGGTCAAACTGCAATTAAAACAAATCAGGTAATCGACCAAGCACTTAATGGAATTTTGTTTATTGATGAAGCCTATACTTTATCGAATGAAGAAAGTGGTGGATATGGAAAAGAAGCAATTGACACATTGCTAAAACGTATGGAAGATGATAGAAATCGTTTAATGGTAATTGTAGCTGGATACCCTGATGAGATGGAACAATTTATTAGTTCAAATCCCGGATTGGAATCAAGATTTAACAAATATTTTAAATTTGAAAGTTATAAAACAGAAGAACTACTTGAAATCCTAGATAATATTTTTGTTGATAACAGTTATTTGATTTCTAATAATAATATTAAATTATTAAGTGGTTTTATTCAGGGTAAAATAGAAGAAAAGGGTAAATCCTTTGGTAACGCTCGCTTCATTAGAAATCTCTTTGAAGAATTAGTGAAAATTCATTCTAATAGAATTAGTAAGAATAACGAAATTTCAGATGTTGAGTTGACCACTATTTCTAGTGATGATGTTCTGTTATTTTTAAAAGTCAATCACACTTCAACAGAAGAAAATATTGATATTCATTTAGATGAGTTAAACAGGTTAATAGGACTTAAGAATGTAAAAGCAGAGGTTAAGTCTTTAATCAATTTTATTTCAGTTGAAAAGGAAAGACAGAAATTTGGACTGCAAAATAGCAACTTATCACTTCATTCTGTTTTTTACGGTGCACCTGGTACAGGTAAAACCACTGTCGCAAGATTACTATCAAAAATATTTAAGCAATTGGGACTGTTAACTAAAGGTCATCTGGTTGAAGTAGATAAGTCTGATCTAGTTGCTGAATATGTAGGGCAAACAAGTACAAAAACCTCAAAGGTAATTGATTCAGCATTGGGAGGGATTTTATTTATTGATGAAGCTTATACCTTAGCAGATACAAATTATGGACAGGAAGCCATTGACACTCTTTTAAAGAGAATGGAAGATTTAAGAGACAAACTAATTGTTATAGTGGCTGGATACAGAAATGAAATGCAACAATTTATTTCTATGAATCCAGGGCTTAGCTCAAGGTTTAATCGCTATTTTCTATTTGAACATTTTAATTCTAATGAATTAATTCAGATTTTCTATTTACTCGCTGACAACAAAGAATATATAGTAACTCCTGAAGGGCATACTATACTATCAACACACTTTAAAGAATTAGAGTTGCGAAAACAAATTGATTTTGGAAATGGAAGGTATGTTAGAAATTTATTTGAATTAACACTTCAGGAATTATCCAATAGAATATCTCTTAAAAAAGAAATTCTTAAAAGCGATTTGATACATATTACTAAAGATGACCTTTTAAATGCAATTAATCGAATTGATACTCAAAAAATAAAATAACAATCAATATGGAAACAAAAAGTTTTATTAAAGATAATTCAAGTTCCCGGGATGAAGAGAAGTTGCTTTATCATTTCTTTAGCGACGAAATGAAAAATTTTCAAGTCCGCTATAATTGGTATATTACATTAGCAATAATTACCGCTATAGGTTCAATCAGTGTTCTTCTATTACGTGACAGTTTTTATAATGAAGAAAATGCATTTATAATTTCGGGAATATTTGGTATTGGATTCATTGTGTTTTTAATTCTTCTTTTTACAAATAAAATAAAGACTCAGATTAATAAATTAGATTTAATTTACCTACCTATCAGTCAGATGGAATTTCAAAATGGTTCTATTTTAGTTGATAGGTCTGGAGTAATAAATCCTACAAATTTTAACTTTTCAAACTTAGATGCTGAAGATATTAGTTTAGTTGATAGCTCTCTAAAAAGCATGACTAAACAAACCTGTGAAATGCCTTATGTGTTGTCAAGTGGAAAAAGTATCGATTTAAAAAATAATAATCCCGAATACAATAAAGAAAACATCAAATTGTATTCAGAAGAAGTTAATCTGATTGATATAAATAAAAGTATAGAAAATGCTTTTGAAAGAACGAATACTTACAATCTTCAGTTGAAAGCTTACAAGTATAATCCTAATTTTTTTAAAGCGTTATCTCTTATCTCACCCGATAATCCAAATAATACACTTGAAGAATCTAAAGAGTCAGAGATTATTAAAGGATTAAATCAAATTAACGGTATTATAGATTTATATAATGATGAAAAAGAAGCATTGGTGGATATAGATGATTTATGTCTTGAAGTATTACAGTTGCAGGAAAAAATTGTACCAAGAATTGATTATGCGGTTCATTCTTCGTTAAATCAGGTAGTTTTTCCAAGCACATTCAAGTTTGTTGATGTCATTGAGCAAGCATCTTACAATTACTATTGTCCAAGCTGCAATGCTGAGTTATTAGAACAAATAGAAAAGAATGATTATTCGCATGATGGTGAGGCAGATAAACGAATATTCTTTCCATCAAACACAAGAATGGAAATTGCAGATATTTCAACAAATATGTGGCGTTGTCCACTTTGTGAAAAAGAAACCAGTCAACCTTATCCAAAGCATAAATTTGAAGATGAACTCTTTACACTTGTTTATGATAAGCTATATGAAGAGAATTATTTAGAAAGGTTGAAAGTGTATAACCACATTAATGATGAAAAAAGAAAGTATGCTGAGAAATCAGAAGAGCTATTTCATCAGGTAATTAGGGAATCAAGGTCAAAAGTTGATACCATTAAATCCAAAATAAGGACAGTTCATTCAGATATTGTGTCTGATGAAATGGCAATTCGAGAATTGCAGGCATTAATGGTAAAGTATAAAAAGATTGCTGAAGATAAAGCAAAACAAATAGAAGTAGATCTTATCAATACTAAAAAGGATATTGAAGAAGAAAATAGAAAATCCAAAGAAAGAATTGAAAGTGCTGTAACAGAAGCCAAGAATAGTATTGACGAATCCACGAAGAAATATGCCAATTTAGAACGAGAAGATCAAGCCAAAAGAGATGCTGTACAAAAAGATATAGCTGCAAATACAAAAGCTACAGCTAATATTTTGCACGAAATGGGAATTGACAGTGGAGTTATTGAAGAAAAAGGAACTGCTAGACGAATAGTTGATGGATTATTAGGCAGAAAATCAGTTGACGGGGTTAACTCTAATGAGAAATTCAAAAATAGTAAAGGCTTAAAATAATTATTAAACAAGTAAAGCAATGTCAGAACATAGCATAAATCATTTAGGTGAAACAGTAAAGAAAATATTGGATTTACTCGGTAAATTCATGAATCAGATAATGGAAGCGTTGAATCACCTGAAAAAGCTTCCAGACCTAATTGCAGATATGAGGCAAGACCTTAATCAAGGATTCGATAGATTAATTCAAAGTCAAGCAGAAATGGATATTTTCATCCGTATGGCAAGGCTAAGATCAAAGAAATCTCTGATTAATGCAGAAAATGAAGCCATTTCGGATTTTGAGAATCAACTAAATGAAGATTTAGCAGAAATTGATAGACGATATTCCAAAATTAATGGTGAATTAGAAGATGAATGTAAAAAACGTATTCGAGAAATAGACCAACATCTTTTAGATTTACCGAATAAATTCCCTCAAGACTTATACAATACCTATCAAAAAGAGATAATACCTCTGTTTCAGAATCTGATTCAGGATGCAAACATCTCATATACGCAAAGAGTGGCTGCAATAAAAATTGCTTCTGAGAAAGCAAGTCTGGTCATAAGAAAATTCATCAAGGTACGTAATGACTTTTTTACTCACGTTAAGCAATACGAAGTGCCTGAAAAAATCCAAAACTCTAAAACATATTACTTGCCAGTATGGCTTGTAGAGCTGAATCAAGGTGATAAAGGTATAACAAAGCACGCTGTACTTCCTAGCGATTTTAATATCAAGAAAGGTCAAAACTTAAATGAGAAGCCTCAATTAAAACTTGATAGTGGTTTAGGAAATGTCGCTTTTATCCAGGAATCTTCAGACATACAACAGAGACTTATTAAGAGTTTTAACTGGAAGAGTAACAATAATCAGAAAGACCAGATTGCGCAAAATTTTGATAAATATTTTAAAGGAATAAGTTTAAATAAACGGACACCCCTGAAAAAAGCAATGGTTAAGGCAATCCAGAATTCAAACCTACAAACAATAAACTAAAGAGATGGAACGTACAAAAATTCAAAATGATAAGATGTTTATGCTTCAGGATGAAATTTATTCTGATTCCATTATTCCATTTGTTAAGAAAGAATTAAAGAGAACAGTAAACTTATTTGGAAAAGTCACCTTGAAAGGTGGCATTTACTGCCAGAATCTTGAGGTTGAAGCTGGAGATATTTATGTTCAAAAATCAGTTTACGCTGAAGAGGGACTATTAATAAAGGGGGATTCTGGAGGTCAAGTATGGTTTCAATCTCCAGTTAATTGCGAACATTCGATACTGGTCGATGAAAAAAGTGATATGCGTGTTAGATTTGGAAAGACAATCAGGGCAAAAAGCATAAATTTATTTAATACAATTGTATATGGTAACGTTATTGGAGACAATATATCATTAAAGAATTCTGTTGTATTGGGTGGTGCGTTTGCGAATAATAATTTAACTATAGACAATTCTATAGTTGGAACATATCATTGTCCTACATTAAAGCATGTTAATAACATGGGAGTACTTTATCCTATGGCGATTTCAGATAAATCACCTGAATTGTCAGATAAAATTTTCATGGTAGTGCCAGGTTCTTTTACAAACGGAAATAATGGTGGAGTATTTAAACTAAGTAAAGATGATTTTTATCCATTAAAGCAAGGAGAAAACAAAAAATATGTATTCTCAAACACAATGCGAATTTTCGACCTTAGAGCATTTTATTTGAATTTGCAGGAAAATATTGAAAGACTATTTGATGTTAGTTCAAACAATGGAGACGAAATTGAAGATTTGAAGGATAGCTTCAAAGATTTTGATAATAAGTATTTTGTTTTCATTGATAAAAATTTCAGCACTTCAAAATCTGCATGGTCAGACTTTATGGACGTAAAAGATGAAGTTGTCGAAGATTATTTTGGAGAAGAGCATAGTACAAATGAAACTGTAAAAACAAATAAAGAACAGAAGTCAAGCAAAACTGCTGAAGAAGATTTGTATAGCTGGGTTGATTCTGGAACAAATGAATCAGACACTTCAAACGAACAAGCTTCAATAGTACCTCCTGAAGTAAATCAGAGTGAAAGCATATCTACAGAAGATATAAAACAATTTAAAAACGGTGATTTTGTAATGCTTAAAGAGGATGCCTATGAGACTCCGTTATTAAAGCATGGTGTGACTTATAAAGTTATATATGAATCAAATCAAGGTGTCAAGCTAGAAGAATATCCTAATCAGTTTATTGATTCTAAGCATTTTGTTAAAGTAACAAACAATCTTAATGAAACTATTAGGGAAGAGAGTAGCACTAAGATTCAAAGATGTCCAGATTGTAATTCTGTAATAGAATCAGGGTTTATGTTCTGTTCAGAATGTGGAAAAAAGATAAATTAAATATTCTGATATATGCAATGTTCCAGTTGTTATAAAGAATTTGATGCAAATAATGGGTTTTGTCCCTTTTGCGGTGCTGTACCAAATAGCAGCAGTTCTAAATATCAATATGATTCTTCGGAAAAGAGTATTTTCGATAAGAACGAAATTCAGAATATTGTAAATAATAAACCTTCTAAGTTTAAACTAAAACATATATCGAATAAGGTAAGCTCGCAAAGAATCAAAAGGGACAATATTTCTTATAAAGGAAAAGGCAAGCAAGATACACTTTTAGATAGGGACACAGAATCAAGCCAGTCTGAAAAATTAACCAATATTAAAAGGAAGTTGAATACATCTGAAATTTTTACCACAAAGAATTATGAAGATACAATTCATGAAGAAAAGCCTTCTACAATGCTTATCTTAAAAAACAATTGTAAGGTTGCATATAATATTATTATAACGGGTATTGGAAATACATTTTATGAAAATTATCAACTTAAACCTTATAAGAAAAGAAAGGTGAATTTACAAGGTGGAACATATAGTATTCAATCTTTTCTTGAAGGTGCTGATGTTATTTGGCAACGTGAAATTTCTAATGGTGAAAGTCATTACTCTTCCAGGTCACCTATTGACAGAAAGCACAATGCTGATAATCGAATAATTACATTAGATGGAGGCACTTATTGCCTTTCTTGTGGTACTTCTTCTTTATTAGGAAAATTAATTTCAATTTTTCATTAGTATGTACTGTTCCAGCTGTAAAAAAGAAATTAATATAAATGCAAAATTCTGTGTCCATTGTGGACACAGAATAGATTTTACTTTAGGGAAAAACTTATTAACAGAGGTTGATAGTAAAGAAAATTTTTCGGCGATTATTACTGCCATGCGAATTGAAAAGAAACTTAGGTTTGTTGTTTTTATGTTTTTAATTGTTGGAGTTATTAATCAAATATTTCATTTATCTAATGCCGGGTTTGTGGTACTAAATGTAGTAGTACCCTTAATTGTAATCCTTTATACTACATTGTTTTTTTTGAATAAATTTTCGAGAATTATAGCTGTTATTCTAGTCCTACTATACATTTATTTATCTGTTATTAAACTAACTTAGAATAGTATGAAATGTCCTAATTGTAATAAAGAAATTATTAATACTGCTAAGTTTTGTAGTTTTTGTGGTGAATCAACAAATATTGGAATTATTGATGATATATCAATCAATAAAGATATAGCGGTACAATTATTTACTGTATCAGTTACATTATTTCTTTTTCTAATAATAGTTGTATTATTTATACTTACTGTAATTATGATAACGATATGATATGCCCAAGTTGCAATAAAGAAATCGATGCTAGTGTAAAATTCTGTGGTTATTGTGGGAGTGATATTAACAGGGTTTCTTCACAAAAACAGTTTGGAGTTTTTAAAACTTTAACTTATAAGAGATATATTTTATTTGGCCTTATATCTATAACAATAGCTATTGCGTTTTTAGCAATATATATTCCTTTTCAGAAAGATAAAAACGATTGGGATAAAGCATGCCAAATAAACACCAAAAAATCATATGGTATTTATTTGTTTAGTCATCCCAAAGGTAGGTATAAAGATTTAGCTTCATCCAAAATTCTCAGCTTTAAGCGACAAGCAAAAAGTAATGTAACAACACTTCGAAAACAAAGTAATACTCAAAATAAACAAACAAATTTAAAATCAGGAAACTTTTCCAAAGGTTATTTTACTGATGTTAGGGACAATTGTTCATATAAATGGGTTAAAATAGGAAATCAAATTTGGATGGCAGAAAACTTAAGATATTTGCCCAAAGTCTACCCTCCAACTGATGGATCTGGTAAGTTCGTTAGATATTATATATATGGATATAACTCCAATTCTTTACATGTAGCAAAGAATAAAAATGAATATAAGAATTTTGGCGTTTTATATAATTGGAGAGCAGCAATTAATTCGTGCCCTAAAGGATGGCATTTACCTACTAATTCGGAATGGAAAGAGCTTTTTTCATACCTTGGAGGAGAAGAGATCGCAGGAAAAAAAATGAAGTCAGCGGGTGCAGAATTCTGGAAATATCCTAATTCAAACGCCTCTAATTCTTGCGGATTCTCTGCATTGCCTGGAGGAGATAGGCGTTGCGATGGCACGTTTGGTGTTTCTGAGATATATGGCTATTGGTGGTCGAGCACAAATTTTGATAGTGAAAATTCCTGGTTTATAACATTAGATTGTCAATATCCAAATGTAGGAATGGTCAAGTATAAAAAAGAAGCTGGTTTTTCAGTTAGATGTATTAAAGATTAGCCAATGAAATGTCCTAGTTGTAATAAAGAAATTGAGAATAACGCCAAATTCTGTGGCTATTGTGGTTTTAATTTAGTCTCTAATGACGCTCATGTAGTTAACCACAAGTCCCTTTTAAACAAGAAACGATTACTTTTTGTTATACCTATTTTAGTAATAGTATTATTATCAGTAATCTTCATCCCAAATCATTTGGAAAGAAAAAGGTTCGATAAAGCATTACGTTTAAATACGGTTGAGTCATTTGATGCTTTTTTAGAAAAATATCCAAATAGCGAATTTACTTCCGGAGCAGAATTTCATCGTGACCGCCTAATTTTTGAGGAAGTGTTAAATAAAGGAACGAAAGAGGCTTTTGTAGAATATTTAACCTTATACCCAAATAGTCTGAATAGGTATAATGCTTTAAGTAATATTAGCGCAATTGAACAAAGGGAGATTTATATTCGTAAAAAAAAGTCGCAAGTTGCAACAAAGGACATTCTAAGATTTGAAGAAGCACGAGAAAACTTACAGTTAACTGATTACACCGGGAAGCTCAAAGAACTGAGTAGTACCTATTACAAAATCGATCCGAATGAAACTTCAACCTTTTTTATCATAAGTGAAGAAAACGGAATTTTATACAGAGAACCTTCCGGATATGGAATGGAGAGACTAAAACTAGAACCTACAGATAAATCAAATGGTTTTAGAATTAATCATGGGGGTAATGATATTCAGAACTTTAGATTCTATGTTGATAACAACAATTACCTTTATTTAGGATGTGATAATCCTTGGTCAAAGGATAAGCCAGTTGGTTTTTATAAAAGTAAAAACAAAGTTGAAATCCCTAAGATTGAGTTCCCTGGTTTATACCCTCAAGCAAGTCAAAGACTACTTGTAGATAATGATTTGTCTCCTCTTAGCAAAGAACAATTGAGGATTATGCGAAATGAAATTTTTGCTCGTCATGGCTATGTTTTTAAAACAGATGCCATGAACAGTTATTTTAATAGTAAAGGGTGGTACATAAGTATTCCAAAACTTGATCGCAATAATGATGCCTCAACCCTTTTGTCAGAAATTGAGAAAGCCAACATTAAACTAATTCAAAAGTTTGAAAAAGAAGAAAATTTAGCTTTTTCACAATTTAAAATAACTAAACAATCGTATTCAGAAACAAGCAATTTTAATTCTATTATTAATAATGAATTTGGTTCTGGGTATAGGGTTGCTGATTGGAATGATATTTTGTTATATAAAAATGAGATTGAAAAATTGGTATCTGAATTGAAAATTAATTCAAAATCAGAATTTAAGTCTTTAATGGTTACAAAAAATAACGAACATTGGTATGGAAGCAAAAGGCATTACTTTATAACTTTTCATAATCATAAAAAAGAATCTAGCTATTTAGCACATGATCATATTGATTCTTATTACATTTCCTTAGGTTCATGGTATGGAATAAAACAACATATACTATGTATCAAGAAGTAAGATTGTTAATTATATTAACAGCAACATTTTTAGCGTTTTCTTGTCATCAACAAAATAAGGAAATTGATAAAAGTCGGTTTGAGTTTCTGATAAACTGTTACCCTGATTTTTTAATTGAAGTTAATGACTCAGTAATAAAGTGGAAGAATGGTGAAGCAATGCAGCTTGATGACAAATTGGTAAAAAGCTATGGTTCTTTATTAAATTACCCAGATTTTGAAGATCAATTTTGTTTCACATACCAATTGGATAGCTTGACTGAACCACCTGTCAAATATTACGATCCAGGGAGAATTCGATACGAGCCTTTTTTTAAAAGAATGTACGGCAATTCCAAAGAAGAAGTAGAAAGAAATTTAGTCGATGTTATATGGCTACCTTCAACAATAAACAAGAAGATTAGGGTAACAAAGATTAATGGGGTTAACATCAAGCTCCAACAAGTTTCAAACGAACTTGATAAATTACCCCCAATTTATAAGGAGTATTTAAAAGACATTGGTGGTACTTTTAATTGGCGAACAATAAAAGATACTGACCGTCTCAGTTCTCACAGTTTTGGTATTGCAATAGATATTAATGTAGCCAAATCGGATTATTGGAAATGGAGCAAAGAAGATACAATAAAGTACAGAAATAGAATTCCGTATCGCATTGTAAAAATATTTGAAAAACATGGTTTTATTTGGGGGGGTAAATGGTATCATTACGATACCATGCATTTTGAATATAGACCTGAAATTATAGCGTATGCAAAAAGTTTTAGAAAATGAAATATTCACAATAGTTATTGCGGTTTCATGCATAATTGTACTTGTGATAATTTTAGGTGGTAAATCAAAACCGATTGTAAAAAAATTACTCTTAGGTATTTTTATTGGTGTGCTAATCTCAATTATACTCTTTTATTTCTTTAACCTATCATTAGGCACAATAACAATTGTCGGATTATGTTCATTTTTTTTCACGATATTTTTTACTAAAATAAAATAGTTATGGATTTTACTTATTTTGAATCTGGTAATATTGCGGTTTTACTATTAGCTTTTATTGGTGGACTTGCATTATCTTATATTCTTAAAGCAAGAGGAATATCAGGTTGTTTTACCTATATAATAGCTATTACAATCTTCATAGTTATTGTAAGTGGCTTAGTGAAAGGGTATAGCCTTTTAATTGAGAATGTAACATTTCATTTACAGCAATACATCTTCTATAACAGTACTGGTGTAATTGGCTTTGTGTTAGGGTTTGTTTTTGGAAAAGTATTTAATCGCAAATAAAACAAACTGTATGAAGTGTAATGGCTGTAACGCAGAAATTTCTATGGACGCAAAATTTTGTGGTCATTGTGGTCATCCTATTCAGATAGGTACAAAAGAGGAAAATTATAACGCCATTAAATACTTAATCTCAAAAAAGAAGTGCTTTTTAATAGGTGTGGTCTTAACAATAATAGCAGCTCTTTTTTTATTGATTTTCATTCCCATACAAAATGATAAGATTGATTGGGAAACTGCCATAGCGATTAATACATGCCAGTCGTATAAAGAGTACCTTCTGATTCATCCTCAAGGAAAATATTGTAATATGGCGAATAAAGAAATTAAAGAATTTGAGCAAAGAATGGAGCGTAGTATGGAGGAACGTTGTGAAAAATTTAGGCTGGCACAACAAAAAAACACAAGCAGTTTTATTGATGAAAGAGATGGGAAAACCTATAAGACAATCAAAATAGGAAATCATTAACTGCCCTAATTCATCACACTTTAGTTTCTCCGATAACAACTGCATATCTGAGCTTATCTTTTCATTGGTAATACGAGCATAAATCTGAGTTGTTTTGATATTTGTATGCCCAAGCATTTTACTAACGGATTCAATAGGTACTCCTTTTGATAAAGTAACTGTTGTTGCAAAAGTATGGCGTGCCAGGTGAAACGACCGATTGGAGAGTTTACTAACTAGCATAGGAGAGTTGTTTGAGGGAGTTCAATTGAATACGTTTAAAAGTTAATTATTTAATGAAATTAAAAGTCAGGTTTTTATTTATACCACATATATCAGCAATTTCTTTCAAATATTGGTTTGTCTTCTGATTTGTCGGAATTGGTAAAAGAACACCGTTCGGTAAACCTTTGTATTTATCTAAAACTAATTGGGCTATATCCAATAACGGCACAACCGTTTTAATAGAGGTTTTCTGGCGTTTAGTATTTATTCATAAATTTCTGGATATTCTTGAACATGCTGACCCCCTTTCCAGAAGCCAGTTCCTGCTAGGTTTTAGCATGACATTCCGGCGGATGCTGACCCCTTTAAATGAAATTTGAGGATAAATATTGCTCTGTGACGTAAAAAAAACGGAGCATATTGACCCCTCTGTAACAATTGCTTTTCAAAAAAACGGAGCATGTTGCCCCCTTGGATTTAGGTTTAAATTAATTAGTAGATGTAACTACTAATTGATACTAAATATGGCAGGAAAACCTAAAAGAATGGGCCAAGTAAAACAAATACTACAATTACACAGTCAAGGGTGTGGCATTAAGACAATTGCCCGCAATTTGGACATAAGTAAGAACACGGTTAAGAGTTATCTGATTAAATACCGTAGTTCAAAGTTAAGCCTTAACACCCTGTTAAAGATGGAGGATCATGCACTTGAAAAGGTCTTTCATCCAGGTAATCCAGCATATAAAGATCAACGTTTTGAAGACCTAAAAAGTATGCTGGATTATTTTGAAACAGAGCTAAAGAAGGCAGGAGTAACCAAACAGCTGCTTTGGGAAGAATATCGCTTATCAAATCCATCAGGATACAGCTTAAGCCAGTTTAGTTATCATTTAGCCCAGCACCTGCTTACAAAGAATCCATCAATGGTATTACACCATGAACCTGGAGAAAAACTATTTGTAGACTATGCTGGTAAAAAGCTATCTTACATTGATGCTACCACAGGAGAGATCATCGAATGTCAGGTCTTTGTAGCCTGTCTTCCATACTCTGATTATAGCTTTTGTATGGCAGTTCCCAGTCAACGCATAGATGACTTTATTTATGCGCTTACTTGTTGTTTGCAGAGTTTGGGTGGTGCTCCTAAGGTTCTTGTTCCTGATAATTTAAAGTCGGCTGTAACCAAAGCCAATAGATATGAACCAGGAATTAATCAGGTTCTTGAAGATTTTGCCAACCATTACAATATGGCTGTAGTACCTGCCAGAGCCAGAAAACCCAAAGATAAAGCGTTGGTTGAAAATCAGGTAAAACTGATTTATAATCGAGTATATGCCCGCATTCGCAATCAGCAATTCTTTTCACTCTCAGAACTCAATAAGACCATAAAGGAGTATACACTCAAACATAACCAAACCAGAATGCAACAACGTGATTATTGCAGAGAGGAACATTTTTTATCAAACGAAAAACCATTGCTTCAAAAACTACCCAAAGAATCTTTTGAAATAAAGTATTACAAAGAATATAAACTAGCTCAGAACAATCACATATACCTTGGTGAAGATAAGCACTATTATAGCGCTCCATATCAATATATCGGCAAAGAACTAAAGGTTGTATATACTCGTTCAATGGTGCGTATCTTTTACAAATACAACCTGGTGGCTGTACATAAACGAGAGCTATCAAAAGGATGATACTCCACCATTAAGGAACATTTATGTTCTACACATCAGCATTATTTAAACCGAAGTCCTGAATATTATAAAAACAAGGCTACAAAGCTTTCTTCAACTCTGGGAGAACTCGTAGAATTGATTTTTACCCAGAAAAAATATCCTGAACAACTATATCGAAGCTGTGATGGTCTTTTTAGTTTGTGTAAAAACACTCCTGCAGATACCTTTAACAAAGCTTGTCAAATGGCCATTGAAAATCAAAACTTCAGTTATGGTTTTATTTTAAATATCATCAAAAATAAGATGACTGAATATCCACAACAAGAGCCCGATAAAGACCTTCCAAAACATAATAACATCCGGGGGAAGGAATATTACAATAATCAATTATCATTTAAATTTTAAATAATGGAGAATATCGAAAATCAATTATCGCAATTGCGTCTGTATGGCTTTAAAAAAGGTTGGACTGCAATGTTAGAAACCAGAAAAAACAATGATCTATCATTGAATGAAGGTATTGAAATACTTTTGCAAGCTGAGCTTCAGGACAGAGAAAACCGTCGTTTCGACAGGCTCAGAAAGACTGCCCGCTTTAGGTATCAAGCCTCATTAGAAGAATTAAAGTATGATACAACCAGAGGATTAAACAAGTCCTTAATTACAACCTTAGCCACAGGGGATTATATCTCTAAAGGAGAATCTGTTTTAATTACAGGAGCTACTGGATGTGGCAAGAGTTTTATATCTTCTGCCTTAGGTCATCATGCATGTGCACAAGGTTATAAAGTAGCATACTTCAATGTCCAGAAATTGTTGCAGCAAACCAAAATGGCTCGTATTGAAGGTTCAATCCACCAGTTCATGAATAAAATATCAAAAACCTGCTTGTTAATACTTGATGATTTTGGATTAACTCACTTTGAGAAACAACATCAAATGGATTTAATGGAAATAGTAGAAGATCGCCATGCTCGTGCTGCTACTGTTATTGTAAGCCAATTACCAGTAGCAAGCTGGTTTGATATCATTGGAGAAGCTACAATTGCAGATGCTATTTTAGATAGGCTTGTGCATACTTCACATAGAATAGAGCTTAAAGGAGAAAGTCTTAGAAAAATAATGTAATTTTGTCACACTGATCATTTTTAGTTACCCAAATCCAAGGGGGTCAATATGACCGGAATGAGGGGTCAACATCACCGGAATATCTAATTTCCGTCAAAACCTTTAGTAATGTGTTCGTGTCTAAGATTTTTAATGTCAATATATGCAAGTCCGGTGTAGCATGAGAAAATAAAAATATCACGAATTCGTTCCAACCGTTCACTACAAAAGCTTTTCTGCATAATGAGTTTTAACTCATCATCGTTCAGGTAGCCTCTGTCAACTTTCTTGATAGAGATTCTGTAATTGGCAAAAGGGTCGGTTTGAATCTACCCGTTCTTTTGGGCTGTAAGTACTACGCTTTTAAATTTCTGAATAAATTTTGCTGTAGTGTTGGAGTTGCAACTACTACATTGTACATTAAGGAATGTTTCAAATCCGGTAATAAATGAGTGGTTTATTTCTCTTAGGTCAATATCTGTTCTCTTCCATTCTTCTTTCAGGTAATTTGATAGATGTCTTTTACAAACTTCCGCTTTTTGGTATGTGGCTTTTGATTTATTTATGCCAATTTGCATTTTTAGGAGGTTATTGCTTTCCTCAAAGAGTTCCATTAGTAAATGCTGATCCAAACCAATACCCAGGAAGGTATTTTTAACCATTTCCGCTGTTAAATTCTCAATATTTTACGAATTCAATTTTTAAAGTCCACTGTAAGTCCACCAAAATTGGGTAAAAAATGCCCGTTTTATACCGATTACCAATCAAAACGAGCTATAAAAGATAGCTCTGTGATTGAGTATCGGCATTTCCCATAATGAAGATGAGTACTTGGTCAAAATGCATTTTAATGAACTCATTTCCTTCCAAAAATAGCAAAAAGGAACCGAACCTAAAAATGGTTTTTTTGTCCAGTTTTTCAATTTGTTATTTAAATCTTAATCGCCGTTAATAGTGTTCATAATCTATCAGTAATTATCAAGAAAGATGATTACTTAAAAATAGAAAGGATGGTCTCTTTTTTGTTTCCTGTAATAGGCTTTGCTATGACCTTTATTTATTCCTTTGCAAGGCTTGTGTCTGTATCTTATTTTTACTTCCTTTTTACTTATTATTTTACCATCAGGGGCATATTCAACTTTTAAGATCTCATTTCCAAAAGAATCGTAATCATATTCAGTTCGATATATTAATTTGCCACTTGGAGTGTATTTAGTTATGTATTGGTTATTGATTGTTCCACAATCCCTATCATCAGTGTAGTATTCAATTAAATTGTTGTTAGTATTAAAAGTAAAACGTTTTGCATCTGATAGCAACCAGGGATCAATAAAAGCACTATCTCTTTTTGTTAAAGTACCTGTTGCATCATAATAGAATACTTGTCTAATGGAATCTTCGCCATAAATAATACTATTTTCCATTTCATACTTTATAGAATCAATCATATGGTAGGTTGTTACCTCATATCGGATTAAACTATTTAGTGAGCTATTATTGTAATAATGCTTGAGGTTTTTGTCTCCTCGTAGATGCCTGCTGACTACCGAAATATGAGTATAATCTTCGTCTAGTTCGGTGGTTTGTTGTTCTATTAGCTTTCTTTTCTTATTATATCTTGTTTTGGTCTTTGTTATTAAAGTCAATGCAGATGAGAAAGTAGTATCTTCTTCTAAGTCTAATGACGAAATAATTGTATCTAACTTATAGGTACTTATTGTGACGTTTTTTATTGGACCTTGCAGACAACCGGGAAGAAAAGCTTTTTCCGGGTATTCGTATTCAGGTAAACTTGCACATGAAGATGCAATTGTAAGTATTATCGCAAATAAATATATGATTTGAGTCTTCATTATTTTATCTTTTGAGGTTTCTATTGTTTACTAAACATGTTATGTAGAAAGTTATTAATAGTAATTCCTTTCTCTTCTTCTATTAAGGGAGCGCATTGAACACAACCACTTGATCCACTTGTTAGAATTAGCCCTTCGGCGAATTGGATATACTTTACATCTATTCTATCTTGCTCAATATTAGATATCAACGCTATAAACTCGTGTCTCGATTTTGAATCGTATCTTACTTCAGAAATAACATCAAATATGTGTTCTGACTTGTATATCTGATTCTTCCAGAATTCTTCGGTAAAGAGCTTATTAAAGTTTGTGCCGGAGTGAAGTCCTAAACGATATGAAATTAATGGACTTGCAATTGCCAAACATGAATCATCGTTATAATGAATAAATGGATTTTGAAGTTTATCTTTCAACAATTGAACTTGTTCAAGAACCATGTAACAATTATCTACATTTAGAATACATGAGTTATTCTCACAGTAATGTTTTAAAAGCTTAACAAATACCATCATATAAATAAATCTTAATTCAAACGTTGGTCCATTTTTATCGTAGAAGAAATTTTCAATGGAACGAATATCCTCATCCTCAGTATCAGTAAATTGTTTTAAGCTTGATATCCATGCTTTCATTTCGTTCATCGAATAGGTTGATTCAGCATTGAATCTTTGATATACTTTTCTAACGATGTTAATTGTATTGCTCATGTTTTTGCTATTTTTATACAATACAAATATTGCATAGAGTAAACGCATGTTTTATGCGCCAAGTTGATTAATCACTTAATCCAGCGTTATTCAAAGATGTTGAACAGGAATGGCAATGTTTTTTTACGCATAAATAATGCGCTGACATAAGTTTACATTTGACCAAAAGCAGAATGGATGAATAAAAAAGAAAAACTTATTGATTGCTTAATCAACAATCGAGTATTAACAGATAAAGATGTTAGAAAAATAGGATTAAGTGATAGAGCTCGTCAATCTTATTTGAAATCGATAAGGGACAATGATGAAGATATATATCCATTTAGCGTATCGGATTCCAGAGAAACTATTAATGGTGTTACAGGTTGGTTCGTATTCGATATAGATGAAGATGAGTTAGTCACGTTTAAACAAACTTTTAAGAGACAGGTTGATATACGCTATAGGGCAGAGAATCTTCTTTCTATTGAAGCCTCCGACTTCCAGAATACTATATTGTCAGACACTTACGTTTCTGATGAAGTATCAAATAAGTTTCAGCATATTTTACTTGAAATTAGAGCGAAGAAACGGATAACAATTAAATATGCAGACCATAGGAAAACTAAAATCGAAGAGTTTGAAAATATTGTACCAATGTTTTTGAAAGAGAACCGATACGGTCGATTCTATTTAATTGCACATACAAAAAAGATAGATAGTGACATAGCAATTGAAAATGTAAAAACTTTTGGATTAGATAGGATTATGAGTGTAAGTACCACAACTATTCCTTTTACTTATGACGAGTCTTTTAAGAAAATTAAAAAGTTCTTTGAAAATTTAGTTGGCACCCATATACCAAATAAACCCCAAGAGGTTAATGATTTATTGACAGACGAGCCTCCTATGATAAAGGTGCAAGTAACTAATTTTCAAGCAAAATATATGGCATCCATGCCATTACATCATAGTCAAGAACCCAAAATGGTTAATGAAATTGAAGAAAATGGAAAAGATGTTGTTTTTACTTTTAAACTATGGCCAACCATTGAATTTGTTTCTCAATTGGTACTTCAAAATAACTTACTTAATCAGGATGTAGGAAATGACAATTTAAGTCATCCAACAAAAACTGCCATCAAAGTACTGGAACCTAAATGGCTAAAAAAATGGACTGCATCTGTTTCCAAAAGAATATTAAGAGACCATAGTGATGATGAAGAGCTAAGAGAGAAACTATCGAAGGAAATTAACGTAGAGAAGTTAGATTTTATAAAGTATATTTGAAAAGATGAGTTTACACTTAATTGATAATTATTATCCGCAACATGGTGAAAATATTAGCTGTTGTTGGAAGCTTGACTCTAGAAGGCTTGATAATGCAGTTAATAATGGAGATAGAATTTTTCTTCATAAAGATTCGCGGTCAGAAGCCTTTGTAAGTGGTATAATAACAGGCTATAATACCTTAGAGAACGGTAGAAAGAGCATCATTTTTATACCCGATTATCCTACACAAGATTTCAGTTGGCCAGGAGGAAGGTCATATGGAGGAGAAAAAAGATGGGTAGAATAGCCTTAAAAAAGTATAATAAAAATCATAGTCAACTAATTATGAAAGAATACTTAAACAATATATTTTACTCACATAAATTACAGCCAATAAAGAATGATGACATATGTGCAGAAGCTTTTAATTTCAGTGAACAACAACGTATAGCTACTCTTCTCATGGGCATAATGAAAAATTGCTTACAAGATGAGCAATTAAAAATAACTGCAAATTCTTTTATGAGGCCTTTTTTTTGGTATGCTACCGAGAATAATAATATAGGTAAATCATGTAAATATGTGGGACAACCATTCTGGAGTAAAAAAGCTATTTATCAATACCTAATTGCTAAATTGGATAATTACCATAGTAGAGAAAAAGGACTAAGACATGAACACTCAATTCCTATAAAGTTGTTAATACAAAAAGCATGGGAGTTCCCAACTGAAGTGAGTAGTTTGATTAGAAAATATTCTAGAGCTGTTATTCTAACCAAAGAAGAAGATGACAGTTTGAAGAAACTAGGTTTAAATTCAAATATGCCCGATGGATTCAATTGGGAGAATCCAAATTTATTGATGAGATATGAAAGTATAAGTGGGATTGAGATTTATGATACTAGATACACACTTCTAAATCAACTAATCTATGCAAAAAGAGATGAGTTAAAGGAAATTATACAGTCAAGATGATGGTTTAATTTAATTGCTAATAAAATTGTTGATGTTTTAATAATAGAATATATGATTTATTCACAAAACATATTATCACTGCTTAATGAGACTGATAAGCAGTTATTGAAAGATATAATCTATATTTTAAGGGGTGATGATGAACGATTAACTGGGTATTTACAATATTTTATATCAGAAAAGAGAATTGAGATTGATTTACTTACTTTATATGCAGTAATGGCTATTGAAATAGGTAATCTTGAAATACCAGAGTTTAACCTTGAAAAAGAAGATGAAGATATCTTTTCTGCTCCTGAAATAATAGAATTATTTAAATCTGGTTTTCTGGATTGATTTACCTTACTAATAATTAACTAAGCTGTATTAAGTAGTTTGGGTAATTATTAAAAATGACCAACCATACCCATAATAAATTACCTTTCATACTGTTTTTTTTGCGGAGGCGCACTCCCAATGCGTTTATAAAATAACATCTTTCGAGTTTATAGAAATCACATTTATATGTAAATTATTGTTTATTTGTATATTAAGGTGAATTTTGGAATATTCTTAGAATAGGCATAACTGCCGCATTAACATTGCGTTGAATGCACCCTATGTTTGTATCGTAATCAAAACATAGAGGTATGAAGAAGTCAATAATAATTATAGTTTTATTAATGCTTGTCATTAAGGGGCAAGCATACACTTCAATAAATGTAAAAGGAATCAATATAACAATTTCATTTGATTCCGAATTAATAGAGTCTGAAGATCACACCTTTGTTCCGATGAGAAATATCCAGGATTGGCAACTGCAGTTAATTCGTTATTATACCCGAACAGAACTTCGTAAGTATCCTAAAGGCGTTATTACAGACTACTTTTCTGGAAAGTTTTATATAGTTGACAAGATTACAGTATCAAACGGAGATGAAATACTAGGTTTACTAACCGTAGATGATGATGTAGTATTGTCATATTCTGCAATAAAGGAGGGGCTTAATACTATTCATCACGAGATATTTCATCTTTTTCTACGTCATAAACCGGAATTGCAAAAGCTTTTTATAAAAGATCTTCACTCAAGATACGAATATGACCCTAATAGTATTGTAACATCTAATGCATTATATCACGCCGGATTTTGTTCTGGTTATTTTCCAAATCCGGAAGAAGATTTATGTGAAATATTCGCCTGTCTTATGCTTAAGAAGCCAGACGACTACAGAGATTATTCATTAATAGAGTGGTTCTTAACTAAACAAACCAAGGGTAATTCTAAGTTCTTGCTAGTGAAGATTGCCTTGGTAATGCTTTTTACGGAAAAGCAAATATCAAGCATTATGAATCCGGAATATTATACAACTATTAACTAAAAACGATTTGAATATGTACTTACCAAATTTTCTACAACGTATTTTTAATTATTACAACGCTGCTAACGGAAGCTATCAAGAAGAAGTTCAACGAGCCAACGCCAACGTTGCAAGAGGTGATAGGTTTCAGTTTAATTCCAATCTTCCACCATATTTTTATAGTGGACAGTTATTTGTTCAGCAAGGAGAAAGTTTTATAGTTAATCCGAATGTATCAGTCTTGTTCTTGACAATGAATCCGCAAGAAAATGAACATGTTAATCGATGGGATCCGGGAACCGTAACCCATAATGATTTTATAGAAAGAATGAACAACTGGTTTATCAGTCAGGAAGCCAATGAGCGTCGTCCGTCTAATATTTATTCTAATTGTCAGGCTTTTTTAAAAGAGTTTGTTGATGCTGAAGATTTTCAAGGAAGGTATGAGTTATTACACACGGAGTCTGCAGTTGCTTTGGACTGGTTTCCCTTTTATAGCCCTGAGTTTAAATTTAAGAACATCGCAGACTGGAATGGCTTACCAATGAAATATCTCAATCATATTCTTAGTCTTGTAGATGACATACCTGATGTACCTATTATTGCGGTTGGTGGAGCAATTAAAACTGCTTTAGTATCAATGGGAACGGTAAACACTTTGGGAGATAATGTTACAAAAGTTGAGCTTGTGAATAAAAGTATTTATTGCATTCCTAAACTGGCTGTTCCGGGAGTTGGTAGAGGGGCTGACTTTTTAGACGAGGTGGTTAATCAGGTAAGAGCAAATCTTTGATGTCATCCATACCTAACTGATTTCAAAAATAAACTGTTAGTTTTTAATTCTGCAAATATGAAAATCAAACTTTCATTTACCTCAGGCAAACCTCAATTACCATTGGCTCCAATTCCAAACAGGAAGGATTATAAACTGGCAATTATATCTAAAGATGCACAAATCCTTAAGTTAAAGCCTGGAAAGTTACAAGGTCATAAACCTGTCAGATGTATTGTGGTGCTAAATCATCCGCCAGGTTTTGATCTGATAAGATACCTACTGTCGCTTGGCAGACGCTTGGAATATATCAACTCGGAAATGGAAATAGAGATTGATACAAAAGAAGTTGAAATTAATAAAGTACAGCCAACTTATTTTTTAGGATTTAACTGATTGCAATTATGAAGATAAAAGAACTTCTAAAAACGATTAAATCATCTGGCTTTGACATGGCAGACGAACTGATTACAACGATATCAGAGACCTATCCCTTTACGGAAGTAGAATTGGAGGAATGCGCTGATCTAGTAGATTGGGGCCAATATGAAACTTTATCAGGAATTAGTGTAAATAGAGTAATGGAGCTCAATCATGAAATTATCCTGAAACATAAGAACGATTTAAACTGGACTTCCTTGGGTTATAACCTGGAGCAAAGGATAAAATATAAAAAGGAAAATCATCTACAGTTTAATAATGCGTTTATTGGTAAGGTGATTCAATACCTCACAATCGAAGTGTTAGAGAGTTGGGTGGTTGGTGGTCATTGGCAAACAATAATTGAACAAAGTGACAAGAATATGAATTTTGATGAAGTAATGTTCGATATTTTTAGAGATACTGAATTTCAAATGATGCTGCCATTAACCAAGAAATACCTTCTGGAAAATCGGGAAAAGTTTGTTGATTATGAAATTGTGCAAAATCCTAATATAGAATGGGGTGGCGATTTATTAGAAGCATTTTTGCCTTTTAAACTACAATATAAAATTCACCATATTGCCTCTTATGAACAGTTAAAAGCAATTCAGGACAAGAGAAAAGAAATGGATAAGTATGCACGTAATATGTGGTGCGTGGCTTATGATGAAATTGCATATGATTGGTATGCTCAAGAAAGCCGATTGGCGGTTATTGAATTTACTGATTTGCTTTACTTTCATGAGCAAAAATACATACTCATAGCACCAGACATAAAGCCTGTCCAAATAGCAGATTGTAATCACGATTGGATCACCAAATGGCCAATACCTATCCAGATGATAGTCCAGGATATAATAAAAAGAGAATTCAATATTAACCTTTAAAAGATACCATTATGATTAGAGGAATTATAGATTTTATAAAAGGCGTGTTTGCGTTTGTAGTTTTGTTTATAGTGATTAAACTGGTGTTTTATCCGTTTAAAACAGATGAAGCTCAGGCCGATGATAGGGTAACATATCAAAATGCAAAAGTTGTAGTTCAGAACCTGATTGAGGAAGATAGTAGAGAAAGGATTATTGATAATATGCTTGAATTAACTGCTGAGAAATTGAATGATTTTATGGAGTCAAGAGATTCATATGAGGTTAAGCAAAAATCCAATAAAGAAGAGTGGAAAAGAATTGATTATAATCATAAAGCTTATGTTGATTCTGTAAAAAGTGGTTTGATAAAAATTAATGACATAGACACAACTGAAATATATTCATTATTACGCCAATATGGGGTTGAAATTTAGAGAGAGAAATATGAGTAGACGTTTTGTTATTGGCGATGTGCATGGTAATTATCAAACATTAAAATCATTAATTGGTAAACTTGGCATTTTACCGGATGATCAACTATTTTTTCTTGGAGACTATATAAATAAGGGTCCGGAAAGTAAAAAAGTTATTGATTACATCATAGAGCTAGCAAATGACACAAACGTAACTTGTTTAAAAGGAAATCATGAACAAATGTATGAGGAGTTAAAAGGAGATCCGTATTCTTTAAAGGGTAAAGATGGTTTGTTCGAATTAAAATACCGTCGTTTTTGGGATGGGTTAAAATACTATGTCGAGTTAGAAGATGCCTTTCTTGTACATGCTTCCATTAACTTTAAGGCTAAAGAGCCTTTTCAAGACATTACTTCAATGTTATGGAAGGCTCATCGCTCAATGTACAATCCAATTCTGGCGGGTAAGCGAATAATTAGAGGGCATAGTACTAAAACAATTACCGAGATAACAGAATCGGTTAAGAATAAGGAACAAGTAATTGCTCTTGATAATGCAGCAGAAAGAAATAATCAATTCTATAGATATTTGTGTGCTCTTGAGTTGAATAATCTGGAATTGATTGTTGAAGAATGGCAGGATGGGTTAGTACAAATAGATCAATACGGCCATGAATTATACCCGAACGGATATTATAAGTAAAATTAATTTTTTAAGTCCTCTATAAGTCCACCAAAATAGGGTTAAAAATGCCCGTTTCATACCGATTACCAATCAAAACGAGCTATAAAAGATAGCTCTGTGATTGAGTATCGGCATTTCCCATAATGAAGATGAGTACTTGGTCAAAATGCATTTTAATGAACTCATTTCCCTTCAAAAGTAGCAAAAAGGAACCGAACCTAAAAATGGATTTTGTTTTAAGAAAGATTCCGTTGACAGAAACCCATATTGATAATAAAGTATTTGATTTTGCTTATAGGTTAATTGCTTTTGACAACGAAAAGAGTATAAATACCTTTATAAATATGGATTTTTGAGTAGTATAACTACTCATTAATGAATATATTTAAAGCTTTTGATTTTTTTTCAAGCTAACCCTTTATATTTGTGTAAAATTGAGTAGTATGACTACGCATAATGACACAAAATTAAAGAAACTTTTTAATTTATTACAGCCCAATAATGTGATAACAGCAGCAGTATTGGATGAAAATGGTGTTTCCAGACATCTGCGAAGATACTATCAGGAAAGTGGATGGATAGAACCGTTAGGAAGAGGTGCCTATAAAAAGCCGGGAGATTTGTTAGAATGGCAGGCAGGTGTGAATGCTCTGCAAAACCAACTAAATATCAAAGTTCATGTAGGAGGTTTAACCGCATTAATCTTCCATGGATTAAGCCACTATTTCAGATTAAGTAAGGAAACGTTATATCTCTTTTCTCCCCTGCAAACCAGAATGCCTAACTGGTTTACAAATTACAACTGGAATGTAGAACTATTTCAGAAACCTACTTCATTTCTTCCAGAAAATACGGGCGTTAAGGAATTGGAGATAAAAGATACAAAAGTTAATGTATCAACACCCGAACGTGCCATATTGGAATGCTTGTTTTTAGCACCGCAACATGCAGATCTTGTCGAATGTTATCAGGTTTTGGAAGGACTGGTTAACCTAAAGCCGAGACTCGTGAGCGAGCTTTTGTCAACTTGCAACTCGGTAAAAGTAAAACGCCTCTTCCTTTATATGTCAGAAAAGGCAAATCACCAATGGCTTCAATTCCTTAAAACAGATAAAATAGATTTAGGTAGTGGAGACCGTATGATAACAGAAAGTGGAGCATACAGTTCTAAATACAAAATTACAATACCCAAAGAATTAGCAGAGTTATGATTGCACCAGCATATAGAGCACAAGTGGATTTATTGTTACAGGTTCTGCCTTATGTAGCGAAAGAAGAAATATTTGCACTAAAAGGAGGTGTGGCTATTGCCTTTTTATAAGGGAAATGCCTCCATTGTCAGTTGACATCGACTTGACCTATCCGGCACTTGATTCCTGAACCGAAGCCCTCAGTGTTTAAATACATAAATATACCCTATTGGGTATGAAATAGACTTCCTCTTTAAAAATATATCATATCGGGTATAATATTAGAATAATCACTATATTTATACCCTAAAAGGTATAAAATATGCTTGGACTAATACAATTTGTGAAACAGCGAAGAAAGCAGCTTGGTTTAACACAACAGGATCTAGCTGAAAGAGCTGGAGTAGGACTTCGCTTCATAAGAGACCTGGAGCAAGGAAAACCTAGTTTGCGTATGGATAAGGTTAATGAGGTGTTGGCATTGTTCGGACATGAATTGACTCCTGTAGAAACGAAATTAATAGATAATGAATAGAAAAGGGAAAGTGTTTTATAAGCAATATTTTGCAGGAATTATCGAAGAGACCGAGAAGGGCTATCGTTTTGTATATGATGAAGAATACTTGAATAAAGAAGAAAAATGGCCAATTAGCAAGACTTTGCCTATTTCTAAACACCCTTACTCTTCTAATACAATGTTTCCTTTTTTTGACGGTCTGATACCAGAAGGTTGGTTGTTAGATGTAGCTGTAGACAATTGGAAGTTAAAGGCTAATGACCGAATGGGGTTACTTTTAGCTTGTTGCAAAGATTGTATTGGAGCAGTTTCTATTTTACCATTAAACGCAAATAATCATGAATAACAAATGTTTATATTGCTATCAACCATTAGGTGAAGGAGATATAGATTTTCATTCAAAATGTTCAAAAAAGATATTCGGAACTACGGAAGCTCCTGTATTGGATTATTCTTTGGATCAGATGCATGAATTGGCAAAAAAAGTAGTTCAAAGCCATGTTACTGTTCCAGGAGTTCAAGCTAAGTTATCTTTTCATTTTGAGCCTCAAAGAGGGCAAGAGAACAGATTGACTTTGGTTGGCGTTTGGGGTAATTATATATTAAAACCACCTACTCAACAATTTAATCATTTGACTGAGAACGAGGATTTGACAATGCATTTGGCCAAGTTGTTTAAGATAAATGTTGTACCACATTCATTAATCAGACTGAAATCAGGGGAACTTGCTTATATTACCAAACGAATAGATCGGATTGGGGAGCAGAAATTAGCGATGGAAGATTTGTGCCAATTAAGTGAACGCCTGACAGAGGATAAGTATAAGGGTTCCATGGAGCAAGTTGGTAAAGTAATTATGCAATATTCATCCAACCCATTATTCGATGCTCAAGTATTTTTTGAAGTCGCTTTATTTTCATTCCTAACCGGAAATGCAGATATGCACTTGAAGAACTTTTCGATGATTGATCTGGATAATGGATTAACACAACTGGCTCCGGCTTACGACCTATTATCAACAAGGTTAGTCATTCCAGAAAAAGACGATCCAGAGGAGTTAGCCCTAACTATGAATGGTAGAAAACGGAAGTTTAGAATTAATGATTTCCAACAACTAGCAAAGAGTCTAAAACTAAATCAAAAACAGGTTGATAATATATTTAAGCGATTTCAGAAAGCGATTCCAACGGTTCTGGATTTTATAAATAATTCCTTCTTGCCTGAAGATAAGAAAATAGAATATAAAGAGTTAATTCAAGAGAGAGCTAGTAGGCTTTTTGCTTAGGTTTTTTCTAGAGGATGAAAAACGGTTACTTTCCATGAAAAACAATTATTAATAAGAGGTTTTTATGAAAAGTGGTTACAAAGTCGATGAAATAACTTTAAAGGAAGCTGTTTTTACACAATGAACTGTTTCGTATTGTTTTGAAATATAGCAATATGCAACAATATACTAAAAATGATACATCGCTATATACTAAATTTGATACATAGGTATATACTAAAAATGCTACAGGAATTTTATTTTGTGGTAATTAATTATGGTTTCTTCTTAAATGTGAAGTATATATGAATAGTATTAAATATACCCTGTCGGGTATAGATAGGCCAATATAATTGAGAACTATACCCGTTCGGGTATTGTAAAAGAAATTAAAGCCCCTCAAACTCTTCCTTACTAATACAAAAATGTTCCAGGATAAGCTCAAGTTCTTTGTGAGTAAAATAATGGGCACGTTTATTACGTGTCAGCTTATCCAGCTTAGTGCTTAATTCCTGTGATAGTTTAATTTCCTTACGCAGTAATTGCATGGCGGAAGTTGTATTTGAACTTTGAGGATATAGTTTTTTAGCTAATTCTTGTTTTAAACCTTCAGATAGTTTTAGCTTTCTTTTTAAAGGATTTCATAAGGCTTTTAAAGAACAGTCAATCCTTTATTGTCAACTTGCTGACTGGTGGAATTTTACCAATTTTCGGACAGAAGATTATCAGAAAGAAAGGTTACCTAATGGTAGGGAGGTTATGTCAATTGCAGAACAAGCATATATTGCATATGCAAAACATCTTCTGCCAAAACAATCTCCATATGGAATTGAGTTTAATAGAAATAAAGTAGAGGAATTTTTAACGCAATTAGATTCAATTATAGATAAGCATCCGGAATACCAATATCCGCCATACTTTAAAGCAAAATTATTATTAGCATTAGGAGATAAAGAAGACACCTTGAATGCTATTTTACCATTTGCTCGTAAAAAGAGAAATGACTTTTGGGTGTGGCAATTACTAGGAGAAACTCTAAATGAAAATCCTGACATAGAATTTGCTTGCTACTGTAAGGCATTATCATGTAAAAGTCCCCAGTGAGGTTATTAAATGGAAAACTAATGATTGGTACTTTAAAGCAACGGCCGCAGCTTCAAATTTTAGTTTCTATAAAAAATACATTAGACTGGCAGAAAACACCTTGTATCAAGATATTGAGGAAGAATATGTTATTATTGAACATGTGAATAAAGATAAGCAGGTGGCAAACTTCATTGCTGATGAAACTAAAATAGGCTTCTTTAAATATGGTCGTTTATTACGGCATGTAAATGTTGGGGATGTATTAAAAGTGAGGTTTGAGACAGGTGAACATCAAGGGATGTGGAAGTTGTATACTGCAGAACAAAGTGATGATAATTTAATCAAGGCTAAGTTTTGCAAAGAAGTGGAAGGAGAGTTACGAATTGCTTCTGGAAAGAGTTTTGGTTTTATAGATGATGTATATGTTCATCCAGCTATTGTAAATAAACGCCATTGGACCAATGGAGAGGTGATAAAAGGTTCTGCGATTAAATCTTTTAATAAGGATAAAAAGCAATGGGGATGGAGACTTATATAATATAAATTGATTTTTTTTAAAAAAATATCACAGCTGTGCACTTGGGTTGCATACATCATTACAACCTTTGTTTTGTAATCAAAAACAAACAAAGGTATATGGTAACAAAGACGATACAATTATTCCAAAAAGCTGGACTTGCAGTAGCAAGTGGAGGATATCAATATTCTGAAGTTGCCAATGCTTTTTTAAGTGAAGGTTTCACCTCAAATGCAGGAAATACATATTTTAATGCTGTTCGCTTGATTGAAGGAATTTTCATTAAAGAAGATGTTGGTCAGGGTCATACGCGTACATTCTTAAATGGAATAAAGATTTATAGTATTATGGACAAAACATTGATTGCAGAAAGAAGCTATCATTGTAAGTTTCATAGTAAACTTACCGTAATTTCTGAAGTTCAGGAAATGCTTTATAATATTATAAATGAGTCAGCCTTAAAAGAAGGGATCAAATTTGATCAGAATGAAGTAAGGAGAAAAATTCAGGAGATTACTATAAAATGTTTTAATTCTGATCAACGACAATTATTGCAAGCTATCAATAATAAATCATTAACTGCATAGTATGGGACAAAGTATCGCAAGAGTTAACGATGTTGCTAAACCTATAGCATATTGTGAGAATACTGGAATTGATGTTTATGGTTCTTATGAAGCAAAATCTGGATTCAATTATTTAGTGGGTGTTAGGCAACTACAAGGACTTTATATAGTTGAACAGATCGCTGATGGTACAGGGTGTACATTTCTGTGTGGGATTAAAATTTTATGTGCAAATTCCAAAGAACTAATAAAGGAGATTGAAGTAAAGAATGGAGTAAGGTATTCTCGCTTAAGAACTTTGGAGTTGGTCAAAGCTGGGCTTCTTGAGATTCTTGAAGAAGCAGCTATACTTGAAGGTCATAGTTTCAATTATGAGCAAGCTAATAAACTCATTACAGAACAATTGGATAACTGCTATTTTGAACAAAGCAGAAAAGCAATTCTTAACTGGGCAAAATCTATAGGGATTTTATAAAATATGGAAATGAAAATTGCAACTAATGTAAGACCTATAGAAGGCATTGGCTATCAATTAGTATTTGATAATTCAAAAAGAATAGTGTCAATTAACCTCTTATATGATAATAAGATACTGATTAAAAATAAATTCTCTGAACCCATTGTGGTAAACAGTGATAAAAATATTAAGGATATAGTTGATTCAACAGTTTTAGAGTATTTCAACACTTGCATTAACAATCAATTGAGTAACAGTAAAATCAAAAAAACAAAAGCTGATTTTTATGCGAATGTAATGTCACCAGATTCTAAAAATGGTAAGGGTGATTATAAATAAATGCTATTCATGCCAATCAAGAGTTGAATTTATGTTGAAAAAAAAGCATATAAATAGCTAAAAATCAGCGACTTAAAATTGTTTAAATCCTTGAGAATCAGTATCTTAGAGTTGTTTTCGAAGCGACTTTCAGATATGATTCTCAAGGATAAGGACCACAATTTAATAAGAATATACGATTTAGTCTGTGACTATTTTCAAGAATTGCAATATTACTGTGAACGTTTCAGTAATAACAACAAACCTGAGTTTACCGACCAAGAGGTAATGACGATATACCTTTTCGGAATTCAGTACCAAGGGTACACGAAAATAAAGCACATTCATAAATTTGCCTTTGATTACCTGTTGGATTGGTTTCCTAAGCTTGGTTCCTATCAGGCATTCAACAACCGGTTAAACCGCCTAGATGGGGCGTTTACAAGGTTGTCAGAGTTGTTAGTTAGGGATTACCAACCATCTGACTGCATTATTGACCAAAACCTGCTTGATTCTATGCCTATTATTACATGCTCGGGTAAGCGCAACGGCAAAGTAGCCAGGGAAATAACCGATAAAGGATATTGCTCTACAAAAGGAATGTACTATTATGGTATGAAATTGCACATGCTGGGGTTCAGAAGGGAAGGGACATTGCCGTTTCCGGAACAAATACTCTATACTCCTGCATCGGTAAACGATATTAATGTTTATAAAGAAGCTTGGTCAGAGATATATGGCCGGACTTTCTTTGGAGACAAAATTTATATGAATCACGAATTTAACGAACAAATGAAAATAAGGTTTAATTCAGAAATGCTAACACCAGTAAAGGCAGTAAAAGGAATGTCTGATATTATCAAGCAAAGGATTAAAGCTGCAGATGATTTGTTTTCAACAGCAGTTTCCAGAGTTAGACAGCCTATTGAGGCCATGTTCTCGTGGCTTATCGAGAAAACAGATATTCAGCGGGCTAGTAAAGTTAGGTCTACCAAAGGCTTGATTGTGCATGCCTTTGGTAAGCTATCTGCTGCATTTTTAAATTATGCTTTTAACTCTTGATTCGAATTATTCATTAATATATATAATAGCGATAAAGGAAACGTGGTTAATGTCGTCGTATGATATGATTATGACCTACAACAACCTCTCTTCCAATTGATCTTTCCAGATAATAAATCCCTTTTTGATATCTGAATAATCATGAAATATTCTACTAAAGTTATCCGGCTGATGCTCAATAAAGAATTGACGGCCTTTATTGCGGATAGTGTTTAAGTCTTTATTTATTGAGTTGAGACGTTCATTAAAATTGGATTTATCAATGTGCCAAATATAGGTGGCTTCTTCTGTATTTAGCGTTTCTGCCACTATGTGATATTTCCCTTCTCCTTTTAGCAGGAATACAAAGGAAAAGGGAGATAGAATAAATCTAATTTTTAGGATATTGGAAAGATGGTGCTTTAACAAGTATTTTATTTGTCTGTAATGTTTAACCGATTCATCTTTAAGCATCTCATTGATTAATTCTTCTTCAGAATTAAAAAGGTTGTTTCCTTCTTGAAGGTCAGTTAGATCAACAATATTTGGTTTATTGGGCTTTGATCCCAATATATTCTTGTTTAAGAATTGAAACTTAACACTGTCTATTATTTCTGAATTAATTCGGTCAATATCTGTTGATGTGGCATCCTGGGCAATTAATCTACCGTCTATAAACTCAGCATAAATATCAGCTTCGATATTTTTGATATTTAACTGCTTGGAAAAATATGATTTTAGAATAGTGAATTCCGGTCTAATAGTATCATTGTCAATTGAGAATTCAATGAGTTCTCCTGTTTCTTTGTCAACATAGTTAAAAAGAACACAGCCATAATGAAATTCTAAATCATCGAATTTGAGTTTTACCTTTTCTCTTATTTCATTAACTGTAGGTTGGGGATCTTGTTGATTATCTATATCATCAAATAGAGAACGTAGCTTTTCAAGCTTTCTATAATGCGCATTTCTTTTAAGGAACACCTTATTCAGGTACTCAATTTTATAATCCCTGTAATCATAGATGGTTGGAGTTATTTCCGATCGTTGAACACGACCGATATACTGGATTAATTTACCTTTAAAGGAAAAAGGATAAGCAAGAAATAACCTGGAAACATTTTGAATGTCGCTTCCTTCGCCAAAAAATTGTCCGGTAGTTATTAAAACGTCATAATTACCGTCATTTAATACTTGCCATTTGTGATTCCTGGAAGTTATAGAATCCTCTCCACTTAGCGTAACTGTTTCGCATTGTTGTTTAAGGATCTGGTTTATGGTATTGATATGCTCTTTCCGTTCTGTAATAATAACACACTTGTTCCCATTGTTCAATTCAGCTTTAACATCGTTAATTATTAGAGTGTTCCTGGCTAAATCATGTATGAGAATTTGAGAGAGGGTTTCAAAGGGATCTGTCTTTGAATTAAAAGGAACATCAAGTTCTGTATTTTTAATAATTATTCTTGGTTGATGAGTATTATTAACCTCATTGAGTTCAACTTCACATATAGTAATGCCTAAATGAATGGATATTAGTTTATCCTCAGTATGCTTTCTAAAAGGTGTAGCGGTTAATCCATACAAATAACAGGTGTTTAATTTATTAATGGAGTCAGCAAATGATTTTGCTGGAATGTGGTGGCATTCGTCAATTATGATTGTTCCGAAAGCATTTAATAAATCATTAGAGTCCTCTTTATCAAGTTTCTTTGCAAGAGATTGAATCATTGCTACTGTTATTGCTTCTCCAATTTTTAATTTTCCTTGTCCGATAATGCCGATTTTGTGTTTAGGTATTCCAAGGAATGTTTGAATCCTATCGATCCATTGATCTGCAATTTGCTTCCTATGTACCACAATTAATGCTGGTTGTTTCTTTTTTGAAATCAGTTTTAAACCAATAATGGTTTTACCACTACCAGGAGGAGAAACAATGATTCCAAAGTCTTTTTTGGATGTAGCTTCAATGGCTTGTTTTTGGTGTTCTCTTAATTGAATATCACAAGTGTAGGATATTTCTTTGAGCTTATTTCGTTCGTCAATAAATTCAAAATCAATATCCTCCTTGTTACAAAAAGCAATTAGCTTTCCTGCCATGCCACGAGGGATTAATACTTTATCATCACTTTCTTCGATAAAATTGAAATATCGGTCAATGTTATACGTACTCTTACCGATCTTTTTCTTTATAAAATACTCTGTATTTGTAATATTTAATTCCTCCTTTAAAAAGTTAATCAGATTCCTGTTTATGCCCGATCTGTTCAGAATGATTTTATTTCTTACAGTAATGATTAATTTGCCCTTAGTAACTTGTATTGTTGATGGAACAGAAGCTTCTCTAAAGTTGTATTTTGATAATATTTGGTAGAATTTTTCAGAAGATAGACGTTTAACTATCTCTAAGAACTGCCACTGATTTTGAAATGCATTAAAGCTTGATGTATCAATAAAGCAATTATTACCCTGTTCTAAAGTGAGTTTGTTAAATGGAAGAGCAATTAAATTGCCAAAACCTTTACCGGAAAGGTAATCCTGGTTAGGGAATAGCCTGTCAAAGCTTGAGTATTTATCAAATTCGGAAATAATACCACATTCTTTTAGTAAAGCTAAAAATACTTTTCTTGTTTCGATAGCAGGTAGTGGTTTCTCGAAAAAGATCCAGACATGAGCACCTTTACCGGAACGTGAACGTTCTATGTATGCAGGAATGCTATTTTCATTACATTTTTTTTGAAAGAGTATGCATTCTTCCTTCCAGTTTTCTTTATCAAAATCAGCAACAATAAACCAAGAACTATTATCTTCCAAAAGAGGATAGATGCCAATAAAATGTTTTCCTTCAAGATGTAGTTTAATTTCGTTGGATGTGAGGGTTTTTCTAACCTTGTCTTTAAAGTTTGACAGAGTACCACCGCTTATTTTATGTTGTTTGTAAATATAAGGATCGTAGCTGTATGCAGGCATATAACCTTTCTTACTTCCTTTCTCCCAACGGATAGCAAAGACATCTTTGCGACATCTAAAGAGTTGTTGAATAAGTTCTATATGATGATCTATATTGCTCATTAAGTTTTAGATAGCTAATCAATACAAAGAAAATAATAATCTGATGAAAATGTATTCTATTTGATTGTATTACTAACACAAACTTTCAGTTGAAATGCTCAGTACTCCAACTGATATAATCGAGTTAATATATGTTATTCTGTAATGTAGTGGTTAATATATTGGCTATATCATAAAATATAGCTATATTTGACTAATATATTAGCTATATGTACTCAATTAATCCAACACCTCATGAAATAGGTAAGGAACTGGCTAAACGCCACAAAGCCTTGCGTAAACAATTAAAGTTATCTCAATCAGATATGGCAGAAAGATCTGGTGTCTCTTTAGGTAGCTTAAAACGTTTTGAAACTACCGGACAAATATCTTTGGAATCATTGCTTAAGTTAGCTCACCTTCTTGATCGATTAGATGATTTTAAGTCAGTTTTTCAACCCAAAGAAGACTTAGGCAATATTGAGGATCTTTTTTCGACTAAATAGTAGGTAAAGGAATTGTTATGGAAAATATCAAAAATATTTTAGTGTCTTTGGAGCTTGAAGGCCAAAGTTATGAGGTAGGGGAAATGGTGAGGGATAATCGAACAATCTACTTTCGCTATAATGCTGATTTTTTGAAATGTGGTCTTAATATCTCACCAATTAAGCTGCCTTATAATAATGAAATCAATTCCGCCGGTTTAGAACCCTTTGATGGGCTGTATGGTGTGTTTAATGATTCGTTACCTGATGGTTGGGGAAGGTTGTTGTTAGATCGTTCCCTTGCATCGAAGGGAGTAAATATGCAAAATATAACTCCATTAGATCGTATGGCTTATGTTGGTGATAAGGGGATGGGAGCTTTGTGTTATAAACCAAAGTATGATGAAGATGTTGCAATTTCGTCTGAAATTGAACTGGATATGATAGCACAGGAAATGGATCATATTTTAAAAGGAAGCGATTCTGATATAATTGAAGAGTTATTTACTTTAGGTGGTTCTTCCGGTGGAGCACGTCCTAAAATATTTGTTGGGTATAATAATGTCACCAAAGAATTAATGCATGGCCATCAAAAACTTGCAGAAGGTTTTGATGATTGGCTGATTAAATTTCCATCATCATCAGACCCTAAAGAGATTGCCAATATAGAATACGCTTACCATAAGATGGCTTTAAAAGCCGGATTGGAGATGAGCGATTGTAAACTATTCACAGGGCGCTCGGGACAAACATATTTTGGTACAAAACGCTTTGACAGAATAAAAGAGAAAAGAATTCACATGCATACTGCAAGTGGATTGATGCATGATAATTTTAGAATGAGCACAATGGATTATGGTCATTTAATGGATTGTGCCTTTCAACTTGAAAAACATGTGAAAGCATACGAGAAAGTATTACGTCTGGCAGCTTTTAATGTGTTTGCTCACAATCGGGATGATCATAGTAAGAACTTCTCTTTTTTAATGGATGTCAAAGGTAATTGGAGTTTCGCTCCTGTATATGATCTAACTTTTTCAAATTCAGCATATGGTTTTCACAGCACAATGGTTGCAGGAGAGAGTAAAAATCCGGGAAGGAAACATCTTTTAGAATTAGGAAAGCATTTTGGAATAAAGAAACCGGAGCTGATCTTGGAAGAAGTGCAAGATGCAGTTTTATATTGGGAATCAATAGCTAAAGAATGTGGTGTGTCACAAAATGCTATTATAACGATTCAAAAGGCAATTAATGGAGTGAATAAAATTAATTAACGTCTTTTATTAGGATGAAATTTAAACATAAGTCTTAGAGTAAATATCGCGATATGCGATATTTACTCTAAGACTATCTTTGCTTTTTATTTCAAAATATTGCGCATTAAAAAACCCTGTAAGTGTTGACTTACAGGGTTTTACTTTAAATTGCTTTCGCTTTCAGCGGAGAGAGAGGGATTCGAACCCCCGGTACGTTGCCGCACAATGGTTTTCAAGACCACCGCATTCGACCACTCTGCCATCTCTCCAAAATCTTTATATATAATCTGAAACCCTTGTTTTTAGTAGTATTTCAGTATGTATCTCTTTTGATAACGGCGGCAAATGTAGAGTATTTTTTTAAACTACAAAAATAATTTAAAAGAAAATTTGTGTGTTTTTTTCTATTGCTGGTTTTTCTGTTGTTGCATAACTATTTCCTATTTCCGTAATGCAATAAAGCACAGTGCTTTCTTTATCATATAGATTATAATTCTTATAAAAGCAATAAAAAAATATAGCACAAAACTTACTGTAAAAACATACATTAATGAGGAGTAAAGTTCTTTCCAGGGGGTGTTGTAGGATATAATTGAATAGATGTTTCCTATATAGGTAATGGTAAAAACAATACTTAGGATGATCAGTTCCTTTTTTATATTTTTTGCTGTGATAATAATGTTTTGCATAAGTCTACTTTTAAATTAAATATTTTTCAGGACAAGTAATTTTTGTTCCGGATTCAATGGCCTGTTCACCTAATAGGGTCCAGATACTGGTATTATATCCTTCTTTGAGTATCCATTCAGGTGCACTGTTCTTTTGGATGCATTTAATGAAATGAACTAATTCTTCAGCCGTTCCATCACCCTTTTGCTTGTTTGTAATTATTGTTTCGCCTTCGTATTTAACAGCGGTTTCCGGAACCCAACTGGCACCCCCAATCTGGGCATCTCTAAATACATCTTTCTCTATATCATTGATTAATTGGAGTATTCCGGGTGCCTGGGGTGGATTTTCTGAGTAAAACTTATTGGTTTCCAGTTCCATTGCACCTTTGCTACCCAGTATATGTTCCTGGCAACCATACTTCTTATTGCAGTTTAATGAATCGTAAACAAACTGGGTTCCATCGGGATACGAATAAATTAATGCAATATTATCATCAACCTGCCTTCCATCTTTCCAATACCGGATACTGCCTGTTCCCATTACTGAAGTTGGGTTTTGTTTTAATGCCCAATTGGCTATCTGTAACTGGTGCGACATTAGCTCTGTCAATAATCCGGCAGAATATTCCTTATACAATCTCCAGTTAATTTTTTTCTCCAGATATAGTTTGTTTTTCGGCACAGGCCTTCTCCAATCGTTATTCCTATGCCAGTAAGCCCTGATCTGACCAATTTCCCCAAGCTTACCATTGTGAATCTGATGTATCGCACTGGTATACACCTTACTAAATATACGCTGATGCCCTATGAGTAAAATAGACCCGGTTTTTATGTGGGTATCGTACATGGCTTTGGTATCGTCAAGTGTACGTGCCATGGCTTTTTCGCATAGTACATGGATTCCTGCATTCATACAGTCAATTGAGATATGGGCATGGGCAAATAGGGGAGTGGCAACAACAACTCCGTCAAGAGCTATATTTTTAACCATCTTTTGATGACTTAAAAATATTTTTGGAACAGGCCTTCCATATTCCTTGAATATCTCTAATGCAGCATCAATACTGGGCTGGTAATTATCACATATGGCAACTACTTCATAATCAGATGAAATTTGTTGATCAAATAATAATCTTAAAAGGTGTTGTCCGCGACCACCTACACCAATATATCCTAATTTTACTTTTTTTCCATTGGTTAATGAGGCCAATGTGTTGTTTATGGGAGATAAGGCCAAAGCTGCTCCAGCACTTGCCAATACCGATCTTTTTAAAAATTCTCTTCTGCCTTCTTTTTGAGCCATTTTGTTAACTTTTACTGTATAATACTTTTTCCGGGTTAAAGCTTTTAATGATTTGTTGATGGAGGTTCTGGGGTGCTGCAATCAGGGCTGTGGATAATACTTCTGCCGCAATTGGGTCATTATTTACAATGCACACCCCCCTTGAATCTGAAACCAGTTTGCCCGATTCAGGATTGATAATGTGCGGAGTGTTGTTGTGCAGTCCGCTTATTGAAACCATATGGTTATTAAGCTTTAATGATTCACCAAAATTGTGTTGGTCTTGAAATGAAAAGGGCCAATATGATCCATGGGGATGTTTCCCCCGGGTTAAAACAGAGCTTTCTCCAAAACTTATTATGGCATTTTCTATGTTGTAGGCATTAAGGATTAGTTCAATATGTTTTAGTGCAATCCCTTTTCCTATTCCTCCAAAATCAAGTTTTACATTTGGGTATAGATATTTTATGGTATTTGAATGAGAACGGACTTCAATTAGGTCATGAAGCTCCATTCCCTGATTGTTCAGGAAACCTATGTTGAAATATCCTGTTGTTTTTACTGAGTATTCCAGACATTGGTTGATGCTTTTTAGTAATGTGTTGCTAAGTTTTGTGTAATTGTTATATGCTGTATAGTTAAGCTTGTATAATTCCGACTTATTATCAAACCTGCTATAAATGAGCTCCAATGCCTTAATTGTTGTGTGTATTTTATTATCAACCTGAGCATAATAACTTTCTTCACATCCCCATAAAATAATGTCCAAACGTGTGTTCATTGCAAAATGCGAACTATGGTAAAAATTTTTCATGCTATTTGTTGATATTAAGTAATTCCAATCAAGGTTAATCCCCTAAAGTAAACCTTGTTTTTATACTCACCCGACCAGGTCAGAGGTGAAGCGTGTATGCGAAGCTGTAAAACTTCTACTTCTACCAGATTCTGATAATTACTGAATTTAGTGGTGTGTAACTATGACTAGTTGAGAGGGATAGAGATACCAGACCATAAGTACTAAGTATGTTTATTGTAATGGTCTGGTATCCCTTATCTAAAGTCTCAAATCTCAGTCTATAGTTTTATTTCCCACCCTTTTTCATATTCTCTTTTCCACATACTGGTGGCTTTTTTGTTGTTAACTACTTTACCTGTTTTAGGATCAATAATTAAACTTTCTTTTAAATCCTGCGCCATGTTACCCAAATGACATAAGTGTGTTGAAATAGCCGCATTATCAATTGGAGCGTTAAGCTTTGCATTATCCCTGATAGCACTTACAAAATTTCTCATATGAGTAACCGTTAGTCCGTCAAAACCGCGCGTGTCAGAAGTGTTGTTAGAAGTTCCCTGATCTTCTTCTAAATCCTGTTTAATATTATTTCCCTCCAGGTCAAATAGTTCATATTTAGAGCGGTCGAGCAAAATAGTCCCTTTAGTACCAAAAATGGTAACCCCTCTTCCTCCGGATGGCTTATAGGCATTACAACTTCTGCCTTCCCAGGTAATTGTTTTGCCTCCGGCAAACTCGTAACTGGCTGTTTGAGTATCAAACCATTCCCAGTCATCGCCTTTATGATGCAAACGGCCTCCTGTGCTTACTACCCTGGTAGGATAGTCTACTCCTAAAGCCCAACGGCATATATCAATTTCGTGGGTTCCGTTGTTGTGTATTTCTCCGGTACCCCATGTCCTGAACCAATGCCAGTTATACGGATGGATGTTATCCCTGTAATCCTCTCGTGGAGCAGGGCCTTGCCATAAATCCCAGTCAAGAAAATCAGGGACATTGATAATTTTTCCCTTGCCTATTGGTCTTCGGGCATTTGCATAAAAAGCTTTTGCTGCATATACATCGCCAATGATGCCTTCCTTTATTTCTTTAATTGCCAATGCCGATGACACAGAAGAGCGTTGTTGATTGCCCATCTGAACCACCCTCTTGTATTTCTTTTGGGCCAAAACAATCATTTCATTCTCATATAAATTATGGCTGCAGGGTTTTTCCACATATACATGTTTGCCGGCCTGCATGGCCATGATAGCCATTGGAGCATGCCAATGTTCGGGTGTGGCTATGATTACCGCATCAACATCTTTGTTTTCAAGAATTTTCCTAAAGTCTTTTTCCAATTCCGGAGTGTATCCAATATTGTCTTTGCAATAAGTTTTAAATTTATTCAGGTTATTGCTGTCTACATCACATATGTATGAGATCCTGGCATTTTTAACTTTGGCAACAGCCTGAGCCAACGCGTAGGAGCGTCCACCGGTACCTAAAATTGCAATATTTACTGAACTATTAGCACCAAGGATGGCACCATATGATTTTGTGGAACTTAAAAGTGACACACCTGCTGTACCTACAGCTATATTTCGTATAAAATTTCTTCTTGTTACCATGTTTTAAGGATTGTAAGAGCTTTATTGTAATTCTTTAATTTTTATATTCTTAAAGTGTACTTCATCGCCATGATCCTGTAGCAGGATTAAACCTTCTTCTGCTTCTCCAAAGTTTGGCCATTGGGCATATTTACTATAAGCTACCAGGGCTTTCCATTGTTGGGTTCCTCTTTCGTACTCAACAACCGTACATCCGTTCAATATGTGTTTTACCTTAGAGCCTCTTACTTCTATTCTTGCCCGGTTCCACATGTCGGTATTTACATATTTTTGTGGATTTAAGCCCTTTACAAACAGTCTGGAATCCGCACGTATTAAATCATATAATGAACCAATGGTACGTTTGCCGTCAATACCTTTTTTAGCGTCGGGATGATTTTTATCGTCAAGAATCTGAAATTCGCAGCCAATGGCAGATCCCTTTCCTTTATTTAAACCTGTGTCAACAAAGTACTTTATACCGCTGTTAGCTCCCTTAGTAAATTTAAAATCAACTTCCAGGATGAAGTTTTTAAAAGGACGGGTTGTTACTATATCACCACCATTTTCTGATTCGGCCCCTCCGGAAGCATGTACCGTTAAAATGCCATCATTAATTGACCATCCCTTATTTGGGAAATCATCTCTTTTTGCACCTCTCCAGCCTCTGGTGGTTTTTCCATCCCACAAAAGTTTCCAGCCTTCCTTTACTTCATCTTCTGTAAGTTGGTTCTTCAGGTAACTCACTAATGGAGCAGTAGCTGTAGAAAAATCCGGTTCCGATTGCAACTCTGTGATAGTGATATTGCGCCATTTATTTATTCTTCCGTCTTTTTCCTTTTCAGCACTATGTACCTGAAGAGCAATAAATCCGGTTTCCACCTGTTCTTCCAGCAGGTTGGCAACGTTAACACCATTAAGCCACGTGGCAATATGGTTTTTATAGGCAATAACTTTTACTTTATTCCATTGGCCGTGCTTGAGTAACATTTTTGCAGCGGGGTTGTATTCTAATGGATAACGCCATCCTTGACGGCCCTGGTCATATATTCCTCCGGTCCATGATCGTTCAGAATCATCAGCTTCAACCTGCAATCCATATAAATGCTGTTTGTCTTCATCAAAATGAGTTCGGATTTGAACACCGGAGTTTAGGTCTTTTCCAATCATTATTTCATATTCTAAAATAAAATTGGTGTATTCCTTTTTATAGGCAAGCCAGGTACTTGGTGTTTCAGATTTTGATATGCCTATTATGGTTCCACCTTCTGTTTTAAATTCTGCTGTACCTCCTATTTTTTTCCATCCCTTGAGGTTTTTGCCGTTGAAAAGGTCTTTGGCAAATGAATTTTGCATAGTTAGCATGCACGCCAATAGCAAAATAATAGCTGATTTTAATTTCATATGCATTGTTGTTTTTTAAGTGTTATTTCAGTAATCGTTTAGCAAACTTAGTTTTAACCAGCTCATTACCACCTGTGGTTTTGTGTCATTAAAGGATGGTTTTGTTTCAAAGCATCTTTTTTGATGGTTTTTTATGAAAAGATTAAAGAGGCATTTAATATTTTAGTTTTACAACTATTATATTGGTCGCAGTTTTTTTAAAAGACTGGTTTTTCATATACATAAATGATGTATTTTTAGATTTTATAATATTGTTCATGCGGCATTCTCAGATCATTGTCATACTACTTTTTCTTATTGGCTTACCAGGTTTTTCTGTGTCGCAGACCATTAGTTTTGAGCATTTGGATGTTGGTGATGGTTTATCCCAAAATGGTATTCACAGTATTGCTTTTGATGACTTTGGTAATTTATGGGTGGGAACTTTAAATGGCTTAAACCGATATAATGGTTTCGAGTTTGAAATATATAAGTCAAATACAAATGATACAACCAGCATTTCCGGAAACAACATTGTAAGTGTATGTAATGCCAAGGATGGAGATGTTTGGGTTGCAACAGAAAGTGGTGTTATTAACCTGTACCATGCCAATAGTAACCGGTTTACCAGATTAGACAAGAAATGGGTAGAGGGTGTAAATATTTCAAGATCCATAAAAATGGCTGAAGATGAAAACGGTGATTTATGGCTTGTTGATGGCAATAGGGTGCTGGTAATTAATCCTTTTAAAAATCGGTCGCGTTTAATTGAGCATCAAAGAAATGTAAGAGGTTTTGTGGAACATGATGCTAAAGGGATTTTGCTTTATGGTGATTTTGGTATTGAACATCTATATACTGAAAACTATGAAATTGCGAGAGAATTGTTGTTGACAGGTGATGTGCATAAGATGTCGGGAACAAAGGATAGTATTGTTTGTTTGCAAGGAACCGATGTAATTTCATTGAGAAACGACTTAACGGTAAAAAATAAACTTTTTTCCATAGAAAGGCAGGATATAGCACGTATAGGTAATATGCTATTGGCGAATAATGATATTTGGATGACAGTGGGAAATGCCATACACATATACGAAAGTACACCCAAAGGCGTTCAAAAAAAGCAAATTTCATTGAATCTTTCCAGTTTAACTTCTTTTTATGGAAGGCAAATAACCAATATGGTTGCAGATAACAAGGGAAACGTTTGGATTGGTACCTATAAAAATGGATTGAACTATTATAGCAGGTATAAAAATCAGTTTAAACACATTAACTGGGACTATAGTAACGATATTAGCAAAACGGTTGAGCCGGTTAGAGCAATTTGTAAACTTTCGAATAATGATGTTTGGTTTGGGTTTGATAGTGAGGGGATAGGGGTGATTCATCCAGATGGGAAACAAGAGTATTTTGATAATTGTTATGATAAAAACAATAAGCAGAAGAAAATAGCAGGAGTCAGGAAGATATTGGAGGATAGTGATGGAAATATTTTTGTGGGAATACGCAGTGGTGTTTGTTTGTATAACAGGAAACAAAAAAGGTTTGATCGGCTGAATATTATATTTCCGGATATTAATTTTTCAAATTGTTATGCCATTCAGCAATATGACAGTACTTCTGTGTTGATAGCATCAAATTCAGGGATTTATAGAATATCCATTGGTACGAAAAAGGCAGAATTATTATATGACAATCTATCGGGTACTGCAATAAGGGACATAAAAGTTGACCATAATAAGAATATTTGGGCAGCTACAGACGGGAGCGGGCTTGTTTTTATTAATGGAGAAAGTGGTAAGTCTGTTTTTTATAACGAATCAAATGCTAATATAACAGAGGGGAAAATATATAGCCTGGAAATAGATGCTTCAAATATTTGGTTGGCTACCAATTCAGGATTGAACCAATTTAATTCCATAACCAGAACAGTTGAAAAGGTGTTTCTTGAAGAGCATGGCCTGTCGAACAATATTGTGTATAGTGTGGATTTAGACCTGGATAATAATCTATGGATGAGTACCAATAAGGGGATTAGTAAGTTGGATATGAAAACCCAAAAGATTTCCACTTTCCTGAATAGCTATGTATTTATGGATGATGCCTATTTAAAAGGTAAGGATGGCACTCTTTATTTTGGAGGTTATACGGGGATTGTTGCATTTAAACCGGAGGATTTAAAAATAGTCAACAATTTGCCGGTTCCATTTGTACAACAGTTTGAATTGGATGGCCAAATTGTAAATGCAGGAGATACCATTGGTAATAATGTGTTGCTTATGGAAAAAGTAAATCGGTTAAAGATGTTGGAACTGAGTTACAAGCAAAACAATTTTTCGTTTATTGTAAATGCTACTCCTTATGAGGTGCCTAATAATTATATTTTCAGGTATAAACTCTCACCATGGGATAAGGATTGGGTGTATAATAAACCGGGCGACTTAAAGTTGCGTTTTACAAATGTGCAACCTGGAAAATACTTGTTACAAGTTCAGGTAACAGATGGTACTAACAATAGGAGTGGAATTAAAAATCTTGAAATTGTTATTACCCCCGCCGTTTTGGAAGACCTTATCTTTTCAATTGGCTCTGCTCTTTGTTTTGGCCATTATGGTATTTTTGGTTTTCAGGTTGAAACTGCAACAGGTAAAAAAACGGAATATCTGGCTGGCTAATAAAGTAGATGAACAAACAAAGGTTTTATTAATTAAAAACAAAGAAATTCAGGAAATTGCAGATAAACTGCATGACGCAGATCAGGCTAAATTACGCTTCTTTACCAACGTTTCACATGAGTTCCGTACTCCCCTGACCATTATTTTAGGGTATCTTGAAAATCTGGAGAAAGAGAATTCGAGGCATATACGGCATATTATTAAGGATAATGCCACACGATTGCTCCGTTTAGTTAATCAGCTGATAGAATTCAGAAAAATAGATTTGAAACAGGTACGGGTAAATTATTCGAATGTTGAATTGGCTGGTTTTATAAATAATATTGTTCTGTCATTTAAAATATTAGCACAGAAAAAAAACATTCAATTAGTTACTGATTTGGAGGAGAAATTATGGGTGTCGACTGATGCGGATAAACTCGAAAAAATTGTATACAACCTGATTTCAAATGCTATTAAGTACACAGATGAAGATGAGCAGGTCATTATACGGTTAATCAGTGATGAGAATGATTATTTGATAGAAGTTATTGACACAGGTAAAGGAATATCAGAGGAAGAGCAGAAGTTGATTTTTGAACGCTTTTACAGGGCCGATTTTCAATCAAAGGATGTTGGGCATGGTATAGGACTTTCCATGGTTAAAGAGTTAACAGACCTGCTTGAAGGTAGCCTGGGGCTATATTCAGAGGTAGGTAAGGGCACCCGCTTTTCGCTCAGGTTTAAAAAAAGAAAGGTATCCGATAGTTTAAGTACAATAAATTTACCCCAAACACCAATTCAGCAATCCTCAGTTGAAGATTATCAGAAAGATGTGCCGCTGGTTGATATTAAGGATATTCAGATTTTGTTGGTGGAAGACAATTACGACCTAAGAACTTTTATCAAAAATACATTATCGGCAAATTTTAAGGTATTGGAAGCTGATAACGGAAAACAGGCCATTGATATACTAAAGAGTCATGTTCCGGATTTAATAATATCAGATATAATGATGCCTGTTATGGATGGTTTTGAGTTTTGTAAGCAGGTAAAGAAAAACATAAATACCAGCCATATCCCTTTAATATTTTTAACTGCAAAATCAGAAGATGTGTCAAAGGTTGAAGGGTTTTCGCTTGGGATAGATGATTATATTGAAAAACCTTTTAGTAAATCAGTTTTTATTGCACGTATTAATGCGTTAATAAAAAACAGGGTGGAGCTTAAAAAGCAGTTTAAATCACTTGATATAAAGGATTCTATTAAAAACGGCAAGGTATCAAAACGAGATGTTGAATTCTGGAACCAACTAAACAACTGTATAGTTAGTAACTTAAGTAATGCAGACTATAATACAGAAATGTTAAGCGAAGAAATGAATATGAGCCGCTCTACCTTTTATAGAAAATTTAAGTCTTTAACAGGTGAAAATATTTCTGATTACATCAGGAAAGTTAGGTTACATAAGGCTGCAGAGCTATTGGCAGAGAAAAAGCTGAAAATAAGTGAGATTAGTCAGGAAGTCGGATTCTCCAGTGTAGCCCAATTTCGTATTAAGTTTAAGGAACAGTTTGGTAAAAATCCTTCAGAGTATTAATTTTTACATATAATATTCCTTACTAATAAGTTTTTCTTTAATCAATTCTCTTAATGTTATTTCAGTCATATCACTTTTAAAGATAAACTCATTCTCTATATCAGACACATAGGCTTTTAAGCGCATTTTTATTACACTTCGTTTATCTTTCATTTCATTAAAAAATAATACCGCAACGGGTTTGTTTAAATATATGTATTTTGATACCATTGCAGCCTCTGTTGCAATCCTTCTTACTTTTTGAGTATCAATATCAAGGGGGTAGATAAAAACTCTGCCACAACCTGGCAATTGGTTTCCCCACTATTGGAATTGGCAATGGATTGGTTCATCATTTCGGCATTGGGTATTGTAACAACCGAATCATCAGCGGTTACAATGCGCGTTGAGCGCAATCCTATCTTTATCACTTCTCCATAGGAACTGCCGGCCTCTATTTTATCCCCCAATCTGAAAAGGTCTGTCAAATAAAATCATTAAACCTCCAAAAATATTTTTTAGTAAGTCCTGGGCAGCAAAACCAACGGCAACACCAACTGATGTAAAAAAAGCTATTACGGTTGCAAGGGGAGGCCTTATAACTCCTTGGATAATAATATATGTAATAAATATCCAGCCGAGAATTTTGACAATAGGGATAATCCTTTTGGTTACAATTCGGTAATGGGTACTTCTTTGACCAATTTTGTTCAACAATACATCTATAAATTTTAATACCAAAAAACCTATTAAAATAATAATGAGTGACCATACAATTTTTCCCGTAGTTAATATCCTATTCACAGGAGGTGCTCCCAACTCACTAATTTTTTCCTGAAGGGTTTTGGCTGTTGGTATAGAGTCATTTACTTCCAGGTTTGTTTTATGGATAGCAATTGTATCATTGTTATGTATAAGAGGATCATCATGCAAACAATGGCCAAACAAAGAGATGCTGTTTATCAGTATTGCAGATAGTAATAGTATGATGTTTTTTTTAATCATTATCCTTTTTTTTAATGTAATATGTTTTTTGCTTTTAATGCATCAATGGTTGGGCGATATAGCAAAAGGTTAATGACATACCTTTTGTTTAATTCGAGTAACAGGCCATCATCTACCATTTGAAATAGTTTCATGCGACCCTGTTCTGGTGAAAGTCTCATTACCTTGCAAAAGCCTTCAAGATCAAGTCCGTCGTGCAAAAGAATAGCATATAAACAAAACAGTTTTTCCTGTTTTAATCCTCTGATAAACGAAATATTGAAATCATCCATGGAATTAATATACAAGGTATTGTTTTCTATCCTTTTAATAGAGCGCAACCAAAATATTAATGCTATGCTTATGTTTCCTTTAGCCAAAGTGTTTAAAATCTGGAAATATTGTTTTTCAAGCAAATGTTGGGTATCCTCAATACTCATCTTTGCTAGTTTTTTATTGTTTGTATCTGCTTTACTTTTTAGATATACAAGTTCATACCCACTAACCTGGTGTCTTTTTTTAACGATATCTATCATTTCTTCGTTTGAAAATTCTCCAAGTTTGATAATATGGCCAAAATACTCTTCTATTGAGATGGCTTTGTTTAGATAATTCCAGGCATGCAAGGTGCAAGTGCATATCCAAAATATGTTTTTATTGGTTTTTGATATGATTTCAAATAGCAGCTTTAATGTTTCAAATCCATCAACTTTTTTCAAATAAGCATATTGCAGTCCTTCCAGAATAATAATGCCTTTTGTATTGTTTAATTCATCAATAAATAGCTCTAGTTCATTTAAAGGGGTGAGGTCAAGTATTTCTGACAAAGTAAATATAAATTCATCCTGACGATATATATTATTGTATTCCTGAAAATTGATGCGTGTATACTCAAGTTCGCTATCATTAACAACGTAATTAATAATTGAAGTAACACCTGCACCTTTTTCGGCAGTAATGGCAATGTTGGCAAATCTGCCTTTTTTCCAGTTGTTATATGCCAGTTTTAAGTGGTTTATTTCAGCAGAACGTTTAAAGTACAGGTAGCCTTCGTCAACGGGTTCCAGCTTAAAAAGCCTCTGGTATAAAAATGGAAGTTTATCTTTAGTGATGGCAATTTCACTTAAAAAAGTGGAAATTTCATTGTTTATACTTGCCTGTACTTCTTCCTGTGAGTATATTTTTGCCAGGTGCTTGCTAAACTTAAATCCTTTGTTTTGAATCAGTAACCTTAAAGCATCAGCTCTTTTTAAAATGCCTGATAAGTAACCTATGATCAAATTTTTAAAGCGAGTTGATTTTGTAATTGCTTTAGCTTTAAGCAATCTTAAATTTAACTCTCCAATTCTTTCCTTTTCTGTTAGGGCTGTTAGTTCATCTACTAAATTTTTAATTGTACCCGTCAGTTGTGATCTGGTGTATGTTTCTAATTCAGATAAATCAGCAGTGATTTCTTTAAGTTTATTGATGACTTTGCTTTTTCCTTCCTTGATAATGTTTAATAAGTCATCAATATTTGAATCCTTATTGGTAAGTATAGAGGATATTGTTTCAAAGTTATATTCTGAAATATGTACCAGATTGGTTATTTCGCTTTCGTAAAAGGCAATTTTTTGAAGAATATTTTGCTTGAGCAATTCTATATCGGAAGAAAACCGTGGTTGGATTTCAAGTTTTAATAAATCTTTTAAATGTACAGGATTAAGCTTTGTTAATTGCATTTTATCCGGTTCCAAATTGCCTTGATAAATCATCCTCTTATCATTGATGCTTTCAATTTCAGAAACTACTTCTTGTTCAATTTCATTTAATGCATACAAAATAGTTTGAGAATGATTTACTTTAGAAAGAAACAAACCATCAGATGACAGTATTTTACTGATGTTTGTTTTGTGACTGGAAATTGTATCCTGATCAAAAGAGCTTTTGTCAATATAGGCATAAACCTTATCATACTCAGCCGCAGTTGTGTCTAATCTCCTTGAAAGTGCACCGCAAGTGGCGCTTATTTTTGCAATACTCTTGTTAAACCTCTCCGAGTGAAGTGAAATAAGGGCTTTGATCCTTAAAATGAATAGATCCGCATTAAAACACCAGGCTTCCGAAATACTAAAAAGAGAGATTTCCCATGAATTGATCTGCCTAATGGTTTGTAAGGATAGTTTTCGTATACTCCTTTTAGTGTGCCATTTACGGTTTTTAATACTCCGGTGTTCTGCAGTTCCCAATTTATAGCTTTGGGAAGCTATTTCATTTGTTTTATTTATAAGTTCATTTTTGATTAATTCCTTAAAAGAGGCAGTAGTTTGGTTTAATATGGTTTGTGCGTCAGAGCTCTTATCTAATACTTGGGTAATAGTTTGTTTTACTAATGGAATATTACATTGGTCTTGAATTTTAAATTCATCATCAATTTGATTGAATGCAGACTGATAGTACTCTAACAGTTCAATCTCCAATAAAAACAACTGTTTATATGAAGACCATAATGCTGGCATAATATCAAAAAAAAGCTTCTGTATTAAATAAGTACGTAAGGGTGCCCTTCTTTTAATACTAATGTTATTGTTGTTGATAAATAATGAATATGCCCAAAACCTAAACTGTTTGATCCTTTTTATGAATTTTATCAAATAGGTGTCATCATCGTTTATAAGTCTGTTTTCGTTAGTTTCAAAGAGTGTGATGTTTTTGGGCAAACCAGCAACTAAATTTCTGTGTTCATTTAGCAGCTGCTTCAGTTCTTTTTGAGAATTAAATTCAGGTGTTAAAGGATAGGAAAGTTTGTTGTATTCCCATATATCTTTTAAGTAGTTGTTGTGTTTCTCTAATAATATATGAATATCGTTTTCTTCATTTACTTTTTCAAGTCCTGCAAGATATTTGGTATGGATACCTGTAACATCGTTTATCAAATTGCCAATATCACTAACTTTTTGTTCTATAATGATTAAAAAGTGTTTATAGTACAATTCCTCATATAAAGAAATGCCAGTTCTGAATTGTTGTTCCATAGGAAAATTAATAATATGGATGATAATGTAAATTGGAAAATTAAGTTCTAAATACCTGAAAAATTATCCTAAGGTGTTCTTTGGTAATTATTTGTTTCTAATTTTCTATTTTAAAATAATACAACATTTTTGTCATAGGTTTATCGCCAGTTTTTTTTCAATATTAAATCAAATCCGGAATTGCTGTTTTGGTTTGTTGCTTTTATAATAATATTCCTGAGCAACTGGTATTCTAACATCATCTTTTCAGTATTTATGGCTTTTGTTTTTTTATCCAGTACAAAAGATTGTTCGTAACCTAAATATAATTTATTGGTAATGTATTTGCCCAGTGTTACGCTACTGCGTTTCCAATTATCTTCTCCGCTTAATTCAATTACGTCAAGCCCGGTTGACTGACGAAGTGATTCATTAACTATCGTCGATAACTGGTTTAGCACTAAATTCATAGCTAATTCTTCACTGCTAAATACTTTACTTTTTTGTCCTGCACTTAATTGGTCTGCTGCTTTGTTAAAAATAATATAGGATATGGCATCTTTTTCATCAATAAGGTCTTCATCCATAAAAAATACAAATTCGGGTTGCTGCATTGTACCTGAAATTTGAATTTTAATTTGATGGAGATCCTTAGCAATATCCCGAAACTTATACAATATAGCAAAATCCACAACAGGATTTAAATCCTTACCGCCGGTAAAAGTTAATTCACCCTCTTTTATATTAAAGGTTCTTCCATACATTTTATATGATCCTTTTCTTACTTTTAAATTCCCCACCAAATTTAAGCTTTCGGTTGTTTTAATTGCTTTTAACAGGCCAGTAAGTTCAAAGTTCATATCCTTCCCGCGAACCCATGTATTTGAAGGAATCTTTATTTCAATTTCGCCTTGAATATGTTTTAACATATCCGGAGTGTCAAGACTAATTTTGGAGTTTACAGAATCGCGATTGACTGCCGGTAAGGTATCTTGCAGGGCAATTAATAATAGTGGGGGATTGGGATCTTCATTTTTTTTAGAGTGAATTTGACTGAAATAGTCGGCATTAATATGGGATCGGTTAATAATTATTTTCCCATCAGTCCTTGATGCCATGTGATATTCCGGATAGTTTTAAATTAGCGTTAAGATTTACATCGGCAATGGTTGATTTTATTATTTGAAAATCTGTGGAATTTAGTTTTAAAAGGATTTGCTCTGTATTCGAATGTACTGAGTCTTCTAAATTAATAAATCCTTCCAATTTTATCTTGCCTTTTGGGGGTGTTTGTGCACTTAGGTTATTTAGTGTAATTATTTTTTGTTTTACCAAAGCATTCAGTTCTATTTCTTTATAATCTATCCCGTAATCTGAATTTATAAATTGTCCTTTATTTATTAAAAAGGTTCCATCTATTTGAGGTTTATTAATTGAGTTTGTGGCTCTCATATTAGCAAAAGCATAACCTTTTATCATGGTGTTGCGCAAAGGCGATATCTGGTGTAAACTGTTTAGGTTTAAGCTATCAATATTTATAGATGCAAAAAAACTGTTTTGGTCTTTTAATAAATAAATACTATCTGTTAACGACAAGCTTAAAGGTAGTAGTAAGTTGGTTTTTATTGGCTGTAAATTGTTTCGTTCAATTAATCCGGAATAAGAGAGGAGATTGCTTTTATATTCAATTTTTGATGTAAAGTTGTCAATATTGTAATTATTTATTTTGAGTCCGGATATAGTTATTTCACTGTTGATATTGGGGTATTGGGCGGTTCCTTTAAGGCTGATGGCAGACGATAGATTTCCGGATAGGTATCTTTCCTTCAACAGGGGATACGGTATGTCTCCTATATTAAAATTTTGAATATTAATCTCCAGATCTTCATTGCCATCAAAGGATAAATTACCATTTACTTTGATGCTTTGTTGGTTGGACTTTAAATGTATTTGGTGAACATAGATTTCGTGTGGATTGAGCTGTAAATAGGTTGAATCAGATTGGTTACTCCAGCTGGTTTTGTTATAGTTTATATTGAATAAATCTACAAGAATCTTTGGATTTTTATAGTTCACCAGGCTTCCAGCAAAAGAAGTATTTAACGAATCGTTTATAATTAGGTCAATATTTGCATATAAGGTGTCATTTGCAAAGTTGCTTTTAAAATTCAGGAGTTTTGTTTCAAGCTTATTGTAAGATAACTCATTTACGTTTAGCAATATATTGCCATTATAATTATTTTTTGACAGGCTTAGGTTTATATGGCCATCAAAGGGGCCGCAATGAATTGAATCATACATAGCATGTTCCATGTTGAGTTGGATGTTTGCCTCCAGGTTATCTGAATTACCAGATATCACTCCTTCTATTATTCCCTTGCTATTAATATTTGATGTGGTAAAATCTTTAATAAGAGGATTAATATCCTGGGGTTCAAACTGAAAGTTTATATGATTTTCTTGATATAGGTTTCCATGTGCATTGGCCACAAGCGAAAAATATGGAGTTTCAAAACCGAGTCCCTTAATATTATAATTTCCCCTATTGTATTCAAATTCGATTTGCAAGTCGCTAATTGGGTATTTTATTATGGATGAGTTTTTTGAGTTAATATTGAGTATTGTTTGCATTTCTTTTAATGAGAATCCTTTCCCTCTTATTGAAATGTTTCCGTTTAGATTGGAGTATATAGAATCAATCCCTGGTATGACTTGCAGGTTAATGTTTTCATAGAGGGAATTTATGTTGTAGGAGGGTTGAGCAAACAAATCTTTAATTGTAAAGCTTAGCTTTTGGTTTCCATAGGAGGATTTTGTTATTAACGAACCTATTATCAAATCCTTGTCTTTTGTGCTATTAATGCTTATGTGTTTTAACAGATATTTGTCAAATGTAGAATCCGCACATTGGCCGTTTAAAGACAATATAGCTTCTTTGGGATCAAGACTATTTGATTTGATATGTAGGTTTGCACTAAGGTCAGATTTATATTTGGGGTTTTGTGTCCATGAAAATCCGTTAAAATTTTTCATAGATAGGTTAAATACATAATTAGGTGTTTTGTCAATGGCATATGACTGGGCATCAAATTGTATTTTTTGGTTCTCTTCCTGTATAGTCGTTTGAAGCATATAACGTTCCGAATCACCTTTTAGAGAAATGGATATTTCAGGATCTCCATATAGTTTTATCTGGGGTATCAGGGTGTTAAAATCAGAAATCCGCAAAGGAGAAATATTGATTTTTTGAGTTTATGATTCTTTTTTTATCTAGCTCAATTTGCCCGGCAGATGTAATTGGCGTGTTTTCAAGCAAAAGTGCCAGATTATACCATTTTAAAATATTTTTGCTTTTAGATATGCTTGCTTTAAGATTTAGGTTTATATCGGGATTTTGGAACATTACACTGCACGAATGTATATTTAAGTACAGGCTATCCGTAGTATTGGTAAAGTTACATCTAATATCTGATTTAAGATATTCAGGCATATAGGCAGTTTTATGCAACAGGTTTAGCTTAGTTATAAAATTGCGTAACTGCAGGTCGCGTATTTCTATTTTCCAATTAGTTGTTTCAGAATCCTTGTCAATACTATTTGCAGGGGGTACCAAATTAGCCCAATTCAGGTTTGAATCAGTCTGTTGTGTTATATAGGTTTTAAGGTTGGTGATTTTAATCTTGTCTGCTATTATGGTTCTATTTATCAATTCTGTCAGGGTATATTTAATACTAATTGTATCGCAAGTCATAATTGTATCATTACCTTGCAAGATTTGAAGATTTAACAATGTAAATTCAGAAAAGACATCTCCATTTAAAGCTTCAACGGATAATTTGCCATTGATGCTTTTATTAATTTGATTGGATACTGTTTGCGCAATTATCTTATTTAAAACTCCAATTTTGATTAAAAAAAATAGCAACATTAAGGTGGTGATAGTACCTAATGTTATGAAACCTGCTATTTTAAGTATTTGCTTTAACATTATAAATTGCTTTAAAAGGTTTGGCCTATTGATATAAAGAATTGAAAATCAAAAGAATCTTTTATAATCGGCGAAGCCATATCCAGGCGTATAGGACCAATGGGCGATTTAATTCTGAAGCCTATGCCTGTGTTGTAATGAAGGGAGGATAAATTAGCCTGATAGGAAAGAGGCCAAACATTTCCGGCATCAAAAAAGATAACTCCACCAAAGATATCATATATTGGAAACCTTATTTCAGTACTGGTTTCCAAAAGGGTATTTCCACCAATAGCAAAGCCATCCTGGTTTACAGGTGATATTTTATGTCTTTCCCATCCACGCAATGAGATGGCTCCACCTGCATAAAACCTTTCTTCCAGTGGAGTTTCGGGTGAATTGAATACATTTTGAATAACCCCGGATTTCAATTTAAGAGCAAGTATTAATTGATTTGATAATGATATATATTGGCGCAATGAAGATTGGATTTGATAATAATGCATATCGTACCCAAATCCCAGACCTGAATAGGAAATAGAGCAATCAATTATAACGCCTTTTGATGGATAAAAACGGTTGTTGGTGGCGTTATAAAGGCCTCCAAGGCTTACTATAGATTTATTGTGAATCAACTCCTCAGAATCAAGTTGTAAGTCGTTTATTTCATTCAGTCTATCGTGTTCAAATGCATATGTTAAGTTGAATTTGGTTCTTTTGCTAAAGTGATAGAGAAAATTAAGTCCACCCCCAATTCTGTCTATTTGATAACTTTGTTCCCTTTCTCTTATAAAAAAAGGATTTAGTGAAAAATCAAGATGATTTAAAAGTAAGTTGGGTTGTATGAATTTTATATCAATGTTTAAGGGGACAAAATATGACGTTTTCGCATTGAGAATCAGCCTTCGCGCTCCACCCAAAAAGCTTAGCTTTGAAACCTGCCCGGAAAGTCTGACCCTGTCTTCTGTACCATAACCAATACCTCCTTCAAAAGACCATCTTGGATGTTCTTTTACAGATATTTCAATCGGCACATAATTATCCTTAATACTGTCCTTTAAAGCATTAATTATCACATATTGAAAAAGGTCTGTATCATATATGTTCTGTTGGGTTTTATTGATTAAAAGTTGGTTGTAAATATTAGATTTTGAAAATAAAATCTGTTTCCTGATAAATTTTTCATGTATTAATCGGTTTCCGGTTACCCTGATGTTTCCAAAATAGCATCTGTGACCAGGATTTACGTTAAAATTAATAAGAGCTTTTCCCCTGTTTTTATCTAGTTTGATTTCTTTTTGTATAGTAGCTAAAGGATAGCCTTCGTTTAATAAATTCTGTAATATTAAACTTTCAGCTCCTAAAATATCTTTATCTATAAAGCGGCTATCCTTTTTCAACCCCAGATTGTTTTTTGTAGAATCAATGATTTTTTTTGTGGATTCATTAAGTAACCCACATATATTGATGGAGTCGATAATTACAAAATCCTTTTCTTCAATATTAATGTTGATGGTTATCAGTGATCTGCTTTTTCGTTGTGTAGTATCTAGTTTATAGGTTATTGCAGGTTGTAAAAAACCATTGCGTATGTAATAGCTTTTTAGTCTGCTAATATCATCAGTTAAGATATTTAATACAAATACTGGATTTTTTTTCCAAAACAGGAGCTTGTCTATTTTTTTTCCGGGTGTTGAGTTTAGCTGGTCTTTAAGTTGTTCGGTGGTTAAAT
>CAXXLC010000007.1:0-17349 GCA_963677345.2 uncultured Saccharicrinis sp.
TAAAAAAAAGAGTGTTTTCTTCTAAAAGCGTTTTCCCCTGATAATGACAATGGTAAAGTATCTTTATTAATAGGAAGAAAAGAGTGCACAGAGGTAAAACCTTACGGATTTTGAAAAAAATAATAAACTCTGTGTCTTGGCGTCTCTGTGTTCGTTTTTAACCCTTAATTGGCATGATAAAGTAAATAGATTAACAGCAATGATAACAGCTTAATATATGAGGAGTATTATAGCATTTATAAAGCATTAAATTTGATGTTATAAAAAAGGCCACTCCATAAAAGAGTGGCCATATCTGTAATTCAAAGGATATTTAGGTTGTTATTCCCATTGGGTTAACCAGTGACCTAATTGTATATCCTTAAGTTTTAATTTATTTGTAGAAATTACTTTAACCTGCTTTGATTGACCTTTTGTAATATCAAAGTAATTGTCCATAAACCAAATTTCAGGAAGAGGCATATCTCTTGTTAATTCTGCTTGCTTTTTAAGTTGTAAATGACATAGTCGAACAAATTGATCTGAAGAAATATTTATTACAGTTTCCCAATGATCTCCGTTTTGTTCCTGGTTGCTAATATTCATTTTAACCTTAGGTGTTCCCCAATTAATGCCTTTCCATCCATCAGGAAAATAGGTAACTGCATCAACAGGCTTTCCATTTACTATAGCTTTAATATATACATATCCGTTTTTAGGAGTTTTTGCTTCATAATGATCTATTCTGTAGAACTCTTTTGTCGTGTTTTTATCTACTTTGATATTCATTTTCTTTTCCCATATACTATTGCCATTAAAGTCCTCGACTCCATATTTTTAATTCAATATTTTTCTGTAAAGACGTTTCATTTGCAATTGCAAAACGAATCATACTATCTCGTTCAAAAATAATTGGTAATACAGGAGAACAAGCTCTTTTGGCTGCATAATAGGCAGGTTTTGGTTGGTGATAATAATCAATGATTGACCAGTTAGCTGTAGGCCAGCAATCGTTATACATCCAACTCATTGTACCACCATTATTAGGACGGTCATATCTTGCACTTTCGTACTCTGTACGAGTTTGTTCCAGTTGAGTTGCTTGTCCGTGTTTTACGTATTCTTCAAGTGTATTTATTTCACCAAATATATCTCCGGCAATAAACAATGTTTGTTTGTAGTGAGGTCTGTTTCCATGTCCGCGTTGAATATGGTAAATCCATGCATCGTTTGGAGGCCAGTGATTTTCTTTGCTCAAGAACGATTTCATGGTGTTTAAATTAGCAGGTCCTTGCACGCAGAATTCAGAGTCAAATGAGCATACATCTTCAAAGTGTTTTCTCCATTTCGAAGGGGAACCGTCGCACCAAAATAAAGCTGTTTTTCCACGAGCTGATATGTGAGTTTCCTGAATTCCGGCGATTACCAGAATCTTCTCTTGACATAGGACTTGATTCCACATAAGGAACCTCTAATCCGTACTTGTCAACCAGGCCTTGTAATATCATAGTGTATAAAATTGGATCCTGATGAACCCTGTTTACATGAAAGGGATCTTTGGCTTCTTCTTCTGTAATAGGTTTAGCATCGTTTTTATGTCTCCAAGACAGGTAATCTTCATTACAGCCACACCATATCACAATAGACGGGTGGTTTCTTAATCTGAAAACCTGATATTCAGCTTCTTCAATAATCTCATCCATCAATGTTGTTGTAGGATATCCAGAGCTGGCAAACATAAAATCCTGCCAAACCATAATTCCCATTTCGTCACAAAGTTCATAAAAAAGATCATCCTCATAAATTCCTCCTCCCCAAACTCTGATCATATTAAAGTTGGCTTCTTTTGCCTTTTCCAGGTAAAATCGGTATTTATCCGGATTTATTGATCCCGGCCATATCTCTGTAGGTATCCAATTTGTTCCTTTACAGAAAACAGGCTCATTATTAATTAAAATTTCATAAGAATAACCGGTTCCTGCTTCTTCGGTAAATGGCAATTCGCGTGTTGAAGTTTCTCTGATACCAAACTTACCTTCTTTTGTATCCGTTAGTTTACCATCTACAAGCAATTTAACGTTATAATTATAAAGATTTGGATCACCATAGCCATTAGGCCACCATAGTTTAGGATTTTCTATATTTAAGCTCGTGTATGATTTATAGGATTTAAGATTTGTACGTGTAATTGTATCCGTTAAAGAAGTTCCATGACCTGAAACTTCAATAATTATTTGATATCCTTTTTCTTTTGCTGGTTTTGAAACCTCAAAATTAAAGTCTGTACGCCCGTCAATAAATGTTTGAATACCTACTTCTTCAAGCTCAAATTCATTTCCGTTTTCTACATAAACATCACCAACTAACCCAATACCAGGAATGGGAAGAGTCCAGTCCCAACCAAAGTTATATTGAGGTTTTCTTAAAAAAGCACGTCTTTCCTTCCATCCTAATAATTCACTTATTCTAGGACCTCCCAATAATTCATTAATAGAAAGGAACCTTACAAACATTCGATTTCCTTTCTCTTTAATAATATCTTTAACATTAAAACGATGAGGATGAAATGCATTTTTCATTTCCCCAAGTTTGTGGCCGTTTAACCATATTTCTGAGTTGCCGTCAACAAAATCTAATACTAAATCTGTATTTTTTGATTTGTCGTAACTTGCATCAAATTCAATAGTAAACCACCATTCTTTTGAAGTAATCCAATATGCTTCTCTGGCTAAAGTATCGTAATGCATATCCGGAATAACATTTTGTTTCATCAGTTCAACATTTACATCTCCAGGTACAGAGATTGTACGCCATTCTGTTGAATTTAAATCCGGAAGTTTTATTTCTCCCTGTTGAGGCTCAATTCCTATAAATTGCCAGGAAGTTTTAATATCTTCTGATAAAAGAGATATTTTATTTTTGCTCCAACTTTTTTGTCCCAAACCATTAATGGAAGTAAGTAGTACTGCCATTAATAATAAAATTGTATTCTTTTTCATTTCTGGTCAACCGTTTTTAAGGTTTAAACTTTTTTGCTTCAATATTGAGTTTAAGATTTTGTTTGGTAGATGAATAATATGAATTCCAAAAACATAATCGAACTCAGATTAATATTCTATTTCAAATCAAAGTTGATTTCCATTTGATTCCATAAATAATTAGTAGTCCATCCATCTCTAGCATCTGACCATATTAAATGCATGGTTTTTCCACTGTTTTTAATCCATTTTGGACTTAGTTTAGGTTGATAAATACGATCATTTAAATCACTAGTAAAGAATAATGGATTGTAGTAAATTTGTTTCCAAGGTCCCCACGGATTTTCTGCATACCAAAAACCTATACTACAAGTTTTGTCGTGCATATAACTATTCCAATAATTTCCCGGAAATTTGCCTTTGGATTTTCCATATCTGGAACCATAATTAACCATAATATAAAGTCCTAAATCTTCATTCCATACAACGCTTGGTAACCAAGAGTACCATCCCCAGTCTTTTTCGTAAGGAAATTCATATACACACCCTCTCTGCTTGATGTTTGGAGTCCATGTAGGATTATTATTCTGGTCATAACCCTTAAAATATTCATAAGCAGATTTATCTTTAATTTGGTTTTTATGCACTCTGGCCATATTCATTTTCCAGCATTCATCTGGTTCCGGACTGTATAAATATACATACGGATCACTGATTTCTTCAGCATGCATATTATTTTTGCCATTCTGACAAAATGAGATCCAGGAAAAGGCGTAGCCTTCAATACTATCTTTCATTACCGGATCTTCATGCCAAAAGAACACTTGATTTTTATCTGTGCTGGTTTTTTCTTCTGTAGCAGGATTGCCATTATGATTGTACCATGTTTTTCCAAAATCTTCAGAGTAAAAAAGTTTGTTACCATGGAAATAACTAAAGCCGTCAATTTCAGAAGATGATAGAAATGCATAAATGGTACTGTCAACTGAAATCATTCCATACCCGTAATATCCACCGCCAAATTCATATTCCGGGTAACCATCAGTTAATTCTTTTGCTATAAAATTATTAGGTTCACCAGATATTCGTACCGGAACATTATTAAATCTGAATTTACTTCTATTGAAGCCAAAACCATCATCCAAAAAAGTATAGATATTATCATCAGCAGCCCATGTCTGACACCAATTATCTCCACCTTTGAAGTCACCATATTTTTTTATAGTGTGCTTACTAAACGAAACAGATACAGGAACTTTCTTTGTATCTTTTTTTTCAATTTTCTCTCCGCACGAAGCCAGTAAGAATATGATACCGGCTATAATTCCCAAATAATTCATCCTTTTTAGATTCATTTTAAAGCTGTTTTAATAGTATTTTAAATACAATTGTTTTAACAAAAATAATTAAAAAAGCGTTAAAAACTACAGGTTAGTGCGTAAAGCGTGATTTATGAAGCGTAAAATCCAGTAATAGAGTGATATACTAGAGAAATATAGAAAGAATTTAATCTATGGGAGAAATAGATATCAAAAAAAAAAGGAGCTTAAAAGCTCCTTTAACCCGCAATATGCATTTAACCAACTATTACACATTGAAACTACTTCAAAACAAGTCGTTTCACTCACTTACTTCAATTCACCGTAGCAATGCTATGCCTCATTTCTGTAAGTGCTTGTTTTATTATAGTTTCAATGCTCATTACGATGTTTAAATACACAATCCGGGTTTAATTATTTGGTTGGAATATTATTTAGTGTTTCAACTAATAACTTCCAGAATTTTTCAACGGTTTCGATGTTAACTTTTTCGTCAGGAGAGTGTGGGAAGCGAATAGTAGGACCAAAGGAAATCATATCCCAATTTGGATATACTGCACCTAAAATACCACATTCTAATCCGGCATGAATACCTCTTATTTCAGGGACCTTACCAAATTTGTTGTTGTACACATCTTTCATAATCTGTAGTATCTCAGAGTCTGGATTAGGTTTCCATCCCGGATATTGGCCAGTAAACTCTACTTTGGCTCCGGCTAAACGGAACAAGCTTTCTAAGGTTGACTCAACATCTTCTTTCGCTGTATCTACAGAACTTCTAATTAGGCATAGAACCTTAGTTTTTCCACCTTCAGATTTTACAATGGCAAGATTTAATGATGTTTCAACCAGTCCTGGCATGGAATCACTCATTCTGATAACTCCATTGGGACAAGCTTGGATTGCATTTACTAAATCGTCCTGTGCTATTTCATCCATTAATTTAGCCGGCATATCACATTTCTCTGCCACTAATAATAAATCAGGTTCTTTAACAGCAAGTTCGCTTTTATAAATAGATGAAAATTCCTCAATTGTTTCTGTAAATTCTAAAACATTGTTGGCAGGAACTGTTACTACTGCAAATGCTTCTCGAGGTATAGCATTTCTTAAACTACCTCCATTAATTGAGGCAAGTCGAACTCCATAAGCAGCAATAATTTCTTTTAATAAGCGGAACATTAATTTGTTGGCATTACCCCTGCCTAAAATAATATCCATTCCGGAGTGTCCTCCTTTTAAGCCTGTTAATGAAATTTTAAAAGCAACAGTATTATCTACAGTAGCAACTTCATTGTATGAAAACTCCATGTTAGCATTTGTTCCTCCGGCACATCCAACATAAAGTTCTCCTTCATCCTCAGAGTCCATGTTGATTAATATATCACCTCCTAACATTCCAGATTCAAGGCCGAAAGCTCCTGTCATTCCAGTTTCTTCGTCAATAGTAAATAAAGCTTCTATAGGACTGTGAGGAATATCTGTAGATTGAAGAATTCCCATTGCAGCAGCCACACCTATTCCATTATCCGCACCTAATGTCGTTCCATTGGCTTTTACCCAACCATCTTCAATGTAAGTTTCTATTGGATCTTTTTCGAAATCATGTTGCTTATCACTGTTTTTTTGAGGAACCATATCAACATGGCCTTGTAAAACAACTGTTTTACGATCTTCCATACCTGGTGTAGCAGGCTTTTTAATAACTACATTCCCGGTTTTATCTACTAATGTTTCTAATCCTAATTTTTTACCGAATTCCTCAACATATTTAGCCGCTTGTTGCTCCTTTTTACTTGGGCGAGGAATTTGTGTTAATGCATAAAAATTTTCCCATAAAGCTATGGGTTGAAGTTTTGATATCTCGTTACTCATGATTGATTGATTTTTGTACTAAAGAATTATTTCGAGAAAAAGTTCTTTAGTTTTTTAGAATTGTAAAAATACATATCTCTAACCTAAACGATGATGATATGTATCATCTGATATTGTAGTTGTTTAGTTAAAAAAACAAGCTAAAGGTCCAAATTATAAATTCGAGCCAGTTCTTATGCTGGTTCAAGTTTGTAACCTGGACCTTTATTTAAAGTATTTTAAGTATCCTGTATTATAAAAATAAGGCTCTCTAAATTTAGAAAGCCTCGTTTATTATAGGTTTATGATTTTATTATTTACCAATTGAGATAAGAGCGCCTGTAGTAGGACAAAATCTAATAGTAACATTGTCTTGTTTTAAAATATCTGCCTGCATAGATACAACCTGACCGTATTGAGCTAAATCAACCATACTGGAATTAACTTCTTTGTTTTTATCTAAAATTGTGATTTTAGCAGATGCCGGGATACAATAGAATAAACCATTTGAAATCTCATCTTTAGGTGTTTCTATTTGTTTGTTTTCAATTTTCTTAAAGTCTAATGCTTCTAAATTAAAGTATATTGGAGTTCCTGTAATATCCATTGGATTTACAACTCCTTTTTGAGATGAAAACCTGCAAATGACATGATTGTTGTATGAACTTAATGGATCAGGTGTAATTTCAAATATCTGTTTTTGGGTTGATGTAATTGTTTTTCCTGCAAAAAGAGAGACAAAATCACTTTCCATTTTATTGATTTCTTTTAATACTGATTTATATGCCTCACCATCCGGAGGAAGGTTTTCAAGATCGCCTGATAAAAGATCGATTCTGTTATTTCTGATTTTATAAATCATATTGGCAGCTTCTTGTGCCATTGCTGCTGTTGATGTTTTAAAAAGTAAATCTTCATGTAAAGGAATATTGTCAAAATTTACATCTTCAAGATTAATAACCTTTGAATCCGGTTGTTTTTTACACAAATGATGTTTTGTATTTTCTGAATCAAGATTAATGCCTTTTAAAATACCCTTATGTGTAAGGTTTACATTAAAAGCAGAAGTCAAACCAGAAGATAAAATACTGTATCGTAGATCTTCGTTAGGAGTTCCTTTTGTTTTGATTTTTATATTTTTAATTATCCACTCTTCACTATCTTCAGTTATGACGTCAGACAGGTTAAGGTAACGTTGAGAATACCTGTAGTATGGTCCTGTTTTTTTTACAATTTTTTCACTCTCAATTTCAACCAGAATAGTTGTTTTCGGAAGCATGTAGGTTAAAGCTTGTACTGTAGGATTTACAATTTCAGTAGTCTTTTTTACCTCAACACTTGACACTCCCTTTTTTTGAGATGTAACATTCGACGTAATTAAAAGTAGGATTATTAAGGGTTTAAAGAATTTTAATTTAAACTGCATTTTATTATTAATTTTTGTTTATGTACTTATTTTCTTAGTGATTTAAACGCAGAACCAATATTACTTATTATGTCTGAAGCAATTAATGATTCTTCAGACTCTGTTGATAATGCATGATCACCTGCTAATCCATGGATATATACTGCAGTAAGTGCAGCATCTTTCTCTGAATATCCTTGGGCTAACAAAGCTAATATAATTCCTGTTAATGTATCACCACTTCCGGCAGTTGCCATTCCCGGATTACCCGAACTGTTAAAATAGCAGTTTCCATCAGGAAGGGCTACCACTGTATGAGCTCCTTTTAAAACAGTAATAACATTGTAATGTTTACAGAAATCCTTTAAAAGCTCTAAACGATGCATCTCATTTTTACTTTTACCAGCAAGTCTTTCAAATTCTTTTGGGTGCGGGGTTAAGATGGAAAGCTTAGGTAATTTGACTAATAAAAATTTGTTTTGACTTAAAATGTTAAGTCCGTCAGCATCAATAACTATTTTTTGATCGGATATTTGGTTTAATAATTCTTCAAAGGCTTTTGCACTGTTTTTTTTAGTATCTAAACCCGGACCAATTCCAATGGCATTGTAACAGCTAAGTTGAGGAAATTCAGTAAAAAACATTTCAGAACGGTCGATGCTTGTCATTGCTTCAGGAACCGAACTTTGTATAATTTGATAGCCCCAGTGCGGAATATGTGTGGTTAATAAACCAACACCTGATTTTAAACATGCTCGTGAAGCTAATATTGCAGCACCCATTTTACCATAGCTACCTGCAATTAATAGGGCATGACCAAAATTCCCTTTGTGACTGAATTTGTGTCGGCTTTTTACAATGGATTGAATTTTAGAGTTGTCGGTATAAAAATAAGATGTATCATGTAATTCAATGCCTTCTGGTAGTAAACCAATATCAATAATTTCCCATTTACCAACGTATTTTGCATTTTCAGGTAATAAAAAAGATAGTTTGGGTAATTGGAATGAAAGTGTAATGTTTGCTTCAATGATACCTGTGTCAGCTCTGAAACTGCTGACGTAATTAGCAAACAATCCGGAAGGGATGTCTATTGAAATTACAAAGTTGCCAGTATCGTTAATTTTTTCAATAACATCCTTTGTAAATCCTTTTGTAGGACGATTTAGTCCGGAACCAAATATGCAGTCGATAATGATTTCTTCAGGATCTAAATCCAGAAGGTTCAATTGTTCTGCCTGGCTTATTTCGTTAATCTTTATATTTGAGAGTTCCTTTAACCTGTTTAAATTGATGCTGGCATCTTCAGATAATGTTTCTGAAAATTTGATCAGATAAACATTTAATGTAACTGGTAATTTTGAAAGTAATCTTGCTATAGCTAAACCATCACCACCATTATTTCCTGTACCACAGAAAATTGAAAACGAATAGCCAATATGATAATTAATAATCCAGTTAGTTGCCGCTTTTGCAGCTCTTTCCATTAAATCAATTGAGGGTATTGGCTCATTTTTAATAGTAAACTGGTCAACTTCCCTTATTTGCTGTGGAGATAATATTTTCACTTGATCAAAATTTAAGTTAGTAACCTAATATTCAGAATACTTATGTCAGTCTTTTGTTTTTTATCAAAGAGACAATAATCTATTCAGAAAAAAGCTGATTATATAAATTTAATGACATTAACTGGCTAGTGCAATTAAATTTGTTTTGTATATCAGATTTTATGTGCAATCCGAATTCTGCAAAAAATAACTTAATTTCAGGTTAGTACCTTATAAAATGCAAAAAATTGCAAAAAATACAAATTTCTCCTGTAATATGATAAAATGCACTATATTGGTTATGCTTTTTACCTACATTTGTGCCTGTTAACCTGAATTAGTCAAAAAATTTAAATGAAATTATTTTAGGCTAATACAAATATAGGGAACTATTAATCTTGAAACATAAATATTTTAAAACTTATATAATTATTATACGATGAGTAATAAGGATACAGCTTTTTTTGGGCATCCTATGGGACTGTCCTCGCTTTTTGCTACAGAAATGTGGGAGCGATTTAGTTATTATGGAATGCGAGCGCTTTTAGTTTATTTCTTGACAGATACACTAATGAATGGTGGATTTGGAATGGAAGAACTTGATGCATTTACAATTTATGGTGTATTTACGGCATTAGTATATGTTACTCCTATTATGGGAGGTGTTCTTGCTGATAAAATATTAGGCCAGCGTAAAGCTATCTATATTGGAGGTATTACAATGGCTATAGGTCAGCTGTTGTTATCATATAGTGCCATGTCAGTTTCCAGCGCATTAGAATCAAGACAATTAATTTTTTATATAGGATTAGGGGTACTTATTTTAGGTAATGGATTCTTTAAGCCTAATATCTCTACAATGGTTGGTGAATTGTATGATAATTCAGATCCAAGAAAAGATGGTGGTTTTACCATTTTTTATATGGGTATTAACATTGGAGCTGGTATTTCACCTTTAATTGCTGGAAAATTAGGAGAGCAGGTGGCATGGCAATATGGATTTTTAGCTGCTGGTGTTGGTATGGTTATAGGTACTGTTTGGTTTTTAATGCGTAGTCATACTCTTGGTCACATAGGGATGCCTCCTAAAGTAAAAACAGAAAGACTAAGATTAATTGCAAAAGACTGGATTAGTGTTTTGGCTTATGTTGGAAGTATTATCGTTATTGTAGTTGCTTTTGTTTTTGGATGGAATTTACTATCAGAGTCAGCTTCAAGTGCATTGATTACAATTGCTGCTATTGGAGGTGTTTTATACTTAGGATATAGTATTTATAATGGAACAAATGGTAAGACCGAGTGGAGCAGGGTTAGTGTTATTTTAGTACTTGCGTTATTTAATATTTTCTTCTGGGCAGGTTTTGAACAAGCAGGAACAACGTTTAGTATCTTTGCCAGAGATAATACTGACAGAATGATAGGAAGTTGGGAAATACCAGCTACCTGGTTTCAAAGTATTAATGCTGTATATATAGTTCTTTTTGCCCCTCTTTTTAGTGTTCTTTGGTCTAAATTAGATAAGGTTAAATTAAATCCAAATACACCAATGAAATTTGTTTGGGGTATGGTATTGCTTGGTTTAGGATTTGTTATTATGGCATTTGCCTCAGAAAGAGCAGAGAATACTTTAGTTAGTCCGCTTTGGTTAGCAATGGTATTCTTATTACATACTTTTGGTGAACTTTGTTTATCTCCAATTGGATTGTCTATGGTAACAAAATTATCACCAACAAAGCTTGTTTCTACAATGATGGGAGTTTGGATGGGAAGTTTTGCTGCAGGTAACTTTGTGGCATCTCAGATGAAAGCAATTTCTATCAAATTAGAAGGAGCTTTAGATACAAGTATTCCTGTATTTTGGTTTATTGCAATTCAATCATTTATTGCAGCAGCTATATTGTTTACTTTAACTCCTTGGTTAAAGAAAATGATGCATGGAATAAAATAGGTTTTTTAGAAAAAATAGAATTAACCCGATATGCATTAGTATATCGGGTTTTTTTATGAAATAAAATTTGATGAATTATTAAACCCGGATTATGCATTAAAAGATTGTCATGAGCATTGAAAATACAATAAAACAAGTACTTGCTGAGACAAGGCATAACTTGTCCCGATCCATATCCATTCCCGTTAACTTTAGCATTGAAAAACACTGTGTATGATTTCAGGATGGGTCATTTTACCTAGCCTTTTTTCTATTATGAAGAAGTCTATAATATTGATAAATTTGTCATTATACCAATTTGTAAATATGTCTGGAATTGAGAGAATGTCCCTCAACTCTTGTTTTAGATACTTGCAGAATTTAAAGAATTTTAAAGGGCTACAAGCATTTCTGCTATTCATCGTTTTAATTATTTGATTTGCTATCTGGAACATATTAGAAGTAATTAGCATCCAAATTAAATTCCCAATTAACCGACATTTAAACCGTTCCAGTTTCATCGGCTTGCTTTTATGGATATCTAAATGAGATTTCCATGCCTTGAATAGAAGTTCTATTTGCCATCGTAATCGATATGTGGCAATCAGCTTTTCAGCAGGTAAAACTGATATGGGAACATTAGTGATGAAAATGTTAAAATGAGCCTTGATCTTGTATTCTTCTGAAATCGAATACCCTTTTTCTCTTTTCCCACTCTGCTTTGCTTTTCGTATCCTTTCTTTGGCAACCTCTTCTGGTACAGGTACAATAATAAGGTGAGTTTTGATCATATCTTTTTTGCCAATGTAAACCTCTAGCTCCAAATTTGTGGCATCACATGTATCAAAATGCTTTTTGATTTTCTTCCAGCAAATTGCTTTGCATTCTTTTTCATTGTCTTCATATACTCCAACTTTAGGCAATCTGTTAAAATAATAAGCGCCATTGTTTTCAAAATCCTTTAAGTAACTAGTTGTTATATATCCAAGATCTCTTATGTACAGACCTCCTGCAACGATATTTGGCAAAGTTTCTTTACTATCTTGCTGGTCATTTCTTGTTGCTTTTGTAAGTTCAAGGGAGCAGCTTTTACCTGATAGCAGCTCAAGTTCATACTGTATGTTCATTAGAGCACCGTTTTTGCCAAAGCTTCCGAATGAAGGATAGTCTTTATTAAAACATTGAGGGATAGTGAATTTTGTTGAATCCTTTATAAATACACCACTAAATGGAAGATCCTCAGTTAGTTTTGTGTCAACACTCTCTGAAATGCCCATTGTCAATATTTTAGACAATACCTCCTGCATAAAACAAACCGCCTCTGGTGTAAACTTCTTATGTAAGGCTTCTCTGGAAATGTTAATATTGGCATTATTGTGCAAGTCGAGCTTTAGTCCAAGCAAACTACTTTTATCACAACTCTCATTGCCAAAAACTAATGATGCTAAGAAAGAACTTGCTGTTAAATTCCTATTTCTTTTTATAAAGCCATGTCGTTTTGCTATGACGTTTAATTGTTCTTGTGAAAAGAGTTCTGTAAGGCACTTTTCAATTCCTGTTAAATTTTTGATAACCTCTGTAAAGTCCTTTTTAAATAAAGCATTTTTCTCCAAGAAAAATTTTACCTTTACAGCAAAGGCAGTATCAGATTTTTAAATAATCTTTTACTGCCTTTTTGTTCAAAATTAGAATTATACAAATATGGAGAAAAAACTTATACATTTCCTAATTGGGGAAATGGCTCCATACTCAAAAAACGTAACACTCTCTTAAGTAATTACTTACAAACATCATTTCTTAAGTTAACGGGAATGGATCCATATCGGGAGCATCGTTCTGGTGAGTTGAAGCAAGTAAGTAAAACATCTTGTTTTGAAGTAGTTTCAATGTGTAATAGATTTTTTAATACATATTGCGGGTTAAACAGCTCTGCTCTATAGCTGCTTCGTAGTTTGGTCGTGACTGTTGCGGTTATACTTTTGATATTCTTTGTATGTTGTTCAGATATTATTCACATTTACATCACTAAACAGTGAGGCTGAAGTGAAGGAATAGTGAAGGTGTAGTGAAGGAATAGTGACCCATTACCGCAGCCGTTACGACTGTATTACGTAGCAGGTGCGAATCAGGTGTTAAGGAAAAAGCAAAGAAGAGATATATCAGTCAATAGTTCTCAGTCAATAGTTCTCAGTCAACAGTCAACAGTTTGCTGTCTTCAGTCTGCTGTTGTTATAATAAAAGAAATCTTTTAGTACAATGTGATATTCTTTGTGACCTGGTGGTCAATAATAATATCAATCTATTATCAATAAAAGCTATTTACTAATTCAAAACAAAATGATAGGTAATTGTTCCTTTTTGAAATGCTGCAGCATTAGGATCAGAGTTGAATTTAGCCTTTTTTGCTGCATCAATGGCAGCTTTTTTTAGCGTTGAGTTTTGTGTGGTAGAACCTTTTAACTGGTACTCGGCACTTACAACCTGACCGTATTTATTAACAGTAACCTGAACCACAACAATTCCTTCTTCCTGGATGCTGTAACTAGGTTGAGGTAAAGAACCAACCAATGAACGTCCTGTTAAATCAAAACCAGAACCAGAGTTGCCTAAACCACTACCTGTTCTGTTTTTGCTATTTGGATCGCCAGTTACGTAACCCTGGTTTCCAGAACCACCTGCATCACCTTCAGATGTGCTGTTGCTATTTGACTTGCCAAATGCACTTCCTACATTGTTTCGAGCCTCGTCAGCAATACGTTGTTGTTCTTCTCTTTTTTTACGTTCAGCTTCTTCGCGGGCCTTTTTTTCTGCTTCAGCTTTTCTTTTAGCCTCAGCTTCAGCTTTTGCAATTCTTTCAGCTTCTTCTCTCTCCTTACGATCTTTTTCTTCCTGGATTTTTCTTTCTTTTTCTTCCTGAATCTTTTTTAAACGCTCTTCTTCCTCTTTCTTTTTTTGCTCAGCACTTTTTATTTCCGGTGCTTCATCGTAGTCTTGAGTTTTAACTGTTTCCTCAGTTTTAGGAACCGATTTTTCTTTTGGTGTTGGAGGAGGAGGTGTGGTTTTGGGTTCTGAAGTTGTGGGTTGAGTTGAGGCTTTAGGAGGTTCAATTTCGCCTAAGCCGGTTTGTACATTTCCTAAATTAACTAATATCCCTTCTTCTTGTTGAGGGATTGTTTTTAACCCAAAGAAAATGAGTAATACAAGCACTAATAAATGAAATATTACTGACCCTATAACACCATGTTTATTATATTTTTTTTGCATCACTTTAAATCTTTGAAATTAATAACCAAATTTACTTTGGTTGTGTAGCTAAAATTAGTTTGTACTTGTTTTTAATAGCAATATCTCTAATCTTACCCACAATTGAAAATGGAACAGACTCATCTACATGTAAAGCAATGTATGTTTCTGGTTCTGCACTCATGATCTCTTTCAATCTTCGTTCCAATCTCCAAAAAGATACCTGATCACCTTCAATAAAATATCTCAGATCTTTAGTTACAGATATAGTGGTATTTGGTTTTGCTGATACCTGATGGTCGCTTTTAGGCAGAGTTAAATCACTATTTGCAATAGGTGTTACAAGAGTGGATGTGATCATAAAAAATATGAGTAAAAGGAATACTATGTCAGTCATGCTTGACATACTAAATCCTGCATTTACTTTACTTCGTCTTCTTAAACCCATACTGCTTAAGTTAATATAATTTGTGTTGTCTTATTAAAATTCTCCAAAAGCTATTTGCTTCCAATATTCGACTTCTGACTTTCGACATTTGTCTTTCGTCTACCTTATATCTAATGCTACCTTTATAGAATGTGATTCAGCAATGTCAAGCAGTCTGGCAACCTCTCCGGTAGGCGCATTTTTATCAGTTTTAAGTTTGATAAATGTTTTGTCGCTACTTTTAAATTGTCTTAAAATCGCATTCTCCAAATTGCTTTCAGATATTCTTTTGTTGTCAATATAATATTTGCCACTGGCAGATACTCTTGCATTGATAAACTTCTCAATAACTACCTTTTTAGTGGCTTGTTTTGGAATTAACAACTTAAGAGCATTTGGATGAACCATAGTTGAGGTAATCATAAAGAAAATAAGCAGCAAGAAAACTATGTCAGTCATACTTGACATACTAAAGCTTGCATTTATTTTCGTCCTTCTTTTTAAAGCCATGTGAATTTAGATTATAGAATTTAGATAAGAGATAAGAGATTAACTGAAGTTTACAGTCTCTTATCTTTTGTCTTTAATCTTTTGTCTCTTACGCTGCTGGTTCGTTTAATAAATCCATGAACTCCATTGTTGTGGCTTCAAGTTTAAATACAACTTTTTCAACTCTTGCTACTAAAAAGTTATAGGCAAAATAGGCCATAATACCAATTGCTAAACCTGTAACTGTAGTAACCATAGCTGTATAAATACCAGAAGATAATAAACCTACATCAATATTATTTCCAGCGTTAGCCATATCAAAGAAGGCTCTGATCATTCCGATTACAGTACCAAGGAAACCTATCATTGGTGCTCCTCCGGATACAGTTGCTAGTGTAGGCAACCCTTTTTCAAGGCGACTGATTTCTAAATTACCTACATTTTCAATGGCTGTATTTACATCTGATAAAGGGCGACCAATTCTACTGATACCTTTTTCTATCATTCTGCTTACAGGGTTATCAGCTTGCTGACATAAGGCATAAGCCGAATCTATTTTACCATCATGAATATATTCTTTGATTTTATTCATAAAGCTTAAATCTTCAGAAGCTGCTTTTTTTATGGCAAAATATCTTTCAAAGAAAATATATACTGCCACAAAAGATAAAAGGATCATAGGAACCATAATCCATCCTCCGTTGATGGCCATTTGAATATAGTCCATCTGGTTTTCAGTAGTTTCTGCTAAAGCTTCAGCTGTTTCTGCAGTCTGTTGTATAAATAATAGTAAACTCATGAATTCGTGTGTTAATGATATTTTTGGTAAAAATATATAATTTGTTTTAATATGGTAACGGAAATACGTTTATAAAATTATTCAGATTGCTCTTCTTTAGTTTTTTTTCATCATTCTTTGTTGTACGTTTAAAATTCTATTGGTGAATTATAGAGAGGTTATAGTTTACAATAGATCGTTAGATTTAAGACAAAAGACGAAATACTGATTTGCAAGACGCTTATTGTCAATACTTTATATATTTAAATGAGGGTATTTATATATCTGACAATCAGAACATTATAAAAACTTAATGAACTATTGAGTTTACAAATGCGTTTTAGAAAGGGGTACATTTAAAAATTTAAGCAGGGTAAATTATATTAGTACTATCTCCAAAGGGCCGTTAGGCCTGATTTCTTAGTAGAAAATAGCTGATGTGTTGAAATCAAGGGGCGTAGTCCTGTTGTCTTAATTGGGCCATACCACTCAAAAAGATATTTGGGATCAAAGTTAATATCAAACTTTTTTAGGAAAGATAGATACTCATCTTTAAAACATCTTTTTTTATGGTGTTCTGGTTGATTTAATATATAATTTACCACTCTGTCAGTTTGTGATTTAGAATATGTAAAGGCACCATATCCATCCTGCCATGAGAAATGCCCAGGTAAAAAGCCTTTATCGTTAATCCATTTTGAAGAACCTGCTTTTATTTGTTCAATAAGCTTTGATATTGATATAGTTGGATGTATCCCTACAAAAATATGTGTATGATCCGGATTACAGAAAACAGCAAGAGGTTTTGATTTATGCTTGGTTGCAAGTCCGCATATTATTTTTTCTAATTCGTTTCTGAACTTTTCGTTTATTAAGTTTTCTCTACCTTGAACAGCAAAAACATATTGAACAAAAAGTTGGGTATATAGGTATTGGCCATAATAAAAACTTAAGATAACAGGGCTAACGCCCCTATATTTATTTACTAATCTTTTTCTACTAAGAAATTAGGGCTACGCCCCTCGATCTGCTGCAGAAGAGATGAATATAGTTAAAAGTTAAATACATTACCAGAAAGGGCATATAAAAGCTTATTCAGAAAATGCAACGCAAAGCTAAACAATATTTAGATAATAGCTTTTAGACTTATTTACAAGACACTTAAAATTAATGATTTATATACTTTGTGTAGTGGTTTGCAAATGTTTGTAAAAAAGACAGTTATAAAAGTTCACCGAACTATTGATATATATAATGTAACTTGAAGATTTTAGAAATTTTAACCAGATACTAATATTATTAATTCTGATTCTTCTGATTCAATCTCCACTTCTTTTTCTTTTTTTGCTTTTCCGGTAATCCAGTTCCAGTATTTCTTTAATAACTCTCCAAAAGTATCAAAC
>CAXXLC010000008.1:0-37716 GCA_963677345.2 uncultured Saccharicrinis sp.
CCTCAATCACGCCATCCTTTAGGTATAAACTTCATCTGTAACCACAACCGTTGCAGTTTGTTTCAGCGTGTAAACCGATACACTCTCATCTGAAACCACGTCTTCTTCATCATCGACACCGGTGGTCATTGAAGGCACTATTCTCAGCTGAAATCTTCCATCAGTCTGCGCTACTTCAGGCGTAAAAGTATAAGAGCTTTGCTTTCTTAAATTAATACTAACAGAAGGTTCTTGCAAATCATCAAGGAATACATCATAAGCTTCATCTATAAACGAAACATCCGAAGTGTTAATGGTCATTTCTGTCATGCCATTTGCTGACACTTTATAGCCAACAGGAACAATTACTGAAGATGTTATCGTTGGAAGCACATTAATATCCACGTATACATCATCCTTTACCATATACATATCGGCCACGTTACCGCCAACGAACTTTTTCTTAAAATCATGCCTGGTAAACAAGTCAGAACCATCTTTATCAAACAACAAATACATTTCACCTTTTGAAACATCATTGTCAAGTGACATAATTAAATAAGGGTACGATGAGCTAGTAGTACTTTTTAAACTAACACTACCAGCAGATTCTGCTGTAGAGATAGATACACATGATGTTTTACTAATTATTATACCATCACTAGCAGATGTTGTATACATCCAAAACCCTTGACCTGGAGCAATATATTGCGTACCATCTGCAATAGGAAACTCAGCTGGTGTTCCTCCCCAATAATATCCCTGCCATGCTCTGGAACCACCATTTGATGTATATACTTTATATCCTAAAGTGAAGTTCCCAAAACTATTATCTCCATGATTAATTTGAATATAAGATGGATATGGATTTGCAAAATGATGCCATCCTGCACCTGTAGAAGAAATACTATAGCTTGTATTGCTATTAAAATCACCTTCATAAGAAAGAGTAGAAGGGTTATTCATAGCAATAAAGGCATATCCTTCCAGAGGATTAAAAGAATATGTATTATCAGAAATTCTACTCCAGGACTGTGTACTACCACTCCAATAATACAATCTAAAATCATTACTTACTGTGGTGCCTACGGAAGCATCATAATAGTCAAACAAATTAACGCCTGAATTACTTAAAGGGTGTCCCATATACCACCACCTGTCACCCTCCATTGACTCCCAGTTAAGGATAGCATTTCCTGTTATTGCACCAGTCACGCTTAAAGAGGCGGGTGTGGTAGTTGAATTATTTAAAGTAATATCTCCGGATACAGATAAGTTACCATCTACATATAAATTAGAACCTTCATTTAAAATTAAATCTCCGGACAAAGTTAAATTTCCAGTAATCGACAACTCTGATTCTGCATTCATTATTAATTTATAACATTGTAAATTTCCTGTATAAACAGGATAATTAGCTCCATTATCAATTGTAATTACATTATTTATATTTATCGGATTCAATTGATCGACCCAATTATTTACTTCAGTCCAAACTTCATTTGTACTTCCATTCCAAGTTTTATTGGTACCATCACTGATTGCACCTTCAACCTGAGGAATACTTTCAATTAAATCAGCCAGGATATCCCCAAGTTCAGTACCATCAGTCATTTCAGCAATAAGTTCTTCCACTGTAGATGTTGAAATCGTACCTACAGGATTACCATTTTTATCAAGTTGTACTGAAGGTGGAATCGGAAATATTTGACCTGTAACAGTTGCTCCACCGGATTCTACAATAAGATCACCTAAGGTTATTAAATTTGCACTTCCCAGCACATCAGAATTTTTAAGAGTTGTTGTACCTGTAACTATTACATTGCCGTACAATTTACTTTGTGAATTTTCAAGTGTTAAATTGCCATAAACAATCAATGTAGCAGGATAACTATCTCCTTCGGCACCGACGACTAATTTATACTGACCTGATACATCAGATAAATTACCATACACATTAACAGTAACAAAACCAGAAGTCTGGGCATTTGAAATAGAATAGTCTGCATTTAAAACATAAGTAGAATCATTTACACCACTAACATCTCCCCATACCTCATCACTAACAATAGGATTATCATACCCCACCCCTGTAGGAGGGTCTATATCTATAGCATTCACGGACTCATAGTATACCAACAATAAAACCAAGTAAAAATATCTCATAAATAAATCATTTAAATCAACAACACAACTCTGTTCACATAAAACTATTAAGCATATAGCTAAACAGTTTAGAGAGATTCATTTTTCAATAAAACAAACACCTTTATTTCTGAATTGAAAAACACATCGATTCAAATAATTTCTACGCCGGAAACCAAAGCTAAGTTTCCTTATATGAGATAATTAAACATTTAGAACTTACAGGTAAAATATTATATTACTTTTTTATCCTTCAGATTGATAACCATATCATAAAAAGCACCTTTCTTTTGTAGAAGTAATTCAGGCTCTCCCTGCTCTATGATACCATTATTGCCAACAACAATAACTCTATCGGCTAATTTTATAGTAGACAAACGATGACTCACAATAAGAGCCGTTTTATTGGCAACGATAGACTTGATATTATCAACTAACGAAGCTTCTGTATATGCATCCAACGAGCTTGTTGGTTCATCCAAAATAACGAGCTGGGCGTCATTAAAAAAAGATCTGGCTAAAGCCATACGTTGCCATTCGCCAACACTTAACATTTCACTTTTCTTAAACAATGTACCTAAAGTTGTATCGTAACCTTCAGGTAATGCCTCTAATGTTTTATCAATACCCGAAAGATAAGCACTTTGATATACACTCTGATTTTTTAGTGATTTTTCAATATTACCAAACCATATATTTTCCCTGGCAGAAACATTATACAGCATAAAATCCTGAAAAACCACACTGATATTATCAACCAATGAATCTTGTTTAATTTGTGACAGTTTAACATCATCAAAAAGCACATCTCCCTCATCAGGTTGATATAATCCACATATTAACTTTACCAGGGTGGATTTACCTGCTCCATTAGCTCCCACCAGGGCAACAGTATCGCCTGCTTTAATCCTCAAATTAAGATGATTAAATACAAAGCGGGAACTATCCGGATATTTAAAGCTTACATTTTTCAACTCGATACCTTGATGTAATTTTCGGGGAAAATTATACTTTTTCGTTGCTTTATTATTGACCACATCGTAATCTAAAAACTCGAATAAATTTTTTAAAAACAAACTATCCTCATATAATGCGGATAGTTTACTTAAAAAACTTTGTAAATAATTATAGCCACGATACAATGCCAAAAGATACAACACTACCTGCCCCTGTGTTAACTTCCCTAAGAAAGCCTGCTTAGTAATATAAGCAAATAACAAAACCAACGCACCTGCTGTTAATAACTGTATGGAAAACTCGTAGGCCGATTTGATTTTCAACAAAGCAAAACGCTTTTCCCTTAAGTCGTCCTTTTTATGCTCAAAACGTTGCTTAAATAAGGCCGACAGATTAAACACTCTTAATTCTTTTGCATATTGTTTAGCTGTTAACAGGGCATTATAATACGCTATATATCGCTCATCTTCGGTATGTTTACGTTTAAAATCATATATCCTGCCCGAGAATTTTAATCGCACATATACAATGGGTACAGAAATAACTACAAGTACAATTACAACCATCCAATGCAGGGTAAACAACACGCCCATCATCAGTCCTATAGTAATCACACTCTGTATTAAATCAATAAAACCATAGTAAATCTTCGAAGGTCGATATGTAGCCTCATTGATGGCCCGGTAATACACATTCTGAAACTTGTTATCATCAAAATTTAAAATATCAATTTGAGAGGTACGATTGTGAATCCAATTCTGAACCTTGTCAGTAATAAAAAAGGAATGCTTTTCACTAAAAATACCCGCAAGAGAATTTACAAAGGCATTCACAATAAAAACACCACCTGTAAATATTAAAACCGGATAAACATCCAGAACACTTCCTCCCTGATTACCTTGGTTAATAGACACACTAACCTTATCAATTAAAAACTTTACAACATAGATAAGCAGTAATGGCATGACTCCTTTTAACAGGATCATAAATGCATTTAACATACTCCATTTAGGAGAAGAGCTCCATACTATCTTTAGAGCTCTGACTATATTTACAGTTTTACTTTTCACTTGATTGACTCATTCAATAAATTCATCAAATCTATTATATAAACAATAAAAACACAAACTATTGGTCCTTGACTTTTTGAAAGGAGAAAGTTGAAAGTTTAAGCTTGCCTCTATAGTTGGAGCAGGTTTGCAAAGTTGCGAACTGAAGACTGTGGACTGAAAAGAGCTGCCTGCTGACAATAATGTATTTTCATGGTAATTACACGTCCTGAAAGGACAACTCATTTCAGCCCAATGCAAAACGAAGTGACGCATTGGGTTTTTGATTTACAGAAATAAGATGCGTCCTGAAAGGACAACTCAAAAATGTTGGGATACTGTTAATAGTTAAAAGTTGAAAGTCGAAAGTTAAAAGTTGAAAGTGCCGGTTTTCTGCTGCATATATCCTTATAAAGATTTATACTTTTTGCTCAAGCCGCAAGGGCTCCTACTTTTTGCTACAGTCAAAAAAGTAGGCAAAAAGTCCGCCGGCTGCACCTTGCGAGCTCATAAAAACTACGTCATTTAGATTAAAATCGCTGAACTTGCCCTTCGTGCCTACGGGCTTCAAACAGCACCGATTTTTTTAATCTAAATTTCCTTGTTTTATGGCTCACCAGCTGATGCCGGGGCTCCTGCGCTAAAGAGTTGTTCTGTTTTTAGCTGGTATAGCAATTTCATTATTACAAATTATTAGATCTATAGGTCAATAGGTCATAAGCTGACAGATGTAGCAGAAGTATGCTCTTAGTTGCTAGTTCCTAGTTCCTAGTTCTTAGACGTTAGGCCATAGTATTTCAGGTTGCAACATTTGCGCAGCAAATAACAATTCGTGAAATTAGCTGTAATTCCCTTTGTTAGGCATTGCGTCTCGCTATGTCTTATAAACCAAGGCCTCCAGGCCTGATATTACAAGCCCCCTCTAACTCCCCCCCATTGGGGGAGGATTAAAAGCCCCTCTCATTCTCCCCAAAGGGGAGAAACTGATTTACAGCTTGGTATTTTAGCAAACGAAGTTGCATGACTTTAACCACTTATTACCTCAACAGTGAACGCAGCATATATAAAAAGGTACGAGTTACAAACTCGCACCAGCATCTGCAGCCTGAAACAATATGGACTAAAGCCCTAATCAACTCATCAACTCAACGATTTAACAACTCGACAATTCATTCATCTATAATCTTTAATCTATACATTAACAACTAACAACTAAAAACTAAGAACTAAGAGCTAAGAACTAAGAGCTAAGAACTAACAACTAGGAGCTAACAACCGAAGACTGCAGACTGATTTACAGCTTTGAAATATTAAAAAACGATATGATTTTATTGCGAATCCTGCAGAGGAAAAACAACACAATACCTGCAACGGGAGATATCCTGGCCATTAAAAATCGTGTAACACCAGTAGATTTTATCAGCTTACTATTTCTATAATGCTTTTTCACAACTCCCAGGTAGTTTTCGAATATAACTGCAGGATCCTTTTTTATCAATCCATCACCTTTACATACCAAACATTGCTGAGCTACATCCACCTTTAACAGCCGATGTAAAACCAACTTGTGATTGGCTTTAAAAACAACAACATCACCTGATTTTAATTGCATAACATCAACCAAAGCCACCCTCACAATATCTCCGGGTAAAAAAAAAGGGAACATACTATAACCATAAACAGGAACATCTACTTCAATTCCCTCTTTCAATAACGAATTAAAGGTGTTAGAGAACAAAAAACGATCCTTTTGATTATCCTTCATTACCCATATATTCAAGTATATTCAGAACAATATCTTTTGTTGGTAAGAATCCAACCTCATAAACAGGAACGCTACAAACAATACTTTCTAATATTGAAAGATGTGTTTTAATCATATCGGAGGAATAAAACTGCTGTATACAATTACCTAAAACCCTGGCAAAGGCCTCTATTCCATTAACCGGCTTTATATAATTATATTTTTCCTGCTTTAACAAAAATATACCTTTCAAAGTTCCTTCTTTAGATTGCTGAGCATAATGCGGCATTGGACTATTATACACCATAACCTCTTTATCACCGGGTTTTAATATCAACCTGTCGTCATTGATTATATCTGCCCCATATTCTTTCCACAAACGAGCCATGGTGGATTTACCTATACCTGAAACTCCGGTAAACAAATAGGTGTTATTGTTATAATTTACTGCTGACCCATGAATTAAAAGCCCTCTATTCCATAAAAACAAATAGATAAGCAACAATGAGCCCAAGGGGTGAATCAGTGGATCAATGGTTACTTCTGAAATATCTCTTTTTATATTTAACCTGGGTTTGATATATATATCTATATTGGATTGATCTTTTTTTAAGAAAGCCTGAATAGATTCGATATGTGGATGATCTTTATATAAAACCACAAACATATATTCCTTTTCTCTTTTATATATTTCCCAGCTATAATTTAAAAAAGAGTTTTCCTCAGGATTACCACTGAAAACAATGATCCAATCACTGGTATGGCAATTTAAATTTTCACTAAGCGAAAAATTTAATCGATATAAAAAATGATTTGTTTTTGGAGAAATAAAATTATGTACAGAGTTCTTTATGTCAAAATAAAGACCATTTGTAAGTGAGGTAAATTTTAAACCAATATTTCCTGTATTTAATATTAATTCAGTTGGTTTACACACAGAATAAATATGTATTAATTAGAAAATACAATTTCTAAAATGGAGATGACCCCCCCAGCGCTTCTGATTGCGTAACTATTTCTATAGATGAACTTGATGACTCCGTACTTTTCAGAGGCACGGCAGCATTCAGTGATTTAAGTTCTGCATCAGGACCTCCTGGAGACCACATCACCAATGATATCTCACAATCCACCTTCACCACTTCCAGTTCTGGCTTTGAATATACTTTTTTATTTTTTCCCTTATTCTTCATGCAATAGTTAAACAATTTTTTACTTTATTGTTTTTCGTATATAATCCCCTTACTAACAGTATTAGCAATAAATTGTTCTATATCTTTTTGAGCCACTTCTCTTGCAACCTCATATTCAATCAATAACAATATTAAAATTTCTTCAACAGACTTTTCTCCATCAATCTGATTAAATAAAAAAGCACCCACTTCATTTAGCGTTAACACGTGGTTCATGTCTGCTACATTATCTGTCAGCGGAACCAACACCTTTTCATTTCCAATACTCTTTTCTACAAATCGATCACTTTTACAGTAAACCTTTGAAAAATCCATCTATACAAATTTCGATTCCGTACAAAAATATAAAAAAACCTATTTAAACCTCTATCTTTTACTAAAATACTTCAGTTCTTTTGACAAAAGAATTGAACTTTTAAATAAACGGTTCTTTTTAACCTATTAAAAAACCACCCGGCTAAAAGGTGCATCTTCATGTTTGGCAAATTGTCCCTGCTTATATTTATAATATCCTGTAATGGCAATCATTGCAGCATTGTCAGTGGTGTACGCAAATTTAGGAATAAAGGTTTTCCATTTTCGCTTTTTAGCTAATTTTAACAAGCCCTCTCTTAGTCCTGAATTTGCAGAAACACCTCCTGCCAGGGCCACCTGGCTAATACCCAAGTCTTTTGCAGCCTTATCCAGTTTATCAAGCAAGATATCCACTATTGTCTTCTGCAGAGAAGCGCATAAGTCCTTTTTATTCTCCTCAATAAAATCAGGATTAAACTTAATCTGATCTCTTAAAAAATACAGGAATGATGTTTTCAATCCGCTAAAGCTGTAATCGTAATTTTTAATACGCGGTTTAGCAAACTGAAAAGCATTGGCATTACCTTCTTTAGCAAGCTTATCAATCAACGGACCCCCCGGGTAAGGCAAGCCCATCACTTTAGCACATTTATCAAAAGCCTCTCCTGCTGCATCATCAATCGTTTGTCCCACAACCTCAATATCAGAAGGACTTTTCACCAAAACAATCTGGCTGTTACCACCGGATACGAGTAAGCATAAAAAAGGAAATTCAGGATGATCATTATCTTCATTCGGTTCATGAATAAAATGAGCCAGAACATGAGCATGAAGATGGTTAACCTCGACTAAAGGAATATTGTTAGCCAAAGCAAACCCTTTTGCAAAAGAAGTTCCAACCAACAGGGAGCCCATTAAACCGGGACCACGGGTAAAAGCAACAGCATCAATATCAGAAGCTTTTACACCTGCATCTTTTAAAGCCTGATCAACAACAGGGATAATATTTTGCTGATGAGCACGTGATGCCAACTCAGGCACTACCCCACCATAAGATTGATGAACATCCTGATTAGCAATCCTGTTTGACAAAATCACTTCATCTTTAAAAACAGCTGCCGAAGTATCATCACACGACGACTCGATTCCCAAAATATAAGTACCCATTCTCTCCTTTTGATTCATCCAACAATTACAAAACTAAAAATAATAAGCAAAAATATTGATTACATCAAAAATAACCATTTCACAAATATCCTTTTTCATTACTTTTGCATAATAAATTGCAAAATTATCAAAAAATCTTACAAAATATTATTCTATGTACTGCTGGGCTTAATTATTTTACCCCTGGTAATTTATTTTTCGATATTAATTCCCGGGGTACAAAATTCATTAAGTAAACTGATAACCGCTCAATTATCAGAAGATTTTGGCGTAGAAGCATCTATAGAAGGCTTTCATTTTAGTCCGATTAAAAAACTGACCATCGATCATTTTTTAGTCAAAGACAAAAAAAACGACACGCTTATATTTGTTGGTCAGCTTGATGCATCCATAGATTCATTAATTCTTTCGAAAAAAGAAATTTATTTCGGAAAGATTACAGCATCAGATGCCTTGACGAGAGTTCAGAAAAAAGACAACAAATACAACTTCCGTAGTATCCTTGATTCATTAAAAAACAACAGCTCGAATCAATCAAAATGGTATTACCATACTAAAGAAATAAAGTTAAAAAATTGCAAACTCCAATATCTCAATGAAGACATAAAGACAGAAATAACAGGTATGCAATTTAATCCCAACAACATATCTATATCCGGATTAAACCTGAATATCAACAAAATAAAATTCTTAAAAGATTCAGCAACTGCAAATATCAATAACCTTTCCTTTACCGAGAAATCGGGTATTACTTTAACCAAAACAAAAGGAATATTGGCCTTTGGTAAAAACTCCTTTGGAATAAAAGCTTTGAGAGCAAAATCAAAACACTCTTACCTGAGCCTGGAGTATTTTAATATTCAATCGGACTCTGCCACGAGCAAAGAAAATAATTTAAGCAAAATTCCATTCAGCGTAAAAATAAACTCCCTGTCGACCTCGTACGAAGACTTAAAAATATTTTCACCCAAATTCCCTAAAATAAAATATCCTTTTAATATGAAAGGAATTCTCAAGGGAACCATTAATAATATCACTGGAAGTAATATTTATATCAATGCAGGAACAAACACTGAACTTCACACCAACTTTGATATAAAGGGACTTCCTGATTTAAACGAGACATTCCTGTTTTTAAATGTAAAAAAACTATCCACTAACATAACAGATTTAGCCAAGCTCATTCCGGTTTTAAAAAATTCCGGCGAAGTTAATTTCCCTGATTCATTTGATGAACTCGGAAATATTGAATACAGCGGTAATTTTTCTGGATTCATTGATAATTTAGTTGCTTATGGCGAGTTTAAAACCGAATTAGGAAACCTGAAAACAGATTTAGGCATTAAACTTACCGAAGACAACAGGCTGGTATACTCAGGTTTTTTGAACACTACATCTTTAAACATTGGTAAATTAATCAAATCGGAAGAGGATTTAAACAATATTACCATGAACATATCTATCCGGGGATACAGAACCCTGGATAAACATTTTAATGCATATATCAACGGAACTATTGACTCTATTGATTACAAGAATTACAAATACGAAAAAATTGAATTGAACGGATTACTATCTAACAAACGTTTTAACGGAAAAATTTCCCTGGAAGATCCCAATGCAAAAATGGAATTCAATGGAAAAATGGATTTCACCAATGTAGTACCCGAATTTGATTTTTCTGCCGCTGTTCACGATTTAAGACTCGACAAGTTAAAGATTGTTCCAAAACTTAAAAACAGTGCTATCAATGCTGATATTCACGCTCTTTTATACGGAAGAACCTTTGATGACATAAAAGGTGACATACAACTTTTTGACGGAACTATAGAAACAGAAAACAGTTCTTTTAAATTAGATAGTTTTATTGTTCGCTCAACGTATAATGCCCAAAATGAAAAAGCAATAACTATAAATTCAAACATTTTAGATGCAGAACTAAAAGGCAGTTATAATTTAAAATCGATACCTGATCATCTGAAAGTTTTATTGGGAAGCTATTTACCTTCTGTATTTACAAGCGAAGAAAAAACCACGTATAATACCGATTGTAATTTTAATTTCAGCCTTAAAACAAAACAATTAAACGAGCTGTTACAAACCATCAATCCTCAAACCATCATTGCTGATAACACTGAGTTAGAAGCTCATTTTACAAATAACAGAAAAGATCTGTTCATTGAAGGTTATTCTGACGAAATTAAAATAAACTCCCTACACGCAAGCAGTATTAACTTTTATGTAAAAACCGACTCATCAAGATTAACAAGTAATATAAGAAGCGAAAATTTGCTTATTGGTAACCTGCTGCCATTGTACAATTTTACTTTATCGCAACAATTACAAAACGATACATTAAACACAAATATCTTTTGGAATAACTGGGAAGAACAAACTAACAGCGGTGCTATTTTTACCGGCAGTACATTTAACAAGTCTGAATCAGGAGGCATTTACGCCAGCACCAACCTACTACCTTCATCTGTTATCATTAACGATACGATATGGCACATTCAGCCCTCATCGTTTTATTTCAACCCAAATGGTTTTAAAATAAACACATTCAGAACATACCATTTAAATCAGGAAATAAGCATCAACGGATATATGTTCAAGACGGGAAACAACCAATTATCTGCTTATTTCAGAAACATTAACCTCGAAGAATTTACCAGTTTTTTAAACCTGAATAAATTAACCATTGGTGGTGTTTTAACCGGAGAAATTGAAGTAAAAGAAAACCTCGAATCACCAATTATATCAAGCAACTTATTAATAAACCACCTTGATGTAAACAAAGAAAAGGTTGGTGATTTAAACATCCGTTCCTCTTGGGATCCGGAGAAAAAACAAGTTATTCTTGAAACAAAAGCAAAAAGAGGAGATATATTCCCAATTATTGGGGGCGGTTATTTTAGTCCCCAAAACAAAGATTACAATTTCGATTTTAGAGTAGACAGCGTACCCATAGGCTTTGTAAATATGTATATCAGTAAAATTGCCCAAAACTTAAAAGGCACAGCCTCCGGAAATATCAACGTAAGCAATGGCAAAGATCGTGTTGAACTTGATGGCAACTTTAAAGTAAACAAAACCCGGTTTAATATCGATTTACTTAAAAACACATTCTACCTCCAGGACAGCATCAGACTCACTTCGGATTCTTTAGTGTTTAAAAACATGACAGTTACCGACATTTACGGTAAAAAAGGTTCTTTTTCAGGAGAAATATTGCACAACAACTTCTCCGATATGACATATAATTTGTATGCAAGAGCAAACAATATGCTTGTTTTAAACACCGAAGAAGAAGACAACCCTTATTACTATGGAAATATTTTTGCATCGGGTGATTTATCCATAGTAGGTAAAACCGATGACATAACCCTTAACATACAAGGGAAAACTGAGCCCAAAACGATTCTTCATATACCTATAACAGATAAGGAAGAATCGCTTGATAATAACTTTATACAATTTATTAACCATAAAGATTCCACCTCTCTTACAGACTCGTCACTTCCTGATGACATTGAATACAATGTTAATTTATCAAACTTTTCAATGAATATGGGAATTGAGATCACTCCGGACGCCCAGGTTCAGGTGATCTTTGATCCTTCTGTAGGTGATATTCTCAGAAGTACAGGAAATGGATATTTACAAATTCAGATTTCGAAAGAAGGAGAAATAAACTTCTATGGAGATTACACCGCAGAAAAAGGTGACTACCTGTTTTCTTTAGAAAACGTTGTTAATAAAAGATTTGATATAAACCAGGGAGGTACTGTTCTATGGGAAGGTGATCCTTACGATGCACTTATTGACATCACAGCAACCTATAAAATTAAAACTTCCATCCAACCATTGGTTGCCCCTTCAAGCGAGGAAATCAATGAAAACAGTGAAATATACAAGCGTATTCCTATTTATTGCGACCTGATTATAGGCGACCGATTATCGCAACCTACCGTAAAATTCGACATCTCGGCTCCTACCATGGAAGAATCCACTCAAAATATTATTGAAGATGCTATTAATACAGAAGAAGAGTTAAACAGGCAGGTATTATCACTTCTTATCTTAAATAAATTTTTCACTCCCAGTTATAATGCAGGTTCCGGAAATGGAAACCAGGTAAACACAGCAGCACTGACAACAACCTCTGAAATGCTGTCGAGCTATTTAAGCAACTGGCTGTCGCAAATCAGTAACGACTTAGATATAGGTATCAACTACCGACCTGAAGATGAAATATCAACAGAACAAATTGAAGTAGCACTTAGCACCCAACTTTTTAACAACAGGGTTTCTTTAAACGGAAATGTAGAATATGGAGGTTCCAGCGCAGTTCAGCAAAACACAAGTAATATTGTAGGTGATTTTGACATGGACGTTAAACTAAATAAATCCGGCTCACTAAGAGCTAAAGCATATACACATAGCAACGATGATTTTAGTTACGACAACTCACCATCAACTCAAGGTGTTGGTTTATCATACCGGGAAGAATTTGACACATTTGGAGAATTACTTCAAAAATACTGGAACTGGATTACCGGTAAAGCAAAAAAAGAAAAAGAAGTAAAAATTGAATCTGATGATTTAGAATTAAATAATTAATTTTAAGTATCTTGTAAATCAGTCTTTTATCCTTTGTCTTAAATCTAACAATATATTGTAAACTATAACCTCTCCATAATTCACCAATAAAATTTTAAACGTACAACAGAGAATGATAAAAAAACTAAAGAAGACCCATCTGAATAATTTTATAAACGCATTTCCGTTACCATATTAAAACAAAATATATATTTTTACAAAAATATTATTAACACACAAAATTCATGAGCTTACTATTATTTATTCAACAAACAGCAGAAACAGTAGAAGCTGCAGCTGAGACTACTGAAAATCAAATGAATTATATTGAAATGGCTATTAATGGAGGATGGATTATGATTCCCATGATACTTTTATCTTTTGTAGCTGTATACATTTTCTTTGAAAGATATTTTGCAATCAACAAAGCTGCTTCTGAGGATTTAAGCTTTATGAATAAGATTAAAGAATATATACACGATGGCAAAATTGATTCTGCATATGCTTTATGTCAACAGGCAGATAACCCGGTAAGTCGGATGATAGAAAAAGGAATCAGCCGTATTGGAAGACCTTTATCCGACGTAAATACAGCTATTGAAAATGTTGGTAACCTGGAAATCAGTCGTCTTGAAAAAGGCTTACCCACCCTGGCTACAGTATCAGGAGGTGCACCTATGATTGGATTCTTAGGAACAGTAATTGGTATGATCAGAGCCTTCTTTGATATGGCAAATGCAGGTAACAATATTGATGTTGGTTTATTATCTTCTGGTATTTACACCGCTATGGTTACTACTGTAACTGGTTTGGCAATTGGTATTATGGCATACTTCGCTTATAACTTTCTGGTAGCCAGAGTTGAAAAAGTAGTTTTTAAACTAGAAGCCAGAACAATGGAATTCATGGATTTACTAAATGAACCTGCAGCTTAATTAGTAAAAAGTTGAAAGTTTATAAAGTTGAAAGTCAAATGTCAAATGTTAAATGTGAATAACAATCAAAATACATGAGAATTCTGTATCTGATTACAATTTGACAAATCGACAAATAAACCTTTCGACAAAATATTATTCCACAGCTAATAGCTAACAACAAACACTAAAAAGATGGCTTTAAAAAGAAGAGCGAAAGTAAATGCAAGCTTTAGTATGTCAAGTATGACAGACATAGTATTCTTGTTGCTTATTTTCTTTATGATTACGTCAACCATGGTACATCCCAATGCCATTAAGCTATTAATACCCAAACAAGCAACAAAAAAAGTTGTAATAGAAAAGTTTATTAATGCCAGAGTGTCATCAAACGGAAGTTATTACATTGATAATAAAAGAGTATCTGAATCGAGTCTCGAAAATTCAATTCTCAATCAATTTAAAAGTGCAGATAAAACCTACATTAAGTTAAGAACGGATAAAAATGCACCCACCGGAGATGTAGCCAGGTTATTAGATATAGCAGAATCTCATTCTATAAAAGTGGTGCTTGACATTAAGTAGGACAGAGTTAAAAGTTGAAAGTTGAAAGTTGAAAGTTGAAAGTTGAAAGTTGAAAGTTGAAAGTTGAAAGTTGAAAGTCATAAGTCATAAGTCATAGGTCATAAGTCGTATGTCATAAGTCGTATGTCGTATGTCATAGGTCATAAGTCATAGGTCATAGGTCATAAGTCATAAGTCATAAGTCATAAGTCATAAGTCGTATGTCATAGGTCATAGGTCATAAGTCATAGGTCATAGGTCATAAGTCATAAGTCATAAGTCGTATGTCATAGGTCATAAGTCATAGGTCATAGGTCATAGGTCATAGGTCATAGGTCATAGGTCATAAGTCATAAGTCATAGGTCATAGGTCATAGGTCATAGGTCATAAGTCATAGGTCATAAGTCATAGGTCATAGGTCATAGGTCGTATGTCGTAAGTCATAAGACAAAGGTTAAAAGTTCAAGGTAATTACGAATTTATATAATACAACACAAAGTACATTAACTTAAGCAATATGGGGTTAAGAAAAAGAAGTAAAGTTGAATCAGGGTTTAGTATGTCGAGCATGACTGATATAGTATTCCTTTTACTTATATTTTTTATGATTACATCTACTTTGGTAACCCCGATAGCCAATAAAGATCTTACCTTGCCTAAAAGTGATCATCAGGTGTCAGCCAAACCCAATACAACCATTTCAGTCACTAAAGATTTAAGATATTTTATTGAAGGGGATGAAGTTTCTTTTTGGAGATTAGAACGAAACCTGAAAGAAATTATGAGTGCAGAACCTGAAACATATATTGCTTTACATGTAGATGAATCCGTTCCTTTTTCTGTTGTTGGAAAGATTAGAGACATCGCAATTAAAAACAAGTACAAACTAATTTTAGCTACACAACCTAAGTAGTTTAATCTGGTAATTAATTTCAAAGAACAGGCGTAATGCAAAAAAAATATAACAGACAAGGTTTTATAGGCTCACTAATATTTCACTCCTTAGTGCTTGTATTGCTTATTTTCTTTGGTTTAAAAACTATTCCTCAACAAGAGGAAGGTATTTTAGTAAACTTAGGTAATGTACAAACCGGATTGGGTGAAATTGAGCCCCCAAAGGCAGCTACTCAACAATCAACTGCAGAACCACAAACCACACCCCCTCCTCCAACTCCTCAGGAGAAATCGGCTCCTAAAACAGAAGAAACGGTTAAAACCCAGGATTATGATGAAGCTCCTGAGATAAAAAGTGCCGAACAAAAAAAGAAAGAGGAAGAAGACAGATTAAAAAAACAACAAGAAGAACAAGAACAAAAGATACTGGAAGAGAAAAAACGCAAAGAACAAGAAGAAGCCGACAGAATAGCCAAAGCTGAAGCCGAGGCAAAAAGAAAAGCTGAAGCCGAAAGAAAAGCCAGGGAGGAAGCTGAACGCAAGAAAAGAGCAGAAGAACAACGTATTGCTGCAGAGGCCAGCAATACTGTAGGTAGTGCTTTTGGTAAATCAAACAGCAACAGCACCTCTGAAGGCGATGCCGGTGGTTCAGGAAACCAGGGATATGTTACCGGCGACCCTAATAGTAAAAACAGAACAGGAAGTGGATTAGGTAACTCCGGATCAGAATTTGATTTAACAGGTCGTTCATTAGTTGGTTCATTACCTGAACCAAGCTATAGTATCCAGGAAGAAGGCATTGTAGTTGTACAAGTTACTGTTAATAAATATGGACAGGTAGTAAGTGCTGAATACCAGTTAAAAGGCTCTACTACTCAGAATTCAACTCTAAAGAAAGCAGCTATTGACGCTGCTAAAAAGGCTAAATTTAACTCAGACCCAAATGCCGCTGCATTCCAAAAAGGGACTATTACATATCACTTTGTTTTAAATTAGTTCTAAACAAACCGTATAAAACCTGACAGGATTATTTGCAAAATGCCAATAATCCTGTCAGGTTTTTATATACCTCTGCTGCGTAACCAATGCAGTTACGGAGCAAAGCCCCATACAAACAGATAAGAAGCATTTACAGCGTATTTTCAGCATAATCGAGTAGGTAGGGGGATTGCTCCCCCGTCCTCTCACACCACCGTACATACTCTCGTATACGGCGGTTTCAAGTTAATTTTGTAAAAGACTGTATTTAATCGACATATTAAACAAACCTAAATCCTCGAACCATTTCAGGTTCATTGCTTGATGAACTTGTGGACATCCTGATTTGCGCCACCACCCTTTGCCCGAAAGAGCTAAAATCCAACTTTGCCAATTCGGTACTCCTAAACTCCTTAAGAAGCGTTTAAGCGTAATGGCTCGTTTGCACTGTTTCAGGCGATAACACCGTAATTTACGGCGTATCCAAGCATCAAGGTTGCGTAAGAGTTTCTTACATTTGGCGATGTGAAAATAATTAAGCCAACCTCTAAGAACCGGTGTCAACTCCGAAACTACTTGTCCAAAGTTTACTCCCCTGTTTCTCTTGGTTAACTCTCTTACTTTCTCCTTTAACCTTTCCACGCTTTGCTTAGCAATAGTTATAACTCCTGCATCAAGAATGTTATAGCCTAAAAACTTTGTCTCGCTACTTTTGCAAACCTTACTTTTCTGTTCATTTACTTTTAATTTGAGTTTGTTTGTGAGATACGAACAGACAGATTCCATCACCCTCTCGCCTGCTCTTTGGCTGCGAACAAATATGCTGAAATCGTCTGCGTATCGAACAAAGTAATGCCCTCGCTTTTCGAGCTCCTTATCTAATTCATCTAAAACAATATTAGATAAGAGTGGGGAAAGTGGGCTTCCTTGAGGTGTGCCTTGCAGACGTTGGTGGACAAGTCCACCTATCATAACTCCACTCTGCAAGTATTTGCGTATTAGCTTTAGAAGTGGCTTGCAGTGAATAAGTTTTGATAGACGATGCATCAGTCTATCGTGGTTCACTTCATCAAAGAAGCTCTTCATATCCATATCAACAACTACATTTCTTCCTTTCTTAACGTACGTGCTTGCTTGCTCAATTGCCTGCTTCGCATTACGCCTGGGACGAAAACCATAGCTGTGTTTTGAAAATACTTGTTCGTAAATGGGGGTTAATACCTGAGATATTGCCTGTTGTATTATCCTATCCTTTACGGTTGGGATACCTAACTGGCGTACTCCACCATTGGGCTTGGATATTTCTACTGCTTTTACTGCCGAGGGAAGGTATTCGCCCCGAAGTATCTGGTTTACTAACTCGTCTCCTTCTTTCGCAAACCAGTCAGCAAATTTACCCACGGGAATATTATCTACTCCCGATACGCCCTTGTTCCTTTTCACTTGTTTGTAAGCTCTATTGATATTTTCAGATGAGCATACAATACCGATTAATCCTTCTGTAAAGACTCGTCCTTGATTCGTCTCTTTACCTAATTGCCCCGCCAATGTTGTTTTCGCTCCGATTACGTCATTACGATTTCCAAATTGACCAATAGCCTCCTGTTTATGCTCTATGAACATATCTCGTTGGTAAGCTATTTGTTGCTGGTGCTCCATAGATAAAAGTCTTGTCCGACTGCTTCTTTAATTAACTGATTCTGACCTTCTCTCTGCAAAAAAACAGAGTTACTATGTCTTCTGCTGACTTCTCAAAATCTTTCGCTGATTGTCTCCGCTCAGTTTGTTGTTTGTTACAACAGATTTTGAGATCTCTCGGGATAAGGTAACATACTTTCGTCACGTCCTACCTGATTTACCCTTAGTGTTTACGGTTGACTTCGGGGCTTTCCCAATCCATTGCTCGGTTGCCCAACACTATTGAGCCTTATATCAGGTTTCTGTACGTTAGAACCATGACTTTGCTGATGGCTTCCTTCAGATTTGGAGTCACCCCCAACACCCTTGCCAATTGCTAGTTCTTCCTGTCAACTAGGCGAACTCAAGAACATTTCATCTTGATAGCACGTTACCATGCCCGACATACAAAAAACCCGATATACAATTTTGTATACCGGGCTATATTATTTTTGTTACTAATATAAATTAGTGAATACCTTTCATCATTTTATTAAGCAAAGGAGCCACAGCAAAAGCTACACCAGCTAAGATAATTGAATAAATAGCAATAAAATAGAATGTTGGCAATCCTAACCATGTACAAATAGCGGTCATAGCAGCAGCTAAATAATTTCCTAATGCAATAGAAGCAAACCATGTTCCCATCATTACTGATGTAATTTTTGGAGGTGACAATTTAGTAATCATAGACAAGCCCACTGGCGACATACATAACTCTCCCATAGTGTGTAGTAAATACACAAACACTAACCACAAAGGACTAACCAATGAGTGTTGAGCTGAATCATTTGCAATGGCAATAATAAAAAAGCCCACCGACAAAAACACCAATGAAAAACCAAATTTATTAGGAGTTCTTGGATTTAACTTTTTCGACGACAATTTATCCCATACAATGGTAAAAACAGGTGCTAAAATAACAATAAACATTGCATTAACAGACTGAAACCACGAAGCTGGAATTTCCCATCCAAAAATAACACGGTCTGTTAAATCAGCAGCAAAAGTGTTAAATGAAGTACCTGCCTGTTCAAATCCTGACCAGAATGCAATATTAAAAAGAGCCAAAACAAAAATAACACCTACTCTGCTCCATTCTGTTTTACCGTTAGTATTTGTAAAAATAGTAAATCCTAAATACCCAAATCCGATTACTGCAGCAGAAATAGCGATAATATTTGTGATATAAGCAGGTATATGAATAATTCCAAAAACAATTACAAGAATCGCTGCACTAATAGAAAGCGCATACATTACAATTTTACCCCAATCTTTAGAGTTCAGTCTGCTTTTTACATTTCCATCATCTTTAGGTCTAAGTCCAATGCTATAGCCGGTTTCTCTTTGTTCTACTGACGTTTCTCTTACAAAAAACCATATGGTAGAAGCAATCATCCCAACGCCTGCAGCAACAAAGCCCCAGTGCCAGCCAATTTTTTCGGCCAAAGTACCACCAATAAAATTAGTAATTAAGGCACCTAAGTTAATTCCCATATAAAAAATAGTAAAACCATTATCTCTGGCACTATCTCCTTCTTTATACAATCCCCCTACCATAGTGGATATTACAGGTTTAAAGAAGCCATTTCCTAATATCAAAAGACCTAAGCCTGCAAAAAGCATAAACTGCTGAATATTTTGCAATTCACCTGTATGTGTTACTTTACCGTAATACGAACCTATTGCCATGGCAAATTGTCCAATTGCCATCATTAAGGCTCCTACATAGATAGAAAAACGTTGTCCCCATAATTTATCTGCAATAATTCCACCTGCAATAGGGGTAAGATAAACTAAAGAGGTAAATAATCCATAAATAGCATATGCCCCGGTTTTATCAAGTCCAAAACCACCGGTAGCAAGCTCTGCAGTTAAAAACAGAACGAAGAATCCTCTCATTCCATAATAACTGAAACGCTCCCAGAATTCCGTAGCAAACAATGTTGAAAGCCCTACGGGGTGTCCAAAAAAAGCTGTATCCTTATTACTCATTGTAGTTAATAATTATATAAGTTTTAAAATATTTATGTTTCACGGTTAATTGTTCCCTATATTTGTAACAGGCACAAATGTAGATAAAATGAACCAGCTATTTAGTGCATTTTATCATATTACTAGTTAAATATATTTTTTTTGCAATATTTTGCATTTTACAGGGTATAAACTAAAATTTTAATCAAGTGAAAATATTATCCCCACAACAAATCAGGGAGGTTGACCAATTTACTATTAAAAATGAGCCAATACCCTCCATTGATTTAATGGAAAGAGCGGCACAAGCTGCAAGCAACTGGATTATAAGCCATCAAATGGCCTATTCGTTTTCAATTTTCTGTGGAACAGGAAATAATGGGGGCGATGGATTAGCCATAGCCAGATTACTGTCTGCATTGCCGGTAATCATAAATGTATACCTGATCAAATTCTCTGATGAGCTGTCAGAGGATGCAGCCATAAACCTTGCCAGGTTAAAAGAATTATCGTATATAAAAATAACGGAAATAAGCCGGATCGAACAATTAGAATCTATACATATGGATGACAATGAGACTATTGTCGATTGCATCTTTGGCTCCGGATTAAACAGACCAACTAAAGGCTTTACAAAAGAGGTTATAGAGAAAATAAATGATACTGGCAATTTTGTAATATCCATTGATATCCCATCAGGCTTGTTTGCTAATTACGACAGTAATTACAGAGCTGACACAGGAATAATAGAAGCAAATATTACCCTTTCTTTTCAGCTACCCAAATTATCGTTCTTATTACCTGAAAATGCCAGGTATGTTGGCCGCTGGGAAATTCTGGATATTGGTTTATTACAAGAAGGCATTGATATCCACGATACTCATTATTTTTATACCGATAATTCTAAAATCAAATCTATTGTTAAGAGCCGACATAAATTCAGTCACAAGGGAAACTTTGGACATGCACTGTTAATTGCAGGGAGTTATGGCAAAATGGGGGCTGCTATTCTGGCTGCTAAAGCGTGCTTAAAATCCGGAGTAGGTTTACTAACAGCCCACATTCCACATTGGGGCTATCAGATTATACAAACTACCGTTCCTGAGGCTATGACCAACATTGACAGATCAGAAATGTTCTTTACTGAGTTCCCCCAGCTTAACAACTACAATGCCATTGGAATAGGTCCGGGACTTGACATTAAAAAGAACAGTGCAAAAGCTTTTGAAGAATTGTTAAATCAAATTTCCGATCAAAAATTAGTCATTGATGCTGATGGTCTGAACATTCTTAGTGAGAATAAATTCTTATTGGTAAAGTTACCTAAACTATGTATTTTAACTCCTCACCCAAAAGAATTTGAAAGACTGGTAGGAAAAAGCAAGAATGAAATGCACAGATTGGAACTATTAAAAGACTTTTGTAAACAATACAATGTTATCACGGTTTTAAAAGGGGCTCATACAGTTGTGGCACTACCCGATGGCAATTGTTATTTTAACAGCTCCGGCAACCCGGGAATGGCTACCGCAGGAAGCGGAGATACTTTAACCGGAATAATATTAGCCTTACTGGCTCAGGGTTATTCAGAAAAAGATGCAGCCTTAACAGCTGTTTATATTCACGGGCTGGCAGGCGATCATGCATTATCAACAGAATCTGAAGAATCTTTAATTGCTTCTGACATAATAAGTAATATTGGTTCTGCGTTTAAATCATTAAGAAAATAAGTATATTAAATAAAAATATAGAACAGTATGCATACAAAAACAAAACACCTGAATACCTTAATAATACTTCTCTTAATCACTACAAATATATTTTCTCAAAAAAAAGGAGAAGCCATTATAGAAGTAAAAAAAACATCTGAGATACTTAACCCTACCGTTCAATCTTTAACTTATATGCTTCCTAAAACTACCCTTTTGATTGAAATAGTGAGTGAAAAAGTAATAAAAAAGACAGGTCCGTATTACAGATACTCACAACGCTACCTGAATCTTACAGATGTAATTACCGAAGACAGCGAAGAATGGAATATTAAAAGTGTAAAAGTAAAAACCCAAGGTACTCCTGACGAAGAATTACGTTACAGCATCATCTCATCAAACTTGAGTGCAGCTTTTAACCTGAACCTTACTCATTCGGGCATTTTAAAAGGAATAAACCTTGACTATAAAAAGTTAAAACACCATACAATATGCTCAAAACAGGATGAAATCATCAATCTTAAAGATGTAAATTTTGACAACATACCTTTGCATGAAGATCTTCTTTTTAAAACTTCAACAGCAGCAATGGCACAGGAAGCGGCCAATATGATTTATAAAATCAGAAACAACAGGATAGATTTATTGTCAGGCGACCTTGAAAACCTCCCTCCTGATGGCGAGGCTTATCAATCTGTATTAAAAGAACTCAATAAGATGGAGAGTGACTTTGTTTCTCTTTTTGCAGGAAAAACCATCACTTCTAAAAAAACACAAGTCTTTGAAATTACTCCTGATCCGTTAAGTTCATACAGCAATCATGTCATTTGCAGATTTTCAACACAAAAAGGAATTGTAGCACCTACAGACATCACCGCAACACCTATCTATTTTAAATTAGATGTGCAGGATTATAAAAAGCTGGTAAACAAACAAGTCGAAACTCCAAAAACTACAGAGAAAAATGGTTTATTCTATTGCATCCCTGCTCCGGTAAAAATAACAGTATTAGATAAAAACAAAGAAATATATTCTGATAAAGTTGATATGGCTCAATACGGACAGGTTATCTCAATGCCCGTTGATATTTTAAAACAAAACGATATTCAAATTAAGCTTAACCCAACTACAGGAGCCCTTATTTCTATTGGTAAATAATACAAAAAACGGCGCAAGTTTATAGCTTGTGCTGTTTTCTTATAGTTCACATCTCAAAGTATATTATTTCAGATGATACATATCATCACCTTTTAGAATAGAGAGAAGTAATTTTACAATTCTTAAAAAACTAAAGAACTTTTTGTTGAATTAACTCTTTAGTACTAAAAAACAATCAATCATGAGTAACGAAATATCAAAACTTCAACCCATTGCATTATGGGAAAATTTTTACGCATTAACTCAAATTCCTCGTCCAAGTAAAAAAGAACAACAAGCAGCAAGATTTGTGGAGGAATTTGGAAAAAAATTAGGATTAGAAACTCTTGTGGATAAAACCGGAAATGTTATTATTAAAAAGCCTGCTACTCCGGGTATGGAAAACAGGAAAACGGTTGTACTGCAAGGTCATGTCGATATGGTTCCACAAAAGAATAGCGACAAGCAACATGATTTCGAAAAAGATCCTATTGAAACATACATTGAAGATGGATGGGTAAAAGCTAAAGAAACAACCTTAGGTGCCGACAATGGAATCGGAGTTGCTGCTGCGATGGGGATTCTGCAATCTACAGATATTCCGCATGGTCCTATTGAAGCCCTGTTTACCATTGATGAAGAAACAGGAATGACAGGAGCCTTTGGCCTGGAAGCAGGAATGCTCGATGCTGACATTCTGATTAATATGGATTCAGAAGACGAAGGTGAATTATATGTTGGTTGTGCAGGAGGCTCAAATGCCAACATAGAATTTACATATAAAGAAGTTACCACAGAAGAAAACACTGTAGCGTTTAAAATTTCGTTAACAGGTTTAAAAGGTGGCCACTCCGGTATGGATATCATCTTAGGCAGGGGAAACGCCAATAAGTTAATGTTTCGCTTATTAAAAGAACTTATCGCTGCTTATGGAGTTCGTTTAGCTTCTATTGATGGAGGTAGCTTAAGAAATGCCATTCCTCGTGAGGCTTTTGCTGTTGTTACTGTTCCTGCTAACAATGTTGTTGAATTCACTGAAACTATTGAAGAATTTTCATCTATATACAAAAGCGAACTTACAGCTACTGAGCCAGATTTAGTATTAGTTGCAGAACAATGCGATATGCCGCCATCATTAATGGATGAAATCGCTCAAGACGATCTTGTAAACTCTGTCCAGGCTTGTCCTAATGGCGTTATCAGAATGAGTGATGCCATGCCTGGCCTGGTTGAAACATCTTTAAATCTTGCAATAGTCAAATCAGAGGGCGGAAAAACAAAAGTACTATGCCTCATCAGAAGCTCTGTAGATAGTGCCAAAGAAGATGTTGAATCAACATTGGAAAGTTTATTCAGATTAGCAGGTGCTCAAGTAGAATTTAGTGGTCAGTACCCTGGATGGAAACCAAATCCTGAATCCGAAATACTTCAGGTAATGAAGGATGTTTACAATAAAGAATTTGGTAAGATTCCTGATATAAAAGGAATTCATGCCGGTTTGGAATGTGGTATTTTAGGAGCTGTTTATCCAAACTGGGATATGATTTCATTTGGACCAACCATTCGCTTCCCTCACTCCCCTGACGAAAAGGTAAATATTGAAACCGTAGAAAAATTCTGGAAGTTTTTAGTGGAAACACTAAAAAATATACCTTCAAAATAATCAAAAGGAGCTTAGTGCTCCTTTTTTTTAAGCCCCGCTTTACAAGATAAAAATTACTCTTTATCATAAATTCCAAAAAAGGCGTATATTCTAATCTCTTTTTATTATATAGCATATGACAAACAATGTAAATAACGGAGAAAATAACTACAGTGAAGATAAATTGAAATACCTGAACCTGCTTTCTCAGAAATTCCCAACAGTTCAGGCAGCTTGTACAGAAATCATCAACCTGGAATCGATTCTGAACCTCCCAAAGGGAACTGAACATTTCTTGACAGATATTCATGGTGAATATGAAACCTTTAGTCATATTTTACGCAATGCTTCGGGGATGGTTCGCAAAAAGATAGATAAAGTTTACCAGTACACTTTAAGTGATAAAGACAAAAGTCAATTAGCAACTCTGATTTATTATCCTGAAGAAAAACTAGAGCTTATTATCAATGAGGAAAAAGATCTTGAGAATTGGTATTCCATCACCCTTCGCCGATTGATTGAAGTAGCCCGGGTTTCTGCCGATAAATTTACTCATTCTAAAATACGTAAAGCTATGCCTCAGGATTTTGCATATGTAATGGATGAATTATTAGATGAGCACAACATCAAAAAGGAATTATATTTTGATAGCATTATAAAATCAATTATTAAAGTAGACAGAGCCAATTATTTTATCATAGCTGTAAGTAAATTTATTAAACGACTACTAATAGATCGTCTACATATCATTGGAGACATTTATGATCGTGGCCCTTATGCGGATAAAGTGATGGACGTGATCCAGGACCATCATTCAGTAGATATTCAATGGGGAAATCATGATATTGTATGGATGGCAGCAGCCACAGGAATAAAAGCAAGTATAGCTGCGGTTATAAGAATTAGTGCACGTTACGACAACCTGTCAACACTGGAAGATGCCTATGGAATAAACCTGCTTCCCTTAGCTACTTTTGCCATGAAAGCTTATGCTGATGACCCATGTACAGAGTTTGTCCCGGTGAACACTCCACCTGAAAACATGAGTTCTACACACATTAAGCTAATCAGTAAGATGCACAAGGCCATATCTATCTTGGAAATGAAGTTAAAAGGTGAAATAATATGCCGAAATCCGGAATTAGGTATGAATGATCGTTTATTGTTAAATATGATAGATTATGAAAAAGGTACAATTGAAATTGGAAGAAAAAACTATGAACTGAAAGATAAATTATTTCCTACGATTCAGTCTGAGAATCCATATAAGCTAACAAAAGAGGAAAAATTACTGATTGAAAAGTTACGTTTCTCCTTTTTGAACTGCGATAAGCTTCAGCAACATATAAAAACCTTATTTACTAAAGGAAGTACCTATCTGGCTTATAATTCAAATTTATTATATCATGGTTGTATACCTCTTGATGATAAAGGACAATTTAAACAGGTGACTCTTAATGGGAAGAAATACAGCGGAAAGGCTTTGTGCGATCAATATGATCTAATTTGTCGCCGCGCCTATTTTAACCGTGAAAAAGGAGATAGAAACATTAAAGATCAGGATTATATGTGGTCGTTATGGTGTGGCCCTGATTCGCCTCTGTTTGGGAAAAAGAAAATGGCCACCTTTGAAAGGTATTTCATTGATAACAAAGAGGTTCATAAGGAAGATGGGAATATGTATTACAAATTACGCGACGACAAAGAAACTTGTTGCAAAATACTGCAAGAATTTGGTCTGAATCCAGAGACATCGCATATCGTAAACGGCCATGTACCGGTAAAAGTAACAAAAGGAGAAAGTCCGGTTAAAGCTGATGGCAAGCTCTTTGTAATTGATGGAGGGATGTCAAAACCATACCAAAAAGTAACGGGCATTGCAGGGTATACATTGATTTACGATTCATATAATTTAATATTGGCAGAACATGCACCCTTTGAATCCAGACGTAAGGCCATAGAAGATGAAGATGACATAATATCTATTCGGAATATGATTGAACACGCCAATGTTAGAATCAGGGTTGGAGATACAGATATTGGTGCACTGTTAAAACAACAGATTGCCGACCTTAATGAACTTTTAGATGCCTACAGAAAAGGCATTGTAAAGGTAAAAGAAGTATAGCTTATAAAATTATCTGATTCCACTTATTGCCTTTTCGCTCATTAAATCGATAATTATTTGGTGAAAATCTTCTTTTATAATGGGCTTAGGCAAAAAAGCAAAGGCACCATTTGAGAGACAAGAATAAATTGTATTTTTAGAGTGATCACACGACATAATCACAACTGGAACATCAAGCAGCTCTTCCTGAATTTCTTTAAGAAGTTCAAATCCATCTTTATTGGGCATATATAAGTCAAACAAAACAAGATCAGGCTTTTCTCCTTTAAATAACTTTAAACCTTCCATTCCATCCTGAGCTTCGAGTATATGCAAATTAAATGCAGATAATATTTTTTTTGTTGTGGATCTTGAAAAAAAATCATCCTCTACAACTAAGACTTTAAGCATATCAATAATACGTTAATTGTTGTGTTTTCTATATTTTCAATACGTAAAAACACAAATAATTGATTTATATTATTGATGTATTACTAATTTTATTGGATTAAGGAAAACAATTGTGATTAATGAAACAAATACAGAAGCCAACCAAAACATAGATTATTATACTTCAACTATAATCTCTGCCGCTTTTTGATTTTCTATAATCTTTCGAACATAAAGATTTTTGGTCACCAGACGCCCCAAGGATACTAAATCTATTTTAACGAGCAGTTTTTGGGGTTCACCTGATTTATCAAGGAACGGAATACTTAAAAATCCCTTATCATCACTTTTCAATCTGTCATTTACCAAATACCCACCTGTATACTCTAGTTTTGCAGGTAAATTTTTAACTGGCATACCTTTACCATAATAAATACGTATACAATCATTGCAATCCGAAACAAACCTATTCTTATTTCGACGAACTGAAATATCTTCAAGAATCTGAGTAATCATTACACTCGACACAGAAACCAAATCCACTTGTTTTCCATCAATATTCACTACTGTCAATTCATTCATATAACCACTAAGAACATCAATAGAAGCTGCAAAATTTTCTAAAGAAGGTACAATATCCCCATTTATTTTGAGTTCAATAGCGGCCAGGTATTTTTCTTTAGCAACTTCTAATGCATCGGCTTTTCTTTTGGCTTTTAACTCATTGTAAACCTGTTTTGATAAGCGATAATAAACATATGTATTAGACAAGTCTTCCCATTTATCGACATATTCATACCCCTCTAAAAAACTTTCAGAAACGGATTTAATTCTATTCTGAAGAAAATCTCTAACACCATTTTTATCTTCAACCTGATACAATATTGCTTCTGACTTAATGGTTGAACTTATCTGACTTGATATATCTGCAAGAGACCTCTCCTTTGCTTTATCTTCATATAACATCGGAGCACCCACTTTGGGAACAATACCAATTCCATGATAATACAAATTATCAACAGGCCGTTCTTTTAACCAGTAGGGTTTTGATTGTTCAAGCAATTCAGCTTGCTTTTTCGTTGTAGAACAAGCAACAAACAATACACTCACAAAGATAAATATATATGATCTCATTACGAAAAAATACTAGTTTTCAGGTTTATAATCAGAAATTTCAGAAACAATAATGTTTACACATTTACTAATCAAGTCTTTTTGTAACTCACTACTTGATTTTGCAGTTCTTCTATTCTTGACTAAATCACGTAAATCATTAATTTCAGCACTATTATTACTAATATAGTCCTCACTACTATCTTTACTGGTATATTTCCAATAACCCGGTACTAACTTTTTATAATCACCCTCATAAACTACATAATGTAATTTATCGGTTTCCTGATCTGTAAACACATTTGACAAAGGCATCTCTGCTCTATCAGTACGTTTCAGAGAATATTCAAAGGACATAGAGACAAAGCGGGTCAATTCATATTCATCGTATTTCACTTTATCGTATTCTGTTTTCTTTTTCTTCATCCCGGTTTCCTCATCAATATACTCAACCGTTTTTTCTATACTAACCTCTTTTTTCACTTTTAGTTAATTTTCCATTATAAACTTTATAGTTAAGAAGTTTCCCGTTAAAAACAGCTTTAGCTTTAGTTTCAGGCATATTTGATGACGTATAACTATGCCCGTCTTCTTCGTTTCCTATTGCAGGAGATGTTCCTTTAACTAATAAAAATGAATCATTCTGTTTTATGTTATTAGAAACAACTTCGTATAAAGGCGTATTCAGATTATTTATACCATTGATAAGTTTACTATTTAAACTAGCAGACACTGTTTTATAGGAACTGTATGGAATCTCAAAATTATTAACAGCAATAGTTAACCTGGCTCTATCCAGAGAGGTATTCATTAACTCCAAAGCATCTTCGTAAACTTTAACTTTATCAATAATACTTTTTAAACGTAAAATATGAAGAGCGAAACATATCCGAATTCATGAGTTGTACGCCTTCACGATAAATCGGTTCATACCTGGCTATAATCCATTTTGATTTAGCATCTTTATAATTATTATTCAGTGATAATATTTCAGAAAAAATCTTCTCTGAACTTGCAAACTCCTCCAGTTCCAATGCTTTAATTGCATCTTTATATAAAGAACTCAAATAAACATCCTCAACTTCTTTATAGTAACTCCTCTGCTCCTCAGGAAAGATCAGATTAAGTCCAACTTTTTTTATTTTTGAATAATAATTCTCAGCATTAAGAAAAGCATATACAGCATCTTTTGTCGTACCATTACTATATTGATTTTTAAATTTTTCAATATAATCATCGAAAACAAGTTGTCCGGTTCTTTGCAAACCTATTTTCGCATCAATATTATTTATATTCTTTAGCAACGAATTATAATACTGGTTAGCTGCATCAGAATACAGACCGGAATTTTCGAGTTCCAGACCTTTTTTTAAATAACGCTTACTTGCACAAGCGGTAAAAATCAATGTAATACTTAACAATAGTACAAGCTGTTTCATAATAGTTCTAATAGATTTTCCGATGTTTATAATTTGAATCAAATGGCCATAGGGAACTCGCAAAATGTAATCATCCGCTTGAGAGAACTCTTTATCATGACTCGTTTAAATAAATCTCATATCCTTTACTCCATATTAAAAATAAGGTTATATAAACAATTGAAAAAAAAGCCTGAATAGAAAAATACTACTCAGGCTTTAATATATTTTAATCCAAAATCCTTATTTTCTTACAATAGTCTGATCCCTATCCGGACCAACAGAAACAATTGTAATCGGCACTTCAAGTTCTTTTTCCAGATAACTGATATAATTATTCAATTCAACAGGGAATTCATCCTCTGATTTCATTCCTGTTAAATCAGCATTCCAACCTGGAAGTTCAGTATATCCTACTTCTATTTTTTCAGGCAATTCATAAGGAAACTCAGATGTTTCTTTACCATCAATAATATAAGAAGTTGCAACTTTAATTGTTTCAAAAGAGCTTAACACATCTCCTTTAGTCATAATCAACTGAGTAACTCCATTAATCATAACAGAATATTTTAAAGCTACGAGATCCAACCAACCACATCTGCGAGGACGTCCTGTTGTTGCCCCAAACTCATGACCCGCATTACGAAGTTCCTCTCCTGTTTGGTCTTCCAATTCAGTAGGAAACGGACCGCTACCCACTCTGGTACAATACGCTTTAAATATACCAAATACTTCGCCAATTTTATTTGGTGCTACACCCATACCAGTACAAGCACCTGCACAAATAGTATTAGATGATGTAACAAAAGGGTAAGATCCGAAATCAATATCTAATAAAGTTCCCTGAGCACCTTCAGCTAAAACAGTTTTGCCAGCTTTAATATAGTTATTAATTTGATGCTCACTATCAATAAGCTTAAACTTTTTAATACACTCAATTCCTTCTTGTAAACCTTTTTCGAATTCTTCAATATTATACTCGAAATCATACATTGAAAGTAATTGTTCATGCTTTTTCTTAAGCTCTTTATATTTTTCATCAAAATCACCAATGATATCTCCAACACGCAATCCATTTCTACCTGTTTTATCCATATAAGTAGGACCAATTCCTTTTAAGGTAGAACCAATTTTTGTTTTGCCCTTAGATGCCTCAGACGCAGCATCAAGAATACGATGTGTTGGTAAAATCAGGTGGGCTTTTTTAGAAATAAGAAGATTTTGAGTTAAATCCATCCCTTTAGCCTCAAGCTCATCTATTTCTTGTTTAAAACTAATGGGATCAAGCACTACTCCATTACCAATAATATTCATTTTGGTTGTATGAAAAATGCCTGAAGGAATGTTATGTAATACATGCTTAATGTTATTAAACTCTAAAGTATGTCCTGCATTAGGACCACCCTGAAACCTGGTGATAACATCATACTTGGGTGTTAGTACATCCACAACTTTTCCTTTACCCTCGTCTCCCCATTGAAGACCAAGAAGAACATCAACTTTCATTATATATGGTTTTAAACTTTTTTATTATCTGGCAAGATTTTGTCTAATATTTTTCGACCAGCAAAAGTAACTATTAAAAATGGGATAATGTCATGGTTTTTAATAATTTTTTACACAATCATCCAATTCCCCCAAATTATAGTTTTAAGAGAGTCAATTAATTCATCCTTATTTCAGAATCTTAAAAAAGCATTACTGACAATTTTTACAAACTCCGTAGATATACAATGAATGATGAGAGACATTAAAGTCCATCGTTTCTTTTGCATTATTGAGAATGCTTTGAATCCCGGGATCACAAAATTCTATCACACTACCACAATGAGTGCAAATTAAATGATCATGTTGTTTCGATTCAAAAGACTTTTCAAACTGAGCAATATTTTTACCAAACTGATGCTTTATAACCAATTTACATTCCAACAACAAGTCAATAGTATTATATAATGTAGCCCTACTCACTCTATAATTCTTATTTTTCATAAAAATATAAAGAGACTCTATATCGAAATGACCATCCCTGGAATAAATTTCCTCAAGTATCGCAAACCTTTCAGGAGTTTTGCGGTGTCCATTCTTTTGCAGAAACTCAGTGAAAATTTTCTTTACCACTTCTTTTGTTTTCACCTTATCCATAAATAAACCAATTATAAATAGCTGGCTAAAGATAAATATTTTACCTAAATAATCGTACGATTGTTTAGACTAAATTAAAACAATATTTAGCTTTGTATTCTTTCCTGACGCGCAACAGTGTAAACCCCTTTGATTTTCACAAGGTTATAGATCAAATTATTTAAATCTTCCACACTATGAATATACAAATGAATAAGCCCGTCAAATATACCATCATGACTTTCGACATGAATAGATCTCATATTTACATTTTGATCATCGGAAATAACCTTAGTTATTTTATTAACGATACCTATCTGATCAATTCCGGTAAGTTTAATGATAGCTAAAAACGAAAGAAGCTTATGAGTAGTCCAATCGGCAGAAACAATTTTATTACCCTGACTGCTCATTAATTTAATGGCAATAGGGCACTTTCTATTGTGAAGTATTACCTTTTCATCATCATCTACATATCCTACCACATCGTCGCCAGGTATTGGGTTACAACAATTGGCTATTATATAATTACTGGCATCTGTATCATCTGACAATTTAAAAGGTTTCTTTTTGTCTATTTTTTGAGGTTCGATTTTTTCCTTTTTACCTGCTCCAAATGAAAGTTTCCAATATTTTATCCATTTATTGGATGTTTTTTCTTTCAATATTTTGTCAAGATTATCAAGAGAAATTTTATCGCTACCTATTTTAAAATAAAGTTCCTCTTTTCTGTCAACATCATGAAATCGCAGAAGTTTATTTAAAATCCGATTATTAGTTGTGAGTTTTTTCTTATTAAGGGCTTCCTCAACCAATTTTTCTCCAATGGCTACGATTTCTTTTCTTTCCTTCTTAAAAACATCTTTAATAGCTTTTTTTGCTTTAGCAGTCACAACCGTTTTTAACCATTCGTATTTAGGTTTGTGCTTTTCCGAAGTTAATATCTCAACCTGATCTCCGCTTTTTAAAACATAAGTTATCGGAACCAGTTTATAATTAACCTTTGCTCCAATACATTTATATCCCAGTTTAGTATGAATTTCGAATGCAAAATCTAATGCTGTAGCTCCCTTAGGCATAATTTTCACTTCGCCTTTTGGCGTAAAAATCATTATTTCGGAAGCGAAAAGATTTAATTTAAAATCGTCCAAAAACTCTAAGGAATCAGAAGAAGGATTTTCAAGTAAATCCCTAATCCTGTTGAGCCAATTTTCTAACTCTGATTCCTTATCCTGAACTCCTTTATATTTATAATGAGCAGCAAAACCCCGTTCGGCAATCTCATCCATTCGCTCACTTCTAATCTGAATTTCCACCCATTTACCCTCCGGCCCCATTACTGTAGCATGAAGGGCTTCATAACCATTAGCTTTAGGAGTACTCACCCAATCTCTAAGTCGATCGGGTTTTGGCTTATAAATATCGGTTATTAAAGAGTAAATATTCCAGCATTGGGTTTTTTCTGGAGTATATGAATTTTGTTTAAATACGATTCGAATAGCCAATACATCATAAATCTCATCTAACGGAATATTTTTAATTTGCATTTTATTCCAGATAGAATATACTGACTTAGGTCTGGACTTCAATTCAAATTCAACACCTGCTTTCGTTAAAGATTCTTTTATGGGAGTAATAAACTTCTCCAGTACATCTTTATTTTTCTGCTCTTTGGTTTCAATCTGAGTAACAATATCCTTAAATACATTAGGATGTTCATATTTCAAACTCAAATCTTCCAACTCTGTTTTTAAAGCATATAATCCTAAGCGGTGTGCCAAAGGAGCATACATAAACAATGTTTCTCCAGCTATCTTTAATCGCTTATGTTCAGGCATGGAGTCTAAGGTTCGCATATTATGCAAACGGTCTGCCAGCTTAATAATAATAACCCTGACATCCTCAACCATAGTAAGTAATAGCTTACGAAAGTTTTCGGCTTGAGCAGATTGATTATTATCAAAAACACCTGATAATTTTGTTAAACCGTCTACAATTGAGGCTACTTTCTTTCCAAAAATAGCTTCCAAATCTTCGTAAGTATAATCGGTATCTTCAATCACATCATGTAGCAAAGCTGCAGCAGCACCCGTGCTCCCCAAACCGATCTCCTCAGTTACAATACGAGCAACTGCCAGGGGATGCAAAATATAAGGTTCACCAGATTTACGGCGCACACCGGCATGAGCCTTACGCGCTAATTCAAAAGCCTTATTCACTAACTTAATTCCTTTTTCAGTTTGACACTGAGGACTAGAGTTAATCAGAGCTTCGAACTCTTTTCTGATAATATCATTCTCCTGTATTTCGGACAAAACTTCGCTCATTAATTAAAAAAGATAATAATTACCTTCAAAAATTTAATCTAATAATAACCTAGCAATTATACTAAAAAAAAGCTATTTCCCTGCAACTACTATACGAAAATCCTCTTCAACCAAATACTTATTTGCCAGACTATTGATTTTTTCAGGATTGATATTGGCAATAGTGCCTTCTAACCTTTTAAAAAAATCAATATCCAGATCAAAGCCCATCAATCCCCTATAAGCCTCTGATACAGCGAAAGGCCCATCGAGGTTTCTCATCAAATCTCCCAACATAAAATTCTTAACCCTGGTTAATTCCTCTTCAGAAACATATTCATCACGAAGCCTTTTCATCTCAATAAAAATTTCTTTAACAGCCAAATCTCTTTTCTCAGCTAAAACCTCTGTAGCAACACCAATTACTCCAGCTTTAATATACGAAGTAATATAAGATGAAATACCATAAGTCAAGCCTTTTTCTTCCCTTAAATTTGCCATTAATCTCGATCCAAAATATCCACCCAGCAGAGTATTTAAAACCATTAATGGCATATAATCAGGATGTGCCTTTGTTACAATTGGACGAACAATTCTAATAGCACTTTGCATTGCACCATCTTTAACAATAATATGCTCATTTGCTTTTTCAGTATCAGATTCTGGAATGACATCATTTGCAACTGTATCATTACTCCAATCATCTCCTCCAAAATATTTATTTAACTGTAAAATTAAGCTTTCATCCGGTTTTCCTGCAATAATAATTTTGCACAAATTAGAGGCATATTGTGACTTATGAAATTCTTTCAGATCATTGATACAAATATCATTGTAATGATGCAGCTTAGCAACTCTTCCATATGGATGGTTCTCCCCAAACAGCACTTCCTGCGATTTCCTGAAAGCCAATACTTTTACTTTTTCAGAATCAACCACAAAATCCTGTTTCTTTTTTGCATGATATACATCAAACTCATGCTCTGAAAAGAGTGGATTCTTAAGAATATCTTCCACTACCGGCAATACCTCAGGAAGATATTTTGTTAATGCATATAAAGTAATTTGAGCATGATGGTAATTTGTTGCCTGTCCGAGAAAAGCACCATAATAATCCACTTTCTCTGCAATTTCAGAAGAAGAATAACTCTTGGTTCCTTCCTGCATTAAATAGTTTGTAAAAGAGGCAACCAATGGCTTGGGAGCATAAACTGAGCCAGCAGGGAATATAAAGTCAATTTTTACAACATCCTGAGATCCTCCTTTAATAAGATGAACAGGAATCCCATTATTTAATTGAAAATTATCACTATCTAAAATATTCAATCCCATCGGTAAAACAAACGATGGAGCATCCTTTCGCATTAACATATTTTCCCTTTCTTTTCTATTGACAGATAGTATAATTTAGAGCAATTTGACTCTACCAATATTTCATTTGCACATTTTCGAATATCTTCTGCTGTTACTCTTTGATATTTCTCCACTTCTTTATTTATATCATCGGCATCTCCAAGCAATTCAAACTGAGCCAGATTCATAGCTTTATTTAAGAAATTAATTTCAGAAAATGTTAAAGTTGATTCTACCTTGTTTTTTACTTTTTGAAGTTCATAATCATCCACTAAATCCTTTTTTATAAGAGCAATCTCTTCCCAAATAGCTTTTTCTGCATCATATACTGATATATCATCAGAAACATTTCCGGCAAAGGTAAACAACCCATTCTCTGTATCTCCTGAAACATAGGCATGTAAATCTGTGAAATACTTTTTTTGCTTCACTAACCTTTGATATAACCTTGAGCTGGAACCATTTGAAAGCACATCAGATAACAAATCAACAGTATGATAATTTTCATCAGTTCTTCCACACATATGAAAAACCATTTGAAACATATCAGAAGGAACATCCTTTTCAACAATCAACTCACGAATCGAAGTTTGCTTTGGCTCTTGCGGTAATTTGCGCTTAACCACATCCCGGGAGGGTATATCACCAAACCATTTTTTTACCAACTCAAAAGTTTCATCCGGATCTACATTCCCTGTAATACTAATAATAGCATTGTTTGGTGCATAATGCGAATAGAAAAATTTCTTTACATCATCTAAATTAGCATCTTCAATATGCTTTATATCAGCCCCTATTGTTGGCCATTTATAAGGATGCACTTTATACGCTAAAGGCCTTAACAACAAAGGGATATCTCCATACGGCTGATTCAAATATCTTTGCTTGTACTCTTCAATAACTACTTTTCGCTGCACCTCTAAAGACTCTTCGGAGAAATCAAGTTCAAGCATTCTATCAGATTCGAGCCATAAACCAGTTTCTAAGTTTGCAGCAGGCAAGGTTAAATAATAATTGGTCAAATCATTGCTTGTCCAGGCATTATTATCCCCTCCAACCTTTTGCAAAGGTTCATCATAATTTGGAATATTTTTACTTCCTCCAAACATTAAATGCTCAAATAAATGAGCAAAACCAGTTTTAGATTCATCTTCATCTTTAGCTCCAACATCGTACAACACATTAATTGCTGCCAAGGGAGTTGTTTCATCCCTGTGCACAATTAATTTCAAGCCATTATCTAGTTTATACTTTTTAAATTCTATCATTCTCTAAAACTGATAAGCACTATTACTTAATAAATTATTTTTAATAGAGTTATATTCTTCCATCATTTCCTCTATAATTTCCTGAACAGATTTTACTTTGTCAATCATAGAAGAAACCTGTCCTATTTCTAATTCACCCTCATCTAAATCGCCTAAAAACATACCCATTTTAGCACGCCCCTTACCTAACATTTCTCTAAGTTCGTCAACTGAAGCACCTTTCTTTTGAGCTTCTTCCACACGGCCTGAAAATTTATTATGAATTAACCGAACCGGACCCAATTGCTTTAATGTTAACACAGTCCCTCCTTCACCGGCTTCAACTACTTTTTGTAAAAAATCCGGATGAGCAGATGATTCCTGGCTGGCTGCGAAACGAGATCCTACCTGAACACCATCTGCCCCAAGAGCCATTGCCGCAAGCATAGCACTACCTGAACCTATTCCCCCTGCTGCAATCAATGGTAATGAAGTAACTTTTCTTATCTGAGGAATTAACACCATAGTTGTGGTTTCCTCTCTGCTATTATGTCCTCCTGCTTCAAACCCTTCTGCAACAATTGCATCAACTCCACTATCCTCACATTTTTTTGCAAACCGGCTATTCGCAATAACATGAACAACCGTAATTCCGTGCTCCTTTAATTTACCTGTATATTTTGCAGGGTTACCAGCACTTGTAAAAACAATCTTTACCCCTTCCTCAATAATTATATCTATTAATTCATCAACATTTGGATATAACAATGGAACATTAACTCCCCATGGCTTATCTGTAGCAGTTTTCATTTTAGAAATGTGTTCTCTCAACACATCCGGATACATAGATCCTGCTCCCAATAATCCTAAACCTCCATTATTACTTACTGCAGATGCCAATTTCCACCCACTGCACCATACCATTCCTCCCTGAATTACCGGATATTTTATACCAAATAAAGACGTTATTTTATTTTCCATATTGCTTTTATTTTTAGAGCATGCAAAGATATCAAAATTATAGCTGTTTATAAATATCCA
>CAXXLC010000009.1:0-45245 GCA_963677345.2 uncultured Saccharicrinis sp.
TTTTATAGGCACATCATTAGATCTGGCTTGCAGAAAATTCTTCTGATTCATCTCTGCATCCCATTCGGTAACCGGTTGCGTTATGGCTTGATATGTTGACATATCCACATTATGCTGGGCAACGACCTCCTGCGCATCACTCAAAAGGGGCATATTTGAGCATAAGCCCTGGGACTAATATTTTGCGGAATAATAACAACCTCTGAAAGTTCAATGGTATCCCTACTTAAAAAAATACCCATTAAGTAATTATCGTTCGCCAAAGTATCATTAATACTTACATACAAAGGTTTAAACCCCACATAAGAAAACGTTACGATATCTCCGCTTTTAGCCCAGAAAGAAAATTGTCCTTCTTCATTAGACACATAACCGGTTTTGTCATTTACTTTGTATTTTGCAAAAGGTAAACTAAACAAACTATCTCCTTCCATCACTACTCCCTGAACAAAAGCGAATCATTTGTAAACTGAGCATTTATCAACATACCAGAACAAAAAAACAAAACCAATAGTCCAATAAAACTTTTCATTTACTTAAGATTTAGATTATAACTGACTACTTAAAGATACATAGATTTGCAGCAGATTTCAAGTAGCAAACACACTAAAAGCCCCACGCAATAACACAAACAAAGAAAAGCTGATTCACTCTGCTCAAAAAAAACCAATACAGAATTAATATTTTCATCGGATAATTACTATCAAAAAAAAAGCCCGACATACTATGTACGTCAGACTTTTATTTATATTGAGGCAAGTGTAACTTATTAACGGATCGTTAGACTTAAGACAAAGACGAACTATTGACTTATTAAAGCTTTAAGATAATATCAGAAAGACTCCTTTTGGGAACATGATGCACCTCATGCATATCACGCCAATATTTAATGATCCTTATCTAAATCTTCAATCACCACCTCTTCCTTTGGAACACCTAACGCAATAACCTGGGACAATTTTATATTGTGCCGGAATATTTAACTCTCGCTGCAATTGCAAACGCTCTACCGAACCAATAATACAACCACCATAGCCTTTTTCAACAGCTCCTAACAATATACTCTGCGAAGCAATACCATTATCGCTAAAGAAATTTGATGATATAGCTGTATCATTACCATGATAATATAAGCAGACGGACGCTCTCCCTCATCCGGCCGCTCCAATGGCTCAAATAGCCAGCCCACGATAATGTTTAAAAATAACATTATTGGTTTCGGTTTATTGGATATGATATATTTTAAAGGCTGCGCATTACGAGCAGATGGAGACAAACGAGCCAGGTCAACCAATTCCGACAACTGATCAAAACTAATTTCTTTATCCTGGTAAAACCGCCTGTAACTCCTGTTTTTTAAATTAAATCTTTAAGCATAACGATAAGGGATTATTGATGAATAACTATGTAATCTTATGAAACGAGCCATAACAAAACATTTTCAACTACAAAACTGTCCTAACAAATTTAAAAAATAGTATGTGATTTCCTAAGAAAAGCAGCAAGTAGTTTTTTTTAACAGTAAAACTTTGGTTGTTTTGTTACAAATACTACTACTAAGGTTAGTGATGCAACTAAGGTTTAACGCTAACCTAAGGCCTGAGCAGATTTAGAAACAAAAAAAGGTCAACATGAACACATGTTGACCTTTTATATCATCAGGTATTTCTACCTCTGTAAATTACAATTTACTACATCATTCCAGGCATTCCTCCGCCCATTCCGCCCATTCCGGGAGCTGGCATTGGAGCCTCCTCTTCAGCATCAACAATAACACATTCTGTTGTTAAGAACATACCTGCAATTGAGGCTGCATTTCTAATGCAATACGAGTTACTTTAGCCGGATCAATTACACCTGTTGCAAAGAAATTTTGGTATTCATCAATACGGGCATTGTAACCAAAGTCGCCAGAACCTTCTTTCACTTTTTGTACAACCACAGCACCTTCTTTACCTGCGTTAGCAACAATCTGACGTAAAGGTTCTTCAATTGCTCTTTTTACAATCTCAACACCAGTATTTTCATCTTCGTTTCACCTTTTAAACCTTCCAATACATCGATAGCACGGATTAAAGCCACACCACCACCAGGAACGATACCTTCCTCAACAGCTGCACGAGTAGCACTTAATGCATCATCAACACGATCTTTCTTCTCCTTCATTTCCATTTCAGAAGCAGCTCCCACGTAAAGAACAGCTACACCTCCGGCTAATTTAGCCAAACGCTCCTGAAGTTTTTCCTTATCGTAATCAGAAGTTGTATTGGCAATCTGCGATTTAATCTGATCAACTCTTGCATCAATAGCTTCTTTAGCACCAGCACCATTTACGATAGTTGTATTTTCTTTATCTAAAGTAGCTTTTTCAGCTTCTCCAACATATCTAAGTAGCTTGCTCAAGAGTTAAACCTACTTCCTCAGTAATTAATGTACCATTTGTTAAAGTAGCAATATCTTGTAACATTTCTTTTCTTCTGTCACCAATCCAGGAGCTTTAACAGCAGCCACTTTCAATGAACCACGAAGACGGTTAACTACCAAAGTAGCTAAAGCTTCACCATCAACATCTTCAGCGATGATTAATAAAGGACGACCTGTTTGAGCAGTAGCTTCTAATACAGGAAGAAGATCCTTCATTGTTGATATTTTTTATCGTGGATAAGGATATAAGGATTATCCAACTCTGCAGCCATTTTTTCAGTATTAGTTACAAAGTATGGAGAGATATATCCTCTGTCGAACTGCATACCTTCCACTACCTCAACAGTAGTTTCGATACCCTTGGCTTCCTCTACAGTAATAACACCTTCCTGACCAACTTTTTCCATTGCTTCAGCAATTAAATGTCCTATTTCAGCATCATTATTGGCAGAGATTTTGCTACTTGCTCAATTTTTTCATTGTGATCACCAATTTCCTGTGATTGAGCTGCAATACTTTCTTTTACGGCTTTAACTGCTTTATCAATACCAGCTTTTAGCTCATTGGATTAGCACCCGCAGTAACATTTTTTAAACCAACATTAACAATAGCCTGGGCTAAAACAGTTGCCGTTGTTGTTCCATCACCAGCATTATCCCCGGTTTTTGAAGCAACTTCTTTCACCATTTGAGCACCCATGTTTGCATAAGGATCTTTTAATTCGATTTCTTTAGCAACAGACACACCATCTTTAGTGATAGCAGGCGCACCAAATTTTTTGTCCATAATCACGTTTCTACCTTTAGGACCTAGGTTACTTTTACTGCGTTAGCAAGCTCATCAATTCCTTGTTTTAAAAGTTCACGAGCTTCAATATTGAATTTAATTTCTTTAGCCATTTTTTTTATACTTAATAAGTTTCTTTAAATTATTGAATATATAACACGTCTGATTGAGAAATTAACAAGTAGTCAGTACCTTCTATATTAAGTTCTGTTCCTGCATATTTTCCATAAAGAACAAACATCACCTACTGCTACTTCCATTTTCTCATCTTTTTTTTCAGCACCCACTAAAATAACCTCTCCCTGAAGTGGCTTTTCTTTTGCTGAATCAGGAATAATGATTCCACTTGCAGTTTTTGTTTCTGCTGCCTGTGGTTTAACCAAAATTTTACCGGCAAGAATCTTCCCTTTTAATTGTGACATATTTCTTAATTTTTAAAGTTAAACGATTTATTAATTTCGCCATTGCTTTGTCATAAACTGTGCCAATACGAAAATCAGCACTTTTTACAGATTAAAACTGACATTTTTTCATACTCTGAAAAGTTGAAAGTTAAAAGTCGAAAGTCGAAAATTGGGAAATCGCCTTTAGAAATAAATCTATTTTGAAGTCGAGTTTCCGACATCAGCAACATAACTTGAGCCCCACTTTTCTTTAATTTTGAAAGCAGAATTAAGTTCTATCACCTTAAGCTGCATCAGTAATATGAGGAGGACAAAAATATGACATAAAAAAAATGCCAGCATGAATGACATACTGGCATTTTATATAATTAAATAAAATCTTATTCCTGACCTTCTGTAGTCTTTTCTTCAGTTCCCTGAGCCTCATCTCCTGATGCAGATGGGAATGCAGGTAAAGTATTTTGTGGCTGCTCAATTTGTTGTAATTTTTCATCCAGTGCAGAAGCTGCATTATTACCCGGCTTATTAAGTACCATTACTGTAACTAAGGACAACACCAATAAACCACCGGCTAAATACCATGTAGCTTTCCCTAAGAAATCAGTTGTTTTTCGAACTCCCATAATTTGGTTTTGTGCAGAAAAGTTAGATGCTAAACCACCTCCTTTTGAATCTTGAACCAAAACAATAAGTATTAAAAGTATACTTACAATAATTACCAGTACAGATACTACTTGAAACATATCTTTAAAATATTAAATTTTTAATTTTCTGTTAACTCTCTAATTCGACGTGCAAAGTAAGCATTTTTTTCAGGATATTTCAAACGCAATTTCTCAAAAATTGATATTGCCTTACTTTTATGACCTTGTCTAATGTATATTGCAGCTAAGGTTTCTGATAAAATATCATCATTACCTTCATCCTTTTTTTCTGACAAATCAACATTTTTATGTTTTTTCGATATATCAGGAACAATCTTCGGATCTTTACTTTAAAAATTATCTATCAAATCGATACTTTTTTTCTTTTCTTTCACATTGATTGGTTGTGAAGTATTTGAATACCGCATGATATGTAACCAATCTGAAAAAGATCTGCTTTCGTTGTTATCCACATTCGAAATTTCATCCAAAGGAGGCAATGTATACACTGCCGATGTGATTGATTCATAATCTAACAAATCGGCTGCCGGCAATACTATATCCTCAATTTCATCATCTTTTTGATCTACATCCTGATTTACTTTACCAAAACTTAAATTAAAAACACTTCCTGACTCTTCGATAAAATCATCTGAGGCATTTAAATAGTTATCTGTAAAAGTAATTTCTTTCTTTGTTTGAACATCTTCCTTTTTTTCATCCTTTTTATCCTCAATAACCACCTCTTTTATTCCTCAACACTGCTTTCGTTGTTATTGGAAATTACAGGTTCTGCCTTTTGATTTCAGGCATAGGGTTCATTGTCAATTTTTCGGATTGCTTACCTATGTCATTCAGTAAGAAAAACAACTTAGTCCGATCAGGTATATAAACCGCAGAATGCTTTAATTCACTATTATAACGAATATGATCCAACTTATGCATATTCTTTAACAGCAACATTCTCCCGACCTGAAAAAAAGGATATTCATCGACAATTTCTTTAAGCACCGACAAGGTTTCCTCTGTAACCAAATTAGGATCAGACAATATTTGAGCAAAGCTACTTTTATTCATTCTACCAATCAGAAAAAGCTTTATTGAAGATATCTTCTGTTAGTTTCTCAATAATGGTTTCCACTAACTCATCCTCAACATCATTAATATCCAAATCGCTTGAATAATCTTCATAAGCACTAAAGATGATTCCCAGTTTTGCTTTGGATCTTTGAAATTTCTATATCTCACTTTTACCGAAACCGTTAATCTTGTTTCTGCCGACACGGCATCAGCCTGAATAGCCATGGGCCGAACGGAGTATTCAGTAATTTGTCCTGAAAAATCGATATCTGCATTTCTTTCTTCAAGAACTAATTTTGATTCACTAATCACCCGGTCTTTTAACGCTTCTGTAAAACTCTGACTTAATGTAGGATTTATTAAGGGAGCTCTGTTTTCAAAATACTGTACAGAAAAAGTTTTCCAATCATCAGGAACAGAAGCCCCTTTGAGGGTGAATTGAATTTTACAGGATTAAAAGAGCCAGTACCATATGGCCGTTACCGCAACCCTTTTAACCATATTAACCTTTAATATCATATTCTTTAATCTTTCTATATAAAGTTCGTTCAGAAATACCTAGATCCCTGGCCGCATACTTTCTTTTACCATTGTATTTATCCAGAGCTTTTTTTATTAATTCAATTTCTTTTTCTTCAAGAGATAATGATTCTTCAATAAACTCCTGGGTATCTTCAATACTATCATGTATTTCATTACGAGAAGAAGCATTATTAATGATTACTTGTGGCGAATCTGAATCTTCATGAGTAAACACATCCACATCTTTATTATATAACTTCTGAATGATTTGAGCATGTTCACTATCAATATTTATTGAGCCATCCTGCTGAAGCATCTCCAACACTAATTTTTTTAAATCACCCATATCCTTTTTCATATCAAAAAGAACCTTGTATAATATTTCTCGTTCATTAGAAAAAGAACTTTCTCCTGAAGATGCGTTATCCATTATGGCAGGCAAATTTCCTCCTGAATGATAGGGTATATAATGCTGAAGAGTTGCTGCAGCAATGTTCCTGTTTTCTTCAATAACAGATATTTGCTCTGTGATGTTTTTAAGCTGACGAATATTTCCCGGCCATCGATATTGTTTTAACAAATCAATGGCATCAGATTCCAGTCTGATAGAAGGCATCCTGTACTTTTCTGAGAAATCATGAGCGAATTTTCTGAATAACAAATGAATATCTTCAGTACGCTCTCTAAGAGGCGGTATGGTAATAGGAACACTACTTAACCTGTAAAACAAATCTTCCCTGAACTTCCCTTCTTTTATTGCTTTTTCCATTTGTACATTAGTAGCTGCCACCACCCCTGACATTTGTTTTAAGCACTTCAGAAGACCCTACTTTGATAAATTCACCGGCTTCTAAAACACGCAATAAACGAACTTGAGTGGCCAGGGGCAATTCTCCAATTTCATCCAAAAAAATGGTACCATTATCAGCCTCTTCAAAATATCCTTTTCTATCGGACAAAGCACCGGTAAAGGCACCTTTTTTATGACCAAACAACTCCGAATCAATTGTTCCTTCGGGGAATAGCACCGCAGTTTACAGCAATATAAGAACCATGTTTCCTTGAGCTAAACTGATGAATGATTTTTGGGAAGGTTTCTTTACCAACCCCACTTTCTCCTGTTATCAACACAGACAAATCAGTTGGTGCAACCTGAACTGCGATATCAATGGCACGGTTTAATCCAAAAGAATTGCCAATTATTCCAAATCGTTGCTTTATATTTTGAATTTCCATATCAAAAATAATTTTGTCTGCCCATCTGTTTCAATAGGTACATTTTAATTAATAATCAACAACTTACCCAAATAAACATACAACATCAGGTAAAAAACACTGCAATTTTTACAGTAAACACTGACAAAGTTACAATTCTATCTAGAAATAAATATTTAAATCTTTATCAATTTTATGATTTGATTAAAAATAGTGTTGGTATATTAGTATAGCTTAATAAAACAATAATGCTCAAAAAGAAAATTTAAAATATACAAAACCTAGTTTTTATGAACACTCCCGTTTTTGTAAAAAATGATCCATGGTTAGCCCCCTACGAATGCGGCATCGTTGAAAGAATCAGTTATTACAATGAAAAAGTTGAATATCTTAATAGCATATTTGGCAATATAGATCAAATGGCTAATGGATATAAATATTATGGCATAGAAGATTTAGGGCAAAGCATTAGAATGAGAGAATGGGCTCCCAATGCCGATAATATATACATCATAGGAAACTTTAGCCATTGGAAACCCAATGAAGACTATAAATTTGAAAAGCTTGATAATGGAAACTGGGAAATAACCATCCCTAAAACAGTTTTAAAACATGGTGATTTATTCAAGCTGCATATATTTTGGGATGGAGGTAGTGGAATCAGAATGCCATCATATATAAACAGGGTTGTTCAGGATGAAGACACCAAAATATTCAGTGCTCAGGTATGGATACCTGAAGATAAATTTAAATGGGAAGATGAAGACTTTATACCTGCTGTTGATCCAATATTAATCTACGAAGCTCACATCGGAATGTCATCGGAAGAGGAAAAAGTAAACTCGTTTTCCGGATTCAAAAATGATATTCTCCCCCGCATTATTAAAGAGGGATATAACACGATACAACTAATGGCCATACAAGAACACCCTTATTATGGCAGTTTTGGTTATCACGTATCGAACTTTTTCGCAGTATCATCACGTTTTGGAACGCCAGAAGAACTAAAAGAACTCATTAACGAAGCTCACAAAAACGGTATAGCTGTAATCATGGACATTGTTCATTCGCACGCTGTAAAAAACGAAGTTGAAGGACTAGGAAGGTTTGATGGCACATCCTATCAATACTTTCATGAAGGAGGCAGAGGTGAACATCCGGCCTGGGACAGCAAATGCTTTAATTACGGTAAGGACGAAGTATTAAGATTTTTATTATCAAATTGCAAATACTGGATCAACGAATTTCATTTTGATGGTTTCAGGTTTGATGGTGTTACCAGTATGCTATACCTACACCACGGACTAGAATATTCTTTCTCGTCGTATGGCGACTATTTTAACGGTACTGAAGATTTTGATGCGCTTACATACCTAACTTTAGCCAACAGTTTGATCCATCATATTAATCCCCATGCCATTACTATTGCGGAGGACATGAGTGGATATCCGGGTCTTTCAGAATCAATTAAAAACGGTGGAGTTGGATTTGATTACAGGCTATCGATGGGAGTTCCTGATTTCTGGATTAAAATGATTAAGGAACATAGCGATGAGAATTGGAATGTAGGTCAGATTTTTCACGAATTAAGCCAACACCGGGCAGGAGAAAAAGTGGTTTCGTATTGTGAATCGCACGACCAGGCCCTGGTTGGTGATAAAACTATTATATTTCGATTGGTAGACAAAGAGATGTATGATAAGATGGATCTCAAGTCGGAAAGTTTAATTATTGACAGGGGGATAGCCTTACATAAAATGATAAGACTGGCAACCTTAACAACATCGTATGGAGGTTATCTTAATTTTATGGGCAATGAATTTGGTCATCCTGAATGGATCGATTTCCCAAGAGAAGGAAACGGATGGTCTTATAAATATGCACGTCGACAATGGAGTTTGGTTGACCACCCTGATTTAAAATTCAAGTACCTTGCAGCCTTTGATGAAGCCATGATTCACCTGGCTAAAAACAACCTGTTGTCAAACAGTGAAAGTTGCTATGGAGTTGCAATCAATGAAGGCGATCAGATAATGTGTTTTAAAAGAGGAAATTATTTAATGATTTTCAACTTTTCACCAAGCCATTCGTACACCGATTATGGTATTTTTACCGATCCGGGTAAATACAAAATCGTTCTGAACACCGACGGTAAAAAATTTGGAGGGTTTGGCTTACTTGACGAATCTTTTATATACTATCCTGAAAGAATGCCTTTCAACAAGGATCAATATCAATTAAAAATATATATTCCGGCACGCAGTGCATTAATACTGGAACGAACCCCACCCAAAAGTGTATATTAAAAACAAAAAGCGGCTTAAAATCTTAAAAGATTATCAGCCGCTTTTATAATATATGCTTAATTTAAAATCTACATATAATGACATTTCCACACTTCAAAACAAAACTCCATTGTATTTTGTATTGATATACTAAATCCATCTAATGCAACATAATTCATGCTGTGAATAAACATTTGCATTCTTAGGGTACATTCTGATACCAAAATTATATACACCCGGAATATTTAATTTATGATTTAAAGAACAGTACAATTTACTACCTTCTTTTTTATCTAACTTAAACTCTTCAATACTTAGCATTTTAGCAGAACCATCCTCCTGAACATCCGCAAAAATAGCCTGAACAGAGATTTCCAGTCCACTCAGTGATTTTAAATCAATAACAACACTAATATGGTAAGTTTCACCTATCCCCAATTGATGAGCATAAATATCGGGCATTTCAATATTCACTACTTCTACTTCATTCCAGTTCGATTTCACCCATCGTTTCCATGAAGTAATATCTCTAACCAATGCACAATCTTTTTCTTTAAGTTCTTTTAAACGATGATCCATTTTAAGATAAAATCTATTTAAATAATCATCCATCATTCGTTTGGTTGTATAGTTTGGTGCAATTTCAGAGATAGAGTTTTTCACAAACCTAATCCAGTTTTCAGATATTCCTTCTTCATTTTGGTCATAGAACAATGGGACGATCTCATTTTCAAACATACTATAAATAGTTGCTGCATCTAACTCATCCTGAAGCTGCTGATCGTTATAGGTACGCTTATCTGTTAAGCTCCATCCAGCACCTTCGCGGTATCCTTCGTACCACCAACCATCTAAAACGCTAAAGTTTAAAACTCCATTTAATTCAGCTTTTTCTCCACTAGTACCTGAGGCCTCCAGAGGTCTTGTCGGGGTATTCATCCAAATATCAACGCCGCTAACCAATCTTTTAGCAAGCTCCATATCATAATTCTCAAGAAATACGATTTTCCCAAGGAATTGAGGTTTTTTCGATATTTCAACAATATGTTTGATTAGAGCCTGACCTCCACCATCAGCAGGATGAGCCTTACCCGCAAAGAGAAACTGTACAGGATAATCTGGGTTATTAACAATTTTAGCTAAACGTTCTTCATCCGTGAATAATAAATGAGCGCGCTTATAAGTTGCAAAACGTCGTGCAAAACCAATAGTTAGTGCTTTATCATCTATCTTATCAATTACCTCAACAATCTGAGAAGGATCGGAATGACTATCTACCATATTTGAAGCCATCCTATTCTTCACAAAATCGATCAGTTTTTTACGTAACGCCAGTCTTACTTGCCAAATATCACGATCACTGACTTGGTGAATCTTATTCCAATATGTTTTATTTGAAAGATCTGATTTAAAGTTTGGATCAAATTCTTTTTCGTATAAACGTTGCATATCGCAGGAAGTCCACGTTCCATAATGAACACCATTAGTAACATAACCAATTGGGATTTCCTCCGTAAATAAACCTCTCCACAAACCCTGAAACATATTTCTTGACACTTCTCCATGCAACCAGCTAACACCATTAACTTCCATTGAGGTTTTAACAGCAAGTACACTCATTGAAAATTTCTCATGATGATTATCCGGATTTTCACGACCCAAAGCCATAAATTCGTCCCATGAAATCTGCAATCTTTCGGGAATATGACGGAAGTATACTCTTATTAAATCTTCGTCAAATTTATCATGACCTGCAGGAACCGGAGTATGGGTTGTAAACAATGAAGAAGCTCTGACTAACTCCATTGCTTCCGGAAAACTATAATGACTCTCTACATACTTAATTAATCTTGAAACATTTATTAAAGCTGCATGCCCTTCATTGCAATGGAACAGATCTGTTTTTATATCTAAGGTATCCATCAGCTGAATACCCCCCATTCCCAAAAGTATTTCCTGCTTTAGACGATTTTCCCAATCGCCTCCATACAAACTATGCGTTATTTGCCTGTCACTTTCACTGTTTTGCGGATGGTCAGTATCCAATAAATATAATTTCACCCGACCAACATCAGCACGCCAGACTTTTACATAAACAGTACGTCCTGGTGCACTCATTTGCATCACAAGGGGAGTGCCATCACTTTTTTTAATTTCTGAAATTGGAAGTTTTGAAAATTCCTGACGATCAAAATTAGATTGCTGATCTCCGTTAATAGTTACCGACTGCCTGAAATAACCATATTTATAAAGCAATCCTACAGCCGTCATATTTACATTTGAATCACTCGCCTCTTTCAAATAATCCCCAGCCAGAACACCCAAGCCTCCTGAATAAATTTTTAACACATCATTAATACCATATTCCATACTGAAATAAGCTATTGATGGTGTTGTTGATGCTTCACGATCCATATAAGCGCGAAACATGGCGTACACATAATTCAATCTACCTACAAACTCTTCATTTACAGAGAGTTCTTCTAAATAATCATAACTTACGCGCTCCAACAAATTAATTGGATCTCTTCCACAATGAACCCAAATATCCGGATCAATTGATTCAAAAAGTTCTGAAGCCTTGTAATTCCATGTCCACCATAAATTATGAGCCAGATCATTTAGACAGGCTATTTTACCCGGAAGCTTTGATTTAACAAATAGTTTTTTCCAGACTGGCATTGATGACTTCTCTGGTTTGATGTGAATTCTTTTTTCACGTTTCACCACATCTATTTGTGTTCTTCGAAGTTCAACAGCCTTAAGCGCTATTTCATAAGCTTCAAAATAATGGTTAATCAGTACGCCCCAATCAACTCTTGTTGAAAGTTCATGAGCTTTCATACGGATATCTAATATCTCACTTTCTGATTTAAGAAAGTACTCTTGTATCATTTTGGAGATATTACGTGAAACCTCCGCCATATTATGATCATTGCGTTCAATAATACCCAAACCATCAGTGATCCCACTTGAATATTGCTGCCCCCAAATCCCGAATCCGGCTAAAGAAGTAGTAATGGTAGGAATATAAAAAGCCAGGCTTTCAAGAGGAGTATAGCCCCAAGGCTCATAATAAGAAGGGAAGACTGTTAAATCCATACCTATCAAAATATCGTAGTACGGAAGGTTAAACACCCCATCGTTTCCCTTGAGGTAAGCAGGGACAAAAATCAGTTTTACAGTATCATCAATATCATTATTAAGATGAATATCCTGTATTTTATTTATAATAGGATCATAACCCAGGTCGTTCAAACCATGAGTCAGAAATGGATTGTCCAGTTTTAAATCAGACTCCCCTTTAAGTTTAGCCATTAAATCCTTACGTGCACCAAAATTATTGGCAGGGATTAATACAAATACAATGGTTTCCCTTTTATAGTTTTGGTCTTCATTTAAATGCTTCAGACTATCCAGGAACACATCTATACCTTTATTTCGATACTCATATCGCCCGCTATTTGCCACGAAAAGAGCATCATCAGACAGTTTATAACCTAAAAGACATTCTGAAACAGCACGTAATTTCTCCCTGGCAGTTTTTCTTTTGCGACTAAACTCTTCGCCCTGGGGAACAAAATCATTTTCAAAGCCATTTGGAGTGATAACATCAACCTTACGCTCCATGAACTGAGCACATTCTTTAGCTGTAATATCTGAAACAGTTGTAAAACAATCAACATTAACTGCTGATTTTTTTTCTAAAGAATGTTTAGCAACCACTCCAAGATCATGAGATCGGATATCTCCATTAAAATTTTGCAATTCATCATACAGAGGCTCACCATGCCCGGCCAGACTTCTTCCAATAACTGTTGCATGTGTGGTAAATACAGTTGCAATTTGAGGTAAAGTATTTTTAAGATACAAGGCTCCACTGCCTGTCATCCATTCATTAAAATGGGCAATAATCTTATTGTTTGCATTCAGATAACACTTATAGTAACTCTCAATAACCTTTCCTACTGCATAACCAAAAAGCACTGATTCAATATAATCCCATTGTCCGGATAAAGAATCCACCTTATAAAGCTCCCAAAACCGCGATAATATTTCATCTTTTTGAGAAACCAAGGTACTAAAATCAATCAGTAATGCTATTGGTTTACCCACTACTTTCCACCGGCCTGTTTTAACACGTAGACCTTCTTTATCCAGAATATCTTTCCAACCGGGAAACAGGTTACCATCCTCTTCAAATTCATCAATTTTATTAGATCCCGAATAAACATCAGGACCCATAAAAATAATATTGTCTCCAAAATTTTCAACCAAAGTTAATGCTTTTGTTGACAAAACGGTATGGATACCGCCCATTTTATTACATACCTCCCAACTAGCTTCAAAAACTACATCAGGTTTTAAAAAATTTTGCATCATTTCTTTTAAATAATAAATTATGATTGCGGTATCTCACCGTTCAAAGATGGTTATAATTAAAATTGATATACACCTACAGCTGAAGAACACAATTTGACTCAGCCGTACCTAAACCATTGTCGATAAAGTCGTCCGCTTGCTCTTCATTCATCCACTGACTATCATCAATCAGATACCTGAATTGAATATTAACTCCACTTGACAAATTAATAGTTTGAGTAAAATCACCTGATTTTAATGGCTTCATAGGTTCTACTGAAGTATCCCAGTTATTAAAATCACCCAGTACTTTAACCGATTGAGGCTCTACGCCATCTTTTTTCTCAAATTTAAATGTAACCTTACACTCAGGTTTACTTTTTAAAAACTGTTTTTTAATGCTCATAATTTTCTCTGTTTATTTAATAAGAATAAAATAGGCCTAATTAAACTCTGTCCATAAAGTCCGATAACTGCGTTACGCTCATTTTGAAAACGGTCATTTACGAAAGTAAACTCCCTGTTTTTCAAAATTTCGCAAGCCTTGTTCTCGAACTTTTTGAACAAGACTCTTAAAAAATGCAGAATATATAGACGGACTCTATTTAAACTCTGAATTACATTGCTTTTTCCTTTGACTTTTTAGTTTTCTGCCTGTTTCTCAGTTCTTTGATACGCTTTTCCAGTTTCAATATTGTTTCTTCTTTTTCTGACAGCAAACTGGTTAAGTTAGAAATATCCTGATCTTCAGCACTTTCAGGAACAGCAGCATTTAAGCGTAATGTAAAATCACTAAGTATATTCATATAATTAATAAACGCCTGATATGGGGATTCATACGGGTTAAAATACGCATGTACATCTCCATCAGAAAAATACTTAGTACACATATAATAAAAGTGATCACTAGCCTGAAGATAAATCCAGTCATCATTTAGTTTAGGATCTGTACACTTTTCCATTTTAGGCAACAGAGCATATAATTTATTAAAAGCCTCCTCCTGCATTTCATTACCTAACCAGGCCGTTAAATCTCTTTCTTCATCAGCCCAGGAGATAGGATATGGGACATTTACTGAAGAAACAGGTTGTAACTGTTCGGCGACTTCAGAAGGTGTAGAAAAAGAAAACTCTTTATGCTTCAGAATTTCTTTGGGAAGTCCTTCTAAAAACTCAAAAATCCCCGTTTCTTTCCACTGATGTTCGCCAAAAGTTTCATAATCAAGAAAGAGGTTTACGACTTCATTCTTTTGATCTAAATCCTTTAACCACTGGGTATACTTTTGAGGTGTCAGAGGATATTCATTCCAATCTTTGTTTCCAAAACGAAATGCGATATCATCACTTAAAACAAAGTTTTTTAACAACACTTTTAATTTCGGATTTATACTGTTACAGTACAAATAATTTGGACTTTTCCATCCCAATATATGTTTTGCACCTTCCGTTAACATGGCTTTATACCCCATTTTATAAACCATATCTCCCATTTCATCAGAATATATTAATTCTGTATTCCTGAACACCTTAGGCTCCTGGTTAAATAATTCTTTAACAATATCCACCTGCATTTTAACCTGACGCTCAAATTCACTCTTATCTTTTAAAGAAACTAATGAATGACAATATGTTTCTGCCAGAAATTCTACCTGACCTGTATCAGCAAGTTTCTTGAAGCTATCAATTACCTCTGGTGCATAAAGTTGAAATTGTTTAAGTGCAATCCCAGATATGGAAAACGCAACTTTAAACTTCCCTTTATTCTGCTTTATCAGTTCCAGCAATATCTTATTTGTTGGCAAATAACATTTTTGAGAAATTTTAACCATTATACTTTCATTGGTATAATCATCATAATAATAATGATTATTACCTATATCAAAAAAGCGATAACGACGAAAACGGAATGGTTGGTGGACTTGAAAATATAAACAAATGGTTTTCATGATTGTAAATTTTAAGAGTTAGATTATAGGTTAGGCACAACAGAATCGTAAACATCCTTTACCTTCTCTGCAGAATCTTCCCATTTAAGTGCTTCAACTTCACTTTTACCATGTCGTTGAAACATCGTTGAAAGTGACGGATATTTTAACACTCCATACATCGCATCAGCCATTGCATCTATATCCCAGAAATTGGTTTTAATAGCATGATTTAAAATTTCAGCCACTCCCGATTGATAGGAAATAAGCACGGGTACATTACTCTGCATAGCTTCCAATGGAGAAATTCCGAATGGTTCAGAAACAGAAGGCATCACATACAAATCACTCATGCGTAACATTGTAAATACGTCTTCTCCTTTTAAAAACCCGGTAAAGTGAAATTTATCAGTAATTTTAAGCTCTGCTGCTCTGCGAATCATTTTTTCCATCATGTCACCACTACCTGCCATAACAAACCGCACATTATCCATCTTTTGAAGAACACGATATGCAGCCTCAATAAAATACTCTGGCCCCTTCTGCATGGTTATCCTTCCTAAAAAGGTCACAATTTTTTCTCCTTTGTTCTTTTTAATCGGATTGTCAACCGACATATCTTTATGTTCTACAGCGTTATAAACAGTAACGACTTTATCCGGGCTAATACCATATTTCTCAATAACAATATTCCGGGTCAGGTTACTAACAGTTATAACTTTATCTGCAGCATCAAGTCCACGTTTTTCAATTTCATACACAGCAGGGTTTACACTACCACCACTACGATCAAAATCTGTAGCATGAACATGTACAACCAAGGGTTTGCCACTGGCTTCTTTAGCTGCCATCCCTGCAGGATAAGCCAACCAGTCATGAGCATGAATAACATCAAATTCATTATCCTGTGCAATAACACCTGCAACAAGAGCATAATTAGATATTTCTTCTAAAAGATTAGCTCCATACTTGCCTGAAAAATCAATTTTTCCTTCTTCGTTAGTATGGACAATCTTTTTTTCGCCTTCAACTTTTACTTTAGTCAGCTTCCAATAATCTTCAGGATCAACATAAGGAATAATATGGGTATCCACCTCAATATATTCCATTTCCTTTTGAAATTTCTTAAAATCGATTTTTCGTTGTCGTATAGATACATTATTTGCACCAACCAACTGTATGGCACTTTGATTTTCATCTCCGTATGCTTTAGGTACAACAAATAAAACATCTAAATCTTCTATGTGTGATAAACCTCTTGTTAAACCATAACAAGCCGTTCCGAGTCCACCTGTAATATGAGGAGGAAACTCCCAGCCAAACATTAATACCCTCATATTAGCTATATTTTTCGATTAGTTTAAGAATTTTAAGAACACCAGCCACATTCCATGCCATACTAACTGCACCTTTGCCACGTTGAGGAGGATTCCCGTTATAATACTCTGACAAAGTCCCAATGCAATGCTCTGTCATTTCTTCACTAAAATTTTCCGCAATACGTTTTATATGACTAATTCCACTTTGTTTATGAAGTTTCAAATACCCTTCAGCATAAAAAGATATTAACCAGGGCCAAACTGCACCTTGATGCAAGCCTAGTTCTCTTTTATGTGCAAGACCTTCCATTGAACCTACATAATGAGGATTTCGGGGAGATAAAGTCCTTAATCCTTTAGGGGTAAGCAATTCTTCTTTTAGAATATCGACAACTCCTTTTTTTTGTTCATTACTTAATGGCGAATATTCAAAAGATGTCGCAAAAACCTGGTTTGGTCTGATTGATGAATCTTTAAAATCCCCATTCACTAAATCATATAAACAATGTTCGTCTTCATTCCAAAATGTTTCAATAAAAGAGACTTCTAATTTACTTAAAACAGACTTAATCTCTTTTAATAAAGCGGCATCCTTTTTTTGTTGTTTAGCTAATTCAAAAAATAAACTTAATGCATTATACCACAAGGCATTAATTTCAACACAAGCACCATTCCTTGGAGTTACCGGCTTAAAATCAACCATACCATTCATCCATGTTAATGGTATGGTTTCGTCATTAATAACGACTAACCCATTGTCATCAATTTTAACGTTTTCAAATCTTCCTGACAAATAGGATTTTATTACCAACTTTAAAAAATCATAATACTTTATCCAAAGATTATCAATACATAATTCGCCCCAACATTGCATAATTGTCCAAAAAAACCATAAAGGAGTATCCGCTTCCTCAATATTAAGAATTGTTTTATCCTTAATAATTTTCGTAATCTTTTTGGCAGAAGTATCAATAACACTTTCAAATAAATCTTCATCACCTAAAGCTTCTGTTAACTGAGGTACTGAAATTAATGTATCACGAAGTCTTTCACCATACCAGTGATAACCAGCAACCATAGTGATACCTTTACTACTGAGCACAAAAAACTGCTGAGCCGCATTTAACAGGTTATTAAAAGCACTGTCTCTTGGGATTCTTTTATCAACTTCTTTATCAAATCTAATCTTAAAGTTTTCGGGTATATGCTTTGTTATTGATGCTGAAAAAATAATACTTTCGCCTTTATTTATGTCCACTTCAAAATAACCCGGCACATAAAGATCTTCTTTATAATGATAACCACGGTTTTGTTCTTTAAAGTATTCAATACCCCTATACCAATCTGGATTTGCCACAAATTCATTTTCTTTTGACAACTGCATATACAATTTGGGTACAGATGGATACGTTTGCAAACTAATTCCATTATCAATAAGGGAATATTTAGTATTAACCTCTAAGTTCTCATGGGTTAATTCATGAACACTTCTATTGGCTAAAAAAGGTTTAAGTTTTAATTTGGTGGGGGAATTCGCTTCTAAAAGAGTATATTTTATAAGAATTCGTTCTTGTTTTTCTACCAAAACTTCTTCTACAGAAAACAAAACTCCTCCTATTCGATATACCTTACGGGGAATAATATCAAATTCCAGTTCTCTAATGTATTTATGTCCTTTAGGTTCATAATGGTTTCCACTATATTTATGGATTCCAAGATTAAACTCCTTATTATGCTGAATTATAGTAACATCAAGAGAACTTAATAAGACATGACGCATCATGTCAAAATTAGGCAGCGGACATACCAGCAATCCGTGATATTTCCGGGTATTACAACCTATAATACTTGAGCTCGAGTATGAGCCCGCCCGATTGGTTCGAAGAATCTCCCTGTATAGAGATTGTTCCAGGTTGATTAATTTGGATTTTTCAAAAGTTAGATAGGACATTTAATAATTATTTGTTATATCATTTTTCTTTATTTTAAATACTTAAATTTCAATAAAACTATACAGATAGAATAAACTAAATACACCCTTAATTTTATAGAATGATATTTATATTTTAGTCTTTTCCCAATAACACTCAACCTTAGTAATTATAACAATTTGATGCATATAAAAGAATAACAACTTCAAATTATAACTATTTTCCTTAAAAAAATAACAATTATCACATATTTAAGAATAAATAACATGGATTTAAACAATTTTACTTTTAAAACAATTTAAATCCGCTTCAAAATCCACTTTGGGATACTTATCTTTCAGGTAGCCTATTTTCTCAATTTGATTCTTAAGAAAAGATTGATATGATTCTGAAGTAAAATCATAAGGTCTGTGACTAATTGCCTTCACTAATTTATACATCTCCTTGATATATTCCAATGCTTTACCCGAAAAAATACAACTTTCCAACTTTCGCCATATATAGTCAATTGCTACCGAGTTAGGATGTATCATATCCACATCATAAAACCTATAATCACGTAAATCATCCAACAATAATTCATAAGCAGGAAAATAATGACAGCTTTGAAACTGCTCAACGATACTTTCAATAGCTAACAAAAGAGTAGACTTACTTATTTGATTACCATGAGCCCCATCTTTCCAATGCCTAACAGGACTAACAGTAAAAACAATTTCGATCTCTGGGTTTAACACAAGAATTTCCGTTAATAAACTTTTATATACTTTTACAATTTCTTCAATATTTAAGATATACCTATTAAATTCTTTGGCCGGATACTTATGACAGTTTGAAACGATCTGTTCGGTTTCATTCCATTGATATACCCATGCAGTACCAAAGGTTATAAAAATATATTTGCATGACTTTAAATAATCATGAGCTTGTTGATTACTTTTATTAATTTTATGTAAACAATTATCCTTATCTCTATCCGAAAAAATACTATGATGATAAAAGCTATGCCAATATTCACCCTTAAGATTTAAATCACGATCGGTAAATATTCGATTATCAACAATAAACTTTAAAGTATTTGCAACACTTATTGGATTATAAATAACACCATAAGGATTTACCATAGTATCCAGCCTTACAGATTTAAACCTTTCTCCAATATTGGTCGCAAAACACGAGCCTATAAACATTACTTTCGAGTCGTACTCTATTTTCTCCAGAAACTTTTCTATTTCAACTTCTGTTCTAAAACTATTCATTTTATTTATTAATGCAAGCTATTCCTTTATGATGATTTTCCTTTGTTTTACTTTGTTCAATACTTTCAATCCATGATACAATCTTTTTCAAAACATTTTTACGCTCTGCTTCCACATGAATTTCATGTTTTGTATCAGGTAATGAAATAAACTCCACATTTTTATAATTATTCTCTGTATATCTTTTTGAGGCATTAATATCTGTAACCATATCAGATTCTCCATGAAATATTAAAGTTGGCAAATTAAAACCTTCTATCTCTTTTAAGATTAATTCTAACCCTAAATGATAAATTAAAAACAATAACCTAATAGAAATACGTTTATGTACCAGGGAATCCTTTATTGCCTCGGCTTGCATTTGGGGATTAGATCTGAAATCTTTTGACTTTATACCGGATGATATAGTAACATTAGGAAATATCCTATTTATATTTTTCAGTATAAATAAAGAAAACCCTTTGGGTTGTTTACGAAGGCAAAACCAGGGAGCTGTTAAAATAACTCCACTAAATAGAAATTTGTTTTTAATAGCATACTTCAACGACACCGGCCCTCCCATACTATTGCCATACAAATAAACCGGTATATCTGCATCAGAAATATTATTCTTAAGGTATTTTAAAGTTGCAGAAATATCATTATAGTAATCATTTAAACTACACACGCAACCTCTTTTTCCGAACGACTTACCATGGCCCCTTAAATCAACTCCTATCAAGCCTATATTACAGTTGCAAAAATCCTCTGCTAATTGAGAGAACCTTGCAATATGGCCCCCTAAACCATGAACCAAACAAATAATAGCCTTGATGTTTGTTTTAGGTAACCAATACATACCATGAATTAATGTTTTATCTTTTGCGTAAGTATAAAAGGGCGAATGATTAACAGTATTCATAAATCAAAAAATTAGAATTATCTATTAGATCTGTAAATGAGTTTAATTTACAATGACCCTATTAAATTTAATAAGATATTCTAACAGAATATAATTTTTTACGATAAAAAGTCAATATTTCGACGTAAACCAGAGTATTTTGTTCTTTTTACAGCTGATTTTTTAAAAGAGCAGTGAATTTTTCAGGTGTTAACCCCAGCCAATCTTGCTTGGTCATTTCAAGCACCTCTTTTTTAGGAGTAAAGCGTTCTTCATTATTTGGACGGCTCTTCCAGGTCCAGGGGCAGGCTTCCTGACAAATATCACAGCCATACATCCTATTTTCCATTACAGATTTAAAAGTATCGGGAATTTCACCTCTGTTTTCAATCGTCAGATAGGAAATACATTTGGTTGAATCAACAACTTTAGGTGATATTATAGCTCCTGTTGGACAAGCATCAATACATCTGGTACATCCACCACAAGCTTCTTTAATTTTTTCAGCAAAGGGCAACGATAAGTTAACTACTAATTCCGAGATAAAAACATAACTTCCCAACCTTTTATGAATTAAATTGCTGTGCTTCCCAATCCATCCTAAACCAGCATTAACAGCATATGCTCTTTCAAGTATTGGAGCAGAATCAACAAAACATCGGCCCTCTAGTTCTGAATAAATTTCAGCTTTGATATATTGAAATAGATCATTCAGTTTATCCTTTAACACAAAATGATAATCTTCACCATAAGCATATCTGGATATAATAGGTGCATCTTGGTTTTGTTTTTCCCGGGGATAGTAATTTTTTAAAAGTACAATTACTGTTTTTGCATTTTCTACGAGCTTTGAGGCATCAAGTCTTTTTTCAAAATGATTCTCCATATACTGCATACTTCCATGCATATTATTAGCTAGCCATTTTTTAAAATAAAGCTCCTGATCCTTAAGCGCCTTTGCTTCGGTGAAACCACAGTCATCAAAACCTAACTCTTTAGCTTTTGTCCTAATTAACTCAGCATATTTAATCTCAATCAAATCCATAAATAGAAATCCTCCTGAAGAAAGTTAACTTATAAATTATATAATAAAAAAAAGATCCTTAACCAAGTGATGTGATTAAGGATCTTTCTTTATTTATGGTATGATATCTTACAACAGACCTAATTCTAACAACGCTTCATCCGAAAGCATATCCTTTGTCCACGGAGGATCAAAAGTTAGATTCACATCCACATGAGAAACACCCTCAACACTACTCACCTTATCAAATACCTCTTCGGGCATTGATTCAGCCACAGGACAATTTGGGGAGGTCAACGTCATGACCACTCGTACCTTTCCATCTTCCTCAACATTCACTTCATATATTAAACCCAAGTCATATATATTAACAGGAATTTCAGGATCGAAAATAGTTTTTAATACATTAACAATCTCTTCCTCTAGTGATAAAAATTCATTTGTCATAATATCTTGTATCAGGTATATAATTTAAACACTAAGATTAACCTAATATTTATGAATATACAATTAAAACTACCTAAGCCTGCTTAGCTTTAAATGCAAGTGCAAAAAGGCGCATTTGTTTAATCATAGCTACTAAACCGTTAGATCGAGTTGGTGAAAGATGTTCTTTTAATCCAATTTCATCAACGAATGTAAGATCATTATTCAGTATATCTTCGGGTTTTTGGCCAGATAAAGCTCTAATCATTAGCGCTACGATTCCTTTAACAATTATAGCGTCACTATCACCCATATAATAAATCTTACCATCTTTTTCCCAGGCGTGCAACCATACTTTTGATTGGCATCCGTCTAATAAATTTTGATCTAATCGGTATTGATCATCAAAAGGTTCAAGATCATTGCCCAGTTCGATTAAATATGCGTATTTATCCATCCATTCATCAAACGATGTAAACTCTGCAACTATTTCGTCTTGAATTTCTTGTATTGTCATTATTAAATATCTATTACTATTTACTAAATTCAGGTAACAAAGATGCTAAAATTAAAATCTTTACCCAAACAACATAGCCACCTTTGAGATGCCTTCTACCAATCGATCAATTTCATCTTTAGTATTATAAACCGCAAAAGAAGCTCTTAATGTACCTGGAATACCAAAGTAGTCCATAATTGGTTGAGCACAATGATGACCAGTTCTAACCGCCAAACCCATTTTATCCAGCATTGTTCCCATATCAAATGGGTGAATATCATTCACTAAAAATGAAATCACACTGGATTTCTGACTGGAAGCACCAAATATCCTCATTCCTGGTATTGCATTAAGTTTGTCGGTAGCATAAACTAATAATTCATGCTCATACTCTGCAATATTTTCAACTCCAATTTCTGAAACAAAATCAATTGCTTCTCCTAGTCCTATTGCTCCAGCAATATTTGGAGTTCCGGCTTCGTATTTAAAAGGTAACTCATTATATGATGTTTCTTCAAAAGTAACAGTCTTTATCATTTCACCCCCACCTTGCCAGGGCACCATTTCATTTAGAAATTTTTCTTTTCCATATAAAGCACCTGTTCCTGTAGGGCCATAGATTTTATGCCCTGAAAAAACCAAAAAGTCAACATCTAATTCCTGTACATCAACTTTTAAATGTTGAACAGCCTGCGATGCATCAACCATAATTAAAGAATTATTCTGATGCGTACGCTTTATAATTTCTGGTATTGGATTATGTGTACCCAATGCATTAGACACATATGTTACAGCCACCAATTTAGTTTTTTCAGACAAAAGAGAATCAAAAACTTCCAGATCAAGTTCACCTGTCTCTGTTATTGGAATTACTTTTAAAACAGCCTTTCTTCTTTTACACATCATTTGCCATGGAACAATGTTAGAATGATGTTCCATTTGAGATATGATAATCTCATCTCCTTCCTGAATATAAGTCTCTCCAAAAGAAAAAGCTAACAAATTAATAGCCGCAGTTGCTCCTGATGTAAAGATTATTTCATGAGAATAAGCTGCATTTAAAAAATTCTGGACTTTAATTCTGGACTCCTCATAAGCTAGTGTTGCCTGATTACTTAAATAGTGTACTCCTCTATGTATATTACTATTTAAAGTATGGTAAACTTCATTTACCTTATTAACAACCCGTTCTGGTTTCTGAGTTGTTGCAGCATTATCAAAATAAGCCAATGGCTTACCATGAATGATACTATCCAAGATAGGAAACTGTGATCTTATGTTCTTTATATCAATTGCCATAACATTACATACAAGCGTATCCTTTACCTGATTCCTGACCACATAAAACGCAAGAATTACATTTATCTAACTCACCTCTGAACACTTGTTCCACAAGCCCTCTAATTTGTTCCCTAACTGCCTCAACCCGTATCTTTTCAACAGCTTCATACGCAAAAGCATACATCAACAAAATTCTTGCTTCATCCTTACCAATCCCTCTTGAACGCAAATAGAACATTGACTTTTCATCAAGCTGACCTACTGTGGCACCATGCGAACATTTAACATCATCTGCATAAATCTCCAACATTGGTTTTGTATTCATTTTTGCATTCTCAGTCAAAAGTAAATTATCATTTTTCTGGAAGGCATTTGTTTTTTGAGCATTAGGGCGTACCATAATTTTACCGGCAAAAGCACCAGTTGCAGCATCATCCAAGACTCCTTTAAACAATTCCTCACTATAACAATTTGGCATCGCATGGTCAATAAAAGAATAATTATCTACATGCTGACTCTTATCTGAAATATACAAGCCGTATACCCTCGACTCACAATGTTCACCATCCATATGAACATATACATTATTTCGTGTAACCCCGGTATGCAAGGTAAGATTATGAGTTAGTATACTAGATTGACCTTTCTGCTCAATAAATATAGATGATATATTTGTAGTTAAATTATGCTGATTTTGAATGGTGTAAAGATCAAAAATTGAACTTTTATCAACAAAAGCTTCAGTTACTCCATTTAAAAGAAACTTTTTTTCTGATACAGTGTGCTCACAAACCATAATTTTAGCCTGAGCGTTTTCTTCAACAACAATCAGGTTTCTTGGGAAAGCCATAAAATCCTCATCCGCTTTCATAATATTCACAATTTGGATTGGTTTTTCAACCACAACACCTTTAGGAATATAAATAAAGAAACCATCCTGAGCATAAGCTGTATTTAATGCCACAAAAGTATCCTCTTCGTTTTTAGCATATTTATTATAATGTGCCTCAAATATTTCAGGATAAGATTTTGAACATTCAGCAAAACTACCAATAATTACACCTTGTGGCAAGGTATCAGGCAGAGTATTTTTTCGGTAATACCATCCATTAATCAGATACACCGTTATAGCTTCCAAATCCTCAACATTACAATTAAACACATCTTTTAAGTTCTGATTAAAAACTTCGTGTTCAAAATCATAATGATAATCTCTTTCAAATTGAGGATTTAAATTAGTATACTTATAGCTCTCAACCTTACGATTAGGAATTCCTTTTTCTTCAAAAACCTCAATTGCTTTTTGACGTTGGCCTGCTACCAGATCTGAGGTGACAATATTTAAACGTCCTAAATTCTCTTTATAAAGAGCAACATATCTTTCTTCAGTTTTAATATCTGAACCCGCTATACTCATTTTAATACATTTTAAAAGTTAAACATATAGTTTACGGGTTAATCCTCAAACTGCTTTTTAATCCAGTCGTAACCTTTTTCTTCTAACTCTAAAGCCAATTCTTTTCCTGCAGACATTACAATACGTCCCTTATATAAAACATGAACATAATCAGGAACAATGTAGTCTAACAATCGCTGATAGTGAGTAATCAAAATTGTAGCATTATCATTAGATTTTAATTTATTTACTCCATTAGCAACAATTCTCAAGGCATCAATATCCAAACCAGAATCTGTTTCATCAAGAATAGATACTTTAGGTTGTAACATTGCCATTTGAAAAATTTCATTTTTCTTTTTCTCACCACCTGAAAATCCCTCATTAACCGAGCGGTTAGTAAGATTAGAATCAATCTCAACCAAACTCTTTTTCTCACGCATCAATTTTAAAAACTCACTGGCTGAATAGGGTTTTTCACCATTATATTTCCTGTGTTCATTTACTGCTGTGCGCATAAAGTTCACCATACTAACCCCGGGAATTTCAACCGGATACTGGAAACTATAAAATAAGCCTTCACGAGCTCTGTCTTCTGCAGGCATTTCTAACAAATCCTTACCATAGAATGTGGCAGAACCATCAGAAACTTCAAATGCTTCGCTTCCGGCAAGCACTGATGACAATGTACTTTTACCGGAGCCGTTTGGACCCATTATAGCATGAACCTCACCGGGTTTAACAGTTAGGTTTATACCTCTTAAAATCTCCTTATCATCTATTTTAGCATGTAAATTTTTTATCTCAAGCATAATGTTTTGTTTTTAGTATCAAGTATCAAGACACAAGTAATAAGACTTTTTTAATCCTGAAGTTGATAATTGCATTTATATATTAAAACAGAGCAAGATAATTTTGTCATTTGACCTGATACTTGCTACTTGTGTCTGTTATCCAACACTACCTTCTAAACTAATTTGTAATAATTTTTGAGCTTCAACAGCAAACTCCATTGGCAATTGGTTAATCACTTCCTTAACATAACCATTTACAATTAACCCTATAGCATCTTCAGTAGAAAGCCCTCTGGTATTACAGTAAAATATTTGATCTTCCCCAATCTTGGATGTGGTTGCTTCATGTTCCACCACTGCTGTATTATTATTGATTTCAAGATAAGGAAATGTATGAGCTCCGCATTGATCACCCATTAATAAAGAATCACATTGAGAGAAATTACGCGCATTTTCAGCTTTCTTATTTACCCTTACTAATCCCCTGTAACTATTTTGACTTTTCCCTGCCGATACACCTTTAGAAACAATCAGGCTTCGGGTGTTTTTACCTAAATGAATCATTTTTGCTCCTGTATCAGCCTGCTGGTAATTATTAGTAACAGCAACAGAATAAAACTCTCCAACAGAGTGATTACCCATTAACACACAACTCGGATACTTCCATGTAATTGCAGATCCCGTTTCAACCTGAGTCCACATAACTTTAGAATAATCACCTTTACATAAAGCTCTTTTGGTAACGAAATTATAAATACCCCCTTTACCATCCTTATCTCCGGGATACCAGTTTTGAACAGTTGAATATTTAACTTCGGCTCTATCCATTGTAACGATTTCCACAATTGCAGCATGCAGCTGATTTTCGTCTCTTTGGGGCGCAGTACAACCCTCCAGATAGCTTACATAACTATCGTCGTCGGCAACTATTAAAGTTCTTTCGAACTGACCTGTATTAACCGCATTAATTCTAAAATAAGTTGAAAGTTCAATTGGACAACGAACCCCTTTAGGAATATACACAAAAGATCCATCACTAAAAACAGCACAATTAAGAGCTGCAAAATAATTATCGGTATAAGGAACAACCGAGCCCATATATTTTTTAATTAAGTCAGGATATTCATGAACAGCCTCACTAAAACTGCAAAAAATAATCCCTTTTTCAGCTAAAGTTTCTTTAAACGTAGTTTTAACAGATACACTATCCATTACAGCATCCACAGCCACTCCAGCCAAAACTTTTTGTTCTTCAAGCGGAATACCTAACTTATCAAATGTAGCTTTCAATTCGGGATCTACATCATCAATACTATCAAGCTGTGGTTTTTGTTTGGGTGCAGCATAATAAATAATATCCTGAAAATCTATTTTAGGTATATTTAACTTGGCCCAATCAGGCTGTTCTATTTTTAACCAATGATTATAGGCTTTCAACCTAAAATCCAACATCCATTCTGGTTCATTTTTTTTTTGAGATATCAAACGAACCACATCTTCACTTAATCCTTTAGGAATTACCTCTGTTTCTATATCAGTGGTAAAACCATATTTATAGTCACTTCCGGTAACTTCTTCTAATATTTTATCCTGATCTTCTGCCATAATTACTTTGTTATCTATCTCCTAAACAATTGTAAATCCATTGTGTTTATACTATTATTTAAGAAGATTTGAATTATATGCTATGAATGCGCAAAATTAACAAACTATTTAGATTAAATTAAATTAAGACATTCTATTTACACAACATTTTTTACAACTATATTACCAATTGATCATCAACACAAAATCCACTACAATATAACAACAAAGCTAATTAAAGCCATATCATTAAAATTTACAGATTTTGTCATCAATCCTGAAATCCACAAAATAATCCGGGCAAATTACTTTTCTCTCCTTCAGAAATTAAAAAGGTGGTATTTTAATTAAATTTAAAATGTAAAAATAACATTTATCATTTTTATTTCACTAAAAACAGGGGTAACTCTTTATTTTTTTATAATTTTTTAGCATAGATTACCAAATTTTATTCTCTTAACAAAAACACAATTAGCACTTATCAACTTGAAAAACCTATATATTATTTATACATTTAACAACATTTTTTAAGATTAATGAAATTAATCGTATCATATAGACCATTTTAAATAATGGTTGTATGTGATTACCAACAAGCTAAAGCTTCAACAAAAAAGGAAGCATCGAACTATTCTATTTAAAAGGAATGACTTATCAAAAAAAATCAGATAAAATCAAATCAAAGTTTAGTAAATTCTTTTCATTCCGGATTGAAATTGCTGCATCAATTATCTTTTTAACAGGCATTTCAACATCATTTTCAATTACGTACAAGAAAAACTCTTTCATATCAATTCAGAAATCGGTGCTCTATTCACATACAAACAGAAATACAGTCAAAGACACAATCAAAGTAAACAAAATGAATTTAACAGCAACTTCATCAGCTTTGAACCAAGCAATTATCAAAAGCTTAATGAACGATTCCCTGAATCACTGTAAAGGTAAAGTTGTCGATGAAGATGGAATCCCGCTACCGGGAGTTACTATAATTGAAGAAGGTAAAACTAACGGAACCATATCTGATATTAATGGCGATTTTTATATCAGTACTTCACATAAAGAAAGCCTGTTAATATTCGATTTTATTGGCTACAAGCAAAAAAAAATCCTGGCAAATAATGATTTCATAAAAGAAGTTATATTAGAAAAAAGAAATTTGGCTCTTGATGAAATCGTAACCATAAAATACGAAACAAAAAACAGCACCAACTTCAAATCAGAAAATGTTAAAAATAATCTAACGCCATCTCCTCTAATAGGAATTAAAAGATTTAAACGAAAAATTGAACACAATTTAGCACTTCCCAACAATTACAAAAACAAAAAAGTCAGCGTAAACATATTCATAAATGATTCGGGAAAAATTTCAGATATTAAAATCACAACACCTGTAGATAAAGAATTCGACTTGAAACTTACAGAAAAAATAATAGAACAAGGAGACTGGGAAACTGCAATAATAAATAATAAACCAACAAAAAGTTCAAGATTAGTAATATTTGAATTCTAAAACATCAAACAAAAAAGGTGAACAACAAAGTCATTCACCGTTCCATATTATATTTTATATTTAATTATTCATCAACTCCATATCCGAATTCCGTTAAATGATCCCAATATTTTGGATAAGATTTGCTAACAACAGCAGGATCTTCAACCACCAATTTTCCTGCACTTGACACTGCAGGAGCAAAGGCCATTGCCATTCTATGATCCTTATAAGTATCTATACATGGCTCATCATCTTTATTACAAATAGATCCATCCCAAATAAGATTATCAACATTGTTTGACGACAACTTAAATCCCAGCTTTTCCAACTCATCAATTAAAGCACTGATTCTGTCAGTTTCTTTGATCTTTAAAGTCTGAAGCCCGGTAAATTCAAAAGGAACACCCAAACAACAACACGTAACAGCAAAAGTCTGAGCCAAATCTGGTTGCTCTATAAAATTATAGTTAAATTGTTTAACCACATTTCCGGTATTTTTCAGAGCTAAACCATTTCTAGAAAATTTATACTCTACTCCTAACTGAGTAAATAGTTCAGCTACTTTTGAATCACCTTGTTCACTATAGCGTTTAACCCCTTTCAAAATTAATTCAGAACCCGCATTTAAGGCAGCAATCTGAAACCAATATGAAGCAGCACTCCAATCTGCTTCCACCGTAAAATCTGTTGGCTGATATTGAGTAGCAGGTACACTAATAACATTTCCTTTCCAATGACTTTTAACTCCAAAAGTCTCCATCATTTTAAGAGTAAGCAAGATATAAGGTCTTGAAATAATTTCACCAGTTAGAACTAATCTCAACCCATTTTTCATGGTCGGTCCAATCATTAATAAAGCTGAAATATACTGACTACTAACATCCCCAGCAAGTTCCAATTCTCCACCTTCCATGGCACTACCAAATATTTTTAATGGTGGATAACCTTCCTCTTCTATATATTCAATTTTAGCTCCAAGTTTATTTAAAGCTTCAACTAATATTTTAATAGGTCTTTGCTTCATTCTTTCTGAACCCGTGATAGTCCACTCTCCTACAATCTTTGAAAGAAAAGCTGTCAAAAACCTCATAGTTGTTCCTGCTGCTCCTACATCAAAACTATTGCCATCGGACTGAAGTGCCTTAATCAACAACTGAGTATCATCACTATCTGATAAATTTTTGATAGGCTTAGCACTATAGGCCAATGCACTTAGTATCAAAGCTCTATTACTAATACTTTTCGACGTTGGTAATTGTACTGTATATGGTAACACCTTTTTCGGTGCTGATACTATATATTGCATCTTTTCTTGTTTATATCTTACTCTAAAATAATATATTAATAATTAATTTACTGTTCTCTGTAAAAATTTAAAGCCTCGTAAATTAATTCTTTAGAACAAGTATGATTGATTTCTATTTGTCCAATATCTTTTAAAAGAGTAAAATTAATTTGATTTTTTTCATTCTTTTTATCGTGAGTCATCAAGAAAAACAACTCATCAAAATCCTCATATTCAAACTGAAACTTACCATAAACAGACTGAATCCTTTGGTTTATTTCATCAATTTTTTGAATTGGAAAACCACACAACTTATTTCCCAAATAAAGCTCCGCTACCATACCATAAGCAACTGCATAACCATGAAGGACAGGACGCCCTTTTTTCATAGCAAAACTCTCAAATGCATGTCCAATAGTATGTCCAAAATTCAATGACTTACGAACATTTTGCTCTGTTGGATCAGCCTTAACAAAATGCTCTTTAATATGTATAGAATTAACAACAAGTTTTTTTAGTTCAGGCAGATTCACATTTTTAATATCAAACGATTTAATTACCTCCCAATCATCCTCTGAATAAATTAAGGCATGTTTAATCATCTCTGCATAACCAGAAAAGATATTTTCACAATCCTGAGTTCCAACAAAATCAATATCTACAAGAACAGCGGAGGCATGCTTAAAAACTCCGATTTCATTTTTAAAACCATGGAAGTTGATACCAGTTTTTCCTCCCACACTTGCATCTACCTGGCTCAAAAGTGTAGTTGGAATATTAATAAAGTTAATACCTCGTTTAAAAGTAGAAGCGGCGAATCCACCTAAATCGCAAGGCATTCCACCAGCTAAGTTAATTAAAGTTGATTTTCTATCGGCTCCGTGAGTACATAGAAATTCCCACACCTTAGAAATAGCTTCAATATTTTTATTCTGATCTCCCTGTTCTATTACAATGATATTATCTTCATCAATTTCAGGCAATCCTTTGATTTTAGGATAGCAATATTCATAAGAGCCCTTATCTACTAATAAAAAAACCTTACCTCTATTATATTTTTTTATTAAATCGGATAAATCTTGCTTTAAATTTTCAGCTCCGTAAACTTTTGATTCACTCTCTTCAATAACTTGCATCAAATCTTTTATTTTGTTTTTCTTAACACCGAAAAATTATCTGGCAAAAATAAATAAAAAAGGTTGGTGAAGCACTAATTTGTAACAAAATATTACCATATAATTACTATATTTAATTAAAACCATACAACATCTTTAAAACTGGTAATCACAGATCATTATTTATCCATTCTTTATCACAAATTCATTATTTTTTTCACATATTTAAAAACTTCAAAACATTAATTCTATCATATAATGAATAACCGAAAAACAGCAGGAAGCATACAACTAAAACTAACATTTTTATCTCTATCCCTATTAGCCGCATTCATTTGCAGCCAGCTTATTTCTATAATGATGACAACAACAATACAGTGGGGAACAGGAATATTAACAATAAGTACTATATATTATTTTATGACGGCAGGCTTCTATTATATAGAAATAGAAAAAGTGGATGATACTTTTGAAATAAAATTTTACAACACATTCCCTTTTAACAGATCGTTTAAAATGTATAAAATACCAATATCTTCGTTTATTAAATATAATACAACAGGAAATAGATTTTATAAAAAGAAATTACATTTATATCAGATGTCTGCAAGCCAATTAGCAAAATATCCTCCAATATACATTTCTGCATTAAATAAAAAAGATCAAGAAAACCTGAAAACATTCTTTAGTCAACTAAAAAGTAAAACCAAATAAAGATGACTTTTTAATAAAATGGAAACTTATCGACGCTCTTAGCTATCCTTGCACAAAGGGAACAAAAAAAACCTGCCTTAAAACAAGACAGGTTTTCACTAATTATAGAATTAGATTTTCGTGAATGGGAATGGTCATCATAGTTTAGATAGTGATTAAGATTAAAAGCACGCTAATTATAAAAAGACTAAAATATAATTTCTTTTCATTTGGGTACATCAAAGAAAAGAACTCTTTAAAGAATAAACGAATTTTAGGCGTGACAAAAGCGTGACAAAACACTATATCTTGATTACCAATCTATTATAACATCATATTTTTCACTAACTATAGACCATTTCTCCATTTTTTATCACTTTTATTTCACAAAATAACTCAAACCCCAAGTGTAATTTTAGTATTTATAGCTTTTAATACACACTTTTTGTAAACCGATTAAAAGTACATTCTCATTAAACCCGGATTATGTATTAGAACTTCGTAATGAACAATGAAAGTGCAATAAAAAAAGGCTATACTGAAACGAGGCATGGCATCGTTATGGAGAGTTGAAGTGAAGCAACGAAGAGTATTGTTTTGAAGTAATTTCAATATGTAATAGATTCACTAATGCATATTGCGGGTTTAATTCAGAATTGCACTCCTTGATAGATGAACCATAAAAAAAGCCGGAAAGAAAAACTATCCGGCTCTGTATAATATAATAAATATCAAATTACCTCTCAGACGTAGAAGTATATCCTTTAATAATACCTCGCTGCGAATTTTTTACAAAAAGAATAATTTCATCTCTTTCTTTTGACGCAGGCAACTCAGCTTCAATTTTTTCAATTGCATCTGAATTATTTAATCCACTTTGATATAATACCCGATAAATGTTTTGGATTCCGGTAATTTGTTCATTTGTAAAGCTTCTTCTCCTCAATCCGATAGAGTTAATACCTCCATAAGACATTTTAGTATTTCCAACCTTTACATATGGAGGAACATCTTTACTTAACAATGATCCTCCTTGGATCATTACATGTGATCCAATATGAACAAATTGATGAATAGCTGATGTTCCACCAATTATGGCAAAGTCATCAATTCTAACCTCACCTGCTACCTGTGTTGCGTTTGCGATAATAACATTATCACCAACAACAACATCATGAGCTATATGAGTATATGCCATCAATAAGCAATTCTTACCAACTACTGTTTTACCTTTTGATGATGTACCTCTATTTACAGTAACACATTCTCTGATTGTAGTATTATCACCAATTATAGCAACAGTATCTTCACCTTCAAATTTTAAATCCTGTGGAACTCCTGCAATCACTGCTCCCGGGAAAATATTACAATTTTTACCAATCCTGGCACCCTCTAATATTGTTACGTTTGATCCAATTCTTGTTCCCTCTTCAATAACTACATTCTTATCAATTGTAACAAATGGTTCAATAACTACATTTGGAGCTATTTTTGCTTCGGGGTGAATATACGCCAAAGGTTGTTTCATATTTTCTTCTTTAGTTTCTCCTGACTTTACAGGCTCAATTTCAATTGTTTGTATATCTTCCAAGTCAAAATATTTAATTGGGTATTTTTTAACTGAACTAAAAAAGTACCCTCAAAATTTTCCGCTGCGAAAATAGTCTAAGTATCTTAATAAAAAAAATAAAATGTAATTTATCAGTATCAAGTGTATATTTTTCGACTTAAACGTCAGCAATATATGGTTAGAACAGCCAAAAATCACCCTTTATTTTTAGTGACATTTGCCATAAATTCACCTTCTGCAACGATTGAATCACCCACGTAGGCAGTTCCCTTCATATTGGCAACACCCCTTCTAATTGGAGCCATAAGATCCAACTTAAATATCACAGTATCTCCAGGTATAACTTTTTTACGAAATTTGATATTATCCATTTTCATAAAATATGTAGAGTAAAGTTCCGGATCTTCAACTTGATTAAGCACAAAGATGCCACCACACTGAGCCATGGCTTCTACCAACAAAACTCCAGGCATAACAGGCTCTGTAGGGAAATGCCCTTGGAAAAAGTTTTCATTATGAGTAACATTTTTAATACCTACAACACAGTTCTCCTGTAAGTCAATTATCTTATCTATCAATAAAAAAGGATATCTGTGAGGCAATAAACTTTTAATCTGATTTATATCAAAAACAGGAGGTTTAACCGGATCATAGTGAGGAACAACAGGCTTATTGGCACACTTTTTAATATCACAACGTAATACTTTTGCAAATTCTACATTTGCCTGATGACCAGGGCGGGTAGCAATGATTTTACCCTTAATGGGTAATCCTGCCAAACATAAATCACCTATAATATCCAATAACTTATGACGAGCAGGCTCATTTTGATGAGTGAGCTCCAAATTATTTAAAATACCAATTGGCTTAACTTCAACACGAGGCTGATTAAATAAATCAGCTAACCTGTTTAGTTCATCTTGTGTTACTTCTTTATCAAGAATAATAATTGCATTCTCAAGATCTCCACCTTTTATAAGGTTATGTTCCATTAGCATTTCGACTTCATGTAAAAATACAAACGTACGACACGAACTAATTTCTTTATCAAAATCTGCCAACGAATCTAAAGACGCAAACTGACTACCTAAAAACATTGAATTTTCAAACGATATATGAGTATCAACACTAAATGAGTCATCAGGCAAGGCGATTATCTTTACTCCCTTTTCTTTATCCTCATAAATCATTTTCTCCTTGATCTCAAAATATTTTCGCTCTGCATCCTGCACTTCCAGTCCAACTTTCTTAATTGCTTCAACGAAATACTTTGCACTACCATCTAAAATCGGCACCTCAGGCCCATCTACTTCTATCAAACAATTATCAACTCCCATCCCCCTAAGAGCAGCTAAACAATGCTCAATAGTACTTACCGAAGCTTCCTTCTTTTGCAATACAGTTCCTCTTTCTGTAAATGCCACATTTTCTGCAACAGCATCAATTATTGGCTGACCTTCCAGATCAACTCTTTTAAACTTAAATCCATGATTAACAGCTGCAGGATTTAAAACTAAATTTACAACTGCTCCAGTATGCAACCCCTTACCTTTAAGTGTTACTGATCCTGCTAAAGTATTTTGATTTTCAATCATAATAAGATGTATGACTTTTCCTTTTAAATAAAAAGAAAGCTATTATTCTCCTTTTAACTTTTTAATTTCTTCTTTTAATTGTTGTACCTGAGCTACCAATTCAGGTAATTGTTTAAAATTGACAAAAGATCTACCGAATAACCTGGCATCTTGAGCTGGAATACCCCGCATAAAAATATCCTTTTGTGTAATACTTTTACTTACTCCGGTAAATGCACCCAATTTTGTTCCATCCGCTAAATTCAAGTGTCCGGCTACACCAGCGTGACCACCAAACATACAGTTCTTACCTACTTTGGAGGAACCGGCAACTCCTGTAATTGCAGCAATTACAGTATTTTCTCCAACCTCAACATTATGAGCAATCTGAACCAGATTATCCAACTTAACTCCCTTATGAACAACCGTTGATCCCATGGTAGCTCTATCGATAGTAGTATTGGCTCCAATTTCAACATCATCCTCCAATACAACATTTCCCAATTGAGGAATTTTAGTATACTCCCCATTTTCTCCGGGAGCAAAACCAAAACCATCAGATCCAATAACAGAACCTGCATGCAATACACAATTAGCACCAACTTTACAGCCCTGATAAATTTTAACTCCGGCGTAAACTATTGAATTATCACCAATAGACACATTATCACCTATATAAGCATTAGGATAAATACTCACATTATTTCCAATCGTAACATTATCACCTACATAAGCAAATGCACCTACATATGGAAAATCACCTATTTTAGCAGATTCTGAAATATACGATGGCTGTTCCACACCAGTTTTTTTGGGCATAGATGCCGCATACATCTGCATCAGTTTTGCAACAGCCACGTAGGCATCGTCCACTTTAATTAAAGTAGCAGAAATTTCCTTTTCCGGCTCAAACGATTTATTAACTAATACTATACTGGCATTAGTTTCGTATATATATTTAGTGTATTTTGGATTAGACAGAAAAGATATGGTTCCTGGTTTACCTTCCTCTATTTTAGATACATTACTAATAGTTGCATCCGGGTTACCAACAACAACCCCATTAATTAATTCTGCAATTTGTTTAGCTGAAAATTCCATTTTAAAAAATTTGGTGCAAATCTAATAATATTATCCTCTTAATAAAAAACCTAACTGATTTCATCAACCCATTTTCTTAAGGACTTAGGATAACACAGAATATTCTTCTTTACATTCTTACCTAATACTGAGAGATTTAAAATATCTGATGCATCCGAAACGTCTCTAATTTCCTCACCAGAATACAAAATGTTAATTTTTTCATCGGTAATACTATATGCATGATTTTCTATAGTATCAGTATAAACAAAATACGAAATTTCATCCCTATTGTTCAATTGATACATTTCCTTAACCTTCTTTTTAATCTCTTTGATCAATTTTTTATCAAAACTCTCCTTTCGCACCTCAATATGCAATAGATCACGATGATATAAGGACTTAGACAAATTAGACAAAACAAAATCATCGTGATTGATCCAGGATTTTATCGCACTCATTATATCGCCATCGTCCAGCAGAGCAAAATTAGCTATAACAACAGGATTACTCATAAAATCATCAATGGTAAAGGACTGTTTTAAAAAATACAACAATTGTGGAGGAGCATACAAACCATTTTCATTTACACACAAGCTACGTGCCCTTTGTAAAATTTTCATCAACATTTTTTCTGCTACGATGGCTGTTTTATGAAGATAAACCTGCCAATACATTAATCTTCGGGCAATAAGAAATTTTTCTATCGAATAAATCCCTTTAGACTCCACTACTAAATTATCATTTCTAACATGAAGCATTTTTTATAATTCGGTCTGAACCAATCACGCCTTCTGTCACTCCACTAAAAAAACTATCGCGCTTCAAGTAATCTAATCGATCCATATCCAACTGACTACTCACTAACTGATGCAAAAACTTTTTAGAATAGTTATCCTTAAAAATATCTAAAGCTAAATCTAATGCCCCATTATATTCTGTATTTAAAGCATTCATAAATGCCAGGGAAATATCTTCATGTGAAACTCCTTCTACTACAGAATATTCCAATGCATGAGAAAATGGCCCATGCCCAATATCATGAAGTAAAATAGCAATATGAACCGCCCTGGACTCCTCTTCTGTAATTTCAATTCCTTTAGATTTTAAAACAGAAACAGCACTACTCATTAAATGCATTGCTCCCACAGCATGCTGAAAGCGATTATGCATCGCACCCGGATATACTAACGAAGTTAATCCCAACTGTTTAATGCCCCTAAGCCGCTGAAAATATTTATGCTGCAGAAGATCGAAGATTATAGAAAAAGGAACTTTTACAAATCCATGCACAGGATCATTAATGATCTTCAATTTATTATAAAAAACAAGCTCGCTCAAAATCAAAATTCTTTATTTACAACTGCAATATACTAATAGAATTAACTTAGTGTTAAATATTTCATATTGAAATTAAAATAATACATTGCGATACCATAGTAGTTCATTCACTAAAAAAAATAATAAATACGAATTCACAGTCTGCATCTTGCATATTAATCTCATAATATCTATCTTTGCACCGGATTTTAATTAAATGTCTTAAGAGGTAGGGGGCGGTAGTCCCCTATTTTATTACAATAGACTATGATAACAAAAGAGCAAATCAATACAATAATTAGTGATAAACTAGAGGAGGACAACTGCTTTCTTGTAGAAACAAAAGTTTCCACCGGAAATAAAATCACAGTATTAATAGATAGTATTGATGGAATTAACATTGATTACTGCATTCAAATCAGCAGATTAATCGAAGGATCACTGGATAGAGAAGTTGAAGATTTTGAGTTAGAGGTTTCTACTCCAGGTTTAGGGCAACCACTAAAAGTCGAGCAGCAATATTTAAAAAACATTGGACGCAACGTGGAGGTAATACCTAATGAAGGTGCGCCCTTAAAAGGTAAATTAACTGAAGTTTCAGGAAATGGAATCACCATTGAAGAAGAAAAAAAAGTTAAGATAGAAGGTAAAAAGAAAAAAGAATTAAAAACATTTAGTCACAACTATATGTTTAACGAAATTAAATCTGTAAAAGTCATTATTTCGTTTTAACAAGCTGGCAAAGAATAAGTCATGGAAAATATTAATTTAATTGATACCTTTTCAGAGTTTAAAGAACTAAAAAACATTGATCGTGCAACAATGATCAGAGTTCTTGAAGATGCTTTTAGAAGTGTTTTAATCAAACGTTTTGGAACAGATGAAAACTTTGATGTAATTATCAACACTGACAAAGGTGACTTTGAAATATGGAGAAACCGGGAAATTGTAGAAGATGATGAACTAGAAGATGATAATCTACAGATTTCTTTAAGTGACGCTAAAAAAATTGATGCCGATTACGAAGTTGGCGAAGAAGTTACTGACGAAGTAAAATTTATTGATTTTGGACGTAGAGCGATCTTAAGTTTAAGACAAAACCTATCTGCCAGAATCTTAGAATTAGAAAAAGATAATATTTACCATAAATATAAAGATAGAATTGGTGATATCATTACCGGAGAAGTCTATCAAATTTGGAAAAGAGAGATTCTTATTCAAGACGACGAAGGAAACGAATTAATATTACCTAAAGCAGAACAAATTCCTTCTGACTTTTTTAGAAAAGGAGATAATGTTCGTGCTGTAGTAGTAAAAGTCGAGATCAGAAATAATAATCCTCTAATTATTGTTTCCCGCACTTCACCGGTATTCCTTGAAAGATTATTTGAACTGGAGGTACCTGAAATCTTTGACGGATTAATCACCATCAAAAAAATTGTACGGGTTCCTGGAGAAAGAGCTAAAGTTGCAGTTGAATCATATGACGAACGCATTGATCCGGTAGGAGCTTGTGTTGGTATGAAAGGAAGTCGCATCCATGGTATCGTAAGAGAGTTACGTAATGAAAACATTGATGTAATCAATTATACAACAAATATTCAGCTATTTATTCAGAGATCGCTTAACCCAGCCAAAATAAATAGCATTAAAATATTTGAAGACGACAAAAGAGCTCAAGTCTATTTACGTCCTGAAGAAGTTAGTCTTGCTATCGGTAAAGGAGGTTTAAACATTAAATTAGCCAGCCAATTAACTGGTTACGAACTTGATGTTTATCGAGAAATTGAAGAAGACGACGAAGATGTAAGCTTAGACGAATTTGCAGATGAAATTGAAGGATGGATTTTAGATGAAATCAAATCTATTGGATGTGACACTGCGAAGTCTGTTTTAGACTTAAGCGTTGAAGATCTTGTTAAAAGAACTGATTTAGAACAAGAAACTATAGAAGAAGTAATAAGAATTTTAAGTGCAGAATTTGAATAAAAACTACTATTTTTGTCTGCATTAATTAAAATTGTACCATTAATTAGAGAAAACTTTAATTCCCAATATGGCAGTTGGTAAAACAAATAGATTAAGTAAAGTTGCTAGAGAGTTCAATGTAGGAATTCACACTATTGTTGAATTTTTGCAGAAAAAAGGTTTTGATGTAGAATTAAATCCTAATACGAAAGTTACAGGCGAAATGTACGACCACATTCAAAATGAATATCGTACCGACCTTACTGTTCGTAAAAAATCAGAAGCTCTAAGCAAACAAAAACCGCAAAAAGAAACTATCTCAATAGAGGATCTCAGAAAAGATTTAGATACCCCTTCTGAAAAAGAAAAACCAAAAAAAGAAGAGGTTAAAGTTGAGAAAGTTGAAATTCCGAAAAAAGAAGCACCCAAAGTTCTTGGAAAAATTGATTTAGACAATTTATCTAAAAAGAAAAACGAGGAGTCGCAAGCATCTAATGAAGTTTCGGAACCAAAAAAAGCTGAAGAAAAACCAGTTAAAGAAGAAAAGACTGTTCAGCCTATAGAAGAAAAACAAATTCCTGAGGAATCTCAAAAACCAGCTGCCAAAAATACGATTGAGGAACCAAAGGTTGTTGAAAAATTGACATAGAAGCATTTAAGAAACCCAAGAAGCAACACAAAAAAGAACAGAAAGAAGCATCTCAAAATAAGAAGTGGTTTCAGAAAACAAATCAATAGAAAAGAAAGAGGTAAAACCTGAAAGTAAAAAGGTTTTCCAAGAGAAGAAAGCAGAAAAATCAGATATTTCGGCAACTTCAGCTCCTAAAGTTAACAAGGAGGATTCTCGTAAAGAGAAAAAAGACAATCAATCGGATGATACTTTATTTAAACCTACTCAGGTTAAAAAATTATCAGGTCCTACTGTTATTGGAAAAATTGAACTTCCAACAACACCAACTAAGTCTGACAATGCTGCTGACAAGAATAAGAAAAAGAAAAGAAAGCGCATCAGAAAAGACAAAGAACGTGTTAACATTAACGAAAAATCGGCACAACAAGGTGGTGGAAACCAGCAAGGTGGCAATCAGCAAGGTGGTCAAAGACACAAAGGACAACCTGGTGGCGGTCAGCGTAATCAACAAGGTGCACGAAATCAAGATAAAGGAAACAGAAAAGCCAAAAATCAACATCGCCGTCCTGTAAAAGCAGAAATCAGCGAAGAAGATGTACAAAAGCAAATAAAAGATACCTTGGCAAGATTAACTGCCAATAAAGGTAAATCTAAAGCTTCTCGTCACCGTAGAGATAAACGTGATGCCGTTAGTCAGAAACATGCGGCTGAGATGGAAAAAGCAAATCAGGAAAAGAACATTATTCAGGTGGCAGAGTTTGTTACCGTTGCCGAATTAGCAACAATGATGGATGTTCAGGTAAACCAGATTATTGCTTCATGTATGAGCTTAGGTTTATTTGTATCAATTAACCAGCGACTTGATGCTGAAACCATCTCATTAGTAGCGGAAGAATTTGACCATAAAGTTGAATTTATTAGCGTTGAAGTTGCTGCTGCTATTGACGAGGAAGAAGAAATTGATGAGTCATTATTAGAAGAACGTTCTCCTATTGTTACTGTAATGGGACACGTTGACCACGGTAAAACTTCTTTACTTGACCATATTCGTAACGCCAACGTAATACAAGGTGAAGCGGGGGGAATTACTCAACACATTGGAGCTTACTCTGTAACACTTGATTCTGGCAGAAAAATAACATTCTTGGATACTCCTGGTCACGAGGCCTTTACTGCGATGCGTGCAAGGGGAGCGCAAGTAACGGACTATAGCAATTATTATTGTTGCAGCTGATGATAACGTGATGCCACAAACAATTGAGGCCATTAACCATGCCTCAGCAGCAGGTGTTCCTATTGTTTTTGCAATCAACAAAATTGATAAACCAGGTGCAAATCCTGACAAGATAAAAGAAGAATTAGCTAACATGAACTACCTTGTTGAAGACTGGGGTGGTAAATATCAGTGTCAGGAAATATCAGCCAAAAATGGAATCAACATCGAGGATTTACTTGAAAAAGTATTACTGGAAGCTGATTTACTGGAATTAAAAGCTGTGAAAGACAAAAAAGCTGTAGGATCAGTTATTGAGTCGTCCCTTGATAAAGGTAGAGGTTATGTTACCACAGTTCTTGTTGAATCAGGCACATTAAAAAATTGGAGATGTTATTGTTTCTGGTAGTTATATGGGACACGTTAAAGCGATGTTCAACGAAAGAAACAAAAAAGTAAAAGAGGCAGGACCATCAGAGCCGGTATTAATGCTTGGTTTAAATGGAGCACCTCAGGCTGGTGAAAAGTTCAATGTACTTGAGAGCGAACGTGAAGCTAAAGAGATTACCAACAAACGTACTCAGCTTCAACGTGAACAAGGAATGAGGACTAAGAAACATATTACTCTTGATGAAATTGGTCGTCGTATTGCAATTGGAAACTTCCAGGAGTTAAATGTAATTGTCAAAGGTGATGTTGATGGATCAATTGAAGCACTTTCTGATTCATTGATTAAACTTTCTACTGATGAAATTCAAGTAAATGTGATACACAAAGCTGTAGGACAAATTTCAGAATCTGATATTATGTTAGCAGCGGCATCCAATGCCATCGTAATTGGATTCCAGGTACGTCCTTCAATGGCAGCAAGAAAAATTGCAGAAAAAGAGGAAATTGATATCAGACTTTACTCAATCATCTATGATGCAATTGAAGAGTTAAAATCAGCAATGGAAGGTATGCTTTCTCCTGAAATCAAAGAGCAAGTAATCTCAACATTAGAAGTACGTGAAACATTTAAAATTTCTAAAGTTGGTACAATTGCTGGATGTATGGTTAAAGAAGGTAAGATTAAACGTAATTCTAAAGTTCGATTAATCAGAGATGGTATTGTAATCTACTCTGGTGATTTAGCTGCTCTTAAACGATTTAAAGACGACGTTAAAGAAGTAGCAACAGGTTACGAGTGTGGTGTAAGTATAACCAACTATAATGATCTTAAAATTGGTGATTTAATTGAAGCATACGAAGAAGTAGAAGTTTCAAGAAAATTATAAAAGCAAAGAGATACTATACAAAACAACATACTAAAAAACCTCGTTTCAATAAAAACGAGGTTTTTTTTATTTGTATACAACTATAACAAAAGCAATATGATATAAAAAAAGCATAAAGATAAAGAATCTTTATGCTGAACTGAATTCTAAATTTTTAAACTCAGATTAATCATTAGCTTATTAATTCTTGATATTGTTCTGCTGTTAATAACTGATCAAACTGAGCAATATCTTTAGCTTCTATTTTAATCATCCAACCTCCTTCGTAAGGTTCTTTATTAACCAACTCCGGATTATCTTCTAATGCTGGATTAATTTCAATAACTTTGGCATCAACAGGCATATATAAGTCAGAAACTGTTTTTACGGCTTCTATTGTGCCAAAAACTTCTTCTTTATCCAACTCTTCACCTTCTGTTTCTATTTCTACAAACACAATATCACCTAATTCTCCTTGTGCAAAATCAGTGATACCTACAGTAGCTTTATCTCCATCAATTAAAACCCATTCATGGTCTTTTGTATACTTTAAATTTTCAGGAACATTCATTTTGTTTGATATTATGGTTTATATAATCAAAAGTAAAACAAAAACATTTAGAAATTATGGTAAAAGTCACCTTTTACATTTTCTAAATAGTGCAATTTACTTAATTAATCTCCTCAAAATTATACGGAGTCTCTTGATAAACGTAATAATTTAGCCAATTAGTAAATAACAAACTAGCATGACTTCTCCATCTAACAATAGGATCATTTGAGGTATCATCATTGGGGAAATAATTTTTTGGGATCGCTATTTTTTCACCTTTTTCCAGATCACGATAATATTCCTCTTTTAAGGTATTTGGATCATACTCAGAGTGTCCGGTAACAAAAATAAGCCTTTTATCCGGAGAAATTACAATGTAAACACCTGCATCATCCGAGTCCGCTAGTGTTTTTAACCCAGGCACTTTATCTATATCCTTTTGTCTTACTCCTGTAAATCGTGAATGAGGAGCAAAAAACTGATCGTCAAACCCTCTTAGTAAAGGTTCTTTACGATCTCTGACTTTATGATTGAAAACACCAAATAGTTTTTCTCCTAAATGATATTTTGGAATACCATAATGATAATACAAACCAGCCTGAGCTCCCCAACAAATATGCAATGTACTTGTTACATTACGACGAGCCCATTCCATGATCTCTTTTAGTTCATCCCAATATGTAACTTCATCAAAGGCCAAATGTTCTACAGGAGCACCTGTTATAATCATTCCATCATACTTTTTTCGCTTAACCTCTTCAAAAGTTTTATAAAAAGTTGACAAATGCTCCTTAGGTGTTGTTTTAGGCAAGTGACTTCTGGTCATCAACAAATCAACTTCAACTTGCAATGGAGTATTTGATAACACCCTCATAATTTGTGCTTCTGTGGTAATTTTTAGAGGCATTAAGTTAAAAACCACAATCTTTAAAGGTCTAATATCTTGATGAATAGCACGCGTTTCATCCATTACAAAGACATTTTCCCCTTCAAGCACGTTGCGAGCGGGTAATTGATCAGGAATTTTTATGGGCATAATAAATAATTTTAAACAACAAAGGCCGTAAAATACGGCCTATTTTTATTATGAACAATGACATTTTACCTTTTTATAAGACCATAAAATAAAATATTCATAACATTTTGAACGTGCTCTATTACATCTTCAAATTTATTTGTTGTATTAAACATCGGAACTTCAAGCCCTTTCATTGCCAGGGCCAATGCAGTGGCTCCCATCATTGTGTTTTTAATTTGAAATGTATCATTTGATATTCCTTCTTCAAGAATATTCTTCACCATTTCAATTTCTTCTTTCTCGCTACTTTCTTTTACTTTCTTAACAAATTCAAGTCCTCCTGACTTTTCATCTGTCAAAGCTTTAAAGTAGTTATCCAGTTCACTAATGGTTTTCATTCGAACAAGAACATAATTATTGAGTTTCTCCTTTGG
>CAXXLC010000010.1:0-157325 GCA_963677345.2 uncultured Saccharicrinis sp.
ACTTCAAATTCTGGGTAAACACCTTCAACCAATTCTAACTCTTCCCTTAAAACCAGCGAAGCCTCTTCGCCAATGTGATTTTCTAATTCAGGACTATTCACATCTGAAAAAGCAATGCTTTCCTGAAGGGTTTGTTTACTGGCTTCAAATAAATTTAAATTAGATTCCCAGATATTATATACTCCTTTAAAAGAAGGACCGTTACCAATAGGCCAGCTTAATGGACGAACACTAATTTTTAATTCTTCCTCAATCTCGTCTAATACATCAAAGGCATCCTTACTTGGTCTGTCCATTTTATTGATAAAAACCATAACAGGTGTTTTTCTCATTCGGCAAACTTCCATAAGTTTTCGCGTTTGAGCCTCTACACCCTTAGCTGCATCAACGACAATGATTACACTGTCAACAGCTGTTAGCGTTCTGAATGTATCCTCAGCAAAATCCTGGTGACCGGGAGTATCCAGTATATTTACTTTGTGATCTTTATATTCAAATCCCATTACAGAAGTTGCTACGGAGATTCCACGCTGCTTCTCAATTTCCATAAAGTCAGAAGTTGCAGATTTCTTTATCTTATTAGATTTTACAGCTCCCGCTACATGAATAGCTCCCCCGAATAAAAGTAATTTCTCGGTTAATGTTGTCTTTCCGGCATCAGGGTGACTAATTATGGCAAAGGTTCTTCTCTTTTGTATCTCTTGAATTAAGCTCATATTCTGTAATTATAAAAACGAGCGCAAATTTAATTAATGTATTGATATTTCGAAGTATTGAAGCCTTACTTTTTGACTCGTTGGATTAGCTCGATGATATTTTAGTCTTTAAACATAGCTTTTATGTATTATTTATAAGTTAAGGATTTGATTTTATGTAAAAATGTTTGATTTTTAGGGTTCAAAATCGTAAAACGTAAATTATATGATATGGACCAACTATCATGGTCATTGCAATTATTGTGATGGAAATGGAAAAATTGAGGAATATGTTCAAAAAGCTATAGAGCTTAAAATGCCTGTAATTGGTATTTCTTCTCATGCACCTGTTCCTTTTGATTGTTTTTGGACAATGAAGGAAGATAGTTTACTTTCTTATGATAGGGAAGTAGAGCAATTAAAGAGTCGCTATTCAGATAAAATCAGGATTCTTAAAGGATTAGAATTAGATTTTATACCTCATTGGGGTGGTTTTAATAAGCAGGTGCTTGAAAATATTGACCTTGATTATCGTATTGGAAGTATACATTTTGTGGATCGACTGAGTAACGGCGATTTTTGGAGTATTGACGGTAGTTTTGATGAATTTAAAGTTGGGTTAAAAGATATATTTAAAAACGATATTAAAGCCGCTGTAAAAAGGTTTTATGAATTAACCCGGGAAATGATTAAAAGTGAGCAATTTGAGATTATTGGTCATTTCGACAAAATTAAAATGCACAATATATCAGAACCTTTATTTAATGAATCTGACGATTGGTATTTAAAAGAAGTGGAATCAGTAATAGAGCTCATCAAACAGAAAGATATTATTGTCGAAATCAACACAAAGTCGTTTGCCAGGAATGGATTGCTTTTTCCCGGATCAGGAATCTTTTCTATGCTAAAAAAGTATGATATACCTGTTACAATTAACAGTGATGCACATTTTCCTGATAAATTACAGTCTTCATATTCTGAAGTGGCTGATTTATTGCTTGATGCCGAAATTATTAAACTTAGAGAATATAAAAATGAAACATGGTGTGATGTAAATTTTACTAAAGAGGGATTAAAATGGAACAATTAGATTATACGTTTGAAATAATTGATATGGACAATGGTCGGCATACTCATGCTCTTTTGGCCTTGATGAATGATTATATGCTAGATGATATGGGATTGGGTTCTGAGTTGCCAAAAGATTTAGGCGTTAAGATTATCGAAGGATTACAAAAGCAAAATAACTATACCGGTTTTTTATTAAAATATGGTAGTGATTATGTTGCTTTAGCAAATTGTTTTGTGGGATTTTCTACCTTTAAGGCTAAACAAATTTTAAATATTCATGATTTTGTTGTTACACCTGATTATCGGCAAAAAGGTGCGGGCTATCAACTGTTAAATTCAATAATACGATATAGCAAGAAAAACGACTATGGTAAGGTTACTCTTGAAGTAAGAAAAGATAATGATAAGGCTATGAAGTTATATGCAAAATCAGGCTTTAAAGATTGTCATCCGAGAATGTATTTTTGGGAAAATGTCTTATAAAAGATATATCCTGAACTATTCATAAATTATTCTACAGCAAGCCTCAAAACCTTTGATAAAAAGCAAATTCTTGATTTTAAGTTTTCAAAATAGTTCACTATTCCTGCAAACTGAAAATCTCCACTTCACTTTTTCTCTTTGCTTTTGATGCTCTCGTAACGAAAATTTATGAATACATCAGGATAGAATATACCGAATTGTATATTTTAAAATGCATACTTTTTTTTGAATAGTAAATTCTGATAGGTTCTGTTTTGTTAATTGGCTTGATAATCATATTGATAAAGTAGGATATCTGGTAGGTGAAGTTTTTGTGAGTTGGAATTATATGATATTGGTTATTTGTATTAATGAATATATATTCTATTTTTATGCCGCTTTTTTTCATTTAACATTTTTGTGTCATGTAACATTTTTTTTGATTAAAGCGTATTAAGTGACATGAATCTATAATGTTAGATGTAATTTGAATTTAAAAATGGATGTTTTTTAGCATTCATAAATAATAAAGATACTTAGGCACAATACAAGTAAAATAATCAAATCATGGCTAACAACAAATATATATACGATCCGGAATCTTTAAGTTATATTCCTGTTGAGAATACCTTGAAGGCCAGGTTAAGAAAAATGATTCCCTATGCCATAGGAGGAGTAGTTATCGGATTAGGATGTTTTGCTGCTGTGGCATTGGTTTATTCTACTCCAAGAGAAAAAGTACAAGCCCAGCAAATAAAAGATATGAAATCCAGGCAAGAGGTATTCATAGAAAGATTAAACGAGGCAGATCAAAAGCTAAATGAATTAGCAGTTTTGGATGATAGTTTATATCGAACGATGTTGGGGGCTGCCCCCTTGGAAGCTTCTCAAAGAATGGCTGGTACCGGGGGTACTGATAATTATTCTGAAATGATTAATTCTAATATCCCCGCAGAAATTATTAAATCATATAAAAAATTGGATAATCTGGTCGCTAAAATGAATGTTCAGGAATCTTCGTATTCTGAGTTATTTAATAAAGCCATCAAAAATGCCGACCGCTTACAGCATTTACCTGCAATTATTCCTATTTCAAATTGGGACTTAAAATACGTTGGATCCGGGTTTTCGCCACGTCGTTTTCATCCTATACTTAAAAGATGGAGACAACATGAAGGTATAGATTTTATTGCAAATATCGGTACTGATATTTATGCTGCAGCTGATGGTGTGGTAAAAAGTGCCAGGCTTTCAGATAGTTTTGGTAGAGTTGTTGAAATAGACCATGGTTATGGAATTTCCACATTATATGCCCACATGAGTAAATTTGAAGTTAAATACGGAGATAAAGTTAAAAGAGGTCAGATTATTGGTCATGTTGGAAATACCGGCTTAAGTTCTGGTCCTCACCTGCATTATGAGGTGCATTTAAACAACAGACCTGTTGATCCTGCAAATTATTTTTTTAGAGATCTTACTCCAAAAGAATATAGAGTTCTAATGGATAAGGCATCTAGCGTAGAGGTATGTATGGAATAATATATAGTCATTCAATTTGATATATTAAACTTTTATAAGGGAATCTGTTATGGATTCCTTTTTTTTTGAATTGAATTACTGTTTTATAAAATTATAATAGTAGTTTCAAAAGATGTAAATTACAAAATATATCAACAGGTAAATTTGGTCAGATGGAATATTTACTATCAATTTTTGATAATTGGGTTGGCGGCCTGGTTCTAATGATCGTGATGTCGGTTGTCATTGCTAAGGCTTGTGATATCTTTGAACTTGCAGCAGATTATTTAGGGCGACATATGGCTGATGGAGTGAAAGGGGCAACAATCAATGCCATAGGCTCTTCAATGCCTGAAATGCTGACTACTGTTTTTTTCCTTATTTTCTATGCCGATACTGATATTGCCGAGGGTTTTGCGGCCTCTGTTGGTGGTGGAACAGGTTCTGCAATTTTTAATAGTATAGTTATCCCAATGCTTGTAATTGGAATGGTTCTTTTCACCATTCCTGGTTTTAAAGGGATTCAGGTCGCACGTAAGGTTATTTTAAGGGATGGTGCTTTCTTAATTGTAGCCGAATTGCTTTTATTAGTCTTATTATCCAGTGATTACATTACTGCATGGCATGGTTGGGCGTTTACTGTTTTTTACCTGATTTACCTTACATATACTCTGATATCAATGAGCAAAGAGGAACGGGAAGGAGATCAAAAAGGGGATGATAAAGCAGGAGATGAGTCTGGTTCATGGTATGAGAAATATCTGTTTGGTAAACAAAAAGGAAGAACATTAAAAGCATGGTTCTTATTACTTGTAGGAACTGCTTTTATTGCCTTAGGTTCTGCAGGATTGGTTAAAGGCACTGAGTATATAGCTAACGATTGGGATATTAATCCTTTGTTCATTGCTTTTGTGCTTGTGGCTGCTGCTAGTAGTGTGCCGGATACTATTATATCAATTAAAGATGCTAAAAAAGGAAATTATGACGACGCCCTTTCAAATGTATTAGGATCTAATATCTTTGATATCACTATCAGTATGGGACTTCCTTTAGCTGTGTATTTAATGATTACCGGGGAAACAATATATTTTAAAGAGGCCGGTGCTACATTAATTGATATACGTATTATGCTTTTGTTTATTACTATAATTACTATGCTGGTGTTTTATTTTAGTAAAGAGCTAAGGTGGAAACAAGTATCAATCCTGGCCATACTCTATATATTTTTTATTGTCTATTCTATTTCCGCCGGAGCGCATCTCGAAGGAGTTTACAATGCATTTTCTGATGCCGCAGGTGCTTTTATTGAGTTTTTGAATAAGCCTGGAGGTATATCTGATACACTAAGAGATATTGCCAATAGTTTAGCTGGTTGTTAGTAAAACTATTGACATAAATATCTTGCTTTTTTTAGTACATTGTTCATTATTTGACAAGTCATTAAAGTTACAACTATGTTTCTAGGAAAACGCATAAAAGAGTTGAGAGAAGAAAAGGGGATTCTACAAAGGCAGTTAGCAGCTGAATTGGAGGTTGATACACCTATGTTTAGTAAAATTGAAAGAGGAGATAGAAAGGCAAAGCGAGAGCAAGTTATTCAACTAGCTGGATTATTAGAAATACGTACAGAAGAGCTTTTAACTTTATGGTTGGCCGGACAGGTTTATGAGTTGGTAAAGGGAGAAGAATTCGCTTTAAATGCATTAAAAGTAGTTGAGGAAACTATTGAGTAATATAAATATTAAACAATAATAATGTACACCTTCCATTCCATAAAAGAGCTACTCAATGCTTTAGTTCTCGGGAAAGAATTACTTGGGGAGATGTTTGGTAAGCGTAAAACGTTTGATTATCGTTACGACCAGGCTGTTGAACTGATTGAAGAAAACAAAGTACTTTCATTAATTGATAAAGGAAGCAGGAATGAAAGATTCTTACATTACAGAATTATCAAAAGGGATTAAACTTTCAGGATACGTTGAGTTAAATGATTATAAGTTAGTATCAATTGAGAGTATGGCTAATATTTTGATGGAAAATTATCAAAAAGCCAATAACGATGCTGTGGCTCAAATTCATCTTTTTGGAATAAAATATGGAAAGCAGATTAAACTGAATAATTATCGTGTTACTGATATTATTGAGTTAGCTGGAATTTCAGATACATATGTGACAGAACTGAATAAAGGAATTAAGTTGGGGGGATTTGTTAAAAAGGTTAAGGTTTAGTAAGAATAGAGTGTACTGTAGTCTGATTTATTGAGTTATTTGACGAAAAGGTTGCCAATTCAGTAGGTAATTTAGCAAAAAATGTAAAAAAGGCATTTTCAAGATGTGAGTCTTGTTTGAAGAAAGACGAAAAACTACAGTTAACCCAGATCTACAGTAGAAAAAAAGTTAAAATTAAATTTGTAAAAATGACCAAATGAGTATTTATAAATATTGTGATAATAATATCACAGCTTTAAATATTACTAAATTCCAAGAAGAAAACATTCTAGAAGAAGACATAAAGAAAGCTATAATTGAGAATGTAGATGTTATTGAGGAAAATCTTTTTGTTTTATGCGAAGAATATTCGGATTGGGAGGATAGCAATAGACGAATTGATATTCTATGTATTGATAAAGAAGCGAATCTTGTCGTTGTGGAATTAAAAAGGACAGAGCGAGGAGAGCATATGGAACTTCAAGCTTTAAGATATGCAGCAATGGTAAATCCAATGACTTTTGAAAATGCTGTTCAGGCGCATTCAAGGTTTTTAAATAAAATTAAATCAAAAAAGAATGCTGAAGCTGAAATCTTAAAGTTTCTGGCTTGGGAAGAAGTTGAACGAGACAAGTTCGGTATTGACGTTAGGATAATTTTAGTATCATCTGATTTTTCAAAAGAAATAACAACAACAGTCTTATGGTTAGTAGAAAAGGGAATAGATATTAAATGTGTAAGGTTAAAGCCGCAGAAAGACGGTAAGAATGTATACCTAGATATTCAACAAATAATCCCATTACCATTAGTTAGTGAATACCAAACCAGAATTAAAGAAAAGAAAGACGAACAAATATCATATTCGAAAAAATCAAGAAAAAAAGATTTAACGTTTGAATTGGAAGGGGAGTTTTATACTTTACCGAGAAGGCATGCAATTTATTTAGTTGTTAAAAGATATATTGAAATAACAAATAATATAGAAAAGATAATTGCTATTACCGGGGACAATTATTGGGTTTGGTCTGATATGGAATGTAAGTCTCGGGAAGAATTTGAAAAGTCTAATCTGTATAGAGTTAAGTATAAGCAGATTGTTATAGAGGATTCTTTTGATACTTCAAGGTGGTTTGTGGAATCCAATGAGTTGTTTTTAATTAATGGAAAGACTTATGCATTCTCCAATCAGCATGGAGAGGATACATTAAAACTAATTAGAGAAATATTTAATAGTGAATCGGATACTTTAAAAGGAAGTATTGAATGACCGTGAATCTCAAGGAGTATGTTTATTTTTATTTTTATTTGTTTAAAAATACCTCTCCCCATCTAATGCCCTCTTTGGCTTCAACACCTCCACCTGATCAACACCATGAGATCTAAGCTCTTGTTGTAAATCATAGGTGAGGTACATATATAGCGAGAATATAGTATATTCATTTGTTTCTTCAATAATCCGTTGTGAATGATGCAGCGGATTAGCTTTATAATAAGCAGCCTTTATGTGGGTTGTTTTTATAATAATATCCAGGGGCTCATCGTTCGGTAACCGCACAATACCGTAGCAATGCTCATAATATTCATCCAAATCAAAATATTCAGGAATAAAAGCGTTTTCTAAAGAAACAGATAGGCCACTTATTCGATCCAGACCAAACGTTTTAATGCCTTTGTTCTCTGAAGCTACTAAATACCAGAAACCTTTAAATTCTTTGAGCCCAAGAGGAGAAACCAAGCGTTGTGAAACCTCCTGTTTTTCATATTGAGAGTAGGTAAATGCCACTTTCTTTTGGTCATTAGTTGCTTTTAGAATTATAAAAAATAGTTCGGAGCCAGACGCTTGTCTGGGAGCAAACCGAATGTGTTTATTGGCATCAGGTGCATTTTTCTGGATGAAAAACAAATGTAGGTTATCTAATAAGGTATGAATATGATTACTGTCCAGTGTACTACCATTTATTAAATAGCCATTTTGAGTTTTACTGTGCTCAATATTGATATTAAAAAGTTGTCTTATTTCAGCTATATCTCTTTTTACTGTTCGTTTCGATATATCTGTTTTAATATCTCCGTCAAACAAGTGAACGGATTCGAGCCAGTGGTTAATCTTATTTGTTAAAGCAGTTAAAGAAGGATAATATCCTTTCTCTAACTCTTCAATAATAAGTTTGCACCGGAGTAACTTTAATAAAGTACTGTTCTTTATCATTTAATTTTAAAGTTATACAATTTCAAAAAGATCAGGATGGGGAGTATTCAATATAGATACTTTCTTCATTTTTCCTGATACCCCCCTTCGATAAGTCCAACACTCCTGGTCGCCCATATTGAAGTTGTACTTACCGTAATAATTAAACTCAAAAATAAGAGAATTCAGCACATATCTTCTTAAAACGCACATTTTATTATCTATATAATGAATACAATGTTTTTCATCATATATCGTTTTTCCTTCCAGAGTCTTTTTTTTTCTTTCAGGATTCGGAATTAGGTAAATATATAAACCTTTATCAAAGTCGTTGTCTATTTCTAATTCCGGAATATTTAAGGCAAAATGCCTTTCTCCTGAATTTACAAAAGAATTTAGATCTCGTTCTGCTTGTTGATGAGATTGAAATCTTAATCCTTTACTCTCAAGAAGTACGTCAACATAGCTCTGGAATTTTTTGAAGACTTGGGTTCTTGCGATTATTGGTTTTGCATCATAGAACTCCTCATGGATTTCCACAAGATCGCTTTTGTTTGCCTCTTTATTGCGGTAAAAGGTTCCTTTTAATAAGTATATCGGTTTTATCATATTTATAGTACGTTATCAAGTAAATCTGCTAAGGAATTTTTAGTATTAATGTTTAATGGATTTGTGTTTTTGTAATTTCGTTGAAAAAACAATTGATTGTTTTTTTGAGCCAGTGCATATCCGAGATTAATGGTTTCATTACTATGCTTTGAATCATTATGAGCTGATCTACATCTAAAGGTAAACCATCCGGTTCCCTTTATTGGTTCTACTTCAAATAGGATCTTTTCATTAGAGATACATCCAATAAAGAATTTATGTTTAAATATCATATTGTCAATGGTGCCACTTTCCTTTATGTACCAATTGTTACAGTTTAGTTTTCTGAAATCATTCAAACTTTTACAAAGGAAGAACGATTCAGGAAGTTCAATTTCTCCGGTGTAAGAAGCTTCAATATTGAACCATTCTTTTTCTAAGTGATGAGTCGTTTTTGACAGGTTTATTTTAATATCTGCATTAGAATATTTCTCAATTATTTTTGCTCTATTGTTATCGTTTATTATTTCCTTCAAATATAGGTGTATTTCATCTATGGATGATAATTTACAATTGACCTTTAAAAGTTGACAAGCATTAATTAACCTATCATATGTGTCTATATGGATATTATTTAAGACTAACTTATAAAAGCTTTTTGAGTCGATATATTGATGTAGGTTGTATTCCTGAAGTAATAGATGACTAAAGGATAATACATCAGGTATTTCTTTTGTAATCATATTAGCAAAATGATCTTTCGTAATATACAATTCTGGGTAGGGGATGTTTTGATATATCCAGCCTAGTCCTAGCTCATCTAAAAAGACATTCCATTTCGGGTGCTTCATTAGTTTATACAAAGGGTAGTTTTGATTTTTGAATTGGTATTTGTTTTCACCAGAATTATTTACAATTAAAACTTCATCAAGGTTATTATCTGTAAAATGAAAAGCTTTACCTTCTGTTACAATTAATTCCGGTTCAATTGAGTTTTTAACTTCTTCCATAACTTTAAATTTATTTGTTAATACTGCAAAACTACTTTAGAAGGAGGTCAAATGTTGACCTTGTGTTTTTCAATTCAGGAACTTGATCCATAATAAGTTATTAATTTTCTTTAGGCAGACGTACAATGTCGTAGTCAATGAGTAATTTTGCAGAGTACAACTTAAGGCATTGGATATACTGTTTAAAAGCAGTAATGTCAAATTCACTTTATTGATGCTAAAAGTGTATTTTTAAAATTTTCAGAAAAGAACCTAATAATATATGTCACACACCATAGATGTTCATAAAGAATTTGCTTCCTTCTTTAAGGATGATAAGCTGAAAACTGCAGCTTATGCAGTATCAAAGAAACTGGAAGAAGGACATACTTGCATAAATATAGCAGACTTCAATAATAATCTAACGGAGATTGATCAGGAGGATAACTTTTTCAATCCAATTGATATAGATGCATTAAAGCAAAGTCCGTTTGTAAGTGAAAAAGCAGAAGAGGTTCAGCCATTTGTATTGCATAATGGAAACTTTTATTTGCAACGTTATTTTAGTTACGAAACTGAAATTATTGAAAAGATTGAGCAGATGATAGCTCACGAAAATAAATCTGTATTTAAAGAAGAATTGCTTTTAAAACATAAAGACTTTATTTTTGATTTATTCTCTGACCATAAGGTTGATGCCAAGTGTAGCAAAGAGGAGAATATCAATTGGCAATTGGTTGGCGCTATAACAGCCATGCTTTCTGATTTTTCTATTATAACGGGTGGACCGGGAACCGGAAAAACAACAGCGGTGGCTAAATTACTGGCGATTTTATATACCATTAAACCCGATATAAAAATAGCACTGGCAGCTCCTACCGGAAAAGCTGCAGCACGAATGAAGGAATCGTTAATGGGAGCTGTTATTATGAGCCACGATGGAGGAAGATTGATACGTGAACTGAATGACGATATGCAAAGCTTTAATAGGCTTAATGCAAGTACCTTGCATCGCTTGTTAGGCTATCGGCCGGGAACGCATTATTTTATGCATGATGAGAATAATCCACTTGATTATGATGTGGTTATTGTGGATGAGAGCAGTATGATTGGAGCAAGTATGATGGCCAAGTTACTCAATGCTATAAAGCCTGATTCAAAACTCATTATGTTAGGGGATAAAGACCAATTGGCTTCTGTAGAGGCAGGTAGTATTTTTGGTGATATCTGTCTGACTCAAAAAGGAACGATGAATAAATTGAGTCCGCAACGAGCAGAGTTGATCAATACTTACATTGCAGATAAAGAAGCAGGATTAAATAATGATTATATCCTTCATGGTTCCATTAATAATGTATTACAGCAGCATATTATAGAGCTAAAGAAAAGTTGGCGTTTTAATAGCAGAGAAGGGATTGGAGAGTTTAGCCATGCGGTGATAAATGGAGCTTTAACGGATGAAATCATCACCAAACCAATACCTCAAAAAGGTCAATATGTAAAAGTATGTAATGATTATGAGTCTATGGACTTAACTGATTTAATGGCTGGTTTTAAAGCTTACATTGAAGAAGAAGATATTTTACAGGCATTGACAAAATTAAACCAGGTTCGGTTTTTATGTGCAGTTCGCTCCGGGATATATGGTGTGCAACATTATAATAGTTTGATTAGCTCTTATTTAAAAGATGAGGGATGTTTAGAGCCTTCCTCTTCTTTTTACGAAAATCAGCCCATTATGATTACCCAGAATAATAAGGAACACAACTTATTTAATGGGGATATTGGGTTGATAAGGAAAGATGTGGTTGCTGATAAGTATATGGCCTATTTTGAAGATGGAGATAGTGACACGGGTTATCGGGCTATTCCCACGACGTATTTATCGGAGTATACTACTGTTTTTGCTATGACCATCCATAAGAGTCAGGGTTCTGAGTTTAAGTGTGTAGGTATTGTTTTACCCGCTGATGAAAATACGCCTTTACTTACCCGTGAATTGATTTATACTGCAATAACAAGGGCAAAAGAGCGGGCTATAATCTTTTCATCCAATGAAGTATTAAAAGCGGGCGTTGCCAAACAGGTTGAAAGGGCTTCCGGAATAACCCATCGTTTTATAAACCCTAAAAAGTAAATTCACGTGGCATTACATATATATTCATCCAACAGAATAGAGGAGTTATCCGCTGTTTTTAGTGAAGCTGTAAAGCATAAAAACAGTTGGAACCAAATTTCTCATATTATCGTACAGGCCGAAGGCTTACAAAAGTGGTTAATACGAGAAACAGCTTCTACCAATAAAATATTTGCCAATTATGAGTTTTCCAGTCCGGACGGTTTTATTGGCAAAGTAAACCAGTTATTGTTTAATTATGGCAATAGCTATTTTTCTACTGAAAATATTAAGTGGAAAGTTTATACTTACCTGAATGATCCTGGTTTTATCAAGCTTTTTCCGGAAATTTCCAATTATTATGCAGAAGATGATATTAAACGGATTCAATTGGCCGGGAAAATAGCCGATTTATTCGATCAGTATCAGGTTTATCGATCGGGTTTTATTGAGGCATGGAATGATGATGCCGAGATTGAGTTGGTTTCTGATGAGGATTTTAAAAAACAAGAAGCCTGGCAAAGGTGGCTTTGGAAAAAACTTAAGTCTGAAAGTAAGGGGAGGTACGATCAGCTTCAGTTGAAGAACAGTTTGTTGCAGAAACTAGAGTCGGATGAATTTCAGGCTGAACTAAAACAGCAGTATCCCCACATTCACCTTTTCGGAATAGCCGTGTTATCTGATTATCATTGGGCGATATATCAAAAATTGGCTTCTATTATAGATGTTTCTTTATATCTGACCAGTCCTGCAATGGGTAATGACTGGTATCAGGATGCATCACCTTACCGGGAAAATGATTTGTTAGGTAGTTGTAAGGGATTGATGGTTAACCTGCATCAATTATTACCAATAAAGGATGCGCATCATCAATTTATTGAGGCCGAAAATAATAGTCTGTTATCCACTGTGCAGAATGATATACTACATAACCACAATAAGGGTATTCAGCAATACGATATAACAAAGCAGGATGCTTCGATACAAATAGCTTCATCATACACACCTGTTCGCGAGGTGGAAGCATTGTATAATCACCTTTTATATGAATTTGAGAAGAATCCGCAGCTAAAGGGTAGTGAGGTGTCGGTTCAAATGACGGATGTAAACCTTTATGCACCATTAATTAAGGCAGTTTTTGATAATGCGCCAAAGAAAATCCCATATATGATATGCGATCAGTCCTATTCAGAGGGGGATTCACTCATTAAGGCATTGGATATATTTGTAAATCTTCAGCATTCTGATTTTAGAGCCGAGAATGTTTTACAGTTGTTTGATTTTAAGGCTGTCCGAAAACACTTTGGTATTACAGATGTGGAATTGGTTCGGGAAATCATTACCGATGCCAACATTCGTTTTGGCATTGAAGGAAATAAAGAGGATGATACTTACTTGTATAGTTGGAAGCATGGCCTTAAAAAAATGATATTAGGTTATGCTATAAAAGGTGGTGCTGATTATACTTTGGGTGATACAGATCTTTTTCCTTGTGATTCGTTGGAAGGAAATGAAGCCTTAACCATTTTTAAAATAAAAGCTTTTGCTGATACCGTGTTTGATTTGTATGAGCAGTCATTAGGAGAAAAATCTATTGTAGAATGGAAAGAATTCTTGTTTCATCAGGTATTTCCTGATCTGTTTGGGTTAAAATATTCAGATGATAAAGAACTGGATAAAATATATAGTGAGGAGCTTGACTATATCTATAAAAAACTAGAGAACCTAAGTAAGGTTACCGAAGATATGAAAGAGCATATATCCTTCCGTGTGTTTCAGGAGGGTTTAATGAATTTGCTTAATTCCGAAACCATCAATAGTGTTTACACAAGTGGTTTGGTGACTTTTAGTTCTATGATGTCGGTTCGCTCAATGCCGTTTAAATATATAGCTGTGCTGGGGTTAAATTCCGATGAGTTTCCCCGACAGCAAAAGGTTTTGGGATTTGACTTGATGGCTATTCAACCTATGCCTAACGATAGGAATATGAAGGATAATGACAAGCATTTGTTCTTAGAGACATTGTTATCGGCAAAAGAACAACTTTATTTAAGTTATATTGGTTCGAGCATCAAAGATAATTCGGAGATACCGCCTTCTTTATTGATTGAGGAGTTGGAAGATTATATCATTACAGGAACGGGTAATAAAAATTGGTTTGAGGATAAAATCATGTATAAACACCCTTTGCATGCATCCAGTAAACTCTATTTTGAAGGTGATAAGTTTTTTACCTATTTAGGGCAGACCGTTGAGAATGAAACTTCAGAAGTTGTTGCTGGTAATTCAGTTAAAGAAGAAGCCAGTCTTAATTTCGATGAAATCAGTTTAAACGACCTGATCAGTTTTTATAAAGATCCCTTTAAATGGTATTACAATAAAACCTTACGAATTTATTATTCTGATGAAGCTGTATTGTTACCGGAAGAAGAGACTTTTGAATTAGATCATCTTCAAAAGTGGTCTTTAAAAAATGATTTGGTTCAGCTATCTGATGAAAAAGAAGAAGCTTATCTCAAACGAAGAAAAAATGATGGCTTAATTCAGTTAGCCAATATGGCAAAGGCAGCAATAAGTGTAGAGAAGGAAGTTATTGATTGTTTGAAAAGCGAGTATTCAAAACATGTAAACGGCGAAGCCAAACAGGAAGCTATTGCCTTGAAAATTGGAGATAGCATAATAAGAGGTAAAATTTCAAACATATTTGAAAAAGGGTATGTTCATTATAACGTATCAGGAGTGCATAGTCAGCCTAAATATTTAGTAGAGTTATTTATTAAACACCTGGCCTGTAAAGTAGGTAATCCACAAGCTAAATCTGTGTTTATAAGTGAACCTTATAAATTTTCATTAGGTGAAGATTTTATTAGCGCGAAAGATGCAAAAGATATACTAACTAAGTTGGTTTCTTTTTATAAAAAAGGTCATAAAGAAATCATTCCATTCGTTCCTCAGGCAGGGCTAAGTTTAATAAACAGCTTGTACGATACAGATAATGGAATGGAAATAGAAGAAGTGTTAAAAAAATCGGTCAAGGATTTTTGGCGAACGATAGCATTTGGAGAAATTATATATCCGAGTGAATACGTGGCGAAAGAAGCCGAGGATGGATACTTTGAGTTTCTTTTATCGGATAAAGAATCGTTAAGTGATCAACAAACACAGGAACTGGAACGATTGCATGATGTTTTTATGCAAGTTAGTAAGTTGCTGTTTAATAAATTAAGTCCCCTAATCTCAATACTATAATAATGGCTAAAACTAATTTTGATGTAACAAAGGTTGCTTTAAAAGGCTCTAACCTTATTGAAGCAAGTGCAGGTACTGGAAAGACATATTCTATTGCTATTTTGGTAATTCGCCTGGTTATAGAAAAGAAAATAGAGTTAAAGGAAATCCTGATGGTGACTTTTACAAAGGCAGCGGTGGCTGAGTTAGAAGTGCGTATTCGTCAATTTATTCGTGAGGCATATACTTATGCCAGTCATGGAGTGAAGATTGATGATGAAACCATACAAGAGATTGTTGACAATGGTATTCAACAATTTGATAAAGAGGAAGTGTTGGCACTACTAATGAAAGCACGTAGACAATTAGATGAGACTTCTATATTTACCATTCATAGTTTTTGTCAGCTCACCTTAAACGAATTTGCTTTTGAAACAGGGCAGGCTTTTAATAGTGAAGTGATTGAGGATGAGGCTTCATTAATTAATGAAGCAGTGAATGAATATTGGCGAAAAAATATAACGACGCTGGATAGTGATTTATTAAAGTTTTTACTGAAGGGAGGTCTGTCTAAAAATAAATTGGTCAACGTGGTGTTGAAAGCGAGGATGGGCAAGGAATTCATTTTTAACAGAAATGTTGATTTATCGCATGAATTTAACGAGCTTGTTAGCTTGGAACAACCATTATCAGATGCTTTGGGTCAATATGACGATTTGTATAAGGATACTTTAAACAGCATTGGTGAACTGTTTGCCAATGCAAAAGTCCCCAATTATATTACTAACAATATAAGAGATAAGAATAAACTTAGAGGAGAGCTTAATAAATCTACCGCACTTAAACTTTTACCTGATTTAGCTGAGGCTTCAAACCATATAAGGGAGGTTGAGGATGAAGTTCAAATATGTACTTCAAAATGCATTAATTTTTTGTATGGTGAAGCCATATCTTATTGTGATGAATTAATACAGAAAAAAAAGCAGGAGCAAGGACTTTTTTCTTTTGATGATTTGATCAATAAGTTACATCAAGCTATTTCTTCAGCATCTTTACAAATTGCCGTTAGAAAAAAATATAAGGCTGTTTTTATTGATGAATTCCAGGATACTGATCAAAAGCAGTATGAAATATTCCACACCTTTTTTAATCAGCATTCCATCCTGTTTTATATAGGCGATCCAAAGCAATCCATTTATAGTTTTAAAGGGACTGATTTAGATACTTATCTGGAAGCCGCTCAAAAAGTAGATGCGTCCTATACCATGAGTAAAAACTATCGTTCAACAGCAGCTTTTAATGAGGCGATGAACAAGTTGTTTACATGTGTTGAAAATCCATTCTATGATGTAAGGATTGATTATGAAATAGTCAGTGCCGGTAGAGATTTAAATGAGATTGAAATAGACGGAGAAATTGTTGATCCCCTTTCCATTTATGAGTGTAAAAATAATGACCAGCTTATTGAGCAAACCATTAACCAGGTAAAAGACCTGTTAATGGGAAATTATCAAATCGAGGGTAGAAAGGTAAAACCTTCCGATATTGGTATTTTGGTCAGGGCAAACAGTAAGGGAAGAGAAATAAAGAACTGCCTGAACAGGGCGAATATTCCTGCTATTACCATCGATGATAGCCGTGTGATGGAAAGTGAGCAAAGTACCTTGTTGCTGTATTTACTAAAGGCCATGTTTGAGCCCAATATCAATACCATTAACAGGGTTCTGCTGACTTGTTTGACCAATAAAACTAAGGATGATTTGTTGAAGCTGAATATTGAGACAGACATTGAATTCTTTAGGGAATTAAACCAAACCTGGACTAGCAAAGGCGTTTTTAGTGCTATAAACAGCTTTATGAGCAGATATAATACCCTGGATCATATTCAAACACAAATTCCAACAGATGCAGAACGAATTATAACCAACCTTTTACAAATAAATGAGATCCTTCATAACAAAGAAAATCAATCCAAGTCTTCTCCTAAAGAATTGATTCATTGGTTGGAATTTGCCATTGCCGGAGCAGAAGAAAGTGGAGAATATGCACAGCGTTTAGAGAACGATGAGGATGCTGTTAAAATTGTTACCATTCATAAAAGTAAAGGATTGGCCTACAATATTGTGATTGCTCCATATCTGGATTTAAAATCAGAATACAACAAAAAGTGGGACTTTATTGAATATAAAGATCCTAAACTGGATAGGTATTGTTTTTCAGCAGAAATAACGGATGAAGCGCTGCGTTTGTATTCGGAACAAGCAGAAAGAGAAAATAGACGATTGATTTATGTGGCACTGACCAGAGCGGTTTATAATGGAATCATCATTCATAAGCCTAAGGATAAATGTGGTATTAAAGCTTTTGTTGACGGAGCTATAGGACAAAATCATTTTGTGTACAAGGAAAATGTTGAAAGTGATGAGCGACGTTATAACGAAAGAAATGAAGAAGTAGATAAAACACCTAAAAGTTTTTCTGAAGCTGATATAAACAGCAAATGGAGCAGTTATAGCTTCAGCATGCTGTCAAAATATGAGCCACACGAAAAACCTGAACCCATTGAGCTTACCAATGAGTACGATCAATTTATTTTTGAATCATTCCCCAAGGGAGCAATGGCCGGGAATTTTATGCATTACCTATTTGAGAATACTGATTTTACAAACCGTGATTTTAGTGATGCTATATCAAAAGCATTAAGCAGGTATAGATCTGTATTTGGCAAAGGAGATGTTAATCTGGAAGTGAAGCTTTCAGAAATGTTATGTCATGTTTTAGACTCTGAGATACCTAATGATAAACCGTTTGCTTTATCTCGAATCAAGGAAGTTAACAAACTCCCTGAGATGGGATTCAATTTTAAGATGAGCAATTTCTCAACAGGGAAAATGCATCGTCTTGTCCCTCACATTAATTTGGAACGAGAAGGTGATATTCAAGGGATGATGACAGGTTTCATTGATTTGTTGTTTGAGCACGATGGCAAATTTTATATCCTCGATTGGAAATCAAATTACTTAGGTAACTCTTTAGAATATTATACGCCAGATAAACTAGAGCTTGCTATGCAGGAAAGTAACTATCATTTGCAATACTTAATTTACACAGTTGCCACAAAGCTATACTTACAAAACTGCATACCTGATTTTGACTACGATAAACACTTTGGAGGCATCATTTATGTTTATGTGAGGGGTTGCCGTAAAGAAGGTAATACAGGTATTTATTTTAACAAACCGGATGTGAGAATGATTGAAGAATTGGAGGATCTGTTGGTTGTAGAAAAAGAACTAGCTTAAATGATGTAAAAACAGGTGCTTTATGGTTACCTGTTTTTATATCATATTATTCCTAAGATGGTTAGCGAGTGTAAGTTCTATTTACTACATGCTTTCCATTTTCTCCTGTGTTCCATAATACAACCTGTTGGTGCCTAATGTCTTTCCCTCCTTTACCACCTCTGATAGTAAAAGTTTGGTTGCCAAGGCTTCTGGATTTAATGCTGACACTAACATCAATTATATAGTCGAGATCATAAAAACCATCAAATTCTTCAACCTTAACAGCAGATCCATTTTTTACATCCTGGTATTTATAGAGTTCTCTGTTAGAAACGTTTTCTACGATATCATCCCAGGTAGCAAATCCACCTGTATTACTAAATACAAAATCTAAGGTTTCATTGGTTTCATTTACTAAAAAAATCTCATCACCATCACGAACCACCCATAAAAGAGGTTTTCTTGGTTCTATTTCGGTTGATACTACTCCTCCAAAACGAGAATTGCGTTGATGAGGAGGAGTCCATTTAATGATATCGTTTATAGTTTTTAAATCTTTCATGTTTTGGGTAATATATTATACATCAAGGGATAGTGTTATCTGGTATTTTATGTATGTTGATTAAGCCTTGTGTAAATTCGATTTATTGAATAAACATATTTTTTTGTTATAAAAATACATAAATAAATAGAAACTCCTCTTTTATCCTTTTTTTCTTTGCTGTTGATTGAAATTTTGGTGTAGTTGCCTGATATATTAGAGAATTTTACAAATTATCATTTCTACATAATACCATACTCTTGTTTCAACAAAAACTATTTTCTTGTTATTTAAAACTTTTATATACATAACAAGCTGAATAATTTTGCCTGGAAAATACAAGGTAATAATTTAGTTATGATGAAGCGTATTATAGGATTGATGTTAGCTGCTTTCAGCTTGGTGTCTCATGCACAAAATATTCCTCAACTTGGACAAGCAACAATTGTTGAAGTTGTAAAAGCGATGACTTTGGAAGAAAAAGTCCATCTTCTGATAGGAAGCGGTATGGATGGAATAATTAATGACCAGCCTGTCATTGGTGAAACCAAAAACATAGTTCCTGGTGCAGCGGGTACAACCTATGCCATTCCTCGTTTGGGAATACCGGCAGTTGTGTTGGCTGATGGTCCTGCCGGAGTTAGAATTTCTCCAAAGCGCGAGAATGATACTGCTACTTATTATTGTACACATTTCCCTATTGCTACATCGCTGGCTTCCACATGGAATACAGAGCTTGTACAATCAGTAGGCGAAGCGATAGGAAATGAGGCTTTGGAATATGGTGTGGATATATTGCTTGCCCCGGCTTTGAATATACAAAGATACCCGTTGTGTGGAAGGAATTTTGAATATTATTCGGAGGATCCGGTCGTTTCGGGCAATATGGCAACTGCATATGTGAAGGGGGTACAGAACAACGGTGTAGGTGTATCCGTCAAACATTTTGCAGCAAACAATCAGGAAAGTAATCGTACTGGCAATGATGCACGCATATCACAACGTGCCTTAAGAGAAATTTATCTGAAAGGTTTTGAAACAGTGATAAAGAATGCGGCTCCGTGGACAGTTATGACATCTTACAACCTTCTGAATGGCATTTATACATCAGAGAATGGAGAGTTGCTTACGGATCTGCTTCGTCAAGAATGGGGTTTCAAAGGACTGGTTATGTCTGATTGGTTTGGAGGAAAAAATGCTGTTCAGCAAATGCAGGCAGGCAACGATATGTTGCAACCAGGAACGGAAAAGCAATATAATGATATATGGTATCCTTGGCTCAAGGATTAAAGAATGCCGGATATGAAATTGATACGAAAACAGCACAATTATATGGAAAACACATAGAAGAACCGGATGAGAAATATCAAGACAGTTTGAAACAGATTAAGAAATTAATGTTCATGTTGCAACCTGCACCATTGGAAATTTGTAGAATTGGCAATTACTCATTTCAAGAAAGAACACTGGACTCCGTTTTATGCTGAAAGGCTGAACATAACGCCGCAGTATCTCACGTCTATTGTGAAAGAACTGAGCGGAGAAACTGTTGTTCGGTTTATTGGAGATTTACTGTATAGCGAGGCGAAATTGCAACTGAACAATCCGGACAAAAGCGTTCTGCAAATAGCATATGATCTATATTTCTCAGACGCTTCTGCATTTGTGAAGTTCTTTAAGAAAAAAGCCGGCATTACACCAAAGGACTATCGTAACCGGGCATCCTTTCAATGTATGGCATTCAGTATTTGATGTCCCCCCCGCTATAGAATAGTTTCTGTTATAGAGTTTAGATGGATTAGAGTACCACTTTTAGTGGATGGTAAATTACATAAGCGACGTAAAGGAGTAAAAGGAAAACCTGATTCGTTTGGGCTATTGCCCAGAGTCCTATTTTAGGAGCAACCATAACCATTGATCTACTTCATAAACGAGGTTATATTTCATTGGCTGATATGCATAATCAGCTACACTCTTTGTTAGCTTCAAATACAAATACCCTATTCCTCTTGATGTAAATAACCGCCATATACTGCCTGTCCCGATATTATTGGGAAGACCTGTACGTACGGTGGTGAGAGGTCCTCCATTAGGCTTTTAGCCTATCGGAGATCTACTCGATTAGGGGCTGGGCTTTCTATTTTTTCTTATTTTTCTTTTCCAGCATTTTTATTGCTTTATCAAAATCGGATTCAATTTTTTGGGTCTTATTAAATCTTTCATATTCTGAAAATGCTTTCTTTTCTGCTTGTTTTCCTGATACAGAACCTTTACCTTCTAATATTTTATATTCATTAAAATCCAAGAATTTATTTACACTTTCTGCAAATTGTTCCATTGTAAATGTATTCCGGTTTTCTATTATTAGCAGTTGTTTCCAAAATGGAAATAACTGAATTTTCTTCCAATTCACCTGTCTCGAAAATATTTTTTAAATGCTTACTAATCGCCGGAACCTGCACACCAAACAATTGAGCTATTGATTTTTGAGACAACCAAACTGTTTCTTCATTTAAAATAACTTCTACTTTTACATTTCCTTTGGGAGCTGAATAAAGTAAAAAATCTGTCAATTCATCTTTTATTGATAATTTCTTCATTATTATTCTTAAATCTCAAATTTAACTCCTTGTAAAAATAGTGTTTTTAAAATAAATAGTATTTAGCATTCGCTGATCTTCGATTCCGGTACTGACGGACAGAATTGGAGCGCAGCGGAAATCAAGAATTCCTTTAAAAGTTCAAGTTTTGTTCGCTAAACCTGATATGAGGCTATGAGGTTGGATTAGGTACCACATCATGCTAACGTCCAAAACACTCGACGGAGTGCATAACCAAAATAGTAGATCAGGCAGGCATTGGAAGAAGGATAAAGCTCTTACCAGGGGAGAGCTCTGTAATCGGTTAGCCTCAGGCAGTTATTTTCCGCCAGAGGTGAAACGTGTTTTGATTGGTTATTCCGTTCAATTTGATTTCTTGGGCTTTAGTTTTCGTCCCATACAGATGCATTTGAAAAGAGGAGGAAGCTTTCTTCAATTTGACTGCATCATGAGTCGAAAATCCAAAGTGCGAATTACCGGCGTTCTTCGGGAACTGCAGTTCCATAATAAAACTCAACGTACAATTCAGGATATAGCGGAAGTGCTTAATCCAAAGATTCGGGGCTGGTTAAATTATTATGGTAAAATTAATCGCAGATGTTTGAGACCTGTGTTTTATTACCTACATCATCGTTTGTTAAAATGGGCTTTGAACAAATACAAGCGTTTCAAACGCAGTAAGGTTAAAGCCGTACGGTGGTTGAGACGTATTTGTAAATGTTTTCCAAACCTGTTTTACCATTGGACTTTAGGTTACCAGTTGACCTAATAATTGGAATTGACTGCATGATAAGAGCCGTATGAATTGAGAGGTTCACGTACGGTTTTGTGAGAGGTTTAGGGGTGAGATTCCCCTTTACCTACTCGACTAGCTTTAGTGCTTTACAAATTCAAACAAACCAAATCTGATTCCGGTTATTAGTATGTGTAAAGTTATTGAATAAATAAATCCTAATCTAATTCTTAGATAGCTAAAACTGATTCCAAAAACAAAAAATGGGAGCAAAATCACGGGTAAGAAAATCAAATCACTAATTGTGATTTCTAAATTCAGTATATGCATTACGGCAAATATAACAGCGCTTGCATAGATAATCACATTTGGTTTTCTTTCCCAATAATTTTTCAAACTTTCTAGCCAATTTCGGTTGATGTTTAAGAAAAAGAATACAATAGAACCTGCTATTAAAATGTAAGATATACTTATTAAAAAATAAGCCAAGCTAGTAGATGGCCACCATAATACATTTTGAAGTAAAAAAGTCATCAACTGTCCACTTAATAGTGAAATCGAAAATTGTACAAATCTATCGTTAAATATCGTCAAAGGCAGTCTAAATGAGATTTCCTCCATAATTGGTTGAATGACTATTGCAAGCAATAAAAAATATGGTTTAAAGTTACTGTGAGTTTCATTTATAGAATTGTAGACCTTATCCATTTTCATTCCGAATGGTTTAATTACTTCGAAATGTTCAAAGATTGAATATAAAACACCTGAAATAAATAGTCCTATATAGGTTAAAATAAGTACTTTGAATAGAATTATAATCTTTGACTGCAAATTCGATTCTAATGGACTTTCATATGTCGGTGTTCTTAAAAATGTAAGAAAGTCTTTTCGTATTGATACTTTGTTCATAATGATTTATGGTGATTACTGTGCATTAAAGCTAACATTTCGCTAAATACATTGGCTTTATATATATTATATGCAAGGGCAATCACCCTTGTAACTGACTGATTTAACGAATATATATATGTTTTGTGTATATTTGGTTATGATTTTTTTTGTTGTTTATCAACTAAATATACTTATTTGTTCGTCTATTCAATCACGCATATCATTAATTAAACAACTGCATACAGTTCAGCCAACTGAGTCACATAATAATAGTACTACTCAGGAGGATATATGCAGCAGCAAACCCGGACTTTCAGCTTTTGACTTTCAACTTTTAACTTTTGACTTCTATTTTTCTCGCAAAGCCCGCAAAGCCGGAAATAACTTTTATAATAAAGATTCAAACTCCTTAAAGCTAAGCCCGCAAAGACAAATCCTTATGGATTTTGTTTTTCATTATTCAACTTTGTTTATTCTGCGAGCTAATCTTTAATTCCTAATCATTAATTATTCTTCAAATCATCAACTAAACAACTCCTCAATAGTCATCAGATTATTTATTGCTGCGCAATGTTTTTTTGGTCATCTAATTAACGCAAATTATCACGAATTATTTTGAATGCGAATTTAAATCAATTACATCACATTACCACGAATTAGTATTTGCTACGCAAATGTTGCAACCTGAAATACTATGGCCTAACGCCTAAGAACTAGGAACTAGGAACTAAGTACTAAGAACTCACTACTCACTACTCGCCACTCACCACTCAACTCTGCTCCATACCAAGCTTCATATAACTCCATAGTTTCATTTAGTTTGCTTAGCTGATTATTCGCAAAATCTATAGTGAACAGATAGTGAACCGCATGTGAAGAATTAGTGGAGACTGGTGGAGCAGGGGCGAAGCAATCCCGAAGCTGGATAGGAGCAGGAGTGAAGGATTAGTGGAGAGCTAGTGGAGAAATGCGAAGAAGTAGTGGAGGATTTGCGAAGAACCTGCGAAGAACGGAATCAAAAAGTGTTAAAATGACCTTTTTATGGAATCATTTTGCTCAAAAACAGCAAATCCCGGAATATTTTTGTCGTTTTTTCCGATTTTCCGGAATATAGGGCATCAGATAACGCGTTGGGTGTATGTTTTTTAATTGGTTTAAAATTTTAACATTCACTAAATCAGTGTTTTGTGACTCAAAAAAGTTACAGTAATATTATTGTAATTTTTTCCTATTGCTTTTCATCATAATTTAGCACTAAACAATTAGTCGAAAGTTGAAAGTCAAAAGTCAAAAGTTGATAGTTTATAAAGTTTATAAAGTTGAAAGTTTATAAAGTGACTTTTTTCATGCAGAGATCAAATTTACCAAACTGAAGGCTAAGACCTGAAAACTAAGAACTAAGAACTAAGAACTAAGAACTAAAAAATAAGACCTAAGAGCTAAAAACTAAGACCTAAGACTAATCTGGATACACCAGAAAAGATAATAGATTTTGAGATAAGAGACTTATTTACATCTTCTAAATATATTTAGTTTATAGATTTTTTATGCAAGCTGCAAGTTCCTTTCTTCTTGTTCCTTTCTTCTTCTTGCCCAAAATATTCTGCCAGAAAAAATAAGAATATTTGGAGTAAGGGACTAAGAAATACCGGAGGCTATCCGATAAGATTCTGAATTCTTTTCAAGTGGTTTTCTATCTTTTTAGTGTTTGCCACATATGCTTTTATAACTACAAACTTTACAATTGTCGCTATTTTCAGTTTGCTTAAATGGTATTTGAGGATTAAATAAAATGTTCATCCGACCTTTAAATTCTGTGATATACTCTTCTTCAATTAACTGAAGTGACAGCTTCTCTTTTTTGCTTCCAAAACCTTTTTTGAGTGAATAGTCGGGAGATGTAAATATCTTCTTAATCCATACTACACCGGGTTGAAAATTAATATTTTCTGGAAAATCTGTTTTTATGATGTAACTATATAATAGTGTCTGGAATATGGCTTTCTTATTTTTATGCTTTGTTTCTAAAAATAATTCCTCAACATCGGTAAAGGAATCATCTCCCGACCCGGTTTTATAATCAATAACTCTTACGATACCGTCCTTTTCATCAAGCCTGTCTATTGTTCCCCCTATATTTAAGTGTTTATTATCACCAATACTAATTGTAGACTTGACTATTTTTTCAAGTCCCCTTAGAATAAAAGGAGCATGACCTTTCTCAACCTTTAAAAATTGCTGAATGTATTTAATGATAATATCATAAATTAAAACGTTTTTACCTTGAATATCTATAAAATCGCTTTGGTTAAGCTGTGTGCTGAAGTATTTGTTAAAACTTTTAACCAGGGCGGATTTTATTCGATTTTTATCCTTTGCGATGGATAAAATATCTTCGGGCAGAACTTCTTTGTTGACGAATGGTGTGTACAGTTCTTCTACGGTTTCATGAAATAAAGTCCCAAAAATTCGAGGGTCAATTTCCTCAGTCATTTCATCTGGCTCAGAAGCATTTAAAATGTACTTGTAATAGAACCGCATAGGACATTCAAAATAGGAGCTTAAAGCACTGGGCGAAAGACTTCTTACTCCATCATTGAGGTATTGGTTTAATACCTGCATGGTTTTTTCATCTTTTTCTACAAAATAGGTTTGGGGTGTTTTAATGTTAATATGATCAACAGCGGTTGAAAAGTTTAATTTCTCTTTATCATATTCATATTTTAATTGAAACAGAAACCTGCTCATCTCTCCGGTCTGCATTCCCTGGGCAGATGAGTTATATAGAAGGTGAACGTTTTTAGCCCTGTGTATTAACCTGTAAAAATAATAGGCAAATATTGAATCCTGATGTTCAATCGTTGGAAGATTAAATGCACTTCTTAAACTATATGGAATTAACGAGTTGGTGGCTCCGGTTTGAGGGAATGTACCTTCGTTCATGTTCAGGATAATCAGGTTCTCAAAATCCAAAGCCCTGGTTTCTAATATTCCCATGAGCTGTAATCCTTTTAATGGTTCTCCGCTAAAAGGTATGCTTTTCAGGTCGGCAGCTCTTTTAAATAACCTAATCCATGTTTCAACCTGAATTTCAATGTTCAGCTTGTTAATTAAATCAGAAAGTTGAGTGACGGTTAAAAATAACTGGTAAATAAATTCTTTTTCTATCATCATATTATTATCAGCATCATTTATTTCTGAATAAATTAAATGCAACAGGTTTGAAAGGTATTCAGAAAAATCGTTGCTGTTTTTTATGGGGGTAAAAATAGTGATTAACAGTTTGCTCTTTTGTAACTCATTTGCTTCAATGTAAGTTTTATTTTGTTTGACTATATTTTTTGCAATATCAGTATGTAATTCTGTATTTATAGGCTCTATATATTGATGTGTAAGTATTGGTAGTACATTTCTGAAATAAAACCAGGTCTTTCCAGCTTTAGTCTTCCGGCAATTTTTTTGCAAATCAAAAATAAGTTCCAATAATCCATAGGCAGGAGTATTTTTGATTGGGTATCCCATCGTAATATTGATCTTCTCTGTTTGCTGGGGAATAGAATGTAGAACTGGAAGCAGGATAGTTTCATCAGTTAGAATTACTGCATTTTTAAGTGCAGAATCCAGTTCTTTCCCTTTTTCTTTTGAATTGAACTGATCTGTCCTGTCTGTTAAAAACTCGTTTACAATTTGTGTTTGAGCTGTATCTGAAGCCACTGATGTGATGGTTATCTGAGGAAGATCTTTATTACCCGGAAAATGCCAGTCGGAAGGAGAGGGGTAGTTTGCAATGTTTTCTTCGATAAAACGGATGGCCTCATGGGGTTTAGCTCTTTCAAAAGGGTTGGCGTTTTTATGCGACAAAGGTAGCAGCCATTCGGGAGTATCCCATATAAAATCAGCTTTGTCTGTTATCATTAAATGGTTAAATAGTTTTTTCTCGCATTGATTAAGTGCATTAAATGCCACAAAAACTATTTTGGGATACTGTATGTCAAGTGGAATTTTTTGAGTGATTTTGTCTGCTATAGCTCTGTATACAGATCCTTCGTAAGTGATGTTTTGTTTTTGCAAAGAGTTGTTAAAGGACAGGTAAACATCATGAAGTTTTTCCCATATTTTTATAAATTCCTGTTGGTGTTCAGAAAGTCTGTCAGGATTAAAACTGTGCCAAAAACTCTGAATGGTTTTTATTTGTTCATCACTTAAAAAACTATAATCATCTTCAATCTCTTTAATGGCTAGCAGGTTTGAAAATACTTGTTTGGGATCAGCCAGGTATTTATCTATGTCGTCAAAATCATTAAGGATAATTTCGCCCCAGGGCATAAATTCATCAAAAGTAACACCCGACTTATATATTTCTTCGTACACCTTGTAAAGCTCAAACACCAATGTAATTTTATCGGCAATCTGGTTTGTGGTAAATTCCTGTATAAATTCGTTGATGGTAATGATTTTGGGCGACCACAAAGGTTTGTTGCTTAGCTTTCCAAGATGTTGTTGAAAAAATAATCCAGATCTTCTACTGGGGAAAACAAAACAAAACTCCGATATATTGGTTTGATACTTATTAAAATAGTATTGTGCAAGATGTTGAAGAAAATTACTCATTGTTTTTAGATGTGTTTCTTTAGATCTGCAAATGTAAAATAAACAAACCAAATGATGTGAGAAATAGATATGTGAATTACTAATTATGTATAGTTTTTAGTCTGTTTTTTCTGTCTTTCTTAGGCGTTTTGTTTATATATTTTAAACTTTATGTAGATAAAGTCAGTAATTATGGATGAATTTAAATTCAAATTACTTTATTTTGAATGTTATTTTACATATTTTACTATCTATTGTTAACATTTTATGAAATGTTAATGGATACACCTATTATAATTATAAAAATCTATGGAAGAATTTTCGTTTGTTGGGAATAGTGAAATTGGCACAATAGAACAGTTGTATCATAGCTATCTTGAAAATCCTGAGTCGGTTGATAAAAGTTACCAGTTGTTTTTTAAAGGATTTGACTTTGCTCGTAAAAATTATGATTCTTCGGCAAATTTAGGCGTTGTTAAAGAATTTAATGTGGCAAATCTGATCCATGGATACCGTCAAAGAGGACACTTGTTTACCAAAACGAATCCCGTTCGTCAGCGTCGTCAGTATTTTCCAACCTTGGATATTGAAAATTTCGGATTAGAAAAAACTGATCTGGAAGTTGAGTTTGAGGCAGGTTCTAAATTAGGCCTTGGAAAAGCCAAATTAAAAGATATTATCAATCACTTACAACAAACATATTGCGAGTCTGTAGGTGTTGAATATTTGTATATACGTCATCCTGAGGTTGTGGATTGGTTGATGAAAAAAATGGAGACCGTAAGAAATACTCCTGATTTTTCTGAAGACAAAAAGAAGTGCATCTATGATCAGCTTAAGGTAGCTGCCGGTTTTGAAAATTTTATTCATAAAAAGTTTGTTGGACAAAAGCGTTTTTCTATTGAAGGTTCAGAGGTAATTATTCCAGGACTACATGCATTGATCAATAAAGGTGCAGAACTTGGTGTTGAAGAGGTGATGATAGGTATGGCTCACCGGGGAAGATTAAATGTGTTGGCTAACATTCTGGAGAAACCATATAAGAATATATTCAAGGAGTTTGTTGGTGATGAATATGCTGAGGGTATATCATTGGGTGATGTTAAATACCACCTTGGTTATCAGAGTGATATAGAAACCCGTGATGGATATAAAGTTCGTGTGAATTTAGCACCAAATCCTTCGCACCTTGAAACTGTTGGACCTATCATAGAAGGTATTACCAGATCAAAAATCAATAATAAATATAACGACGATTATAATAAGGCTATCCCTATTATAGTGCATGGTGATGCTGCAATTGCCGGACAAGGAGTTGTGTATGAAGTCATACAAATGAGTCAGTTAAAAGGTTATAAAACCGGAGGTACGATTCATATTGTGATTAATAACCAGGTAGGTTTTACAACCAATTATTTAGATGCACGTTCAAGTACCTACAGTACAGATGTGGGTAAAGTAACACGAAGCCCTGTTTTTCATGTTAATGGTGATGATGTTGAGGCTATTGTTTATGCCTTTGAGCTGGCTGTTGAGTTTCGTCAGAAATTTAATACTGATGTATTTATTGACGTGCTTTCGTACAGAAAATATGGACATAACGAGGGTGATGAGCCAAGGTTTACCCAGCCAACTTTATATAAAGCCATTTCTAAACATCCTAATCCAAGAGATATTTATGGTCAGAAATTAATTGATCAAAGTATTTGTTCAAAAGCAGATTTGGATCAGTTGCAGCAAAAATTCAACGAATTTTTAGAGATGCAGCTTGAAGAATCAACAAAGATTGATAAAGTTGTTATCCAGAAATTTTTAGAAGATGATTGGGTAGATTACAGATATGCTGAACCTGTTGATTTTATTAAGCCTGTAAAAACAGGTGTCGACAGAGAAACAATTCTTGCATTAAGTGAAAAGTTGACTACTTTACCTAAGGATCTGTCATTTTTTAAGAAAGTTGAAAAAATTATCGACGACAGAAGAAAGATGGTTGAAGAGGATCGACTTGATTGGGCCATGGGAGAGTTACTTGCTTATGCATCTTTAGTAGCAGAAGGAAGTCCGGTTCGATTAAGTGGTCAGGATTGCATCAGAGGTACTTTTGCACATCGTCATGCCGGTTTGGTGGTTCAGGATTCTGAAGAACTGTATTTTCCTCTTAAAAATATTTCAAAAGATCAGGCTGATTTTCATGTATTCAACTCTTTATTATCAGAATATGGTGTAATGGGATTTGAATACGGTTATGCTTTAGCAATGCCACAGGGCTTAACTATATGGGAAGCTCAGTTTGGTGATTTTTATAATGTGGCACAGGTTATTGTTGACCAGTATATTAGTTCTGCAGAAGAAAAATGGGGATTAATGAACGGGCTTGTTCTTTTCTTACCTCATGGTTTTGAAGGTCAGGGGGCCAGAGCACTCAAGTGCACGTATTGAGCGATTTTTATCATTAGCTGCGAACAATAATATGCAGGTTGTAAACTGTACTACTCCTGCCAATTTTTTCCATTTACTGCGTCGTCAGGTTAATCGTGATATCAGGATTCCATTGGTAGCTTTTACTCCTAAAAGTCTATTACGTCATCCCAAATGTACATCAACGGTAGATGAATTAGTCAATGGTGGATTTGAGGAGGTGATTGATGATGCTAACGTGGAAGTTGAAAAAGTAAAACGCGTGGTATTCTGTTCTGGTAAAATCTATTATGATTTGTTGGCCAGAAAAGAAGAGCTTGATGCTACTGATATCGCTTTAATCAGAATTGAACAGTATCATCCTTTCCCTAAAGAAAAACTAGATGCAGTAGTGGCTAAATATACCAATGCAATTTTACATCTTTGGGTACAGGAAGAACCTGAAAATATGGGTGCCTGGAAATATATCAGAGGTATGTTTAAAGGAGTTCGTTTAATTCCTGTGGCTCGTACAGCAAGTGGTAGTCCCTGCTACAGGGCTAAATGGTTTACATATGGTGGGACAGAAAGAGATTATTGATAAGATATTTAAAACCTGTCATTGCGAACTACATAATAAGTATTGTGGATTGCAGTGTGTTGAAGGAAAAGATCGACGTGAGATTCTAAAACAACACAGGTATTTCTCTGAAAAATCAAGATTCTCTATATAAGCTGAAAGGTTGTTGTCACCATTAGGTTTAATACAGTTACTTCAGTATAAAAAACAAGAATAGTAAGATAAAAAATTACAATCATGATAATCGAAATAAAAGTTCCTTCACCAGGAGAATCCATAACAGAAGTTGAGATTGCCAGCTGGCTGGTAAATGATGGAGATATAGTATTACAAGATCAGGAATTAGCAGAGATTGAATCAGATAAAGCCACATTAACTCTAAATGCCGATAAAGCTGGTAAAATAAAAATTGTTTTAGAAGCCGGAGAAACTGTTGCTGTAGGTGCTGTGGCTTGTACTATTGATACTTCTGTGGCACCAGAAGAAAGTGCTGTAGCTGAAGCTAAAAAAGAAGAGCCTGTACCAGCAAAGGAAGAGGTTAAGAAAGAAGAGAAAGTAGTAGCGGAGAAAAATGATGTATCAGAAGAATACTCGAAGGTTAAGGTTTCTCCTGTTGCTCAAAATATAATGGAAGAGGAAGGCTGGACTATCAATGATGTTATTAATGGCCTTCATCGTATCTCTAAAAAAGAGCTTTCGGCTATCAAAGAACAAGGTGGTGGTTCAGTAAGCGGTGAAACTGTTTCCGGAATTTCAGGCCAACCAAAAGAGCGAGAGCTGGACAGGCAAAAAATGAGTTCTCTTCGTAAAAAACTAAGTGCCAGGTTGGTTGCCGTAAAGCAAGAAACTGCTATGTTAACCACATTTAATGAGGTTGATATGTCGGCTATTATGTTGATGCGTAAAAAATATCAGAATGTATTTGTTGAAAAGCATGGTGTAAAATTGGGTTTTATGTCATTCTTTATCAAAGCATCTGCTTTAGCCATGAAAAAACATCCTATGGTGAATTCAATGATTGATGGTGAAGAAATAGTAACGCCTAATTATGTTGATGTTTCTGTGGCAGTACAAACACCAAAGGGATTAATGGTGCCGGTAATCAGAAATGCAGAATCATTGAGCCTGGCTCAAATAGAAGAAACATTAAAGCAATTAGCCGTAAAAGCCCGTTCTGGTAAAATTAGTATTGATGAAATGACTGGAGGTACCTTTACTGTCACCAATGGAGGTGTTTTTGGTTCTATGTTGTCAACACCACTGATTAATCCGCCACAATCAGCTATTTTAGGTATGCATAATATTGTTGAACGTCCGATAGCAGTGGATGGAAAGGTTGAAATCAGACCCATAATGTATACTGCTCTATCTTATGATCATCGTATTATTGATGGAAAAGATTCTGTAGGCTTTTTGGTGACATTAAAAAAGATGTTGGAAAAACCTGAACTAATGCTTACCAGTGGAGATGAACTGGAACGTTTGGTATTAGATCTGTAATATCCTGAGTTCGACATATAATTTTGGATTAACCTCATTCAAAATTAATTCGTCTTGCATATCAGTTTTTATGACAATCTGAATTCTATAATTTTAATCCAACTCAGGCTAAAATAGTTTAAAAAAAGACTTCAGTACGTAGTTTTTAATCAAGCTAGGTATTGAAGTCTTTTTTTTCATTGAACAACTATGTCCTTCTTATTGCCAACTAAGTTCTTCTATTGTTTAACTATCTCTTTCCGGAAGGCATCTAAATAGAGCCTGTCTATAAACTCTGCATTTATTAAGAGTCTTGTTCAAAAAAGTTCGAGAACAAGGCTTGCGAAATTTTGAAAATCAGGGAGTTTACTTTCGTAAATGACCGTTTTCGAAATGAGCGTAACGCAGTTGTCGGACTTTATGGACAGACTCTAAATAGTTTTGAAGTACATTATGAAGCTGATTATTGGTTTTAATCAAGTTTGTTATTTATCTTATTCTATCCATAGATCTTACAAGAGCCTCATCTTTTCCAATAGCTCTTAATGCTAAAAAGGATAAAATGGCTCCTGCAACCGGAAAAACCATGGTTACACTATATGAAAGGCTATGTGCATTTAGTTCTTTCATACCAACAGATCCGAAATAATAAATTAAACCGGTTGTTCCTAAAAGTAAACCAATATTAGCTGCGCAAAGTCTAATTTGTATCATTCTCTTTTTAAATAAAAAAATTGAAACAAAAGAAACAGCCGGTGTTAAAAATAACAATATACTTAAAGCTGTTGTAGCTATACTTTTGCTTGTTTCTGTAGCCTCAATTGCATTAATTCCTTTAAAGTTTAATGCATATATTGTATCGGCAATAAATTCTATTTGATTCGTAAAAAACATAGATAGCCCAAATGTAAATGCTATCAACAAGTAAATACTCTGAATTCGTTGTATCATATCTATTTTTTTGGCAAAAATAGAAAAGAATATTTTTATAGCATTTATTTTTTTAGATAATTCCTTCTTCATAAACCAGTAATGTAAAATTCTTTGGTATTTTAGCTAACTGCTATTTATTTGGTTTCATGCGAGGTTTCAATAAATTGAATTACTTTCCAATCGTTTTCATGTTTTTGCCATAGTAAAGAAAAATTTCCGCTTAGTTTAAATTCTGATTCATCTTTATTTTTAGCTGCTAATTCAAAGTTTTGATATGATACTGCAAGCTCCGGGTTTATAATATTGAGTAATTCATTTGATGTTTTGAACGTGAAGCTTTCCCATTCTTTAAGTTGATTTTGGTGGATTTTCTTTACCTCCGGGAGTGTGTAATTATGATCTCCGTTCCAAATATGCCTGAAACTTCCATCGTTAATGTAATAACTGAAAAATTTATTCAGGTCTTTATCTATAAATGCCCTTATAAAATCTTCAGATACTTTTTCAACTTCCGGTCTTACTCTTTCGCAGTCATATAAGTGTTTGGCTTTTGATGCTTTGAGTTTTGAGAAACTCATGTTTTGATCCATTTCGAAAGCCTTCATAAAACTTTTGTATGCTTTATTATAATCTTTAACAGCCATATAATAATCACCTTTCGAATCGTATGGATTAGGATATTCTGGTGATAATTCTAAATAGGTGTCAAAAGCTTTTTCTGCTGCATGATAATCTTTTAAAGCAAGATTAACATATCCTAAAGAATTATAATGAGGTGGCCAGTTGGGATCAAGGGCTATTGCTTTAAGGAGAATATTTTTTGCCTTTTGTGGATTGTTTTCTTCATTGAGTACAAAGTGAGTATAAAAATTAGTTACCACAACATTTTTAGGGTATAGGTCTACTAGTTTTTCCCATCCAGGTAAATATGGTGCTTTAGGTTGTTTTTGATGGTCAACAAGCATCTGGTGGAGTATTTTTTCTGCTTTGGTCATTCTTCCCTTGTAGTCTACTAGTTTTTCTCTTATGGCCTTGTCATCCTGAGCTTTAAAGTTGAACAAGGTAATATACCGAGCCATAAAAAAGTCGGGTTCTATGTCAAGTGCTTGTTTAGCAAGGTTATTTGAGGTTGTAAAATCAAGATTAACAAATGCCATCCATGCTTTTTCGTATAGAATTTTGGCTTGCTTGTTTTTAACAGTAACAGGTAAGTATATCTCCTGAGCAAACATTTCGCTTAAAGTCATGAATAGAAACATCATGATTAATAGATTTTTAAGCCGGTTTTTTGCTGTTTCTTTAAATAGAAAATTTAAAACAAGATTGTTAGGTTTTAAAAGGTCTTTCATACGCTTATAACCTGATTCAAATGGATGTATGGTTCTCGCTAAATTTATATTTTTCCAAGTGTGATAAAGTTCTCTTATTGCTCGTTTCATAACGTTATGTTTTAGAGTTTGTATATCAATTGGTTGGGGGAAAGTAATCAAAGTTGGTAAGTTACAATGGAATGGTGCAGAAGTCAATAAGATTTATGTATTAAGTCTATTACTCAATCGTTATTTTGAGAAAAAGTAATACCTTTCGAATAAAATAATTAACTGGTAAAAAAAATGTCAAAACGTATTGAAGAATCTGAATTGATTATTAATAATGATGGAAGTGTTTTTCATTTACATCTGAAACCTGGAGAAATTGCAGAGAACATTATTTTAGTTGGAGATCCGGGACGGGTAAAAGTTGTTGCATCGTTTTTTGATGAGGTTGAATTAGAAAGACATAACAGGGAGTTTGTTAGTGTTACGGGTAAATATAAGGGTAAGCGGTTTTCGGTTGTTGCTACCGGTATTGGAACTGATAATATTGATATTGTAATGAATGAGCTGGATGCTTTGGTAAACGTTGACTTTGAAACAAGACGTGTAAAGCAGGAACTTACTATATTAAATATTGTACGTATAGGTACCTCTGGCTCGTTACAAAAAGATCTTCCGGTTGATTCGTGTTTGCTAAGTACCAAGGCCATTGGTTTTGATGGCTTACTTAATTTTTATGCTCACAGAGATACCATTTCAGATGTTGCGTTTGAAGAAGATTTCAAGCAGTCTGTTCAATGGAATCATAAGCTTACTTCGCCATATGTTGTTGATGCATCACCTGAATTGCTTGATAAACTTGCTGTTAACAATTTTAATACCGGAGTAACCATTTCAGCTCCCGGATTTTATGGTCCGCAGGGAAGAGTCATAAGATTAGGATTAGTAGATGCTGATATCAATGAAAAAATCAGTAATTTTACATACAATAATTATCGGATTACCAATTACGAAATGGAATGTAGTGCCATTTATGGTTTGTCGAAATTATTAGGACATAAAGCGGCTACGGTTTGTGCCATTATAGCCAACCGAAAAGCAGGAGAATACAGTAAAGATTATAAACCTGTGATTAAAGATTTGATACAAAAAGTATTAAACAGCCTGGTTTTATAGTTTTGTTAAAAGCTTTCAAACAGAGATATATTATTTAATTAGTATATGGATAAAGACAAGGTACATGCATTGATTTCATTACTGGATGATCCCAATGATTTAGTTTTTAACTCTGCAGAAGAGGAGTTGCTAAAAGAGAATTCTGATGTGATTGATGAGCTTGAAAAGGCCTGGGAGATATCAACCGATGATGTGTTTCAACGACGGGTAGAAAATATTATTCATTACATACAACTCAAGGATGTAAAGAGTCAGCTCCGTAAATGGCTGGTAGAAGGTGCTGAGGATCTTTTATATGGTGCGTTTTTGGTGGCTAAATATCAATATCCTGAAATCAACTATGATGATTTAAATCAAAAAATTGATCGTTTACGAAGAGATGTCTGGCTAGAACTAAACGATCATCTTACATCTATAGAAAAAGTTAGAATCATCAATCATGTGTTGTTTGATATTTATAAGTTTATCCGTAATAGTCGAAACTTTTTTGCACCACAAAATTCATATATAAATAAGGTTGTTGATACTAAAAGAGGTAACCCGGTATCATTATCTATTTTGTATTCGGTTATTTCTCAGCGACTGGGTTTACCTGTTTTTGGAGTAAACCTTCCTAAAAACTTTGTTCTGTGCTATGTAGATGAGCATTCAATTAAGGAAGAGGAAGATATACTATTTTACATTAATCCCGTTAATAAAGGTGCTATTTTAGGAAGAAGAGAGATTGAATACTTTTTAAAGCAGCAAAAATTAATACCTAAACCAGATTATTTTTTGCCTTGTTCCAATACCGAAATTATTAAAAGATTATTGGTAAATCTTATTTTTGCTTATGAAAATAAGGGCGATGATTTAAAAAAGAATGAGCTGGAGGAATTAATGAAAATATTTGATTAATATATTTAGTGCTTGCCCGAAAAGTCCAATTTCTTCGTTACGCCCTTTTTGAAAACAGTCATTTACGAAAGTAAACTCCTTGATTTTCAAAAAGGCCAAGCCTTGAAATTGAATTTTTCTATTCAAGCACTTGAGAAAAACCTTAGTTTTCTTGCTGACACTATTTATTTGAAACAGGTCAATTGGCCTGTTTTTTTATTCGGTATACATTAGTAGTTTTTTAAGTAAATAAAATATAAATATGAATTCGTTAAAAAAACTAATACCCAATGAGGTATGGGGGTATTTTGAAGAAATTTGTACAATTCCTCGTCCTTCAAAAAAGGAAGAACATATTATTCAGTATTTAATCAATTTTGCAAAAAATAATCATCTTGAATACAAGAAGGATAATATAGGTAATGTTTTAATTAAAAAACCGGCAACTACAGGGGCAGAGGATGCTCCTTCTGTTGTTTTGCAAAGTCATGTAGATATGGTTTGTGAAAAACATTCGAATGTAAAGCATGATTTTGAAAAAGATCCTGTTAAACCTGTTGTTGATGGTGAATGGGTTAAGGCCTCAGGTACAACATTAGGTGCAGATGATGGTATCGGAGTAGCGGCTCAATTGGCTTTATTGGCAGCTGATGATATCAAGCATGGTCCTATTGAGTGTTTGTTTACTGTTGATGAAGAGACTGGTTTAACAGGGGCTTTTAATTTAAACAAGGATTTTTTTGATAGCAAAATTCTCCTGAATCTGGATTCTGAAGATGAAGGCGAATTATTTATTGGTTGTGCAGGAGGTTTAGATACTGTAGCAACTTTTGATATTGAGAAAGAAGAAGTGCCTGATAAATATTTTGCTTTTAAGTTAAGTGTTTCCGGTTTGAAAGGCGGACATTCCGGCGATGATATTGATAAAGGATTGGGTAATGCAGTAAAAATATTAAATCGCTTTTTATGGCAGGCAACTCATGATTATGGTTTAAGGGTGCATACTTTTACCGGTGGAAATTTAAGAAATGCCATTGCCCGTGAAGCTAATGCTATTGCTATTGTGCCAGTGACCCAAAAGGAATCAATAAGGGTGGCTTTCAATATTTTTTATGATGAGATTTGCTCGGAGCTTGAATTAACTGAACCTGCTATAAAAATGCATCTGGAGTCGTGTGATTTGCCTGAATATGTATGGACTAAAGATTTTCAACGTAAATTTTTAAATTCCATATATGCTTGTCCGCATGGTGTGATGGAAATGAGTCGAAAGATTGAAGGTTTGGTAGAAACATCTACAAATCTTGCAGCAATAAAAGAAGAAGATGATGAGATCATTGTTTCAACCAGTCAGCGTAGTTCTGTTGAAACAGCCAAAATTAATATTGCAGCTATGGTTCGCAGTGCTTTTGAACTGGCTGGAGCTAAGGTTAAACATGGCGATGGTTACCCGGGATGGGAACCAAATACAAACTCTGAAATATTAAGGATTACACAGGATTCTTATGAAGAATTATTTCATAAAAAACCTATTGTAAGAGCCATACATGCCGGATTGGAATGTGGTTTGTTTTTAGAGAAATATCCAGACCTGGATATGATTTCGTTTGGACCCACCATTAAAGGAGCGCACTCTCCCGAGGAACGAATAGAGATTGTAACTGTAGATAAATTCTGGAAACACCTGCTTGATGTATTGAATAAAATTGTTCAGGAATCGGAATATTAATTTATCGAATTGTATAATTGCATCTGTACTTGGATTGGTTGTGTTTGTCGTTACAAGTTGGATTCCTATATTATGAGAAAAATTGTAAACGGATAAAAAGGGACAGCGGGCTGTCCCTTTTTATTTTGAAAGCGATTAAACTATAAATTTTCGAGTAATGTTTTTTTAGATCTCGGCTTTCTTGCATGATGAACTTCTTCCTGCCTAGCACGTTTTGCTTCTCTTTTTTCCTTTAAGGACATTGCTGAATCCTTTTTCCTTTTACCATCATGTAAACTTTTCTCGTGTGACATAATCAATTTTTTTTGAAATACTTAATGTCTTAACCATCAATTGACCTTTTAAAAGTATGTTATAAATATAAATGTACAGGATAAGGAATTTCATGTCAAGTTGTTATGTGTAATAATTTACTTTTTTTAAAAAATATACCACACTATGATTATATATTAAACATATTGCTTGTAAATTAGTTAGTATTTATAACTTTGGTTGAAATATATAAGGTATGGTAAAGGCTCTTTTACACGCAATAGCAGTTCTGTTAATTCTTTCTTCTTGTAACAAGACTAAAGAAATACGTCCATTGCCAATGGTGGATCTGGAGAATAGAAAGGCATTAGATATAGATTTAGATTCTCTTTGCAGGGGTAAAACCTATTTGCCGGTTTATTCACATATTTATCATACAAAAGAGCATAGAACCTTTGATTTGACGATTACAGTAAGTATCAGAAATGTTTCTGTTTCTGAAGATATTTACATAACAAAAGCCGATTATTATAATACCGGAGGCAATAATATTCGACAGTATTTAAGTGGGCCTGTTTATATTAAACCATTTGAAACTGTTGAGATTGTCATTCCTGAGGAAGATAAAGAGGGTGGGTCGGGAGCCAATTTTTTATTCGAATGGGCAATAAAAGATACTAAAAATCCCCCTTTGTTTGAAGCTGTGATGATTTCTACTTATGGTCAGCAGGGACTTTCTTTTTCAACAAGAGGAGTGCCCCTTTATAATGAATAATCAGGAATTACTTATTGTTAAAATTTAATAACCATTTATTATTATGGATTTAAAGGATATTCATTCAATAGATAATATCGAATTGGTATTTCTTAAAATTGAAGATTACCAGGAAATAAAAAATGCTATGATTGAAGCTTATTCTAATATGCCAAACGCCTATTGGAAAGAGCATCATATAAAAACCCTTGTAGAAAAGTTTCCTGAGGGGCAGGTAGCTATAAAAGTTGATGGAGAATTGGCAGGCTGTGCATTGAGTATCATCGTTGATTATTCAAAGTTTGATGATAAACATACTTACAACCAAATTACAGGTAATTATACATTTAATACACATACAGATTCGGGAGATATTTTATATGGAATAGATGTGTTTATCCGACCTAAATTCAGGGGTTTGCGATTAGGACGAAGATTGTATGATTACAGGAAGGAGTTATGTGAAAAACTAAATTTAAAGGGAATTGTATTTGGAGGCAGAATTCCGAATTATTACCAGTATGCCGAAGAGTTAACTCCTCGCCAATATATTGATAAGGTTAGAAATAAGGAGATACATGATCCGGTGTTGAACTTTCAGGTTTCAAATGATTTTCATCCAGCCAGGGTTTTAAAGGGCTATTTAGAGGGAGATAAGGAATCAAAAGAGTACGCTGTTCTTTTAGAATGGGATAATGTTTATTACGAGAAAGAAACCAATAAAGCAACTTCAACAAAAAGTATTATACGACTGGGGCTTGTACAATGGCAAATGCGTTTGTATAAAGATATGGACGAGTTAATGCAACAGGTAGAGTACTTTGTGGATGCAGTGTCGGGTTATAGATCTGATTTTGCTCTTTTTCCGGAGTTTTTTAATGCACCTTTAATGTCGAAGTACAATCACCTTTCTGAACCAGAGGCTATTAGAAAACTTGCTGGTTATACAGAGGAAATTATCAGACGTTTTTCTGAGCTGGCTATTTCATATAATATTAATATTATTACAGGTAGTATGCCCGAAGTTGTTGATGGTAACTTATTTAATGTAGGTTACTTGTGTAAACGAGATGGAGGTATTGAGCGTTTTGAAAAACTGCATGTAACACCTGATGAAGTTAAAGTATGGGGGCTTCAGGGTGGAAGTAAAGTGCAAACTTTTGATACAGATTGTGGTAAAATTGGTATTTTAATATGTTATGATGTTGAATTTCCTGAAGTAAGTCGTATGATGGCAGACGAGGGTATGAATATTCTTTTTGTACCATTTTTAACAGATACGCAAAATGGGTACTCCAGGGTGAGGTATTGTGCTCAATCAAGGGCTATTGAGAATGAATGTTACGTGGCCATTGCCGGTAGTGTAGGAAATCTGCCAAAGGTTCATAATATGGATATTCAATATGCTCAATCTATGGTTTTTACGCCTTGTGATTTTGCGTTTCCTACCAATGGAATTAAAGCAGAGGCTACGCCTAATACTGAGATGATATTGATAGCAGATGTTGATATTGATATGCTTAGGGAGTTAAATCAGTTTGGAAGTGTAAGAAACCTTAAAGATCGTAGAGGGGATATTTATAAAATTGAGCGAAAGGATAAGTAAAAGATTGTGCTAAAGCATATGAATTGGTTTATAATCATAACCTTGGTAGCTTGTATATAGGAATAAGAAATTATGAATATAAACCTTGTTTTAGGCAGGTGATATGAAATTACATATCATATATGCAAAATACGAAACCGGAATCGCAAAGAGAGAAATGATTGTTGCGATTCCGGTTTTTATCACCTATTGTTAACGAAAGAATAGTAGTTTTATCTTATGTCAAAAGATACGTGCTTAATAAATTTTCTATTATAGGTATATAATATATGTACCTTATTGTCTGATGACTGAATGATTGCCGGGTAACTAAATTCACCTTTGGGATGATTTTCGAGATCTAATAGCTTTTGCCATTGTATTCCGTCTTTAGAAAATTCCACATCTAAGATGTTTCGTCCAATATACCACTCAGAACCGTGTTTTAGGGGATTGTTTACAACTAAAAATAATTCATGATTGATGTCAATTGCATCTATGCCTGAATTAGAGTTCACAACTCTTAAGGAGTCCATATTACTCCATTTTTTGCCGTTATTTTTTGACCAGCTTGTGATTATTGTGTTGTGTTTGCTTCTGCATAACATCTGGATTTTATTATCCGGGTGTATGATAAAAGTAGGCTGAATGACATCAAAATTTGAACTATTAGGAACCTTAATTTTTTCCCATTGGTTCTTACTTTCGTTATATAGCTCAACATGAACTCTCCATTTATTGTCGTCTACACTTTCGGTACTGGAACCGCAAATAATTTTCCCGGGATTTATTTCAATGGGCTTATTTCTGATTGGCCCTAAAAATCCTTCAGGTAAATAAGTTGTTTTACTCCATGTTTTACCATTATCTATTGAGGTAACCATGGCTCCAAACCATTCTCTTGGATTTTTACCTACTTTATAAAAAAGGTATAGCCTGTTAGATTTGCTCTTATAAAGAACCGGATTCCAACATGGTAATGTATCATTGTTCTGAACCAGTGGTTTTATAATACAAAAAGGTTCAGACCATGAGTTTTTTTCGTAAGTTGATATATATATACCCACATCCTTAGCACCTTCATATGTTCCTCCAAACCAGGCTGCCATAATCTTTCCTTTTTCAACCTCAACTAACGTTGATGCATGACAGCTGTTTGTGGAGGCTCCTTTATTAATATAGCACGAATCTATATTAAAAGCTGTTATATCTGCTTGTGCATACAATGATGCACAAGCAAATACTGAAAATAGTAAATATATACTATATTTTATGGCTTTTGAATTCATTATCTAATCAATTCTGAATAAGGTCTGTTTTCTAATTCTTTACCAAACTCTTTATTTGGTGTACTACCCATTTCAAATATTAATTCACCGCCTTTCATGATTTCATCATATGTGATATAGGAACGATTGATAGTTTCGCTATTCAGGGTAGCACTTTGAATGTAAATGTTTTCTTTAGTCTGATTTAGTGCTTTTACCTTGAAAGATTTATTGTTTTCAAGTTTAATTTTTACCTCGTCAAATTGAGGAGAACCAAACACAAAAACACCGTTTGCAGGATTTACCTGGTATAATCCCATTGAAGAAAGTAAGTACCATGCAGACATCTGGCCGCAATCTTCATTACCACAAAGTCCGTCAGGTTTATCAGTGTACATTTCGTCCATGATTTTACGAACCAACTGAGCTGTTTTCCATTGTTGTCCAGCAAATGCATATAAATATGGGATATGATGACTCGGTTCATTTCCCTGGGCGTACATTCCAATTAACCCACTAATGTCAGCTGAAGCTTTTTCACCCATATCTCCACTAACGATAAATAAGCTATCTAATTTATGAGTAAAAGCCTTTTCTGAGCCAAATAAGTTGATTAAACCTTTAACATCTTGAGGAACTAACCATGTGTATTGCCATGCATTACCTTCTGTGTAGTCGCCCCATTCGTGAATTGAATGGAATGGATTAAAAGGAGTTCTGTATTTTCCATCAGATTTTTTAGCTCTCATAAACTGAGTTTCCTTATCGAAATATTGTTCGTAAGCTTTAGATCTTTGAGTATAATATTTAGCATCTTCTTTTTGGTTCAGTTTTTTTGCTAATTCAGCAATGCTCCAGTCCGAAATTGCATATTCTAAAGCTTTAGAAACTGATTCTTTTTCTAAATCGCAAGGAATAAAGCCTATTGACTTCATGTATTTCATACCGTAATCATCACGTGTAGAAGAAACTTTCATGGCCTCTAAAGCCAGATCATGATCAATATTTTTAAACCCTTTAAAAATAGCATCTGCAACAACCGGAATTCCACTGTAACCAACCATACAGTCTGTTTCACTACCATGTAATGGCCAGATGGGAAGTTTTCCTTGTTGTTGGTAAATTGCAAGCATTGAATTTACCATATCAGATACTCTTTCTTTTTGAGTTAATGTATAAAAAGGATGAGCGGCTCTGTAGGTATCCCAAAGGGAAAAAATAGTGTAGTTGTTAAAGCCTGCATTTTTATATACTTTTTTATCTGTTCCTCTGTAATCACCATTAGCATCGTTAAATAAAGCTGGAGCTGTGTATGCATGATACATTGCTGTGTAGAATGTACGAAGTTTTGCTTCGTCGGAACTGGTAATAGTTACTCTTGATAATTCGTCATCCCATTTGGCTTGCGCCTGAGCAACTATATCATCAAAATTCCAGGTAGCATTTTCTTTTTGGATATTATCCAATGCATTTTCACCACTTACAGGTGAAATACCCACCTTAAGCATGATTTGCTCCTGATCTTTAGTAGGAAATGAGATTACAGCCATTAAACTATCAGATTCGATTGAAGTTCCTTCAAGCTGTTGATCTTTTCTGAATAGTTTTATATTTTGGATTGGTTTTGAAAGGCGGATTGCATAATACAAACGTTGATCTTTTGCCCAGCCTGTTGAAAATCTGTATCCAGTGATGGTTGAATCATTAAGCACAGATAGTTGCGATTTATAAGGGCGATCCCAGCCAATACCCAAATCAAGATTAATGGCAATATGAGATTGATCGTTTTTGGGGAATGTATATTTATGAAATGCTGTTCTTTCGGTTGCGGTTAATTCTGCTTTAATGTTATAAGTCAATAAATCCACACTATAGTAACCCGCTTTCGCTGTTTCATTTTTATGAGTATACTTCGATGCGTATCCTGACATTGGTTTTTCAACTGTTCCCGGTGTTACTTTTAATTCACCAGTATATGGAGTGATCAGAACATCACCAAGATCACCAATTCCAGTGCCACTTAGGTGTGTTTGTGAAAAACCCGTCATGATTGAATCTGAGTAATGGTATCCGGAGCACCAGTCCCAACCTTTAATGTAATTTGTTGGTCCTGTCTGTACGGCACCAAAAGGAACGTTTGCACCTATAAATACATGTCCATGATAATCAGTTCCTATGTATGGATCAATGTAAGTTGATAAACTGTTAGTACTGTCTTCGTTTTTAGGAACAGAACAACTGGTCAGAACAGCTCCTGTTAACAAAGGAAAAATAATTTTTTTGATAGATAGTTTCATATGTTTTCTTTTTCTTCCATTTACCATATGGAACTCGCCAAAAAAATAATCATCCTCTTGTGAGGGAAATTCTTTATAATGGCTCGTTTCATATGTTGTTTTTTAGTGATATAATGTCGAACTCAGGTTATTAATTATCTTATTACAAACTTGTGTACAAGTACAGGCTCATTCGCATTCTTTGACACAAGAATTTTATAATCACCTTTATATAATTTCCATTTATTGCGACTTAAATCCCATTTTTGCAGATCATTAGTATTTATAGTAAATTCAATATCTTTGGAAGAATGTGAATTTACTGAGGTTCGCTTAAATGCTTTTAGTTCTTTTACCGGCATTCTTTCCATATCAGGATACTGTACATAAACCTGAACAACATCATCAGAGTTATATTCGCCGGTATTTTCAACAGTAACATTAAATGATATGCTCTCTCCGGCTTTAATTCGTTCAGCAGGTTTTTGCTTCCATGTGTAATTAAAATCAGTATAGCTCAACCCAAAACCAAATGGATAAGCTACTTCATCGGTAAAATATCTGTATGTTCTGTTACTCATGCTATAATTTTTATAATCCGGCAAATCCTCAATCGATTTATAAAACGTTAATGGAAGTTTTCCGGAAGGAGAGATGTCTCCATATAAAATATTAGCTAAAGCGTTTCCTCCCTGTTCGCCTGAATACCATGATAAAATAATAGCATCAGCATAAGGTTCTACAGCTTCTACATCTATAGCACTACCACTCGTTAATACTACAATTATGGGTTTGTCATGGTAAGCTCGCATGGCTTTTAAATAGGCTAAATGTGCTTTGGGAATACTTAAATCTGCTTTGTCGCCTCCATGCTCAGAAAGAAAAGCATCGCCATCTTCTCCTTCCATTAATGGAGTTAAACCAAGTACAAGTATAGTTGCATCCGTAAAACTGGCAGCCCATGTTCCTCCAAAGTGTGCTGTATCAGCGTAACTGCAACCAAGATCATACTGAACAGCAGTTGCCGGACCTGATTTATTTACAAGACCTTCGATGTAGGTAACCATATTTCCTGATACTCCGTGATAGTTTGCTGCCAGTGTACTAAAGTTGGCTGCGTTTTCTCCCGCTACCATAAGAGATCCGATTTCCTCTCTTTTTAAAGGAAGTATACCGTTGTTTTTTAATAAAACCATACTTTTTTCTGCAGCTTTTAGAGCAAGATCAACATGATATTGGTTATTGATACTATCGGCTCCAAAAGTGGTATATGGTGAATTCTCCGGTTTATCATACATACCCAATTTTATTTGAGTAATAATAGTTCTGTATATTGATTTATTAATATCATCTTCAGAGATAAGGCCTTTGTTGATGGCCTCCATTGCATCATTTTGTATCAGAGTTGAGCAATCCATATTAATACCTGCTTTTATGGCTTCTGCTGCAACTTCTACACTGGTTGGGGTGCTTTTATGACGTAAATAAATATCTTCTAAAGCGCCACAATCTGTTGTTAACTGTCCTTTAAAACCCCATTCTTTCGAAAGAATATCATCCAATAAAGCAGGACTTGTACAACAAGGCTCACCATTTACCCTGTTGTATGCACACATGATCGCAGATACTCCATTATCAACTAAAGTTTTAAATGCCGGTAAATAAGTCTCTCTTAAATCTTTTTCGTCAACAATAGCATTAAATTGATGTCTTAAAGCTTCTGGTCCGCTATGTACAGCAAAATGTTTGGCACAAGCAGCAATTTTATAGTGATCATTATCTGTTCCTTGTAATCCCCTGACAAATGCACTTCCCATTTTCCCTGTCAAAAACGGATCTTCTCCATAAGTTTCCTGACCACGCCCCCATCTTGGATCTCTAAAAATGTTTATGTTGGGAGTCCAGTAGTTGATGCCCATATACTGTATATGTCTGTTTTGAGCAATGGCTAAATTATATTTTGCTCTTCCTTCAGTAGAGATAGCATCAGCAACTGATTGGGCCATATTAGTGTCAAAAGTAGCTGCTAATGCAATGGCTTGAGGAAAAACAGTGGCTTGCCCGGCTCTGGCAACTCCATGTAAACCTTCGTTCCACCAATTGTATGCAGGAATTTGAAGGCGTTCAACTGCAGGAGAATTAAACCCTAGGAGTGAAATCTTTTCTTCCAGAGTTAATTTGTTTAGTAAGTCATGAGCTCTTTCTTCAATTGTTAAGTTACAGTCTCTGAATTTTTCTACCTGAGCTTTCAGGTTGGTGGTTAAAACCATGATTCCTAATGTGATCAGGCAGGTTTTAATCTTAATGAATCGGGCATTACATTTCATTTTATATACCTTTCTTAATTGTTTCGTATGTATAAAGTTATTGGATTCAAATTAAGTATTCAACTGGTGACTCATATTTTGAATTGTTACCGGATTACAACTTACGTTGGCTCCAAAACCATATGAGCTTAATATGTTGTCTGAAAAAGAGACTCTTGCGGAAGAATGGAATTCTGATGTATTTAGTTGCGATGTTAATACGTGAATGTTTTTATCATTAATTCCTGAACCTGGCATTATGATAATATTATTGTCAGCTGTTTTGATTAGCTCTTGCAATAAGGGAATGTTGTTTTCAGCTTTTTGCTTTTGACCAGAGGTCAATATTCGTTTACAACCTGTTTGAATTATATCCGATATTGCATTTAAGGGATTTGGAGTAAGGTCAAATGCACGGATGAAAGTAACAGGGAGTGGATGGCTTAATTCTACCAATTCTTTAGTGCGCTCAATGTCAATGTTATTGTTATTTTTTAATACACCTAAAGCTATCCCTTGACATCCGGCTTTTTTAGCCATGATAATGTCATGTTTCATTATCTCAAACTCCTGTTTCGAGTAATTGAAATCCCCGCCTCTGGGTCTGATTATGGTAACAACAGGAATAGAAACTGCTTGACAAGCCATCTTTATCAAGCCCCATGAAGGTGTTGTGCCACCTTCGTCTGGAGCTGCACATAATTCTATTCTATTTGCACCTGCCTTTTCTGCAATAATACATGCTTCTAGTGTAAAAGCACAAATTTCTAATATTTTTGAATTCATGATTTAATCTGAAGATTCTTATTAATTAATAATAGAAATTGATGTCTGTCCTAATGTGATAGGACAAATATATAAAAATATTAAAAACAATAACTTACTTTAATAAAAAAATAATAAAAGTCTTGGATGATAAATAAAAAAATACTTCTTTTACAATGTCGAAAGCAAAATATTTATAAAACTCCCATGAATAAATTTCATTTTGAAACTGAATTTGTGAACCAGTTGGCTGGGGTTGAAAAGAAAAGGTATGTTCAGCAAATTAGAATAGCTAAAGTATTATATACAGAAGGCCCACAAACTACATCAAAACTATGTAAGCGTTTAAAAATTAGTGCACCAAATATGATGACTATTTTAGGCGAGATGGTAGATAAAAAGGTAGTTGAAAAAAAAGGGCAGGGCGAATCTATTGGGGGTAGAAAGCCGGATTTATATGGTGTTACTTCCGATAGTTTTTATGTTATGGGTATTGAAATGGGTATCTATAAAACCCGTATTGCCATCTATGATGCCGAAAATAAACAGGTAACCGATGTTGAAGACTACTCTATAGAACTAAATAATGATCCGGAAACATTAGGGTTAATAGCAGATACTATTAATTCGTTTATCTCTCGTTCCGGGGTTGATAGAAAAAAGCTTTTAGGAATAGGTATTAGTATGCCTGGCTTAATTGATTCTGTAAATGGAATTAATTATACTCATTTAAATTGTAATGAAGGTGCTTTTGCAAATTTGTTAGAAGAAAAAATTGGTCGTCCGGTGTTTATCGAAAATGATGCCAATGCAATGGCTTTGGCTGAATTTAGACTGGGCTGTGCTAAGGAAAAGAAAAATATTTTGGTAATGTACCTTGATTGGGGTATTGGATTAGGCATGGTGCTGGATGGAAAACTCTATAGGGGAGCTTCTGGTTTTGCCGGTGAGTTTTCGCATATTCCAATGGTAGAGAATGGACTTTTGTGTCAATGTGGAAAGTTGGGATGTATGGAAACAGTCTCTTCCGGAACAACTATTTTACAAATGGCTAAAAAGGGAGTGAAAGAAGGTAAAACATCCATTGTTTTGGAAGGTGATAGATCTAATTCAAATTATTTAGTATTAAAAAATGTAATTAAAGCTGCTTTAAATGGAGATCAGTATGCAATTAATATACTGGACGAAACCGGGAAAAATTTAGGAAAGGGAATATCTATTTTAATTCAGCTTTTAAATCCAGAACTAATTGTTTTGTGTGGTAAACTTGCCGAATCCGGTGAGTTAATAACAACTCCAATACAGCAAGGTATTAATACATATGCAATGAAACAGATTCGTGAAAGAACAAATGTTGTTGTTTCTAATTTTGGATCTGAAATAGGAATGTTTGGAGCATTGGCCGTTGTGATGGAAAATATCTTTGATAATTACATCGCGAGTTATGGTAAATGATCTGGTTAAAAATATAAAGGTGTGGCTTGTAGTAAGAAGTTATACGCTTTTTCTGCGTTTAATTTCAATTAATATGCTTAACTTAAGTAGGCTAACTGTCAACTTCAAACCTTTTTAATTTGACGAATTATTAAATTAATTGTTATAAGATGAAGAACGATATATTAAAATTATCAGAGGTTGAAAAGGCTTTTGTTGCCCAATCTTTCCTCAAAGAGAGTAGTACGAAAATTCCGTACATCGTAGTAGATAATTTTCCAAAGTTAGGTTTGTTTACTGCTTTAAGGTTTTTAGAATGGGTTTCACATAATCCCGAAGGTGTTATTAGCTTGCCAACTGGTAAAACTCCTGAGTTTTTTATTAAATGGACCAAGTATTTATTAAAAAACTGGGATGAAAAAGAAGTCGTTTTCGATTAGAGAAAAAATGGGACTTAAAGGCGTTAAGAAGCCTCAGTTAGGTGGTTTGCATTTTGTTCAGATAGATGAATTTTATCCTATTGCTTCGCATCAGCACAATAGTTTCTATAACTATGTGGTTAACTTTTATCTTGATAGCTTTGGTTTAGACAAAGATAAAGCCTTATTAATTAATTGTGATGAAATTTTATTGGCTCAGGGAATGAGTTTTAATGAAGTTTTCCCGGATGGGAAAGTGGACTTGTCATTAAGATATAGAGAAGCCGCTTGTTCAACCGAAAAATTGCAACAAGAATCTATTTTCTTAATTGATCAATGGTGTAGCAATTACGAAGAAAAAATCAGAGAAAAAGGAGGTATTGGATTTTTCTTAGGAGGTATTGGTCCTGATGGTCATATTGCATTTAATGTAAGAGGGTCTGATATGTATTCAACAACCAGATTAACAGAAACAAACTTCGAAACTCAAGCTGTTGCGTGCGGGAGATTTAGGGGGTATTGAAATCTCAGCAAACAGGTTGGTTATTACAATTGGTTTAGAAACCATTACGTATAACCCAGATGTTACAGCAATTATTATTGCAGCAGGTGAGGCTAAAGCTGAATTGGTGAAGCAGTCATTAGAGCAACCTATGTCAAATATTTACCCGGCAAGTGTTTTGGCCAAGTCTCCAAATAGTCGCTTTTACTTGACTGAAGGAGCAGCTACAAAATTAACTGATTATGTAGATTACACATATAAAAATGGTGAGTTGACTCATGAAAAAAGTGAAAAAGCGGTCATTAATTTGTGTAAAAAACATAAATAAATACGGTCATCGTGTTTTATTAGACGACTTGAAAGCTGATAAGTATACCAGCATGATACCTAAGCTTTCTGATAAAACAACAGGTACTGTTATTGATTCAATTCAGGAAAAATTATCTAAGGGTTTACGTATAGAAAAGGATCAGGTGTATTTTTACATACGGGGCCACATCATGATGATATTTTATTGGGAATTTTACCATATATCAGCCAGCATATTCAGGATGAAAGCAATAAGTTTCATTTCGCTGTGTTGACTTCTGGTTTTAATGCTGTAACAAATACATTTGTAATAAATTCTTTAAGAGACACTAAAGCTCTATTGGATAAAGAGGATATTCAAATGGTGAAATTTGCAGATTTTTTTTGAATCAGGTTATAAGTTTAAATGGGATAAAGATATTTATCATTATGTAACAAATTTAGCTGCAGCTGACAAATATCAACAAAAAAGAGGTTTATGTCACAGGATTGTCAGAGCTCTTACCGAAATTTATATTGTTAAGGATGAAGCTGACTTAAGAGATAAAATTAATGAGGTTCTCACTATTCTTTCAAATAGTTATGACGGTGAGAAAAATCCACCTGCCAATACAGAAACTTAAGGGTATGATTCGTGAGTTTGAGGAAGAATTGGTATGGGCTCATTATGGAGTACCTGTTAAAGATATTACTCACAATCGTTTAGGTTTTTATAGAGGGAGTTATTTTTACAGAGCAACCTGAAAAACAACGAGATGTTGAGCCATTGTTAAAGATGATTAAGGATGTTAACCCAACTGTTTTAAGTTTGGCTTTTGACCCTGAAGGTAGTGGGCCTGATACACATTATAAAGTGTTGCAAGCTACTGCAGAGGCATTAAGAGAATGGCAAAAAGAAAAAGATCTTTCTGAATTAAGAATCTGGGGATTATAGAAACGTTGTGGTTCAAATTTACTCCGGATGAGGGCTAATGTTATTGTACCTGTTTCATTGGACGAAATGGCGTCAATGGATAAAATTTTTGAAAATTGCTATTTAAGTCAGGTTGATGCCTCTTTCCCAAGTTACGAGTTAAATGATAAGTTTAGTTTATTATCTCAAAAAATTTGGGTCGATCAATTAAAAAATGTTCAGTTACTATTAGGTAAGGATTATTTTTATCAAAATAAAAATCCAAAGATCAGATCTGCACATGGATTGATCTTTGTTAAAGAAATGACTGTTGAAGAGTTCTTAGGACACGCTCGTGAATTAGAAAAATCAGCAGAAGGTGATATTAATCTTGAATAGGGATTAGTTTAGGGTTGAATTTAAGTAGGCGTTAATTATTTAACGCCTACTAACTAAAGCGGTTTATTAAAAAAGGTTTAGCAATTAAAAGCTATATAGTGTAGTGTCTGAAGAAATAATAATACTAAAATCTCCATCTTTTGAACTACAGCTGATTTCTCTATAAATTATTAGATAGAACTAACTAAAAAAAAGTTAATAATGAAAGTATTTAATCTCTTTTCAAAACTATTATTTCTACTTGCAATAATTGGATTTACAAATCTGAATATTCAGGCTCAGGTTAATATTATACCTGCTCCAAATCATTTAAAATTAGGCAATGGTGTTTATCCTCTGGATGTAACTGACGTCATTGAATTTACAGATACTCAAATAAAGCCATTGGCTGATTATCTAAGAGAGCAAATTTCTTCATTGACCGATGTAAATGTGAAAATAGCGCAAAGAAAATCAAAACACAAGGGTATCGACCTTTCGATTGACCCAGCCATTAGCGATAATTCTGAAGCATATACTTTGGATGTAAAAGAAGATCGTATACAAGTTGTTGGTGCTTCTAAACGAGGTTTAATGTTCGGTATTCAGAGTTTATTACAGGTGATTTATCCAAATGCTAAAAAAGGAGATGTTATTGAAGTCCCTGTTTTAACAGTAAAAGATCAGCCAACTTTTCAATGGAGAGGGATGCACCTTGACGTATGTCGTCATTTTTATTCAGTGGAATTTGTTAAGCATATGCTCGATTTAATGGCTATGCATAAATTAAATACTTTCCACTGGCATTTAACTGATGATCAAGGTTGGCGAATTGAGATAAAAAAATATCCTAAACTAACAGAAATTAGTTCAGTAAGAAAAGAAACAATGGTGGGTCATTATGTTGAAACCAATCAAGTATTTGATGGAACACCTTATGGAGGGTATTATACTCAGGAACAAATAAAAGAAGTTGTAGACTATGCTACAAAACTCTGTATTACTGTTGTTCCTGAAATTGAAATGCCTGGACATGCCGTTGCTGCATTGGCTGCATATCCCGAATTATCATGTTCCGGAGGTCCTTTTGATGTTTATACAAAATGGGGTGTAAGTGATGATGTTTACTGTGCTGGTAAAGAAGAAACTTTTGAGTTTTTACAAAATATATTAAGTGAAGTAGTTGAACTTTTTCCAGGAGAATACCTTCATGTCGGAGGTGACGAATGCCCTAAAAAACGCTGGGAAAAGTGCCCTCTTTGCCAAAAACGCATGAAAGAAAATAATTTGAAGGATGAAATGGAACTTCAGAGTTATTTTATTAAGCGAATGGAAAAATTCGTGGCTTCAAAAGGTAAGAAATTAATTGGTTGGGACGAAATTTTAGAAGGCGGTTTGCCAGAAAGAGCCACTGTTATGTCATGGAGAGGTTATGAAGGTGGTATTGAAGCTGCTCATACCGGACATGATGTTGTGATGACGCCTGGTGGATTTTGCTATTTTGATCATCTTCAAGGTGATAGTGAATCTGAACCACTGGCAATTGGTGGCTTTACTTCATTAAGTAAAGTATATGAATTTAAACCAATTCCTCCTCAACTTGAGAAAAAAAGTCGTAAGCATATTTTAGGTGCCCAGGCTAATGTATGGACTGAGTATATTTCATCTGATGAAAAAGTGGAGTATATGGTATTCCCACGTTTGTGTGCAATGTCTGAGGTGCTTTGGACCGAAGAGTCGCATCGTGATTATGATGACTTCTTGAATAGATTAAATGTACATCTTAAACGGCTAGATCATATGGGAGTTAATTATCGACCACTCGATAAAAACGAATAGGTTTATATTTAATATCAGGTATCACTTATTGAAATTACAGTACAAAGAATTATGAAGCAATTAATAGTTATATTTTTAGTTTTATTTGTTATTGGACTTAAATATTCTGTAGCACAGCACACTCATCCGCGATCGGAACATTATCAGGCTCCACATGACGAAAAAGTTATTGAAAAACTTGAGGAATGGAAGGACCTTAAGTTTGGTATTATTATTCATTGGGGACTCTATGCAGTTCCTGGTATTATAGAATCCTGGTCTATTTGTTCTGAAGATTGGATCGAAAGAGATAGTACCATTGCCTACAATGATTATAAAAAATGGTATTTTGATTTAATTAATGAATTTAATCCTGTAAAATTTAATCCGGAACAATGGGCGGAGGCTTCGAAAAAAGCAGGAATGAAGTATTTGGTTTTTACAACCAAACATCACGATGGTTTTTGTTTGTGGGATACAAAGCAAACAGATTATAATATCACTCATTCTAAATTTGCCGGAAATCCAAAACAGGATGTATTAAAATATGTATTAGATGCCTATCGTAATGAAAACTTTTTGGTAGGAACATATTTCTCTAAACCAGATTGGCATTGTCAGTATTATTGGTGGCAGAAATACGCAACACCAAATAGAAATAACAATTACGATGCAGATAAATATCCATGGAGATGGAATCAATTTAAGAAATATACATTTAACCAGATTCAGGAGTTAATGACTGGCTATGGTGATATAGATCTATTGTGGTTAGATGGTGGTTGGGTTCGTCCGTTAAAAACTGTTAATGATGAGGTTAGAGCATGGGGTGCTCCAATTCCATCATGGAGTCAGGATATTGATATGGCCTCAATTGCTGCTATGGGACGCAAAAATCAACCAGGCTTATTAATTGTGGATAGAACTGTAGGAGGTCAATTTGAAAACTATCAAACTCCTGAGCAAAGTATCCCTGAAACTGCTCTTGATCATCCTTGGGAAAGTTGTATCACCTTGGGTGGAGCTTGGGGGTATGTTCCGGGAGATAAATATAAACCAACATCTCAGGTTATCAGAACATTGGTTGAAGTAGTTGCTAAAGGAGGTTCTTTATTATTAGGTGTGGGACCAACTCCTGAAGGAGAGTTTACTCCGGGACAAGTTGAAAGTCTTGAGAAAATAGGTTCCTGGATGGATAAAAATGGTGAAGCTATTTATGCCACAAGAACTCTTCCTGTATTTCAGAGCGAAAACGTGTTTTTTACCCAATCTAAAGATTCTAAGTATGGTTATGCTATAGCTTGTTATGGCGAAGATACTAAATTAGAAAAGACCATTACTTGGGAAGGTAATGTTCCTAATAAAGGAACAAAAATGACTTTAATATCTACTGGCCAAAAAGTTCAATATTCAGTTAATGGAAATAAAGTAGTCGTTACGTTACCTAAAAATCTAATTAATCTTTCGGAAGGAAAAGCTTTGGCTTTTAAATTCAAAAGATAGTCATAACAGATAGGTTACAATGTTTTTTTATTGATAACCTATTTTTGTGCATTATAGAAAGGAATTGAAAAAAGTATTTAACGGAATAAATTTTTTATATTAATAATTGTGTTAGTTTCTGCGAGCTGTCCTCTGATGTATTCATCAGAGGGATTGCTTGCTTTATAGTTATTGACTGAATAACTGTTCTGTTATCAAATTATAAACGCATGAAAGGAATAGTATCCATATTAATAGTTTTATGTTTTTCGTTATCAACGAGAGCTCAAAACAATGATAGTTTTGAAATAAAAGGAGGGGATTTTCTCTTAAATGGTGAGCCATTTCACGTTTATTCAGGGGAAATGCATTATGCCCGAGTTCCAAAAGAATATTGGAGTCATCGTTTACAAATGATGAAAGCAATGGGGTTAAATACTGTTGCAACATATGTATTTTGGAATTATCATGAAGTAGAACCCGGTCAGTGGGATTTTTCAACAGATCGTAAAAATCTTAGAGAATTTATTAAAACAGCTGAAAAAGAAGGATTGAAAGTGATCCTCCGTCCTGGCCCCTACGCTTGTGCAGAATGGGATTTTGGAGGTTTCCCGTGGTGGTTGTTGAACGAAGATGATTTAGAAATACGTTCCGGGGAGAAGTTTGTGCAGGAGTGTACAAGGTATATTAACAGACTTGCAGAAGAAGTTAAGGATTTACAAATTACCAATGGTGGTCCTATCATTATGGTTCAGGTTGAGAATGAATTTGGTTCTTATGCTTCGCAACAAAAGGAAGTTTCGCTGGAACAGCATAGAGATTATTACCTTGAAATTTACAATGTTCTTAAAAATGCCGGGTTCGATGTTCCGTTTTTTACATCTGATGGTTCCTGGTTATTTCAGTATGGTGCTATTGATGGAGTTCTTCCTACTGCTAATGGAGAAGGAAATGTTACCCAATTAAAAAAGCTTGTGAATCAATATCATGGAGGGCAGGGGCCTTATATGGTTGCTGAATTTTATCCTGGATGGTTAGATCACTGGAGAGAACCTTTTATAAAAATTAATGCAAATGATATTGCTACTCAAACGGAAGAGTATTTAAAAAACGATGTTAGTTTTAATTTTTATATGGTTCATGGTGGTACTAACTTTGGTTTTACCTCAGGAGCTAATTTTACTGATGAGATCCCTATTCAGCCTCAGCTTACTAGTTATGATTACGATGCACCAATTGCTGAAAATGGAGCTGCTACTGAAAAATATATGGCTATTCGCAATTTAATGGAGAAATATCAAAATGTTAAATTGCCTGAAATTCCTGAACCTATTCCAGTTATTGATTTAGGAAAAATTAAATTAACTCAATCAGAAAACTTATTTGATTGGATCAAAAATATTGAACCTGTAAAATCTAATTCTCCTTTAAGTTTTGAAGAGCTGTTACAAGGGTATGGTTATGTTTTGTACAGAAAAAGGTTTACTCAGCCTATAAACGGGAAACTGAAAATTGCAGGATTAAGGGATTATGCCACCGTTTTTATTAATGGGAAAAAAGTTGGAAGTCTTAACCGTATGGATAATAACTTTGAACTTGATGTAAAAATACCCTTTAATAGTACGTTGGATATTTTAGTCGAGAATATGGGGAGAATTAATTATGGCAGTGAGTTGCCTCATAATAAAAAAGGAATTATAGAACCTGTATATATTAATGATTACGAAATAACCGGCAATTGGCAAATGTTTAAACTTCCTATGAATGAGCAACCTGTTTTTAATAGTGAAGAGAATAGCTCAAAATCTGATTTGCCTACCTTATATCGTGGTCTTTTTAAAGTTAAAAAGATAGGTGATTCATATCTTAATATGACCCATTGGGGAAAGGGCATTGTATTTGTTAATGGACACAATTTAGGTCGCTATTGGGGAGTTGGTCCTCAACAAACCCTTTATTTACCCGGCTGCTGGTTAAAAAAAGGTCAAAATGAAATTATTGTCTTCGATCAGGAAAATCCGGAGTTGAAAACATATTTGCAATCTTCAGGAGTCCCGATTCTTGAAGATTTAAGGGATTAAAAACTAATTGATTAGTTTATAAAAACGTCTTTTTCATTGTAACAGGGGTGTTGCAATCATAACCAAGATTCCTACTTGTATTTTTACAGGTAGGAATTTTTTTTGTATACCTCGTGTTGTTTCTTAATAATTACCTCTTTTCTAGTATATATAAGTTAAAATATTTGACATTAGAAGTGAATATTTGTAAATTCTTGTTTGAAAAAAATCCCGTTATAGAAGAATAAATCCATGCTTTAGAGTTATGTGTTAACAGTGCGCCTGGTTTTTTCTATTTAACACGGATTTATCAAGATTTAATGTTTTTTTAGAAGATTTTAAGATTGTCGTTTTAAGTTAATAAAAAGCCGCTTGAGCGTAATCATTTAATTTGTGCACACTGATGCGACAAATTAACTTTGCATTTATCAAATTGTAATTTAATTAAGAATATATATATGGGGTTTGTTTATTTATTTTTTTCAAATAGTAAGGAGTGGGTATCGAAAAATAGGGGGTGATTTTTTTTATTTCATAAAAAAATAAAGAGCGTGTATGTATAACAAAGGATTTTACGAATAAATGATTGTTAAAATGTTTTAAAATGTCTTGTTGCTACTTGATAGTCATAACAATATAATGCGTTTTAATCTTTTGTTTCAGGTTTAATTATAAAGTATATATAAATATAAAAGGAATGATGAGTAGGTTTTATTTTATTACAACAGGATTGCTGTTTTGTATATTACTCGGATGTACTAATACGCATTTAGAAAAGAATGCCGATAAAAGATCAGAGATAAATAAGCAGTTTTTAAAGCAAAAAGAGCTTGCAAAAAACAGGACAGATAAGTTGTTTTCAGTATTTGATAGTAATATTAGCGATGTTGAAAAGGAGGCCCTGGAGTTTTTGTATGCCTATATGCCTTTGAGTGACTTAGCAAATTATGATCAGGACTTTTTTCTTACACAAGTTCGCTATGCATTAAAAACCAGAACAGAATTTTCATGGGGAGAAACTGTTCCAAATGATTTATTCCTGCATTTTGTATTACCATATAGAATTAATAATGAAGATATGGATAGTGCACGAGTGGTGTTTTTTAAAGAGTTGAAGGATCGGATTAAGGGTATGACTATGTATGAGGCTGCTTTGGAAGTTAACCACTGGTGTCACGAGAAAGTATCTTATCAACCTACCGATATCAGAACAAGCGGGCCGTTGAGTGCTGTACGTTCTGCATTTGGTCGATGTGGTGAGGAATCAACTTTTACCGTAACAGCAATGCGTGCTGTTGGTATTCCATCCCGTCAAATATATACGCCACGTTGGGCTCATTCTGATGATAACCATGCCTGGGTTGAAGTGTGGGTTGATGGTGAATGGTACTTTTTAGGTGCTTGTGAACCAAACCCTGAGTTAGATATGGGGTGGTTTGCCGGTCCGGCAACACGTGCTATGCTTTTGCATTCTCGTGTTTTTGGTGATTACACAACTACTGATGATGTTGTAGACAGAACAAATAAATATACAGAGTTAAATGTGATTCCAGATTATGCTCCAACAAAAAGATTATTTATTAAAGTAAAAGATCAGGCCGGGAATGCTGTTGAAGGAGCTAATGTTGAATTTCAATTATATAATTACGCTGAGTTTTATTCATTGGCAAAATCTGAGACAAATGAACACGGCGTTTGTTCTTTACTTACTGGTTTAGGTGATCTTGTGATTTGGGCTACGCATAACAACCAATACGTATTTGAAAAAGTTACTGTAGCCAATCAGGATACTTTTGAGGTGACACTTAATAATCTTAGTGATGTGCTTATAAGTGATGAATTTGCATTAGTCCCTCCTAAAGTTGGGAAAATTGCTGAAGCATCAGAGGAGGGAGTAGAAGAAAATACTCGTCGTTTACACGAAGAAGATTCAATTCGGAGTGCTTATGAAAGTACCTTTATTGATTCTTTATCTGTGGCAAAAATTGCTCTTGATCAGAATTTAGATATCAATAAATTACATAAAATATTTAAAGAAAGCTGTGGTAACTGGCAAGTTGTAAAAGATTTTGTGAACACCTATTCGTCTAAGGATAAAGAACGTGTTATGAATCTGTTATCAGTGATCGCACGTAAAGATCGCAGGGATGTTCGTTATCCTGTTTTAGTTGATCATTTTGAAAATTCTAGTGCGTCTGTTACTATGAACAGCGATATATTTAGCAAATATGTTCTTAATCCCAGAATTAAAAATGAACTTTTAACAGCCTATAAAAAGCCTATTCAAACTTATTTCGGCAAAAGTTTTATTCAAAAAACACAAAATGATATTAGTGTATTGTTAAATTGGATTACTGATAGTCTTTATATTGTAAATGACGAAAGCACTGCTCGTAATCCTATGTTTCCTGTAGGAGTGTTGGAATTAAAAGTTACAGATAAATCTTCAAGAGATATCTTCCTTGTTGCTGCGTTAAGGAGTTTTGGTATACCGTCCCGTATTGATGCAGCCAGAAATATTCCTCAGGTATGGAAAAATGGTGAATGGATTGATATTTCATTTGAAACTTTGAATGTTCAACAAAATCCTAAAGGTGAACTCGTTTTAGAATGGACACCTCAACAAAAGGGTCAGCCTCTTCCAAAATATTATTTACAGTATACGATAGAAAAATTTGATGGTGAAAGATTCAAAACTTTAGATTATGAATATAGTCATCAGTTTGATTCATATCCGGCAAAATTAACGGTAGATGCAGGTAAATATATGTTGGTAACCGGAATGCGTGAATCTAACGGAACGGTATGGGTAAAAAGAACATTTTTTGATGTAGAAGAAGGGGAAACAGCTCATGTACCTATTCTTTTTGCAACACCTCATTCAGATAATGAAGGTGAAAAATTAGTGGTCGACTTAAATTATCAGTTTCAGGATATTAAATCAGCTGAGCAAATTACTTTATCTGATCTTGATCAGGGAGAAGGTAGCGTAGTGGTTTGGATTGATCCGGATAGGGAACCAACAAAACATTTAATCAACGATTTAATAAGATTAAAAGACTCTTATGAAAATTGGAATGGTAAAGTGGTTTTAATTGTAGAGCCTAAGAAAATGACTTCAGGTTTTAGCCTGGATAATTACAAGAATTTACCAGACAATGCCATCTTTTTTAAAGATACTAAAGGCATACTTAAACCTTTCTTGAATTCAGTTGATAAAAATGACTTTGAAGAATACCCAATGGCTTTCGTTGTAACACATAAAGGAGAGTTGGTATATGAGTCAAGCGGATATAAGATAGGTGCTGGTGATGAAATTTTATCCAAATTAAATACATATTGTCGAATACATTAAAAACCTGTGACTTATTATGAAAAATACGAGTTAAACACATTGAACAAAAACTATTAATCGCATAACGAATAAAAATTATTATTAACTTAAATTTCTTTATTTATGGAAAATAAATTTGTAGAAATTACAAGGATTGGTTTCAAGAATACCTTGAAGCTTTTTCTCTTGATAAGTTTGTGTGTATTTACATCTGCACAAGCTATGGCTGCCTCCGGCTCAGAGGTAAATGACGCAACTGGAACTCAGGATTCAGAGATTAGAGTAACCGGTACAGTTACTGATGTTACAGGTGAACCTTTAATTGGGGTTACTGTAATGGTTGAAGGAACAATGAATGGTACCATTACTGATTTTGATGGTAATTATTCTATCCTTGTTCCTTCAAAAGAAAGTGTACTTTCTTTTTCTTATATTGGTTTTTTAACCGAAAAAGTTCAGGTTGCTGATCAAACAACTATTTCAATTCAGTTAACTGATGATATCACCAGTCTTGGTGAAGTTGTAGTTACTGCATTAGGTATCAAAAGAGAAACAAAAGCTCTGGGATATGCGATGACTGAAATTAAAGGAGACGATTTAACTGATAACTCTGCCAACCCAATTAATGCATTACAAGGTAAAGCTGCCGGTGTTGATGTAGCTCAGTCTGATGGTGGTATGTTTGGATCTACAAAAATATTAATTCGTGGAGCCTCTACCTTAGGAGCCAACAACCAACCTATTTATGTTGTAGATGGTGTTATTTTGGAAAACTCTGTTTCTGATGCTGGTGATGCCGACTGGTCATCTAGTTCTTCAGATTGGGGTAATGAGTTGAAAAACCTGAACCCTGCTGATTTTGAAACTGTATCTATCCTTAAAGGTGCTGCTGCTACTGCTCTTTACGGATCAAGAGGATTAAATGGTGCTATTGTAATTACCACTAAAAGCGGTAAAACACAAAAAGGCCTGGGTGTTTCTTTAAACCAGACTTTTGGAGTTGATTATGTTTATAAGCAACCGGATTTGCAAAATGTATATGGTGACGGAGCTATCTCTGGCTATGTTGATTTTGGAGAAACTGATGCTGATGGTAACTATTATTCATGGGATAACCAAAGACAATTCTATTTGAATGGTAATGGTGAAAAGAAATTCAATACATGGGGATGTTCTTTTGGTCCGGAGTTCGATGGAAGTTCTATTTTGGGTTATGATAATAAGTTAACTAAATATAGTCCTGTTAAAAATAACTACAGGGATATGTATGATCTTGGATTTAATACAACAACAAATATTGCTATCCAGGGAGGAAATGAAAGTACTAAATTTTATTCTTCTGTCAACTATAAAAAAGCCACAGGAACTTTAGGCAAGAATGAATTTGATCGATTAACTTTCCTTGCAAAAGCTTCTCATCAGTTAACTGATAAAATTAATTTAGAAGCCTCTATGAATTTTGCTGCTTCTACACCTAAAAATCCTCAATTAAACGTTGGTGAATATTTTGCAACGGGTTATTTAGGTAGAGAATACGATCCTGATTATTATAAAAATAAATATAAAGGAACTCATGGCGGTAGAGCTAGTTCCAGCTATGGTGATGAATATGGTTCTATACCTGGTGTGGATCTTTGGTGGACTGTTAACGAAAACTCATCTGTACAGCACGAAACTTCTTTTAGACCTTATTTAGGTTTAACAATGGATTTAACAAGTTGGTTAAAGTTTAAAGGAGAAGGTAGTTACAACTATTATTATACAAGTAAGGAAATTAAAAATCCAAACTATGGATATGCAAGGACTTACGATGGTGGTGCCGGACGATATAGCATCACACAAACTAGCAAAAAGCAAATTAATGCCGATGTTAACTTCATGTATAATAAAGATTTAAATGCTGATTTGAATTTATCAGGATTTGTTAGAGGTGAGGTGTATGATAATACACAAACTTATACTTATCAATCTACTGAAGGTGGTTTATCTATTCCAGATCAATATTTTATTGGTAACTCCGTAAATACAGTTTCATATGATTCTGCTATTGAAGGAACTAAAAGAATGTTATCTGTGGCTGCTCAAGCTTCTTTAGCCTATAAAAATCAATTGTTTTTAGATATTACAGGAAGAAATGACTGGTCATCTTCATTGGTTTATTCTGATGGTACGGGTTCTTACTCCTATTTTTATCCATCAGTAAGTCTTTCTGGAATTATTAGCGAGATGGTAGAATTACCAAGTTGGGTTTCTTTTGGTAAAGTGCGTGCATCATGGGCTCAGGTTGGTAACGATACTAATCCATATGATATTAATACAGCTTATACATTAAAATCTAATAGCGTAGGTGGTGTTAATGTTAATTCATTAAGTGTTCCTACTGCAATTGTTTCTACTGATCTTAAGCCGGAAAAGAAAAGTTCTTACGAATTTGGTATCGACTGGAGATTTTTATCAAACAGAATAGGTGTTGATGCTGCTTATTATAAGGAAAATACACGTAATCAGATTATGGATGTTTCAGTACCTAACGAATCTGGTGTGTCTTCTCAAAAAATTAATGCAGGTAATATTCAAAACTCAGGTATTGAAGTTGCTTTAAACTTAACACCTTATAAATCAAAAGACTGGCAATGGGATTTGACTTTTACTTATACTCATAATGAAAGTAAAATTATTTCGTTGGATAAAAGTGTAGCTGATTATATCTTGCTTGATGGTTCTACTAATTATGGTAACTTCCGTGTGGGTTCTGTGGCTAAAGTTGGTGGTGAATATGGTTTATTAATGACTGATTCAAAACCATTGATGGATGAAGAATCAGGTTTACCAATATTAACTTATAGTAGTTCAACTAAGTACGCCAGAATGCAACGTAGTGGAAAAGAAGAGGCTATTGGTTCTGTAATGCCTGATTTCTTAGGTTCAATGACAACTACTGTAACTTATAAAAACCTTTCCTTACATGTAGGTATGGATATGCGTATTGGTGGTTATGTGGCTTCTTATGGTGCCAGATATGGTGCTGCCTATGGATATACAGAAGCTTCTTTAAAATATTCATCACCTAAATACGGCGGTGTAACATGGACTTCTGCTGAAGATGGATTAACTTATTCTGATGGTGTAATACCTGAAGGTATCTTTACAGAGGGAACATCTATTGCTGCTGTTAATGGAACCAACTATACTGTTGCAGCTGGTGGTGAAACTTACAAGGAATTATATGATAAAGGTATCTTAGAACCTACTCATGCTTCTATGTGGCACTACCGTCAAAACAGCTGGGGTCAGGGTGTTATCAATGACAATTGGATTAAAGAACTAGATTATATAGCTTTACGTGAGGTTTCAATAAATTATAATTGTCCGCATTTAGCTAATAAGTTAGGATTAGGATCTCTGTCATTTGCTCTTACAGGTCGTAATTTAGGATATTTATTAAATACTGCTCCTGCAGGTGTAAATCCGGAGTCTGTTAGAGGAACTTCTGCATATAATTTCCGTATGCGTTCATTCTCTGCTTATACAGCTAATTACATGTTTACTATTAGCACTAAATTTTAACAGTTTTATCCAAGTAAAAACAACAAGTATGAAATATTTAAAAATAACATCAGTACTGTTTATTCTGGCCTCTGTTTTATGTGTTAGCGGTTGTCAGGATGAGTTTGCTGACATCAATACAGATCCATCAACAATATCAACTGGTGATGTGAATCTTTTATTTACACAAGCTTTAATAGAATTTGAACCTTCAGATTATACATTTTGGTTTTATAATGCTCCAATGATGTATAAGTGGGGTGAAATTGCTGTTGGAAATAATGGGTATACTAACAATTACCTGGAAACTACAGCATATGGAGGACAAGGTTCTCAAACTTATGATGTATTGGTTTATAAAAATGAAATAGAGCATTTATTAGACCAAATGTCGCAAACTGATGCCGATAAATACCAGCAACAAGTGGCTGCACTTAATGTATTATGTGTTTACCTAGGTATTTTTGATACAGATATGTATGGAGATATGCCTTATAATGAAGCTTGTTTGGCTAAGTATACCAATCCATCTATTCTTGCTCCTTCATTTGATAAAGTAGAAGATCTATACTATCAGTGGTTAGAAGAATTAGAAGATAATATTGAAACTTTAACTACAGCAGAGGATCAAACCTGGGTTGCAAAACAGGATATTCTTTATGGTGGAGATACGCAAAGATGGGCTAAGCTTGCAAACTCTTTAAGATTAAAGATAGCAGTTCGTCTTATCACTCAGGATCTATCTAAAGCTATTGAAATTGCACAGGATGTAGCCAGCAGTACTGCAGGTGTGTTGGATGGTGAAAATGATGACTTTTTATTCAACAAAGTATCTGCGGTAACTTCTAATGATGGAGATAATGTGTACCACTTTGGTAACGAAGTGTTGAATTCATATCTTTATCCAACACAATTGGTTACTGATTTTATGTTGCAAAATCAGGATCCAAGAATCCGTTTCTTTTTTACTAAAAATGATTACAATTCAAAAGTTGTTCAGGCATTTTTTGACCAAGGAAAAGAACTACCTGATTTTGTTGCTGCAAATGTTGAGTATACTGAAGATGCTGAAGGAAATAAAACTTTTACAGGATGGAGTGGTTTAGGTGAACCTTGGGTGCGTTATTATGGTTTACCTTCTGTAATGGATGCCTATTTAAATAGTGAATACGATGGGTATTTTAATACAACACCTTATACTTTGTATAACTCAGATAATGTTGAGTATACTTACACTGCCGCATCTCAGTTTAATGCTGAATTAGTTGAGGGACGTTTGGATTACACCGTACCAACAGCTCCGGATGATGCTGTTATTACAGATACAGAGAATGCACCTTGGTATGGTATGTATATGTCTACTTCAGAAGTTAATTTGTATTTTGCAGAATTTGCTTTACTGGGTGCCACTTTACCTGAAACAGCTGAATATTATTACAACAAAGGTGTTGAAGCTTCAGTTCGTGAGTATGACCGCCTGGCTGAATTAAACCAAATACCTTACTATGGTACTACTTATGGTTATGATGCCAATGAAAAGGTTATTGATTTACAAGATGGTGAAATTGAAACTATGATGGCTCAGGATGCTGTTGCGTTTACAGGAACAACTAATCAGTTATTAGAAAAAGTACGTATTCAGGAAATTTTACATTTTATGTATGCTGCTTCTGATCAGTTTAATGTAATTCGTCGTTCTGGTATACCTTCTAAAAATAGTTCTATTTTTAAATGGGTTGACTTTTCAGATCCTGTAAGTACTGATATTCCAAGACGTTTTGAAGTTAAAGCGCCTTCTGTAACAGATTTAATGTATGAAAATAAAAAATCTGCTTACGAAGATCAAGGATATACTGTTGGAATTGGTATTGCAACAAGTATTCTTAACAGTGAAAGAGTTTGGCAGGATAAAGGTGCTCCAAATTTTGGCGAAGGTGTGGTTGAATAATCTAAAATTATAGATTGTTAAGTTTAAATAATAAGAGGGAGTTGCATTTTGCATACTCCCTTTTATTTTATGAACCTTATTGATGAAATAAATTTAAAAACATGAATAAAAATATCCTGGTACTATTTGTTTTAGCATTTCATACTTTTATTTATGCACAAAAGGATGCAGTAAATAAAACAGGAAAAGTAGAGTATGAAATATGGAGAAGCGGAGCTGTTCAGCATGATAATGATAAGTTGATTTTAGAGTATGCTAATGGCGTTGCCAAATACTGGAATGATAATAGTGGTAAACATTTAATTCCGGAAGTTCCTGTCAGAATGACTTACTTGAATTACAACGAGGGTAAGGTTTACCGACAGGCAAAGTTTATGAATGGCGAAACCTTTTATACCACAAAAGATTTTAATGATATAAGTAATTATAAAAAGGACGGAGAGCTCGTTGAAATTTTGGGTTATAAATGCCAAAAGTATGTTGGTTCTTCGTTTTCAAATAAAATTGAGCTTTGGGTTTTGGAAGATGCAGGGATTAAAGGAACTCCTTTATTTGGTTTTCCTCACCCCAATGGCGTCGTTTTAAAATATGTTAGAAATGGAAGTTATGGTTGGCAGGCTACTGGAATTTCTATTAAAAAAGCTAAAAAGAAAATAGATTTGCTGCCCGTACAATTAGGTGTTAAGGTTGATGAAGTAGATTTTAATAACCGTTTATCTAATGCCTTTGTGAAAAATATTAGTGTTTTTTCTGATCAGGTGATTAATTGGGCAGGAGATATTGATAATCCTGATTGCGATGCTCTGGATTCTTTATTCAGGTTTGCCGGGGGAACTGTCGTTGTTAAAAAAGTAAAATTGCCACGAGTGCCGGATGGAACTTCAGTATTTGCCCAGGTTACAGAAAAATCTAATGGCGATGCTTATGATCGTACGGGTTCTGTTTTTGTGATTCCTGTAAATAAAGAAAAAAGCTTTTTGGATGGATTAAAGAATGGTAAAGAGGCATTACCGGAATATGTAAGTAAAGAGGGGAAAGTATATCATGGTGTGGTAACTTCTGAATCTTATGATCCTTTGATAGAATTAATGCGGTTTTTTACTCCTTTTGGTGTTAATCATTTTAATGATAAAAGAGATGTTGGTATTCAATGGGCTGATTCTGTTACGTATAAAAGTGATGTTACACATTTATTACCGGTATTGCAGGATGAATGTTGGTTAGGTGTGTTTGTTGGTAATTATGATGGTGGAGGTCATAAGGTGAGCTTAAACCTGAAATATTACCTTAATGAGCAGGAAGTTGCTGATAGTAAACAAAAGAAATACTGGGTGCAACCCGTTTTTAATACGACTAATGTAATGGAAATGGCAGGTCAGGAGTATGGTACAATGTTTAATAATGATACCTTAACTGTTGACTTTGTTGTACCTGAAGGTGTAAAGAATGTTCAGTTTCAGTATATCACTACCGGCCATGGAGGCTGGGGAGGAGGTGATGAGTTTGTTCCTAAAAAGAATGAACTGTTTTTGGATAATGAACCGTTTTTTAGTTTTACACCCTGGCGTGTGGATTGTGGTACATATCGCACTTTTAATCCTGCATCAGGAAATTTCTGGAATGGTTTGTCATCCTCTGATTACAGTCGCTCAGGATGGTGTCCGGGAACAGTCTCTCATCCCTATTTTACATTCTTAGATGCCTTAGATGCCGGTAAACATCGTATTCAGATATATATACCTTTGGGTCGCAGGGATGGTAGTATGTTTAGTGCATGGAACATCTCGGGTGTTTTTATCGGTGAATTTGAACAGGAGTAAAGTATATGGATATTAATATTTTAACCGTACAGAAGTGTTTTATTTTCTTATAATACTTTGAATTAGTTAATTCATATCTAAAAATTGCATCAAACTAAAGTACGCTTATCTTTATACTAACGTCTTTATACTTTATACTCAATAATTACCCATAAGCTATTGCGCATGTTCCCACGCATGAGGACACCCACGGTTGCTATGGGTTATAAAGTCAGTTGCTTTGCAGCTGGCTTTTTTTGTTAAGAAATAACCGTGATAACAGTTTTTCGATGCGGTTATGATATTGCTTTTGTTGCTCAAATATTAAACAACCCCGGTTGACCAGAGTTCCTTTTTAGTGCACTATCAAAGTAATGGCATCGACTGCAAAAATGAGTAGAAATCCCAATTCGGACTTTAAGTTCTTATTTTTAAATGCAGCAATGATAAAGCCTGCTACCGGAAAAAACATAAGGTACTTCAGTATATTTAGACCGGGAAAATGAAATAATGCAAATAACCAATATACAAATACAGGTAGGGTAATGATGCTAATAACTACTCGTTCGTTGGGCTCGAAATTCTTTTTTATCAAACCGTAAATAAAGGCTGTAAAAGCAAAAATGGTATAAATGGTTATTCCTGAAGTTTTAAGATAAGAAATGGGTGTAAAAACCAATAAAACTCCCAGTGCAAGTCCTGTTGTAATTGTTAAAGATCTTTTATCTTTTGCTTTTATTGCTAAGGCTAGTCCTAAAGCAACTGCTGCGATCAACAAAATTTTAAATATCATGATTAAAAATATAAATAAAAACAAGTATGTTCCGGTGATATAATGTAAATGTATGGTTTTGTTTTCCTGAAAAACCATATAAATTTAATCATTTACTTTATTGATTATATTCTAATTACAATAAAATATTTGTTGAGTATAAAAAAAGGCTGAATCTTTTCAGAAACAGCCTTAACTAAATAACAAAATATAAAACCGTAGATTTTATTTGAATTCTTTACTCAATTTTTTGATTACTTCTTGTTTTTCGTCATTTAACCCGTCGGCAGTAAAAATAGCTACTCCACTTGCACCTTTTTCTTTAGCCAATCGAATACCTTGTTCCAATTCTGCTGCGTTACTAAATGCTGGTTCGTATAAACCTGTGTTGATTGGGAAATCAACATCATTAACACCTTGTTCTGTAGCAAAACCAATCCAGTTGATGTTTTGACGGTAAAAACTTTGGTAAATCATTGGGTAGGCAGCATCAAGATTCCAATCGTTCCATGCCTGGCGAACCATTTGTCGGGCCATTTCAGGAAAAGGGAATACTGCTGCTGTCATTTTGTTGCCGCTTTGGTGTGCAATTTCAACCAATTCGTTAACCAAAGTTGTTACTGCATTTAAACGGTATTGACGCCATTCTGTACTTAATTCAGGGTGATCCATTTCAATAGGATCTACATCAAATATCTTTTTAAAGCCTTCGCGGGCTAATGGGTGATAGCCATAGTCGTATTCGGGCATTTCATGATCCTGAACCAGGTTATATACAGGCTGTAGGTCGGCACCTAAAATTACATCAACATAACGCACATAATCTAAATGAATAGAAGCCAGACCTTTTACCTTAGTAAGCTTGCGAACATTGCTTTTAATATATTCTCGGGCACCTGGAGAGTGAGGACTTAACCACTGGTAGTAATCTACGTAAGCTCTGTATTCTAATGAGTTTTTGCCCAGGCGGTTTACAGCATACCATTCGGGGTGTTTGTTGGCAATAGTATCATCAGGTCGGTTTAATGTCCACATCCATGCATGAACCTTAATACCTCTTTTGTCTGCTATTGGAATAATTTTTTCCAATACTTCGGCTTCTGCTTTAATCAATACCTCTGTAATTCCCAGATCTTTATAGTAATCCAGTTTCTTTTCCCACTCTTGTGGATTAAATTCTCCGTGATCTGCATGTGCCCAGGTTGCAAATACAAATTTATTTGTCTCTTTCTTTACTGTATCAGTTGTTTTTCCCTGAGGACAACAGCCAATTAAACACGCTAATAATAATAGTAATAGTGTATTTTTCATTATAATAAATTATTTAGTTTTGATATATCCTGTTTGATCAATAGTAAATGTTTTATCATTACCCGCAATGGTGTATTGAAACCCTTCTTTTGTTTTGGTATATACAGCATTGATAATAATGGAATCGGCCTGTACTGTATATGACTCAGAAAAACCGGTTTCTTTTTCGAGTAAGGATTTTAAATCTCCAAATTGAGTTTTACGGAACAAAGCATAAGCTGCTTGTTTGTATGTAAAGTCTTTATCGGCAATAAGCTCAATGCTTTCAGGGGTTGTATTGTTTGTGAATTGTACAATCCCCCATTTTTCAGGCTCATGCATATTAATTACACCTTGGTTACTCCAAACCCAATTGTATTCAGGTAAATATTTTCCATCAACTTTTTTACGGTCGTATTTGCCATCTTTTAAATCAAAATCCCATTCTACACGCGAAAAGTTAACTTTCCATTGTTCTCCTTCTGCAGGGAATTTATTATCTGAGTATTTTAGTTCCATCATACGATCCATTGGAATGGCCATCTCTACAGTCCAGCAACTGTCTGTATCGTTAGGGTTATTTATAGTACCATAAATTTGCACGGCAGACTTAAATTTGTCTAAATTCCAATTATTATCCGCATTTCCCTTTACGCGATAAGGTTTGTCCAGGTTTAAATCCCATACTGTGTTCAATGCATTAAGCTCTATCTCGCCATAGTTGTATGTATCCATTGACGGATCAAGAAATACTTCGAAATCGTTATTGTAAAAAATAACGGTGTCGCGCTGGTATAAATTAGCCCAGATATGAGGTTCCATTAATTGAGCATAAACATAAAAATACTGTTCATCCCAAAGCATTTTAACTTTGGTGTCGTATTTGGTTTTTTTTACTCCTTCAATATCTATAAAAGAGTTTGTAAATGGAACAGCTTCCCATGCTGCTTCTTCTGCACGTCCATCAATTTTTAAGGGACTTTGTGTTTTGCAAACAACATACTGCTGAGGTTTAATGATGTCAAGTTTTATAACTGCATCACCTGCCTTGTTAGATGTAGTATTACATGATACTACTAAAAGCAGCATAAATACTAATGTTGGAAGTAAAAATCTCATTGATATAATTTTATAGTGTTATGAACGTAAATTTAAGCATAATGGCATTGTTATGAAAAATAATGCGGCTATTACACTATAAAATACCGTTTGGGCATAATAGTTTATCCTTTGGGAAGTCAAAAGTCGAAAGTTGAAAGTTGAAAGACCCGGTTTTCTGCTGTATATATCCTTACGAGGGGTACTGTTTTTAGTTCCTGGTTTCTAGTTCCTAGGGAACAGTGTTTTAGGTTGCAACATTTGCGCAGCAATAAATAACAGATGCTGGTGCGAGTTTGTAACTCGTACCTCTTTATCGATTCTGCGTCCACTGATGAGGTGATGAGTGAGAAATGATTAAGGATTAAGGATTAGGGATTAAGGAATCTACTGTTGACTGAGTACTGAATACTATCAAACTAATTTAAACCACCCCGTCAGATACTCGTGCATTGTATCTGCCACCCCTTAGTTCTTAGTTCTTTGTTCTTAGTTCCTAGTTCCTAGTGTTTGGTACTCAGCATACAGAGCAAACAAAATTTCAGAATAAAAACCAAAATCCGTAAGGATTTATCTTTGCGACTTTAGTTTTAAGGAGTTTGAATCTTTATTTTAAAAGTTATTTCCGGTTTTGCGGACTTTGCGAGAAAAATAGTTCTTAGGTGTTAGACGTTAAGCCATATTGTAATGCTGTTAAATTAAAATGTTTCTCTTCCAAAGGCAACAACTAAGCGTGCTGTAAATCATTTCTCCTACTTCCGAAGGAGGAGTACCCGAGGAACGAGGGGGAGGTGGTTTAAAATCTTCTATTTTATTGTTCCTCCTTGTTCTCTGCGGGAACTCAGCGTTCTCTGTGGTTTAAAAGATGAAAGATTAGGGATTAAGGATTAAGGAATTTACTGTTGACTGAATACTGTCAAACTAATTTAAACCACCCCGTCAGATACTCGTGCCTCGTATCTGCCACCCCTCCTTAAAAAGGCGGGGAAATTTGTCAGGGGGAACTAATTTTCTTTCGAGAGAAGGAATCTAAGTGTTGTAATGCTGTTAAATTAAAATGTTTCTCTTCCAAAGGCAACAACTAAGCGTGCTGTAAATCATTTCTCCTCCTTCCAAAGGAGGAGTACCCGAAGTATGAGGGGGAAGTGGTTTTAAACTCAACATACAATCTTTTTTTTCTCGATTTGGAAAAGAAACTAAGTTTAATTGATATTAGGTATGAGTTACAAACTTGAACCGGTGCTTAGAATATTTGAATAAGGTACGAGCTACAAGCTCGCACCAGCGCAAAGGATAAAATAATTCGTGGTAATTAGCGTTAATTAGATGACAAAAAAATACCTGTCTGCTTGTTCAACAGACAGGTAAGTTGTAAGTACTTGATCAAATAATCGATGGTGATTAAGGCATTATTACCGACCCTACATAAACAGAGTTACTCACGCAGTTGCTGTTATCGGTAGCAGCGCTTGCAATATAACAATGCACTTCTGTACCGGCAGGGGCATAAGGTAATCCTATTTCACCCGTTAGGTCACTTCTGATATAGGTGTTGAGCGAATAACAGGGGTCGAATCCATTTGCCAGTGCCACCAATATAATATTGTCATTCATCCTGGCTTTTAAAGTTGGATTCTTTTCCGGATCATCCTTGCTGCCTACCTCTTGGCTCCAGTTAAAAACCACAGCATTTTCATTCAAATCTACAGAACATCTTTGTGGTTGTTGCAAACTACCTTTTGCAATCCTAAAATTTGGATAATCAATACCAAAAGACGGATATTCGCCTATGATTGAATAGTTCATAATTTCGGACATAGCAGCATTTTTTGCCGTTTTTTTATCTTCCATCTTTCTATATCCTACTTGTATGATCGGGAATATTGTTTGAACAAATCCTGCTGCATACTGAAATTTGGCCCGATGAATAATCTGTTTCTCTGATGATTTACGTTGGCCTGTGTTAGGCCTGGCTTTCATGTAGTTGATTCCTTTCCATGAGCTACCTACTAAATTACCAACTCTACCGTGGAAACTTCCAAATGCTCCGTTATCATATGTTCCCATGACTTTTAATTTTTATGGTTTTAAGTTTTAATAATATTTCTCTTTTGGCTTTTTTTAGCCGCTGCTCTTTCTGCTGTTATTCGGGCTTTACGCTGTTTTATCCAGTTTGAAATTACAGTAGTGAGAGTTCCTGCAAGCAGGGTGATCGCTGACCTGATCAGCTCTTAGTTCTTAGGTCTTAGTTCTTAGCTCTTAGGTCTTAGCTCTTAGCTCTTAGTTCTTAGGTCTTAGGTCTTAGGTCTTAGCTCTTAGCCTTCAGTTTGGTAAATTTTATCTCTGCATGAAAAAAGTCACTTTATGAACTTTCAACTTTACGAACTTTATGAACTTTCAACTTTATGAACTTTCGACTTTCGACTTTCGACTTTTAACGTTCGACTAATTGTTTAATGCTAAATTATGATGAAAAGCAATAGGAAAAAATTACTAAAATATTACTGTAACTTTTTTGAGCCGTAAAACACTGATTTATTGAATGTTAAAATTTTAGACGCATTGAAAAATATACACCCAGCACGTTATCTGATGCCCTATATTCCAGAAAACTGCAAAAAACACCAAAAATATTCCAGGATTTTGTTGTTTTTGAGCAAAATGATTCCACAAAAAGGTCATTTTAACACATTTTGATTCCATGTCTGTACAACTTCTGTACAACTTCTGTACAACTTCTATACAACTTCTATACAACTTCTATACAGTTTCTGTACAAATTCTGTACAAATTCTGTACAACTTCTATACAAAACGTATACAACTGCTATGAGAAGTGTACGCCCCTGCTGCGCAACTGCTATGCAATTTTCCACAGGCTCTACACAGGCTCTACACAGGTTCTATACCATGGTTTGCGAACAAACTGCGTAAAACCTGCATACAATCCGTGGAGTTTTGTGGAGCTGAGTCGGAGCTAAGTCATAGCAGACCCGGAGCTGAGTCACAAACACTTGCACCGGCATCAACAATAACTTGCCATTTTACCGGCCATGCATTTGTTTTTTTACCTCCTCAAACTACCGGCCATTATGTTAATGTGAAAATAGTAACAGCAGAGTCGGTTGTAGATGTTAGTTCTTAGTTCCTAGTTCCTGGTACTTAGTTCTTAGCGATTAAGGATTAGGGATTAGGGATGAATTAGCTGTCGAGTTGTTGAGTTGATGAATTGATGAATTGATGAGTGATAGTGGATTAGGTCAATAGGTCAATAGGTCATTAGATTATTAGGTTGCTAACTGACAGATGTAGCCGAAGAAAGTTCTTAGTTGTTAGTTCCTAGTTAAAAGTTAAAAGTTAAAAGTTGAAAGTCTTGGTTTCCTGCTGCATATATCCTTACGAGGGGTACTATACTTAGTTCTTAGCTTTTAGCTCTTAGCTCTTAGGCAAGTTGCTAACTGACAGATGTAGCCGAAGAAAGTTCTTAGTTGCTTGCTCTTAGTTCTTAGCTCCTAGGCATTAGGCCATAGTATTTCAGGTTGCACCATTTGCGCAGCAAATACCAATTCGTGATAATTAGCTGTGATTCATGTTAATTAGCGGACATAAATTAACTGTAGAGTTGTTAAATCGTTGAGTTGATGAATTGATGAGTTGATTAAAGATTAGGGATTAATGATTAGCTCGCAGAGCAAACAAAATTTCACAATGAAAACCAAAATCCGTAAGGATTTGTCTTTGCGCTCTTAGCTTTAAGAAGTTTGAATCTTGAATCTTTATTTAAATAGTGAACTCCGGTTTTGCGGTCTTTGCGTGAAAAAAAGTCATACGTCATAAGTCATACGTCATAAGTTATAAGTTGAAAATTTCGGTTTGCTGCTATAGGTTGACGCATGTTTGCAAAGATGCTAAGTGAAGACTGTGGACTGAAGAGAGCTGCCTGTTGACAATAATGTATTTTCATGGTAATTACACGTCCTGAAAGGACAACTCATATCAGCCCAATGCAAAACGAAGTGACGCATTGGGTTTTTGATTTACAGAAATAAGATGCGTCCTGAAAGGACAACTCAAAAATGTTTGTTTGAATACATTGAGCTGTCCTTTCAGGACGCAGATTAACACGACGTATTATTATTCCCAAGGCGTTGCCATGGGCTGAATTGAGCTGGGCTTACAGCCCGGGATTTTACAGTCCCCTATAACTCCCTCGAATGGGGAAGGACGGATATACAGCTCCGGTATATTGTCTTAGTGTAAACGAAGAAAGTTCTTAGTTGCTTGCTCTTAGTTCTTAGCTTAGTTCTTAGGCCATAGTATTTCAGGTTGCACCATTTGCGCAGCAAATAATAATTCGTGATAATTAGCTGTAATTAACAATGTAATTTAATATTATATGGTATTGTTGAACTCCTTCGTCGTTTCGTTGCAATTCGCATTTATAAAGAATTCGTGATAATCAGCGAAAATTAGATGACTGTAAAATCATTGAGAAGCAATACTAATTCGTGAAATGAGCGAAATTAGTGGATCAACCCATTGCGAAGTAATAAATAATCTAATAACAGATGCTGGTGCGAGTTTGTAACTCGTACATTTTCATTTACCCTGTATTCACTTGTTTACTGCAGTCTTCAGTTGGCATCTTTTTAACTCCGTTAGTAAAAGAAAATACCAAGCTGTAAATCAGTTCTCCCCTATTGGGGGAGTTAGAGGGGGCTTATAAATCAGCTTCTCCCCTTTGGGGAGAATGAGAGGGGCTTTTAATCCTCCCCCAATCGGGGGAGTTAGAGGGAGCTTGTAAATCAGGTGCAACAACGTGTACTCCGACTTTTTTAGATGCTGATGCACGAGAATAATCACATTGTCACACGTAACGGAAACCTGCAACAGCAAGTTTTCGTTACGATTAATAACCATACGAAAGTATCGCACATATTATAACTTTACAAAGCGAATCGCTTGTCCGCCACCTGCAGCAAGTTTTAGTTCAAGTGTTGCATCTGAGGTTACTTTTTTTGTTTCTATTTGGTATGCCTGAGGATTTGTTAAGTAATCAGCATCGTCGGCATCACGATAAATTTCTGCTTTATATGGTATCCCGGCTTCCAGAAAACTAAGATTAATCTTTAAAACTCTTTGTTCTTCGTTTGTTGCAGCACCAACAAACCAAACATCCCCGCTTCTTCGTGCAACAGTGATGTATTGTCCAATTTCTCCATTTAACACTTTAGATTCATCACAATCAGTATTAAAGTCTCTGAAAAATTGAAAAGCAGGGTGCCCTTCGTAGTTAGTTGGTATGTCGCTGGCCATTTGAAGTGGACTGTACAAAATAACAAAGTTTGCAATTTGTTTGGTCAATGTTGTATGTACCCTGCAGTTTCCTTTATCCTGATCATTCCATTTAACCCTGTTTTTAACGTTGGTGTATAGCAGATCAAATATTCCGGGAGTATAATCCGTTGGACCCGCTAATCCTCTGGTAAAAGGTATGGTTACTGTATGCGAAGGAGGATTGCCATCACTCCATCCGTTCCATTCCATTCCCCTCACACCTTCGCGAGTCATCATGTTTGGCCATGTTCTGCGAATACCTGTTGGTTTTATAGGTTCATGCACATCAAGCATGATATGGTATTTAGCAGCAAGTTGAACAACGCTGCGATAATGTTGTACCATAAACTGTCCGTGATGATGTTCTCCCCTGGGGAATATTCCACCTGCATAACCTGTTTTAACAGCGTGAATACCCAATTTTTGGCATTGCTTAAAAGCATCATCCATATATTTTTCGTAAGATGGAATATCACCTCCGGTTTCATGATGTCCAATGAGCATAACTCCTTTTTCATTAGCATAAGCAGCTACTCTTTCCAAATCAAAATCGGCAGCAGGCGTAATGTGATCAAAAGCATCTTTTGCCCCCCAGTTTTCCCAACCGGCATTCCAACCTTCAATCACAAAACCTTTAATATTATTTTGGGCAGCAAAGTCAATATCATTTAAAGCATTTTGTGTTGTGGCACCATGACGGGGACCTGTCTTCCATGTTTCTGTTCCGATATGCATTCCCCACCATATGCCAATGTATTTCATGGGCTCAATCCATGAAACATCTTTAATTTTACATGGTTCGTTAAGGTTTAGGATAAGTGAGCTTTCAATAAGTTTAGAAGCCGATTCTGCTATTTGAATTGTTCTCCATGGAGTTATCATGGGGGCTTTAGCTCTTACCTTATCACCATTAGCCCAGGGAACCAGGTCTGCAGTGTATATACCATTGTTATTTTGTTTTAATGTCATACCTGCATAGTTAGTTAATGCTGCTTCATGTAAACTGACATGAACACCGCTTTTAGCAGCCATGGTAACCGGGGTGGCCACCCATTTGGCTTCACTCATAGGAGTGGACTTGTACAATTTTTCGTAAGTATCGTAATTGGCTTCAATCCACCAGGTAGTTGGATTCCCTGCCAGGTTGAACTCCGTAAGTTCATTGGAAATGATAAATTGCTTAAGATTTTCCTGTTCAGGGAACTCATACCTGAATGCCACACCATCGTTGTATGTTCTGAAATAGATGTTTAACAGCCTTGACGAAGAAGCTGTTTCTTTTAATTGTACTTTTATCTGATTGTAATGATTTCTTATGGTTTTGTTTTCACCCCAGGGTTGTTGCCATATTTCATCTGAAGAACTTAGTTCAGTGCCAATAATTTTAAATTGATCCTTTAAAGCTCTTTGTTCTTTAAATTCAAAACCTAGGTGAGAAATGTTTACAAGAGTATCGTTATTATAGGTTACCTGATAAGTGGGTGCTCCTTGCACCAGGTTAAACGATAATTTAATTTTACCATCCGGAGAGGTAATGGTGTTGTTTTTATTTGAACATGCTGCCAGATGGAAAATGAGCATACATACCAACACTAAATTTAAAGTGGTCTTCATGTCGTTGTTGTTGTTATTGTAGTTATTTAAATGAAGTGCTTCAAAATTATAGTATATTTTGTTGAAAGTCAAAAGTCAAAAGTCAAAAGTCCGGGTTTTCTGCTGTATATGTCCTCACGAGTGGTACTGTTTTTAGTTCCTAGTTGCTAGTTCTTAGGGTACAGTGTTTCATGTTGCAACATTTGGGCAGTAAATTCCAATTCGTGATAATTAGCAATGTAATTTAATATTATATGGTATTGTTGAACTCCCTCGTCGTTTTGTTGCAATTAGCATTTATTCGTTATTAAAAAACAACACAACGATACACGCATATAGTAAATGATGCGTTGCGAACGGTAGTAAATTCGTTAGGTGCCGTAATTGAAAATTTAAAAAGAAAAAGAGCCGATCCTGGGTTATTTTGCCATGTTAAGTTATTATAAAATATATGAGGAGGAGGATAAAGTGGATTGTGAACATTATAGTTAGTGAGTACAGTGCTGTAACTCAGGAGTCGAAGCTGAGCTTTGTTATTAGACACTCTTTGATTATATATCGGTATTAGTAGAATGTTCTACAAGAATATAATAGATTTACTCTCGTAGAAACAATAAAATGAAAGAACAACTTTTCGTATCAAAATATATCCAAAATGGATATGTAGTCGGATAATAAGTTATTTATAAAGATGAAACAGCTCTTATATATTAACAATATGGATATGTTACATACAAGCATAAATGACCGAGATGCTAACTATAGTCTGTAGTACTGGAAGAATACTAAAGTTAGCTTTGTGCAGACTTTAATTAGCAATGAAATTGAAACAAGAAATAATCTTGAAAGGGTCATTATATAAGTAGTTTAAATTCCAATTTAAATATATAAATGTATTAAATTGTAGCAAAAAAAGTGTTTATGCAAAAACTGTTTTTAGATACTGAATCGGATTTCTACCAATACCTGACTTTGCATGGTAAGGTTAGCTCAAGAACCAAAACGAATTATATTTCATGGCTAAGATTTTTATCAAAAGATTATTCTATAAATGAAGACCTTAATCAAAGTAAAATTGAAATCATCATAAAAGAAGAAGATTATAAACGTAAGCACAGAAATATTTACAAAAAAGAAAAAGATGTTCGTAACTTCTACTTTGCATTAAAAAAATACACTGAATTTTTGACATCTAGGTTTATTGATAAACAAGAACAAATTGTAAAAGATGAGATAAATATCATAAAAACTGATGCTGAACTAACAATAACGGAAAAAGAAAGAGTATTACTTTCCAGGGTTGGACAAGGAAGATTTAGAAATGAACTAATTAACTATTGGAAAGGATGTTCGATTAGTAGGTTTTATAAATTTGATATTCTAATCGCTTCGCACATTAAACCATGGAATATTTCAAATAATTACGAAAGATTAGATGTGTTTAATGGTTTACTTCTGTTGCCAAATTACGACAAGCTATTTGATAAAGGCTACATCTCCTTTGATGAAAAAGGGAAAATGTTATTTTCAAAACTAATAACTGTAAAAGAAAGAAAAGCACTCCATATAGATAATGATTTAAAACTCTTCAGAATTGAAAATAATCATATAGAGTATTTGAGGTACCACAACGAAAACTGTTTAATGAAATGAAAAGCATCAAAACATATAACTATAATCTTCAAGTCACAATTGACTCTAAAGAAATTGAAAAAAAATATCCTAACTACAGATTTAATTTCAATAACACAGATGATTTTATTCAATTTATAATTAATAATATACAAAACAATGAGTACAATAACCTAGAAGAATTTGGTTATTCGATAGATATTAAAGAACAAAAGTTTTAGAACATCATTTCCCCAAAGTGCCAAATGTTGGCGATATGATTGGCTTGCCTGAACTGATACTTAAAAAGAAATATGAAGCACCTGGTATTTTTTGTGGAGGAACACCTTGTCAAGCATTCTCTCTTGCTGGTTGGCAAAATGGTCTTGCTGATGAAAGGGGGCAACTAACAATGACCTTTATTGATATTGCAAATGCAATTGATAAAGTAAGACTCGATGATAATAAAGATAAAACCGTTGTGTTGTGGGAAAATGTAGAAGGGGTTTTAAATGACAAAACCAATGCATTTGGTAACTTCATTGCAGGTTTAGCAGGTTTTCAAGAAGAAATAAAAGTTTCAAAATGGACTAAGGCTGGCTATCTCGAAGGTCCAGAAAGAAATGTTGCGTGGAGAGTGATTGATGCAAAATATTTTGGTCTTCCTCAGCAAAGAAAAAGGTTATATGTTTTAGCAGGTGGTAAGAACTTTAAACCAGACCAAGTACTTTTCGAAATTGACAATAAAGACATTTCTAAACTTGTTAAAGAAAATAATGCAAAGAAAAAGGACACTTCACTTTCTCTCTTTTCTGATAGTTTTAATCAGCAAATTGAAAATGAAACTGTTTTTTATAAAAATGGCGTAAAATTCCAAATTTTTAGAGAATATACAGATTGTCTTTATTCTGCCTATGGGACTAAATGGAATGGTAATGCCGCAGCTTATAATGGGTCTCTATATGTTTCGCAAAATGATAGAATTAGGCGATTTACTCCATTGGAATGTGAAAGACTTATGGGGTTTCCAGACAATTATACTAAAGTTAATGGTAATAGCCACACTAATAGGTTTCAAGCTGTTGGAAATTCATGGGCAGTTCCAGTTGTAGAATGGATAGGTAAACAAATTGAAACTGTAAAAGCTAATAAAGGAATTGAAATTATAAATTGGGCAAAATCAATTAAGCCCAAAGCAAATAAATTAAATGCAAAATTGTTCCTTTTGGGAGGAGTTTATAAACTTAGCTTATCTGATTACCTTAACACTTCAAGTATTCCTAACAACCCTAATTATGGAAACTTAAAAGATATAGTTGACTCTGAAAATGTTTTAGAAAAATTTTATTTATCACCGAAAGCTTGTGCTGGTATACTTCGTCGTAAAAGAGAAAGAAATATTAATATGAATCCTGAATTAGAAAAGTTAATGATTCGTATTAGCGAAGAAGAAAAAGTTTCTCCTGAATAAAAACGCCAGTATGTAATTGTAGGCAGCCGATAGAACTGAGCCCCGGGTTTTAAAGCCCCTCTCATTCTCCCCAAATGGGGAGAGGCTGATTTACAGTACGTTTAAAAAGAGCAAATGGTAAACTGACAGCAGGTTGATGAGTTGATTAGGGCTTTAGACCAGGGTGTTTCAGCTTGCAGATGCTGGTGCGATTTTGTAACTCGTACCTTTTTATTTACTCTGTATTCACTTGTTTACTGCAGTCTTCGGTTGGCATCTTTTTAACTCTGTTAGCAAAAGAAAATACCGGAGCTGTAAATCAGTTCTCCCCCAGTTGGGGGAGTTAGAGGGGGCTTGTAGGGATTAGCTCGCAGAGTAAACAAAAGAGCACAGCGAAAACCAAAATCCGTAAGGATTTGTCTTTGCGTACTTAACCCTTCTCCTTTCTCCTTTCTCCTTTCTCCTGTTAAAACACTTTATGGTTGATGTCGCGGTATTCATTAGGTGTCATTCCGTTGTATTTTTTAAATATCTTGTAAAAATGACCAATAGAATTAAAACCACAGTTAAAACAGATGATTTTTATAGGAACATTAGTCATGGTTAAACGTTGTGCCGCATAGTTGATCTTTATTTTAGTAACCGTTTCTGTTAATGTTTGATTCAAACATTGTTTGATAACTTTATTAACATGGTCGGTTGTTCTGTTGGTTAGTGCAACAAATCCAGGTACACCATCTCTGAATAATTTTGGTGTGTTATATTGTTTTAATGCCAATGCTAACCAGTGTGGCATAGTTTGGGTGTTTTCTCCGAATGATTCAGTTAGCATCCTGAAAATTTGCAGGATCATAATATCCAGATGAAAAAAATCGTGCTTCTTTGATAAAATATAATCTGTAATAGATTCCAGTTCATTGAGCTGATCTGTATTTAGCCTGAAAGCAAATGGCAATTTTCTTGTTGTCCAGAATAATTCGTCAGAGTCAGGAAAGTACCGGTCTTTAAATAAATTTAAGCTTTCCAGATAAAATGCAATGTTTGTAACAACCAGGCCTGTTGTGTTTCCGGTTGAAACAAAAGTATGGGTGTCTTCAGGTCGTATTAAACAAAGCGTTCCTTTTTCTATAGAATGCTTTTCGCCATTAATGTAATGAATTCCTGATCCTTCCTTAATCCAGAAAATTTCAGCATAATCATGATCATGATAGTCCAGGTTTTCTTCTGATGTAATTGTTCTCCTTACCAGATGGAAAACATCATTAGGCTCAATTAAAAAGGATGGTAAACTAATTCTGACTTTCTCCCCGGACATTGTTTCTGATTTATTATTAATGCTTTATTAAAAAATGCTTCTGCTAATAATATTGGTTCATTTTGATTTCAAAAATATTAATTTTTTAATAGATATTAATATAGTTGACAGTATATTATTGTTTGCTGTAACTTAGTATGAGTTTGATTAAAAGTTTAGAATTGATTTTATCAGATTAGTTTTTTAAAAATGCAATAAATGTATTGTTCTTATTCATTATTTAATGTTTTTCGTTTACACAACGGATTAGAATAATAAATATCAGTTTTGATACAATATATCAACTTGCACTACTTGTTCTTTAAGTCTACTTTTAAAATGTTAAAAATGATGTTATTTTAATAAAAACCCTTATATGATTATGGTTCTTGTTATCAGTTGTTTAATTGGTAATTTGAAGTGAGGTTAGAAGTTTAGAAAAATCAAAAACAACAAAAATAATGAAGAGAGCTTTAGAAATTACATTGGTACTGTTTGTTATTGCCTTAATATCTTGTGATTCTGTGCATAAAACAAGTGAAAGTGGTAATGGTGATTACATATCATATGTTAATCCATTGATGGGGACACAATCTGAATTTTTGCTGTCTAATGGTAATACTTATCCTGCAATAGCCCGCCCCTGGGGAATGAATTTCTGGACTCCAATGACCTCAGGTTTTGGAGATGGCTGGACATATAAATACCAGGATTATAAAATCACAGGGTTCAAACAAACGCATCAGCCTAGTCCCTGGATTAATGATTATGCTGCTTTTTCTTTAATGGCAGTTACCGGCGATTTAAAAACTAATGAAAAAGAAAGGGCATCCTGGTTCTCCCATAAGGCTGAGGTAGCTCAACCTCATTATTATAGTGTATACCTGGCCGATTATGATACCAAAGTTGAGTTTACTCCAACCGAGCGTGCTGCTTTTTTTCAATTTACTTTTCCCGAAAATGATCAGTCATATATATTATTAGATGGTTTTGCAGGTGGTTCTATGGTAAAAGTATTACCTGAGCAACGTAAAATTATAGGTTATTGTAAAAATAACCATGGTGGTGTACCTGAAAATTTCTGTAACTATTTTGTGGCTGAGTTTGATAAAGACTTTGAGATTACACATACATGGAAAGATAATCAACTTGAAGAGAATTCTTTATTTAGTGAAGCAGATCATGTTGGTGCTGTTGTTGGGTTTAAGACCCGTAAAGGTGAAATGGTGCATGTTAAAGTGGCCTCTTCTTTTATTAGTCCGGAACAAGCTGAATTAAACCTTGCCAAAGAAATAGGATCGAAAAACTTTAAACAGGTAAAGCAAGATGGTTATGCTATTTGGAACAAAGAACTGGGTCGTATAAAAGTAGAGGGAGATAATATAGATCATATTCGTACCTTCTATTCAACTTTATACAGAGTGTTGTTGTTCCCTCGTAAATTCTACGAAATCAACGATCAGAATCAAATAGTTCATTATAGTCCTTATAACGGGAAAGTGGAGGATGGCTATATGTTTACCGACAATGGATTCTGGGATACTTTCAGAGCCGTTTTCCCGTATTTTACTTTGATGTACCCGGAGTTAGACTCCCATATCATGGAAGGTCTGGTAAATGCTTATCAGGAAAGTGGATGGTTACCGGAGTGGGCAAGCCCCGGTCACAGGGGTTGTATGATTGGCTCAAACTCTGCTTCTCTGATTGCTGATGCCTACCTGAAAGGTATTAAAGGTTATGATATTAACAAGCTTTACGAGGCTATCCTGAAAAATACACAAAATGTTCATCCAACAGTAAATTCAGTCGGTAGGTTTGGTTACGAGTACTACAATAAATTAGGGTATGTGCCTTACGATGTAAATATTAATGAGAACACAGCCCGAACCCTTGAGTATGCATATGCCGATTTTTGTATCTGGAAATTGGCTAAAGCCTTAAACAGACCTCAGGAGGAAATTGACTTGTTTAAGAAGAGAGCAAGAAACTATATCAATGTTTTTGATAAAGAATCGGGATGGATGAGAGGTAAAAATGAAGATGGAACCTTTCAGTCTCCATTCAATCCTTTAAAGTGGGGTGATGCATTTACCGAAGGAAACAGTATTCATTATACCTGGAGTGTATTTCAGGATGTTGAAGGTTTAATTAACCTGATGGGTGGTAACGAAAAGTTTGTACAGAAGTTAGATACTGTATTTGACCTGCCTCCTGTGTTTGATAATTCATATTACGGATTTACCATTCACGAAATTCGCGAAATGCAAATTGTAAATATGGGTAATTACGCTCATGGTAATCAACCTGTTCAGCATATGTTGTATTTGTATAATTATGCCGGCCAGCCCTGGAAAACACAGCAAAGAGTTCGTGAAGTGATGAATAAATTATACACTCCTAACCCTGATGGTTATTGTGGTGATGAAGATAATGGACAAACATCGGCCTGGTACGTGTTTAGTTCTTTAGGATTTTATCCTGTTTGTCCTGGTTCAGATCAATATGTTATTGGTTCTCCACTATTTGACAAAGCCACTATAGAGCTCGAAAATGGCAATCATTTAGTTATTGAATCTCAAAATAACAGTGCTAAGAATGTTTACGTGAATAGTATCAGCTTTAATGGCCAAATGCTTGATCGTAATTATTATACTCACGAAGAGTTATTAAAAGGCGGACAAATAGAAATTGAAATGTCTGATGTTCCTAATGAAAAGAGAGGTGTAACAAAGAATGATGTTCCTTATTCAATGACAATAGAATTACAAAAGTAATTGGAGAAAGGTTAAGGGAGCAAGAATATAGGAATGTTACAGTTTAGAATTATTAATAGAATAGAAGGATTAATAAGATGACGTATAAAAGGCAGAAGCTAACAATTATTTATACAATACTATTCTTGGGATTAGTGAATCAGTTCTCTAATGCACAGAAGTATATTGACTATGTAAATCCATTTATCGGGACTACCAACTTTGGAACAACTAATCCCGGAGCAGTTGTTCCGCAGGGAATGGTTTCTGTTGTTCCTTTTAATGTTACCGGTTCAGATTTAAATAAATACGATAAAGATGCCAGGTGGTGGTCAACACCCTATACCGCCGATAATAAGTTCTTAACCGGTTTTTCGCATGTGAATATGAGTGGTGTGGGTTGTCCTGACTTAGGGGTAATCCTTGTAATGCCTACCACTGGTGAGGTCAATGCCAATATTAAGGAATATGGTGCTGTGATGTCTGATGAAAAAGCAAGTCCCGGTTATTATACCTGTAATCTGGATAAATATGGCATTAAAGCTGAAGTAACAGCAACTCCAAGAACCGGCTTAAGTCGTTTTACTTTTCCAAAAGGTCAATCGAATATACTGATTGATTTAGGTAATGGCTTAACCAACGAAAGTGGGGCATATGTAAAGGTGGTAAGTGCCAATGAAGTGGAAGGTTACCGGATGACCGGTAATTTTTGTTATCATGGGCATTCTGAACGTCCTGTCTATTTTGTAGCTCGTTTTAGTAAAAAGGCCTCAAACTATGGGGTGTTTAAAAAGATGCCTGCATTGCAAGCTGAAAAAGACTGGTCGGCTACTTCGGGTAAATTTAAATATTACAACAAGTTTAAATACCCTGTTTCCGGCGATAGTATTGGAGCTTATTTTTCTTTTGATACACAAGCGGGCGATGATGTAATGGTTGAAGTGGGTGTTTCGTATGTTAGTATTGAAAATGCCCGTCAGAACCTGGAATACGAATCATCAGCATATGATTTTAATGCCACCAGAGAGCAAGCAGAAAAGCAATGGGAAACAGCATTGTCGCGAATTAAAGTTGAGGGTGGTACTGCTGATCAAAAAACAGTATTTTACACCGCATTGTACCATATGCAAATTCACCCGAATATTTTAAATGATGCTAATGGGCAATATCCTTTAATGGAGACCTATGGGGTAGGAGAGGTAAAAGACAGAAATCGTTATACCATATTTTCATTATGGGATACTTATCGTAATTTTCATCCGCTGATGAGTTTGGTATACCCCGGTCAACAACTGGATATGGTGAGGTCAATGGTGGATATGTATAAAGAAAGTGGTTGGTTGCCTAAATGGGAGTTGAACAGCAGTGAAACATATACCATGAATGGCGATCCATCTTTCCCGGTCATTGTTGATACTTATTTAAGAGGATTAACAGATTTTGATGTTGAAACAGCTTATGAGGCTATGATCAAGTCGGCTACAACACCCGAAAAAAGTAATAAAATACGTACGCAAAACGATTTTTATTTAGAGCATGGATATGTTCCTTTTACTGAAGATTACGATAATTCAGTATCCATAGCTTTGGAATTGTATGTTGCTGATTGGAACTTAGCTCAACTGGCAAAGTCTTTAGGTAAAACGGATGAATATAAAAGGTTTTTAAATCAATCAAAAGGGTATAAAAACTATTATAGTAAAGAGGTTGGCGTTCTTCGACCTAAGACAGCTGATGGTAAGTTTCTCGCAAAATTTGATCCCTTACAAGGAAAAAATTTCGAACCTGTACATGGTTTTCATGAAGGTACAGCATGGCAATATACTTTTGGAGTACCACACGATATCAAGGGTTTAATTAACCTTAACGGAGGAAGTAAGAAGTTTACCAATAAACTTCAAATGGTTTTTGAAGATGAGTTGTTTGATATGGCAAATGAACCTGATATGCATTATCCATACTTATTCAATTATGTGAAGGGTGAAGAGTGGAGAGCTCAAAAGCAGGTAAGAACCTTGGTTGATACTTATTTTAAAAATGCAACGGATGGAATCCCAGGTAATGATGATTGCGGAACCATGAGTGCCTGGGTGGTTTATAGTATGATGGGATTTTATCCTGTATGTCCCGGAGATATGAATTATACTATTGTTACTCCCGTGTTTGATAAAGTTACAATAGAGCTGGATAATCAGTATTATAAAGGAAAATCTTTCGTTATTAAAAAATCCGGATCTGGTGATTTGAATCTGATTGACAAGATCAAAGTTAACGGAAACAGCCATCCGTCTTATTTTATCTCTCATGATAGTATTGTGAACGGTGGCGTAATGGAGGTTATAACAAAATAGAAGTATATAATAAATGAATTTAAATTCGAAGGAAAGGAATCCTGCATTGTGGATTCCTACGGTGTATTTTGCCATGGGGCTGCCTTTTGTTGCTATAGCCCAGGCTTCAGCCTTGATGTATAAAAATATGGGGATTAGTGATGCACAGATCGCATTGTGGACCTCGTTAATTATGTTGCCCTGGACTTTAAAACCCATATGGAGTCCTGTTTTGGAAATGTTTAAAACAAAAAAGCATTTTGTGGTAGCTACTCAGATGGTTACTGGTATGGCCTTTGCGTTAGTTGCGCTGTCACTTCCACTAAATGATTTTTTTCGTTATTCAATAGCTCTGCTTGCTGTAGTGGCATTTAGCGGAGCTACTCATGATATAGCTACTGATGGAGTGTATTTAAGTGTGCTTTCTCCAAAACTGCAGGCTAAATATATTGGATGGCAGGGAGCTGCTTATAATATTGCTAAAATTGTATCCGGAGGAGCCTTTGTTTACCTGGCGGGTGAGTTAGAGAAAACAATGGGTGTTAAATATGCATGGATGATAGTAATGGGTACCTATGGTGCTGTTATGTTTATCTTAGGTTTATATCATATTAAGATGCTTCCGGCCGGAAGTGAGGCTACCGAGGTTAAGTCATTAAAAGAAGGCTTTGATACTCTTAGGGATGTGATTAAGACTTTCTTTCAGAAGAAGTATATTTTATGGTACATCATATTTATTATACTATATCGTTTTGCCGAAGGTTTTGCCATTAAAATAGCCCCTTTATTTTTTAAAGCAGCTGTTGCCGAGGGTGGTTTAGGAATGTCTACCTCAGAGATAGGACTGGTATATGGAACCTTTGGAGCCGCGGCTTTTGTTGTGGGTTCTTTACTGGGAGGGTATTTTATCTCTTCAAAAGGTTTAAAACGAGCTTTATTTACACTGGCAATAACTTTTAATATTCCGTTTGCTGTTTATACATTGCTTTCATTTTATCAACCGGATAGTATTTATCTTATTTCGGCTGCAGTGGTTTGTGAGTATTTTGGATACGGGTTTGGTTTTGTTGGCCTGATGTTGTTTATGATGCAACAAATTGCTCCGGGTAAGTATAAAACAGCTCACTATGCCTTTGCTTCTGGTATTATGAATCTGGGATTTATGATTCCTTCTATGATTAGTGGCTATTTAAGCGATTTATTAGGATATAAAATATTTTTTATGTGGGTACTTATTGCAACAATACCATCGTTATTGGTAGCTTATTTTGTACCTTTTACATATAGTGATACCCCAAAAGACGAATAAAATTACATTATAAAATATTTAAAGTATGGTTTCAAAAAATATGATTCCCTGGGAAGAAAGACCGGAAGGGTGCAAGGATGTGGTATGGCGTTATTCAGAGAATCCTATCATTGGAAGATATGGTACTCCAACATCTAACAGTATCTTTAATAGTGCTGTTGTGCCATATAAAGACGGGTTTGCTGGTGTTTTTCGATGTGATAACAAAGCTGTGCAAATGAATATTCATGCAGGTTTTAGTAAGGATGGTATTAACTGGGAGATAGAACCGGAGCCTGTTACAATGCAAGCGGGTAACACAGAGATGATTCACTCTGATTATAAGTATGATCCCCGTGTGGCTTTTATCGAAGACAGATACTGGGTAACCTGGTGTAATGGTTATCACGGACCAACAATAGGTATTGCTTATACCTTCGATTTTAAAGAGTTTTTTCAATGCGAAAATGCATTCTTACCATTCAACAGGAACGGTGTGCTTTTCCCGGAAAAAATTAATGGTAAATATTGTATGCTAAGTCGTCCTAGTGATAACGGACATACACCCTTTGGTGATATTTATCTGAGCTACAGTCCTGATATGAAATATTGGGGTGAGCATAGATCTGTGCTAAAAGTTACTCCTTTTGAAGATAGTGCATGGCAATGTTTAAAAGTTGGAGCGGGTGGTGTACCTATTAAAACTGATGATGGTTGGTTAATGTTTTACCATGGTGTGATTAAAACTTGTAGCGGGTATCGTTACTCAATGGGTGCGGCATTATTGGATTTGGAACAGCCTGATAAAGTATTGTACAGAACTCAACCTTATTTGTTAGCTCCAAGTACTGATTACGAAATGAATGGAGATGTACCTAATGTAGTGTTCCCTTGTGCTTCTTTACACGATGAAGAAGGTAAAGTAGTAATTTACTACGGAGCAGCTGATACTGTGGTTGGTATTGCCTTTGGCCGTATCCCCGAAATCATAGATTTTATTAAAAATAATTCTATTTAATTATTGAATTAAGATAAAAAGTTGAAAGCTTGAGTTGAAGGGGGATTTTTAGAAGATGATTGATAGTTATGATGAATATACCTTTAACTCCTGTCTTTCAACTTTAGACAAAAGACATTAGTCATAAGTCATAAGACATAAGACATAAGTCATAAGACATAAGTCATAAGACATAAGTCATAAGACATAAGTCATAAGACATAAGTCATAAGACATGAGTCATAAGTCATTAAACTTTCAACTTTCAACTTTCAACTTTCAACTATCTACTATGTATAAATTATCTTTCTTGTTAATTTTTGTTTCGGGATTACTGATTTCTTGTCAACAATCTCAACCTGAATCTGCATCAATCAAGCATTTAACAGATTATGTTGATCCGTTCGTGGGTACTGATGGACCAGGTAATACTTATCCCGGCGCTGTTGCTCCTTTTGGTATGGTTCAGTTGAGTCCCGATAATGGTTTACCTGGATGGGATCGCATAGCCGGTTACTTTTGGCAGGATTCTACTATTGCCGGTTTTAGTCATAAGCATCTTACCGGAACCGGGGCGGGTGATTTGTATGATATTTTAGTAATGCCATATAATAGCAGGTTTACTGATGACTTATGGAAAGATTTACCCGAATATCGTCCCTACTCAAAAATGAAGCATGAAAGAGAAACTGCATCACCGGGTTACTATTCGGTCGATTTATTAAGTTCCGGTATCAAGGCAGAGTTAACCACAACCAAAAGAGTGGGAATGCACCGCTATACTTTTCCTCAGGATTCGGCGTCTAAAATTCTGATTGACCTGGGTTATGCTTTAAATTGGGATGCGCCCACTGAAACTTATTTAAAAGTTCTGAATGATACCTCTATTGTAGGTTTTCGTTACTCGAGTGGATGGGCACCTGATCAACGTGAGCATTTTGTGATTCATTTTTCGCGACCGTTTAAGCATATTGATTTGTACGAAGGCTTAAATATTATTAAAGGAAATGAAGTGAAGGCATTAAAAACAAAGGCCGAAATTACTTTTAAGTCAGATAATGACGACCAGGTAATGGTAAAAGTGGCACTTTCTTCACATTCAATAGAGGGAGCAGAGAGAAATATGCAGACTGAATGTCCTGACTGGGATTTTGATAAGGTTGTGCATATCGCCAAAAATTCATGGGAAAGAAAGCTTGCAATAGTTAATGTGGAAGGTACTGAAGAGCAAAAGTCAATCTTTTATACCAATTTATATCACTGTTTTGTCACGCCATCTTTACATTCTGATGTTGACGGGTGGTATAAAGGTGCCGATGGCCAATATCATCAGGCTATTGGATATGATAAGTACGAAACGTTTTCGTTATGGGATACTTACCGTACTGCTCATCCTTTGTATACCATTATGGTTCCTGATAAGGTTGAGGATATGATTGCTTCATTCTTAAGTCATTATGACGAAACAGGCTTGCTACCTGTATGGAGTCTGGCAGGTAACGAAACTAACATGATGATTGGTTATCATTCTGTACCTGTTATCGTGGATGCTTTTTTTAAAGGTATTGTCATGGATACGGCACGTTTGTACGATGCTTGTGTGGCTACAGCTAAAAGCAACGCATGGAGCTTGCCTGATTATAAAAAGTATGGTTATGTACCAATGGATGATAAGGATAATGGTCATTGGAGTGTTTCTAAAACATTGGAGTACGCTTATGATGATTGGTGTATTGCCCAATTTGCCAAAGCATTAAATAAGATTAAAGATTACAAGTATTTTAGTGACAGGGCAGGTAACTGGATGAATCTTTACGATGAGGATACTCATTTTTCCGTCCAAAGAATAAAAAAGGTGAGTTTATCAAACATTTTGTCCCAAGAGAGTATACCGAATATTTTTGCGAAAGTAATGCGTGGCATTATTTCTGGCATGTGCAGCATGATATAAAAAGTTTAATTGGTCTTACAGGTAAAGATCTGTTAAAGCAAAATTAGATTCTATGTTTACCTATAATGGTGAAACAGGTGATGAGCTGCCTATTTTTTCAACAGGAATGATTGGTCAATATGCTCATGGCAATGAGCAAGTCACCATGTGGCCTATTTGTATAATGAATTAGGTGAACCTCATAAAACACAGGAGTTGATTCGTAAGATTATTACTTCTCAATACACAACCAAACCAGATGGTTATTGTGGAAATGAGGATTGTGGCCAAATGTCGGCATGGTTGGTAATGTCATCAATGGGACTTTATCCGGTAAATCCGGCAGACGGTATTTATAGTATTACTTCTCCCTGGGTTTCAAAGGCTACTTTGAATCTTGCGGATGGAAAACAGTTTGTCATTTCACCGAGAATCAATCAAAAGATAATGTTTATATAAAAGAGGTATTCTTAAATGGTCAGCCTTACTTTAAAACAAGTATTTCACATAGCGATATCATGCGGGGAGGAGAGCTTCACTTTGTTTTGAGTAATACGCCATCTGATTTTAGCAAGTAATTACTGGTTAACAAAAACAAAGGGTGAACTTTCTTGTTGTATTACCAATAGAAAACAATCTTCTATTGGTTTTTAATGAGATATTATGAATGTTATTTTAAGTATAGGCGTTTTGGTTTTTGCAGGCTTTATCCTCGGAGAGCTTGCCGAAATAGTTAAATTACCTAAGATTTCGGGCTATATTTTAGCTGGTATTTTACTTAATCCGGATGTTACCGGTATAATGAACGCCGATTTTTGTAGATCATACCGATCCTCTGGTTAACTGTTGCCTTGTCGTTTATTACTTTCTCCATTGGGGGCAGCTTATCTGCAGCTAATTTAAAGGCTACTGGAAAAACCGTTTTATGGTTAACTTTAAGTGAGTCTGTTTTTTGCCTTTTTAGCCGTGTTTATTTTTATGGTAGCATGGCTTTATTTTACTTCAAATGTTTATACTTCTATATACATTATTATTGCTGTTAGTATGTTGCTGGCTTCGTTGGCTGCACCTACAGATCCGTCTGCTACATTGGCTGTAATTCATGAATATAAAGCAAAAGGACCAGTTAGTAATGCAATGCTGCAGATTGCAGCTTTTGACGACCTTGTTGGAATTATTATTTATACCTTGGTTGCCGCTTTTGCGCCTTTCTTTTTAGGTAATCATGATATTCAGTTGGGGCATAAACTGGCCGAAATGGGTATTGATATTCTTTTTGCAGTTTTAATAGGAGTTATAGTAGGAGTGTTGTTTTACCTCATAGTAAAACTGGTTAAAAAGGAAACCGAAGGTTCGTTGATTGTATTAACTTTTGGTTTGGTATTGTTTGCTTATGGTATGTCGGAGTATTGGGGCTTTGAATCTTTACTGGCCACAATGGCTTTAGGAGCTGTAGTTACCAATTTTAATCCGATGTCAGGTAAAATATTTAAGTTGATGGAAAGGTATACTGATGAGTTGATATTTGTAATTTTCTTTTCATTATCAGGATTACACTTGCAATTATCATCTGTTGCAGGAAGTGTTTCTTTGATTGTAATCTATATCATAGCAAGAGCAATAGGAAAGTATGGGGGAATATTTACAGCTTCAAGTTTTCTGAATACCAATCCTAAAATTAAAAAGTTTGCTGCCGGAGGTTTAATTCCCCAGGGAGGTATAGTTATTGGTTTATCCATCTTATTGACTAAGGCACCTGAATATAAAGATTTAGCATCAACAATTATTGGTGTTGTTATTGGTGCAGCTTTAATACATGAAATATCAGGTCCGTTGATATCGCGATTGACTTTAAAGAAAGCCGGAGAATTATAATTTTTCAATTTCCAATGATTTTTTAGAAATAATAATATAATGTACAAATGTGTTGTTAGTACATTTGTTTCTTTGTTAGCATGGATTGTGTTTTGCTAAATCCAACTACTGAGTTTTAAATCCCTACGTTAGCTGGTTTGCTGAAGTTTTTTTATAAAAAAAGGCTCTGGGGGCTAAATTTTCCCGAGGCCTAACGTATCCACTAACTTATTCTAACTGTATTATTCTACTACTGTATAATCTACAGCAGGTGTTTTTGAACGTTTTTTTATGTTTATATTATTATCTGAAATAATCTGATTAATAATTTGAGCAAATTTACCATACTTTGCTTCATCTACCGCTGCCATTCCGTTTAAATACGGGATTAATGTTCCATTTATAATTTTAAAAAAAATCATGTTCAATGACGGATATCAAAACTATAAATAATAATGCCTTACAATTGAATTTATTTTTTGACAAGTTAAGTATTAACCCAAACTTGCCTAAAAATCAAAAGAAGATACGAGAGCTACTGTATTATGGTACGATTGCTGCTTAAAAATTTAACGAAGTATCGTCCGAAAAAAATATAAAAAAATAGATGTTGAATTTAGGAAAGAAAACGTCATATTACTAAGGTTTGCACTATGGTTGCACTATATAAAAAAAGACCTATAGGTAAAACCTGTAAGTCTTTGATAATCAATTGTCGGGATGACAGGATTTGAACCTGCGACCCCTGGTCCCCCAGACCAGTGCGCTAACCGGGCTGCGCCACATCCCGTATTTATGTTGGTGCAAATATATAAAAAAGAACAATATTTTTATGGTGTAATAATTTTATATGAGAAATTTTTTACACAAAATATATTTTGTATTGCAACTGCTGAAAATGTAGAAATGTTATTTGTGCCATTTCATGCTGAAATTTTACATATTGATAACAGTTTTTCTTATTAGCTATAAAAATTGTTTAGTTTTGTGGTGAATTTATAATATATGGACGAAAAAATACTCTTAAATAAATTTGCCAAAGGAGATGAGTCTGCTTTTGAACAAATATTTTTATTGTATTATCAACCTTTAGTTGTGTTTGCTAATAAGTTGGTATATGATTTGGATATGGCAAAAGATTTGGTTCAGGCCGTTATTGTTCATTTTTATGAGAAAAGGGAAGAGATCCAGATTCATACATCGTTAAAAGCTCATTTGTACCAATCGGTAAGGAATAAATGCTTAAATTATTTAAAAAGGGAGCAGACTATTCGCAATCATCATTCTTCATTGTTTATAGAAAGTAAAGAGGCAGAGGGTGTTTTTTATGATATAATGGAAGAAACTGAATTAGAAAATCGAATATTTCAAGTTATTAAGTCGCTTCCCAATCAGTGTCAAAAAATTTTTGAAATGAGTCGTTTTCAAGGTAAAACGAATCAGGAAATAGCAGAGGAGCTTTCTATATCAAAAAGAACAGTAGAAACACAAATTAGTAATGCATTAAAAAAAATGCGTCAAAAATTGTCTTTATATATTGGAGCTACTACACTTTTTGTTTTATTTGGGTTATTACAATTCTTAATTAATTAAGAATTATTCTAAATACATTTTTTTTAAAAAAACACTATACGTGTGTAAGCATTTTATATTTGTCTTATTAGCACAAAACCTGTAAATTATTATAGCTATGGAATTTTTATTACAATTATTGGCAGAATTAATTAACCCTACAGAACAAGCAGAGGTTATTTCGGGAGAAGTTAATGAAGTTGTTGATGTTGAGGAAGTTTTGCCGCAAGAAGAGTTTTTTAGCCTGATGAACTTTCATTAAAATTCAGTAGGTAATATTGATCAAATAATTTTAATTGTGAATAATAAGAACGAAAATATACATCGTGTTATTGTTGCATTTTTAACAAATGATATTTCAGATGAAGACTTAATTGTTTTGAATAACTGGAAAAATGCCACTGTTCAAAATCAAGAGGAGTTCGAAAGTGTTAAATATCTTTGGGATAAAAGTCAGCAGTTAAAGATGTTTACATCGGTTGATGTAAAAAGGGATTTGGAGAAGGTGAAAAGTTCTTTAAGTTTTGCAAATCAATCTTCAAAAAAAGATGAAAAATATAGGATATCTCGTACATTTATTAGTAGAGTAGCTGCAGTAGTTTTGCCCTTTTTGCTTTTGAGTGCAATGGGATATATATATTGGAATGTACCAGGATTTGGTCGTTTATCAGCATTTGAGTCAGGTAGTAGAATTGAGAAAATTGTTTTGCCGGATAATTCAGTTGTTATGTTAAATAGAAATAGCAGGATTGTTTATTGTAAATCCCTGGATAGACAAAAGCGCAGAGAAATTGATTTATCAGGTGAAGCCTTCTTTAAAGTAGTGCATAACAATACTCCTTTCGAGGTAAGTGTTAAAAATGCAAAGATTACCGTGATGGGAACTGAATTTAATGTGAATCAGTTTAAAGATGATATTTATGTTTCGGTTGTTTCAGGTAAAGTGGGAGTTGAAGCATACAGGCAGAGGGTTGAACTGACTAAGGGGGAAAGAGCCGTTGTGACTAAAGGTAAAGTTCATGAAGATCAATTGCCGGTTAATGATTTATATTGGAATTCAGGTGTTTTAAAATTTGAACAGGCTACACTTGAAGAAATTTGTAATGATTTACGTAAAGTATTTCCAGAGATAAAGAAAATAGTGATAAAAGGTAAAAGTATAAATGTAAAAGTAACAACAACCTTTAATAAACAACCTTTGAAAGAAATACTGGAAGAATTGGAAGTACATTTTAATAAAAAAATGAACTTAGATGGTTCGGTTTTAACAATCTCTGATTAAATTCGCAAGAGTTTATTGAAATTGTTATTAATGCCCCTGAATATTCATTTAAAATATCTTCTTCTAATAATTTTTCTTTTTAGAGCGTCAGAAAGCCTAATGGCTCAATCTATGCTTTTAGATAAGGAATTAACTATAGGTAGTACAACAGGATCTACAGTAGACTTACTTAAACAAATAGAGGATAGTGCAAACGTATCGTTCAGCTACAGTAATAAACTCTGTTTAAGACAAAATATTAGCTTGTCAATTAACCGAAATACAATCAGGAGATTTGTTTATGAGATTTTTGCTGATTGTCACGTAACCTTAAGTGAAAAGAAAAATAAAATTATTATTGTACCTGACGAATCCTTAAAAATACCTCAAAAATATAATGTTCACGGATTTGTTGTTCGAAAGAATAATGGTGAAAGTCTGATAGGAGCTTCTGTCTACGAATCATCTAATTGGCTTGGTGTAACTACAAATAATTTTGGTTATTATAATCTGAATTTAGAAAAAGGCGAAGTTATTATCAATTGTTCTTATGTAGGATTTCATAGTATTCAGCATAGATTTAATCTAGATAGAGATACAATGATTAATTTTGAACTTGTAGAAAATGCATTGATTTCTGAAGTTCCTGTTGTTAGTTTTGTTACTCCTGAGGGCATTAATTCTTCACGAAACAGTACAATAAATCTTCCGGTAGAACAAATTAGAAAAGTTCCTGCTTTTTTAGGTGAGGTTGATGTAGCCAGAACATTACAGCTTTTGCCGGGAATTAATGGAGGGAGTGAAGGAGTTAGTGGTTTGTACGTTCGTGGCGGAGGTTCAGATCAAAATTTGTTTTTGTTAGATGATGTTCCTGTTTATAATATTTCTCACTTATTTGGTTTTTTTTCTGTTTTTAACGAGGATGCTATTAATAAAGTCACAGTAACAAAAGGTGGATTTCCTGCCCGTTATGGCGGACGATTGTCATCAGTTGTTGATGTGAGGTTAAAGGATGGCAATAATTCAGCTATTCATGGAACAGTAAGCCTTGGGATGATGTCTTCTAAACTTGCATTAGATGGTCCTGTTTATAATGAAAATACTACGTTTAGTCTTTCATTCAGGCGATCTTATTATGATTTGGTTTCTTATTTATTACAGCAATCAACTAATGCCAGAACATCTTTTTATTTTTATGATTCTAATGCCAAAATTACCCATAAAATAAATGATAAAAACCGTCTTTTTGTTAGTTTTTATAGTGGTAGAGATAAGGTGTATACGAAGTATAATTTTCAAAAAATTCGTAATCCAAATCAACCGGAAGAAGGTGATGAACAATTAGATATTAATGATGAAAACTATTCTAGTTGGGGTAATACTGTTGCCTCATTTAGATGGAATACAATATATAGCAATAAGTTATTTTCAAATATATCATTAGCATATAGCAATTATACGTATTCTGTCGGATACGAAGAACATTTTGTTACTGAAAGTGATTGGAATTATTTTGAGCAAAAATATTATAGTGGAATAAAGGATGGTATGGCTAAAATAGATTATGATTATTTTTTTAAACCAGATCATCATGTAAGGTTTGGAGGTAATTATATCTTTCATACTTTTAATCCAGGTGCCGATCTAATAAGGGAGTCCAGTAATGCTGAATCAGTTGTTGATTCAACTGTTGGAGGTAATAATGTTCATGGAAATGAATTCTATTTATATCTTGAGGATGATTTTAATCTTACTCAAAGTATAAAAATTAATACAGGATTACATATGTCGTTTTATGGTATTAAGGATAAGATATATAAATCTTTAGAACCTAGATTTTCTGTTCGTTATCTTGTGTTTCCAAGGCTTGCATTAAAAGGATCATTCTCAAGAATGACTCAGTATATGCATTTGTTAACTTCTTCTTCCGTTTCTTTGCCAACAGATTTATGGATTCCGGTAACAGAGGATATTAAGCCTCAGTATGCCACAGAGTATTCTTTGGGATGTAAATTGGAAATTAAGAAGGGATTCGATTTTTCAGTTATTGGATACTTTAAAAAATATATAAATTTGCTTGCCTATGGTGAGGAAAGTGCTTCAGGTTTATATTCTAATTTATGGAATAATAATTTATATTCTGGAAATGGCAAATCTAAAGGAGTAGAGTTGTTGTTACATAAAAAAACAGGAAAGTTTTCTGGGTGGGTTGGTTATACTCTGGCAAAGTCTGAGCAGTCTTTTGCTGAATTAAATAATGGTGTAAGTTTTCCAACTACAAATGACCGGAGGCATGATATAGGAATTTTTGCTAATTATGTTCTTAATTCTAAAGTTGATCTTTCGGTAACCTGGTTGTTTGGAGCCGGTAATTCATTTACATTACCCTCTCAAAAATATTATAGCCCGGGTTTACCATCAAGTGATGTTGATTCATCAGATAAATATTCGGAGTATATTTCAACTTACAATGGTTATAAAATGCCGGTTTTTCATAGATTGGATATTGGTGCTAATTTTAAAAAGAAAAACAAACTAGGTGAAAGGGTATGGAGCATAGGTATATATAATGTATATGGAAGGCAAAATGCATTTTCTCTATATTTTTCTAATTCAGAAGATAATTCTGGTAATATTACAAGGGAATTGAAACAGTTAAGTATATTCCCATTTCCGATACCCTATATTAGATATACTTTAAGGTTTTAATAACTAAAAAGTGATAGTTATGAGCGTGCAATGGTCAGAGATTAAATGTGTAATGTTGAATACTGAAAAATTATTCAGCAGATTAATATGGGTTTTTTGTTTTGTGTTTTTTGCGTCATGTGAAAAAAGTATTGATTATCAGCTTGAAAACCAGCAGTCAAAAGTTGTAATGTACAATTTTCCAATGCCCGACAGTATTTTTAAGGTTCACCTCAGTTATACATCGGATATCTTGTCTCCTAAAGAATATGAAAATATTTCTAACGCTAAATTAAACGTGTTTATAAATAGTGAATTAATTGCTGAAGATGATTATCCCTACGGCGAAGAATGGTTTTCAATACAGGAGGTTGATTTAGCTTATAATGATACTATTAGTCTAAAAGTGAATGTAAATGATAGTGTCAGCGTGTATTCTAATACTGTGATTCCAGAACCGGTTCAGATTGTTATGATTGATACCTCTAAGGTATTAAAGTTTAATGATGATGATGTTGAAGAAGTAATGCTTCAGTGTAAATTAAGCTTTTTTGATCCACCCGGAGTTAGTAACTTTTATCAATTAAGAGTTGATAGTTATACTGATGTTAAGGATGATGATATTGATTATCAGTATATTGAAACGGTTGATATTGTAGAAGAGGATAAAGTGTTCTTGTCCAGAGACTATGAAGCTACATTGTTGGCAGAGATTGATTACCAAAGTACATTTGATGATTTTTTATTTAATGGTCATTTTTACTCTTTGACATTTTTAATACCTAATAGTTATATTGTTAATTTAGGATTAGAAGAGAGAAGGACGTTGCATTTCTATTTGTTCTCGTTGTCATACGATTATTATGAGTATATCAGATCAGTGTCAGAACAAGAAGCTTTTAGAGAGGATCCTTTCTATGAGCAATCAAATGTTTATTGTAATATTACAAATGGTTTAGGTGCAGTTGCAGGTTTAGCTGTTGATGTAGATTCAATAGAAATTTATGATAATTTTGAATGAACTATTTTAATGTTTTATGGTTCTTTATTATTATAAAAATTAAATTTATCATGAAACAACAATTTTTAAATTTGTTTCTTTGTTACAGTTTTTAAATAGAAAATCGAAAATATATATAATTATGGCATTATTTGAAAAGATGGATTTGGGAGCTAAAGATGAAAGCACTAAAAGTACTGTTTCTGACGTGGAAAAAACAAAAGTGTTGATTATTGGTTCAGGTCCGGCAGGATATACAGCTGCTATTTATGCTGCACGAGCCAACTTGAGTCCTGTGTTATATGAAGGAATGCAACCTGGTGGACAGTTAACAACAACTACTGATGTAGAGAATTTCCCTGGATATCCTAATGGAATTACCGGACCTGAGATGATGGAAGATTTAAAAAATCAAGCTGCACGTTTTGGAACAGATATTCGTTTTGGTTATGCCACTGCAGCAGATCTTTCTCAGCGACCTTTTAAAGTAACAGTAGATGGAAATAAGCTTATAGAAGCTGAGTCGTTAATTATTGCAACAGGAGCAACTGCAAAATATTTAGGTTTAGAGGATGAGAAGAAATATGCCGGGGGTGGAGTATCAGCTTGTGCCACTTGTGATGGGTTCTTTTACAGAAACAGAGTTGTTGCAGTTGTAGGAGGCGGTGATACTGCTTGCGAAGAAGCTATGTATCTTGCCGGAATAGCTAAAAAAGTATATTTAATTGTTCGCAGAGATGTATTAAGAGCTTCTAAGGTTATGCAGGATAGATTGTTGGAGACTGAAAATATTGAAGTGTTATGGAAACATCAGACTAAAGGTTTAACAGGAGATGGGGTAGTTGAAGGAGCTATTCTTTGGAAAAATAAAGGCGAAGATAATGAGGAAGAAGTTAAAATTGATATAGATGGATTCTTCCTGGCTATTGGACATACACCTAATTCTGATATATTTAAGGATTACCTTGATGTTGATGAGGTTGGGTATATTAAAACTATAGCAAACTCTTCTAAAACTAATGTTCCAGGTGTATTTGCTTGTGGGGATGTTATGGATAATCAATATCGCCAAGCAGTTACAGCTGCAGGTTCAGGATGCAAAGCAGCAATGGATGCCGAAAGATTTTTAAGTGAGAATTAGTAATTTAAGATATAAAATTGCATTATTTATTATGGAAGACCTTATTTTTGTATAAAGTCTTCCATTTTTTATGTGTATAAATCTTGAAAATATAAGATCAGACTTTAATTCTGATTTCCTTGGGGATTATAAACTACTTAATTTTGAATGTTTTTCTGTTCAGGTGTTATTACTATCCTCCAAAGCTAAAGTAAGTCAGTTATTGAAGTCTGTTGATGTTAATAATTGCAATGTTTGTTTACGCTTGCAAGCTGGAAAGCAATCTTATAAAAGGGTTTTGAATGATAAATACATTATCATTAATCGTCATCACTCCATATTTAAAAACAACAAGTTACTTGTTGCTGATAAACATTTTAGAAAGAAAGACTATGAGAAAATAAAAGACATTCTTTTGCTGGCTAAAATCTATAATGATAGTGTTGTGTTATGTGATGGAATGACCTATCCGGATGGAATAAAAAGACATTTTTACTTGCCTGTACTCCCCAAATATTACTTCTCGTTAATTGAACAAATAAATTCCGGAGCTTGTGTAAATTTATTCTTTAAAGATAATAATATCGAAATAAGTCTGTTGGAAAAACAAATACGTTCTGCAATCATAGTTAAATCTAAAAATTACATATGGATTTTTAATGTATATTTAGAGTTGGAAAAGCTATTGGGAAGAAGTTACTCATTATCTAAATACCCGTATATTAATTTTAGTTCTTATTATAATAATGATGAATTTGTATTTATAATCTTTGCTCGTGTGGTTCAAAAACCACTTCAATATTATAATTCTTCATTAGAGCAGATTAAAGTTATTCCTGGTGCTCAGGAGTTGATGGGGATGTTTGTGGTAGGTAATGTGTTGTATTATAATAATTTAACCGAATACTCTGTTAAAAGTATTTATGAACAAATTTCGTATAGTCATAGTAGTTTAACAGAGATTATTAAACCTTTATTATATAAATTGAGTGATGCTTTTTATTTAAAATAGCATTAAATGTAATTTTAAAACATTGAAAAATGAATAACCCTAAATTAACAATAGATATATTAAAAGGTAAAAATATATTTATTTCATTAGAAGGAGAATATTATCTTGGTGAAACGCAAAGATGCCTTAGAGGGGACTGGAATTTATATATAAAAGATAATAGAATTTATCTTGAGGACGATAAGGAAATTATTATAGTTGATAATAAATCGTTATTGTCTCCACGTAATTGGGCAGATAGTTTTTTTGTTGTTAAAGAAAAAGGTGTTGTTGTAGAAGAGAAATATTATTATAGAGGAGCAGTTCGTGTTGATTTAATGGACGATGAATTATTGATTCAGAATAGGGTTGATGTTGATTTTTTTATTAGCAGTATACTGGATCGTCAATTTGCGGATAATGATCATTTGGAATTTCTTAAAGCTATGGCGATTGTGTACCGAAGCTATTTATTGAAATATATTCATGAATTAAATACAACTTCCTTTATACAAGAAAAAAATCCTCAGGAGTTTTTACTCTACGTTAATAATTTTGTTAGCCCAAATCCTGAAAGGTTGGAGTTTAAATACAAAGGAATTTCAATAGAGGGTAATGAGATATTGCGAAAAGCAGTGAATGAAACAAAAGGAGAAGTGTTGTTTCATAATAGCCAGATAGTATCCCTTCCTCATACTTTTTGCTGTGGAGGCATCCCTGAGAATTCTTATTACAGAGGGGAGAAACAATTTAATGAGTATTTAAATAATTTAAAGGATAAAGATGGTCATGATACAATATCATCTTTAAATAAAGAGGATGTTCAGTCATGGATTTATCACCCGGAAGACTTTTATTGCAATACTCGTAATCCTGAAATAATTGACAAAATATTTTCAGGCGAGATTGGTGATAAAAATAATTATTTTAGATGGAGGGTTGAAGTTAAATTAAGTTTATTGGTTGAAATACTGAAGACTAAATTTGATTTTAATGTTTGTGATATCAATGAATTTATTGTAAAAGATAGAAGTGTCAGAGGTTCTGTAAATACTGTTGAGGTTAATAATGGTCAAAATAAAATTGTTATTTCAGAAAAAGAACTGATGCTATTGGCTGCATATTTAAAATTACCAAGTTTAACATTTATTTCAAGGATAATATCTGATGAAGGAAAAATAGCTTTTGCAGGTGCAGGTAAGGGTCATAGGGCTGGCTTGTGCATGGTAGGAGCAATGGCTATGGCTAAAGAAGGAAAAACAGTGAATGATATTATAAATCATTATTATGCTAACATATATATATCAAAACAATATTAAAATAAAAGAGGCTTCCTTTTCAGAAAGCCTCTTTTATTTTATTTCAATGCTATAGGTCTTATAAAATATTTGCGATTTTATCGCTTTTATAAGCTCCAGCTTCTAATTTTTCTTTAATCTCAGCAAATGCTTTAATTGTGTAATCAACATCCTCTAATGTATGAACAGCAGTAGGGATAATTCTTAACATCAACTGATCCTTCGGAATAACAGGGTAAACTACAATTGAACAGAAAATATTATAGTTTTCTCTTAAATCCATTGTTAATTGAGTTGCTTCAGGAACCGAGCCATTCAAGAATACTGGAGTTACTGGTGATTCTGTTTTTCCTAAATCAAATCCTGCTTCTCTAAGTCCTTTTTGTAAAGCATTAACAATTTTCCAAAGATTATCTTTTAACTCTGTTTGAGTTTTAAGTAATTCTAATCGTTTTAAAGCACCAATTACTAATGGCATTGGTAATGATTTTGCAAAAATCTGAGAACGTAGGTTGTATCTTAAATAACTAACTACTTCTTCGCTTGAGGCAACAAAAGCACCAATAGAAGCCATTGATTTAGCAAACGTACTAAATAAAACATCTACACCGTCTGTTACACCAAAGTGTTCTGCAGTACCTGCACCTGTTTTACCCATTGTACCAAAACCATGAGCATCATCCACTAATAAACGGAATTCAAATTTATCTTTTAAAGCAACAATTTTGTCTAATGCACCAAGGTCTCCGGCCATACCGAATACACCTTCAGTAATTACCAAAATACCTCCCCCGGTTTCAGTTGCTCTTTTCTTCGCAAATTCAAGCATCTTTTCACAGCGAGCTATGTCATTATGCGGAAAAACAAAACTTTTTCCACCTTTAGCTTTGTGTAAAAAGATTCCATCCATAATACAAGCATGGGATTCAGAATCATATACGATTACATCATTTCTTGAAGCCAATGTATCAATAATAGATACCATTCCCTGATATCCAAAATTTAAAAGGTATGAGTCTTCCTTACCTACAAATTCAGCTAAGGCAGCTTCAAGTTCCTCGTGCTTGCTTGTTTGACCAGACATCATACGAGCTCCCATCGGATAAGCTAAACCATATTCAGCAGCCGCATCAGCATCTGCTTTTCTAACTTCTGGATGGTTTGCAAGGCCTAGGTAATTATTTAAACTCCAAGTTAATACTTCTTTACCCCTAAAAGTCATCTTAGGGCTTATTTCTCCTTCTAATTTTGGAAACATAAAATAACCATGTGCATCTTTGCCATATTGACCTAGTGGTCCCATGGTTTTCTTTATCTTATCAAAAATATCCACGTTGTATATCTTTTATAAATTAATGGCGCAAAGGTAATATTTTTTAATAATCAATATGTGATTCATCTATTTAAATTTAGGAAAGAATAAAATTCTATAAGTAGCATTATGTTTTTTCTTAACTTGACGTTGTATGAATCCTTAAAATTTAGTTAATATAATTATGGTATATACCTAAATGTATGGTTGTTTCATTTTAATATTTTATCTTTGCACGTTGTAAAATTTAATTGTAATATTAAACTCTTGGCAATATTGTGGTTAATAATCTGAATGCCAGGTTTTTTTAAATGTTATTATTGATAAATAATTGAAACTGATCATGAATTAATAACTTTTTATTTGGTTTTTTTAATTTTGGAGAGTTTCATGACCTTAAAAACAAATTATTAAACACATGAAGAAAATAATATTTGCTCTGTTAATATTTCCGTTATTGATTAGTTGTAGTCAGTATCAAAAGTTATTAAAAAGTACTGATTATGAGCTTAAGTATACAAAAGCTATGGAATATTACGAGGCAGAAGATTTTATGCGTGCTGCAACATTATTAAATGAACTCCAGAGCATATATCGAGGTACTGATAAAGCTGAAATTATAGGTTTTACTTATGCTAAATGTTTGTATGGGTTGAATGATTTTATCATGTCAGGACATTATTTTCGTCAGTTTTATAAAACATTTCCATCTAGTGAATATGCCGAAGAATGTCAGTTTATGAGTGCTTATTGTTATTATATGACATCACCTAAACCGAGGTTAGATCAAACTGATACTTATAATGCTATTAATGAATTTCAGTTATTTATTAATCTATTTCCTGCTAGTCCCAAGGTTGAAGAAGCAGAAAGGTTAATTACTGAATTAAGAGACAAGTTGGTGTATAAGAGTTATTTGTCGGCTAAATTGTATTTTAATTTGGGTAATTACATGGGAAATAATTATCAATCAGCAGTTATTGCAGCTCAAAATAGTTTAAAAGAGTTTCCTGATACTAAATACAGAGAGGAGCTGTCGTTCTTAATTTTGGAAGCAAAATATATACAAGCTGAAAATAGTGTTTTAGCAAAGAAAGAAAATCGTATGAGGGAGGCTATTGATGAATATTATTCTTTTATCAATGAATTTCCTGAAAGTGAATATATGGAGAAGGCAGTGAAAATTTTTGAACATGCCTCAAAAGAAGTTAAATTTGACGACGTAAATTAGAATAATAATTTTATTATCATGGATTATAAAAAATCAAATGCTCCAAGTAGTACTATTACTTGGGATACTCAAAAGCTTTCAGAAGATACTGGTAATGTTTATGAATCTATAAATGTTATTGCTAAGAGAGCAAACCAAATAAGTGTAGAAATGAAAGAGGAGTTGAATAAAAAACTTCAGGAATTTGCTTCTTATACTGATAATTTGGAGGAAGTTTTTGAAAACAGAGAGCAAATTGAAATATCAAGATTTTACGAAAGATTACCTAAGCCTTCTTCAATAGCTACTCAAGAATTTGTTGAGGATAAGGTTTATTATCGAAATGCTGGTAACGAAGAAAAATAGTTCTTTTAAAGTCTGTTTCGATTAAAAAAATAAAAGGTAAAGGAGGTTATTGATATTTCTTTTATCTTTTTTTATTTATACTAATCCCGATGTTAAAAGGAAAGAGAATATTATTAGGCGTTTCTGCAGGTATTGCGGCATATAAATCTGCGTTTTTAACTCGCTTACTCGTGAAAAACGGAGCTGAGGTAAAAGTATTGATGACAGAAAAAGCCAAAGAGTTTATTACGCCGCTAACAATGGCTACTTTGTCAAAAAATCCTATAATGGTTGATTTTTATAATCCTGAAAACGGTGATTGGAATAGTCATGTTGATATGGGATTATGGGCTGATGCTATGCTTATTGCTCCGGCAACAGCTAATACTATGGGTAAAATGGCAAATGCTATTGCCGATAATTTATTGGTAACCACTTATCTTTCGGCTCGCTGTCCGGTGTTTGTAGCTCCTACTATGGATTTAGATATGTATCTTCACCCGGCTAATCAAAGAAACATAAAATGTCTCAAAAATGATGGTGTTCTTATAATTGAGGCAGAAACAGGTGAGTTAGCTAGTGGTCTCAGCGGTAAAGGTCGAATGGCCGAACCGGAAACTATTGTTCAGGATTTAATTTCGTTTTTCCAAAAACAGAAGGAGAATAAAAACAATCAACTTGCCGGAAGGAAGTTTTTGGTTAATGCCGGTCCTACTTATGAAAAAATTGATCCGGTTAGGTTTATTGGTAATTTTTCCAGTGGAAAAATGGGATATAGTATTGCCGGTGAATTAGCTGCCAGAGGAGCTAAAGTGATTTTGGTATCCGGACCAACAAGTGTTGAGTTAAAACATCCTAATATAGAATTAAATAGTGTTGTTTCAGCGCATGAAATGTATGAAGCCTGTGCTAAAGTGTTTCCTGATTGCGATGGCGCTGTGCTCTCTGCTGCTGTGGCTGATTATACACCAGTTGTTTGTGCAGATCAAAAGGTAAAAAGTGATAAGGATGAGATGGTTGTTGAATTAAAAGCGACAGTTGATATTGCTCAAAAGCTTGGTGAAATAAAAAAGGAAGGACAATTATTGGTTGGATTTGCTCTGGAAACTCAAAATGCATTGACTAATGCTCAGAAAAAATTAAAGCAAAAGAATCTTGATTTTATTGTTTTGAACTCTTTAGAGAATAAAGGAGCGGGATTTGGACATGATACAAATCAAATTACAATAATTGATAGTGATAATAATAAAGAAGAGTTTTCGTTAAAGACTAAAAGGGAAGTTGCAATTGATATTGTAAATAAAATAGTTTCCCTATAGAATATTTTTAAAATTCAAAACGAACATTTGTGAAAAAGTATCTGTTTATCATCTTGTTTTTATCATTGTATTTATTTTCTAATGCTCAGGAATTGCAGTGTAGTGTTTCTGTGGTGTCACCAAGTGTTCAGGGAACAAATAAACAAGTATATGAAACGATGCAAACTGCCATTATGGAGTTTGTAAACGGACAGATTTGGACAGATAATGTTTTTAGTCCTGAAGAAAGAATTGAATGTAGTATTTTAATTAATATTAAAGAAGTGGTGTCTGCAAATGAATTTTCAGGAACGATACAAATTCAGGCTCGCAGACCAGTATATAATTCTTCTTATAGATCCATGTTATTTAATTTTTTAGATCAGGAATTTACATTTAAATATGAAGAGTTTGAGCCTTTGGTTTTTAATCCTAATTCAATAGAGTCAAATTTGGTGGGGGTAATATCATATTATGCTTATGTAATTTTAGGATTGGATTATGATTCGTTTTCAAAGAATGGAGGTACAAAGTATATGGAGATGGCTGAAAAAATAGTGAATATGTCGCAAAATACGCGCTATTCAGGATGGCGTTCCTATGAAAGTAAAACAAACAGGTATTGGTTTGTTGAAAATTATTTAAATGAGATTCATCGTCCCTTAAGGGAGTGTATCTATCAGTATCATCGTTTAGGTTTGGATAAAATGAGCGATAAACCTGAAAATGGCAGGAAAGAAGTATTATCAGCCATTGAAAAATTAACTAAGGTTCATCGTCAAAGACCTGGAACTTATGCAATGGAATTGTTTTTTGATGCAAAATCTGATGAGTTAATTAATATATTTTCAGAATCTTTTTCAATGGAAAAGCAAAGAGTCATTGAAGTTTTAACAGAAGTAGATCCTGCAAATTCAAATAAGTATACCGAAAAAATAAATCAGTAGCCTATAAATCGATTGTTTTTTATGCTTAAATCATTATTTATTTCAAACTACGCTTTAATAGATCAGGTAAAAATTGATTTCAAAAACGGTTTTTCAGTGATAACCGGAGAAACAGGTGCCGGTAAATCTATTATGTTAGGAGCTTTGGCTATGGTACTCGGTCAGCGAAGCGATGTTACTATTCTTAAAAATAAAGAAAAGAAAAGTGTTATTGAGGCCGAATTTGATATTTCTGATTATGGTTTTAAAGCTCTTTTTGAACAGGAGGATATTGATTATGAGGATGTAACTCTGGTTCGAAGAGAGATTTTGGCTAATGGTAAATCAAGAGCCTTTGTAAATGATACTCCGGTAAACCTAGGCTTTCTGAAAAATATAGCTCACCAATTAATTGATATCCATTCTCAGCATCAGAACTTGTTGCTTGGCGACACCGGTTTTCAATTAAATGTTGTGGATACGGTTGCTCAGAATAAAGATGTATTAAATCTGTATAAAAGTAAATTTAAGGTTCTTAAAAAACTAGAAAAGGAAAAGAAAGAGCTCGAAGAACAAAATATTAAATTGATTGCAGATGTGGATTATATGCAGTTTCAGTTTAATCAATTGCAAGAACTACAGCTTGTTGCAGGGGAACAGGAAGAGTTAGAGAAAGAGCAAGAGCTTTTGTCTCATGCCGAGGAAGTAAAAGGTGGCTTGTTTTCTGTTGTGGAGACTTTTAATGGAAATAGTTTCGCCGTTCTTGATGGCTTGAAGGATTCATTAAAAAATCTACAGAAAATATCTTCTTACTTATCCGATGTTGATGGTTGGCTAAAAAGAATTGATTCTGCTTACCTGGATTTAGATGATTTAATTAAAGATATGGATAGTGTAATGGAAGGAATCGAATATGATCCTGAAAGATTACAATTTGTTAGTACACGATTGGATCAGATATTTACTTTACAGCAAAAGCATAAAGTTGATAGTGTTGTTGCGTTAATTGAAATTAAAAATAACCTGGAAAAACAATTACAGCAAATATCATCTTTTGATGAAGATTTAAATGCAAAACAAAAAGAGATAGATAGAGCCGCAGCTGAGTTAAAAACAGTAAGCAAGAAACTTTCCGACTCACGAAAAAAAGTATTTAAAACTATTGAAAATACCATAACCGGACAGTTGTTGGAATTAGGAATGCCCAATGCTGTGTTAAAAGTGCAATCTAAGGTGTTGGATGATTTTTCAGCCTCTGGTATTGATGATATTGAATTTCTTTTCTCAGCCAATAAAAATGGTGAATTATCAGCAATTCCTAAAGTTGCATCAGGAGGTGAAATGTCAAGGGTAATGCTTTGTATTAAATCCTTATTGTCAATTTCAAAAGGTTTACCTACAATTATTTTTGATGAGATAGATACTGGAGTTTCTGGTGAAGTAGCAGATAAAATGGGGAAAATAATGCAGGACATATCAAATAATATTCAAGTGATAAGTATTACTCATTTACCTCAGATTGCAGCTAAAGGAAAACAACATTATAAAGTGTATAAAAAAGATAATCAATATACTACGCAAACAGATATAGAAGAATTGTCAATCGATAACCGGATAACAGAGGTGGCTAAAATGCTTAGTGGAAGTAATCTTACTGATGCAGCTCTTTCAAATGCCAAAGATTTGTTGGGTGTGGTTAATTAGTTGTATATTAGCTTTATATGATTAGTAAATTTCATTAAATTACGTTAAAGTGATAAATATTTAAACATTAGTGTTTTTGTAACTGCTATATTCATATATATTTGTAGCCTCAAAATAAATATTAAAATGGGATATAATTTATTAAAAGGAAAAAGGGGAATTATTTTTGGTGCATTAAACGATATGTCTATTGCATGGAAAGTTGCAGAATTGGCTCATGCAGAAGGAGCTACTTTTACTTTATCAAATACCCCAGTTGCTTGTAGAATGGGTACACTTGATGAATTATCACAAAAGTGTAATGCAGAGATTATTCCGGCAGATGCTACAAGCGTTGAAGATTTAGAGACTGTTTTTGCAAAATCAATGGAAGTATTAGGTGGAAAAATTGATTTTGTACTTCACTCGATTGGTATGTCTTTAAATGTTCGTAAAAAAAGAGTATATCACGATTTAAACTATAGCTATTTAAATAAAACATTAGATATTTCTGCTATATCATTCCATAAAATGTTACAAGTAGGGTTTAAAATGGATGCTATTGCTGAATGGGGATCAGTTTTAGGATTGTCATATGTTGCTGCACAGCGTACATTCTATGGTTACAATGATATGTCAGATGCTAAAGCATTATTAGAGTCTATCGCTCGTAGTTTTGGTTACATCTATGGTCGTGAAAAGAAAGTAAGGGTAAATACTATCTCTCAATCCCCAACAATTACTACTGCCGGTAGTGGTGTTAAAGGTTTTGATGGTTTAATGGATTTCTCTGAAAGAATGTCTCCACTAGGAAATGCCACATCAGAAGATTGTGCCAATTATTGTATTGCAATGTTCTCTGATTTAACTAAAAAAGTTACCATGCAGAACCTTTTCCACGATGGAGGTTTCTCTAATGTGGGTATGAGTTTAAGAGCAATGACTCAATACAATAAAAGTTTTGACACCGATGATATCGAAACTTTAGACTAAAATATTTAGCATTTAAAGTGCTTTTTTTGATATCCTACTGATTAGTGGGATATTTTTGTTTAGTTGAACTAGGTCAAAAATTAAAAATCATTAACTTTGGCCACGTTTTAAAAACCTTAATGGGTAAACATCAATATAAAACTTATGGATAAATACCAGATTAATCACCTCAGGGAACTCGAAGCAGAATCTATTTTTGTGATTCGTGAAGTAGCTGCTCAGTTTGAAAGACCGGTGATGTTATTTTCCGGAGGGAAAGATTCTATTGTAATGTTTCATTTAGCTCGTAAAGCATTCTATCCAGCTAAAGTTCCTTTTGCATTATTACACATTGATACAGGACATAATTTCCAGGAAACTCTTGATTACAGAGATGACCTAATGGAAAAAACAGGTGCAAAATGCATCGTTCGTTATGTTCAGGATTCAATTGATCAAGGAAAAGCAGTTGAGGAAAAAGGAATAAATGCTTCTCGTAATAAGCTGCAAACAGTAACGCTTTTAGATGCATTGGAAGAATTAAAGTGTGATGCAGCTATGGGAGGTGGTCGTAGAGACGAAGAAAAAGCACGTGCAAAAGAAAGATTTTTCTCTCACAGGGATGAATTTGGTCAGTGGGATCCGAAAAATCAGCGTCCGGAGTTATGGAATATCTTTAACGGACGTAAGCACATGGGTGAGCACTTTAGAGTTTTCCCTATTAGTAACTGGACAGAAATGGATGTTTGGCAATATATTTATATGGAAAATATAGAATTGCCAAATTTATATTTTACACATAAGCGTAAAGTATTTAATCGCGATGGAGTATGGATGTTTAAAGCTCCATTTATGCAGTTAAAGCCAGGTGAAGAAGAAATTGAGATGGATGTTAGATGTAGAACTATTGGTGATATTACCTGTACCGGTTTAACTCTTTCAAAAGCTGATAATGTTGAAGATATTATTCAGGAGGTAGCTGCAACCAGAACAACAGAAAGAGGTGGTCGTGCTGATGATAAGAGATCTGAATCAGCAATGGAAGATCGTAAAAAAGAAGGGTATTTTTAACCATTTAAGTTAAGCATCAAATTATTATGAGCGATAAAAATTCAGGATATTTAGATATGGAACTTTTACGATTCACCACTGCCGGTAGTGTTGATGATGGTAAAAGTACTTTAATTGGTAGACTTTTATATGATAGCAAGGCCATTTTTGAAGACCAAATGGAAGCTATCGAAAAGGCTAGTGAAAGAATAGGAAATGAAGAAGTAAACCTGGCTTTATTAACTGATGGGTTAAGGGCTGAGAGAGAGCAAGGGATTACCATTGATGTTGCATATCGTTATTTTGCAACTCCTAAACGTAAGTTTATTATTGCAGATACACCGGGACATATTCAGTATACACGTAATATGGTTACTGGCGCAAGTACAGCCAATGTTGCAATTATATTGGTTGATGCCCGTCATGGTGTTCTTGAACAAACGATGCGTCATGCTTATATTGCATCCTTGTTGCAAATTCCGCATGTTATTGTTTGTGTAAATAAAATGGATCTTGTTGATTACGCAGAAGATACTTTTGCGAAAATTAAAAGTGATATTGATGGTTTTTCATCAAAGCTGAGTGTTAAAGATATTCGCTTTGTGCCAATTAGTGCTCTTAAGGGAGATAATGTGGTAGATCGTTCTGCAAAAATGGATTGGTATCAGGGACCTACGTTATTACACTTATTAGAAAATATTCATATTAGCAGTGATGTTAATCATCAGGATTTTCGCTTCCCGGTTCAGTATGTAGTTCGTCCTCAGAGTGCTGAATTCCCTGATTATAGAGGGTATGCAGGTCGGATAGCTTCAGGAGCCGTTAAGGTTGGTGATCCAATTACTGTTTTACCTTCTGGTTTTACTTCAAAAGTTAAAACTATAGATTTCTTTGAAGATACTTTAGAAGAAGCTTTTGCTCCTCAATCTGTTACTATTACGCTTGAGGATGAAATAGATATTAGCAGAGGAGATATGCTTGTTAAATCAGATAATAAACCAACTACTACTCAGGATGTTGAGATGATGATTTGTTGGTTTAATGAAAGAAAGCTGATTCCAAGAGGAAAATATATTATCCGCCATACTTCTGCAGATGCCAGATGTATGGTAACTGATGTTCATTATAAGATGAATATTAATACATTGGAGAAAAATGAGGATGATAAAGAGGTAGGTATGAATGATATTGCTAAAATATCATTGCGAGTTACTAAACCTCTTCATATTGATGCATATACTCAAAACAGAATTACAGGAAGTGTTGTTCTGGTTGATGAAGGTACTAATGAAACTGTTGCTGCTGGTATGATCAGATAGTAATAAAAAAATATAGTATAAAAAATAACCCCGATGATCTTAATTAAACATCGGGGTTTTATTTTGTTTTAATGTTTACTTTTAATATTTCACTCCAAAAGTAAATACAATATTGCTATCTTTTACATTTGTTTTTACAATAGGAGGAGCTCCAAAATATTCATCGTATGATGTATCCCAGTTGTAATTATAATAATTAATATCATATGATGATAATTTATAAGCAATATCAAAAAAGTAATTGCCAAATCTGTAACCAAGTCCAGCTGTATAACTTGTGATTTCATTGTCCTTAGAAGCCTCTTTGTAAAGTTTATCTTTATAAGGAGTCCCTTGAAATGAATAGCCCGCTCTTAAGCTAATTTGTTTGTTGATTCTATACTCTAATCCTGTTCTAAAATTGTTACTTACTGTATAAGTATTTTTAATAGCCATATTGTTTGCATTGATTATGTCAATGTAATCAAAATTGTCAGTGGATGATTTAAACTTGGAGTTACTGTAGTTAATCCTTTCGTAATCAAAGCTTAATATGGCGTGTTTTCCAAATATATACGAAGCACTTGCAATTAATTTATCGGGAGTTCTAAAGTTGTATTCTTTTTGATCTTTATAATAATCATAAATAGAACTCACTCCTTCTTCTGGAATTTCATTAAAGAATGAAGCTTCTATTCTTGTGCCATATTCTTCTTCCATATTGTACCACGTAGGAGAGTGGTATGCAATTCCTAAACGAAAGTTTTTAAAGGGTAAAATGATTACTCCCAATTTAAGATTTATACCGCTCCCAGAAAAATCTAAATAATCCTTAACGGAATAATTATTGAATACATACTGATCGTATCCATCATTGTTGTCGCTATACTTCTCGTGATAAATAATATCCTCAGAATAATTTAACAGACTAATGTTTAGACTGGCACCAACTAATATAAAGTTGCTAATGTTAGCACCGCTTGATATGTTTATCTCACCTGCATATCCATTTTTCTTTATTAATTTCGACTGATCTACTAAATCGTATAAGTCAGCTTCTCGAGCTAAATAATTAGTATAATAATTATCTTCATCAGGATTAATTAAATAAGTTTGATAGGCTAAATAAGTTGAGCCATCCCAATAATCTTGATCATTATTATTGGCATCAATAATAAAAAAATCAGTCATTGAGTTTGTCACACTTTTAGCTTGTGATAAAGATTTATAGTTAAAGTTATTATTACGATTATATCCAATAGCTAAATGAGAACTGATGAGTCCTTTTTTTACTTCTCTTATTGGTCTGTAAGTCCATACTGCACCAATTTGATTAAATACTAACTTAGTTATATTGTCTTCCGAGCTAATATTATCGAAAGAAGTACCTCCAAGCGATTTGTAATTACTCTTAGTGTTGTTGAGTGTTAAAGAAGGTGTAAAAGTGAATTCAGATGATCTGTAAGCTGCAATACCTGCGGGGTTAATGCCTATCGAACTATAATCACCACCTAAAGAACCAAATGCTCCTCCCATAGCTATGGAACGGGCTGTTCCACTATATTGGAGTTGAGAAAAAATAGGAATATCCTCATAGTTTTGTCCATTACAAATGGATATTGATACAATGGCTAATGTGCTAATTATTATGATTTTAATCTTTGTCATGGTATTCAATTCAGTTATTGTAAAAATTTGAAGTTTGACTAAGTAAATTCCTTATCTTCTACCTCCGGATCTGTTGCTTCCACTTGATCTGCTACTGCTTCCGCTTGAACTTCTTGAACCACTACTTCTGGTGCTTGTTCCTGAGTAGGATGATCCTGAGCTTGAACTCCTGTTGTATGAAGGTGTGTATGCTCGGGTAGATGTTGAACTACTTGATCTGTTATAGTTTGAACGATTGGTTCTGGCACTTCCTGTTGAATAAGTGTTGTTATTTCTTTTTGTATTGCTGTAGCTGCTACTTTTTGCACTGGATGTGCTTGTATTGGAGCTGCCACTTCTTGAACTTCTGTTGTAGGTACTTCTGCTTGAAGAGCTACTTGTAGATGTTCTGGTATAGGTTGGCGTATAATTACTTCTGGTACTTGTACGTGTTCTTGTGCCTGTTTGTGTTGCTTTTGTTGTTGTTGAGCCTGAAGTTCTGTTATATGAAGCTCTGGTTGATCTGGCCGGGGTTGAAGTTGAACTTGATTTTAGATCGGAACCTCGGGTTGAACGTTGTATTGTATTGCTGTTTGATGTTGAATATGTAGGTCTTAATGATTTAGAAGGATTATATACATTACTGTAATGTCCATGGTAAGGATATGCATGGTGGTGGTAGTTATTGTAATATGGGTATCCCCAATTGTAATAATATGGGCTATACCAATTATATCCAAAACCTAGGCTCCATCCCAAAGATGAATAAGGGTAATTCCATCCAAAAGATCCATGCCATCCGCCATAATAATTATATGGTCTTGCATATCTCCAAGTGTTGTAATATGGACTGTACCATTCAGGTATTACAATTGCATAATCGCCTTCAATATAAACATTGTAATCAAATCCACTACCAAATATTACTTCATTATATAAAGGAGACCAGTATGGTATTCCTACAAACGAGCCATGAAATTTCGCTAAGCGTTCGGCATAATTCCTGTCCATTTCAGAACCTGTGTAATCGTTTACCCAATAGCCGGTTTCATCGTTGTAATATAACATAGTATCTACTTCTTCAACAGAATTATCTGTTAAAAGATCAGTATACTCATTTTGAATACTGCTAAAATCTCTAAGGTCTTCCTGTTCTTTTGAAGCTGCGGATTGCTGGTACGCATTCTTTAATTGAGAATAAGTCCTGTTATCTTGTTTTTTAATTTCTTTATCAGGAGCAGGTAATGAAGAGTAATTCTCAGCAATAGCTAATGGTTTGTCTGAAGGATTGTAATATAAATCATCTTCATATACGCTTGCATTATTCATCTGGTAGCTTGCACATCCGGATAAAATAAAAACTGCGGTTAATGATGCTAATAATATCTTTTTCATAGCTCTCGTGTTACTCTGTTAAAACCAATTCTCTGTCGTAAAAAAAGTAATTATTACTGTAAAATTCACATTTGAAGTGTAAAAATCTACGCTTTAAATGAAAAAAACTTTTCAATGATATTGTTGCAATAATCATGCCGTATTGAGGAGTGAGGCTGGTTTTAGTTAAATTCGTGTTAAATTCAGAATTGCTCTTTCAACTTTTAGTGAATTTTTCATTCATTTACCTGTTTTTTTGTTCTATAAAAATTTAATAGATAGATAATAAGAATAAAGTTTGTAGCATATAGCGAATTGTATGCGATATTTAATTGCTTAAGTACAAATTACAGTCAGACCTTCTATATGCCAAAATGTATACAAGTTCGGTTTGTTATCTGATAGTTTTCGTTATCCCTTCGGATACAATAAACCTATCCTTATCCGAACACAACCCGAGCAGAACCCCATGCCACCCGAACGTGACCCGAAGCCAACCCGAAGCCATATGCAGGCAGACTTCAAAATGAAAGCTTTTTCGAATAATTTTCCTTTATTTTGGCCTATGGGGGAATAATTGGATAATCGAGTATTTTTTCTGGAATAATATTATTGTTGGAGGTCAGAAAGGTCGTAAGGTTCTTTTGAAGGAATAACAGAAATGTCGCAATCAGTAAATAGTGTTGATTAATTTAAAATTAAACAGGTTTGGTACTTAATTAAAATGTAGAGAAGATATTTATAGACAGTATTTGTTGAAAGCATAAATTATTAATATTTAAATAAAAGAAGATTGTATTTGATCTTAAAAATGAGATCCTCATAAACCACTTTCCAACTTTACTTTAAATACATTACGTTTTTTTTGCACCAACAATTAATAAATTATTTATTCATTAACTTTTTACGGTTTGAAATAGTCGATTTTTATTATTTTTGCGCACTCTAAGTGTTCAGATAATTATTTGATAATGAAATATGAGGTTTTGTAATTCATTATCTTAATGATTATCAGGAATAAAAAAGGATTAATAGAAAATTATAAATATGGCAAAAGGATTAACTAAAAGGAGTGTAGATTATTCTCAGTGGTATAATGAATTGGTAATTAAGGCTGATTTGGCCGAAAACTCAGCAGTTAGAGGTTGTATGGTTATTAAGCCCTATGGATATGCTATTTGGGAAAAAATGCAACAACAGCTCGATAAAATGTTTAAGGAAACAGGTCATGTAAATGCATATTTCCCCTTATTTATACCAAAATCTTTTTTTAGTAAAGAAGCCGATCACGTTGAAGGTTTTGCTAAAGAGTGTGCTGTGGTTACACATTATCGTTTGATGAATGACCCTGATGGTAAGGGTGTTGTTGTTGATCCGGATGCTAAATTAGAGGAAGAGTTAATTGTTCGTCCAACTTCAGAGACAATAATCTGGAATACATATAAAAACTGGATTCAGTCATATCGTGATTTGCCTATAAAATGTAATCAATGGGCAAATGTAGTGAGATGGGAAATGAGAACTAGATTGTTTTTAAGAACTGCTGAGTTCTTATGGCAGGAAGGACATACAGCTCACTCAACAAAACAGGAAGCAATTGAGGAGACTGAAACGATGATTAGGGTATATGCCGAATTTGCCGAGAAATATATGGGTGTTCCTGTAGTTCAGGGTGTAAAAACTGCTAATGAGCGTTTTGCCGGAGCCCTGGAAACTTATACTATCGAGGCTCTGATGCAGGATGGAAAGGCTTTACAGTCTGGTACATCTCACTTTTTAGGGCAAAACTTTGCCAAAGCATTTGATGTGAAGTTTGCAAGCAAAGAGGGTACTGAAGATTATGTATGGGCAACTTCCTGGGGAGTTTCAACACGTTTGATGGGAGCTTTAATTATGGCTCACTCAGATGATTATGGTTTGGTTTTACCTCCTAAATTAGCGCCAATACAGGTGGCTATCGTACCTATCTATAAGAGTGCAGAGGATTTAGCTAAGATTTCTGAAAAAGTTGATGTTATTGTAGCTAAATTGAAAGAAAAAGGAATTTCGGTGAAATACGATGATTCTGACAATCGTAAGCCAGGATGGAAATTTGCACAGTATGAGTTACAAGGTGTACCTGTGAGGTTGGCTGTTGGTCCTCGTGATATTGAAAATAACACCATTGAAGTTGCTCGTAGAGATACATTAACAAAAGAGGTTGTTTCTATTGATAGTGCAGATGTTTATGTTGCTGAATTATTAGATACTATCCAGAATAATATTTTTCAGAAAGCCTTGGATTTCAGAACGGAGAATACTACTGTTGTAGATTCGTATGATGACTTTAAAAAGGTATTAAAAGAAAAAGGAGGATTTATTTCTGCTCACTGGGATGGTACTTCTGATACAGAACAGAGAATCAAAGATGAAACAAAGGCTACCATTAGGTGTATTCCTTTAGAAGGAGATAAAACTCCTGGTAAATGTATGGTAACAGGTAATCCTTCTGCACAAAGAGTTCTTTTTGCAAAAGCCTACTAAAATAGAATATTATAATGATATTTGTCAGGGGGAGCTGTTTTAATAGCTCCCCTTTTTGTTTTTGAACTTTTAACAAACTACTTTTAAAATCAGTATGATTAATTTAATAATTAAGTTTTAAAATGATTAATATAAAAGAACGGTTTTTAAAATATGTGGGTATTGATACTCAGTCGGATACGGATACTGGTTTAACGCCTTCGACTCCTGGGCAGATGTTTTTTTCAGAGAAATTGGTGGGGGAATTAAAAGATCTTGGACTAGATGAAGTTGAGCTTGATGATAATGGTTATGTTATGGCAACAATTCCATCAAATGTGGATTATGAAGTGCCTGTAATTGGATTTATTGCTCACGTGGATACTAGTCCTGATTTTAGTGGTAAAAATGTAAATCCTTGCATAGTTGAGGATTACGACGGAGGTTCAATTACTTTAAATAAAGAAAAAAATATTGTATTAAAGCCTGATGAATTTCCTGAATTATTGAAATATAAAGGGCAAACATTAATCACTACAGATGGTAATACTTTGCTGGGAGCTGATGATAAGGCCGGCGTTGCGGAAATTGTAACAGCTGCTGAGTATTTGCTAAAACATCCAGAAATAAAGCATGGTAAGATAAGGATTGGTTTTACTCCTGATGAAGAGATAGGCGCGGGTGCAGATCATTTTGATGTTGAGAAATTTGGTGCTGAGTATGCCTATACAATGGATGGAGGTGAGATTGGTGAATTGGAGTATGAAAATTTTAATGCTGCTATTGCTAAGATTACGGTTCATGGTCGAAATGTTCACCCTGGCTATGCAAAAAATAAGATGCAAAATTCTATAAGGATAGCAAATCAGATTATTACCATGTTGCCTCGCGTTGAAACCCCAGAGCATACTTCGGGATACGAAGGGTTTTATCATTTAATGTCGTTTAAGGGTGAGGTTGAAGAAAGTGAACTGGCCTATATCATCAGGGATTTCAGAAGGGATAGATTTGAGGACAGGAAAAAAGAGATCATGCACATTGTAAATAAGGTGAATAAAGAATATGGCGCCGGTACAGTTGAAATAGAGGTGAAAGATCAATATTACAATATGCGTGAAAAGGTTGAACCGGTAAAATATATTGTGGATAATGCCCAAAGAGCAATGGAGCTTGTTGGCGTGAAGCCTTTGGTAAAACCAATCAGAGGTGGAACGGATGGTTCTAGATTGTCATTCATGGGCTTACCTACGCCGAATATTTTTGCAGGTGGACATAACTTTCATGGTAAATTTGAGTTTGTTCCACTTGAAAGTATGCAAAAAGCTGTTGAAGTAATTGTTAAGATTGTGGAATTGGCTGCGGGTAACGACAAATAATTTGCCTGGCCTTTTGTGTGATTGTAAAAATATTTACTAGTTTAATCTATTGAATATAAGATGTTTTCAATAGATTTTTAGATTTTTTTTTGAATAATTGAAAATAATTCAAAACTTTTTAAACTTTGTTTTGTTTGGTTTCAGTAACTATATAACCTGAGTTAAATTAAAATTGTAGAGAATTCAGGTTAGAAATTTTACTGAGTACATTATAAACAAATAAAAAAATTATGGCAGTTTTAGTAGGAAAAAAAGCACCTGCTTTTAAAGCAGAAGCAGTAGTAAACGGAAGTGAAATCGTTGAAGGTTTTTCATTAGATCAGTTTGTAGGTAAAAAGTATGTTGTACTTTTCTTTTATCCTGCTGATTTTACTTTTGTTTGTCCAACAGAAATTATTGCATTTCAAGATAAAATTGCAGAGTTCGAAAAAAGAAATGTTGAGGTAATTGGCGTTTCTGTTGATTCTGCATTCTCGCACTGGAAGTGGCTGCAAACAGAGAAAAAAGAGGGTGGTATCAAAGGAGTTAAGTTTCCTTTAGTAGCAGATAATTCTATGACTATTTCTGAGAATTTTGATGTTTTAGCTGGAGAATATGATTACAATGACGAAGGTCAATTGGTATTTGAAGGTACTCCAATGGCTTACCGTGGTTTATTCTTAATTGATAAAGAAGGTACTGTACGTCATCAGGTTGTAAACGATATGCCACTAGGACGTAGTGTTGACGAAACATTACGTATGGTTGATGCTCTTCAATTCTTTGAAGAAAATGGTGAAGTTTGTCCGGCAAACTGGCACGCTGGAGATAAAGGGCTTACTGCTTCTCAGGAAGGTATTTCAGAATACCTTGCCAGTCAAAACTAGCCTTCTGTTTATTATTTAGAATTATTTAATTTGTATACTAAAGCACCTGCAGTTTGTAGGTGCTTTTTTTATTTTAAATTTGCCACATGCGAAATAGATATACCATTCATATTGATGAGCCTGATTTATTCAAACAGAAATTGCTGATTTATAGTCAGAAGTTTGAATATTTAGCTTTTTATAATTCATGCGGATATAATGATCCAGTGAATGGTAGAATGAATTATAGTTCATTTGATTTTTTAGCAGGAGTTGGGTGTGTTGATAAAATAGCCGGATCCTTTAATTCGTTAGAACAAATGAATAAAAATGCATTTAATGACTGGAGATTTGGTTATTTGGGATATGAATTAAAAAATGAATTTGAGAGTCTGTATTCGGTTAATGATGATAGTTTATTCTTTTCGCCTATTGATTTCTTTCAGCCCCGATATGTTTTTATAAATAAAAAACAGGCATGGTGGGTAGAATACGATCCAAAAATTGATAGTGAGTTATCTGTTTGTGGAATAGTAAATGAAATTCATGAAATTTCACTATGTGATATCAAAATAAATCCAATTCATTTTTCTTCAAAGATTAAACGAGAAGAATATATCAATTCTATCGAATCCGTTTTAAAGCATATTCATAAAGGGGATATTTATGAGTTGAATTATTGTATGGAGTTCTATGCAGATAGTGTAGATATTAATCCTGTTGAAGTATATCTTAAGCTTACGGAAATTTCACCAACACCCTTTAATGCTTTTCTTAAAATTAAAGATAGGTTTATTATATCAGCATCGCCAGAACGGTATCTTAAAAAGGAGGGAGATAAATTAATAAGTCAGCCGATAAAAGGTACAGCACCAAGGTGTATCGACATACAGGAGGATGAAAGGAATGCTTATGAATTGCAGCATTGTATTAAAGAACGTTCTGAAAATATAATGATTGCCGATTTGGTAAGAAATGATCTTTCCAGAGTGGCTAAAATGGGTAGTGTTCATGTGGAGGAGTTGTGTGGAATATATCGGTTTCCTCAAGTGTTTCAGATGGTTACCACTGTTGTGGCTGAAATTGATAAGGAGTATTCAGGTTTAGATGCTATCAAATATTCTTTTCCTATGGGTTCAATGACTGGAGCTCCCAAAATAAGGGCTATGGAGTTGATTGAGAAATATGAAGAGACTAAAAGAGGAGTTTATTCTGGTGCTGTTGGTTATTTTGCACCCAATGGAGATTTTGATTTCAATGTTGTGATTCGTAGTTTGTTATATAATTCAGTAAATAAATACTTGTCGTTTATGGTGGGCAGTGCAATAACCGAAAAAAGTATTCCTGAAAAGGAATATGAAGAGTGTTTGGTTAAAGCCAGTGCTATTTTTAAACTTTTTAATTCCTAAGATTCTTAAAATATGCTTAGTCAGTTTTTCTCGTTTTTAAATAATGAATGTAAATATAAAGAAGGTCATAAAGTTTTAGTTGCTTTTAGTGGAGGAGCTGATTCTTTGGCATTATTACATTTGTTTAAAATGAATGGAATTAATGTATCTGCGGCGCATTGTAACTTTAATTTAAGGGGAGCTGAATCTGATGCTGATGAAGCCTTTGTGAGGGATTTTTGTAAAATAAATGAAGTCCCTTTATATGTAAATTCTTTTGATACAAAAGAGTATAGTAAACAAAAAGGAATCTCGATAGAAATGGCAGCCAGAGATCTTAGGTATGATTGGTTTCAGGAATTGGTGCATAAATATGAGTTTAACTGGATTGCTACAGGGCATCACCAGGATGATAGTGTAGAAACGTTCTTTTTAAACTTACTTAGAGGAACCGGTGTGAAAGGTTTAACGGGAATAAATCCTGTTCATGGAAATATTATCAGACCGTTGATGGCTTTTTCGCGAAAAGAGTTAGAGGCTTATTGTAATGAGAATAAACTGAGCTACAGGACAGATTCTTCTAATCTTGAATCTGTCTATACCCGAAATAAAATAAGGAATGAAATTATTCCATTATTTCAGTCGTTAAATCCGTCGTTTAGTGATACGATGCTTAAAAATATGGATCGATTACAGCAAATTAGCGATTTTGTAACAGCATCGATTGAAGATATTAAGCAAGATTGGGTTGTAGAGCAGGATGATACTGTTTTAATTTCTCTTAAACATGTAAATGAGTTTAAAGAAAAGCACTTGGTGTTATTTGAGTTATTACATCCATATGGTTTTAATGGAGCTGTAATTGATGATATTATAGAGACAATAAATATGAATGCTTCCGGTAAGCAGTTTTACTCATCCTCGCATCGTTTAATTAAAGACAGACAAAATTTAATTGTACTTCCAATAAAAGAAGATGTTAGTAAAAATTACTATGTTAGTTTTGATGAAGATCACATCAAAATTCCTATAGATATTAATATTGAAAGGGGTATTAGTAGTGAGAGTTTTAAGATTGATAGATCTTTGCTAGTAGCTCAATTTGATGAAGAGTTATTGGAGTATCCTTTAACTATTTGCAAATGGGAGCAAGGGGATTCTTTCAGACCGTTGGGAATGAAAAATTTTAAAAAAATCAGCGATTTCTTTATTGACAATAAATTTTCCATTCAGGAAAAGGAAAACTGTTGGTTAATGCTTTCAGGTGATGATATTATATGGATTATTGGGCATAGAACTGATGATAGATATAAAATAACCTCAAAAACAAAGAAGATTACCAAATTTACAATGAAGCGTTAAATTCGTATTCATCAACAATTCCTCCTCCAATAACAATGTCGTTAACATACAGGACTATTGATTGTCCGGGAGTTAAAGCCCAAACAGGAGTATCGAAAAGTACAATTAAAGCTTCATCTTTAATATTTATTACTCCTGGAGTTGGAGGGACAGCATCTAATCCACGTATTCTAATATCTACCTTCATTGACTCGTTTTCAGGCAATGGATTACAAAGAATATAGTTTTTAATCTTTAAGCTGTCAGAATATAAAGTTTCCTTAGGAGCCGTAATAAGAATGTTATTTTCAGGATCTATTTCAGCTACACATTCACCATGATTTTTATTTAATGTTAATCCTCGTTTCTGACCTATAGTATATAAAGGAAAGCCTTCGTGTTCACCAATTACATCTCCGTTTAAATTTTTTATAATACCATTGGCAAGTTGCTTATTTATTTCCGGTCGCAGTCGGCCAATAAATGTTCTGTAGTTTTCTCCTTGTAAAAAGCATACGCCCATACTTTCTTTTTTACCAGCCATATGATTAAAACCTAATGAACGTGCTTTTTCTTTTACATCATACTTGTGGAAGTTACCAAGTGGAAATACGCATTTGTTAAGTATATGCTGAGGTAGATTCCATAAAAAATAAGATTGATCTTTTATAGGATCTATTCCTTTCTGAATATATGATATATTATCTTTTTGGAATAAACGAACGTAATGGCCTGTTGCTATTTTATCACATTGAAGCTTTATTGACTCTTCGTACAGAAGTTTCCATTTTATTGTCTCATTGCAGCGAATACAAGGATTAGGAGTACGTCCATTTAAATACTCATCGACAAAATAATCAATTACACTGGACTTAAAATCATCATAAACATCAATAACATGATGTTTTATATTAAGTTTATCAGCTAGTTCTTTTGCTTCTTTGATGTATTGATGTGAATTATCAGAAGATATTGGAGAAATAGTATTAAAAGTAATACCAATAACTTCATAATTCATTTGTTGTAAATACCAGGTCGACATAGAACTGTCAACACCACCACTCATACCTAAAAGAACCTTTGTTTTTGCCATATTGCAAATATATGTTATTCGTTTAATGAATAAAAATATTATAGTTTGTAGCTAAGCTATTAGTTTGATATATATCCTATAATGCATATTGATAAAGTATGATATAATGCACGAATAATCTTAACAAAATTCAGTTTTATTCGTTTGAGGTTATATCTATTTTAATTGAAAAATAAATAAGAAAAATAATTAAACCATGATACATTACTTTACATTACCAGGGTTAGGAGGATCGGACAGTGACCATTGGCAAAGTCATTTTGAAAACATATTACCTAATTGCAAAAGAATAGAACAGCAGAATTGGGAGAAGCCTGATCGTGAGGTCTGGATAAAAACCATCGATGATGCTGTTAGGGACTATGATTTATCCAAAGTAGTTTTTATATCTCATAGTTTGGGAGGAATTGCATTGTCACATTGGGTAAATACATATAAAAGAAAAATTAAGGGAGCTTTAATAGTGGCTCCACCTGTTCTTGATAATATACCATCAGAAATTGGACTGGATTCATTTCTTCCTGTGCCAAAATATAAAATTGATTTTCCTACTTTATTGGTGGCAAGTACTAATGATCCATGGGCAGATTTGGAAGCATCATTATTGTTGGCTCAATCGTGGGGAAGTGAATTTGTTAGTGTAGGAGAGGCCGGGCATATTAATTCAGCCTCAGGTTTGGGTGAATGGAAAGAAGGATTAAGTTTATTAGGAAACCTGTTAGATTCATAAAAGAATAGGGTAGAAGTACCCTATTCTGCAATATTTTTTCTTACTTCAGCTAAGAATTCTTTCATCTTAGCGCTGTCTTTTTCATCAATGATCGCAAGTAATTCTTTTAACTTTAACCTGATTTTTTCTACTTGTTCACCAGTAAAGGGATTAAACAGAATCTCAGATAATAAGTAGTCATCTTCACTTAAAAGACCTTTTGCAACATCGTAATGCCTTTTGAACGTAGTTCCGGGAGCATCTTGTTTTTTCATTACAGAAGCAAAAACAAGTGTTGAAGCAAATGGAATTGATAGTGAATAAGCAATTGTTTCATCATGTTCAATAAAGCTATACTCATGAAGGTTAAGACCTAATGTTCCATAAAAATCTTTATAGAAAGCTTTGCCTAGGTGGTCGCCCTCTGTGATAATAATAGCATGGCTTTCTTGCAAAGCCTTCAAATTACCAAATGTAGGTCCAAACATTGGGTGAGTGGAAACATAGCGCATACCCACCTCTTCGTAAAACTCTTTAAATCCTGTTTTTACAGACGAGATATCAGAAATAATACAAGATTCTGGAAGGTATGGAATAACTTCTTTAAATGCTTCAATTGTATATTTTAATGTAACAGCATTAATTAATAACTCAGGACCAAATTCAGTAATTTCTTCAAGTTGGGTTAATCGTTGCGTATTAAAAATATATTTAAGCTTTTCTAAATTTGGGTCGTATATGGCCACTTCGTGGTCAAGGCATAGGGCGTCTGTTAACCAGGTTCCCATTTTTCCGGCCCCCAAAATGCAGATTTTCATTCTTTTTTAAATAAGAGATAAGAGATAAATAATAAAAAAGAGATAAGATTTTGAGTTGCTTTAACTCTGTTTTTCTTATCTCTTTTAATATATTTTTACTCTTGATTCATAATTTTATTTTGACGAGTAACAGACTCCTGGTGAATGCTTTCAAAAAGTTTTGTTAAGAACTCATCCGATAAGCCCATTTTGGCACCTTTAGCCTTACGATTATTCATAATTTCATCGTAGCGACGAGTTTGTAAGATGGTGATGTTGTTCTCTTTTTTGTAGCGACCAATAGCCTCTGCAATTTCCATTCTTTTCTTTAATACTTCAAGCACTTCGGTATCTAAGGTGTCAATTTGCTGACGAAGTTCATCAAGAGTTACCCTTGGCTTTTCTCCAATTTTTGGTGCACGAAGTACAATTTTGTCAGAAATGGTTTTTAAATCTTCTGGTGTCACCTGCTGACTGGCATCGCTCCATGCTTTTTCAGGACAACGATGAGCTTCAACTAATAAACCATCAAAGTTAAGATCCATTGCCTCCTGCGAAATTTCATAAATCAACTCGCTTTTTCCACTAATGTGAGATGGATCACAAATGATTGGTAAATCAGGAATACGTCGACGTAACTCAATTGGAATTTGCCATTGTGGGTGATTACGGTATTTAGTTTTATCGTAGGTAGAAAATCCTCTGTGAATAGCAGCTAATTTTTTAATACCAGCCTGGTTGATACGCTCTAAAGCACCAATCCATAATTCTAAATCAGGATTTACAGGATTCTTTACTAAAACAGGAATTTCTGTTCCTTTTAAAGCGTCAGCAATTTCTTGAACAGCAAAAGGATTTGCAGTTGTACGAGCTCCAACCCAAAGAATGTCGATTCCGTGTTTAATAGCTTCAAATACGTGGTGAGCATTTGCAACCTCAGTTCCAACAAATAAACCTAACTCTTCTTTAACTCTTTTAAGCCATGGTAAACCTATTGTTCCAACACCTTCAAAAGCACCCGGACGTGTTCTTGGTTTCCAAATTCCAGCTCTGAATATTTTAAACCCGGCCTCTTTAACTCTTTGGGCTGTTTCAAATACTTGTTCTTCTGTTTCTGCGCTACAAGGTCCGGCTATCATCCATGGACGTTCCAATTCTAATCCAGGAAAACTAATTTTTTCAAGATCTAATTTTACCATCTTATTTTAGATTTATGCTGTTTTTTATGCGTTTAATTGATTCTTTTAATACATTTTGCTTTGCGCAAAGTGAGATACGAATGTATTTATCTCCTTGAGTTCCAAAAATAGTTCCCGGTGTTATAAATACATGAGCGTTGTTTAGTACTTCATCTGATAAATCAATAGCAGAATTCACTGAATCAGGGATTTTAGCCCAGATAAACATTCCACTTTGATTTTTATCGTAATTACAGTTCAGGATATCCATGATTTCCCAAACTAATTCTCTTCGTTCAAAATACTCTTTGTTAACTTCATCGTACCATTCCTTATCTAAAGAAAGAGCTTTGGCTGCAGCTAATTGTAATGGTTTAAACATACCACTATCCATATTACTTTTTACTCTTAAAATGTATTGAATAAAAGTAGGATTAGAAGTTACCATTCCAATTCTCCAACCAGCCATATTGTGCGATTTACTTAAAGAGTTTAGCTCAATAGCAATATCTTTAGCACCTTCAATACGGAAAATACTTAATGGATTATCATTTAAGATAAAGCTGTATGGATTATCGTTGCAAATTAAAATATTATGTTTTTTACCAAAGGCTACCAGCTTTTTAAACAATTCAAGTGTGGCATTAGCCCCGGTAGGCATATTGGGGTAGTTAACCCACATTAATTTTACCTTGCTTAAATCCTGCTTTTCAAGTTCTTCAAAATCCGGTTGCCAGTTTAACACTTCTTTTAAATCATAGTTGATGATTTCTGCTTCAACTAATTTAGATACCGAGGCATAAGTTGGATAACCTGGATTAGGAACCAAAACCTGATCACCTTTGTTCAAAAATGCCATTGAAATATGCATGATTCCTTCTTTTGAACCTATTAAAGGAAGGATTTCGTTGGCAGGATTAAATTCAACTTTAAAATATTTTTGATACCAGCTAGAAAAGGCATTTCTAAGTTCTGGAATACCAATGTAACTTTGATATCCATGATTGTTTTTGTTTTCTGAAGATGTTTTTAGTTCATCTAAAACAATATCAGAAGGAGATCGATCCGGATTTCCAATACCCAGATTGATGACATCAATGCCTTGTTGACGCATTTCGTCAATCTCTCTTAATTTTTTAGAGAAGTAGTATTCTTTAACTTCGCTAATCCGATTAGCTGGCTCTATCATATTGTTAAAATGTTTTTTGTTCTGATAATGATTTGTTGTCGTTGCTTACGGTATCGTAAGATCTTTTTCCAACATGGTATTCACCCAGTACCTTTAACTTGCTTATTAAAGGACGAATAGCATCTAATGATTGCAGATATCTGTTATAATCTTCAAATACTAAATCTATGTAAAATAAGTACTCCCATTCGTGCCCTACAACAGGAAGTGATTGTATTTTAGATAGGTTGATATTGTAAAATGCCAGGATGGATAATACCTGAGATAAGCTTCCTTCAGAGTGGGGTAGTGAAAAAACTAAAGATGATTTGTTAACCTGATTGTTGATTAAAAGATCTTCGACTTCAGTTTTACCCTTATCTGATATAATTAAAAAACGAGTAAAGTTTCTTTTGTTTGTTTCAATGTCACGGGCTAAAATTTCCAGTCTGTATTTTTCAGCTGCTAATTTAGGTGCAATTGCTGCAACTCCTTTGAGTTGATTGTCCTGAACCCACTTGGCACTTAAGGCTGTATCATCTGAAGCAATCATTTTAATGTGAGGGTATTGTTTAATAAATTCCTCGCATTGTGCTAATGCCATAGGGTGTGAATGAACTTCGGTAATGTCTTCAATTTTTTGACCGGGTAAAGCAAGTAACTGGTGTTTAATACGTAATTTATACTCACCAATGATTACAAGACCGGAGTCTTTTAATAAAGTATAATTTTTTAAGATGCTGCCAACTAAAGTATTTTCAATAGCCATAATTCCATATATGGTATTGTCTTTTCTTATGGTTTCGAACAGCTCTTCGAAAGTCTGACAGGGAATCATTTCCAACTTTTCTGTGTTGAAAAAAGCTTTAGCTGCAATCTCGTGATTGGAACCAGCTCCTCCTTGAATCGCTACTCGTTTAATTTTATTCATTACATCTATATAATAAAAAAGTCCCACCTCTATGAGGTGGGACTTTAAATTTCTTTAAATTTTATATACTACAAACCCACCTCTTTTTGATTGCTAAATCCAAAAAAGTAAAAGTAAAAGCTATAAAAATATGCTACGTGGGTCATCTCTATTATCTATTTAACGTTGGCAAATGTAGTACAAATTATTTGTAATAAAAATATATTCTTAAAAAATTAATAAAAAATTAAGGTTGTTAATTATTGTTAGAAATGTTTTGATATAAAATGATAATAATTTATAACTAACAAAAAACGCAATATGATTTAATTCATGAATATAATAGGCTTGTAGATAAGAGATAATAGACAAGAGATGTCATTTTAATAAATCTAAGGAATCGTTAGTTAAATAATAAAATGCGTCAAATTTATCATCATCTTGAATTAAATTCCAGTTTTCAATATCAAAAAAAGCATCTTCGTGATGATAATTTTTTGCAATGTTATTGTCGATGTAAATTAATAATGAATCATATATATCGGTAAACGTTTCGTTAAGACGTTCAGTGTCTTTTATATCTTTTGATTCGCGGTAAAATAATTCTTTTATTTCATATGATGATATTAAAACTGTATCGTTATACGATTTATCAAAAGCTGAATAGCCAACAATCTTTAAGTCGTAATCGGATGAATTATTAATTTGATATGAAATAGGATCATAATTGTCCTTACAAGAAGAGATTGAAAGTGTAATTGTAAAGAGTGTTAATATTAATGAGAAATGTTTCATTTTGTTTTTAAGTTACATAATTAGAGTTAAAAAATTAATTCCAATAATAAGCTTCAAAAAGATCATTGATATTATCTATTTCATCTTCATCACAAGTAGATAATAATTGATCTCTAAACTCGTTTAGGCTTCCTGAGTTGGTTTGATCGATTTGTTTTATATTCCTTCAAATGTAAAATTGTAAATGTTTTATATGGATACGTCACAAAAAAGAGGCTGAATATAAATCAGCCTCTTAAATAAATCATTTTATAGATCTAAGGAATCGTTAGTTAAATAATAGTAAGCATCAAAAGATTCTTCGTTTTGAATAAATTCCCAGTTGTCAATATTAAATATGGGTGAACCATGTTGATAGGTTTTAACTGTTTTGTCATTAATAAAAACTTTGATAGAGTCAATGGCGTTAGTTAAAAACAATTCGTAAATTTCATCTTTATCCATCTGCGGAATTAAATCATTTGTTAAAATTCCTATTTCATTTTTAAGAATGTTAATAGTATCTCCATATAATTTAGATGCTTCTGAATATGAGATAACTTTTATATTAAATTCGGATTGATTGTATACGTTATAATATACAGGGAATGTTTCAGGATCATCACAAGCATTAAATATAGTTAGTGTAAATAAAAAGGCTATTATGTTATATCTCATTTTTTTAATGTTTTAATGTTATTAATGATAAATACTAATTCCAATAATAAGCTTCAAAAAGATCATCGATATTGTCTTTTTCACCTTCATCGCAAGTTGATAATAATTGATCTCTAAACTCCTGTGGGCTTCGTATATCAGGTTGTAACGCATCAAATAATTCTTCGTAGGTAAATCCACTGACTTTATCAATGTAGCCAGTTCTTATGTTGTCTTGGTTGTTATCTACTAAATCATACATAATGCCAGCGGGAATCCAGCCTCTATAATATGTTGGTGCGGCTGTAAAGATTGCATCTCCCTCATTTCCTACTTCAATTGGTGTAAAATCTTCTAGTTTGATTGTTTTTATAATACTGTTATTTGTTCCATATTCATCTAAAGTAAGTTTATAACCCAAATTATAAGCCCATGCTTCGCTTAATGCAACTAAATCAGCATTTTTTGCGGTTCCGTCGCCGTATGGTTCGTCATCGTTTCCGTTGGCTACAATGTAATTGATGTATTTTACCCAGAAACTATTACCTACTTGTTTAAAATGTGAGGCATGAGCTAATTCATGACAGGTAGTTTCAAATATTTTAGCACTACCTAGGTTTTTTTCTGCCGGTATAATGATATCAGGAGCAAAAAGTTTCACTAAAATGCTTGCCTCGGAAGTTGATATGACAGTACAATTTATACATTTTAAAAAATTTTTTATGGTTGCTGGAGTAGTAAAGCCGATTGCTCCGTATACATGGTTAAGCATGGGGGCAGCTCCATTGCCGTCTGTATCTCTAACTGTTATTCTTAGATTACTGGGAGGTAAACCAATACCCATTTTTGTACAATAATTTCTGTACTTTACAACGGCATTGTTTACAGTGCAAAAACGCCATCCCGATCCTGAAGTTATATTAAATGTGTAGCCACTTTTTGAATGATGACCTACTTTAATTCGTGCTGTGGCTATTGATGTAAAGTGGTTACGCATTTTAAATCCGGATTTGTTTTCTGCTATTAATACATATCGGGGTTTGTGTCTGTATTTCTTGTTGATTCTATAATATCCATTTTCATCAGTAAATGCTTTTCCATATTTAAACCAATGTACTGTTCTTACTTTTATTCCCATAACAGGAACGGAATCATTACCGGTTTCTGTATCTGAGACATATACATATCCAGTAGGGCGTTTTTTGCTTTAGGTTGAAATGGTGTTATTATCAGATTCCTCTTTGTTGCCCGTTAGTTGAAGTGATTTTTCTTCGATTTGATTTAGTAAGTTGCTATATGATTGTGAAATAGTTTCTTCAGATTCTTCGATGCTTTCGGGTAAAAATAAGTCAGCTAATAATTCATATTCTATATCAGGGTCGAACTGATAATTTCTTGGAACCGAAGTGTAGAGCCATTGACCTCCCTCAGTGTCAACTTCGTTGCCATCTTCTCCGTATTCTTCAACTTCATAATCTAAAGGAAGGGTAAATAATTCCAATGAATCTGCAATGAGTTTATTTAATTGTTCTGCACTTTCGGGATGAAATTTTACGTAGTAGTCTGTAGTTGTGATGTTAATTGTAGAGTTGAGCTTAATGTTAGAAGTTTTAGTGATTGAATCATATGCTGCTTTCATATTTGTAACAGTATATGGATTTTCTAGTCGGCGACCCAGTATTGTTTCAGATTCCCTTTCTGATTGGTTGGTTGGTTGGTTGGTTGATCATCTTTTGTGCAATTTGTTAGGTTTAATAAAATTAAAAAGATGGTTGTGATTGAAAATAAATTCTTCATGTTTTAGTTGATTAAAAAATTGAAATAACGTTTTCAAATATATGTATAAAATTCTTATCATAAAAATATTCTAATAAACAAAGTATAAATATATGTATTCTCGATAAAAAACGTATATTATTGAATATATGTATATTTGATAATAACATTTTAGTGTTATTCTATTTTTTTTGTCTAAAAATAGGTACCTGTGTTATGTTAAGGATGAAGTTGATGTGTTTTTTAAATATTATGATTTGGAATATAATGCGGATTATTACAGGAGAAAGTTTCAAACTTACAGTGTAATATTTACATAAGTTGAAAATTAGGTAAAACCCAGTGGGGTTGCATGTTTATATTTATAGATATATGATGAGAATAAAAAAAACGATTCTATCGGAGTCGAACATCAATGTTGATTTCAGGAATGTGTGACTCCTCTGGAGTCAATTATTCGATCATTGTAAAGTGCTATAAATATGTGATGCCTTTTACATCATTTTAACTGGATACAATTGTGTTTTTTCAGAAGCCTATAAGGGGCGATTGCCCCTTATGGTAGGGTGTCCAATTTAATGTTCTTATTTTATGCTACTTTTTGTAAAATAAAATTGTTCTTTTTGTCACCAAGTTAGGAGATAAGTTTTTAACGCTCCAATCTTTTTTTTTGTCCATTTTCATTTCTTCGAGTACTGTTTTAAAATTAAAATAAGTAGCTATTTTTGGATTAAGAAGCCTTGTTTATAAAGGAATAAATAAAACTTGAGATGTAACTCCGTATAACTTATTGGGAGATTTCCGCTCTTTATTCTGTACTCTTTGCTTTTTGCTCTTAGCACTTAGCTCCAAGATCTATAGTTACCCTTCAATCTCACTTAGCTCTAACCAGCGCATTTCTTTCTCGTCCAATAGTTCCATGATTTCATTTAAGCGCTTGGCTTTATCACCTATTTCATCCGGACTTAAAGAACCTGAGTTTAATTCGTTTTCGATGGTTTCTTTTTTTGAGTTTAAATCTTCCATATCAACCTCAAGCTGTTCCATTTCTTTTTTTTCTTTAAACGAAAGCTTTTTGGGTTTATCCTTTGGTTTTTCTTTTTGAACAGGTTCTTTTTTCTCTCTTTCAATTTTGCGCTGTTCTTTTTCTTCTTCTATTTTAAAATCGTGATAGATTGAGTAATTACCAGGGAAATCTTTAATAACACCTTGTCCTTCAAAAACAAAAAGGTGACCTACAATCTTGTCCATGAAATACCTGTCGTGAGATACAATAACCACACAGCCTTTAAAATTTTGAAGATATTCTTCAAGTAGGTTTAATGTGAATATATCCAGGTCGTTGGTAGGCTCATCCAGTATCAGGAAGTTTGGATTGGTCATTAAAACCGTCATTAAATACAAACGTTTCTTTTCTCCACCACTTAATTTTTCCACCTGCACATAATGCATTTCGTTAGGAAATAAGAAGTGACGAAGGAACTGAGCCGGACTCATAGAATTTCCTGATCCCAATGTAATAGACTCAGAAATATCAGCTATAACATCAATCACCTTTTTACCATCGTCTATTTTCATTCCATCCTGACGATAATATCCAACCACAACAGTTTCACCTGTTTCTAAATGACCTGAATCAGGCTCTAAGGCACCTGTGATTGTATTAAGAAAAGTTGATTTACCAGTTCCGTTTTTACCAATAATACCTACTTTTTCACCCTGAGCAAATTTGTAATTGAAATCATCCAATATTTTCAAATCCCCAAAAGCTTTGGAAACATTGAAGCACTCAATAATCTTTTTACCCAGGCGAGCAGATTTAATATCCAGATTTATGCTTTGTTCCTGAATTCCACTGTGAGCTCTTTTCTTTAAGTCATCAAAGGCATCAACACGGTATTTAGCCTTGGTACCACGAGCCTGAGGCATACGGTTCATCCAGTCCTGCTCTGTTTTTAAAAGGTTTTTTGCCTTTTCAACCTGAGCATTATGAGTTGAAATTCTTTCTTCTCTTTTTTCAAGGAAATATTGGTAATTTCCTTTGTAATGATATAGTGTTTGATCGGCTAGCTCGTAAATTTCGTTACAAACTCTATCCAGGAAATACCTGTCGTGGGTAACCATTAAAAGGGTAGCTTTGGAGCGCGACATATAGTCTTCAAGCCATTCGATCATTTCAAGGTCAAGGTGGTTTGTAGGCTCATCCAGAATTAAAAAATCAGGTTCGCTAATCAGGATATGTGCCAGGGCTACTCTTTTCTTTTGTCCTCCGGAAAGCTGACCAATAGGTTGATCAAATTTTGTGATTTTAAGCTGAGTCAGAATCTGCTTGATGCGAGCCTCAAAGTCCCATGCCCCAAGCTTATCCAGTTCTTCAATTAAATGGCCTAATTCATCATGATTACCGCTTTCGAGGGCTTGCTCATAAGCTTTAATAGCAATAACCTGAGGATTTTCAGATTCAAAAATTTCTTCAATAACCGTATTGCTGTCATTTACTTCGGGCAGCTGGGGTAAATAACCTATAGTAATACCTTTACGATAAGTAACTGTTCCTTCATCAGAAGGAAGTATTTGAGCTAATATATTTAATAATGTGGTTTTCCCTGTTCCATTTCGGGCGATTAATCCTACTTTTTCGCCCTCGGAAATACCAAAGTTCAGGCTGTCAAATAATCGAACATCACCGTAATGATGCGTCAGGTTTTCTATAGATAAGTAATTAACGGACATATATTTTATTGGTTCTTTTTGTTATTAATTGAGCTAAGGGATTGTGATTGGTAGTTAGTCGGTAATTAGTTGTTTAATAATGTATATAACTGAGAGCTGGGTACTGAACACTGAAAGTTATTTATATGCATCCGCAAACAAAACCTTCGGCTAAGGAGTCGAGGGCTTCTTTTTCTTTCATTTTTTCTAGTTCAGTATCTTTACATTCATCACATACAGGGAGGTTTGTAAGCGGATTTACGTTTTTAATTTCTTCCAGCTTTTTACCACAAACAAAACATTTGCTCGCAAAATCTTTCTCCATTGTCGATTTTATTTATTTACGGCAAAAGTAACTATTCCTTTTATAATTTAGCCAACAATGTTTATATATCGTTAGATAATAGATAGAAGTAAGTATGGAACAAGGATAAGGGAACAATGAACAAGCAAATTTGTGATGCCCCTGGTATCATAATCTGTAGTATTTTCTTAATCCCAGCGGGATTACATGTTTGTAGTATATTGATACGGTCATCCATTATATTAAAAGACAAAAAGAACATCATACACAAAAAACGTTTAAAGACGAATATTTGGGTTTTCTGAGATTGTTTAATATTGATTATAAAAATGATTATTTGTTTAAATGGAATGAATGACGTTTGTGCGACTCCTCTGGAGTCGATTTGTGATGTGAACAATATGCTATAAACATGTGATGCCTCTGGCATCATCCTGATTGCAGCTTATTATAAACCCTCTCTGGATTACATATCTTTAACCAATAGTTTGAGTATGCAATTTAATAGAATAGATTTAAAGATAGAGTTGATAAATGATATACCACAAGCTACTTGTTCTATAAATATGTGATGCCCCTGGTATCATAATCTGTAGTATTTTCTTAATCCCAGCGGGATTATATGTTTGTAGTATATTGATACAGTCATCCATTATATTAAAAGACAAAAAGAACATCATACACAAAAAACGTTTAAAGACGAATATTTAGGTTTTCTGAGATTGTTTAATATTGATTATAAAAATGATTATTTGTTTAAATGGAATGAATGACGTTTGTGCGACTCCTCTGGAGTCGATTTGTGATGAGAACAATATGCTATAAACATGTGATGCCTCTGGCATCATCCTGATTGCAGCTTATTATAAACCCTCTCTGGATTACATATCTTTAACCAATAGTTTGAGTATGCAATTTAATAGAATAGATTTAAAGATAGAGTTGATAAATGATATACCACAAGCTACTTGTTCTATAAATATGTGATGCCTCTGGTATCATAATCTGTAGTATTTTCTTAATCCCAGCGGGATTACATATTTGTAGTATATTAATTTATTTTAGAAAACGACTCCAGAGGAGTCGCACGATATAGCATTTAAATAAAAAATATGCCATTCATTAATTATAAAACATATCTTTAATTGTAAATTATTCAAAATAAAATCTAAATAATTGTTCAACAATGGCAAATACCTATTCTCAAATTTATATTCATATTGTTTTTGCTATCCATAATAGGGAAGCATCAATTAGCCCAATATGGGAAGAACAACTATATAAATATATCACTGGAATTATTACAAAACATGATCAAAAATTATTGGCTATCAATGGTACAGAAAATCATATACATTTTTTTGTAGGGATAAAACCCAATTGTTGTTTGTCGGATTTAGTAAGAGAAATTAAAAAATCATCAACAAAATATATTAAAGAAAACCAATTGTGTAATTATAATTTCCAATGGCAGAAAGGATTTGGAGCTTTTTCCTATAGTCATTCTCAAATTGATACAGTCATCCATTATATTAAAAGACAAAAAGAACATCATACACAAAAAACGTTTTAAAGACGAATATTTAGGTTTTCTGAGATTGTTTAATATTGATTATAAAAATGATTATTTGTTTAAATGGAATGAATGACGTTTGTGCGACTCCTCTGGAGTCGATTTGTGATGAGAACAATATGCTATAAACATGTGATGCCTCTGGCATCATCCTGATTGCAGCTTATTATAAACCCTCTCTGGATTACATATCTTTAACCAATAGTTTGAGTATGCAATTTAATAGAATAGATTTAAAGATAGAGTTGATAAATGATATACCACAAGCTACTTGTTCTATAAATATGTGATGCCTCTGGTATCATAATCTGTAGTATTTTCTTAATCCCAGCGGGATTACATATTTGTAGTATATTAATTTATTTTAGAAAACGACTCCAGAGGAGTCGCACGATATAGCATTTAAATAAAAAATATGCCATTCATTAATTATAAAACATATCTTTAATTGTAAATTATTCAAAATAAAATCTAAATAATTGTTCAACAATGGCAAATACCTATTCTCAAATTTATATTCATATTGTTTTTGCTATCCATAATAGGGAAGCATCAATTAGCCCAATATGGGAAGAACAACTATATAAATATATCACTGGAATTATTACAAAACATGATCAAAAATTATTGGCTATCAATGGTACAGAAAATCATATACATTTTTTTTGTAGGGATAAAACCCAATTGTTGTTTGTCGGATTTAGTAAGAGAAATTAAAAAATCATCAACAAAATATATTAAAGAAAACCAATTGTGTAATTATAATTTCCAATGGCAGAAAGGATTTGGAGCTTTTTCCTATAGTCATTCTCAAATTGATACAGTCATCCATTATATTAAAAGACAAAAAGAACATCATACACAAAAAACGTTTAAAGACGAATATTTGGGTTTTCTGAGATTGTTTAATATTGATTATAAAAATGATTATTTGTTTAAATGGAATGAATGAACGTTTGTGCGACTCCTCTGGAGTCGATTTGTGATGTGAACAATATGCTATAAACATGTGATGCCTCTGGCATCATCCTGATTGCAGCTTATTATAAACCCTCTCTGGATTATATATCTTTAACCAATAGTTTGAATATGCAATTTAATAGAATAGATTTAAAGATAGAGTTGATAAATGATATACCACAAGCTACTTGTTCTATAAATATGTGATGCCCCTGGTATCATAATCTGTAGTATTTTCTTAATCCCAGCGGGATTACATATTTGTAGTATATTAATTTATTTTAGAAAACGACTCCAGAGGAGTCGCACGATATAGCATTTAAATAAAAAATATGCCATTCATTAATTATAAAACATATCTTTAATTGTAAATTATTCAAAATAAAACCTAAATAATTGTTCAACAATGGCAAATACCTATTCTCAAATTTATATTCATATTGTTTTTGCTATCCATAATAGGGACGCATCAATTAGCCCAACATGGGAAGAACAACTATATAAATATATCACTGGAATTATTACAAAACATGATCAAAAATTATTGGCTATCAATGGTACAGAAAATCATATACATTTTTTTGTAGGGATAAAACCCAATTGTTGTTTGTCGGATTTAGTAAGAGAAATTAAAAAATCATCAACAAAATATATTAAAGAAAACCAATTGTGTAATTATAATTTCCAATGGCAGAAAGGATTTGGAGCATTTTCCTATAGTCATTCTCAAATTGATACAGTCATCCATTATATTAAAAGACAAAAAGAACATCATACACAAAAAACGTTTAAAGACGAATATTTAGGTTTTCTGAGATTGTTTAATATTGATTATAAAAAAGATTATTTGTTTAAATGGAATGAATGACGTTTGTGCGACTCCTCTGGAGTCGATATGTGATGTGAACAATATGCTATAAACATGTGATGCCTCTGGCATCATCCTGATTGCAGCTTATTATAAACCCTCTCTGGATTATATATCTTTAACCAATAGTTTGAGTATGCAATTTAATAGAATAGATTTAAGCAAAAAGATAGAGTTGATAAATGAAGCTATAAGCTTGTGGTATTTGACCCAATCTTAGTACTTTTTATGCCAGCCTTTGTGGTATTTGACCCAATCTTAGTGCTCTTTATGCCAGCCTTTGTGGTATTTGACCCAATCTTAGTGCTCTTTATGCCAGCCTTTGTGGTATTTGACCCAATCTTAGTGCTCTTTATGCCAGCCTTTGCGGTATTTGTGTTGTTCTTGTAGGTTTTTTTTAAGAAACAACCATTTTTTGAGCCAGTTCATTGGCAAAGTCATCACCTTTAAACATGGCAACCAATTGCAATGCAAATTTCATAGCAGCCCCAATACCTCGTCCTGTAATGATATTATCAGCTACTTCAACCGGTTGAGCAGTAATAGTTAGCATTGATTAAATGATCTTCGAAACCAGGGTAACAGGTTGCATTTTTGTTTTCTAAAAGCTTTTGTTGACCAAGAATAAGAGGGGCAGCACAAATGGCACCAATCAATTTACCTTTAGCAGAGAAATCCAATAACAGATCAATCAATTCTTTATGATCATTCAGGTTGTGGGTTCCTGTTAATCCACCAGGCAATACCAGCATATCAGCATCAGAAAAATCAAGATCGGTAAATAGAACATCTGCCAGTATTGAAATATGATGTGCTCCGGTTACAGTTAAGTCATTGCTTATAGAAACAGTGGTAACATTAATATCGGCTCTTCTTAAAACATCTACTGGTGTTAATGCTTCTACTTCTTCAAAGCCGTCAGCAAGGAATATATATACTTTTTTGTCCATATTTTGTGTTTTTTGTAAACAAAAATAAGGATTTGAAGGGAAAATAAAGAAAAGGAGGGGGTAAATTAAGTTTGGGTGATGGTTTAGTCTTCAGTCTTCATGTTTTAGTCAGCAGTCAACAGCCCTCGGTAGCCAGAACTGTGTACTGGCTACTGGAGACTGCATACTGTAGACTATTTTTTATTTTGCAAAAGCACTTAAAGCCTCGGTTGGCATACCTTCAGAGTTAAAAGCTCCTTTAGTATAACCTTTCCAATCGTTTATAACATTGAGGTTCCCAGTAAAATACACCTAATCCTTTTGTGTTACCGGCATTATCTGTAATAGCATTTACTTTTGTTATTAACTCTGATAAAAATGTTTTTCCGGTTTCTGCAGCCTCGTTAGAAATACCTGTTTCGCAAATCATAACATCATAGTCATAAGTATCTATAACCCATTGCATATTGTTAATGCATAAAGTTGTATAACTTTCCCAGTTATCAGTATCAGGATACAGAGAAAATCCTATAACATCAACTTTAATATTGTTTGCTGCAGTTGTTGTTAGCAGGCTTTGGGTTAAATCGCTACGGTTACCCCTGTCAATATGTAAAACTACTTTAGCATCGGGGAATATACTTTTTAACAACATCATATCCGGCATTGAATAATTGAGTATAATTGGCACCGTTGTTAGCTGTTAAATAACCTGAAACAGACTCATCATCATCCCAAAGCATTCCGTGGGTTGTTTCATTTCCTATTTGAACCCACTCTGGTGTTATATTCCAATCTTTTAATGCTGTTAAAACATCATTGGTATGCGCTTCAACAGCCGAAATCAATTCAGGGAAAGTTAAACCTACCCATGCTGCCGGTTTATTTTGCTTACCCGGATCGGCCCACGAATCACTATAATGAAAATCGACCATAATACGCATGTTAAGGTCGTTTGCTCGTTTTGCTTTAATCAGGAAGTCGGATTTGTTGCACCATCCATCTGTAGGATTTACCCAAACTCTTAAACGGATAGAGTTCATGCCTATACTTTTAAGTAATGACATACATTCAGTTTCTGTTCCCTGGGCATCGTAAAATAAAACATCCTGGCTTTCCATTTCTGTTAACCAGCCTATATCAGCCCCTCTGGCAAATCCACTCATATCTTCTTCAACAGGAGGATCAACAGGAGTTGTTTTTTTATTATCATCATCATCATCGCAAGATGTGAATGCGATAAAAATGAAAAGTATAGCGTATAGTAAATTTGTAATCTTCATTATTTTGTATTTCAGAAATTTTATAAATCAGCGATTAATAGACAGGGTATATATATTAAAGGTTTCAGGTTAAAGGTTGATGTTCTTATGAGATTTTTAATTATCATCAAATCAACCTTTAACCTTGTTACCTTTTATCCTTCTCTAATTATTGAGCTTCAAACGTACAGGTATTATTGATAAAATCAACAGTAACATTATAAGTACCAGAGGCAAGACTCTGGTCGTCAGTAATGTTATCACCCAAATAGCTTAATGAATCAAATGATCCGCCAAAAAATCTGTTCCAGGATTGATCAATATGTATTACCATACCCCATGGCGAAGGCGTATTAATTGTTGCAGTTCCGGTATATATTCCGGTACTTGTTTTGGTTAATACAGCCGAAGTAAAATCCCAGTCATCATTTAATCCTGCAATATATACTTCATTACCCAACAATACATAAGTTTGATTGATCACATCAGCAATAATGTCATAAGTGCCGGGGTTGATAGAGGCATCGTCAGTTATTCCATTATCATTATACTTTAATGCACCTTCAGAACCTCCAAAGAAGCTATTCCAATCACTATTTAAATATAATTTAGCTCCATATTCAGATGCTTCCTCAATAGTTACACTGCTGGTATATACTCCGGTAACTTCAGAAGGTGTCATGGTAACTAAATTCCAATCTTCATTAAAACCGCCATAGCTAAGGCTGGTAACTTCAGTGTGTGAATATGTAAGATTGGTAAGATCAGCCTGAATCATGTATAAGCCTGTACCTGGAGCCGGAATGTTATTTTCGCCCTGGAATGCAAGCGTTCCTTCAGTGTCGCCCATTTTATAATAATCATCCCAGTTGCCGTCTTCGATGGCCATTTCGTATCCCCATAGTGAATTTACATTAACAATACCTGCATAAGTAAGATCGTCTTCGCTTAATAATCTTAAGTAATTATCGAAAGTCCATTCACCAGTAATTCCATCATCAATACCAGGTAAGTATAAGTAAGGGCTTACAGGATCTTCTACTTCTGTAGCACCTTCTGTTATTTCGAAATACCAGTTGGTAGGATCAGCAAGATAGAATGTAAGCGTATAATCACCGGCAGTGCCAAAAGTAATATCGCCGGCACTAGCTGCAGTCATATCAAAACTCAAGCTACCATCAGCACCTGGAATAAAGCCAATTTCTTTGGCAACAGCGGCATCATCGCTGGTTCCGGTTGAAATATTATATAATTTAGCGTCAGCAGTACTCACTTTAACGGTTGCATTATCAGTAGTAGTTGTTACTGAGGCATACCATTTTACTTCTGATTTTTCAAAAGTCATTTCTGCATCTATATCACCACTTAAAGTTAAAGATGGAATATATGTAGCTGTCCATTGTTGGTTTGAAGTACTTAAAGTAGTGTAGTAACAACCACCCTGACCAGGATACCAGAAATTCCAGTGAGTAGATTCATCCGAAGATAAAAGAAACTCAGTACCATCAACACCATCATTACCCCAAATGGTTCCATCACCTTCTAAAAGATACCAGTTAGCCCATGCACCAGAACCTGTAAACCCGTAATATTCACCATCAGAATCAGGAGAATAAAGCACAAATCCGGTTTCGGCCTGATCTGAATCAAGAATAAATCCTTTGGTCATATCAATGGTGTAACTTGTAATGTTGGCAACAATTGTATTACTATAATATGGTTTTGTGTTATCGCCATAAGCTACATTCACCCTGAAGTACATAGGCGTACTTTCGTCGGGAGTAAATTCAAAGTTTTTTGCTAAAGTATTTAAAGCTGCCCCGGTAAAAGAATAGATATTCTCTTCGGGTTCAACGGTTAATATTTTGTCAAAACTTTCGGTGTTTGATATTTCAAGCACTGTATTAGGGATCGTAGAAGGCAAACTCATAGCCTGGTTGCTAATTGTAAGCTCGCTCTCGTTCCATGTTAAGGCTAACATTGGAGCATCTTTATTATCCTTGGTTAATACAATGTCAGATTCGCTGGAAACCACATCAGAAGAACCCAACCCGGAAACAATGATCTTGTCTCCGTCTTTTTCGCATGCTGTAAATATAGCAAAACAGCATAATGCCAGATATATGAATAATTTGTTCATAATAATACCTTTTTTCTAATAATCGTCGTTAGATAAATTTGGATTAGCAGATAGTTCAGCACTAGGGATAGGGTAGATATTATACTTATCATCTACAGCCTTACCATCTTTGACTCCGCCTTTCCATTGCCATATATAATTATCACCGGTAAAACATCCAAAACGGATCAAGTCAGTTCTTCTCACGCATTCCCAGTATAATTCTCTACCTCTTTCGTCAAGGAAGAATTTATAAGGAATACCATCAGTTGTTGCTATTAAATTACTTTGATCTACTGTTGCCGCATTACGCATTGTTCTTAACTCATTTACATAAGCCAAAGCTGTTGGCATATTGGTATTTGTTCGGGCAGCAGCTTCGGCATACATTAAATAAGCATCAGCTAAACGGAACATCGGGAAATCGGTGTTTACACCATCGCTGGATGTGTTTGTAGCAGCTTCGCCGGCATCAGTCAGGTTACTCCATTTTTGAACAAAGTATCCGCCTGTTCTGTCGCTAACACCATTATCCATATATTGATTTTGTCCATCGGTATAAAACATGGCTCTGTCATCATTATCCATATCGAATAAAGCAGGAATCTCGCCTCTGATTCTAAACATACTCCAGGCACTAGCAACACCCACGTTGTCGGCAGAAGGGCCATAATCAGTATCTACTTCACCACAAATAAGGTATGTTGTAGCTCCCCATGAAAGAACGTGCGTGGCATCAACAACCAGCGGGTAAATGATTTCGTTGCCTCTACCCACGCGCAGGTCATTGTCAGCATTAAACATTTTGCCATAATCAGCCTCTAAAGCATAACCTTCGTCAATTACTTTTTGAGAATAGATCATACAAGAATCGTACTTGGCACCTACTTCGTAAGTTTCTGCATTTAAATACATACGAGCAAGTAACATCCAGGCAGCAGCGCGAGGTGCGTGACCATATTCGCAATCATCAATATCTAACATATTTTCGCTACAATCTTTTAATTCAGTAGTAAGGAAGTTAAATATCTGAGCCGAAGTTTTTTCTTTAGGAAGTGTTGAGCTACCTATTACATCTTCATCAGCAAATGGGATATCATGAAACAAGTCCATTGCATGGAAATAAGATAATGCACGTAAAAAACGAGCTTCTTCTCTGTATAATTTAATATCTTCTTGTTCTTCTGTAGTAAATCCTGCAATTTTTGCATCAGTAGCATTTTTAAGGAATTCATTACAAAGAGAAATAGAGTAATAACAACGATAATACATATCAGCCACCCAAGGATCGTTAGCATCCCAGGTTAAAAAGGTTAAATCGCCAATGTTATCACCTTCAATCCAGGTAGAACCCAATTCATCAGTTCCGGCTTCCTGTACATTGAAATAACAACGCATATAGTCGTAACCATTATTACTGCTAAGGTCGGCATCACCACCACCTTTTTCTTGTCCTGCAGTAACAAATGAAGAGTAACATTTAGCTAAAGCTGAAATGTAGTTAGCCGGATCAGAATACACCGTTTGCGATGTTTCTTCGATATTTGGATATTGATCTAACTCGTTAGTACAAGCTGTTTGAATCAGAACAATAGCTATAAATAATATATAAATTAACTTTTTCATTTTAAGATCTTTAATCATTAAAAATCAATACCTAAATTCACTGAGAAAATACGAGGTCGAGGATAGAAAGAATTATCAACGCCATTTGAAATCTCCGGATCAACACCTGAATAGTTTGTGATGGTAAAAACATTTTGAACCATAGCCGTTACATTCAGATTAAACATATCCTTTACTTTACCAAAATTATAACCTAACGAAAGGTTATCCATTTTTAAGAACGAAGCATTCTCTACATAATAATCAGATAAGTATTGTCGGCTTTGGAAACCTGTTTCTAAATAACTCTTGTGTAAATTACTTAACTGGTATGCATTATATGACATTGTTCCAAAAGCACCTGCATTCATGGCCATTCCGTTGTATGCATAATTACCTATGTAAGAACGTAAGCTGGTACTTAAACTCCAGTTTTTATATCGTACAGAAGTACTAAAACCAAGAATATAATCAGGAGAAGGAGAGTGATATCTGTACAAGTCACTGGAGTTTATGCTACCATCATTATTAATATCAGCGTAAGCTCCTTCTATGGGTTTACCATCTTCGGTATATAACTGATGATAAACATAGAACATATAAGGTGCATATCCTTCTGTTAATACCTGAAAGTGATAACTGTCGATAGTTGGACCTACAGAAGTATTTGTAATTTCTGTACCAGGAATGATAGAAAGGTTTTTAATGGTTTGTTTTTGCCATGTAGCATTAAAACTCAAATCCCAGGTCCAGTCTGTATTATCAACAGGAGTAAGGTTCAATGATGCTTCAATACCTTCACTATCTACATTACCTACATTGGTTAATATATTTTTATCAAAGTTGGTTCCGGCAGGTGATGGTACTGTTGCTAACAGATCCTCAGTTTTACGTGTATAATACTCGAACGAACCAGAAATACGGTTATTTAAAAATCCAAAGTCGATACCATAGTTGTAAGCCTTTGTGGTTTCCCATTTTAAATCAGAAACATAAGCTTCTGGGCGGTAGGTATTAACAGCTTCATTACCGAATATATATTCAGCACCTGTTTGACTGATGGTATAAACAGGTAAGTAATTGTAATTACCAATTCCTTCTTGCTGACCAGTAATACCATAACTGGCTCTTAATTTTAAGTTAGATAAAGCTTCAACTCCAGATAGGAATGATTCTTCAGAAAGTCTCCATGCCAAGGCAACAGAAGGGAAGGTACCCCAACGGTTATCATCGTTAAAACGTGATGTACCATCCTGACGAACTGTAGCAGTTAACATATAGCGCGATTTGTAGTTGTAGTTTAATCTACCGTAATATGAGATTAAGGTGTGGCGTTGATCATCTGCAGCCACAGAACTTTGAGAAACATTTAAAGTATTATATTCTTCGTAAGCATCGGTTGAACTTTTCCAATACTGGTAATCATACCCCATTGTAAAGTCAATATTGTTATTATCGTTGATTACTTTTTTATAATTTAAGTATGTAGTTAATAACTTATTTTCTTTTTTCTGAGGGCCGTAAGTATAATCGCGTCCATCAGTAGTATAGTACTGAGCGGCAGATGCAGGAACATAAATTTCACCTTCACCTTCGGCATAGTCGTAACCTAATGTAGCATGTAATCTCAAGTCAGGTAAAAAGTGTAACTTATAATCCACATCCATATTACTGATAATCCTGTTAATAGTACTTGTTGAATGGTATTGCTTTAATAAGCCAAGTGGATTTAATACTGCAGAGGTTACAGGTTTGCCTTCAGAATCAATGGCTTCATAGTATCCTCCAAAGGCATCATTTCCTGAATAAATTGGAGAAGTAGGGTTAAAGGTTGCGGCACCCCATATGGCATCTGTATTTGCAAATTGGTTTTTGTTGTACGAGCCCTTAACGCCAATATTAACTTTTAAATGATCATCGAAAAATGCAGGAGAAACAGATAAGTTACCTGTTGTTCTTTGCATATTATCTGTTTTAAGAATTCCATCCTGATTGTAATATCCTACAGAAACACGGTAAGGAACATTTGCAATAGCACCTGAAATACTTAAGTTATTGTCAGATCCAAAAGCAGGCTTAAAAACCTCATCATTCCAATCTGTATCAGAAGAACCTAAAAGAGCAATTTGTGCGTCAGATCCTTCTGTTTGAACAAGATTACGAAATTGAGATGTAGACAGCATATCGGCTAACTTTGTTTTAACCTGAATAGAGTTATTGGTAGAGAAGTTAATCTTCATTTTATCCTGAGACCCTTTTTTAGTGGTAATAATAATAACCCCATTTGAAGCTCTTGATCCATAAATGGCTGTTGAAGAAGCATCTTTTAGAACAGTCATGCTTTCAATATCGCTAGGATTTATCAAGCTTAAAAAGTTATTGTCGTTTCCGCTGATACCACCTGCTTCCAAAGGCACACCATCCAATACGATTAATGGATCGTTACTGGCGTTTAATGATGCGCCACCACGAATACGGATGGTACTACCGCTCGAAGGCGATCCACTTCCTGAAGTAATTTGAACTCCGGAAACTTTACCGTTGATCAACTGTGCTGGAGAACTCACTGTTCCCTGGTTAAAATCCTTTGCCGATACATTGCTTACGGCACCGGTTAAATCTCCTTTCTTTTGTTGTCCATACCCTACAACAACAACTTCATCCACTGCTACAACTTCCGCCTGAAGAAGGATAGTTGTATTTTCAACAGTAGCTAAAGGTAGTTCTTGTGCCTGGTATCCAATAAAAGAAAACATTAATGTTTCAGAGGAGCTTGCTTCAATATTATAAGCTCCGTCAAAATCTGTAATAACACCCCTGGTGGTTCCCTTTACTACAACTGTAACACCGGGAATGGGTTCTTTTGTTTTGGCATCTAATACTGTTCCTGATATTTGTATCTGTTGTGCATTTATTACTGCTCCCAGACTACAAAACAGAATCATTAAGGCCAACCTTATTTTAATACTGATTTTCATATTTTATAATTCTTTGATTAATTAAAATAGTAATGATTAACACTGATAAATAGATTTATTTTTCTTTTATAATAAGAAGAGTTCGTTCGCATATATTTATTAAACATTTAAAGAGTTATTAATTTTATTATTATTCAATTGTAACATCTATATTTCCATTTTCAAGTCCTTCCGAAAATGCTGATAATTTTATATTTCCTTTAGTATCACCTGCTTTTAGCAGAATGGTTGCAATACCTGCCTCTGCATTAACAGGGTTTGAACCAATTATTTTGGCATCACCTGTGACTTTAAATTTTATATTGTTTTCTGCCAGGGGATTTATTGTTCCGTTTTTATCAACAATTGCAGCATATGCAAAAACAATATCATTACAAGCACTTTGAAGTTTTTTACCACTTTCATCAATCCATAGTTTTAATGATTTGGCTTCACCCGGTGTTTTTTGAATGGCTTGAGCCACTACTTTCCCATTTACATAACCCCTGGCTTCTAATTGTCCTGGAGTAAAGGCATCCAGTTGAAATGTAAAAGGAGGATGAGCTAAATGTGTGCTGTTCCTGTCGTGATCTGGTTTTTGTTTACCAATGCTTTTGTTGTTAACCAATAGTTCCACCTGATCGCAATTACTGTAAACTTTAATGCTCAAGAATGAAGGATCGTTATAGAAATTTGCAATGGCAACCATTGGTTGTGCAAAATCACTAAAGATTGATTCGCCAATATTAGCCTGACTTTGATAAAAGTAGTAGGCAAATTTAGGCAAGCGGAAAATATCCATAATACCCGATGCTTCTAAATCGTTAGTATAGCCACGGTTGTAATCGTACATCAGCCAATTGGCATCTCCAAACGCATTCCCTTGCAGATTACTGTTGTGGGCTTCCTGATAATTTAAAGCCTGCTGTGTTAAACGTTTTTGACCGTGAGCCCTCAGTTGACGTGAGGTGCGTTCTTCTTCAGACAAGTCATTAAAGGCTTTTTGATTGAAACCAGCATTTTGTGCATAATATTCCCAGTCACCGTATTCGGCGATAAACAGAGGCTTGTCAGTTGCATAATCATTCCAGTATTCAGGCGGTTTTGCATGCTGACGCGCAGGAATAAACACATCGTAAGCATAATCTAACCAACCGCTGGTGTACACATTTTCTCCCGGAAACTCTTCATGAACAACCTGATGAGAGTGATCCATGAACGCTTCTGTCATCTGAGATTCATTTAAAGAGGCTTCCCATAAGATTATTGAGGGGTGATTACGATCTAACCGTACCATTTCCCTGATATCTTTAATCGCATTTTGCTGAAATTCATCATTACCAAAAAACTGCCATCCGGGAATAGCATCCATAACTAAAATACCTAATTCATCACAAGCATTAATAAAAGATTGCGATTGAGGGTAGTGAGACAGACGTACAAAGTTAAAACCGGCCTGTTTAATTTTATAAGCATCGCGGTAATTAGCATTGTTAGATAAGGCATAACCAATATAAGGATATTCCTGATGTCTGTTTGTACCTCTTAATTTTAAAGGTTCACCATTAATTATAAAGCCATCTTTTGCTGTTATTGAAAAAGATTTAATGCCAATATTGATTACTCTTTGGTCAAGCTCTTGTCCATTAGAAATGGCTTTTACAACCAGTTTATATAATGAAGGAGAGTTTGGTGACCAAAGTTTCGGGTTGGCTACTTCAATTTTATTATTTACAATACTCGTAGCATTGGCTTTAACAGACTGTTCAGCTGAAGTAACAGCCTGAACAAGCTGTTCATCATTATATAATTCAGTCTGAACTATAAAGTTTATATCTTTTAAAGCATCATTTTTCATATCTACAGCAACATTTACTGTAGCATTGTTTTTGCTAACATTTTCATAGGTAACAAAAATACCACCTGCGGCAACATGATCCACTTCAAACTCATTTGAAATATGTAATGGTTCTTTTATATATAACCATACATTGCGATAAATGCCACTGAAATAATTAAAATCAAGATCTTCAACGGGTTTACCCGGAGGGAACAGGGCGTTGTTTTCATTGTTAAGTTTTACAATTAAGCAGTTTTCAGAATTTTTAGAAATCTTATTTGTAATATCGATATAAAAAGGAAGGTAACCACCTAAGTGGGTTTTTATTAGTTTACCATTCAAGTAAACCTCTGCAACCTGCATGGCACCTTCAAAGTATAAGCCAAGATGCTTATCTGCTAATTCCTTACCTATTTTAAAGTTTTTCTTATAATAACATATTCCCTGCCATTGATCACCTTTAATAACTAAAGGCTCAACGTGAGCCGTATGTGGTAAATTGATATGCTCCCATTGAATAGATTTTGATTCACTAAGTTCTGAAATATTCAAATCAACATCTTTAACAAATTCCCATCCTTTATTAAAAGAATTTTTTCCTGGTGCATAAGGAGATAATTTCTTTTCACTACACGACCATAGTCCAATTTGTAAGGACAGGAATAGAAGTAGTTTTAAACCGTATCGCATCTGTTAATAAGTATTTATTATATTTTAGTTTATTGATAAATAATTAATGGCATCAGTAGCATTACCATTGTAATCAAACAAAGTTGTGTTTTCCCATGCTGATCCATGACCCCATAAATCTTTCATATCAGATGAGATCCAGGCAGGTTCCCAATACATAACCCCTTTAGCACCTGCCTGGATCATATTATTAACAAGGTCAGTTAAAAACTGCTTTTGACCTTCTACACTAATAGGATAGCCTTCAACCGTGCTATCTTCTCCAAATATATTTTTATAATCATCACCTTGTTCTGTTGTAAAAGGATAACCTGTTTCAAGAATTACGATATCCTTATTTATTTCCTTCTTTAGTTTATTAACAACAGCAGGAAGATTATTAAATGAAATTTCCTTATGCCAGTGAGGATAATAAGAGAATCCTGCAATATCAAAATCATTAACCTTACCTTTTTCTATAATTCCCTTGAACCACCAATCAAGATTTACAGGATCAGCAACGTGCAAGGCTATGATCGTTTTTTTTCCGCTCTCTGAGTCAATATCTCTTACTGCTTTGATTCCTGCATTGAGCACTTTGCCAAAATTGTCCCAATTGCTGTCGCATATAGATAGTTTAGGGAATGAATCCTGTGTTTCAGTGATCATCATGCCACAATTGGTTTCGTTCCCTATTTGAACCATTTCAGGTAAAAGATCTGATTTTTTTAAAGTATTTAATACCTGGAAAGTAAAATTGTATACAGAATCGCATAATACATCAATGTCTTTAATGTTTTTCCAGGCTTCCGGAGCTTTCTGATGTTCCGGGTCAGCCCATATGTCTGAGTAATGAAAGTCAAGGTTAACAGCCATACCCAGGTTTTTAGCTCTTTTTATAGATTTTGTAATATCATCCAGTCCACTATATAAAGGCGTGTCTTTTCCATACACATCATATATCCAATCCGGATTATTCCATATTCTCAATCTTACAATATTGGCTCCTTTATCTCTGAATAGTTTAAAGCAATCAACCGGTTTCCCATTTTCTTTATATATACCACCATGATCTTCCACCTGATTTACATATGATAAATCAACTCCCATCATAAATTCACTAATAGGTTTCACTTTTTTAGTACAAGATGTTCCTATTATTAAGGTTAAAGAAAAAGCTAAAGCTATTTTATAAAACGTTTTTTGCATAATGAAATACTATTGTTAATTTTTATCTTAATTTCTAATACCAAAAGTAAATAAGTGTTAAATTAATTGCTTTTTCATATCTTACTAATAGTTGTTTAAATCATACATTTTTTTCAGTGTGTGATTAAAAAGATTGTGTAGTAAGACTTCTGTGAGTTTCCAGGATTTGTTTATATCTTACAAAAATTATTTTAAATCATACATTTGGTTGGCTGATTGTAAAAATTAAATATCTTTAGTTTAAATCTTACATTTAGGGTTTAACGCTGATTGATGATTAACAAATATTAAATAGAATTGATTGCTTTTGAATTAATGAATATGTGTGAATTGAATATATATGCTGTGGGAAAGAGTGTTTTTAATAAGTATATTTTAGTTTTCATCATTCATACTTTTCTTTTTCCTGTTCTGTTTTCTCAAGAAAAGGAGTCGTTGTATTTTTCTAATCTTCGCCAGGAAGATGGATTGCCTTCTAATATGATTAATTCTGTTGCTCAGGATAAAATGGGATTTATATGGATTAGTACAAACAATGGTATTTGTAGATACGATGGCTATTCTACACAGTTGTTTCTTCAGGATGCAAGCCATAATAGTATAACCAATAATAATGTGAGTTGTATGCTTATGGAGGGTGATACTTTATGGGTGGGTACCTGGAGTGGTTTGTGTTATATCAATACCATTACTTTTGAAGTGAACAGAATTAATCTTGGTCCGGAAGTTACTATTCGTAGTTTGTGTAAATCAATGGAAGGGCTGTTGTGGATTGGTACTTCCAAAGGACTGATTGTATTTGATAAAAGTAAAAATCAGTATAAATATTTTGACCCGCAAAACAGTAAATTAAGTCATTCGACCATACGTTGCTTTTATGAAACCAGGGATAGTACAATGTGGATCGGGACTTATCATAAACTCAATAGATATAAGAACGGCAGATTTAAATCTTTTGACCTGAAAGGAGAGTATAAACCTTTGCTAAAGAATAATCTTATTTTAGATATCAAGCCCTTAGATGTGGAAAATGATACAATACTGTTAATAGGAACTGAAACAGGACTGGCAGTTTTTAACACCAAAACATTTGAGTCAACCCTTTACAATAGTTCTAATACACAAATAAGTAATGAGGTAGTAAAGTGTATTCACAGAGAAGAAGATCAGTTGTGGTTGGGAACTGACTTTGGTCTTTCTGTTTTTAACTTGGATTATGAGCAAATAGGTGCCTGGTATCATAACCCTATCATCAATCATAGTATAGCTAATAATGTTATTTGGGATATTTTCAGAGATCGTAATAATGTTACCTGGCTGTTGACTTCAAATGGTATTAGTACTGTAAATAAAAGAAATCCTTTTTTTAACCTGCACGAAGAATTTTATACTATCAATGGAGAGAAAGCTGGTAATCAGATTCGTGATTTATTAGTGGCAAGTGATGGAAAAACCTATATGGCTACGATTCATGGAGTGATTGTTCAAAATAACAATGGTAATGAAAGGGAATATTTTACTGTTACTTCAAAAAATAAACTATTGTTGGATAATGCTTATGCTTTAGCCGAAGATTCTTATGGTAAAATATGGATTGGAACAGCTGGTGGTATTAATATTTGGGATCCCGATCGAAAAGAGATGCAAGCTATAAGTGCTAATAAAAATAATGGATTAACATCTAATTATATCAGTAGCTTTGCTATAAGTAAACATGGAATACTTTGGGTAAATGCATGGGAAGGTGGTGTTTTTAAGGTTAGTGGAGATCTTAATAATTTGAATTCAATTCATTTTGATAAAATTGAAGATGCTGCACCCGATAGAATTTATGCTTGTAATGAAGATATTTATTATTCAGAAGGTGCTAAATTGTATAAGATTAATAACGAAAAGCTTGTTAAAGAAATCGTTCCTTCAGTTAGTGATGTGTTTGCCAGGCAAAGTATTTCCAGTATTAATACTTCTGACAAACAGAGTATCTGGATTGCTTCGGATAAACAGCTGGTGCATTATTTTGCGGAAACTGATAGTTTGAGAATATTTTTGTTGGATAATCCTGTTATTCAAACTCCAATAAGCTTAGAGATAGATCATGATACCTCTGTTTGGATGGCATCATTAACTACCGTTTCAAGGTATAACACATTTTCAGATGAAATAGTTTCAATGCCATTGAATCCTAGTTTTCCTTTGAAAAATTTTTACGCTCAATGTAGTGCCTCCTCTAAAAACGGTGTTGTATTATTTGGTGGTGATAATGGTTATGTGGAGGTTAATTCCGCAATTAGTGTAAAGCAAACTATTGTTCCCAAAGTTGTTATATCAGGTCTGAGAATTAATAATGATAAACTGGATATACAGGAAACCAGGGATGTACTAAAAAAGGATATTGCATATACAAATTACCTTGAACTGGAATACTCAAGTAATTCTGTTACTTTTTATTTTTCGACATTAAATTATTGGCTGCCTCAGAAAAGTCACTTTAAGTACAGGTTAAAAAATTTTGATACCGAATGGCGTAGTACACAAGAGGTAAATTATGCAGCTTATTCAAAATTAAAACCCGGACATTACCAATTAGAAGTAGAGGCTGTTAATTATGCAGGGATACAAAGTGTAAGCAATACAAAACTTGATATTGTTATTTTGCCTCCATTGTGGTTGAGTGGACCTTTTATCGCTTTTTATGTATTCGTATTTATAGGACTCCTTTATTTCATTTTCAGAATATATTTAAAACGACAACAATTATACAATCAATTGCGATTAGCGAAACTGGAAAAGGTACATTCCGAAGAAATATTAAATACCAAGCAGCAGTTTTTTACCAATATTTCCCATGAATTCAGAACTCCACTTAGTTTAATAACTCCTCCGATTCAACAGGTCCTTAAATCTGGTGAATTAAAAGGTAAAAACCTGGAGATGCTAAAACTGGCCGAAAAAAATTCCAAGCGATTGCTTAAGCTGGTAAATCAGATTCTGGATTTTAGAAAGATGGAAGAACAGGATGTGCCATTAATAAAAAGCAATGTTGATATAGTATCTTTTTCAAAAGAAATTTACGAGTCATTTATGGATCTGGCTTCACGAAATGAAATTGCTTACCAATTTATCTCAAATGAAAAGTATTGTACGTTGGTTTGTGATAAAGAAAAAATAGAAGCCATATTATTTAATTTACTGGCCAATGCATTTAAACATACTTCGGCCAAGGGAAGCATCAAGGTTGTTCTTGATAAAATAAAGCAAGACCGTATTGATTTGCTTCAACTTAAAGTGATTGATACAGGATCCGGTATTAATATTGCAGATCAGGCTAAGATATTCAATAGTTTTTTTCAGGCCAATAATAATGATTCAGGACAGCAAGGTACGGGAATAGGACTTGCTATGGCCAAGCAATACGCATTGTTGCATCATGGCGACATCAGGGTGAAAAGTGAACTTAACGTGGGTAGTGAATTTACTTTTATATTTCCAATAGAATTACCTGAATCTGAAATGACAGATCCGGTTGAAGAAATAACAGTAGTTCATGAATTGAGCGAGAGGTCAGAGTCTGTGGATAAAACTCATTTTAAAAGACTATTGATTGTTGATGATAATCAGGATATTTTAAACTATATTGAAATTAACCTGGGATCGGAATATAATATTTACAAAGCAGCTAATGGAAGCAGAGGTCTGGAGATGGCAAGTAATATTAAACCGGATATTATTGTTTCTGATATAATGATGCCTGTTATGGATGGTATTGAAATGTGTAAAACAATAAAACAAAATAGTCTTCTTAGTAAAATACCGGTAATTTTATTAACAGCAAAATCATTAGATATTCAAAAGATAGAAGGAGTCGAGAGTGGTGCAAGTATGTACATAACCAAACCTTTTGATGTCAATTATCTGAAGGCTTGCATAATTAACTTGCTTGAAAGAGACAGGCAATTATATGATTTTATAAAAAAACAACTTTTAATAAAACCTCAGGATATTAAAAGTGCAGAATCTAATCAGGATGAAATATTTATTAAAAAAGTTATGGATATTATTTCAGAGAACCTTAGTAATCCTGAACTTTCAGTAGATCTTATTAGTTCAAGATTAGGGATGAGTTCTACCCATTTATACCGGAAGCTAAAATCAATTACGAATCAATCAACAAAAGAGATTCTTAAAAATTACCGACTACAAAAAGCTGCTCAAATGATAGAGAATAATGAAGGTAATATTACCGAAATTATGTACAATGTAGGCTTTAACAGCTTATCAAGCTTCTCAAAAAGTTTTAAAGTTAAATTTGGTGTGTCTCCAAGTGAGTATGCTAAATAAATCTATTGAAACATTATTTTTAATTTGCTGTTTAAATGTATGGTTTTTATTGATTGTTTAAATTATTAAAAATGACTGTTTGTATCAGATTAATGCCGTATTAGCTTTGATTTGAATAATTGAATTTATTTTTTAATTATATTTGGCCACAATTAAAGATACTACATGTTTATAAATAAGGGAGAGAAAGTTGCTATCCAGGCAAATGAGAAGATGGTAACTTATAATGCTTTAGGTGAAAGAATTGCTCATTTTTCCACTTTGTATAAAGGAGAGACAACCAATAAAGTTGGTATTTTTTCAGAAAACAGATTAGGTTGGATATATAGTTTCTATTCAGCCTGGAATAATGACGCCATAGCTGTAGGTATTGATTATTTAAGTACAATACCCGAAGTTGCATATATTATAAATGATTGTAAGCCAGAGGTAATTTTTGTTTCTAAAGGAAAAAAACAAGATTTGGAGTTGGCATTAAGTAAGGTGGATTATACTCCTGATGTGTTTATAATTGATGATTATGAAGGTGTTGAATGCCATGATGAATATGAATTCCCAATCATTGATCCCGAAATAAATAAAACAGCAGTAATCATTTATACTTCAGGAACTACTGGTAATCCTAAAGGGGTAATGCTATCTTATAAAAATTTGTTGGCAAATATTAAGGCTGTTTCTAAGGATGTGGAAATATATAAATCTACAGATACAGTGTTAATGCTGCTTCCATTGCATCATATTTTTCCAATGCTTGGAACAATGGTAATGCCATTATATGCCGGTGGAAAAGTGGCATTATCGCCATCAATGGCATCTGAAGATATTATCAGAACACTTCAGGAGTGTAAAGTTACCTTATTATTAGGAGTTCCCCGTTTGTACTCAGCTATTCAAAAAGGTATAAAAGATAAAATAAATAAGAGTAAAGTTGCAACCGGATTGTTTAAACTGGCAGGGGCAATAAACTCTCAATCCTTTTCAAAACTTGTTTTTGGTGCAGTACATAAAAAATTTGGTGGACATATACGCTACATGATTTCTGGTGGTGCTGCTTTAGATAAAGAAGTAGGAAACGACTTTAAAACTTTAGGTTTTGAAGTGCTTGAAGGGTATGGGATGACAGAGGCAGCTCCTATGATTACCTTTACTCGACCTGGAAAGGTTAAAATAGGTTCTCCTGGGTTTATATTGCCTTCATGTACAGTGGATTTCAAGGATGGAGAGATACTTGCCAAGGGGGATAATATTATGCAGGGATACTACAATCGCCCTGAAGAAACAGCTGAAGTATTAAAAGATGGCTGGCTCTATACAGGTGATTTGGGTCATATTGATGAGGCTGGTTATTTATATATTACCGGTCGTAAAAAAGAGATTCTGATTTTATCAAATGGTAAAAATATTAATCCTTCAGAGATAGAAACCAGGCTTGAGAGTTATGCTGCCTTTGTAAAAGAAGCAGGAGTTTATCAGAGTGGTGATCAATTTAAAGCTATTGTGGTACCATCTG
>CAXXLC010000011.1:0-32390 GCA_963677345.2 uncultured Saccharicrinis sp.
AAACGATTCAATTGATACAGGTAGAGGGTTCTACAAGTTTTATGATAGAACAATGAAGGATAGTCATCATGGAGGATTTGGAAAAATAACTTATCGTCAGGTTTTTGAGAAGTCATCAAACGTGGGTGTTTCCAAGATGATAGTTGATAGGTACAAGTCTAATCCTAAAAAAATATATTGATAGAATTTATTCTATGGGATTAAACCAAAAAATTGGATTAGAAATTAAAGGGGAAGGTGATCCTTTTATAAAATATCCTGGATCAGAAACCTGGTCAGGAGTTTCTTTACCTTGGATTTCGATAGGTTATGAATCAAAGCTGACTCCATTACAGATTTCTCACTTTTTATAATGCTGTGGCCAATAATGGTAAAATGGTTAAGCCTCATTTTGTAAAAGGAGTTTATCGTCATGGTGAATTAATTGAAGCTTATGAACCAACAGTTTTGAATCCTTCTATTTGTTCTCTTTCAACAATTGAAAAAAGTGCATGAGTTGTTGGTTGGTGTAGTTGAGCAATGGTACGGCACAAAATATTAAGAATGATAATTATAAAATAGCAGGAAAAAACAGGTACTGCCCAAATAGCAAAGGGTGCAAAAGGATATAAAGGTGGAAGCGGAGTTGAATACCAGGCTTCTTTTGCGGGTTATTTTCCTGCAGACAGACCAAAATATTCCTGCATTGTAGTTGTTAATGGCCCTTCTAATAATGTTTATTATGGAAATGTAGTTGCAGGTACTGTTTTTAAAGATATAGCTCAGATAGAGTATATGCTACAGGTTTGGATATGATGGATGAGACGAGTTGAAAAACTACCTGATTCAGGTGTGCTTACCATATTCAAAAGGGAGGTACAAAACAGGATTTGCAAACCGTATTTGAAACATTAAATGTAACGATAGAGGGAGAAGATGTGGAGTCGGATTGGATTTCGACACAGGCCCAGGAGCATAAAGTTGAATTTTAGTCGAAAAACATTTGCTTCTGGATCTTGTACCAAATGTGAAAGGAATGGGAGCTAAAGATGCGGTTGCTTTACTTGAAAATATGGGATTAAAAGTAATTGTTTCAGGAAGAGGTACGAGTTGATTGAGCAGTCTATAAACGCAGGTAGTAGAATTAGTAAAGGAGCAAGAATTTTTATAAAGCTAGGTTAAGATGGCAAATGTTAGGTCAAATACAAGAATGGACAAAGTTAAAGAATTTAAAGGTGAAATCAGACTGCTTACTTTTAATGAGATTACTTTTGATTCAAGAAAAGCTGCCATAAAGGATACACTTGTTTGTTGCTGTAAAGGGTGTGCATGTTGATGGACATGATTTTATTTCAAAAGCAAATAGTAGAATGGATGTAGATGCAATAATTTGTGAACATTTACCTGAGGAAGTCCTGCGAAAATTTTCCTTTTGTTGTAGTTGAGGATTCAGCTCAGGCTTTGGGTGAAATAGCTTCTGGTTTTTATGGAAAGCCATCTGTAGGAACTGGAACTGGTTGGAGTTACAGGCACAAATGGGAAAACAACTATTGCTACACTGCTATATGAGTTGTTTAGAGATATGGGTTTTGAGTCCGGACTTTTTAGTACGGTTGCCAATTATATAGGAGATGAGAAATTGCCATCAACACATACAACTCCGGATCCTGTAGCTTTAAATAAAATAATGCGACAAATGGTAGATGCCGGCTGTCGGTATTGTTTTATGGAGGTAAGTTCTCATGCTATCGACCAAAAGCGTATTGCGGGATTAAAATATAAAGGTGGGATTTTTACAAATCTTAACTCATGATCACCTGGATTATCATAAGACTTTTGATGCTTACATTAAAAGCTAAGAAAGAGTTCTTTGATAATTTATCAAAAGATGCATTTGCTTTAATAAATGTTGATGATAAAAACGGAATGGTGATGGTGCAGAATTGCAAAGCCAATAATCAATACTTATTCAATAAGAAGTATGGCCGATTATAAGGCTAAGATTATTGAAAGTATGTTTGAAGGTATGCAATTAATGATTAATAACAATGAAGTCTGGACTCCGTTTATTGGTCGTTTTAATGCACAGAATCTTATTGGCAGTATATGGTACAGCAATGGAGTTAGGCGAAGACCTCAGGATGAAATATTGATTGCGCTTAGTCAGGTTGGCATTCAGTTGACGGACGATTTCAGACCATTCGCTCGGCAAATGGAATAACTGCAGTCGTTGACTATGCACATACTCCTGATGCATTGAAAAATGTAATTGAAACAATAAATCAAATTCGTCAGCCGGGACAGGAATTAATTACTGTTGTTGGAGCCGGAGGAGATCGTGATAAAACTAAACGCCCGGAAATGGCCAGGGTTTCTGTAATGGGAAGCAATCGTGTGATTTTAACATCAGATAATCCAAGATCAGAAAGTCCGCAGTCCTATCATAGATGATATGATGGAAGGCGTGGATTTTAAAAGTCGGATTAAAGTTGTCTCTATAGCCGATAGAAAAGAAGCTATTAAAACAGCGGTGATGTTGTGTAAAAGAGGTGATATTATTTTAGTGGCAGGAAAAGGCCATGAAGATTATCAAGAGATTGATGGAGTAAAGCATCACTTTGATGATCGTGAAGTGATTAAGGAAATTTTTGAAATGATTTAAGTAATAATAATTGATAAACTTTTAAGATAGACTTATGAGAAAAAGAAAAGAAGTATTAAGTGTACAGAATCAACGTCATGTAAAAGTGTCTTTTGTCTTTTGTCTTTTGTCTAAAATCTAAATTAACAAATTGTCTAATATTTTTAATAATTAAATATAAATGCTGTATTATCTATTTGAATATCTTGAAAAATTTGATTTTCCTGGAGCTGGGATGTTTCAATATATTTCATTTCGATCAGGAATGGCGGTGATCTTTTCTTTGTTGATTAGGACTATTTTTGGTAAGCAAGTAATAAAAAGACCTTCAAAAAGAAACAAATTGGTGAAGTTGTAAAGAGATCTTGATCTTGAGAAGGACAGTATCAGAAAAAAGGTACTCCTACTATGGGAGGTATTATTATTATAGCATCAATCCTGATTCCTACATTGCTATTCGGGAAATTAGAGAATGTGTATATTATTCTTATGATCGTTTCAACCTTGTGGCTTAGGAACTATCGGATTTTTAGATGATTATATAAAGGTATTTAAAAAGAACAAAGAAGGCCTTAGCTGGGAAGATTTAAAATTGTAGGTCAAATAGGTTTAGGGATTAATTGTAGGCTTAACGCTTGTATTTTAATGATTCAGTAGTAGTAAGGGAAAAAGTTCCAAATGAAACAGTTGTTGTTTCAGTTGGAAGATGGAACCACAGAAGTGCGGACCTGCTACAATTGATGTTAAAAGTACCAAAACTACTGATCCCGTTCATGAAGAATAATCGATTTGATTATGCTTGGTTTGTAAGTTTTATGGGCGAAAAAACATGCATCGTGGGGATGGGGCGTATTTATCCTGGCTGTTATTTTTATAATCACTGCGGTATCTAATGGTGCAAATATGACGGATGGATTGGATGGACTGGCCACGGGAACTTCAGCAATAATAGGAACCACGCTTGGTATTCTTGCTTATGTTTCCAGTAACACGGTCTGGGCCGATTATTTAAATATTATGTATATCCCACAATCGGAAGAGTTGGTAATCTTTATGTCTGCATTTATTGGTGCAACCATCGGATTTTTATGGTATAATTCTTTCCCTGCGCAGGTGTTTATGGGTGATACAGGTAGTTTAACTCTTAGGTGGAATTATTGCGGTATTTGCTATTATCATTAAAACAGAACTATTAATACCTATTCTTGTGTGGAATCTTCCTGGTGGAAAATATTTCTGTGATGATACAGGTTTCTTGGTTTAAATACACTAAAAAGAAATATGGTGAAGGTAGAAGAGTGTTTAGGATGGCTCCTTTGCACCATCACTATCAGAAAAAAGGATATACAGAGTCTAAGATTGTAACAAGGTTTTGGATTGTAGGAATTTTATTAGCAGTGTTAGCTGTGGTTACATTGAAAATGAGATAATTAGCTTGGAAAAGTAAATGAGTGAATAGGGTTGTTATATTAGGAGCAGGAGAAAGTGGAGTGGGAGCAGCATTGCTCTCAAAGAAGCTTAGGCTTTGATACGTTTGTTTCAGATTTATCTGAGATTAAAGATAATCTTTCAGAAAGGAATTGGATGATGCAGGTATTGTCTACGAAGAAAAACAACATACTAGAGACAAGATTTTCAACGCAGATATTATTGTTAAAAGTCCTGGTATTCCTGATAAGGTTCCTATGATACTTGAGTTGAAGGAAGAAAGGGAATTGAAGTTATTTCTGAGATAGAGTTTGCAGCATAGGCATAGTAAGGCTAAATATGTGTGCATTACAGGAAGTAATGGAAAAACGACAACAACACTTTTGACTTATCATGTACTTAAAGAATACCGGAGTTAATGTCGGCTTGGCAGGAAATATTGGACAAAGTTTAGCCAGGCAGGTGGCTGATGCAGGATGATAAAGATTGGTATGTACTTGAGTTAAGTAGTTTTCAGCTCGATGGTATGTATCAGTTTAAGGCGGATATTGCTGTATTAATGAATATAACACCTGATCATTTAGACAGGTACGATTATAAAATGGAAAATTACATCCAAAGTAAATTTAGGGTGCATTCAGAATCAAACAGAAGAAGATGCCTTTATTTATTGTTTGGATGATGAGAATATAAAAAATGAACTGGCAAAGAGAGATATAAAGGCTCGTCAGTTTCCGTTCTCAAATTTAGGTTGATGTAAGTGAGGGAGCCTTTTGTAATAAAGATGAAATCCAAATTAAAGTAAAGGAGGATGTTATGAGTGTATTTACAGAGCAACTGGCAATTCAAGGTCAACACAACCGTTACAATACGATGGCAGCCGGTATTGTTGCGCGCTTGTTTCAAATCAGGAAGCCTTCAATAAGAGAATGTCTTATTAGTTTTAAAGGTGTGGGAACATCGTCTTGGAAAGAGTTCTTTCAGTTAGAGGAATGGAGTTTGTTAATGACTCTAAAGGCTACTAACGTTAATTCTACATGGTATGCTTTAGAGAGTATGAAGACTGATGTAATTTGGATAGCTGGTGGTGTTGATAAAGGGTAATGATTATAATGAACTTAAAGGATTTGGCATCTCATAAAGTGAAAGGCTCTTATTTGTCTTGGGTGTAGATAATGAAAAGCTTGAAGAGCTAGTTTTGAGGGTGTAATTCCAACAATAGTTGAAACCGGATCGATGCAGGAAGCTGTTAAAGTCTGCCTATTATCTTAGGTGAAAAAGGTAGATACAATATCTGTTGTCGCCCGCATGTGCGCAAGCTTTGATTTGTTTGATAGTTATGAGGCATCGTGGAAGGTTGTTTAAAGAGTGTGTAAGAAATTTGTAATATGGGATTAAAGGCTGCATTACAAAAATATTTTAAAGGCGATCCGATTTTGTGGGGTGTGATTGCTGTGTTGGCGGCAATTTCCTTGTTGGCTGTATATAGTTCAACAGGCTCATTGGCGTATAAATATCAGGGTGGAAATACTTATTATTATATGTTTAAGCACTTTGTGTTTTTAATGGTAGGTATTGCGTCTTATTTGGGGTATTCATCAAATAGATTATAAAGTGTTTGCTAAATATTCCAAGATACTTTTATGGGTGTCCATTGTATTGTTGTTTATTACTTTGGTAACGGGGATGAGCTTGAATCAGGCTTCTCGTTGGTTAACAGTACCAGGTATTGGTTTATCATTTCAGCCTTCTGAATTGGCAAAACTGGCTTTGATCATATATATAGCTCGTACTTTAGCGCGTCATCAGGATGCAGATTACGGTGCAAGAGAGGCTTTTAAGCCTATTATGGTTTATGTAGGATTAGTTTGCGGGTTGATTTTTACCGAGGATTTTTCAACGGCTTTTTTAATTGGGTTTATTGCTTTTTTAATGATGTTTGTTGGCCGTGTTCCTTTAAAATTTTTGGCAGGTACAATTGGTGTTGTCCTTGTCTTTGTGACTTTAATGATTTTAGCCTCTCCCTATTTGCCTTTTCTGCATAGGGCTGAAACCTGGAAAACAAGGATAGAGAATTTTATGGGAGGCGAAGGCGTAGAAGATGACTCTGATGGGAATTATCAGGCTCGTATGTCGCAGATGGCTGTGGCTACTGGTGGTGTATTAGGAAAAGGTCCGGGTAATAGTAAGCAGCGTAATTTCTTGCCGCATCCATATAGTGATTTTATTTTTGCAATAATTGTTGAAGAATGGGGGGCTGTAGGTGCATTGCTGATTATTATGTGCTATGTAGTCTTTCTTTTTAGAGCTGGAGTTATTGTTAGAGGAAGTATCAGGACTTTTCCTGCATTCTTAGCAATCGGATTGTCGTACTTACTGGTATTTCAGGGATTTTTTAATATGGGAGTTGCGGTTGGTATATTTCCGGTAACCGGACAGCCATTGCCTTTGGTGAGTATGGGAGGTACGTCTATTCTGTTTACTTGTGTGGCTATGGGAGCTATTTTAAGTGTTAGCAGAAATAATATGGAAGAGGCTCAGAGATTGAAAGAAGAGGCAAAACAAGAGGCTAATTTTTAAAGGGTAAGAATAGTATATAAGGTTTTATGAAACAACTTATGAGAAATATTTCTCACACAGAAGTATGTTCAAAGTTGTGAGTTTCATATTGCGTTAAAATTTAATTATAAACGCATGAAACGAGCCATTAGAAAGTATTTTCAAACAAGAGGATGATTAAATTGGCAAGTTCCATAAGGTAAATGAAAGAAAATATAAACATATGAAAGTAATTATAAGTGGAGGTGGTACCGGAGGTCATATTTTCCCTGCAATATCTATTGCAAATGCATTGATGGAGCGTGATGCAACAACAGATATATTGTTTGTTGGAGCGGAAGGTAAGATGGAGATGGATAAGGTGCCTGCAGCCGGTTATAAAATAGTTGGATTACCTGTTGCAGGATTTCAGAGAAGACTGACTTATAAAAACCTTACTTTCTTCTTTAAGCTTGCTGCCAGTATGTTCAAGGCTCGCAAGGTTGTGAGAAATTTTAGACCCGATGTTGTTGTTGGGGTTGGAGGATATGCAAGCGGCCCTGTTTTAAGAGTTGCTTCAGAAAAGAATATTCCTTGTGTAATACAAGAGCAAAATTCATATCCTGGGGTTACAAATCGTATTCTTTCAAAAAGGGTGAATAAAATTTGTGTTGCCTATCACGATATGGAAAAGTTTTTTCCTGCTGAGAAAATTGTACTAACAGGGAATCCTATTCGTCAAAACTTGTTGAATAAAACAGATAGAACTCAGGCTGCAGAATATTTTGGATTAAATCCAGATAAAAAAGTGGTTTTTGTTACAGGAGGTAGCCTGGGTGCGGGATCAATAAATCAAGGTATTCAAGCTAACTATCAAAAGTTTATTGATGAGGATATTCAGGTAATATGGCAAACAGGTAAATACTATTTTGATCGTATAATATCCCAGGTTCAGGAAAGTGAAAGTCTTAAAATATTAGCTTTTGTTGATAAAATGGAAGCCGCTTTTTCTTTGGCTGATGTCGTTGTTTCCAGGGCAGGAGCATCTTCCATATCAGAAATGGCATTGTTAAAAAAGGCTGCAGTTTTTGTTCCTTCTCCTAATGTGTCAGAAGATCATCAAACAAAAAATGCAATGGCTTTGGTCAATGAAGGTGCTGCCTTGATGGTAAAAGATACAGAAGTGAAAGATAAATTGGTTCAGGAAGTTATTGGTTTGATAAAAGATGAGACGAAAAGAACCGTTTTGATGAAAAATGTATCCGCCTTTGCTAAGCCTGATGCAGCTAATAAAATTGTTGATGAATTATTCAAATTGGTAAAATGAATTTAGATACGATTCAAAGTGTTTATTTTGTAGGTATAGGAGGTATCGGGATGAGTGCCTTGGCGAGGTATTTTCATTCTAATGGATATTTTGTGCAAGGGTACGATCGTACTCCAACTTTGTTGACTTCTGAGCTTGAAAAAGAAGGTATCGGAATTCACTTTGAAGATAATATAGCCTTGATAAATGACCACTTCTTAAAGGCGGATGAAACTCTGGTGGTTTATACTCCTGCTATTCCTAAAAATCATAAGGAATTGAATTATTTTTTAGATAATGGATTTGAGGTTAAAAAGAGGTCGCAGGTATTAGGGTTGTTAACTCAGGAGCATAAAGGGATCTGTGTGGCAGGAACTCATGGAAAAACTACAATATCAACTATGATTTCGCATTTATTAAAGCAGTCAAAAGTTGATTGTAGTGCATTTCTTGGTGGTGTTTCGCAAAACTACAGAACAAACTTGCTATTGTCCGAAAAATCTGATTATGTTGTATTAGAGGCAGATGAATTTGATAGATCTTTCCTTCAGCTAAAGCCATATCTGGCCTTAATATCTTCTGCTGATGCCGACCATTTGGATATTTATGGCGATGAATTTTCAGTTAAGAAGTCATTTATTGAGTTTGCCTCTTTGGTTAAAGAAGGTGGAGTTTTATTGTCAAAATATGAAATTGATTTATATCTGAATACTCAACATCAGGTTAAAAAGTATACTTATTCCATCAATAATGGTAAAGCTGATTTTTATGCTGATAATATTCGATTGGATGGAGGGTTATATGTTTTCGATTTAATTACTCCTGATCAGAAACTAGATAATCTTAAACTTGGTATACCGGCTTTGGTTAATGTTGAGAATGCTGTGGGAGCTTGTGCTGCGGCATTTTTGTCGGGAGTTACATATGAGGAAATAAAGCAAGCTCTACCTGATTTTAAAGGCATACGTAGAAGGTTTGATATACGGATTAAAACCGGAGACTTTATTTTAATTGATGATTACGCACATCATCCTGAAGAAATTAAAGCAACGATTAAATCAGTAAGGTCTTTATATCCGGGTAAAAAAGTAACAGGTGTTTTTCAGCCTCATTTATTCTCAAGAACCAATGATTTTTATAAAGAATTTGCACAGAGTTTGAGTTTGTTGGATGAGTTAATTTTGCTCGATATTTATCCTGCCCGGGAGTTACCAATGGAGGGCGTGGATTCTTCACTGATAATCAAAAATGTGAAATTGGATAATAAAAGGTTATCATCAAAAGATAATTTGTTTCAAGATATAGAAAGTGTCAATCCTGAAGTTTTATTGATGATGGGAGCTGGTGATATTGATAAGGAAATAGATAAAATAACATTACAATTTAAAGAAAAATTCAAAATATAGAATAAGATTTACAAATACTGGAATTGTTTTTTAATAAATGGTTAATAAAATGTAGGTAAATGTTTATAAGTAAGAGATGAGTGATTGGGGAATGCTTGTTAATTGGTTTATATTTAAGTGATTAAATGATAGTGTGTGAATAATGAAAATACAAAAAGTTAAAAATATTATTCTTTGGGTCATATTACTGGCTTTTTTCCCAGTGGTATTTTCATTTGTGGAGCAGGGAAGAAATAGTGTTGTATGCTCTCAGGTAAAGGTTGATGTGCAAGATAGTGCTTTGTTTCAGTTTGTTACATCAGAACAGATCAGAGGTATTATATTAAATAAATATCCCCGTTTACTCGGTGGTGCAATTAAAGAAGTAAACTGTGAAGAGATTGAAAAGTTTTTGAAAAAGCAGGAAGCTATAAATAGGTGTGAGGCGTATTATACTATAGGAGGGCAGTTGAATGTTTCTGTAGGACAGAAAAAACCTGTATTAAGGGTTTTTTCCGGGTATGATTCTTTTTATTTGGATGAAACAGGTAATAAAATGTCTTTGTTTGATCAATATACTTCTCATACTTTAGTTTTAAGTGGATATGTGAATAAACTGGATAGTTTAAATGAAGTACTCGATTTTGCAAAATATATTACTAATGATGCATTTTGGAATGCTCAGATTGAACAAATTTATGTAGAGAAAAATGGTGAGTTTTCCTTGACTCCGAGGGTAGGTGATCAAATCATTTATTTAGGATCACTAACTGATTACCCTGTTAAGATGAAGCATTTATATGCTCTCTATACTCAAGGTTTACATCCCAGGGAATGGAATAATTACAAAGAGATTAATTTAAAATACGAAGGTCAAATAATCTGTACAAAACAATGATATTATGAATAACCAATCCAATTTAATTGCTGCGTTAGACATCGGAACCACCAAGATTGTAGCTGTTGTTGGACGTAAGAATGACAATGGGGAATTAAAAATTGTAGGTATTGAAAAAGTGCCCTCTACCGGAGTAAAGCGGGGGGTAGTTCTTAATATTGAAGAAACTGTAGGTGCGATAAAGGATGTTGTATATAACCTTGAATCAAAATACGGTGTAAAATTAACTGATGTGTATGTAGGTATTGCTGGTCAGCATATAAAAAGCTTGCAAAACAGAGGCTATAGGTATATTGAAACCAATATGGAAATTACACAGTTTGATGTGGATCATCTATATAGGGATAATTTCAAAATTCCTTTAGAAGCCGGGGAAAATATTTTACATGTATTTCCACAGGATTATGTGGTAGATAATGAAGCGGGTGTTAAAAATCCCATTGGAATGTCAGGACGTAGGTTAGAAGGTAACTATCATATTGTTTTAGGTCGTGTTGCGTCGGTTAATAATATCGAAAAATGTATTCATCGGGTGGGGTTGAAATTAAATCAATTATTTCTTGAACCCATGGCTTCTGCGCGTGCTGTTTTAACAGAAGAAGAAAAGGAGGCCGGTGTTGTACTTGTTGATATTGGTGGTGGTACAACTGATGTGGCAATTTTCTATGATGGCATGATTCAACATACAGCTGTCATTCCATTTGGTGGAAATGTGGTTACTTCTGATGTTAAAGAAGGTTGTGCTGTATTAGCTAAACAGGCCGAGTCATTGAAAACTCAGTTTGGATCAGCCTTAGGTGATTTGGAAAGAGAAGATATGGTGGTAACTATTCCAGGAATTCAAGGCTGGGAATCAAAAGAAATATCATTCAAGTCCTTGGCGTATATTATTCAAGCCAGGATGGAAGAGATTGTGGATTATGTAATGTCTCAAATTGAAAGTTCTAAACTTTATGATAAATTAGGAGCTGGTATTGTAATAACCGGAGGTGGTGCTCTGTTAAAAAATCTTTCAAAGTTGGTTAAGTACAGAACCGGACTCGAAGTTCGTATTGGTTTACCTAATAAGAATATTCATACTATGCATCTTAAAGAGGCCAAAATGCCTATGTACTCCACAAGTATTGGTTTATTGTTGTCGGCTATGGATAATCCTGTTAAATCTGTTGTTGAACAGGAGCTATTTCCCGAAGAATTAGATGAGGATGTTGAGTCAATGCGTAAAGTTTCTTCTCCCAGAAAAGAAAAGAAGAAAAAGGATAGAACAGATCATGTATCTGGAGATTTATTTGGAAATTTGAAAAAAACATTTGCAGGAATCTTTGATGAGAAGGATGTAGAGATGTAATTTTATATCTTAGTATACCTTGTGAAACAACCCATGATATTTTTCGTAAAAAAGTGAAGTGATCAAATTTAGAAGGTTTTATCTAACCTTAAAAAATAAATTTAAACAGATTGAAAAGTAAATTGACATGAATGATGACTTGATGAGTTTTGAAATGCCTCAAAGCCAAAATTGTATTATTAAGGTAATTGGTGTTGGTGGAGGAGGAAGTAATGCGGTAAATCACATGTTCAATCAGGGCATTAAGGATGTAAATTTCATGGTGTGTAATACAGATGCCCAGGCTTTGCAGAATAGTCCGGTTCCTATAAAAATCCAATTAGGAGATTCTCTTACTGAAGGTCGTGGTGCCGGTAATAAACCTGAAATAGGTAAGCAGGCTGCAATTGAAAACCTGGTAGATATAGAAAAAGTTCTGGAGGATAATACCCGAATGGTTTTTATTACAGCCGGAATGGGAGGTGGTACCGGTACAGGTGCTGCTCCTATAATAGCTAAAGCAGCCAGGGATATGGGAGTTTTAACGGTGGGTATTGTTACAATTCCATTTAGGTTTGAAGGTAAAGTAAGAATCAACCAGGCACTTGATGGGATTGCAGAAATGGAAAAAAATGTCGATTCTCTTCTGGTAATTAATAATGAGAAGTTAAGAGAGATGTACGGTGATTTGAAATTATCTAATGCATTCTCTAAAGCTGATGATGTTCTTTCTACTGCAGCTAAAGGTATTGCCGAAATAATTACGGTACATGGATATATCAACGTTGACTTTGCTGATGTTGAAACAGTAATGAAAAATAGTGGCGTTGCCATTATGGGAAGCTCAACTGCTTCTGGTGAGAACAGAGCCTTAATGGCTATTCAGCAGGCATTGGAATCACCATTGTTAAATAGTAATGATATTAGAGGGGCTCAGAATATTTTATTGAATATTACATCCGGGATTGATGAGATTACAATGGATGAAGTAGGTGAGGTTACTGATTTTGTACAGGAAACAGTGGGCTCTAGTGCTTCAATAATTTGGGGGACAGGTAGTGATGAGAGTCTGCAGGATCAAGTAAATGTAACTATTATTGCAACGGGGTTTAATACCCGTAATATTGCTGAATTTTCACAAAGAAATGAACCTAAAGTTCAGCGTTTTTCATTGGATGGAGTAGAAGATAGTAATGATCCTGAATCTAGTTCTGATGATGATCTTATTGTTTTGGATCTTGATGATGATAAAGTTAGTCAAGAGGAAAATTCAAGTCGTGTGATAGACTTTGATCAGATAGAAAAGGCCAAAGAGGAACGTATAAATATGTTCTATAAGTCATCTCCCAGAAAGAAAAAAGTCGAAGAGTCAGAATATGTTTCAGGAAATCAATATCAGAGAGGGCAGATTGCTACTGGTGTGGGTGAAAGATTTAGTATTTCTCCCGAAGATATGGAAGATGACAGATATATTGAAAGGCTTGAAAATGTACCTGCATATAAACGAAAAAGAGTAAAAGAAAATCCTGTCCGGGAAGAAGAGGATTATAAAGTGTCAAGGTTTACTATTTCAGAAGGAAAAGATGGAAAAACTAAAATTGTAAGAGATAATCCTTATTTACACGATAATGTAGATTAAGAAGTATTGAATATATATATTATTTATAAGAATAATGAGTTTAACAGAGCAAATTACAGAAGAAATAAAGACTGCCATGAAGGCTAAAGATAAAGTTGCTTTAGAAGCACTTCGTGGTATTAAAAAGGAACTAATAGAGGCTAATACAGCAAAGGGTGCCGGTGATGAGTTAGGTGAAGATGCCGGGTTAAAAATCTTACAAAAAATGGTAAAGCAACGTAAGGATGCTGCTGCTATTTTTATAGAACAGGGAAGAGCTGATTTAGCAGAAAAAGAAAATGCAGAAGTTGAAGTTATTTCTCGTTTCTTGCCACAACAAATTACAGGTGAAGAGTTAGAGAAACTGGTTGCGGCAATAGTTGAAAAATCAGGAGCCCAATCTATAAAAGAAATGGGTAAGGCAATGGGAATGGCTTCTAAAGAATTGGGAGGTAAAGCCGATGGTAAAGAAATTGCTGATATAGTTAAAAAGATATTAACCTGAGTTCGACATAAAATTTTGGATTCAGAGCGCCTATAAATAGTGAGGTTCAACTGAAAATTATGAAAGAATAGCGGGCTATTTTGAATAATTTTCAGGAAGAAGATTGCTGTTTATAAGCGAAATCATTATGCTTTACCATAAAAAACTAATCTACTGCGTTAAATTTTTCGAGCTAGCTCGCTAGCCCTGCAAAATTTGCCTTGTATATCAGCTTTTTATGATAATCTGAATTCTATAATTTTAATCGAACTCAGGTTATTAACTGCATAGTGGTTTAGTTTATTTTTAGTTTGTAAAGGAGGCTTTTTTGTGGAGGTTCTCCTTTCTTTATTTTGTTAAAATAAAAAAGCAGTCTTTTCAGGACTGCTTTTTTATTTAGTATTCATTTTATTGTCTAGAAATATTTAGCTCTGTTGTCTTTTATTTCAGCTTCTTCTCTGATTGAATTATATAAAGAACGTACTTTATATTCTATGTTTTGAGTTGCCATTCTTTTGGCAGCTTCTAAATCTGCATTTTCAGCAACGCTTTCAGAAGTTACTTTAACAACATATACACCTCTGTTTCCTTTTACAGGTGTTGAAATTTTATTAACATCAGAACTTGTAGCTAATCCTACTAAAGCAGGCTCATAGCCAGCTCCTGTTACCTGGTATGAAGCAAAGTTTATATTCACTGCTGATTTTACCGAGCTTTCCATCTTTTGAGCTAATGACGATAAACTTTGGCTTGTTTTTGTGTTTTCATTAAACTTCTTAATAATAATCTCAGCTTTTTTGTCCTTTGCTATTAAAGATTTAATTCTGGAAGCTACTTCATTGATGTCTTGATGTCCCTCTTCTTTTGCATCAGTAATTACTGCTATCACAAATTGATTACCAAATTCGTAGATAGTAGGAGACATATCATTTACATCGCCTTCGAAAGCCCATTGAACTAATCTGTGAGAGTTTTCAAGACCTCTGACATTCCTGTCGTTTGCTTTTAATGTAGCAAAACGAGGTGTTTTGTTTTCTGTTTTGATAGCTTCAATAAATTTTTCTGAAGTGTTGTTGTTAGCTGCAAATTTATTGGCTTCAGCATAAACTTGTTGATAAGTTTTAGAGCTATACTTGATTTCTCGTGCAAGAGTTGCAACGTTGTATTTAGTAACAGGTTTACCTACATTTTGAATGTTAATAATATGAACGCCAAACTGAGTTTCTACTTTAACAATATCACCTTTTTTAGCGTTAAAACAGGCATCGTTAAACGGTTTAACCATCATGCCTTCTTTAAACCAGTTAAGATCACCTCCGTTAACTGCAGATCCGCTGTCCTTAGAGTTTTTGCGAGCCAAATCAGCAAAGTCTGCACCTTTGTTTATCAAGTTAATTAAGCTGTCTGCAATTGCATCTGCTTTTGTAGGATCTTGCTCCTGAATTAAGATGTGTCTTGCCCGAACTGAATCAGGCATTTCTTTAATGCTTACGATTCTGCTTAATTTATATGCTTCATCTTCTAAATATGGTCCAAAAACGTCACCTTCTTTCCCGTTAGTAACAAAATCTTTAATTGCTATTCTAAGCTCTTCAGCTTTTAAATTTTTATCCTCGTATGGCAGGTCTGAGTTCATTGTAACAAACTGAGCCGCATCAGTTGCCGGATTTGCAAATTCTTCTTTAGTTTCTGTAATCCATTTTTCAGCTAATTCTTTATCTTCTTCTGAAGGATTAACCGGGAATGAAACATATTGAATAGTGCGCTCTGCATCTTGTTTGTAATTATCAATATGATCATTGTAATAATCCTTGATTTCGCTGTTTGATACTTCAATTGTACTGTCAGGTATTGTGTTGTAATTTACAGCTACAAAGTCAAAATCAACCGATCTTAAATTTGCGTTTGCTTCACTCTGTATCATATCTTTAGTAGTGTAAAATCCTTTTCTGAAAAGATTTGTATACTTTGAGTTTAGCTTTTCGTTTACAATAGCTTTTTTAAGGTATTCCCAATAAAGGCTAGCGTTTGCATCACGTTTTCTGTTTTTTAAGAAGTTTACTACTGCAGCTTGGTTGAAAATACCAGTTTTAGGATCTGTAAACATCTGACGAATAGCAGGGTGTGCGTTTTTGCCTGTTGCCATATCTAATACTTCTTCAGTACTTACATCAATGCCGGCATTCTCAAATTTTTCACCCATAATTATTTCCTGAACCAATTGTTCCCAAACCTGATTCTGAATTTGGTATTGAGTGTTTTCATCGATGCTGCTACTCCCTGTTTGAAGCTTTCTAAAATCTTCTGCCTGACTGATTTCGTTTTGGTACGCAGAATATGAAATGGTTGTTTCGTTAATTTCACCTACTTCTATACTGTTGGCTTGATTTCCGCCTCCATTTCCCTTTAAAAAGTCACCCAAGATAAATGCAAATAAGGCTAATCCTATAACAACAGCTACCAGGATACCACCTTTATTTCTAATTCTCTCTAATGTTGCCATTCTTTTATTTGTTTATTTTATTTCAAAAAATCAGGTTACGAATATACAAAAAAATGGATAACACGGTTAAGGGATATTAGTTGAATCATAAAAATGATTAAAAATATTCTAGGATTTCTAATAACTTCTGACTTTCGTATTAAACAAAGTTTGTGTATTCTTCTTTTTTATGATGATAAGTGTTAAACTTAAATGTGGTTATGAGTGTCCTAAAATTATTAAGTTGACTAATTCAATTCTGTTATCAGATGCCAGGTTGATTTTAAACTTAAAGTTATCAATGATTAATTCTTCTTCATTTTTGGGGATAGACTCATTGTGGTGGAGAATAAACCCAGCAAGTGTTTCGTAATTTTCTGATTCAGGTATCGACAAGCTGTATTTTTCGTTTACGTAATCTATTTCCAATCTACCTGAAAAAATAAATTCATTATCTGATATTTTCTTTTCTATTAAATCCGATACGTCATGTTCGTCATCTATTTCTCCAAAAATTTCTTCTAATATATCTTCCATTGTCACTATTCCAGCCGTTCCTCCAAATTCATCAACAACTAACGCAATGCTGCGGTGCTCCTTAATAAACACCTCAAGTAATTTATTTGCAGTCATTGTTTCCGGTACAATGGATAAAGGATTAATGGCATTTTTTAGGATTTTGGGTTTTTTGAAAAGCTCAGATACATGAATGTACCCAATAATGTTATCTATTGATTTTTTATAAATTAGAATTTTTGAGTATCCGGTTTCAATAAAACGCTTTGTGAGTATTTCAAATGATTCTCCTGCTTCAATAGCGCTGATCTCGGTTCTGGGAATAATACATTCGCGAACTTTTACTTTAGAAAAATCTAAAGCGTTTTTTAATAGTTTAACCTCTTTTGCGTTGTCATCATGATCCTCTAGTTTTTCATGATGTTGTGATATTAAATTATCCAAGTCTATTCTGCCTAAAACTATTTTTTGAGAACTCTTTTTTTCAGGGGTTTTAAATACTTTCGACATTAAAAATTCAGAAAGGTTAACAGTTAGTTTTGAGATAGGATAAAACAAACTATAAAATAATAATAATGGCAATGCCGTGATATTCAAAATTAAGATAGGATTAATTCTAAAAAGTATCTTGGGTAAAAATTCTGCAGTAACTAATATGAGTATTGTTGAAAGAGTTGTTTGTATAAATAATATTGATGACGATGAGCTTACGTAAGATTCAATGAATGGTGATAATAGTTTGCCCATCTCAAGTCCATATACAACCAGGGCAATATTATTGCCAATTAATAAAGTTGATATAAAAAGACCTCCGTTGTTAATAAAGGTATCTAATATTTTGCCTAAGCGTGGATATTTCTTTTTATTAAGTTCAATTAATAATTTATTTGACGAAATAAATGCCATTTCACATCCTGAAAAGAATGCAGAAAATAATAAAGCAATGGTTATGATGGTTATGCTGTCCATTAAATGTTTGTTACAAAAACTAAAGCTTAAAATTACAAAATGTGCGTTATTATAAAATATTATTTTTCCTCAGTATTAATTTCTAATATAGCACTAACATTTTTTATCTCGTAATCATTTAAATTTTGAGTGGCTTCCAAACCATATCCGGTAATTATTTTGTCCTTTGTTGTAATTTTAATGAATTTATCTGTGTAAATACGTTTATCTTTTTCGTTCCAGAAGAGTTGTTCTGTATTAAAAAGAACACCGTCTTCATTAATGGCTTCCACGTTGTTCCTTAAATCCCAAAGTTTTTCCTTTTCGTGGTTTATGGCATATTTACATTTAATTTCAGACTTGATAACGTTTGTGGTATCGTCAAATGTGATGATGTGACCACCTTGAGGAAACTCTTTATAAGGGTCTTCTCTTTTATCAAAATTGAGTAATTGAGGGGTGATTAGTTGATACTTAACTTTCCCCGAATCTGTGATAAATGATTCGTAATCATATAATTCTAATGAAGGTATGTTTTGAATTTCTTCAATTGCTTTAATTTCCTCCGGTTTGTTAGAAGTACATGAGTAGATAAAAAACAAAACTGCAAGAAGCAAAATGCCTCTTACAGTTTTAGTTATATTTTTAAAATTTCTATTTAAAAATTCAGGTTTCATGCGTTTATCATTTGATTCATATGGCCGCATGGAACTCGCCAGAATTATGCATCCTCCCTGCGTGAGAAAGTCTTCTCGTGGCTTGTTTCATATGTCTTAATTTGTCTTTACTTGCCATATGGAACTCGCCAAGTTTGACCTTCTCCTATTTGAGGAAAGCTCTTTTTTTTGGCTCGTTTCTTATGTTATTTTTTAGCTCTGACTTTCGTTGTTGTATTGATCCATCCCCCCAATGAGTATGATGCTCCTTCAGTTAAATTGTGGAAGAAAATTTCTTCAGTGCCAGGGAAGTGTTTTGAATAAATTCCTATTAATTCGTTGGCTTTGTCAGTAACACTTGCATCAACACTTTTTGCTTTGTAAAATTGATCTACTGCTGCCCAATAAGCAGTCTTGTGCTCAAATTCATCAGCACCAAAGTTTTTTGCAGAAGTGGCGTATAAATTACCTATCAGAATATATGGATCACCCCAATTAGGTCTTAATTCAATTGCTTTTAGAGCATTTGATCTGGCGTCAGCCAATTTGCCCTGGTTGAACTTAATTAAGCCCAACTGGTAATGGAATGTACCTTTTTGATCGGCCTCTTCTTCAAGGTTAATTGCTTCGTTATAATATTCAACCGATTTATCAAGATCCTGAGATTTTAAATACATACGAGCCAATCCATATGCTGAAGATGACGATGGTTCTATAGCATGTAAGCTTTCTGAAACATCATATAATAATTGCACATCTTCACAGTTTGCTCTGGCTAATAATTTAGTAACTAATTTTAACCAGTCAGTGTTTTCTTTGTTTTCTTCTAATTGAGGAGCAAATATTTTCTCAATAGTTTCGCAATCGGCAGCACCACTTGTTGCAAAAAGCTTTTCAACATTATCCTTTAATGTTTTATACATTTCCTGATATTTTGGCTTTGATGCATATCTGGTAATTGTTGCGCTTAGGATGTCGTTTACTTTAACGTAATTTGTTACTACGGCCTCAGCATCAACTTGTCCGTCTTTGTACATGGCCACAGTGTTTGTCATGTATGTAGCTAAAACAGCTCCTTCGCTATTATTACCTCTTTCGCTAACAGATTTTTCAAACCATTCCTGAGCTAATTTTCTGGCTTCCGGTTCGGTTTTTTTGTATTCTAAATAATCAACAGCTTTACGACCAAGAATATAGCCTTCGCCATATTTTTTACTATTGCCAAAATATTTGATTCTCTGATCGTAAACGTCCATTAATTGTTTGATTAATTCTTCCTTTTTAGTTGCATCTTTTTCTTTTTTGATGCGGTATGACATAATCTTTACACCATCAGTGTATATTTTTGTACTTGCTAAAGGACATTCGTTAAAGCATATTTCCCAGGCAGGAATTGCATCTGCATAACTTTTTTGTTTTACGTATTCAACAAATAGCGATAAGTTTTTAAGACATCTTAAGCTGTCTTCTCCGTGCCCATATTTTGAGCCGTCTTCAACTCCCTTTTGAGCACTTACTTGTACTGCAAAAAGAGTTATCATTCCCGTGAAAAAAATCTTTGTAAAAATTCTTGGCATGGTGTTTATAAGTTTTAAATAATTGTTAATCAAATTGATGTATGTGTTATGAATATTGATCTTTATCTTTATCTATTTTTTTAGTGTTAAAGCAGGAAATGAATTTATGATACAGCTAGTACACCAAAAGTTGTGCCAACTTGTGGGGGTGGAAATGTGCATATTCCTAATTGGTGTATTTTAGAGGTAAGTATATTCAATTCATGTATTAGCCTATGTTTTGCTAATAATTTTATTTTATACATTGTATTCAAGTATTGTATTTAAACCTGTTAATACTAAATTCTGATTTACAAATATGCGATTTTTTAATTTTTTGACAAAAAAATATGCATCTCCTCCTGTTAAAATTGTTTGAGTGTTGTTGTTTATGCTGTTAAAGTGGTTAATGTAGTGGTCAATTTCAAAAATAACGCTGTTTTGTACTCCTGCCTGTATAGCATTTGTAGTATTTAAACCAATAAATGGTGAGTTTTCATTAATTTGTAGTAGGGGTAATTTTCCTGTATTTTGATGTAATGATTTAAAGCGCGTTTGAATACCCGGAGAAATATTACCGCCAATAAATTTATTGTGTTCGTCAAGATAGTCGATGGTGATAGCTGTTCCTGCGTCAATGACTAATTTGGGATTGCCGGGGAAAAACTCAGAAGCACCTACGAGGGCTGCCAGTCTGTCCTTTCCTAAGGTTTCCGGAGTTTCATAGCAATTGGTAATCGGAATTTTTGTTTTACTATTCAGAATTATTGCTATTGTTGACTTCGGTAAATTGAGAATCTTTAATATTTCATCTGTATTATTGAATTCTTGCTTAACAGAAGAAAGGATAATCTTATTTATATTATTGCGATTTTTTACTTTGCTAAATAAATTTTCGTCAAAAAAATTACTTGAATCAGAATATGTAAGCTTACCCTTATCAAAAACCCCAATTTTTATAAACGTATTTCCCTGATCAATGACTAAATTCACGTCTCTATTTTTGCACAAATATATAATTATTTGATAGCGAAACTTATAATTATGAAAAATTTATTATGAGAAGAATATTTGTAGTCGAGGATGACAAATTTATAACAGCAATTTTCACTATGTTTTTGCGTGATTTAGGTCACGAAATAGTGGGACATACATCTTCCGGGAGGGAGGCTGTGGAAAAGTGTAAAGATTTGCGTCCTGATGTTGTTTTAATGGATATACATTTAGATGGAGAGTTAGATGGTATTCAAACGGCTGATCTTTTGCGACGTGAATCAAATATTCCTGTAATCTATGTGTCCAGTGATACCTCATCGCAGGTTATTGAAAGAGCTATAGTTACAAATTCTTATGGATTTTTGGTTAAGCCCATAAATAAAAAGGAATTGGGAATTGGTATTGATCTTGCGTATTATAAACATCGGGTGGATGTGGAACAGAAAGAGCGTGAGCAGGGATACAGAGAGTTTATTTCATCTTCACCATTGCCAATTATCGTTGTTACAAATGGTAAAATAATGTATCTGAATTGTTTGGGATTAGATGTTTTTAAAACTCATTATATTGAAGATGTTATGGGGTTCCCGATTACCAATTATATTCATGAGAATTTTATTGAGGAGTTCAATGGTCATATTAATTCTTCCTTGCATGAAGATAAAAAGATAGCTCCTTTTTTTATTAAATTGAAAACAGTACATGGAGATGCATTTTGGGCAGAATTGACTGGTTCGAAGGTTAATTTTAATAACAAGGTCTCGGTTCAGCTTATTGTAAAAGATGTTACACAAAGTAAGTTTTGTGAAAAGAGAAACAGACTTTATGAAAAGATTCTGTTTCAAAAAGATAAGATGGTATTGGTGTTAAATAGTTGTGGACAGGTTTTAAAAACCAATGCCTATACACAAAGGGAGTTAGATAATTTAGATATTGAAGGAAAAAAAATTCAAGTGTTTTTGAAAAAGAAAAGTAAGTGGTGTGAAGTGTTAGGTAATGAACAGGGGTTAAAAGAATTGGATGAGCAAATAGAGATAGAATTTATGAATGGGAAATCATATAAGTTTAAATGTAGTTTGTTAAGTTCTTCCGGTGGTGAAATTCATGAAGTAATACTTTTAGAGGAATAATTACAAGTAATTATTCCCCTGAAAATACAAATGAATGAATTTTATCGAACAGGTCTTTAATGGTATTTATGTCTTTTACTGATGGTATAGCCAATCTTAATTTATTATTTTTTTCCTGCATCTTGGCTGTTTTGGCTTTGGCTTGTAAAAAGCCTAGAATCCCTGTGAAAATAGAAGATTGGTAATAAGGAGATTCTTGATTTGAAACAAAGTATATTAATAGTTTACCATTTTTGTAAACTATTTTTTCTACCCCTAATTCAATAGCCTTCCATCTTAATTGGACAACTTGAATTAATTCTTGAGTGGTTTCTGGTATCGGACCAAACCTGTCAATTAGTTCTGATTTAAAGTTGTTAAGCTCATCTTCGTCCTTTAAACCATCAAGTTTCCTGTATAATTGCATACGTTCTGCAACGTTTTCAATGTATTGATCAGGTAAAACTAATAAAGCATCAGTTTCAATGGAACAATCTGTTACAAACTGAATATTTTTGTCTGCCTTACGGTTTATCTCCTCTTTATATAATTCTTTAAATTCGGTTTCTTTTAATTCAAGTATCGCTTCATTTAAAATTCTGTGATAAGTTTCAAATCCAATGTCAGCAATAAATCCGCTTTGTTCTCCGCCTAACAAGTTTCCTGCCCCTCTGATATCTAAATCCTGCATTGAGATATTGAACCCGCTTCCCAGGTCAGAAAATTCCTCTATGATTTTAAGTCTTCTTCTGGCCTCTTGGGTTACAGATGTTAATGGTGGTGCCAGTAAATAACAGAAGGCTTTTTTGTTAGAACGACCAACGCGTCCCCTTAACTGATGTAATTCGCTAAGTCCAAAATGATTTGCGTTATTTATAATAATTGTATTGGCATTAGGTATATCTAAACCTGATTCAATTATTGTTGTGGCTATGAGTACATCGTAATCTCCATTAATAAAATCAAGCATTATTTTTTCTAACTGGGGGCCATCCATTTGGCCGTGAGCAACAACTGTTTTTACGCCAGGTAAAATACGATTAATCATGGCTTCAATTTCAAAAATATTTTGAACGCGATTATGTATGAAAAATACCTGACCATTTCTGTCTACCTCGTATGATATGGCTTCCTTAATGATTTCGTCATTAATAGTATGGAGTTCTGTAAGAATTGGATGACGGTTTGGTGGAGGTGTGTTTAAGATGGATAAATCACGAGCTCCCATTAATGAAAACTGTAAAGTTCTTGGAATAGGAGTAGCGGTTAATGTCAGTGTATCAACGTTTACTTTAATTTTCTTAAGTTTTTCTTTTATACTTACTCCAAACCTTTGTTCTTCATCAATAATTAGTAAGCCCATATCTTTAAATTCAACATCTTTGCCAATTAAACGATGGGTTCCTATAATAATACTTATTTCACCAGTTTTTAATTTTGTTAATGCCTGTTTTATTTCTTTGGGTTTCCTTAAGCGGCTTATGTAATCAATTTCGCAGGGGAAATCTTTCAAACGCTCTTTGAATGTATTGTAATGTTGCATAGCCAGTATGGTAGTAGGAACCAATACGGCCACTTGTTTGTTGTCGGTAACAGCTTTAAAGGCTGCTCTGATCGCGATTTCTGTTTTACCAAAACCAACATCTCCACAAACCAGCATATCCATAGGAATGTCTTTCTCCATTGCCTCTTTAACAAGGTGAGTTGTTTTTTCCTGATCGGGAGTATCTTCGTAAATAAATGAAGCTTCAAGTTCTGTCTGTAAATAGCTGTCAGGAGAGAACGCAAAACCAGGTTCTTCTTTTCGTTGTGCATAGAGAGATATTAATTCTCGGGCGATATCCTTTACTTTCTTTTTTGTTTTATCTTTTATCTTTTGCCATGCAGTAGTTCCTAATTTGTTGATACGTGGAGGTTCACTGTCCTTGCTTTTGTATTTACTTATTCTGTGCAGCGAATGTATGCTAACCAAAAGAATATCATTATCCCTAAAAACCAGTCGGATGGCTTCTTGTGGTTTGCCGTTTTCATTAGTGGTTACCAGTCCGCCAAATCTTCCTATGCCATGATCGATATGTACAACGTAATCACCGGGATTTAAGCGGCTTAGTTCTTTTAATGATATAGCTTGTTTTGCAATGCGGGCTTTATCGGTTCTTAAACTGAACTTATGATAGCGTTCAAAAATCTGATGATCGGTATAAAAACAAAATTTGGAGTCGTTATCAATAAATCCTTCGTGTAGTGTTGTTGATAGGGGAGTGTAGGATATTTTACTGTTCAGATCTTTGAAAATATCTCTTAATCTATCGTGCTGTTTTGGATTGTCAGATAATATATATCTTTCATATCCTTTTTCTTCATTCGTTAATAAATTTTCTTCAAGTAAATTAAAATTTTTATTAAATACCGGTTGTGGAGATGTATTAAAAGTAATCTCTAAAGAATCCTTAAAAAAACTTTTCTTGCCAAATTCAATCGTTTTCTTATGTTCTATTAGTGTGCAAATTTCAATGTTGTCATTAAACAGATTTAGAGAAGGAACAGCTTCACTTTCTGCTCTTTGATTTTCCCTGTGTTTTATTTTTAGATGAGCTTCGGCTATGTTGTCATAAATGAAGGAAAAGTCATAAGCCCAGATAAATATTTCGGGACTTAGGAATTCAACCAAAGATATTTTTTCAGTATCCTTCTGTTTGTTGATATTTGGTATAATGGCTATTTTATCTAATTTTTCAATAGATAATTGATTTTCGAGATTAAATGTTCTGATTGAATCCACTTCATCTCCAAAGAAGTCAACTCTATAAGGATCTTCATTGGCAAATGAATAAATATCTACAATACTCCCTCTTACTGAAAATTGACCGGGTTCGTAAACAAAATCCTCTCGTTTAAATTCATACTCGTTTAAAACTTCTGTAACAAAAGATATGTCTAGTTTTTCGCCTGTTTGAATATTTAGAGTACAATCATTTAAAATCTGATTTGTAGGAACTTTTTCAAAAATAGCTAAGGGGTAACTTACAACTATACCGTCATTATTTCCTGAACTTAAAAAGTTCAAAGCCTCAGTTCGTAAAATAATATTAGATTCATCAATATTACCATATTCTGGTGAACGCTTATAGGAAGATGGCAAAAAATAAATCTTTTCATCACCTGTAAGTTGTGTAAGGTCATTGTAAAAATAGGCTGCCTCTTCTTTGTCGTTAAGGATAATTAAATGTTGATTTTTTTCAAGAGAGGCTGCTGCCAGCAAGCTTTTAAAAGATCCGGTAGTGCCGGATAAAAACAATCTTTTAGTATTGTTTTTAATATGGTTTGTAAATTGGGTTAAAAGCTTAGAATTATTGTATTTATTAAGAATATCTGAATGACTCACTTTTTATTTTTTTTGCGAAGGAGCAATAGTAAAATTTATTTATCAGAATTACTAACACCATGTGAATTATTTTATATTTTGCTTTTGAGATTTTGCCTCGCAGGGCATATGAAAATAGAATTTACTACCTTTATTTATAGTGCTTTCTATATTAAGTTTTCTTTTGTGCAGCGTCAGAAATTCTTGAGAAATCATTAATCCTATTCCTGAACCTTCTTCATAATCTGTTCCCGGAGTTGTATATTGCTCATTTGCTTCCAGTATTTTTTTTCTGATCACGTCTGAAATTCCTATTCCATTATCAATTACGGCAAATTCAACTTCTTTAGTCGTGTGTTTATTGGCCAAAACAGTAATGTTGCCTCCGCTATTTGTAAATTTAATAGCATTTAATATTAAGTTTCTTAAAATGGTACAAATCATTTCTTTATCGCAATAAACGAATGAGTTGTAATCTATTTGATATGTGATTTGTATATTTTTTGAGGCTGCAATTTCATAAAAAAGATCCCTGTTTTCATATACAATGTCTTTTACAATATATGTTTGAGGCTGAAAATAACTATGTCTCAGCTGACTTCTTCCCCAGATTAATATATTGTTTAATAAATTATAGGTTCTTCGTATGTGAAAATAAATACGTAATATTTCATCTCTTTTGATTGAAATATACTCATTTTTATCTTTGATCAGTATGGAAAAATAGCCAATTAATGTATTAAACGGACTCCGGAGATCATGTGCTATTATGCTGAAAAATTGATTTTTTGTTGTGTTTAGTTTTTCAAATTTTTCTTTCTGGGTATTGATGCGATCTCTTTCGAGGCTTATCTTTTTTTGGGTAAAATATAGTTTTTTTGAAAACTTGTCAATAATTGTATTTGCAAAAATCCAGAACCCTGAAGATACGATTAAAAAGGTTGTAGATTCGATAAATTGGAGTTTGTTGGTAGTTATCAGATTATGCTTAAAAACAGAAACCATTATAAAAGTTATTGTTGATATGATAATATATAGGTTAGATAAGCGTACGTTACTCATCGATAGAGATAAACTTGCTGTTGTGATGATTAATCCGGAATAAAAAGAGATAAATGCTTTTTCGGTGGGTAGTAAATGATAATACATTAACGTTATACTCATATTAACGATGAATAAAGCTGTTGCATTTATTGTTCTTACGTATTGTTGCATTTTATTCACGAAAGATAGTGTAAAAGCAATTAAAAGAGCTGGTAAGCCAATGTATAACCTTATGAAAAGTAATGTCTTAAAAGAAATACTGTCCTCTATGTAATCCAAAAAAGAAAAAGCAGTATAAAATATGAGAATGATAAGAAGCAGACCTCTGATATACTGTTTGTTTGAGTAAAAAAGCCAACTGACATAGTCCTTAGTCTTAAATTCTATTTTTCCAACCCTTTTCATTTTCTTGTTTATATATTATAAACTGTTGTATCATTAGCTTTGTTCATATATAAATAGCCTGCTTATATCCTGAAAAACTTAATTAAGGGTAGAAATTGGTCGCTATTTTATGGATCATTCTATTGTAAAATTTGTCTATCTGGTAATATATATATTAATAAACTTTAAGTTATTAATAATTAATTAAATGCGCCTAAAAAATATCCAATTTCTTTATGGTATTTGATGAAATATCCTGAAATAGAGTTAGATGATGTGTTTGTCCTGTGTATTTATATAGTGAGTGTAAGGTGATCGGACTGTTTTATGATATAAATCACTTAAATCATTGATGTTTTACATATTTAACAGTTTCGTATTTTACTAATTTTGAGTGTTGGTTTTATTATTTAGTGTTATTATGCAAGTTCAAGTTTATAAGTTTGGAGGAGCTTCTGTTAAAAATGCTTCAGGAGTTCGAAATGTATGCAGCATTATAAAGAGTAATGCAGGTAAAATGGTTGTTGTAATATCAGCAATGGGAAAAACAACAAATAATTTGGAAGAGCTAGTTGAAGCATATATGAAACAAGATAAATCTCAAATAAAACAATTATTCGATTTTATTATTGATTATCATCACCAGGTTGTCAATGAATTATTTGAGCATAGATATTCCTTTTATGATATATTTGAGAAACTTAAGAGTTCGTTATGGGAAAGACTACAACAGCATCCTTCTTTGAATTATGATTTTGAGTATGATCAGATTGTTTCGTATGGTGAAATTCTTTCAACTCAGATCGTAAGTCATTATGCCAATTATATCGGTTTAAATAATAAATGGATAGATGGCAGAAAAGTGGTAAAAACAGATGAAAACTATAGAGATGCTTCTGTTAATTGGGGATTGAGTTCTCAATTTGTGAAAAAAGAGTTGTCATTTGAATTTGATTCTATATATATCACGCAAGGTTTTATTGGATCAACAATCAATAATATTACAACAACATTAGGTCGTGAAGGATCTGATTATTCAGGTGCTGTTTTTGCTCATATACTTGATGCTGAGAGCTTAACTATATGGAAGGATGTGCCAGGTGTATTAAATGCTGACCCACGATGGTATCCTCATGCAAAAAAGCTTGAAGATATTTCTTATCCTGAAGCTATTGAGCTGGCTTATTACGGAGCTCAGGTGATTCACCCAAAAACCTTAAAGCCTTTGCAGAATAAAGAAATTCCGCTGTATGTAAAATCGTTTATGGATACCAGCTTGATAGGTACAAAGATTCAAACTGTTGAGCATTCTGGTAATAAACTGCCTGTGTATATTTTAAAAACTAATCAATTATTTATTACGATCTCGCCCAAAGATTTTTCTTTTATTGTAGAAGATAACCTAAGTGATATTTTTTCAATATTTGGTAAAAATAAAATTAAAATTAACCTGATGCAGAATTCTGCACTTAACTTTTCTGCTTGTATAGATGCTAAAAGAAATCCGTATAAACTGATTGAAGACTTAAAGAAAGACTTCGTAGTGAAATATAATGAGAATGTGGAGTTGGTTACAATTCGTAATTATACACAGGATGCTATTGATGAAGTCATAAGAGATAAAGATGTTGTTGACTCGCAACTGAGTCGTAATACAGCCAGGTTCGTGGTTAAAGAAAGTGAGTGGTGCTTCTCATAGTTGTTTGACTATGAGAGTATTGCTAATATCATAGTGAATACAATACCAGCAATAGCCACAATAATTCCTTTCTTAAAAATTTTTGTTTTAGGTTTAAACATCCAGAATGATGAAACAGCAAGAAATAATAACGCAATTCCAAATGTAGTTGTTAACCATGACATTACTCCACCTGAAGCAGTCATATGAAGCCTTACTAGTTTAGAAACAAATACAGGATACTCTGATTGATCGTAGATGACATTTCCGGTTTGTTTATTATAAGACCCTTCTCTGAAATATATAGTTGTTTCATCTTCTTTGTTAATGTTAAAATGTCTTATTTTAAGAGCTCTGGCTAATTCATCTCCTGACAGATTTTGGTCTAATGTGACTTCAATATGTTTTTTAATTTTAAAAATGTCTGAGTTGCGATAAGTCAGAACTATGCCGCTTATGGCATACATTGACATGATTCCAACTAGGAAAAAACCGACATAGCGGTGTAAAATACGTATCGTTTTCATTTAAAATGTTTTGTTTGTTGTTTTTTATGACGACAACAATAATGAAAACCTTCGAACCAGGATCATGAATTTTTGTAATTTAACTCTATTTAGTGAAAATTTGATCGTTTTAGTATTCAGGGGATAGTTTATTCTTTTGGGTTAAGATACATGGTTAATGTATTTAAATATAAAATAATGGTGTTAATACTTAATTGTTTTTTATATAAAATCCAGCTTTGTAACCTCTTATGTTTCCGGTTGAGTCATAAAGAGTATAAGCAACAAGGATTGAAAATATTTGTTTTTCGATATGACCTGTACAGTGATCATATTTCCAGCATTCTTCAAATTGTAGTTTCCCAATGTCTTTTCTTGAATAGCTTTCTTCAAAAGCCCTGATGTCGTCAATAGAGTATGGTTGGTTTGTGTAGTAGTTAAAAGCAGGCTTCTTCCCTGAATAAATGCTGTTGAAAATGTCGTCAACTAATTTTTTATGGTTCAGATTTTTAATTTTTTGATATTGCCACTCATCTGTTGAATCCGGGTTTTGTACAAGAACATCATAAATAATAGTATCAGCCCATAATTCCATCTTTTTTGAAGGATTGTTCTGGCTAATTATATTATCATTCTTCTTGTTTTGGCAAGAAAAAATAAATAGAAGAATCAGAAGTGTTGCAGGCAGAATTGATTTCATCAGTATGGAACTTTATATTTGTGTTCAGATAGAAAAAACAAAAGCTATTTTTCACTCAGATAAATAGCTTTCGCAGTTTACTTTGTAGTAATTTATTTTTTAAATGTTAAACGTTCGCCCATTTTACTATCATCAAAAACTCCGTTGTGATATGCTAGGTGTCCGTTAACAAACGTATGGCTCACAAGATGAGTAAAGCTGTTGCCTTCAAAAGGACTCCATCCACATTTCGAATAAATGTTTTCAGAAGCAACCGTCCATTTATTGTCAGGCTCTACTATAACCAGGTCGGCTTTAAAACCTTCTTTAATAAAACCTCTGTTTTTTACTTTAAAAAGTTGAGCCGGAGCATGACACATCTTTTCAACAACCTGCTCGTAAGTAAAAACACCTTCTTTTACCATTTCCAGCATAGCCACTAAAGAGTGTTGTACTAATGGACCACCTGAAGGAGCATTAAAATAGGTACCCTGCTTTTCTTCTTTAGTATGAGGGGCATGATCGGTAGCTACAACAGTTAATGTATCATCAGCCACAGCTTTTCTAAGAGCATTTCTGTCGTTAACCGTTTTAATGGCAGGATTCCATTTAATACGGGCACCGTATTTTTTATAATCATTGCTTGTAAACCAAAGGTGGTGTACACATACTTCGCCGGTAATCTTCCTCTCCTCAATAGGCATTCCCTTATCTAATAAATCAAGTTCCTTTGCTGTTGTTAGATGTAAAATATGTAAACGGGCACCATATTTCCTGGCAAGAGTGGCTGCTTTTGATGATGATTTGTAACAAGCTTCTTCAGAGCGAATCAGATGATGCATCTCAAAAGGTACATCATCGCCATATTTTTCTTTAGCTGCCTGTAGGTTCGCCTGTATCGTATCTTCATCCTCGCAGTGAGCAGCAATTAAGGTTGGCGCTTTTGAAAAGATACCTGCAAGAGTCGATTCATTATCCACTAACATATTTCCGGTAGAGCTTCCCATAAAAACTTTAATTCCACAAACTTTTTCAGGATCTGTTTTTAAAAGTTCGTCCAGGTTGTCATTTGTTGCTCCAATGTAAAATGAATAGTTGGCAATAGACCTTTCTGATGCTAATTTATATTTGTCTTCCAATACCTCATGAGTTGTAGCCTGTGGTTTTGTGTTAGGCATCTCCATATAAGATGTTGTTCCACCTGCAACAGCAGCTCTTGCTTCTGTAAAAATTTCAGCTTTATGGGTGAGACCGGGTTCTCTGAAGTGAACCTGATCATCAATAACTCCCGGAAGCAGAAGTTTACCTGTTCCGTCAATAATATTTTCTGCAACAGGCAGTTTTTCGTCTTCAGTAAAAATCTTTTCTATTAAATCATCTTTAATTAAGATGCTCCCAATAACCGATCTTCCTTCGTTAATAATCTTAATATTCTTAATCAATATAGAACTCATAACACTTACTTTTTTTATACCAACAACAATTTTATCTCTCATATTTTTTAAACCAGCTGGCAATCTTCATTTTTATAACACCCCAAACAGCTTCGTTAAAAATACCTCCACTCATTTTCGATGTCCCTTTTTGCCTGTCAGTAAAAACAATCGGAACCTCAATAATGTTGAATCCGTATTTCCATGTTGTAAATTTCATCTCAATCTGAAAGCCATAGCCCTTTAATTTAATTTTATCCAGAGGAATGGTTTCAAGAGTCTTTCTTTTAAAACATTTGAATCCTGCTGTGGTATCCATAATTTTCATACCTGTAATCATTCGTACATAAACCGATGCAAAGTACGACATCAAAACTCTGCCCATTGGCCAGTTAACTACGTTTACTCCCGATTTGTATCTCGATCCGATAGCTAAATCAGCACCATTTTTACAAGTGTCATAGAGTTCAATTAACTTTTCAGGTGGATGAGAAAAGTCTGCATCCATTTCAAAAATATAATCATAAGCTTTCTCAATTGCCCATTTAAAACCTGTAATATATGCAGTGCCTAGTCCAAGCTTTCCTTTTCTTTCAATCATATAAAGTTTCCCTTCATGTACTGTCTGAAGTCTTTTAATAATATCAGCAGTTCCGTCGGGCGAATTATCTTCTATTATTAATATATGAAATTCTTTAGGTAAAGAAAACACTACATCAACAATAGCTTCAATATTTTCTTTTTCGTTGTATGTAGGAATAATAACAATACTATCAGTCACAATAAAAAAAGTATTTTAATATCAATAGCCACAAATGTAATAACTACATTCATATGTTATAGACTTTATCTTTAAAAAACTACTTTGTCTCGTTATTTTAGGGCGTAACCCTCGGTAATACAAATGTTATTATAGTGAAATAAGCAAGGCTCGGGTCGGGCTATTCACTTCTACTCCTCGCTTTTTTTATTATAAATCATTATGGTTTCGGAGTTTATCAGTAAAAATGTCACATTATTGAATCATAAAAACGCTGCGGGGTATACGTTTCTATCCCTTACGCAAATACTTTTACCCTGAACCATTATTGTATTTATCGATATCTTAAGTCAAAAAACAAGAGCTTATAATCGTGTTAAATATCACTTGTGAAATTTATGATAAAAAATATTAATTGTAAATAATTGATAAGGTGAAGGTTAAAATAGAAGGCATAAATTTTTAAATAAAAAAGTGATATTTTGTTTGGAAGTTCAAAATAAAGTCAGTTATTTTGCACCCGCTTTTAAGGAAAAGCACAAAACAAAACATTGAAATTTTGACTGTGTAAATGGTGATTAATAAAGGATAAGCAGTGATTTTACTTTCTGAAAAAAAAGAAATAAAATTTTTAAAGTTTTATTTGGAAGTTTAAAATAAAATAACTTATCTTTG
>CAXXLC010000012.1:0-402475 GCA_963677345.2 uncultured Saccharicrinis sp.
AGTGATTGGGACAGCGCAAGTATTAGCATCTTCCCGATTGAAATAAAACCTCCCTCTCCTATTGCTGCCCCAAAATACAACTGGGGCAGATTTTATCAAAGCGATGAATACTTTCCTCAACTATATAACTATATCGATGTTTCAAATTTCCCTTCAGGCACATATAAAGCAGAGCTTGGCCTGGAATGCAATGGACATTTTTTTGAAAAACACGAATATTCCAGTACCAGTATCCCCTTTCAGTATTCGGTTAGCCTGAATGGGAAAAACAATTACATCCAAACCAATGAAAAAATTAAAATACCCACCAATGGTTACATAAATTTCTGGTTTAAAACAAGTACCGACAAAGGCGGCAGGCTTATTTGCTTCAGTACCACAAAAAGCGGAAGTGAACAGCACACGAACCGAAAGGAATATTTATATGATGCCCGATGGTTCCATTCGGTTTGTACTCAACTCCGATTACACTTTATACGCCGAACATGCATATAATGATGGTCAATGGCATCAAATTGAAGTCTCTTTTGGTGCTGAGTCGGCAGATATAAGCATAGATGGATGCATAGTGGACCAGAAATTTATTGGATACCTCGATACTTACACCGGCTATTGGCTCATAGGACGTTACAATGCCGGAAAAGATGAAAAATACAGAGAGCTGAATGAATATTTTAAAGGATCGCTGTCACAAATTTCAATTCACAAGCAGGAGCCCGGAACATCGCAGACCTTATTAAAACTTGATGAAGGCACAGGTCAGGATATATCGGACAGCCATGGAAACAATAATGCAAAAATAATGGGCGACGCACCTGCCTGGTTTAAAAACCAAGATGATATATCCCATCTGAAATGGAAGGGCAATATGGCAAATAAAAAACCGGGCACTTACACCTTCTACGCGCGTGTTTATTGTGCCAACAGTCCTGATTCAGGCCTGTACTACCCATTGGGCCGATTCAGTATTGAAAACCCAGTACCCGGCCATAAATTTGATTACTATTTCACAAAAAGCCTGGGATTCTTTAACGAAGGAGTTCTGATGTTAAACGAAATTGAAGGCAGCACTGATTATACAAGTCAGAATAAATGCCGTAATTGGAAAAACGATTATTTAAGAGCTGTCTTCCTTAGCCCCGACCACCTGATTATCAAAGATGAATACTATAGCTATACCGAACCATTGGGAGAATATAAATTCTCCTTTGATATGGGCGACGCTCCTGTTGGCAGCTATATCAGCTTTCAGCTGGGGAGCATGTCGGACAGTGACACTACAATGGATGTGTATTTTTCCGTACCAATCTATATCAACAGAATTATACAACCTACAATGAAAGGTTATTTTGGCCCGTTCGAGCAAGCCATTGCTCCGGGTGTAATGGCACAAAACAATACATTTACCATTAGTACGGAACATCTTGACGACCTTACAAAAATCACAGGCCGCTTTACAAACGAGCACGGAACAGAACTGGGATCAACACAGGCTGTACAAAAAAATGACACCACCTGGGAACTTACCTATCCGATGGGCACATTATCACCACCAAAATCATTCCTTTATGTGGATTACTATCTCGGCGACAATCCTCATCCTGTTTTAACAGATGGCCCTCATGCCATAACGATTATAAAAACCCGTCCCTTCTGGTTTGATTTTATTGAAGATGATCATTTTTACAATATCGAAGAAAAAGGAGATAAAGTAACTTTTGAAATAGAAACTTATCTCAGCAAAGACAACAGGACTGTTGTTACCCGCACATTCATCATCCCCAAAGGCATCCCTCTCCTAGGAGGCACTAATATAAAAACAGGGAAAAAAACAGTACGAGCCCGTCTTGAGTTTACCAAATCAACCAATACCCTTGGCATCAATGGCGACCCTAAATTTCAAAACACATTGTTTAAGTTTAAAGTTGGCCCTCCCGAAATTGTAGATGCTGATTTCCAGATGAAAGAAAACGATTATTATTACCTCGATGATAATAACGACCTGATTGCAACACAAAATTTTGCCACAAGCCTCGACCTTACCTGGAGCATCAAAAGGCTTGTGGAAAACCCAATTACAGAATTCATAAAGCTATATAAAGCACTGCGCATAAAAGACTGGTCCGAAGTAAAACCCGTTGGCCTCACGGCTAATTTCACCGTTTCGCCTACAATTGGATATGCTTCGCGCCTGCATTTTAAAATGGACAGCACCAATGGCGTGTGGGGTTCATACGGAAAATTGAAAATTGATGCCAATCCGGCACATCACGCAGAATACAACAACAGCGCCTCATATTATTTTGCCTATATAGGCATGAACAATGAACTGTCCATCGGGCTCACTTTTGGTGGCGGCCTGGTTGATGTATATGCGGCCATAGCACTAGGGCTTTATGGTGGCATTGGGGATTCATATATCGATATCCCGAAAAGAAAAAACCACTTTATCCTTGCCAGTGTCATCCAACTCTATTTCAGGGTTTACCTAACAGCCTTATGGAACTGGTATGAAGTGGATTTGTATGGGCCAAAACCAATACACCGCTGGTCCATTGGCGATGATGACATGAGAGACTGCATCCCGCCATTTGAAGGGGATAAAAAATTCAAACTCGACTCCAACCTGAATGCAAGTCTTTATTTGCACAAACCTGTGGGATATTATTCAAAAATTCCACTTCCTACACCACAACATGCAATGGGCATCAACGGAAGCAACAATGCCATTACATGGCTGGAACCCGGAAGTGAATACGGCAAGCGGAAAATCTGCCTTGAACACCTTAATTTCCCGGGAAAAACCTTTGGAAAGAAAATCATTTTGGAAGAGAATGACAATGCCCCTCAAAAAGCAGTTAGTGAGTTTATTAACGACAGCATTGCAATCTGTAGCTGGATGCAGAGCCGCCATAATCCACAAAGCATCAGGGAAACTGATCCTGACAATATCCTTGAAAATATTGCCCGCTCGCATGATATTTATTATGCTGTTTACAACAGCCGGACCAATGAGGTGCTCCAAAAAATTCAAATCGAAGACCTGATGAACGGTTACGTATCCGGAAGGGCTGAAGGAAACCCAAAAATCTGCAAACTAAACGATCATTCAGCGATGCTTTGTTGGCAGGTAGCCAATATGGAAAACAACACTTCTCAACTATGGTACACGATAATCAGCAATGATAATGGCCAATGGGTTTCTGAGGAAGGACGCCCATTTGCTTCACCGGGAGGCATTCAAAGCAACCTGAACCTTGCCTGCCCGGAAGAAGGAACGATACTGGCCGTTTGGAAAAATTATGAACCTCAGGTTATTGAGCGCAACCGCTTGCTGTATTCCCTCTTTGAAGGCGACGAATGGTCTAATCCCGAGCCCTTTGGCTTTAACACAGACAGTATCCACTATAATTACCTCGACCTGGATTTTGAAAACAGTTACGGAGCATGTCTTTTCTCGACATATGATATAGCAAAGCAGGCGGAAAAAGACGAAGCACTCTATCTGAAGAAATGGAACTTCGACTCCCATAATTGGGCAGCAGAAGAAGCAGGCCTGGTTCATGCAGACTCCCTGCATCACATCGAATTACCCAGCCTGGATATCCGGGAAGACGGGGAAGCCGTAATTGCCTTTAAACGCTCAAGGCCGGGTTTATACGACATGAATCGCAGTATAAGCCAAATTGATGTTTTAAGCGGACATATAGACGAAGATCCCGGCAACTGGAATACTTTCGCGGCCAATCCTATGTTTGCGATACAACGAAACAGGTATCTGAACTCAGCATCAGTTTTACAAAAGGAGATAGCGTCATTTTGCTTTGTCAGGAGTTTACCATGACAGCAACCAATATGCCCTACAGGCCAACTCATGGCATCCGTTTTGGAAACCCATTGATGAACCTTGTTTTCAGGGCCTTTGAAATCAAAGAAGACCGTATTATCGACATTGTTGAGTCGGGTTATTTCACTCCGGTAACTGAGTTGCCGCTTGAAGAACATGATATCTCACTTGGGCAAAACTTCCCTAACCCCTGTTCCAATGAAACAAGCATAACTTTCTACATTCCGGATGAAGCACCTGTGCTCTTCGAACTTTACGATATTTCAGGAAAAAAAGTTAGCACATTGATAGACGAAACATTATCGGCCGGAGCCTATGATTTAAAAATCAATACTTCTGAGCTGGAATCCGGTTTTTATTTCTGTAGGCTTACAAAAGGAAAAATCCACAAAAGCAGAAAAATCATTGTGAAGCACTAAACCCCAAAAAACAAAAGCATGATATCCAATAAGTTTATATACCAATTTGCTTTGGTGCTCTTTCTGAGCCAGATTTCAATTTTTAATATTATCGCGCAGACTGCCGATAATTATCCGGGTTCCGCTTTGGATTTCGATGGCACAGATGATTATGTGGAACTGGCCAGCAGTGCTGCTTTCAACTCCTCGGCTTCATTTAGTGTAGAGCTTTGGCTTAAACCGCAATCAATGACGGGCAGCCATATTGTTGCACAGAAGGGAGCCGACTGGACGCTGAGGATTTTTGAAGATCCGTCTAAATCCTCACAATCTTTTGCTGTTGTGGAATTCGGCATCAATGATAATGCACAGTTTTCACAGCTTACGATTTCGACTGCCAGCGAACTGATTGATCAATGGGTACATATTTGTGGTGTTGTGGACAGAAGTTCAGGGAATGAAAAGCTATTGGTTTATGTAAATGGTGTTGCGGGATCATTAGCAAGCTTTTTTAAACAAGAAGAACTTAATAAATTAGGTCATGATGGTTTTATTATAAGAACTGTGAATTCAAATACTGTAATTATTGCCAATACTGAAATTGGAGCATTATACGGATCATATTATTTTATTAGGTTAATTCAAACATCGGATGAAGATTTAAGCAATATCAATATTGTTGAGGTTCCTTCATACGACAGAAGATTATTGAATCATTGGGATAATTTAAACGGTACTGTTGAAAGAGGTTATGCAGGTTATTCATTATGGCAATGGGAAGAGCTTCCGGAAACTATTAGTCCAAGATATGAAGAATATGCAAGAGCAAATGCTTCAATAGGAATTAATGGTTCTGTACTTAATAATGTAAACGCCAGTCCTGAAATACTTAAAACAGATTATTTAAACAAAGTATCAGCAATAGCAAAAGTTTTCAGACCATATGGTATCAAAGTTTATTTGTCAGTAAACTTTGCTTCTCCAAGTGTTATTGGTGGTTTACCTGATGCCAATCCAAAAAAAGCAGAAGTAATTCAATGGTGGAAAGATAAAGCAAAAGAGATCTATTCAATTATTCCTGACTTTGGTGGATTTTTAGTAAAAGCAAATTCAGAAGGTCAGCCGGGACCAAATGATTACGGTTGTACTCATGCTGATGGTGCAAATATGCTGGCAGATGCTTTAAGTCCTTTTGGAGGAATTGTAATGTGGAGAGCGTTTGTATATAATCCTAAAGGAAACGACAGATCAAAGCAATCATATGATGAGTTTATGCCTTTAGATGGTCAATTCAGAAAAAATGTAATTCTTCAGGTTAAAAACGGGCCTATTGATTTTCAACCACGTGAACCGATAAGTTCTTTGTTTGGACAATTGCAGCATACTACAATTATGCCGGAGCTACAGATAACAAAAGAGTATTTAGGTTTTTCTGATCATTTATGTTATTTGGGTACTCTTTTCAAAGAGTTTTTAGATACAGATACTTATACAAAAGGAAGAAATACAACAGTTAGCAGTGTAACGGATGGTAGTGTTTTCAATGATTCAATTACAGCTATTGCAGGTGTTGCTAATATAGGATTAGATACAAACTGGTGTGGACATCATTTTGCTCAGGCCAACTGGTATGTTTTTGGAAGATTAGCATGGAATAATGCGTTATCAGTAAGAGAAATTTCTAAAGAATGGTTGGAACAAACATTTACTCATGATAATGAATTTGTATCAGCAATGAGTAATGTAATGATGCTGTCGCGTGAAGCTTTAGTGAATTACATGACTCCAATAGGCTTACACCATTTAATGGGATGGAGTCACCATTACGGTCCGGAACCCTGGTGCATTGTTGAAGGAGCCCGTCCGGATTGGTTACCAACTTATTACCACAAGGCAGATAGCATTGGGATTGGATTCGATAGATCATCTACCGGTAGTAATGCAACAGCACAGTATGCCGAACCATTAAAATCCATATATGATGATCCAAAACTATGCCCGGAAGAGTTTTTATTATGGTTTCATCATTTACCATGGGATTATGAGCTAAATAACGGTCGTGATTTATGGATGGAACTATGTTATAGGTACAATTTAGGTGTTGAACAAGTACAACAATTTGAAAAAACATGGAATGCTTTAAATAATAAAGTCGATATGAATAGATTTAAGGAAGTACAACAAAAACTAGCTATTCAGGTTCGGGAGGCAATTTGGTGGAGGGATGCATGTGTTCTCTATTTTCAAACCTTTTCCAACAGAGCTATTCCGCCAGAGCTTTTTAAGCCCGTTCATAATTTGGAAGAGTTAAAGAAATTAAAATTTAATCTACAACACCATAATTAGTATAATAATTAATAATCAAATTGTTTTTTATGAAAAAAAGAAGTCTACAATGGAAGGAAATAATAACAACGTTATTTTTCTTTCTATCTATACATTTTGCTGCAATGGCACAAAATGTTACTGTTCAGGGAACAGTTGTTGATACAAAAGGAGATCCACTTCCGGGTGTTAGTATTATTCTTGAAGGTACTACACAAGGAACTATTACAAATTTTGATGGACAGTATACCATCGAGGTTCCGTCAAATAGTCAATTAATTTTCCAGTTTATCGGTTTTAATGGTCAGACTATAGCTGTAAATGGTCAAACAACGATCAATGTTACATTGGAAGAGGATGTAGTTGGTTTGGATGAGGTGGTGGTAGTAGGTTATGGAACTCAGAAAAAATCTGATGTAACCGGCGCAATAGCTTCAATGGGTGATGATGAACTGCGTGAAGTTAGTTCTTCAAATATTTCCAAATCATTGGAGGGTCGTGTTGCCGGTGTTGAAATGACACAAACATCCTCTCGTCCGGGAGCTAGTATGCAGATTCGTATTCGAGGTTCTCGTTCATTAACAGCAAGTAACGATCCGCTTGTGGTATTAGACGGAATTCCATTTGCAGGCTCACTACAGGATATCAATCCTGGTGACATTAAAAGTGTAGATATTTTAAAAGATGCTTCTGCTACAGCTATTTACGGTTCTCGTGGTGCCAACGGTGTAATCTTAGTAACTACTTATAGAGGAGAAACAGGTGATGTTAAGGAGCCAACAGTTAGTTACAATGGTTATTATGGTGTAAAGAAATTGTTGAACCGATATCCTATGATGGGAGCTGAGGATTGGTTGGAATGGAGACAAGAAGCCCGAGATAATGGTATTGATTATGGGGCGGGTGCTGATGAAGATACTTCTCTTGATGTGGATTGGCAAGATCTTGTAATGAAAAATACAGGAGTGGTAACCAGTCATGATGTTAGTGTAGCCGGTTTTACAAAAGGGGGTGGATACAACTTTGGTGGAGGATACTATGATGAAACTTCACTGCTGCCAAATCAAGGTTACAAAAGATATTCGTTAAGAGCTAACTTCGATCAAAAATTAGGAAAATATGTTAAAGTTGGTCTGAGTTCAATGAACTCTTATGGGTTAACCAATGGTGAAACAGATGGTTTAATGGGAACACTTTTAACACTTTCTCCGGTTGTAAATCCATACAATGCTGATGGTTCAATTAATGAAGGCCCATTATCTGTTAATAGTCAGGATACTTATTATAACCCTTTAATGGCCAAGCATATTGGCGACAGGAGAAAAGAAGAACGCAAAAGTTATTCTACTTATAACTCTTTTTATGGAGAGGTTAAAATTCCATGGGTTGAAGGTTTAAAGTACCGGGTGAATTTAGGATTAAACCTACGTGAAAGTAATTATGGTAAGTTTGATGCAGCTGAAACTTGTTATAATCAAAGTGCTTATTCAAATGCAGCTATTGAAAACACACATATGACCAATTGGGCCGTTGAAAATTTATTATACTATGATAAAAAATTCGGCAAGCACAGTGTTGGTTTAGTGGCAATGTATTCCAGTGAACAAACAGAGTATCAAAAATCTAATATAAGTGCTACTGATGTAACTGCAGATGCACTACAGTATTATAATCTTGGATTACTTTCTGATCAAGGAGAAGTAAATATTGATCAGAATAACCAGGTTTATTATAAAAGAGGTTTATTGTCAGCTATGTTTCGTGCTAACTATTCTTTTGATAATAAGTATTTAGCAACATTTACTTTCCGTAAGGATGGATCTTCAGTATTAGCCGATGGACACAAATGGCATTCATATCCTGCATTGTCTTTAGGTTGGGTAATGTCGCAAGAATCATTTATGCAGGATTTAACATGGCTTGATTTCTTAAAAGTAAGAGCCGGTTACGGACAAACTTCAAACCAGTCCGTTCCTCCATATGAAACAATGGGAAGTCTTGATTTCGCCAAGTATAACTTTGGATCAAGTAATGTTACAGGTAACTATGTATCAAGTTTACCAAATGAGAATCTTGGATGGGAGTTTTCCGAAACATATAACTTCGGTGTTGACTTTCATGTGTTAAACAGTCGTTTAAGTGGTAGTTTAGAATATTATACTCAGCATACAAAAGATGTGCTTGTAGCTCAGGAGTTACCTGTTACATCAGGAGTAACAGAAACATTTTTAACTAATGCAGGTGAAACAGAAAACAAAGGATATGAGATTTCATTAAATGCTAAAATTATTGAAGATCTTAATGGATTTTCATGGGATTTAGGTTTTAATCTTTATTCAAACAAAAACAAAATTACCAAACTGGCCAGTGGACAAAGTTACGATAAAGGAAATGGATGGTTTGTAGGACAACCAATTGACGTAGTGTACGACTTTAAAAAGTTAGGTATTTGGCAATCAGATGAAGAAAGTGAAGTTGTTAAATATGAAAGTGATGGTGAAAAAGGGATGATTAAAGTTGAATATACCGGAGAATATGACTCGAATGGAGACCCGGTTAGATACATTCAATCAGGAACAACATTAGATGATGATGATCGGCAGATTCTAGGTTCTGTTGAACCAGACTGGCAAGGTGGATTCAATACACGTTTTGGTTATAAAGGATGGGATTTATCGTTGATTGGTAGCTATAAACAAGGTGGTATTTTAGTAAGTGGTATTCACTCTGGAGCAAGTTACTTAAACCTGAACAATGGTCGTCGAGGACAAATTGATATTGATTATTGGACAGAGGATAATCCAACAAATGAAGCTCCTGCTCCAGGAGGACCATCAAATGGTGATAACCCAAAATATGTAAGTACATTAGCTTATTTTGATGCCTCTTACGTAAAAATTTCGAACATAACATTAGCTTACAATTTTAAACAAAGCTGGCTTAAAAACCTGCATATCGACAGGTTAAGAGTTTACGCTACTGTGCAAAATCCATTTATAATTGGATCAGATTATTATAAAGAGACAGGTTTAGATCCTGTTCCTAACTCAAATAGTGAAGAAACATCAACTCAGGCAGTAGTTGAAGCAAAAGCAGAGGGTGTCACAGACCGTGTTAGTGTAGTAGGGTATAGTACACCTGCAACTCGCAATTTTATTTTCGGTGTAAACCTATCATTTTAATTAACTGTTTAAGAGTTGAAATTAAGAAACGAGTCATGAGAACATTTATCTAATTACAGAGAATGAAAAATATGGCGAGTTCCATATCGTAATTAAAAATTAAAATTTAGACACATGAAAAAAATTATATTATCAATATTTGTAATAGCTGTTATGTTATTTACAGCTTGCTCAGATATTCTAGAAGAGCAACCTCGCTCAGGATTAACCCCGGAGTTTTTCACTACGGAAGATGGGGTTGAATACGGACTTACTTCTGTATATTCTCAGTTGCGTTACCTTTACGGACCCCATGCAATGATGTATTTAACAACAGAAGGAACAGATGAAGCTACTTATGGAGGTTTAAATACTTCAGGAGACTCGTATAACCTGGATTCATATGTTGTTACATCTTCAAATAGCGAAGTAGAAACATTATGGAACAGACCGTTTCCGGCAATTAATACCTGTAATGGAATTATTGAAAATGGTGAAACAGCAGGCGTTGATGCATCTCTTGTGGCAGAAGCCAGATTTTTCAGAGCATTTTACTACTTTATTTTAACCACAACATTTGGTGATGTACCTCTTGATTTAGGTTCGGGAGAATTAGCATTCAATTCAACACCATCTCGATTATCTTCACGTGATCCATTAGAAGAGGTGTACACAAAATGTATATTCCCAGATTTAATTGCTGCAATAGTTGATCTGCCTGAAACTCCACGAGTAACAAGTGCAACAAACAAAGTGGTTGCTAAGCATATTTTGGCTAAAGCCTATTTAAGTTATGCATGGTGGTTAGAACGCAATAGCGGTACTGACCCTGATGGTAAATCTGTATCTGATTATTTTCAGTTGGCTTATGATGCAGCAGTAGATGCCATTCAAAATCCTGGAAACTTCTCTTTACAGGAAACTTTCAGAATGGTTAATCTTGGTTCAAATGATTACAATAGCGAAATAATGTTATGCGCCGATCATACATCAAGTAGCTTTACTTATGATGAAAGTACCATTAACAGTTGGGAGCCAGAACCTAATAATCATATGAAATCAAATCGTTCATGTTTTGCCATGAATATGCATTTTGAAATGAATATTAATGGCAACAAGTTTATTTATCGCCAGCCTGTTCAGGAGATTGGTCGTCCATGGAGAAGGTTAGCGCCAATACATGAGGTATTTACAAAAACTTTCCCTCAGGACGACAGAGATATGGATACTCGCTTTGCAGGAACTTTTACAACTGAATTTCCAGCTAACTATCAGGGAAGGTCAAATTGGGATAAAATTATTTTAACAGGAGAAAATAATCTTCCTGTAAATGACGGAGATCTGGTATTTTATTTTGCACCTACTGATGATATAATGGGTGATTTAACCATGAGAGAGTATGATGACGGGGCTCATCAATATGGATATTATCCAGATAAAGCTTATGCCGTATTTACTCCATCTATGATTAATCGTCATCATTACCCAACTTTATGGAAGTATGGTCCATACAGAACTGATGATATTACTCCCGATGGAGCCTATAAAAATAGTCCGTCAACTCGTCCGTTCCCAATTGCTAAACTATCTGAAACCTATTTAATAGCTGCAGAAGCTGCTGTTAAAGGTGCTAGTACGCAAGCAGGTTATACAGCTAAAGATTTGGTAAATGTTATCAGAGCAAGAGCAGGTATGCCGGATCATAGTGCAGATATGGTGGCAGCTACACCAGAAGTAATAGATATTGATTATATTTTAATGGAACGTTCTCGTGAGCTATATGGTGAAAATATGCGTTGGTATGATTTAACCCGTACAGGTATGTTAGAAAAATATGCAGGTTCGTACACTATTTGTGATGATAAAGTGCCTGTAGTACATACACGTGATATTCAATCTTACCATTATTTACGACCAATTCCTGCTAGTCAGTTTGATAATATGGATAATACCGATAGTGAAAAAGCATTATACCAGAATCCAGGATACTAGAAATTGTTGTATAGGTGAATATTTCAAGGGGTAGTCACTGTTATAGTGACTGCCTTTTTAAAAGATTTAATTCAAAAAATTCTATCTGAAAATGAACTGATTTAGAGTTTCAAATAATATCAGATACTGGCTGTTTATGCTCAATACCCAACCAATTTAATAAATGAAATACTCTTTGATAGAATAATTGATTTGATGTGTAATGAATAGAAAATAAGATAAAATATACGAAATGACAGATTCATCAGAAAAAATATCAGTTATTGAAAAAATAGGATATAGTTTGGGAGACTTAGCAGCGAACCTGATTTTTCAAACATTAATGGCTTTTATAGCTTTCTTTTATACCGATTTATATAAGATTCCTCCAACAACAGCCTCTGCTATTATCTTTTTTGGAGGGATGTTTGGTGCTTTCTTTAATCCTGTAATGGGAATGATTGCGGATAGAACGAATACCAGATGGGGTAAATTCAGACCTTGGATCTTGTGGACTTCAGTACCTTTTGGAGTGTCTGCAATATTGGCTTTTACTACGCCAAACTTCAGTATGACAGGAAAGATTATCTATGCATTAGTTACTTATGTTTTTTTGGTATTGGTTTACTCAGCAAATAATTTGCCTTATTCATCATTAAGTGGTGTAATAACAGGTGATATGGGGAGAACGCAACAGTATTTCTTCTTATAGATTTACTGCCGTAATGATTGCTCAGTTTATTATTCAGGTATTTTTATTGCCGCTGGCTTTAATCATGGGAGATGGTGATAAAGCACTTGGTTTTGAAAAAGTAATGACCACATTTGCCATTACAGGAACCATTTTCTTTATTATTACTTTCTTAACAACTAAAGAGCGTATTATTCCTACTGTCGAACAATCTTCTTCTGTAAAACAAGACTTATCCGACCTTTTTAAAAATAAACCGTGGATAATGATGTGTGGGGTTACGGTATTTATCTTTGTTACTGTTTCACTAAAAGGAGGAATGTATGTTTATTATTTTGAGGATTTTGTCAACAATCAAAATCTGGATAATTTCTTAAATGATATAGGTTTTTATGGATTAATAGATGGATTAAACAATATGTTTCAGGGTATGGGACTTCATGGTTTCCAATGGCCTAAAGAAGTAGCAACCTCAGGATTCAGTTTGTTTAATGCACTTGCCACCATCTTTATGATTATCGGAATCATGTTCTCAAAAAAGATGGCTGATAAATACGGTAAAAGAGATGTATATAAGTATGGTGTATTAGTTTCTGCAATTTTTCAATTTTCATTCATCTTTTGTAGTCCTCATGCAGTTGGAGCTATTTTTCTAATTCAGGTGCTTCACGGGCTAAGTTACGGGGTAACAATTCCATTATTATGGGCAATGATTGCTGATGTTGCAGATTATTCAGAATGGAAAAATAACAGAAGGGCTACAGCCATTATTTTCTCAGCAATGATCTTCGGATTAAAATTTGGATTAAGTGTAGGAGGAGCTTTAGTTGCCGGAATACTTGGTTGGTTTGGATATTCAGAAATGGCAGCAGTACAGTCTGATACTACTGTGTTAGGAATCAAGCTTGCCATGAGTGTAATTCCTGCAGTTACCTTCTTTATTGCTGTAGGATTTTTATTCTTCTATGAAATAGACCGAAAAAAGGAAATTGAGATTGAAGCAGATCTGAATAAACGAAGAGCTGCAAAAATCAATTCTTAATAGAGTTAATTAAACATATAATAAAAACATAAGCATATGAAACAAGCTGTAATGACCGAATTAAATAAGGTTGAGATTGTAAAAGCTGAAGTGCCTGTTCCTTTGGATAATGAAGTGCTAATTAAATTGGAATATGTAGGTGTTTGCGGTTCTGATCTTCATTATTATGAGCATGGTAGAATAAGCAACTTTATTGTGGAAACACCATTTGTTTTAGGTCACGAGTGTGCGGGAACAGTTGTGAAGGTAGGAAAAGATGTTTCGCATTTAAAAGAAGGAGACAGAGTAGCCCTTGAGCCAGGAAAAACATGTGGAGAGTGTGAGCATTGTAAAGCAGGTAAATATAACCTATGTGAAGATGTAATCTTTTTTGCAACACCTCCGGTTCCGGGAACATTTCAGGAATATGTTGCCCACGAAGCTAGCTTGTGTTTTAAACTTCCTGAAAATGTGAGTACAATGGAAGGTGCTTTAATTGAACCTTTAGCTGTAGGATTTCATGCAGCAATTCAGGGAGGAGCATCAGTAGGGCAAACAGCTGTAGTAACTGGTGCAGGAGCTATTGGTTTGGTTAGTGTTATGGCACTTAAAGCTATGGGTGTATCAAAGGTTTACGTGGTGGATGTAGTTGAAAAGCGACTTGAAAAGGCTATGGAAATAGGTGCAACCGGTGTTATTAATGCCAGTAAGGAAAATACAATTGATAAAATCACGGAATTAACCGAAGGAAAAGGTATTGATTTGTCAATTGAAACAGCCGGAGCTGAGATCACAATTTCTCAATTATTAAAAGTAGCCAAAAAAGGATCTACCGTAGTGTTTGTGGGTTATAGTGCCAAAGAGACTGTTAATATTCCTGTGAATTTAATATTAGATAAAGAATTAACGATTAAATCTGTATTCAGATATCGTAATATTTTCCCATTAGCCATTGAAAGCGTTGCAGCAGGTATTGTTCCTATCCAGAAAATTGTTTCCGACTCTTTTGACTTTGATGACATTCAGGATGGACTAACCAAGTGCGTAAATAATAAGGAGGATATAGTAAAGGCTGTTATTAGGATTTAATTTTTTGAAGTAAACAGTCATATACTGCGTTTTTCTCTTATTTGAAACAGTCATTTACCCATAGTAAACTCCTTATTTCAAATAAGAGAAGGCCTTGTCTCTGACGCTTTATTTCAAAAAAATGTTAGCAGTTTTTCTATACAGTTAAAGAATTTGAAATCAATAATTTCATATGAGTCAAAAAACGTTTAGCAATCCGATTTTAAGTGGTTTTTATCCCGATCCTTCCATATGTAGGGTCGGTGATGATTACTACATGGTAACATCCTCATTTGTTTACTATCCGGGTTTGCCAATTTTTCACAGTAAAGATTTGGTTAACTGGGAGCAAATTGGGCATGGTATTGAACGTACCAATCAGTTGGACTATAAAAACTGTGAAACATCACTGGGTTTATGGGCTCCAACAATTCGTTACCACGAAGGAAAGTTTTACATCATAAATACATTTGTTTCTGAAGGAAGAGAAGCCCGAAGAGACAACTTTATTATTACCGCAGATAAGCCGGAAGGACCATGGAGTGATCCTGTTTTTATTGAAGGTGCTGACGGTATCGATCCATCCATCTTTTTTTGATGAGGATGGTAAAGTTTGGTATGCGGGAAACTGCATTATTCCAAAAGAAGAGAGTGAATATGAAGGGCATCATGCTATTTATTTGTGCCAACTCAATCCTGAATCATTTCAGATTATTAGTGATATTAAACTGATATGGAATGGTAACAGAACAACCAGCAAATGGATTGAAGCTCCTCATATCTATAAAAAAGATGGCTATTATTATCTGATTGTTGCCGAAGGTGGAACGTTTACCAATCATAGTGTTATGATGGCCCGAAGCAAAACGATTGATGGTGATTATGAAATCTGTCCCCGAAATCCTGTTGTAACGCATCGTCATGTTTCCTTGATGAATCCAATCTCTGTGGTTGGACATGCAGATATTGTTGAAACACAAAATGGTGAATGGTGGATGGTATTGTTGGGCGTAAGACCATATGAAGGCATCAATTACAATTTAGGAAGAGAGGCATTTTTAGCGCCGATTATATGGGATGAAGATGGGTGGATAAGATTGGATACACCTTATGGTTTAATCCAGGCAGAGGAACGTAAACCAAATCTTGAAGAACATCCATATCCAAAGGCTGAGATAAAAGACGATTTTGATGGGGAACTTAGTATGATTTGGAATACAGTTAAACCATATCAAAAGGAGTTCTTTAACCTTAATAAAAGAGAAAGTCATTTACGAATTTACCTTCAGCCGGAAGTCATTCATGAAATATGTACGCCTCCTTTTGTAGGAAGAAGACAGCAGCATAAAAACTTTGAAGTTACAGTAGCAATGGATTTTACTCCAATAGCTGAAAATGAAGAGGCCGGACTGGTATTGTTAAGTGATGACCGATTTAATTATTCGTTTGTTGTTGGTAAAAACGCAGAAACTAAAGTTCTTCGTCTGTATCAGACAGAAAAAGCAAAGTATGAACTATTGGCTGAAATACCAATTGAAAGTAAAAGTGATATTTATCTTGGAATAAAAGCTTGTGATACTGCTTATGATTTTTATTACGGTTACTCAACATCTAAGATGGTTCCGTTTAAGCAAGGTTTAAAAGCATCTTTATTAAGTTCAACAGTAAATGAAGGCTTTACCGGAACATACATTGGTATGTATGCAAGTTCAAATAAAAAGGAATCAAAATCATTTGCTGATTTTGATTGGTTTATTTATGAATATTAATAGAAGGATGTTCTCTGGAAATTGTAAAATTCAAGGCGCAAGAAAATTTAAATACCGCAGTTTACTAATGTAAATGAGGATTTTAAATTTAAGTAGCAACGAAGGAGTTTGCATTTTTAGAGGTTATCAAAAAGATTTTATTGAGTTTTTGATTTAATAATACTGGTTTAGATTAACATTTTGTATCGGGATAAACATCAAGCCTTATCCCGATACAAATTAGCATTTAAGAAGTTTAAATAATGAAAGGCCTCGTTCAAAATATAATATTTCATAAAAGCTTATTAAGATATTGTGTCTTAGTTAATCTATTTATTCTGAGTATGAGTTGTTCAATCAGGATAAGCAATATAAATACTGCGGATGATCCACATGATTATGTTCTAACGTCAGAACAACCACAAAGCTTTACAATCTCAAATCAACAACAAGTATCTCCAGTTCTTATATCAGCATCTGATTACTCTGGCATAAACAACGTTGCCAAGCTGTTTCAAAACGATATTCTTCAAGTTTCAGGCTCTAACCCGGATCTGTTTATTGATTCACTTCCAAAAACAGAACAAATCATCCTTATCGGAACTATTCAGAAAAATCCTTATATAAAGCAATTAGCTGATGAGGGTAAAATCAACACAAAAGACATTATTGGTAAATGGGAAACTTCATTAATTGAAGTAATTGAAAATCCATTTCCAAACATTAAAAAAGCACTTGTTATAACTGGTAGCGATAAAAGAGGCGTTATATACGGGATGTTTGATATATCTCGTAAAATTGGTGTTTCACCATGGTATTGGTGGGCAGATGTTCCTGTAAAAAAGCAAGATCAAATTTTTATAAAAAAGGGAAGATACAACCTTGGCGAACCAAAAGTAAAATACAGGGGTATCTTTTTAAATGATGAGGCACCAGCATTAAGTGGCTGGGCTGATGAAAGGTTTGGTGGGTTTAATCACCAATTTTATGATAAGGTTTTTGAATTAATTCTACGTTTAAAAGGAAACTATTTATGGCCGGCTATGTGGGGATCTGCATTTTATGATGATGATCCCAAAAATGGCGAACTGGCAAATGAGTACGGAATCGTAATGGGAACATCGCATCATGAACCTTTAGGGAGGGCTCATGCAGAATGGAGTAGATACGGTTCTGGACCATGGGACTATACTAAAAATGCCGAAATACTGGATGAGTTTTGGGAAGTAGGTATGCTTAGAATGAAAGATTGGGATAAAATAGTGACCGTTGGAATGCGTGGCGATGGAGATGAAAGTATGAGTGAAGAAACAAATACTGAATTGTTGGAGCGTATTGTTACCAATCAAAGAAAGACGATTGAAGATATTACCAATAAACCTGCTGAAAAAACACCTCAGTTATGGGCATTGTACAAAGAAGTTCAGGAGTATTACGATAAAGGAATGCATGTTCCGGATGATGTTACACTATTACTTTGTGATGACAACTGGGGTAATGTAAGACGATTACCTGATTTAGATTTGCCTGACAGATCTGGAGGTTATGGTATGTATTATCATTTTGATTATGTGGGAGGGCCAAGAAATTATAAATGGTTAAATACTAAAATCATTTCTCGTATTTGGGAACAAATGCATTTGTGTTACGAATATGGAGTGGATCAAATATGGATTGTTAATGTAGGAGATTTAAAGCCAATGGAATTGCCAATTTCATTTTTCCTTGATTATGCATGGAATCCGGAAGAAATTGGTATCAAGGAGATGGATGAGTATACAACAAATTGGGCGAAAGAACAATTTGGGGATCAATATGCTCAACAAATAGCTGAAATTCTGGATACATATACTAAATTTAATTCCCGAAGAACGCCTGAATTACTTTATTCTGATACATATAGCTTAACGAACTATCGTGAATTTGAAAATGTAACAGATGACTATAAATTACTCACTCAGACCTCAGAAGAACTTTACAAAGTAATACCTGCAGATCAAAAAGATGCATATTATCAACTGGTTCATTTTCCTGTTATAGCATGTTCAAACCTTTATGAGCTCTATTATGCTCATGCTTTAAATCAATTGTATTCGAAACAAGGGCGTCATCTTACAAATAAAATGGCATTTAAGGTTGGGGACTTGTTCAATAAGGATGCAGAACTTACAAATTTCTTTCATGAGAAATTAGCAGATGGTAAATGGAATCATATGATGGCTCAAACCCATATAGGATATACTTATTGGCAGCAACCAGACGTTAACACAATGCCTGCAATATCTCGTATTATTTTACCACAGAAAGGATCGATGGGTATTTGGGCTGAAGGTTCTGAGTTGTTTTGGCCTGTAAATAAAGAGAATCTAAAGCTACCCGAATTTGATAATCTAAATGATCAGCGTTTCATTTTTGAAGTATTTAATAGGGGTAAAGAGAGTTTTAATTTTAAGATTTTGACAGAAAATAAATGGCTTCATGTTTCTGAGCAAGAAGGTGAAATAGATGATCAGAAACGTATTGAAGTAAGTATTGACTGGTCAAAATTAAAAACAGGTCGTCATTATTCAAAAATCATTGTTAAATCAGAAGATAATAAGCAAGCTGAAATACTTATCAATGCAATGAAGGTCGATAAGAGTCAGAAAATGAATGGCTTTATTGAACGCAATGGATATGTTAGCCTTGAGGCAAATCACTTTACCTCAAGTCGTAATTCTGATCGCGTTAAATGGGAGATAATACCCGGATTAAGCAGGACAGAATCCGGTGTTTCCACCTTTCCTGTAACAGAATCTTTAAATAAGGATGTGATCTCAAATCCATCGTTAAATTACGATTTTTACCTTTTGCATTATCCCGAGGATGAACAGATTGAAGTAACAGTTTATTTATCGCCTACATTAAATTTTAAAGGTAAGGAAGGATTACGATTTGCTGTATCTGTCGATGATCAGAAACCAATAGAAGTTAATATCCATGAAGGAATGGACATACCTGATTGGAAATATCCGGATTGGTTCAATAGCGCAGTTGGATGTAATATCATTAAAAAAACAGTTACACTAAAGCTTCAAAATCCAGGACAACATACGCTGAAGTATTACATGATTGATGGTGGTGTCATCTTGCAGAAGATGGTGATTAATAATGGAGGTTTAAAAGATTCATATTTGGGGCCTCCTGAGTCAAAAAGATTGAATGATTAACTAGTATATATGTTTGTAACATCAGGTAAAATATCAGTTAAAGAAAAAATTGGTTATAGTTTGGGAGATCTGGCTGCAAATCTGATCTTTCAGACTCTAATGACCTTTTTGGCATTTTTCTATACCGACGTATATAAAATTGAACCTGGAACAGCCTCAAAAATTATTTTTATTGGAGGCATGATTGGTGCACTTTTTAATCCTGTAATGGGACTAATTGCAGATAGAACTATTACGAAATGGGGAAAATACAGGCCATGGATTTTATGGACTTCGATACCTTTTGCTTTAATGGCTTTATTGGCTTTTACAACTCCTGAATTTAGTACAGAAGGGAAAATTATATATGCTCTTATTACTTATTCTTTATTGGTTATTGCTTATTCTGCTAATAATGTTCCATACTCAGCTTTAAGTGGTGTTATTACAGGGGAAATGGTTCAACGTAATAGCATATTTGCCTATCGTTTTGTTGCTGTAATGGTTGCGCAGTTTATTGTACAAACATTATTGTTACCATTAACTATGATATTAGGAGGTGGAGATAAGACAAAAGGTTTTGAAAATACTATAGGTATTTTTGCGGTGATTGGCGTTATTTTATTCGTAATTACTTTTTATACCACTAAGGAACGTGTTAAAGTATATACTTCAAAAAGGACAAGCGTTTTGTCTGACTTCAAAGACTTTGTTTATAATAAACCTGGTGTTATCCTATTTATAGTAACCATATTTGTTTTTATCACATTGGCCTTAAAAACAGGTATGTATGTTTATTATTTTAAAAACTATCTCAGTGAACCTCATATGGCAAAGTTTTTAAATGACATTGGCTTTAATAGTTACATAGAAGGATTAAATTCTTTTTTTAAAAGTATTGGACTAATTGGGTTTGAATGGCCGGAAGATACTTCGGCATCAGCATTTGGACTGTTTAATGCCGTTGGAATCTTATTGATGATAGTTGGCATTATTTATTCCAAAAGACTTGCTGACAAATATGGTAAAAAGAGCGTTTTTTCAACAGGGTTGTTTTTATCTGCGATAACTCTTTTCCATTTTATCTTTTATAATGAGGAATCCATTGGGTTGGTATTTTTTACTCAGTTAATACATGGATTTTCGTATGGAATCACAATACCATTGTTATGGGCAATGATTGCTGATGTAGCTGACTATTCAGAGTACAGATTTTATCGAAGAGCAACAGCATTTAGTTTTTCATTAATGATTTTTGGATTAAAGGCAGGTTTAAGTATTGGTGGGGCATTAGTGGCTGCAATACTTGCCAGATATGGATATCAGGAACACTTACTTACTCAAAACACAGAAACAATAGCCGGAATTAAAATGTCTGTCAGTATTTATCCTGCAATAACATTTATGGTGGCAGTTTTATGTTTGATATTTTATGAAATAGATAAAGATAAAGAGATTGAAATTGAAAAAGAATTAAACGAAAGACGAAACACAATCAATTAAATCAAATTTAAAATGATATTAAGATCTATAGTTTTTTACAGCCTGTTGTCCTTATTCGTTATGGGATGTACTAAAAAAGAAAGTACAGTTAAAGAATCCGGACTGAAGGATGTTTTTAATGGGGAGTGAATGACACTCAGTCGTGGCGTAACTATTGGCCAATTGATGGAAGAACAGATTACCCTTTGTTGTTCGACAGAGCTTACCAGGCTAAACCGGTTGTAGATAAATTAATTAGTAAATAATAAAACTTTAATAAAATGAAAGAGCCAAGATATTTAGTAGATCATTTATACACTGCAGATCCAGCAGTTCATGTTTTTAATGGTAAAATTTATATTTACCCCTCTCACGATGTTGAATCAGGAATTCCTGAAAATGATAATGGAGATCATTTTGATATGCGCGATTATCATGTGTTTTCTATGGAATCCATTGATGGAGAGGTGACCGATCACGGAGTCGCACTTGATGTAAAAGATATTCCATGGGGAGGAAGACAGCTATGGGATTGTGATGCTGCCTACAAGGATGGTAAGTACTATGTTTATTTTCCGTTAAAAGATCAGACAGATATATTCCGTATTGGTGTTGCTATCAGTGATAAGCCAGAAGGACCGTTTATACCTCAGGATGCGCCCATGAAAGGAAGTTACTCCATTGATCCTTGCGTTTTTGAAGAAAATGGTACTCACTATATGTATTTTGGTGGTCTATGGGGAGGACAGTTACAACGATATAGAAACAATAAAGCTCAGGAAGCTGGAGTTTTTCCTGCTGATGATGAAGATGCTCTTTGTCCTAAAGTGGTTAAGATAAGCGATGACATGCTAGAGTTTGCTGAAGAACCAAAGGATCTGCTTATTTTGGATGAGAATGGAGAACCATTAAAAGCGGGAGATAATGATCGTAGATTCTTTGAAGCTTCATGGATGCATAAGTATAACAATAAATACTATTTCTCTTACTCAACTGGAGATACACACAAACTATGTTATGCAACGGGTGATAGTCCTTATGGCCCATTTACATATCAGGGAGTAATTTTAACACCTGTTGTGGGCTGGACTACCCATCATTCAATTTGCGAATTTAAAGGTAAGTGGTATTTGTTTCATCATGATTGTGTTCCATCAACAGGAAAGACTTGGTTGCGTAGTTTAAAAGTAGTTGAAATGGAATATAATGAGGATGGATCGATAAAAACGATAGAGGGTACTGCTAAATAATGGTTATGAGAAAACTCTCTGGTTTTGAATCGATTAAAGCCTTGATTTTGAGGTTTATTATACATTATTACAAATTATAATTACAAGCTACTATTCAATAAAGAAATATACAATGCATAGGTTGTCTTATTTTATTTTTGTTGTTTTCCTGTTGGGTACCATTGATATATGGGCCCAACCTTCCGGAGGACCTTATGGGCCTGTTCGTAATAATTATGAACTCCCTAAGGTTTCTGGAAGGATATATTACGTTGCTCCCAATGGTAGTTCAAATGCTAATGGACTTGAATTATCTTCCCCAACTACCATTGAGAATGCCTTCAAAAATGCAATTACTGGCGATGCAATAGTTATGCGCAGAGGTATTTATCGTACTGGTAATTTAATATTTAATCAAGGGATAACCATTCAGGCATACAATGATGAAATTCCTGTTGTTAAAGGGACAAAAATAGCAACAGATTGGGAAAAGCTTGAGAATGGTTTATGGCGAACTTCATGGGAGAATTTATTCCCTTCAAAACCTCAGGATTGGTGGCGTCGTCATCGTCATGGTAAAGATATCCCAATGCATCGCTTTAATGATGATATGGTTTTTATTGATGGCAAATTCCTGCAATCTGTCGGATGGGAAGGTGAAGTAAATGAACATACTTACTACATTGACTACGAAAATAAACATGTTTATATTGGAATTGACCCAACAGATAGGCTGGTTGAAATTACTGCTTTTTCAAGAGGATTAGTTCGTACTACTGAAGAGGTCAACGGAAAAAAATCGGATGGAATAGGTCCGGTTGTTAGGGGAATTGAATTTACTCAATATCCATTTCGCATCATAGATGTTGAAGGTTATTATCCCGAAGGTATTTCATCTGATTCAGATCATGGTAATGATGTTGTAGGAACCAGGTTTGAAGATTGCACCATGTCGTATTGTGCCAGAATAGGTGTCAATATCATTGGCGACAGTCTGGTTTTTAAACATTGCAAAATATCTGATACAAGTACAGAAGGATTATATGTGGTGAGTTCTGACAATATACTCGTTGAGAAAAATATTTTTACAAGAAATAATATTGAACATCTGGATGGATATTATCCTGCAGCAGTTAAAATATTCAATCAATGCTACCGTGCTACGTTCCGCGATAATTTAGTTATTGATTTGCCGGAGTCAAATGGCGTTTGGTATGATGTAGGGAATGTTGATGGCGTTTTTGTAAATAATTATCTGCAGGGAATAGGAACTCCAAATAACCAATTTGATGTTCATCGGGTATATCCAAGTCGCAATGCTTTCTTTTTCGAAATCTCAAAAGGTGCTATTTGCGCAGGCAATGTATTTAACAATTGCGATCATGGCATCTTAATTTTAAACAGTAACAACGTCAAAATTTTCCACAATACGTTTGTAAATAGTCTGCCTGTTTTAGGCAGAAATGGACGAAGTGCACAGGGTGACCACTTTGGTTGGCACCCAAGCACCGGTCCTGATGTAGATGAACGAACTGGTCATGAATTTGTAAATAATCTGGTTGTTAAAACAGAAAAGTATTCCAGACCAATGCTGTTTATTTATCAGCCGGAAGAATTGTGTGAGAAATTAAAAGAACCATCTGTTTCAAAGATGACAAATAACATTTGGGTAAATACATCTTCTGAAAATCAAGACTTTTATGTAGTTGATAATAACTACGTAAATACTAAGTTGCCATATCAATCACTTAATGATTTGAAGAATATGTATTCTTCTTATGGAAAAAAACAGCATGGTGTTGACAAATTATCAAGGACCATTATTTAAATGTATCGAACTTGGGGACTTTTATTTGTCTTCAGAATTCAAAATAAATGTTAGATCAGGTCGAGTACCAAAAGAGATTAAAGAATCTTTGAAAGTGGGAGATGAGCAAAATCTGATGTATATTGGAGCTTATCAAACAAAATAATTAAAATATAAGGTGACAAGGAAGAAAGGAGAAAGGGGATATGGTAGCTAGGGTATAAGGAAATATATCATTAGATCTCAAATTTTTAAATTTAAAGCTGTAAATCAACTTTTAACTTTTAACTTTCAACTTTCAACTTAATACTATGAATCACAAGATCTACAAAATTATTCTTTTCGGAATTGTTTATTGGGCACTTGGGGTAATCAGCCCCTTTGCCCAAATAAAGCTTCCAAAACTTATTAGTGATGGAATGGTGTTGCAACGTAATACTGAAACCCGAATATGGGGATGGGCATCACCTTCTGAAGATATAAAAGTTCAATTTCTGGATAAGGAATATTGTACCCAGGCAGATAAAGATGGTCAATGGGAATTAATGCTTTCAGATTTAAATCCTGGAGGTCCTTATCAAATGACTTTAATGGCATCTAATACCATCCTAATCAAAAATATATTAATTGGAGATGTTTGGGTATGTTCAGGTCAATCCAACATGGATTTAACCATGAAAAGAGTGGGACCTCTTTATCCTGAAGAAATAACAGGGGCGAAAAATCCAAACATCAGGTATTTTTATGTGCTTCAAAAATATAATTTTCAGGAACTAGAAAAAGATGTGGAGCAGGGTGAGTGGATAGATGTAAATCCGGATCATATTCAGAGTTTTTCTGCCACCGCTTATTTTTTTGCAAAGTATTTATATAGCAAATACAAAATTCCAATTGGATTATTAAAAAGCAGTTTAGGTGGGTCTCCGGCTCAGGCATGGTTAAGTGAAGAAGCATTGAAAAAATTCCCGGAATACCATAAGGAATTTATACAATTTCAAAATCATTGTTTTGTTGATTCAATAATACTAAGTGACCGACAACGAAATAACAATTGGTATGCTGAATTAAATCAAAAGGATCTGGGCTTAAAAGGTGATTCAGTAAACTGGAAATCTCCATGCCTGGATGATTCAAATTGGGAAAAGATGCAAATTCCGGGTTATTGGGGCGATGGTAAACTTGGTGAAGTAAATGGTGCTATATGGTTTCGTAAAGAGATTGAAGTTCCTGCATCATTTCTTGATAAAGATGTTATGCTTTTACTAGGTCGGATCGTAGATGCAGATTCGGTTTTTATCAATGGCAAATTTGTTGGCACAACCGGATATCAATATCCACCGCGTCGTTATAATGTACCGAATGGTATACTTAAAGAAGGAAAAAATACCATTGCAGTTAGAGTGATTAGTAACATTGGTAAAGGTGGTTTTATAGCTGATAAACCATATGAGCTGGTTTGTGGGGATGACAAAATTGATTTAAAAGGTGAATGGAAATATAAAATGGGTGTTAAGATGGATGCCTTACAGCCACAAACTTTTGTTCGCTTTAAACCCGGAGGTTTGTATAATGCAATGATTTCACCATTGATACCTTATTCAATAAAAGGTGCAATATGGTATCAGGGAGAAGCAAATACAGATCATCCACAGGACTATCAAGCTTTAATGAGCGCCTTAATTAAGGATTGGAGAGCACATTGGAATCAGGGCGAGTTTCCATTTTTATTTGTTCAGTTGGCTAATTATATGGAAGCTAAAGATGAACCTATGGCAAGTGATTGGGCCATGCTTCGTGACCAACAGTTAAAAACTCTTGAAGTACCGAATACTGGGATGGCTGTGATTATTGACTCAGGCGAATGGAATGATATACATCCGTTAAATAAAAAAACAGTAGGAGTCAGGTTAGGTATTGCAGCTCAAAAGGTAGCATATGGAGACAAGGATGTTGTTTATTCCGGACCTATATATAAATCAATGAAAATTAAAAAGAATAAGGTTATTATGTCTTTCACTAATATTGGAAGTGGTTTAAAAATTAAAGGAGAAGGTGAGTTAAAAGAATTTGCTATTGCAGGTAATGACAAACAATTTGTTTGGGCAAAAGCTGAAATAAAAGGAGATAAAATCATTGTTTGGAGTGATAAGGTAAAGAAACCAGTTGCTGTAAGATATGCCTGGGCTGATAATCCTGATCAGGCTAATTTGTATAATCAGGAAGGATTGCCTGCATCACCATTTAGAACAGATCTTTGGGAAAAATAAAAATCTACATCTATGCAAAATAAGTTTACAACAAGTTTTTTAAAGTATTCTCTCTTGTTATTTGGGAGTATATTAACCTTTTCCTGTTCAAATAAGGATAACGAAGCAAGTGATCAAAGTCCGCGTGAAAGGATAAGTATTAATAAAGGATGGTCGTTCTATAAATATGAATCAGCAGAAGATGCAGACTCATTGATTTATGATTTGCGACCTGAAGTTGAAGATAAAAATGACAACAAGGCTGCCGATACCAAGCCTACTGAAGCTATTGAAATATCAGAAGGTAATAATGTGTTAAAGGCATGGATTCTGCCAACCGGGAATGAATTTATCAAAGATCCTTCAAAACAACATATACGACCAGAAGGTAATCCGGGACAAGATTTTCCTTTTGTTCAAATTGCTTTTAATGATGATAACTGGAGGAAAGTTGATTTACCTCACGATTGGGGTATTGAAGGTCCGTTTCTTGAAGGATGGGATGCTGAAGTTGGTGGCGGTATGGGACGGTTACCTAGTCATGGTATTGCGTGGTATCGTAAAAAATTAAATATAGATCCATCGGATGCAGGGAAGTCTTTCTTTTTAGATATTGATGGAGCCATGTCGTATGCAATGGTATGGTGTAATGGACATCTCGTAGGGGGTTGGCCTTATGGTTATAACAGCTGGAGGGTGGATTTAACTCCATATATTCAAGCTGGAGATGCCAATCAATTAGCTATTCGGGTTGATAATCCAAATTATTCAGCCCGTTGGTATCCGGGTGGAGGAATTTATCGTAATGTTTGGCTTGTTAAAACAGGTTCAGTACACGTTGCACATTGGGGCACTTATGTAACAACAGAAAATGTTACTACAGAGTCGGCAACAATAAATTTAGATGTTACCATCGATAATAAATCAGATAAAGATGAATTGCTAGATATAAGCACAATAGTATATCCTTTAGATAAAATTGGGATTCAACTTCAAGCATCTGCAGTATCATTTGAAAATGCTAAGGCAGAAATTAAGGCGAATCAAAAACATACGGTTAAAGGATCTGTTACAATTGATAATCCTGCTCTTTGGGGACCTGCACCTACTCAAACACCAAATCTTTATGTTGCAGTAACTCGTTTATCAAAAGATGGGAAGATAATTGATGAATACAAGACTCGTTTTGGTATTCGTTCTGTAGAATTTGATCCGGATAAAGGGATTATTGTTAATGGTGAACGCATTCCAATTAAAGGGATCAATAATCACCATGATTTAGGGGCTTTAGGTTCTGCTTTTAATACACGTGCTGCTGAACGTCAACTTGAGATTCTTAAAGAAATGGGATGTAATTCCATCCGTATGTCACACAATCCACCCGCTCCAGAATTGTTGGAACTGACTGACAAAATGGGCTTTCTTGTAATGGATGAAATATTTGATTCGTGGGAACTTAAAAAAACACCGCATGATTTTCATCTTATTTTTCCGGATTGGTACGAGGCTGATACAAGGGCTTATATTAGAAGAGACCGTAATTGTCCTTCAATTATTATGTGGAGTTATGGTAATGAAGTTGGAGAACAATATACCGGAGAAGAAGGCGCTGCCATAGGTAGGAAGCTCTGTGATATTATCAATGAAGAAGATTCAACCCGAAAAACTGCGGCTTCAATGAACTGGGCTAAATCATATATGCCATTCCCGGAAGTGATGGATGTGATTAGTTTGAACTACCAAGGTGAAGGTATCAGACAAGATCCGTTTTTTGAAGGCACAGAACGCATACAAACGCCTCCTTCGTATGACGATTTCCATGAGAAATTTCCAGATAAAGTTATTCTAAGTACAGAAACTGCTTCTGCATTAAGTACACGAGGGACATATTTATTTCCTGTTTCAGAAAAAATAAGTGCACCGATTCGTGAAGGACTAGGGGGAGATGAAAAAAATGGTTATGTGAGTGCTTATGAATTATATGCTGTTGATTTTGGATCATCAGCCGATAAAGTGTTTGCTGCAATCGATAGTCATCCATTTGTTGCTGGTGAATTTGTTTGGACTGGTTGGGATTACATCGGTGAACCTTCTCCGTATTATTTATCCCGAAGTTCATATTCTGGAATGATTGATCTGGCAGGATTCCCAAAGGACCGCTATTACCTTTATCAGGCAAAATGGCGTCCTGATTTACCAATGGTGCATATTTTACCTCACTGGAACTGGCCTGACAGAGTTGGGAAAGTTACTCCGGTTCACGTGTTTACTTCGGGCGATGAGGTTGAATTATTTTTGAATGGAAAATCCTTAGGTAAAAAGAAAAAGGGTCAGTATGAATACCGACTTCGTTGGGATGATGTTGTTTATGAGCCAGGTGAATTAAAAGCAGTTTCATATAAAGATGGAAAGCAGTGGGCTGAGCAAGTGATGAAGACTACCGATGCTCCTTCAAAATTAGAAGTTTCTGCAGATAGAAGCACGATTAAGGCTGATGGATTGGATTTATCCTTTATTACAGTAAAAGTATGTGACAAAGATGGTTTATTTGTAGCTAATGCTTCAGATTTGATTGAGTTTAGTGTTGAAGGTCCGGGAGAAATTGTAGCTACAGATAATGGTGATCCAACAGATATGAATATCTTCTCATCACATCAGCGAAAGGCTTTTAGTGGTAAAGCTTTGGTTATTGTTAAAGCAAAAGAAGGTGAGGCCGGAGAAATTATAGTAACAGCAAAAGCTGAGGGATTGGATGAATCCTCAATTAAGATAAAAACGGAATAAATAGAACCTTTATAGCTTCAAATATCTATTGTCGATTAGAGTTTAGGAGCCTTGTTTTTGATAAGGCTCCTTTTTTTGACATAATGGGGTTATTTATTATCTTTCGACCAAATCAGACTAACAGATGCGTAAACTTTTCTCTCTATTTTTAGTAATCCTTTCAATTCAACTATCAGCACAAGAAATTTCATTAGAATATCAGCAATTATCAAATATTTTATTGAAGAAGATAAATGAACTTCGAGCAGATAAAGACGTTGGATCTTTAGAGTTAAATATTGATTTAAGCAAAGCTTCACATTTGCATTCCAGTTATATGGCTCGTTATAACCGACTTCGACATGAAGAATCTTCGCGTAAGCTTAAAACACCATTTCTAAGAGTACAAAATATTCTAATGAATATGAATTTGTGGGAGAAAATATTCTTTTCATTGGGTATAAAGGAAAAAAACTAAAGAAAAAAGATATAGAGATTATTGCAGAAGAAATCTTTACAAACTGGAAGAATTCTCCAAAGCATTATGAAAATATGATTAATCCACAGTTTAAGTTATGTGGTTTTGGCTTTGCCACTGGTAAAAATAAATTATATGCAACTAATGTCTTTGGAACCAAAGGGTACGTTATTGAAGGACAGGTTTCTAATAATGCTTTTGGCATTAAATCCTATAATAAGATTTGCGATAATTTCTTAAGTGAGAACAGTAACCTAATGGTTAATATTGGTAATTTGTATTGCATAGTTGTCGCAGATATTTTGGATAGTTGGGATGTGAATAAAAAGGTTTTTTCAAAGATCCTTTCTCCTGATCTGGTAAAAGACTGTATTTCTGAATTTTCTGACTATGAGGATTATGATAAGATGCTTTTAAATTATCATATTACCGCTAGTCGATATTATGGACAAAATAATGATTATACAAATCTTAAAGAATCATTTGATTTTATTGTAGATTACTTTAAAAATTCCTCTTTAAATATTAATGATGAAATAAAGCTTTGCTTGTTTTTCAATAATTGGAGTCGATACGATCTATGTATTGAATTTTTGAAAAAGAGAAGGAATGATCCTGATTTTAATGAAGAGGCTGCTTTCTTGCTGGCACAAACAAGTTTGGGCTATCCAGATGTATTAACAGAAGAAGAACTCTCGTCTATTGCTAAAGGAGCTTTTCATATCAATAAGAAAAGGTGGTGTAATTGGATTAATAGAGAGTTTCAGCATCAAAGAAATAGGATGGTTAAAGAAATTTATTGTAATGAATGTTCAACTTCTGACTGAATTAAAAGAAATAGATAGTAAAAAAACTGTTTTATATTTACACACATAAATCACATTAGCCCCCTAATTATTTATTATAACACCAGGAAATTAAACTATGATGAGCCCAAAACAAATTTTTGAGACAGGATTACAATACCATCATTATGCCAACACAGCATATCCTCTTACTCCAACATCGTTAAAAGAGTTTAGGATAAAAGATAAATCAGAATATCTTGATTTTTTGAAAAGCGAGTGGAGTAAAACTGATGAGTTAAGTTTATATGTTCACATTCCATTTTGTAAAGTTCGATGCAAATTTTGTGAGTATGTAGTTCTGGATTCTTCCGACAGTCCTGTAGAAGATGAATATGTTTCGCTTTTAATTAAGGAAATTGAAATCTATAAAGAAATACTAAACGGGAAACGTATTGTTGGTTATGATCTGGGAGGAGGAACTCCGACTAAACTTTCTAATGAAAATCTGCAATTGATAACATCAACACTTCAATCATCATTTAACTTTGATGAGAATGTGATCTTTAGTATTGAAACAACGCCAATTATTGCAGCTCAAGAACCAGAAAAGATAAAGGCCGTTTATGATATGGGCTATCGCAGAATTAGTATGGGAATTCAGACTATTTCAGAAAGGTTGTTAAATGATCTGGGACGAGAAGGAACTACTCATATTTATGAAAGAGCGGTTGAGAATATCCGAAAAGCCGGTTATACGATGTTTAATGTAGATTTAATGTATGGCTTTTTATACCAAAGTGATGAGGATTTTGAAAATACAATTCGATATGCGATTGCATTAAATCCTGAATTTATCACCTTGTATAGAAATAGGTACAAAGGAACCAAGTTGGAAGGAGAATCAGGAGGAGTTTCACTTTATAAAATCATCCATCAGTACAGGATTGCGTATCGCATTTTAACAGAAAATGGTTATGAAGGAAATCCTGGTAAAAACACCTTTAGTAAGGTAAAGAACGATTATGGAACCAGTGATTATCTTACAAAAAGAGTAATTGATGGAGTTCCATATGTAGGTATGGGATTAGGAGCTCAGTCGTTTGGGATGGATTACCTTGCATATAATAGTGGTGCTGCAAACAAAAAATTGAATGTCTATAAAGAAAAAATAGAAAAGGGATTATTGCCTATCCAGGATATCTATGCCTTAGATCAGGAGGAAGTAATGGCTAAAATGATTTCAGTAGCATTTTATTTCGGTTTTGTTGACCTGGATGCCTTTTATAAACGCTTTCAGTTATCATTTGTAGATTACTTTAAAGATGAGGTTGAGTTTGTTATTAGTGAAGGTCTGATGGAGCTAAAAGGTCAACGTTTATATCTTACATCACGTGGATCTGATTATATAAATGGTATTATTCCTTTGTTTTATTCTAAGCGCTCAAAGAAAGAATTAAAAAACCTGCTGACTTCTAACACAAACTTAAGTACAGGAGAACAGGAATTTTTAAAGGCTTATGATTTAAAAGCTTTTGATCGACCATCGTTGACCTCTGATATTATTGTTTTTACAGAAGAGCAAACTTCAAAATCATATTCTGTTGTTTTAATAAAACGAGGCGAACATCCGTTTATGAATGATTGGGCCTTGCCAGGGGGCTTTGTTAAAAACGGAGAGTCAGCAGAGGATACGGCCTATCGAGAACTAATGGAAGAAACCAGTATTGAAGATATCCCTTTATCACAAATATATTTTGAAAGTCAACCCAAACGAGATCCAAGAGGATGGATTGTTTCATGTGTTTTTGCTGGTCTGACTCAAAAAGAAAATTTAAAACTTCAATATGGAGATGATGCGATAAATATTGGATTATTCTCTATCAATACCGAGGTTAAAGAAATAACAGATACAGAAAAAGGTAAAATTGAAAAGATCCATCTTCAACTAAAACATGAAACTACTATACTTGAGGCCGTAATTGAAAAAGAAACGTTAAATACACCTATGGGAAAAAAGTGTGTTTATAAGGTTCTAACTTCTAAAGGAATTGCCTTTGATCATGCTTCCATGATATTAAGGGGTATAGATGTTTTGAAGAATAATTAAAGGAAATAATATTTTTAACAGAAACGCCCTGATAAGTATATCTAACAGGGCGTTTATTATTAATAAACTGACATTTTCCATGTCTTTAAAAAGCCTGTATCGCTTGCTTTGCAAGCATTTTATAAACCACTAATTTTGCGAATTGAACGAATTGCTTTTCTTCGAAAAGCTTAATAACTATAAAGTTGATTCTAAATTCGTCTAATTAGAGTAATTCGTGGTTAAATCAATAGTAAATGTAATTGACTGAATATCAGTCCTAAGCTTAAGGTTTTATTCGTAAATAATTGAAATGCATCTTTTTACACATCATGGGAAACATCAGTTAATAAATCTTTAATTCATATCTAACAGATTTTTGCTCTTAGCCAAATTGTTACATTTCAAATAATTTTCCTTTTCCCCTTCTCCATGTTCCATTACTACTTTTAAATGGTATCATTCCCATTCAGCTTTTACTTTATTTATCATAGTAGTAGAACCACCATTATATTGGATTCCAAAACCTCCAAATGTATTTGGATCTATTTCTGCGTTTATTGAAACTTCCGGTAATACTTCCGGATATTTAGTATATGCAGGATATTCTTTAGTCGTTGAAACATGGGCGGATATTTTAACTCCTTCAACATTTATTTTAATTGAACAAGGAGATCTGAAACAACTTGTTGTAACTCCTTTACCAATTTGCTTTGCAATACCATTTTCATATTTTACAAAATAGCAATCCACTGCATTGCCATATTTAGTGGTTCTGATTAACCTTAATCCATATCCCGTCAAGGTTTTGTTATCAAACTTAATTAGTACATCCATATATAAAGGAGCAACACTAAATCCTTGACCTGCAGTTTTAAAAGGAGAAACAGTCATGTTAACACTCATGTCTTTACACTTATCTTTCACAGGAGTATATAACATGGTGGCACTTCTTCCTGTTTGAAGCAATCCGACCATATTGGCATTACCATCTGAACCTTCGCCATAAAGCCAGGCATTTTTAGTTGTATCAACAGGGATTACTACTCCATCCTTTTTTGTTTCAAGAGGTCTGAATGTCCAAAAGCCAGGAATAATCTGACACTGATTTTCAACAGAGATATTTTTAAATTCCGTAGTATATAAATGATCATCTGTAGTAATGTTTTTAATTGATATTGGTTTTTTAGTAATGGCTTTTACTGCTTTACCTGGTTCACATCTTAAATGTTTTGACGCCACAGTAGCCATTATATAATATCCTACATCTGAAGTTGATAAAGAATATGTTTTGAGCGGTTCGTTAAGTCTTGATACCATAACCTTTATAGGATTATTTCCTTCCTTATTATCACATCGGTACCAGGTAATTAACGATTCGTCTTCATATTTCATGTCAAGATTGTAATCAACCGTTATTTTACCATCTGTTGGCTTTGATAATTTAGGGAACTTTGTAAAGTTTGGGGCATCTAATTTTAAAGGAGACACATCTACCACACTTGCGGCTTCAATCCCTAAATCATTCGATGCATAAATGATAACTTCTCTTGTATCATCATTATTATTTGTAGGAATTACTTTACATGATAAAGTATTAGAAGAAGGAATTAATTTAACAATGGAACTATCTTTTGAAGATACATACCAATTTAATTTTGCTTTCTCTACTATATATTCTCCAAATCTGTTTACAATGGCATCTAAAGATAAAGTGTCTTTGCCTGTTTCAATAATATTACGACTCGAAGGAATCAAAATTTGAGTTGGTAAATCAGTATACTTCTTTTGGCTCTTCTTTTCAGCTTCCAGAACTAAATTCTTTATGCCACAAGGATCCCAATCATCATCTCCTTTTAATAGATTGTATGTATTATAAATTATGGAGTCTCCAAGTTGAATTCTATATGCATTAAGTATTGGCAATTTAGTCATGTCAATTGTAGATGATGCATCCTTTGAACTAATGGTTATAGGCTGTGAGTTTAAAGAAACATTGTATTGATAGTTTTTCATTTCATGAGGAGGAACATCTCTCCATCCAACATAATTAACTGTTTTGGAATGAAACCTGGTATCAATGACAGCAAGCTGACCATTTGCTTTAGTAAAATATTGATTCCCGTGTGTAACAGAGTTAATATCACAATTAAAAAATACAGAACCTGTTTGAACAGTATTGTAGAAAGGTTTTGAACTAAAGAAATTAAAAGTACAGTTCAGGCATACTCCTGTTCCGCATAAAGCATCGTCAGTACATTCCATATGACAACGATCAAAAAGAATTCGCTTTGCACCGACGAAATTACATAAGTTCAATCTACTAATAAACCTAGTGTTTCTGGCAACAATTTTATCTCCATTACAATGAATCAATTGAGCTTGTACTATAGCTGAACCCCTTTTTTTTCTATTTAATTCAGGTTTCAGTGGAAAGTATAAGTCAACATTACAGTAATTAGCGAAGGTTATATTTTCAGATGAAGTTCCGTCTCCTGAAAATCTGAACATCGTAAAATTCCCTACTGCTCCCATTGTTTGTCCGCGATTACAAGCCAATACTACATTTTTTGCATCTTCAGATAAACCGTAAAAACGTAGCCACTCGCAATCTATTTTTAAGCCATAAGGTACCGGATCATTGCCTCGCGTTCTTATTTCAGGATCATCCGGGTTGTCAATCCAATATACCCAAGGAGCAATATATAAAACCATTGGATCATCTTCAGTTCCTTGTGTTAAGTGTTTTGCCGCTTCATTTATGGAGTTATAAACAAACGGATATTTTTTTATTTCGTCATCACTAAGTTGACCATCAATAAAAAATGCTTTGGGTCCTAGTTTTATATCCTTATCTTGATAAAGGATGCTCTTTCCTAAAAATTGTATTGGATTAGAGGAATCAAGTGATTTGTATTGAAAAGAATTTTGTCCAAAACAATAGGACGAAATAATAATTTGAATAATAAAAAGTAGTGATTTTTTCATTTATAGTTAGTTTTTTAATCTGCATTATGTAATAGAGGTTCGTAGTGAGCGTTAAAAGTGCAATAAAACAAGAATTTGCTGAAATGAGGCATAGCATCGTTCTGGTGAATTGAAGCAAATTAGTATAACGCTTGTTTTGAAGCAATTTAAATGCGTAATAGAATATCTATTGCATGTTGCAGGTTTATAAGTCTGACCGCTAAAGTTATAATCATTTAATGAATTGATATGTTTTTTTAGGTATGTAAATTCTATGTAAATAAAAAAATCAAATTTAGAGCAAGGGTAAAAGACAACTTATGGATTATATTAGTGTAAGAGAATAATCATGAATACTGAAATAGAAAATAAGTTAATAAACCTGGTATCTGGAAATATCGAGGGAAAAGAAAAGGAAGAGTTGGTGTCAAAGATTTATTCAGATCCTGACTTATTAAAGAAATTTCAACATCTTAAGAATGCATGGGCTTTATCTAAATATCCCCAGGCCGTAGAACAAAGGAAGGTTGATCAGTCGTTTAATGATTTTATCAAAAAGATTAATAAAAAGAAAAAGGTTGTTCTCTTAAATTATTTAAAATATGCGGCTGTTGTTATTGTATTTTTATCAATAGGGATTTTAAGTAATAAGTATTTAATTAATGATTTTTCATTCAGTAAGAAAGATGCATTTGCGATGAATGAAATAATTGTTCCCAATGGAGATAAAGCAGAAATCACTTTGGCTGATGGAACTAAAGTATGGTTAAATTCTGGTACAACATTTCATTTTCCTGCAGAGTTTAAAGGTAAGTCGCGTAAAGTAAATATTGAAGGCGAAGCTTATTTTGAGGTTACAAAAAGTAAAAAGCAATTTATTGTAAATACAAACTACGGTGATATAAAGGTGTTAGGAACATCTTTTAATGTGAGAGCATATGAAAATATGAATTTTCAGGCAAACTTAATAGAAGGAAGTATTCAGTTTTCTAAAGATTCAATTGGTAGATTGTTAAAGCCCGGAGAACAATTGATTATTAACGATAGACAAGAAATTGTTATATCGAAGTTTAATAATCCATCTAGTTATACATGGAAAGATGGTACAATAACTTTTCAAAACGAAAGTTTGAATGATGTAGCAAAAAAGCTGGAACGTCATTTTAATTTATCAATTGAAATTGAGCCTAAACTTTCAAATATTCGTTTTACAGGTAAAATTTATAATGAGTCAATTGAAGAAGTAATGACTCTGATTGATAAAATTGAGCCTATAAAATATAAATATCAAAAGGATTCAAATCATCTTCTTATTTCGTGTCGAAACAATTAAGAATTATTCTTTTTTAGGATTATACTTGGTATTAAAACCATTTACCTTTTATTTTTACCTGCAATAAAAATTGTCAGGCATATGAAAAAAATATTGTTAAGAGGATTACTACCTCTAATGTTATTTGCTGTCAGTATTATATTGAGAGCAGAAAATTATCCACATAGAAGTGATGTATTATGGGTAACTACTCCAAATCATTCAGATTGGTTGTACAAAACAAATGAGAAAGCAAAAATCTCAGTATCTGTTTACCATTATGGAATATTACAAGATACACTTACTGTAAATTACAGTGTTGCTCCGGATATGATGGATGCCATTAATTCTGGAACTGCTCTGATTAAAAATGGGATAGCTTCTATTAACATTGGGACTTTAAAGTATCCTGGTTTTCTGGATTTGAATTTAAAGATAAACCTAAACGGAAAGGAATATAAACATCACATTAAAGTGGGTTTTGATCCTGAAAAGTTAACGGCTTATACTAAATTGCCTTCAGATTTTGATTCTTTTTGGGAAAATGCAAAAGAAGAAGCTGCTCAATGCCCGATGAAAGTTGAACGTACTTTTGTTCCTGAATATTCAAGCGATAAAGTAGACTGTTATTTGGTTAAAATACAGGCTTATGAAAAAGGACGATATGTTTATGGTTATTTAACTATCCCTAAAAAAGAAGGTAAATTTCCTGTTGTTTTTTCTCCTCCCGGTGCTGGTATTAAACCTATGAATCCTTTAAAAGATATATTTTATGCTGAGAGTGGATTTATTCGTTTAGATATGGAAATTCATGGAATAAGGCCAGATCTTAAAAAGGAGGATTATAAAGAGATTAGTAGTGCATTTGGAAATAAACACAACAGTTATTTGATTAATGGATTAGATAATCGTGATAATTATTACATGAAGAAAGTTTATTTATCGTGTATAAGGGCAATTGATTATTTAACTACTTTACCTGAATGGGATGGTAAAAATCTAATAGCACAAGGAGGAAGTCAGGGTGGTGCATTGGCTTTAATAACTGCTGGGCTGGACTCCAGAATTACAGCATGTGCAGCAAATCATCCGGCTTTAAGTGATATGGCCAGATATAAAATTGGTAAAGCTGGAGGATATCCTCATTTATTTACAAAATTTGAAGGTATGGATACTCCTGAAAAATTGAAAACCTTGCAGTATTTTGATGTTGTAAATTTTGCCAGAAAAATTAAAGTTCCTGTTTTTATGACCTGGGGATATAATGATAATGTTTGTCCTCCAACCACAAGTTACATTGTTTATAATACATTAAATACGAAAAAAGAATCTTTAGTTACTCCCGTAAACGAACACTGGATTTCGTTAACTACTCGTCATTCAATTTTAGATTGGATTCGAACACAATTAAAATAATAACCATATAATCAGTTATAGTCTATGAACTTAAAACAGAGATCATTTTTATTATATTTTTTATTTTTTGCATCTATAGTGTGTGCGCAAACAAAAGCACCGGCTTATCCAGTTGATACTAGTTATACGGTTGCAAATCAATTGCGTAAATATAAAAAACACTATCCTTATTTATTGACAGCAAAGGATGAATTACCTAAAGGAGTAATTGGGGATAGAGATGTGATTTATACTACACTTAGAAAAACAAAGTATGGTAAACGAGATTTACATTTAGATATTTTTCGTCCTGAAAAGGAAGGGACATACCCTGCAATAATTCTTGTTCACGGGGGAGCATGGAAAACCGGTAATAAGTCATTATTGATTCCAATGGCCCAAATGATTGCTAAAAGAGGTTTTGTGGCTGTTGCTGTTGAATATCAAATGGTGCTCGAAGCCCCATATCCTGCAGCTGTTCATAATATTAAGTCCGCTATACGATGGATGCGTGCTAATGCCGAAAAATATAACATTGATCCTGAAAGAATTGCTATTTCCGGAACATCAGCGGGAGGTCATTTAGCTTCTCTGGTTGGATTAACTAATGGATTAGAAAAGTTTGAAGGGGATATGGGAAATGAATCTTACTCAAGTTCTGTGCAAGCAATAATTGATATTGACGGAGTGTTGAATTTTATGGCTCCTATTTCTTTGAATAAAGAAAGATCTGATGATTCTCCTGACGTACAGTGGATAGGTGGACAATTTAAAGATGTTCCTGAATTATGGAAAGAGGTATCTCCAATTTATTGGGCTAATGAAAATTCAGTCCCTATGCTGTTTGTCAATAGTGGTTATCCTAGATTTCATGCAGGTCAGGATGAGTTAAGAGGTATGTTAAATCAGTGGGGTATTTATAATGATGTAGTAAAGTTTAATGTTCGTATGCACACTTTCTGGTTATTTCATCCCTTTATTGATGAAACTGCAGAATATATGGTCGCTTTTATGAACACAGTAATGAAGTAAGAAGCATGAAAGATATTAGCTGGATCAATAAGTGAAAGAATATAAGTTTAAGCTTTCTTTAAGTTGAGGCTGTCTCTTATGAAAGAAGACAGCCTTTTTTATACGAAATCTGATATGGTGTTATTAGAAAAGTATGAAAGAAACTAATATGACCCTATAATTTTATTATTATACCCCATCGTAAGCTTAGTAAACTATGTACTTTTGGTTTGGATTAGTACAAGTTGTTCTTTCCAGAATTTACATTATCATTATTTAATTATTCGTTTATGAAAAAGCATTTTAAAATTCATACCATACATTTTATATTATCAGTTTTCTTCTTGTTCGTATTGACTACTTCAATCAAAGCTGAAGAAAACACCAGAATAGTAGTTGCCCAGAATGGATCTGGTGATTATAAATCAATTCAGGAAGCTGTAAATCATTGTAAAGCTTTTAGAGATTACGAACAGGAAATTTATATAAAAAATGGTGTTTATCACGAGAAGATACTTGTAGATTCATTCCTAACCAATATTAAATTGATTGGAGAAAGTGCAGATAGTACTATTATTACTTACTCAGATTATGCAGGGATGCCTGGTATTGGAACTTTTAATAGTTATACCGTTAAAGTTGTGGGCGATTATAATAAAATCTTTAATCTGACGATTGAAAATGCATCAGGCGAAGTAGGGCAGGCTGTTGCCTTGCATATTGAAGGCGATTTGTGTGAAATAAAAAACTGTAAACTTTTAGGGAATCAGGATACATTATATGCTGCAGGAAAGGATAGTCGTCAGCTGTATACAAATTGTTATATTGAAGGAACAACAGATTTTATATTTGGTGCAGCTATAGGCTTGTTTAAAAATTGTACCCTCCATAGCAAAAGAAATTCTTATGTAACTGCAGCAAGTACAACAAAGGATCATAAATTCGGATACGTGTTTAAAAATTGTAAGCTAACTGCCGAAGATGGTGTTGATAAAGTTTATTTAGGACGTCCGTGGCGTGATTATGCTAAAGTAGTATTTATTAATTGCGAAATGGGTTCGCATATTGTACCTGAGGGATGGCATAACTGGGGACAACCTAACAGGGAGAGTACTACATTTTATGCAGAGTATAATAGTACAGTTTTGGGGGCAAACGATAAAAAAAGAGTTGAGTGGTCGCACCAGTTAACTAAAAAGCAGGTTAAGAAGTATTCCAGATACAATATTTTTAGTTTTCAAACTACAATAGATAAATGATATTCTAAAATTACAATAGATATGTTTTAGTTAAGGATATGGTATTTTGCTCCTTCATTTTAAAATATAAATATGAATTTTTAGGTGTATTGTCTTGTGAGATTTTAGGATTATGTTGGAGTATCGTCATCATTTTATGTTAATAATACTTAATTTAAGTTCTTGAAAATTAATTAAAATTAATTAAAATTAACAATAATTCCGCGCATGATCTTAATACGCTGTTCTGTAAGGAGTTAGATGTTTATAATGTGATTCATTCTTTCTTTTTATGGTACGTACGCACTCTACTTATGGGAATGTTGTCACCTATTATGGGAAGTTTGAACTCCCAATTTGAGAAGATATAAATAGTCTAAAATACTGATCTGACATATATTTGGTGGTGTGAAGTAAAAATGAGTTAGTTGATATTAAGGCTTGAGAGAAATATTTAATTAACATTAACAACTAATGTTAATTAATGTATATCTGCAAGAATCTCCTTAAGTCAGTTTAATTTAAAAAATAAAGAAACATACCATGTGTCAAAAGAATTTTGGAATAGGCCTGTTAATTGTGATTGCGGCAATACTGTTGCTGACTCAATGTAATTATTCATCAAAGAGAACAGAAGTAAATCAGGACTGTTCAAAAAGTGGTCTGGAGATGGCAATTAAGATGGCTGATTCTGAAATGACTTTTTTTCCTGATATTTCTACTGTAGATTTTAATCCTGTGGGTAAGTGGAATTATACTCCAGGGTTAATATCCTCAGCAATGGTAGAGTTGGGTAAAGTAGTAAAAGATCAGAAGTATGTTAATTATGCCAAAGGATATGCTGATGAGTTTATTAATGAGGATGGAGAGATCAAAGGATACAAGAAATCTGATTTTAATATTGATAAAGTAAATTCAGGAAAATTCCTGTTCGATTTATATGCTGCGACCAAGAATGAAAAATACAAGAAAGCTATTTTTGTTTTAAGAGATCAACTGAAAGATCAACCCAGAACTAAAGAGGGTGGCTTTTGGCATAAAAACAGGTATCCACACCAGATGTGGTTGGATGGACTGTATATGGGAGCTCCATTTTATGCCGAGTTTTGTAAAGTATTTAACGAGCCTGATTCATATGCAGATGTTATTAACCAGTTTAAGGTAGTTCATAAACATACTTATGATTCTATAAAAGGTTTAAACTACCATGGATGGGATGAAAGTAAAGAACAAAAATGGGCTGATCCGGAAACAGGATGTTCACCTCATTTTTGGGGTCGTGCTATCGGGTGGTATTCCATGGCTTTGGTTGATGTTTTAGACTTTATACCTGCTGATTATCCTGAAAGAGGAACGTTAATATCCATTTTAAATGATGTTGTTGCCGGAATAAAGCGCTATCAGGACGTTGGTAGTGGAGTGTGGTATCAGGTAATGGATCAAGGAGACCGGGAAGGGAATTATTTAGAGGCTTCAGCTTCGTGTATGTTTGTTTATTCACTGCTAAAAGCTGTCCGAAAAGGATATATTAATAAAAGTTATAAGGCTGTTGCAAGTAAAGGTTATGAGGGGATTTTGGAAACCTTTATCCGAGAGAATGAAGATGGAACGATTAGTCTTGCTAAAGTTTGTGCAGTGGCAGGTTTGGGCGGTAATCCTTACAGAGATGGAACATATGAATATTATATAGGTGAACCCATCAGGGATAATGATCCCAAAGGGGTTGGGCCATTTATTATGGCTTGCATCGAAATTAATTACTAAATCTTTATTAACTTAAAAAGTATGATAGACTTTAAATCAAAAATGAAAGAAAATCTACATCAAAGAAGCTATCGTGTAGGAATTCTTATTTTAGGTCTCTTTTTCGTGGTAACAACCGGGCTTTTTGCTCAAGTGCTTACTGTTACTGGTAAAGTGACTGATGCTTCTACTAATGAACCATTCCCGGGAGCTACAGTTGTGGTGTCTGGAACAACTAATGGTACAATTACAGATTTTGATGGGAATTATACATTATCAAATGTACCGACAGATGCAACATTGACCTTTTCATTTATAGGAATGAAAACACAAGAAATTTTAGTGTCTGGAAAAACCGCAATTGATGTGAGATTGGAGGCTGAAACGATCGGCTTGGAGGAAGTTGTGGCTGTAGGTTATGGTACTGTAAAAAAATCTGATTTAACAGGTTCTGTGGGGAGTTTGGATACAGAAATGTTAACAGAAAAAGGTACGACTAGTCCAATTGAGGCTATGCAGGGATCTGTTGCCGGTGTACAAATTAGTTCTCCTGCTGGACGAGTTGGAGGGGGTTTCGATATGATTATTCGTGGTAATAATAGTATGAATAGTGATGCTACTCCTTTATTTATTGTTGATGGTGTGCAAACAGATGATATTGATTTTTTGAATCCTCAGGATATCGCTCGTATTGATGTGCTTAAGGATGCATCTTCAACTGCGATTTATGGATCCAGGGCTACGAATGGGGTTGTTATTGTAACAACAAAATCTGGAAGTGACAGTAAAAAAGGTGTATCCATTAGCTATGATGGTTATTATGGTATTCGTACTGCAACTCGTTTGCCAGATTTAATGGATGGAGATACTTGGTGGCAGTATCATCAATCAGCTTATTTAGCTACAGCCAAAGATGCGAATGATGATGGTTCAATTGATGCTGATGAATTATATGCAGCTGTTATTGGTTCAAGTAATCGTGAGTTGTTAAGACGAGCTACTGAACATGATTATACAGATTGGTATGATGAAGTGCTTCAGGATGGTCATCAACAAAATCATTATATTGCACTTTCTGGTCGATCTCAAGAGGGTGTTTCTTATGTGCTTGGGATAGGGTATCAAGAGGAAACTGGGAATATTCCAAATGAATATTTAGAAAAATACTCATTTAAAGGAAGCGTTAATCATAAGATAAATGATAAAGTTACTGTTGGAGCTAATTTTTCAATGGCTTTATCAGAGTTGGAAAAAGGTAATGAAAGTGCCATGCAAAGAGCTTTTAGATTGAATCCATTATTATCGCCTGTGGATTCTGTTGGTAATTATGTTGAGTTGCCAGGTAAATATACTGACCCTGAAGGTAATTATCTGATTAACAAGACGTCTACTTACAATCCAATTCTTGAGATGAATAACTCAAGTGATAATACCAGAAGATGGACTGGTTTGGGTAAGGCATTTGCTGAGTATAATGCTAAATCCTGGTTGTCTTTCAAAACTACTTTTATGGCTGGTTTTGATAATTTCAGAAGAGGTATTTATTATGGTTTGTTAACTGATGTAGGATCTAAACAGGGAATTACTTCTAGTAGGGAAACCGAGGAGGATTTTAATTATACCTGGGATAACCAATTTAATATTAATAAAGATTTTGGTGATCATAGTTTTAAATTTTTAGGTTTAATGAGTGCTTTTACTCGACGTATTGAAACCTCTTCTATGAGTTCAAGTGATATACCTTTTGAATCAGGAATTTATAATCTGGGAACCGGTAGTAATTTTGGATTGGGAAGTAATTATGTTAAAACAACAATGCTTTCATATGTATTCCGTTTAAATTATAGTTATAAGCAACGATACTTGTTTACACTATCTAATCGTTGGGATGGATCTAGTGTGTTATCGGAAGGAAATAAGTGGGATTCGTTTCCGTCTGCGGCTTTTGCCTGGCGGGTTTCAGAAGAGGCATTTATGACTGATATGGACTACCTTTCTAATTTAAAGCTTAGATTAAGTTATGGTACAACTGGTAATAATGCCGGTGTTGGAGCTTATTCTACTGTAAGTAATCCTGATCAAATCTATTATTATGATTTCAATGGAACGGTAAGTAATGGATTTTTACCTAGTGCTATTGCTAATAATGCGCTTGCATGGGAGAGGAATAAAGAGTTTAATATAGGATTAGATTTTGGTTTGTTCAATAACAGGCTTAGTGGATCATTTGATTATTACAATAGGTTGTCAGAAGATTTGTTAATGGAACAAAAACTTCCAAAGGAATCAGGTTGGGAAACTATGGATGCCAATGTAGGTTCCGTTAGAAATAAAGGAGTTGAAGTATCATTAAATACAGTGAATGTTCAAACTTCAAATATACAATGGAAAACAACTTTTACTTTTGCTAAAAATATTAATACCATAGAATCTTTATATGGTCAGGATGAGGTAGATGATGTAGGTAATGAATGGTTTATTGGTGAGTCTATTAATTCTAATTACAATTATGTTTTTGATGGTATTTGGCAAGCTGATGAAGCTGATGAGGCTGCTAAATATGGACAAACTGAAGGGCAGGCTAAAGTAAAAGATTTAAATCATGATGATAAAATTACAGCAGCTGATGATAAAGTAATTTTAGGAAGCTCAGATCCTGATTGGACAGGTGGTGTTTCTTCTAGTTTAAAAATATATAGTTTTGATTTTGGGTTTTCATTATATACAAGTCAGGGTTCTCAGGTATATAGTTTTTTTCATGAGAATTTTACTGATATGCGAGATAGAGGTAGGGCTAAGTTAAATGTTGGTAGTTGGTATGTTCCTGAAAATAATGCAGGTTTAACTCCTCAGGCAAGTAATGAATATCCACAACCTCGTAATATGGGTACTTACTGGAGAAATGATGGTGTGGGATATTATCGTGATGCGTCTTTTGTAAAAGTTAAAAATATTGCATTGGGATATACATTTAAGCCTGAGTTGATTAGTAAAGCAGGGATGAAGTCATGTCGTATCTATGTGAATGTGCTAAACCCATTCGTGTTTACTGATTACGACGGTTATGATCCAGAGTGGGCTGGTGCTTCTCTGAAACAAGGAGGTGTTAGTTCTGTTACTTACCAACTTGGAGCAAGTATTAAATTCTAATTTGGTTAATCGGATTTTAAACTAGCTATCAGTAAATATTAAAAGATTAATACATGAAAAAAATAATATTATCATTAAGTATCTTCAGTATCTTGTTTGTAGGGTGTAAAGATTTTATTGAAGAAGAAAATCTGTCGAATGTAGGAACGTCTGAATTTTATTCGACAGCAGATGGTTACGAATCTTTAGTAACTGCTTGTTATTCCAATCTAAGGGAAATATATGGAGATGAGCCTTGGTTGTTTTGTGCAGGAACTGATATGTATGTTGAGGGAAGAAATTCTCAACCTGTTGGATTAAGTGAGTATCGTTATTTAACTCCTTCTGAGAGTGAGGCAGCGTATTTGTATAATGCTTGTTATGAAGCTATACAGGCTAGTAATATTGCATTGTATTATAATGATATAACGGAAAAGGTTTCTACTTTGGATAACCGTAAGGGGGAGGCATTGTATTTAAGGGCTAATGCTTATTTCTTATTGGTGCAGACTTATGGAGGAGTTGCAATTGTAACGGATATGATTGATGAAGCAATTTTGAGTTTTTCCAGATCTAGCGCTGAAGAAGTGTATAGTTTAATTGTTTCTGATTTGGAAGAAGCTTTAGATCTTGTTTCTAAAGATAGTTATAATGGTCGTGTTAATGAAAGAGCTGTTCAGCATTTGTTGGCTAAGGTATTGCTTACTCGTGGTTATGAGTCTTTTGGTACAAGTAAAGATTTTTCTGATGCGGCAGCTTATGCAGATGCAGCTATTGGTAATCAGAGTTTGACGATTCCTTTTGCTGAACTTTGGGAGCCAGGTAATGAAATGAATAGTGAAGTTATTTTCTCTATACAATATGATTCCAAGTCAATTGTGGCTGATCCGGATGAATTAGGGCATAGTCAGGGTTATTATTTTGGACCGTATATGGGTGGATCAGAAAATGCAGGAAGAGCACCTTATCGTTCATATAATTTATGTCCAACAGAATATCTTCTAAGTCTTTATGAAGAGGGTGATGAGCGTTGGGACGGTACGTTTATGACTTCGATTTATGAGGATGCTGAAGGTATTAATTATTATGGCTATTATACAGTAGAGGATCTTTCCTCGCTTAGTGTGGCTCATTATTATGCACCTAAATGGAAATCAACGGAACAAGATGAGGTCGATTATTTGGCAGAACATCCAGGTGCTGAATTTCATTATTTTGAAGATTTGGAAGCGTCAAAAGGATCCAATCTGGATTTTGAAACTATTCCTGTTCGGAAATTTGATGATCCTAATTCGCAATTTGAAAGGCTAACTAATACTCGGGATCTTATTTTATCCCGTTTGGGAGAAACTTATTTAATTGCAGCAGAAGCTTATTTGCAAGCAGGATTTCCTGCTACTGGTTTGGATCGTTTAAATGCGGTGCGAAACAGAGCTCATGCAACGGAGTTGTTAGCTGCGGATTTTGACCTTGATGCTATACTTGACGAAAGAGCAATGGAGCTTGTAGGAGAGTATCATCGTTGGTTTGATTTAAAGCGCACGGGTACGTTAGTAGAAAGATGTGTAGCTTACAATCATGATATTCCATCGGCTGATTATTTTACTGGTACTGATGGAGTGCAAAAGATATTACGCCCAATTCCTCAAGAGGCTATTGATTTAAACAGGTCAGATTACGAACAAAACCCAGGATATTAATCCTGTATTGATTAATGATATTAAGGAGGGTTTCCTATATTAGGATACCCTCTTTTTTATGTATATAATTGGCGTGCCTTGTTCGATGTTGTTTATCTATAAAAAATATTGTTATGGGAAAAGCTAAATGATATACTCTGGTGGTATCTTATATATCATGTGGCTCAGGCAAACGATTTTCTAATTTCTGTTTTGCATATTTTGGTCGGATATACCTGTTTATATACAATTTAGCAGGAGTATACTCTAATTCTTCAGTTATTTCCTTGCCTATAAGTTTAATCCTTCTGTGTTTTCTTCCGGTTCTATTAATATTTCATTTACAGGTAAGTGACTTTGTAATGGAAAACGACCGGGATGGCTCTTATGCCTTTTCTTGCGTTGATATTCTGTTGATTCTTTAACAGTATTGTCTTCTTCGGGTAGGTCCCGTGCTTTCTGTTTAATAGGAAGTGTAAGCTGTGCACTGTCATCTGTTGCTATAAAGTGTTCCTTCTTCATCCCAAAGAGCATCTTTTGAAGCAGTAAAATAGCTATCCATAAATATAAGAGAGGTTGTGTCTGGTCATGGGTTTAATTCGTTGATGTTCATCAGTTATCTGACTGGGGTATTATGAAGAGCATCGTTTTTGTTTATGGATTTAGGCAGTTTGCTTCTTTCATTCTAAAGTATGATTGATATGTTAAAAAGAATTAATTATAATGTTAAAATAATGATATAAAATTAATTAAAATTAACACAAAAGAGCTTCCGATTGTGTATGTATCTGTAAGATAGATATATAGGCTTTGTGGAGGGGTTAACTATCTATAAATATGGTACGTACGAACTCTAATTATGGGAATTTTATCGCCTGTTTTGGGAATTTTGAACGCTCAATTTGAGAAAATAAAGACGGTTTAAGTGTCTGATCTAATATATATTTGAGAGTATAAAAATAGTAAAACAATATTAGATATTGAGGGTCGAGAGTGATATTTAATTAACATTAACAATTAATGTTAATTAATGTATATCTGCAAGAATCTCCTTAAGTCAGTTTAATTTAAAAAATAGTAACTATTCAGTCGAGCCTTAAACTATAGCAATAGCACGAAGCGTATCAAAGGGATTTTGAGAACTCTTGATAGCTGTATCTATAATAGATCTTTGTATTGCATAATGATTTGCACCTTCAAATGATTTGAAGAAACCACTGACTTTTTGTTTTACTTTAAAATTTCTCACAGCCCGTTCCGAAGCATTATTATCAGGAGGAACATCAGGTTGATTTAGGAATGTAAATACATAATCAGCATATTTTACTAATCTGTTTCTAAAGACAACCACTTCTTTTAATGTTTCGCTAATCTGCTTATTCTGGAGTTTCACAAATGATTTAAATATTTGTGCTTTAGTTGCCTTATCATCCCAATTATTGTTGTAGATTTTTAGGGCTTTAATAATAAGCGTTTTCATTTTCGATGCCCAGTTGCTTTTGGGATATTTCTGGATAAAGAATTCAAGCTCTCTTAAAAGATGGGCAGTACACAATTGGTGATTCCCTGCTTGTGTTTTAAAATAAGGTTTCCAACAATCTGTTACCAAAGTATTGTTTTTAAAACCTTCCGGCATAATTTCCTCAATAGCATCATAACCTCGTTTCTGATGAACGGATAAAAAGGTAGATTGTGCATTTTGAAAGACCCATGCCCAATGAAGTTTTCCATTAATATTAGTTCCTGTTTCATCAGCTCCAACAGTACAATGAGAAAGTACATTGTTACGTATTTGCTCGTAGAAAGGAGTTGCTTTTTTAGTGAACTTACCAATCAGATAGTTTAAACCTCCAGTACTAATTTTTAACCCTAATATGGTATTAAAGAATTCACGCAAGCGGTCATAAGGCATATATTGGCGAGTGTACATATAAGCAGCTAAGGCCTGAGTGTTTGTACCATAACTAACAGGTGTATTTACTTGATTAGGATAGCATCCCTTGTTTACCATTCCACAACTGCATTGTTTATGGTAAATACGGTGTTCGGTAATCACTGGTTTAATAGGTGGTATGTCAATTACCTGACGCCTTCCTGCAAATGTGCCTGCAATATCTGAAAGATTATTGCCACAACACTTACAATAATTTGAATAGTGTTCTTGTATAACTGTTGGTTCTTCGACCATTTTTAGTGTATTGCCTTTATGTCCTGATTGCCCTCCTGGTTTTTTGCCTGATTTTTTTCGTAATGATTGTGTTCTAGGTAATTTGGGAAAATCAGATGAAGGTGGCTTGCTGCTATTTCTACTGTTCTTTGGTGTTTCATAATGAGAAAGACGTTCTTTGAGGGTGGCATTTTCCTCGCGAAGTTCCTTGTTCTCTGTTTCGAGTTTATTAACTCTAACAAGTAAGGCATCTAATTTTTCTTCTATACTTTTCTTCTTTCCCATGCAGATGCAAAGGTCGACATACCTACTCTTTACTGAAACTATATTTCATATTCTTTATTCACAATTTTCTTTATTTCAGTAATACTTATCAACATTCTCCAGAAAAATTTATGTTTTTAAAATTTGACTGAATAGTTACAAAAAATAAAGAAACATACCATGTGTCAAAAGAATTTTGGAATAGGCCTGTTAATTGTGATTACGGCAATACTGTTGCTGACTCAATGTAATTATTCATCAAAGAGAACAGAGGTAAATCAGGACTGTTCAAAAAGTGGTCTGGAGATGGCAATTAAGATGGCTGATTCTGAAATGACTTTTTTTCCTGATATTTCTACTGTAGATTTTAATCCTGTGGGTAAGTGGAATTATACTCCAGGGTTAATATCCTCAGCAATGGTAGAGTTAGGTAAAGTAGTAAAAGATCAGAAGTATGTTAATTATGCCAAAGGATATGCTGATGAGTTTATTAATGAGGATGGAGAAATTAAAGGATACAAGAAATCTGATTTTAATATTGATAAAGTAAATTCAGGAAAATTCCTGTTCGATTTATATGCTGCGACCAAGAATGAAAAATACAAGAAAGCTATTTTTGTTTTAAGAGATCAACTGAAAGATCAACCCAGAACTAAAGAGGGTGGCTTTTGGCATAAAAACAGGTATCCACACCAGATGTGGTTGGATGGACTGTATATGGGAGCTCCATTTTATGCCGAGTTTTGTAAAGTATTTAACGAGCCTGATTCATATGCAGATGTTATTAACCAGTTTAAGGTAGTTCATAAACATACTTATGATTCTATAAAAGGTTTAAACTACCATGGATGGGATGAAAGTAAAGAACAAAAATGGGCTGATCCGGAAACAGGATGTTCACCTCATTTTTGGGGTCGTGCTATCGGGTGGTATTCCATGGCTTTGGTTGATGTTTTAGACTTTATACCTGCTGATTATCCTGAAAGAGGAACGTTAATATCCATTTTAAATGATGTTGTTGCCGGAATAAAGCGCTATCAGGACGTTGGTAGTGGAGTGTGGTATCAGGTAATGGATCAAGGAGACCGGGAAGGGAATTATTTAGAGGCTTCAGCTTCGTGTATGTTTGTTTATTCACTGCTAAAAGCTGTCCGAAAAGGATATATCAATAAAAGTTATAAAGCTGTTGCAAGAAAAGGTTATGAGGGGATTTTGGAAACCTTTATCCGAGAGAATGAAGATGGAACGATTAGTCTTGCTAAAGTTTGTGCAGTGGCAGGTTTGGGCGGTAATCCTTACAGAGATGGAACATATGAATATTATATAGGTGAACCCATCAGGGATAATGATCCCAAAGGGGTTGGGCCATTTATTATGGCATCTGTTGAAATGTCTGATTAGCCTATGGGATATACCTTAAAATAAAGTCTATACAAGCCTTAAAATTTATTTACATAGTTTACCTTAATTTAAAATAATATGGATAAAAATCGATTTAAAAGATGCAGTTTGTTAATGCTGATACCGTTTTTTTGCGGTATAAGTTCATTTGCGCAAACGCTAACAGGAAAGGTTACAGATATTAAAAATGAACCTTTACCTGGAGTAACCATTATGTTAAAAGGTGAGACCGCAGTTGGAACAATCACTGATATTGATGGTATTTATAACCTTAAAATTAATGATCCTGAAACAGATGTAATCATTGCTACATTTATTGGAATGGAAAGTCAGGAAATTGCTGTAAAAGGAAGAACAACAATTAATATTGTTATGAAAGATGCAACTACTCAATTAGATGAAGTTGTTGCTGTTGGTTATGGTACTGTAAAAAAACGTGATATAACAGGATCTGTATCTTCTGTAAAAGGAGCAGCGTTAGAGGCTATTCCTGTTGCTTCTGCAGCAGAAGCAATGGCAGGACAAATGGCAGGTATTCAGATTACCACTACAGAAGGTTCGCCTGATGCAGATGTTAATATTCGCATTCGGGGAGGAGGGTCTATTACACAGGATAATTCACCTATGTATATTGTGGATGGATTTCCAGTGAATTCAATATCCGATATTCCTGCATCAGAAATTCAGTCAATTGATGTATTAAAGGATGCTTCTTCTACCGCTATTTATGGTGCAAGAGGTGCTAACGGGGTAGTAATTATTACAACCAAAAGTGGTAAAGAAGGTAAAGTCTCGGTTAGTTATAATGCCTATACCGGTATCAAAAAAATAGCTAATAAGCTAGATCAAATTACTGTTCAGGACTATGTGGATTGGCAGTATGAATTAACTAATCTTGTTGATGGACCAGATAAACTTGATAAATATGAAGATTACTTTGGTAATTATGCAGATCGTGATCTTTATGCAGGAATAAAGGGTAACGATTGGATGGATCAGGTTTATGGTCGCACAGGAACATCATTTAGTCATGATTTAAGTGTTAGAGGTGGATCTGAAAAATTTGCATATAACTTTAGTTATGCGGGTTTAAATACAAAAGAAATAATGTTAGGTTCGGGTTTTAGCCGTACAAACCTGGCATTAAAACTGGATCATAAACCTAATGATAAAATTAAACTTTCCTACTCTGTTCGCTACTCTGATACAAAAATTGAAGGTGGAGGTGCAATTGAACAGGCAAGTTCAACACCAACGGATGCACGTGTTAAAAATTGTATGCTGTATTCTCCAATTCCGTTAAATGGAATTGAGGATTATGATGATGAAGAATTTTCAAGTTCCATGATACCTCCTTTAACTTCTGTAGCAGATAATGATCAAACTCAATATAGAAAAACCTTAAATCTGGCTGGAAGTTTTTCCTGGGAAATATATAATGGGTTGACTCTAAAAACGGAGTTAGGTCTTCAAACTTATAATTACGATAGAAACCGATTTAGAGGTAGTTCTACTTATTGGGTTAAAAATTATCCAAGTGCTGATGATCAAGGATTGCCTGCTTCTGAAATGACAGAAAGAAATCGACGAACTATTAGGAATACTAATACTTTGAATTATGATTTTAAGGATCTTCTTTCTAATGATGATCATTCGTTTAAACTATTGTTGGGTGAGGAAACGATCAATACAACCTCAGATGAACAAGTGGATATACTTACAGGTTTTCCTTCTTCTTTTGATTCTAAAGACGTGATTAATTTAGCATCTCAGGGAAATCCAATGAGCGTGGATAATAAAGTTAGTGCAGATGATAAGCTTGTTTCGTTTTTTGGTCGTGTGAATTACGATTATAAAGGTAAATATTTGTTGTCAGCAACCTATCGTGCGGATGGTTCCAGCAAGTTTGCAAAAGGTAATCGTTGGGGGTATTTCCCATCGGCTGCTGTAGCATGGCGAATCATAGAAGAAGATTTTATGAATGGGCTATCTGCAACATTTAGTAATTTAAAATTAAGATTTAGTTATGGTACTGCAGGTAATAACAATATTCCTTCCGGTCAATTAGTGCAAAATTTCGCCTCAAATTCAACTACCTATATTAATAATGTAAGTTCTTATTGGGCTGTTTCTAATCAAATGGCAAATCCTGATTTAAAATGGGAAACAACTGTTACACGAAATATTGGTCTTGATTATGGTTTGTTTAATAATAAATTAAGTGGTTCAGTAGAAGTTTACTATAATACTACAACTGACTTATTAATCAATTTCCCCGTGGCAGGTACTGGTTATGATACACAATACCGAAATATGGGAGAAACTGAAAATAAAGGGCTGGAGTTCTCTGTTAATTGGGTTGCTATTGATAAACCTAAATATGGTCTTTCATTAGGATTTAATATTTCGATGAATCGTAACGAAATTACTTCTTTGGGTATTATGGAAGATTTTGGTAGTGCGTCGTCATGGGCGTCAACTCAAATTGGTAATGATTACTGGGTTTCAAAAGGAGGTTCTGTCGGTGAAATTAAAGGATACCTTTCAGCAGGTAGATATGAAGTTTCCGATTTTCAAGGATATGATGCAGAAGCTGAAGAGTGGGTTTTAAATTCTGATGTGGTAGATGCAAATGAAGTTATCGGAAAACTTCGTCCCGGATCAATGAAAATAAAAAATACCAATGATGATAATGTTATTGATGCAAGCGATATGAAAATTATTGGTAATGTTAACCCTTTAGGAACTGGAGGATTTAATATTGCAGGACGTGCCTATGGATTCGATCTTTCTGCGGTGTTTAGTTATAGTTATGGTAATGATGTGTATAATGCTAATAAAATTGAATATACTACTAGTACTAATAATTATCGCTACCGGAATATGATTACTGAGATGGAAAAAGGAAAGAGATGGACAAATATTGATGATAATGGTCAATTGGTTAATGATCCTGCTCAGTTAGAAGCAATGAATGAGAATACAACAATGTGGTCTCCTTATATGCAAAGAATGGTTTTAACTGATTGGGCAATTGAAGATGCATCTTTTTTACGCTTGAATACACTTACTTTAGGTTATACTGTTCCTAAATCAATTACAAATAAAGTGCATATTAATAATGTTAGGTTATATGCTACTTGTAGTAATGTGTTTGTCCTTACCAATTATAGCGGCTTTGATCCTGAAGTGTCAACACGTAGAAGTACGCCGTTAACTCCAGGAGTTGATTATTCTCCTTACCCCAAAAGTCGTCAGTTTATTTTTGGTTTAAATCTTAATTTTTAATTGAAGAATTGTTTTGATTATGAAAAAATTAACATATTTATTAACACTATTGTTAGCATTGATGATCACATCTTGTGATGAACATCTTGATGCTCCATCACCATCTGATGTGGATGAGGCTTCTATCTTCTCAATTTATGAGTTGGCAAAAGGAGCAATAGATGGAATTAAAGAGCCTATTGGTCAAACAAACTCTTATCGTGGTCGATTTTTAACACACTACGGATCCAATACTGATATTGAATGGGTGAATGCAGATCCAACTTCTACTGGTGGTAGGAATGACTTATCAAGGTACGTTAATAGTTCTGAAAATTCAGATATGAATCGCGACAACGTATATTGGGCAAAGGTTTATGGTGGTATTGAACGTGCAAATGTTTGTATAAGAGGATTGAGAACCTATGGAAATCCTGATCCGGGAACAGATATGGGGCAATTACTTGGAGAAGCTTTGACATTGAGAGCCTTTTATTATGCCGACTTGTTAAAGGCTCACGGTGATATAGTAGAAAGATTTGAACCTATTACTACTGAAACGATTTATTTACCTAAAAGTAATCGTGATGTGATTTATAAACAAATTATTGCAGATTTAGGTGAAGCTGAAAATTTAGTGGCTTGGCCAACAGAAACTGATGCCACTAAAACTACTGAGGATATTAATAAAGCTTTTGTAAAAGGGTTGAGAGCTCGCGTGTGTTTAATGGCTGCAGGTTATGGTCAAAGAGCAGATGGAATCAGAAGAAGTAATGATCCCGAATTAGCAGTGGATGTAATTTATCCAATAGCATTGCAGGAATGTTTGGATGTTATCGAAAAAGAGGGTACATATGTGGATCTTGAGGATGACTTTGAAACTCTTTGGCGAAAAAATTGCGAAGAAGATATTACTGCAGGAGGTGAGTCGTTGTGGGAAATTCCTTTTTCTGAAGGACGTGGTAGACATTTGTTTACATATGCTGTAAGGCATCAGCACAAAGATCAATATACAGGACAGCCGAGAGGTGGATCTTTTGGTCCTTTACCTACTGTATATTATGATTATGATACTAAAGATACTCGTAGAGATATTACTTGTGTACCTTACAGATGGTCTAATGACGAACAAGCTTTTCAGGAAATTCCAGGTGTTGAGACATGGTATTTTGGTAAATGGCGCTATGAGTGGATGACACGCTATGTAACGTCAACTAATGATGATGGTGTGAATAAAATTTATATGCGTTATGCCGAAGTTTTATTAATGGCAGCAGAAATCGAAAATGAATTATATGGTCCAACAGCTGCAGCTCCTTATTTGAAGAAATTAAGAAGAAGAGCATTTGATGAATCAGATTGGTCAACTAAGGTTGAGGCTTATGTTGATGCATTAACTACAAAGGAAGAAATGTTTGATGCTATTGTAGATGAACATGGTTTTGAGTTTTGTGGTGAAATGGAGAGAAAACAGGCTTTAATTCGTTGGAATTTATTAAAAACGAAAATGGATGAATCAATAGCTAATATGAAAGCACTTGTTGCAGGTGAACCTCCTTATAGTAATGTTTTGCATACTATATATTATAAGTTGATGGATGATGGAGAAACTTTGGATATTTATGGTTTAAACAGAGGTGATAGTGATGCATTTGCTCCAATTGGCTATACTGCAACGGAATGGATAAATGAGGAAAAACTTGATTTGCTTAAGATTGAATCATTATATGAAAATAATCCGGATGAGAATCAGTTCCGGCCTGTTTGGCAAGTGTTTATCAACAATAGTAATGGTCAGCTGATACCTGGTTTTGTTGAATAGTTAAGTTTAACGATTAAATAATTAAACAGATGATAAAAAATTATAAATATATATGGATGTTGTTAGGCTTTGTTTTTTCAATAACATTTAGTGCCTGCGACGACGATATTGATCCTGTGATGGAAGAACTGCCAATTACCAGAGTTTTTGCTCCTTCTGGCATTGAGGCAGATATAACAAATCAAACGACAGTAACTATTTCCTGGAATACTAATAAAAATATTGATTCTTATCAAATAGAAATTAGTCAGGATAATTTGGAATTTACTAACATTATTGAATCTGTATCTTTGGATAAAAGTGTGACTTCTTATACCTATGATTTGCCGGCAGGAGATACTCAGTATTCAGTCAGAATAATGGGGGTTAGTGAAACTTTAGATGATTCAAAATGGGTAACTGTTGCATTTAAATCCCTACCTGAAAATCTATTCTATAACTATGATCTTATAATGAATGGGTTAGGTGATATAACATTAAACTGGTCGCCAGGGAAAAAAGTGACTTCTATGGTATTTGTGGGTAGCGATGGTGAAACTGCTTATGATATAGACATTACATCAGAGGAATTAACTGAAGGAGTAAAGAATTTTTCTGGTTTGGCTAATGATGTTTATACCATTAATTTAATGAATGGCGATGCTGTTAGAGGTACTCAAAAATATGTGCTTGAAGGTGATATTTTTGTCGAGGCCAATGGTGATCTTGGTACTGCCATTACAGACGCAGCCAGTGGAAATGTAATTGTTTTACAGGCAGGAGAGGCTTATGGTTTTGTAGGTGATTTAACCATCGATAAGAGTTTAAAGATAAAAGGTCTTGATGGAGGTGAAATGCCTGTGATTTACACAACTTCGGGAGATAGGATGTTCTATATTGGAGATAACCTTAGTCCAACAGATTCATTAGTATTTCAAAACTTATATTTGAGTGGATTTGTAAATTATGATGCCGGGCAGGGGCAAATAAGAGGTGTGTTTGATATGGAAAGTAGTTATGCATGTAATATTGGAGGCGTTAAGTTTCTTAGTTGTAAATTGTTTGATATGGGGCGCCAGATCATTAGATTACGTGGTGGTTCTGATCAAACTATTGGTGAGTTTGTAGTCGATGATTGTATTATCCATAATCTTGGCAGCACTAGTAGTAGTTATGGAGTATTGTGTGCTACCGAGCCTGAAACTAATGTTACTAATGTTACTATTACAAATTCTACTATTGATAGTTTAAGATGTCATTTTATACGCTATGATGAGCCAACATCTTGTGAAAGTATTATTGTTGAAAATTGTACTTTTAATAAAGTGCCATATTCTTCAGGAAGATATATAATGGATATTAGGAGTGCTGTAATTCCGGGTGGAGTACAAATTACAAATTGTATTTTTGGAACTTCTACTTATGGAGATACGCCTTCAATTAATGGTATATATTATAATGAGGATGCAACCACTTTAACCATTTCGGATAGTTATGTAACGACGGATTTTGTAAATAGTAACTATTCAATAGTTGAATTATGTACAGATTTAGGAGTCGGATATACTGATGTTTTTACTGATCCTGATAATGGTGATTTTACATTGACTGATGGTGCACTTGGGGTTGGAGACCCACGCTGGTATTAAATTTTAACTGAATACATACTTAAAGTGGATATGGTTTAATACAACCATATCCATTTTTTTAAAAATATCGTTTTGGCAAAGCAGTGGGGACAATAGAATCATCGGTTTTTGTGTTGTGAAAAGATATTTGAATGGTGGATTCCTGCAATTTATCAATTATGGTTATTGAAATATTTATGATATAAACGCATCAATAATGATAATGGTTTTTACGCAAGATTATGACTGTCTTATTAGAGTTCCATCTAGCCGTTGAAAATAAATATAAACAGATGAAGTTATGTAAGTTAATGTATTTAGCCTTAATAAGTTTAATGGCTTGTACAATTCAACCAAACGAAGTTGTAACAAACTCGGTTGACAAAATTTATGAAGGTGTTGAATTTGAAATGCCACGGGTGAAAGAGCCTGTATTTCAGGATTATTCAGTGTCTATTGAAAAGTATAATGCCGTAGCAGACGGGAAAACACTGAATACTCAGGCTATAGCACAGGCTATTTCTGATGTATCAGATAACGGGGGAGGAAAGGTTATTGTACCAAGGGGATTGTGGTTAACAGGTCCAATTGTTTTAAAAAGCAATGTTAACTTTCATTTAGGAGATGGAGCTTTAATTTTATTTAGCGATAATAAAGACCTGTATCCATTAATGGAAACCAGCTTTGAAGGATTAAATACTGTACGATGCCAGGCTCCTTTGTCGGGTCATGATCTTGAAAACGTGGCTATTACAGGTAGGGGTGTTATTGATGGCAACGGTGATGCCTGGAGGTTTGTGAAACGATCAAAATTAACATCATCTCAATGGAAAAAAAAGGTGGCATCGGGTGGCGTTGTGGATAAAAAGGGAAGCACCTGGTATCCATCTCAAAGTTACCTTGAAGCAGCCAATATGAGCGATATGAATGTGGTCAAGCATGAAAGTATAGAAGACTATCAAAAGGTAAGAGACTTTTTACGTCCGGTTTTGGTGAGCCTGGTTAATTGTAAAAAAGTATTGCTTGACGGACCTGTATTTCAAAACTCTCCTGCCTGGAATGTTCATCCTTTAATGTGTGAAGATTTAACCGTAAGAAATATTGAAGTACGCAATCCATGGTACTCTCAAAATGGCGATGGTATTGATATTGAATCATGTAAAAATGTGTTGCTATACGATTCGTCTTTTGATGTAGGCGATGATGCCATTTGTATTAAATCAGGTAAAGATAAAGATGGCCGCGACAGGGGTATGCCAGCCGAAAATACCATCGTAAAAAATTGTATTGTTTATCATGGTCATGGTGGTGTTACCGTAGGAAGTGAAATGTCGGGAGGAGTTAAAAATATGCACGCCTCCGGTTGTACTTTTATAGGTACAGATGTTGGTCTTAGATTTAAAAGTACCAGAGGACGTGGTGGTGTTGTAGAAAATATCTTTATTTCGGATATTGATATGATTGATATTCCAACTAATGCCATTTCATTTAATCTTTATTATGGAGGACTATCTGTTTCAGAAATGTTGGCTCAAAAAGATACAAATAAAGGAGAAGAAGAAATACCGGCAGTCACAGATGAAACACCTCAGTTTAAAGATATCGTCATTAAAAATGTAACGTGTAAAGGTGCTTTACAGGCTATTTATTTGCAAGGCTTACCAGAAATGAACCTGGAGAACGTCTATCTTGAAAATCTGGATATGATAGCAGAAAATGGACTGTTATGTATGGATGCCAAAGGTATTACCATAAAGGATCTTCACCTGCAGGTTAAAAATTCGCCTGCATTAAGTTTTGTGAATGTAAATGATGTTAGGCTCGAAGATGTTGATGTTCCCGGAGCAGAAATGCCAATGATTACGTTTGATGGTAAAACAACTAAAAACGTTGAGGTGAGTCTTGCAGATGATGTGAACAAAGAAAAAGCTGTATTAATTGGTAAAGGTGTTGATAAAAATACTGTAACCATTCAATAGTTTTAGGTTTTCCATTATAAAAAGGGAGTTGTTTACAACTCCCTTTTTTTGTTTTATACTTTTGGGTGAGTAACTATGGTGTTGTTGTATGTTCTTTATTATTTAGAATTGTTACAAAATCCAAAAAAAAGTTTAAATTTTTATAATAGTATATGATACTATTATTATATTTGGAACGTTTATGTATTATATGGGAGATAAATACAACAAGTTCTCTAAGTACTTTGTAGCTGTAGACTGTGTGATTTTTGGTTATGAAGATGGAGATTTGAAATTACTGCTCTATCATCGTGGTTTTGAACCTGCTAAAGGTAAATGGTCATTAATGGGAGGATTTGTTGGAGAAGAGGAGTCGTCGGATGCAGCTGCGCGTCGAATTCTTCATAATATTACCGGACTGGATGATATTTTTCTTGAACAGGTTCAGGTTTTTTCTGATCCTAAAAGGGATACAGAAGACAGGGTAATCAGTATTACCTATTATGCTTTGATCCGGATTGATCAGCATAATTCTGATAAAGTCAGGGAAAATGGAGCCCACTGGTGGTCGTTGAAGTCCTTGCCTGATCTGGTTTTTGATCATCAGGAGATGGTTATTCAGGCACTTGAAAAACTGCAATATAAAGCAGGAACAGAATTAGTAGGAAGTGAATTGTTGCCAGATAAATTTACTTTGTTACAATTAAGAAGATTGTATGAGGCAATTTTTCAGAAAGAGCTTGATACAGGAAATTTTAGAAAAAAAGTATTGTCGTTAAAAGTTCTTCAACGCCTGGATGAAAAGAATACAACAGAGTCCAGACGTGGTGCATATTATTTTAAATTTATAGAAGATCTTAAGGAAAGGTCTTTTGATAGAATTGTAAAAATTTGATTTTTTTTAATAGTATAATAGTCAAAAGTACTATATAAAACTTAGGGAATAATAAAATAGAAATGATATCATCTTGTAAATCAAAGTTGTACAGAATGGTGATTTTGAGTTATAGATGGTTTTGGTTAAATCAGTGTAATTATGAAAACAATAGATCAATTAGAAGTTTGGTTTGTAACAGGTAGCCAACATTTGTATGGACAAAAAACGTTAGATCAGGTTGCTGAGCATTCAAAAGAGATTGCTGCTGCATTTGATGCTTCAACTGAAATTCCTGTTAAAGTGGTTTGTAAACCTACAGGAACTGGTTCTGCAGAAATTCATAAGATTTGCAAGGAAGCAAACAGCGCAGAAAACTGTATCGGTATTATTACATGGATGCATACATTTTCTCCTGCTAAAATGTGGATTCACGGACTTAAAGAGTTAAATAAGCCATTACTTCATTTACATACTCAATATAACAAGGAAATTCCATGGAATGAAATCGATATGGATTTCATGAACTTAAATCAAAGTGCTCATGGCGACAGAGAGTTCGGTCATATTACTGCTCGTATGCGTTTAAATCGCAAAGTAGTTGTAGGTCACTGGCAAGATCCTAAAACAGTTTCAAAAGTTGCTGGATGGACTCGTGTTGCTGCAGGATGGGCTGATTCTCAAGATATGTTGATTATCCGTTTTGGTGATCAAATGAACAATGTTGCTGTAACTGATGGTGACAAAGTTGATGCAGAAAGAGTATTTGGATACCATGTGGATTATAGTCCAATTGCTGATTTTGTAAAAGTTCAGGATAACGTTAGCGATGAGGATGTTGCTGAATTAGTTAAAATATATGAGGCTGAGTACGATTTAGCCGACAATTGTAAAGAAGGCGGTAAAGATCGTGAGCAAGTTGTAAAAGCTGCTCGCATTGAGATTGGATTACGTAGATATCTTGAGGCTAAAGGTGCAAAAGCATTTACTACTAACTTCGATGACTTAGAAGGTGTAGATCAGTTACCAGGATTAGCTTCTCAGCGTTTAATGGCTGATGGTTATGGTTTTGGTGCTGAAGGTGACTGGAAAACAGCTGCATTATGTCGTACAATGTGGTACATGGGACAAGGTTTACCAAACGGTTGTTCTTTCCTTGAAGATTATACTTTAAATTTTGATGGTGAGAATAGCTCTATTCTTCAGGCTCATATGTTAGAGGTTTGTCCTTTAATTGCTGATCACAAACCAAAATTAGAAGTTCACCCATTAGGAATTGGAGGTAAAAATGATCCTGCTCGTTTAGTATTTACTAGTAAAACAGGATCTGGTGTTGCTGCAACAATTGTAGATATGGGAAGCCGTTTCCGTATGATTATTAATGCAGTTGACTGTATTGAATCTAAAGATCTTCCTAAACTCCCAGTGGCAAGTGCACTTTGGATTCCACAACCAAATTTCGAAGTTGGTGCTGCTGCATGGATTTTAGCAGGTGGTACACACCACACCAGTTTCTCTTATGATTTAACTGTAGAAGACTTATTGGATTATGCAGAAATAGCTGGAATTGAAGCTGTAGTAATTGATAACAATACTACAATCCCTGCATTCAAAAAAGAATTACAGTGGAATGACCTTTATTATCACTTAGCAAAAGGAATATAATAACTATATAACATATTGGCGTATGATTTTCATACGCCAGTCTTGTTAATTTAACATTAGAAAAATGACTACATACGATTGGATTGTTATTGGAGTATTCTTTGTTATGTTGATTGCTATTGTTGTTTGGGTAGTTAGTCAAAAAAACAATGACTCTGAAGATTACTTTTTAGGGGGGCGTGATGCTTCCTGGATTGCAATTGGAGCTTCAATTTTTGCTTCAAATATTGGATCAGAACACCTTATTGGTTTAGCTGGTGCCGGAGCTTCTAGTGGTATGGCAATGGCCCACTGGGAAATTCAAGGGTGGATGATCTTGATTTTAGGTTGGGTGTTTGTACCATTTTACTCCCGAAGTATGGTATTAACCATGCCTGAATTCCTTGAAAGACGTTATAATAAAGAGTCCAGGACTGTTCTTTCTCTTATTTCATTAGTAAGTTATGTGTTAACAAAAGTAGCCGTTACTGTTTATGCAGGTGGTTTGGTTTTTCAACAGGTTTTTGGTATCGAAGAACTTTGGGGAATTGACTTCTTCTGGATTTCAGCTATTGGTTTAGTATTGTTAACTGCTGTATATACAATCTTTGGTGGTATGAAATCAGTACTTTATACCTCGGTTTTACAAACACCAATTTTATTAGGAGGTTCTTTAATTATCCTGGTACTTGGATTAAAAGCTGTTGGAGGCTGGGATCAGGTACTTGAAATTTGTGGTGCTACAACTGTAAATGAATACGGAGATAGCATGATCAATTTAATTCGTGATAATGGAGACCCTGATTTTCCATGGTTAGGTGCTTTAATCGGATCTGCTGTTATTGGTTTCTGGTACTGGTGTACTGACCAGTTTATTGTGCAAAGGGTTCTTTCTGGTAAAAACGAAACGCATGCTCGTAGAGGTACTATCTTTGGTGCTTATTTAAAATTATTACCTGTATTCCTTTTCTTAATTCCAGGTATGATTGCTTATGCCATGAGTGCTAAAGGTGATGTGATGTTAAACGGACAGCTTTATGTATTACCAAGTGCCGATGCGGCTTTCCCGTCATTAGTAGCCCAGTTATTACCTGCAGGTGTTAAAGGTTTGGTCGTTTGTGGTATTTTAGCTGCGTTGATGAGTTCATTAGCTTCGTTATTTAACTCTTCGGCCATGTTGTTTACGATCGACTTCTATAAGAGATTTAAGCCTGAAACGCCTGAGAAGAAATTGGTTAAAATTGGTCAGATAGCTACTGTTGTTATCGTAACATTAGGTATTCTGTGGATTCCAATAATGAGAAGTATCGGTAATGTACTATATGAGTACCTGCAAGATGTTCAGTCTGTATTGGCTCCAGGTATTGCTGCTGCTTTCTTAATGGGTATTACATGGAAAAGAGCTTCTGCTAAAGGTGGATATTGGGGATTAATGTCAGGTTTTATCATTGGTATTACTCGTTTAGGTGCTAAAGTTTATTATAATTCAGTTCCTGATGCCGGAGATAGTTTATTTAAAGCTGTATTTTTTGATACTAACTGGTTATTCTTCTGTGGATATATGCTATTAGTATGTATCGCTGTGGTTGTTATTGTAAGTTTAAATACAAAAGCTCCATCTGCAGAGAAAATACAAGGATTAGTATTTGGAACATCTACTCCTGAACAGCGCGCAGCAACAAGAGCCAGCTGGAATGTTTGGGATGTTGTAAATACAGCTATCATTTTAAGTTTAACAGTAGCATTTTATATTTACTTCTGGTAATAGATTAGTTATGTTAGAAGAATTAAAAGAAAAAGTATTTAAAGCAAACCTTGATTTGGTAAAGCACGGACTTGTAATCTTTACCTGGGGTAATGTAAGTGCTATCGACAGAGAAAAAGGTTTGGTTGTAATTAAGCCAAGTGGAGTGGATTATGATGTTATGAAAGCTTCAGATATGGTAGTTGTAGATTTAGAAGGAAATGTAGTTGATGGTAACTTGAAGCCTTCTTCAGATACTCCTACGCATCTTGAATTATATAAAGCTTTTCCTGAAATAGGGGGCGTTGTTCATACACACTCTACTTATGCAACAGCATGGGCTCAGGCAGGAAAAGATATTCCGATTTTAGGAACAACACAAGCTGATTATTTTTACGGAGATGTTCCTTGCACCAGAGCAATGACTGAGCAGGAAATAGCCGGTGATTATGAAAAAGATACTGGTACTGTAATTATTGAAGTATTTGAAGGTCGTAATCCTTCGCATGTTCCTGGTGTGATAGTGAAAAATCATGGTCCATTTTCTTGGGGGAAAAATGCAGATGACGCAGTTCATAATGCTGTGGTTCTCGAGCAGATTGCTAAAATGGATTTTATTGCATTGCAGGTAAACCCTGCTGCTGATATGAATAATCACCTTACTGAAAAGCATTTTAACCGTAAGCACGGTGCGAATGCTTATTACGGACAAGGTTAATAATTGATGAATAGGGTGGGATTTTCTTTTTAAGTAATTAATTAGAAAATCCCTTATTAATCAATTAAATAATATTCTCTTAATTGCCTTACAACTATATTTTCATAAAAGGCAAATATTAATTTATGAAGATCCTTTGAATTTATCCATGTGGTAGATTTACTAATAGGATATTTATTACTTCTTGACAAAGAAAAAATCAATGAAAAATCAATATGTAATTGGATTAGATTATGGTTCTGACTCGGCCAGAGCTCTGATTGTAGATGTGAATACAGGTGAAGAAATGGCTTCATCAGTAAAATATTATCCTCGTTGGATGGAAGGTAAATATTGTGTTCCAGCACAAAATCAATACCGTCAACACCCAAAAGATTATCTTGAGGTAATGGAAGCTACTATTACTGGTGCGTTAGCTAAATGCGATCCATCAGTGGCTGCAAATGTAATTGGTATTTCATTTGATACTACCGGTAGTACTCCTGCTTTAACGGATGCTAATGGAACGCTTTTGGCTATGTTGTCTGAGTTTGAGGAAAACCCAAATGCAATGTTTATTTTATGGAAAGATCATACTGCTGTTAAAGAGGCCGATGAGATTAATGAACTGGCACGTAAATGGGACGTTGATTATACAAAATATGAAGGGGGTATCTATTCTTCAGAGTGGGTATGGGCTAAAGTGCTTCATACTTTACGTAAAGATGAGGCTGTAAAAGGTGCTGCTGTTTCATGGATTGAATATTGTGACTGGTTGCCGGCCGTATTAACAGGTAAAACAGGAATTAAGGAGGTGAAGAGGAGTCGCTGTGCTGCTGGGCACAAAGCTCTATGGCATACAGACTGGAATGGTCTTCCTCCTGAAGAGTTCCTGGTTGAACTTGGTCCTGAATTAAAAGGAATGCGTGAAAACTTATTCGAAGAAACATATACCAGCGATGAGGCTTTTGGAACATTAACTCCAGAGTGGGCAGAAAAACTTGGTCTTTCAACTGATGTAGTGATCGGTGTAAGTGCTTTTGATGCACATATGGGTGCTGTTGGTGCCGAAATCGAAGCCAATACTTTTGTGAGAATCATGGGTACTTCAACTTGTGATATCATGGTTTCCTCAGAGGAAGAACTAGGAGATAAATTAATCCCCGGTATTTGTGGTCAGGTTGATGGTTCTGTAATCCCGGGAATGGTTGGATTAGAAGCTGGCCAGTCTGCTTTTGGTGATGTATATGCCTGGTTTAAAAATGTACTGGCCTGGCCGTTGCAATTTATCGAAGATAAAGACCAGGCAAAAGCTATTGAAGATAAAATTATTCCGGCATTATCAGAAGAAGCTGTGAAAATCCCGGTTGAAGAATCTACTATTTTAGCTACTGATTGGTTAAATGGACGTAGAACTCCTGATGCTACTCAAAATGTGAAAGGAACAATTACAGGATTAAACCTGGGTTCTTCGGCTCCTCGTATTTTCCGTGCTTTAGTAGAAGCTACAGCTTATGGTTCTAAGGCTATTGTTCAACGCTTTCTTGATAATGGCGTAAAAGTCGACCAGGTAGTTGCTATTGGCGGGGTGGCTAAAAAATCAGATTTCGTAATGCAAACTTTAGCCGACGTATTAAATATGCCAATTAAGGTAGCTCGTTCTGAGCAAAGTGTGGCATTAGGTGCTGCAATGTTTGCAGCTGTTGTTTCTGGTGCTCATAAAAATATTGCTGAAGCTCAAAAGGCTATGGGACAGGGGTTTGAGAAAGAATATGATCCCATTCCTTCTAATGCTGAAGCTTATAAAGCTATCTACGAAAAGTATCTTCAATTAGGTGCTTTCACAGAAAAAGAATTGTAGTCAATTTTTTCATGATATGGGGAGATCGTTAAGGTCTTCCCGTATTATCCTCAGAAAAAACTTATAAAATGATTATTGGATTTGCGTCTGATCATGCTGGCTATGACCTTAAAGTTAAGGTTATAGAGTATTTAAAGTCCAAAGGTTATCAAACTTTAGACTATGGAACTAACTCCTTAGAAAGTTGTGATTATGCCGATTATGCACATCAATTGGCAACCGCAATTGAAAATAAAGAAGTAAAAGTCGGTATGGCATTTTGTGGTAGTGGTAATGGAATTAATATCACTCTAAATAGACATAAAGAAGTTAGATCTGCATATTGCTGGAATAAAGAAATAGCTGAATTAGCCCGCCAGCATAACGATGCGAATATTTGTACTATGCCGGCACGCTTTATCGGGGAAGAAGAGGCATATAAGATTGTTGATATTTTTCTTGCTACAAAATTTGAGGGAGGAAGACATCAAATGCGTATAGAAAAAATTGAAATCAAATAATAATGTTAAATCAAAAAGAAAAGGAAGACGTAGCTATGGCATCTATTAGTGTTACAGAAAGAGCAGCTGATAATATCAGAATATTAGCTGCTGCAATGGTTGAAAAAGCAAATTCAGGACACCCTGGTGGAGCCATGGGTGGAGCTGATTTTATTAATATTCTTTATTCTGAGTATCTTAACTATGATCCAAAAGACAGAACATGGGTTAACAGAGACCGTTTCTTTTTAGATCCGGGTCATATGTCACCAATGCTTTATGCTCAGTTGGCTTTAACAGGGACTTACAGCATGGATGAGGTATCAAAATTTCGTCAATGGGATAGCTCAACTCCAGGACACCCTGAGGTGGATTTTGCAAGAGGTGTTGAAAATACTTCAGGTCCTTTAGGTCAGGGTCATACTATGGCTGTTGGTGCTGCTATTACAGAGAAGTTTTTAAAAGAAAGATTTGGAGATTGGATGTCTCATGATATTTATACTTTTATTTCTGATGGTGGTGTGCAGGAAGAGATATCTCAGGGAGCTGGTCGTATTGCTGGTTATTTAGGTTTGAATAACCTGATCATGTTCTACGATTCAAATGACATTCAATTATCGACAAAAACAGATGCAGTAACTGTTGAAGATACTGCTAAAAAATATGAAGCCTGGGGATGGGCTGTTATGACCATTGATGGAAATAACGCAGACGAAATCCGTAAAGCATTAGATGCAGCTAAAGCTGAAACTGAAAAACCTTTCTTAATTATTGGTAAAACCATTATGGGTAAAGGTGCTGTTAAGGCTGATGGTTCATCTTTCGAAAAACAAGTTTCTACTCACGGACAACCTTTATCTGCAGCAGGTGCTTGTTTTGATAGCACTATTAAAGCTTTAGGCGGAGATGCTGAAAATCCATTTGTTATTTTTGATGATGTAGCTGAATTATATGCAGAAGCTCAGTCTAAAAAATCAGCGTATGTCGCAGCTAAAAAAGCTGAGCAGGCAGAGTGGGAAAAAGCAAATCCGGAATTAGCAGCTAAGTTTGCGAAATTCTTCTCTGGTGATGCTCCTGAAATAGATTATAGTGCGATTGAGCAAAAAGCAGGTTCTGCAACTCGTGCTGCTTCGGCAACTGTATTAGGTGAATTTGCGCAGCAGGTTGAAAACATGATCGTTTCTTCTGCCGATTTAGCAAACTCTGATAAAACAGATGGTTTCTTAAAGAAAACCAAAGCTTTTTCAAAAGGTGATTTCTCTGGTCAGTTCTTACAGTCAGGTGTTGCTGAGTTAACAATGGCTACTATAGCAAACGGTATGGCGCTACATGGAGGAGTAATCCCTGTAGTGGGTACTTTCTTTGTGTTCTCTGATTACATGAAACCTGCTGCTCGTTTAGCTGCTTTACAGCAATTACCTGTAAAATATGTATGGACTCACGATGCTTTCCGTGTGGGAGAGGATGGACCAACTCACCAGCCTATTGAACAAGAAGCTCATATTCGATTAATGGAGAAATTGAAAAATCACCATGGTGATAATTCTATGTTAGTACTTCGTCCGGCTGATGCTGAAGAAACAACTGTTGCCTGGCAAATGGCATTGGAGAATACTAAAACACCATCTGCATTAATTCTTTCTCGTCAGAATATTGCTAACCTTCCGGGAAGTAATTACGAGCAAGCATTGAAAGCTAAAAAAGGTGCTTACATTGTTGAAAAAGACGCTGGAACTCCGGATATCGTTCTTTTAGCTAGTGGATCTGAGGTTGCTACTTTAGTTGCAGGAGCTGAAAAACTAAGAGCTGAAAAAGGCTTGAAAATTCAGATTGTATCTGTAATTTCAGAAGGCGTATTCCGTAACCAGGATGAAGCTTATCAAACAGAAGTATTACCAGTTGATGTTCCTCGTTTTGGTATGACTGCTGGTTTACCTGTAACATTGGAAGGTTTAGTTGGAGCAAATGGAAGTGTTTGGGGATTAGATCATTTTGGATTCTCAGGCCCATACACTGTATTAGATGAAAAATTCGGTTTTACTGCCGATAATGTATATGAACAAGTAACAAAATTGCTTAGTTAGTTTAGTTAGTTAATTATTTTAGGACAGAAGCCGATTATGATTTTCTCTGATCGGCTTTTTTAAATTAATTTTAAATCAGTTCGATAAATAAATAATAGTGTTATATAATTAAATCGACAAAATGAAGAAAAACAAAATTTTACTGAGCTTATTGGCTTTAATTCCTTTATTAATTAACTGTCAGAAACAAGAAACTTCATTAGAGTCATTTCCTCCAGGGGAAGTAGAGTTGTTGGATAGCCCTTTTTTGCAAGCTGAGCAAACAGATATGAATTATATCCTGGAGCTGGATGTGGATCGCCTGCTTGCCCCGTATTTAAGAGAGGCCGGTTTAACTCCAAAAGCAGAAAGTTATGGTAACTGGGAGAATACCGGGTTGGATGGGCATATTGGTGGTCATTACTTAACTGCGCTTTCATTAATGTATGCTTCTACAGGTGATGTGCGCATGAAAGAGCGTATGGATTATATGATTTCAGAATTAAAAAAATGTCAGGATAGTTTTGGTGATGGTTATCTTGCCGGTATTCCCGGTGGGCATGATATGTGGAAAGAAATTGCCCGGGGGGAGATTGACGCAGGTTCTTTTTCTTTAAATAAAAAATGGGTGCCACTTTATAATATTCATAAGATTTATGCAGGTTTAAGGGATGCGTATTTATATGGAGGAAGTGAAGTTGCTAAAGATATGTTAATCAAACTTTCTGATTGGGCAATACAACTGGTTTCAAAACTATCAAATGATCAAATTCAGGATATGCTTAGAAGTGAGCATGGGGGATTAAACGAAGTTTTTGCTGATGTAGCAGAAATTACAGGAGATTCTAAGTACTTGCATCTTGCACGTCAGTTTTCTGATCTTAGTATTTTAAATCCGTTATTAAACCACGAAGATAAGCTAACAGGATTGCATGCAAACACTCAAATACCAAAGGTTATTGGATATAAACGTATTGCTGATATAGAAAACAACAAAGTCTGGAGTGATGCTGCCAAATTTTTCTGGGAAGACGTGGTTACAAAACGTTCTGTGTGTATCGGGGGAAACAGTGTAAGAGAGCATTTTCATCCAGTAGATGATTATTCAAGTATGCTGAATAGTGAACAAGGTCCGGAAACTTGCAATACCTATAACATGCTTAAATTAACAAAGATGTTGTTTTTGTCTGACCCACAGGGTAAATATATGGATTATTACGAAAGAGCTTTATACAATCATATTTTATCTACTCAAAATCCTGATAAAGGCGGATTTGTATATTTTACCCCTATGCGGCCTGGTCATTACAGGGTTTATTCTCAACCACAAACCAGTTTTTGGTGTTGTGTAGGCTCTGGTCTTGAAAATCATGCGAAATATGGCGAGATGATATATGCGCATCAGGGCAATGATTTGTTTGTAAATCTATTTATCCCATCAAAATTAACCTGGAAAGAAAAGAATGTTGAAATTATTCAGAAGTCAGCATTTCCAGAAAGTGATATTGTGAGCTTAACCATAAATCCACAGGCGAAAGCATATTTTACATTAAAGTTACGCTATCCTCAATGGGTGAACAAGGGTGAGTTAAAGCTTGAACTTAATGGCGAATCTTTTGATTATGTCGTAGAGGATAATGGTTATGTTTCTTTACATAGAAAATGGACTAAAGGTGATGAGCTTAAAATAATTTTACCAATGCATATTGACATGGAGCAAATTCCAGATCATGAACATTTCTTCTCCTTTAAATATGGACCTGTTGTATTAGCTGCAAAAACTGATACCACTCATATGGATGGTATGTTTGCTGATGACAGTCGTGGTGGACATATTGCTGCTGGTCCTAAAGTCCCGCTTCAGGATATGCCTATCATTGTGAGTCAGCCTGATGAATTATTGTCAAAAATTAAAATGGAAGAGGGTAAAGCATTAAGATTTACAATAGATTCATTATACTCAGATAAGTATCAAAATCTGGAATTAATGCCATTTTATGATCTTCATGAATCAAGATACATTGTGTACTGGCAAAGCGAAACAAAAGAAGGTGTTGAGGATATTCAGCATAAACTCGCAGAGGAGGAAAAAGCAAAACAAGAATTAGATGCTCAAACACTTGATTTAGTTTATCCGGGTGAACAACAGCCAGAATCAGATCACTTTATTAAGAGTGAGAATTCAAATATGGGTGTGTTTAATGGAAAACATTGGCGTGATGCAACGGGTTGGTTTAGCTATGATTTAAGAGACTCTGAGAAAAAAGCAAAGAAGTTACGAGTAATGTATTGTGGTTATAATGGAGGACGTACATTCTCTATTTTTATCAATGATAAGAAATTAAAAGATGTTGTTCTTGAGAATAATGATAATGTTTTTTATACTATTGATTACAACCTGCCTGAGGAGATTGTTAAAACATCAAATGGAAAGTTGGTTGTAAAATTTATAGCTGCAGAAGGATCTATTGCTGGAGGAGTGTTTGAAGTAAGGTTGATGAAATAATCTGATTTTGCCATAAAAATCCTTAAGGTTCTTGATATAGATATACAATTATTTAAAGGTCAACTTCTATTGGAGTTGGCCTTTTTTTGTCTTATCTCAAGATATTGAACTTGACTTTTAAATATATATATATTCAATACTTACAAAATAAACGTTATGGGTTTGGGAGTGATTTTTTAAACGTTACGTTCTGATATTCAGTAATCTTTAAATGTTGATGTAATAGAGGATTATATACTGCTTTAAATAAGTGTTGTGATAATATGGTATTAAAACATTAAGTATTGTTGTATTTTATAATATAAATAGCTTATTTTTGAACGAAATAGTAATTTTATTTCATGTAAATTTGTCAAACAATTGTGAAGAAATTTACTTTTGTAGAGAATTTTTCACACCAAATTAGTAATTAACACGTGGAATGCTTTGTTTTTATTCTAGCTACGTGTTGTTAGTTATGAAATAATAAATCTTGGAGAGATTATGATGGATAGGAAAAAACTTCTTGAGAAATTGTCAAAAGGAGATGTTCATGCCTTTAATCGTATTTATAAGGATTATTATGCTCGTATTTTTGGTTTTGTACATCACACTATTTCAAGCAGAGAAGATGCAGAAGAAATAGTGCAAGAAGTATTTATTAAGATTTGGGATAAAAAATCGGATATTGATCCTGAAAAATCTTTTAATTCATATATCTATACCATTTCAAAGAATAGTATTCATGATTATCTAAGACGTGTTTTAAGAGAAAGAAAATATATCGAAGAAATTATTACAGAGTTTTCTTTGATAGATAATCAGCTTGAGGATATTGTAAATTATAGAGAAACAGAAAAGGTTATAAAACAGTTAATCGAAAAACTACCACCTAAACGAAAAGAAGCATTTGAACTTAGTCGGTTTAGTAACAAAACCTACCGGGAAATATCAAGCATAATGAATATTTCTGAGAATACTGTAGATACTCATATTCGAAAATCGTTGGCATGGCTTCGAGAAGGATTGATTCAATTATCATCATTTTTGGCTATAGTTACTTTTAAAATGTAGCTACACAACCGTTAGTTTAGTTCTGGTCATTTCTTTTGTCAATATTTTTCTATACAATTAATTTTATCTCATTTAAATATAATATTATCGTGGTATGCTTGGTATTAACTAGGGGTAAAGTGTAAATGTTGGTTGATATTTTTTATAGACAAGGAAAAATATGAAGCTAAAATCAAAAAAAAGTTAGTTTTCGATCACGGAACAATAAAATTCAAACGTATTAATAATATAGAGCAAAAAATTAATGAGCTACAAAGATAAAATAGAGCGTATATTAAATCAGAAAAGAATAAAATCTGATGAAATTATAGAATTAGAAAAATTTCTTGAGCAATTCGAATCGGATCGAGAAATTGATAAGTGGCTAAAGAATAATTGGGATAGGTATAATCATTTGATTAATGAAGAACAAACAAACAAAAAGATACATGTACTAAAAGAGGCTTTGATTAAAGTGTTAAGTACAGCTGCTATTGTTGCTGGAGTGTGGTTTGGTATAAACTATTTTGATGAAGAGAAAGAGGATGTTAATCAATTTGCAGATGCAGATGTTACACAAGTGGAGGAATTTAAAGAAGTTGTTTTACAAAGAGATCACCAAATATATAATTTGTCAGATAGTGTAATTAATATAAATGAAAACTTAGTTTGTTTAAAAGGGGATAAACATAATTTAAAACTTAACACTCTGCAGAGGGATACTTTAAAAAAACAAATATGGAGTACTTTAAAGATTCCTGTCGGAAAAGATTATTATGTTGAATTGTCTGATGGAACAAAAGTGTGGATGAATGCATGTAGTGAGTTAAGATTTCCCGACTTTTTTATTAACGGGAAAAGAGTTGTTGAATTAAATGGGGAGGCTTATTTTGAAGTAAAATCAGACATACTTAATCCTTTTTATGTAAAAACAGGGAATTCACAGATTGTTGTTACAGGTACTAAGTTTAATGTATATCATTATTCGAATGAATTAGAAAATGCTGTTACTCTTGTTGAGGGAAAAGTTACAGTTGAAACAAATGAGGATAAATTTGTTATAAAACCCGGCGAACAATTTGTTTGTAATAATACTATTTCAAAAATTATGAAAGTTGATGCTGACAAATTTACATCATGGAAAGATGGTGTGTTCGAGTTTAATAATTTAACTCTAAAAGAAATCTCATTTCGTATCGAAAAATGGTATAATGTTAAGTTTTATTTCGAAAAGACAAGACTTGAAGAAATGAGGTTCACCGGAATGGTTAAAAAGGATAGAACAATAGATTACTTTATTAGTGTATTACAAAAAACAACAAATTTAAAGTTTGAATTAAAAGAGAATTCAATATTAGTAAAAAATATTAAACCCATTTAATAAATTCATTTAATTAAAAATAGCCAATGAAGAAAATTAGAACATTTCTACCTGAACTGGGTAAGTTCAGGTATCGGAAAAGGTATGCTCTTTTGCGAATGATTGCTACTGTTGTTACTCTGTTTATTTCCAGCGTTATAAGTGTAACTTATGCCATATCTCAACAAAATGTATACATCGCTAGCCGACAGCAAAAAGTTGAAATAATTTTTGAGGAAATTAATAATCAAACGGGCTTAACTGTTATATATAATAATGACAGGTTAAATAAAGATAAAGTGATTAGTTTGCCTGAGAATAAAATGGAATTGAATGATTTAATGTCGTGTGTATTAAAAGATGAGGCATTAAATTATGAAATTAATAGTGATTATATTATAGTCAAACCTGAACCTATTATTATATCCAATATAGCACAGCAAAAAGAAGGCAGTGTTAGTGGTACAGTTGTTGATGATACAGGGGCACCGTTACCGGGAGTAGCTGTTGTGGTTAAAGGAACACAAATTGGAACTGCAACCGATTTTGACGGTCATTTTAATTTAAAATTGCCTGATGAAAACTCGATAATTGTAGTTTCATTTATTGGAATGCAATCTAAAGAGGTTTCAGTAAAGGATGGTAGTGTTATAACAGTAGTTCTTCAAACTGATGCAACCGATATTGACGAAGTTGTTGTTACCGGTTATCAAAGAATTGATAGGCGCTTATTTACTGGTTCAGCAACAAAGTTATCAACTAAAGATGTTAAGTTAGATGCAGCACCTGATGTTTCGAAATTCTTACAAGGGCAGGTTGCCGGAGTTTCTGTAGATAATGTATCAGGAACCTTTGGGGCTGCACCTGTAGTTAGAATAAGAGGAAACGCATCAATTAATGGAAATAACAAACCATTGTGGGTGGTCGATGGGGTAATTCTTGAAGATTTAGTTGAAGTAAGTGCTGATGATTTGACTTCTGGAAATTTATCAACAGTTTTGAGTTCTGGAGTTGCAGGTTTAAATCCTGATGATATAGAAGATATTCAAGTTTTAAAAGATGCTTCTGCAACAGCATTATACGGAGCACAAGCTATGAATGGTGTTATTGTAATTACAACAAAAAGTGGTAAAAAAGGAACCTTGAAAATTAGTTATACTGGTAGCGTGGCTGTTAAGGAGCGGCCTAGATATTCACAATTTGATATTGCTAATTCTGCAGATGAGATGTCTTTTTATAAGGAATTGGTTCGGAAGGGTTGGATTGATCTACCATCTTCTGTACGTGCCAAAAATTACGGCGTGATGGGGAAAATGTATAGTGAAATAGCTAATAGAAATATTTCTTGGGGACCAGATGGTTCTGTAAATGAAGATTTTTTAAGTAAATACGCAAATGCAAATACTGATTGGTTTGATGTTTTATTTAAAAATTCTTTAACAAATCAACATTCTCTTAATTTCTCCGGGGGGTCAGAAAAAGCAACCTATTATGCTTCTCTTAGTTATTATAATGATAATGGTAGAACGATTGCAGATAATGTTAGTAAGTATACTGCAACAATGAAAGCCGATTTTTTAGTAACTGATAATTTTAAAGTTGGATTAAAGCTATCTTTAAATCATCGGGATCAAAAATTACCAGGATCAAAGGATAGAGAGTTTAATGCGGTAGATGGTGTATATACTAGAGATTTTGATATAAATCCGTTTAGCTATGCTTTGAACACAAGCCGGAGTATGAGACCTTATGATGACAATGGTGATTTAGAGTTTTTTAGGAGAGATTATACTGATTTTAATATCATATATGAACTAGAGCATAATAAAGTAAAATTAAAAGCAACAGATGTCGTTGCACAGATAAATCTTAATTATGATATTACTAAAAATTTATCAATTAGTTCGATTTCGCAATTAAGAAGAAATACTGCTTTGCGTGAACATATGATTCATGAAAATTCTAATCAGGCAAATGCGTATCGAGCAGAAAGTACTCAGTTTATTAGAGATGCAAATCAATTGTTGTTTAGCGATCCTGATGAGCCTAATTCTAATCCATATTCAATATTATCGGAAGGTGGATTTTATAATACAGTTGATAATTCTCTTGATTTCTTTTCCACTAGAAATTCAGTTTCATGGAATCCAAACATTGGAGAAGTGCATATTATGAGTTTTCTGGCTGGGCAAGAAATTAAAACGACTAATAGACAGGAGATTTCTAGTAATGGTTGGGGTATTCAATATGATCGTGGAAAATTGTTCAGTGAGCATAAAATGCTATCTAAATATTTGTATCTAAATAACCAAACCCGAGAAGGCTTGTCAGAAAATAAAGATCGATTTGTAGGTTATTTTCTTAACGCAGCATATTCGTACAAAGGCAAATATACTTTTAATGGAACTATAAGAAGAGATGGTTCTAACCAATTGGGAAAAACAACTAAAGCCAGATATTTAAACTCTTGGAATGTTTCAGGTAAATGGAATCTTAAAGAAGAAGGTTTCATGAGTAATTTATCCAAGGTTAATCTTTTTAGTTTAAAAGCAACTTATGGACTAAATGGTGTAATGGGACCATCTGCAAGTGCAATTCAAAAGCTAACAGCTTATCAAGCTTGGCGTCCTTATGATAAAGAAACAAAAATAACCATTGATGATTTGGCAAATGAAGATCTTTCATGGGAGAAGATGTATGAATTTAGTGCAGGTATTGAAGCAGCCTTCTTTAATAACAGAATTTATACAGATTTAGCATATTATAAAAGAAAGTCTTTTGATTTGATTGGGTCTGTCCGCACCTCTGGTATTGGTGGAGAGCATATTAAGTATGGTAATTTTGCTGATATGGAAACAGATGGTTTTGAGATCATGCTAAGTACAACCAACGTTATTCTACATGATTTCAAATGGAAAACAAGTATTAATTTAGACTTTAATACAAATGAAATAACAAAGCTAGATAATAATGATGCTTTAAATGCTTACGTAAGTAATACTGGTGGAAATATGTTGGGTAAAGCTCGACGAGGTTTGTATTCTGTGAGATTTAGCGGGTTAGATTCATTTGGTATGCCTACTTTTGTTGCTTCCGACGGCACTGACATTGAAGAAAACCTGAATTGGCAATCACGCAAGGATGCTAAAAAGTATTTAAAATATGAAGGTGTTATTGATGCTCCTGTATCTGGAGGGTTTAATAATAATTTTGAGTATAAAAATTTGTCACTTGGTGTTAATTTAGTCTTTAGAGCCGGAAATAAAGTGCGTTTAGATGATCTTTACTCTAAAGAATTAAAAAGTATGGGCACAAAATCTATATCTAAGGAGTTTAGAAACCGCTGGGTTGCTCCTGGTGATGAAAAATATACTAATGTTCCGACTATTCTTGACCCTCGTTTTGAAGATGATCTTAATACAGAGAGTTTAAATTTATATGAAATGTATAATAAAAGCGACGTTAGAGTTGCCGATGGTAGTTTTGTAAGATTAAAAAGTGTTAGTTTAGGATATACAATTCCTAAGAACGTGATTAAAAAACTGGGCGCTTCTAATGCAAGAGTTTCTCTACAGGCACAAAATATTTGTTTATTATATTCGGATAAAAAGTTAAATGGATTGGATCCTGAGTTTTATCGTTCCGGCGGTGTTGCATTACCCGTGCCTCGTATGTATACATTTACATTGAACCTCGGTTTTTAAATAGTTTAAAATATAGAATATGATTAAGATACACTATATACTTTTTTTGATAGTTGCTGTTTTTATTACTAGTTGCGAAGATTTTTTAAATGAATCGCCTGATGAAAGAATAGAAGCAGATGACTTGGATAAAGCTGCACAATTACTTGTTGGTGCATATCCAGGAACTGATTATTTGTTTACAGATTGGTTTACTGATGATTGTGAATATATTTCTACAAATATTCAAGATCCGTTAATGACAGATGCCTTCTATTGGAGAGATTTAGAAGAATATGATGATAACTGCTCTCCTTCTAATTATTGGTATGGTGCTTATAGTGCAATTGCACAAGCTAATGCTGCCCTTGAGGCTTTAGAAAAGATTGATTCTGAAGATACAGATTACAAAAATGCAATAAAAGGAGAAGCGCTGGTTTGTAGAGCATATGCTCACTTTATGATAGCTAGTTTGTTTTGTGATAATTATGATGAATCAACTGCAAAAACAAATCTGGGTATTCCTTATGTTAGTCAGAGTGAAAATGTGTTGATACAGAATTACACCAGAGGTTCGTTAGAGGAAACTTATAAAAATATTGAAACGGACTTAGTTAATGGAATGAAATTATTATCAGATAATTACTATTCAGGCAGTAAAAAATATCATTTTACAATAAGTGCTGCCATTGCATTTGCTAATCGTTTCTATTTATATAAAAACGACTATGAAAATTCGATAAAATATGCCAATAAACTTTTAGGAGAAGAAACTCTTGATGAGAGTTATATTAAAAATATGGATGAATATGACACTCAGTCTGGAGCTTTAGCAAAACGAACATTTTATGTAAATAAAGAAGATGCAAGTAATATATTAATTATTGAAAAAACTGTAGGGATTGGATTACGTTATAATTATGGTTACAGAACAAGTGTTAGTCTTTGGTCAAGTATTTTTGGTAACTCACCTTGGGGGAGGTATGATATAAGAAATTATAGCATGGGTTATTATGGCGATGGAGACAGAAATACGATTCGTGCACCTAAATTTACAGAAGAGTTTTATAAAGAAAGTTTAACCTCAACTACCGGATATCCATTTTTTGTTCATCCAGTTTTTAGAGGCGAGGAGTTGATTTTTAATCGAGCGGAGTGCAATATACTTTTAGGAAATTATGATAAAGCCTTATCCGATTTAAATGCAATTGGAACAAAGAGACATAAGGCAACTGCTCTAGCTTTATCTGATTTAAAGACTTATTATTCTACAGATAATGATGTAGTTGCACTTCTTTATACCTTGATAGATGAAAAGAGAAAAGAATTTCTGCAGGAAGGAATGAATTGGTTCGATATAAAACGTTTTGGCCTACAGGTGGCACACTATACTTTTCAAGGTGAGCAAATGGTGCTAAGTGGTGATGATAGTCGTAAAATTTTACAAATTCCGTTGGATGCTAGTAATAGGGGGCTTAAAAAAAATCAGCGATAAATATTATAATGCGTATCATGAAACGATTTTGTTAATTTGATTATCCAAATTCACATGCAAGAGAATGACAGAATTTGGCAAGTTTCATTTGGCAATTAAAACAAATTTTAGAAATAAGAAACGAGCCAAGAGAAAAGTTTCTCAAACACGAGGATGATTATTTTGGTGAGTTTCATATGGCCATAAAGAACAAAATATAAACATATGAAAAAGATTAAAATTAATATATTATTTGTGTTGTTTTTAACTTTCATCTTTTCCTCATGTAATGATGATGATGTTAATTATATACCCGATAAAGTTCAAGAGTCAACAGATCCTATAGACGTATATTTCAGAAATAATTTTTTAGATTCTTATGGAACAGCTGTTCGCTGGCGATGGGATGATAAATTAGTTGATATTTCAAAAAGGGTTACCCCTGTTAAACGTGAGTTTTGTATTCCTATGGGTGATTTTGTTAAGCAATTTTGGATTGAACCTTTTCTAATTACAACTGAAGGAAAAGAATTTATGTTGGAACACTTCCCTCCTGAAATTGTTTTTGTCGGTTCGCCAATGTATAATTCAGATGGACAAACGATTACGCTGGGTTATGCGGATGCAGGTGCAAGAATTACTTTTACTCAAGTTAATGAGTTAGATCTTTCTAATAAGCAATGGATTATTATGCAATTGCACACGGCAGAGCATGAATATGGTCATATTGTTCATCAACGTCATAATTTACCGAATGGTTTTAAAGAAGTTACTCCGGCCAATTATAAATCTAATAACTGGATTAATATGGCAGGTGATGTTCAGGCAGATAACCCCAGAGTTTCTCGTGAAGCCATTTCTCTAGGTATGGTTTCTAACTATGGAACCAGTGATGAGAATGAAGATTTTTGTGAGATATTATCTATTTATCTGACAACTGATAAAGAAGTATTTGAAGATAGATATCTTAATCATGAACCAGAAGATTCTTATGTGGTAACTAATAGTGAAGGAGAAGAGATTACTGTACTTCCTAATGAAGATGCAGTTGAAGTAAATAAGGGGAGAGATTTTATCGCCATTAAGCTTAAGAAGATAAAAGAGTATTATGAAAGTAATTTCCATTTTGACTTAGATGCAGTTCGAGATGAAATCATGAAACGGATTAATGATCAATTAAATGAAGAAGTAGAATGAGAAAATTAATATATAAGTTTTTATTTTTTTCTGTTTTGTTTAGCGCATGTACAGAAAAGGAAGATTTGGTTTTTGATCAATCTCCAGAACAAAGGTTGGATGCTGTATTATCAGAGTATAAAGATCAGCTAACGAAAGATGAAGGGCAATGGATTGCTTATTATGATGGTTACGCCATATTTATGAGGTTTAATGCAGATAATACAGTTGAATTTACTTCAAATTATAATAATGGCAAAGATGATAGAACTATTACCTATCGAGTGGGATCATCTCAGGTTCCTGAATTAATCTTTGAGAATCATTCCGTTTTTCAGGAAATTTATGAGGAAAACATGAGTGAAAACGAATTTGAATTCTTATTTACAAATCTATCTGATGATAGAATTGATTTTGTTAGCAAAACAGATGTAGGTTCAGATAAAACAACTTTATCTTTCTTTAAGGCTGAAGTAGGCGATGTTGATAAAGTTGATTTGATGAGGCAAAAGGTGGAAAGCATGTCCTTTTTTAAATCAGTTACTGTGGCAGGAAGTACTTATGAACGGAGTTTGATTATTTTTCCTGGTCAGGCTGTTTTAAAAGAAACAACAGATGAGGGTAACACAATAAATACAATCTATAATTTTGCTGCCACTAAAAATGGATTAATCTTTTCTCCAGCACTCAATTTGGATGGAAAGGAAGTTGAAATGTTTACCTGGGATGAGGATTCTGAATCTTTTATGGCAACAGATAATGGCAGTTCTGTACAAATTAATGTGTTGGAAGAAACTGCATCTACAAAAGATGGATTGTACGATTTGTTTATGCAAACTGATTTTAAATCGGTTACAGCATGGTCGCATAATTTGCAGGCAATTTTTCCTGTTATACTTGAGGATATTCCAAATTTCAAAGAATTTCAGGTGTATGTAAACAATGAATATTTATTATGCTATGCTCCTGGAACAAGCGGAGGTAATTGGGCTGGTTTTGCCGGTATTTCTTACAATAAGTTTACTGAAGATACTGATGATTTATTGGTTTCATGGGATTATCAGCATGTATATGGTAAATGGTGGAGAAGTGTATATGATAATCAGGGATGTATAGCGTTTTTATTTTTTATGACTGATGAAAAAGGTTTATATATAGAACAATTTGGAGCTGATTCTTATTTCTTAGTTAGTAAATCAGATCCAACAAAATACATTTTAGTTGAATAATCATTATTAGTTAATTTCCCCTCATATTAATCAAAATGAGTAGAGGGGGAATTATTTTGATTAATATTTGATGAAATATAAGTGAGGATTATGTATTTCAACAACACGTTCTAATAGACGAATCAAATCTTGAGGAAATGTTCTTATGCGTGAAAATGATTATCATCTAGAAGTTTCCTCTGACTATAAAAACAGATTATAGACAGAAAAATTTCAAGGAGGAGATATAAACTTTGCTAAAAAATATTTTATTAAACACAAAAAGCGTCAAAGAATTTTTCCTTTGACGCTTTTTGTGTTATTGATTTGTAGTAAGTTACTCAGCTTTAAACTTATAAATACAAATTGAATGATACTCTTCTCCAGGATTAACTAAAGTAGATGGGAAGTTTTCCTGATTTGGAGAATCTGGGAAATGTTGTGTTTCTAAACAAAGAGCTTCTCTAAAATTTAGTATTTTGCCATATTTTCCTTCAAACTTACCATTAATGAAATTACCTCCATAAAACTGAACTCCTGGTTCGCTGGTTAAAACATCCATTGTTCTTCCAGATACAGGATCTTTTAAAGTTGCAGCTAAAGACACTTCAGAACTATCTTTTATAAGTACCCAGTTATGATCATAACCACCACCCATTTTAAGTTGTTCGTTTTCCTCGTTAACACGTGCACCAATTGCAGTAGGAGTTCTAAAATCAAAAGGAGTACCTTCAATACTTGCAATTTCTCCTGTAGGTATTAAGCCAGCATCAACAGGAGTATAGCCATTTGCATTGATCATTAATAAATGGTCGTTAATTGTACCTGATGCTTCACCTGCAAGATTAAAATAAGTATGGTTAGTTAAGTTGATGTGAGTTGGTTTATCTGTAGTTGCAAAATACTCAATTTTAAGTTCATTTGCCTCAGTTAATTCATAAACAACTTTAATATCAACATTACCTGGATAACCTTCTTCACCATCAACAGATTTATAGGTTAATTCAAGTTTGTTTTCGCCAATTTGGTTGGCATCCCAAACTTGTTTGTGGAAACCCAATGATCCTCCATGTAAAGAATTTTCTCCATCATTTATATTAAGCTTAAAAGTATCTTCTTCAATAACAAATTGACCTTTGCAGATACGATTTCCATAGCGTCCGATTAAAGCCCCGTAAAATGTTTCAGTATTGTTTATGTATGCGTCTAAATTGTTGTAGCCAATACTAACATCAGCAAATGTCCCGTTTTTATCAGGAACCCAAAGAGAAACAACTCTTCCCCCAAAGTTAGTGATTTGCGCTGTCAGTCCGTTTTTATTTTTAAGAGTAAATAAACTAACCTCTTTGCCGTTAATGGTTTTTGAAAAGTTGTGTGCGTCAATTAATTGAATGTCTTGTTTTTTTTCGCAAGTACAGCTAATTGCAAAAACAAGAATTAATGCAGAAATTAAATTCTTCATAGGTTTTAATAATTTGTCGTTTTTTGAAATGTATGTTTGTAAAACCTAAAGATAGCTATTAATATTACATATATTTGTTTTATTACCTCATTTTGTTCATCTAAACTTATAAGTATTTTATCCATTGTTTGAACTAAGATCTAGCAATAGTGCCACTTGTAAGAATATGAGTAGCAGGAAACCAAGACTTTCAACTTTCAACTTTTGACTTCTATTTTTCTCGCAAAGCCCGCAAAACCGGAAATAACTTTTAAAATAAAGATTCAAACTCCTAAAAGCTAAGTACGCAAAGACAAATCCTTACGGATTTTGGTTTTCATTCTGAAATTTTGTTTACTCTGCGAGCTGATTACCAGGCACTAGGGACTAAGAACTAATAACTAACAACTTTCTTCGCCTACATCTGTCAGTTAATAACCAAATGATCTAATGACCTAATCTTTAATCCCTAATCAATTCATCAACTCAACAAATCGACGAATTAACAACTTACTAATAGTCATCAGATTATTTATATGGCTACTGATTACATGTTCATCTCTATTATTAAACATAAAAATGATTTATATATTTCTTCTATGTAAATATGTATAAAATATTTTAAATTGTGTTCCTACTGTAATAACCCTTGCATTTAACCTTGGGTTTAAAGTTTTAATTGATTATGTGAATTGTAAATAAAGAAGTTATTTGTAGGAAGTGAAGTTTAGTGTTTATGGAGGTCGGTGAAAAAAATATATTAATTATAACATAATAAATTATTTAATTATATTTGTTTTATACTTTTATGTAAATATAATATTATTTGTTGGTTTTTTACAGATGGCGCTTAATGTAAAAAGTACACTAACAATATAAGCTTCGATTATGATGTATATACTTATGTGTATTCAGCTTTGAACTTCAGGCTTTTATGTATAAACGCAAAGTCACAATTATGAAAATTACTTTCAATATATGAGTTTCAATTATTAACTAAAATTATGGCCGGAAAACCGATAGCAACCCAAGGAAGCACGCATGTATGCTCTATGGTGACAGGATATGTACCTCATGTTGGAGGACCAGTAGTGAGCCCATGTGCACCCAACGTATTAATCAACGGAAAACCTGCTGCCTTAATGGGCGATATGTGCGTATGTGTAGGCCCTCCGGATATGATAGCTCAGGGCGAACCAACTGTTTTAATCAACGGAACTCCTGTTGCAACACAAGGTAGCATAACAGTCCATGGTGGCATAATAACTTCAGGAGAGCCTACCGTAATGGTTAGTACTGCAACGCCGGGTGCTAAAGTCACTATGCCCTTAAAAAGGATACCCTTTCCTAAAATCAATACCCTACAAAAATTTAAAGCTTCGGTAGTAGGTAAGAGTGAAGATCTTAAGGTAGCAGAACAAAATATTAAGGAGGTCAAAGAAGCTAAAGAGAAAGAGATGTTGCAAAAAGGGTATGTTACCCGGTTTGATGTAAGTTTATAATTATTAGCAATATGTTTAACTACCCAATAAAAGGTTTTGGTGGAGATGTGACTTCATATAATGGAGGTAACGGTTCGTACGGAATTACTTCAAAATTTACCTGGCATGGCGGTTTACATATCAGGCCGGTAGCAAATAACGATTTAATTCGTCCTATTTCGGATGGAGTTATTATTGCTTATCGCTTTGGCCCAATTTCCAATGTTGTACAAAAAATAAAAGGAATTGAAGAAACGTTGTGCATCAGTAATAACTTTATATTAATGCAGCATGTTCATCGATTAAATAAGGATAAGTTTTTTTACTATTATAGTTTGTACTATAACCTATGTACATTGGATGAGTTAAAAAAGATTGTGGCAAAACATACAAAAGAACATGCTTTTCCACACTTACAATCTTTAAAATATGTAACCCAAAAACGACATCCAAATAATGCTTTGGGCAAAAGAAATGAGAGTGGCACAACAAAGTCCTTTGGTTATAGTATTTCTAACGGAACAAAAACGCTTTTTATAGGCGATAAAATTACTCTGCATCGGGATGTTTCCAAATGCCATCTTGTAAAAAAACCGATAGCAAACCCAAAAGCAGAAGTTAATGGGTCAGGCTCAAATTCTAATTTAATTTCTGATTTAACTGCAGTGTCTCCCGACTCTCCTTTATTAACAAGCACAGCAATTGCTTTAGCTAATGATACCAAAACAAAAACAACAAATGTTGTTTGCGATAAGTGTAAGAAGCAGCCTGGATTGGAAGATTACTGTTTTTGTAATGTAAAATGTAAAGGTTGCACTTCGTTATCTTGTTTTGAGCCCAATAAGGATAGGCAGGTTAAGGCAAAGGTTGAAGGACGTGACGTACTTGTGCCATTAGCACATATTAGAATTGAACCAACCATTAGTGATTATACCGCTCTTGTTATATTTAATAAAGATTGGTTTAATCCGGACACCAATTATCCATTGGCAGGTCAATATATATATTCAAAACCGAATTCAAAATGGCACACCAATATTTTAAGATGTGAAAAAGGGGGAGTAGAATGTGTGTTAGATCCCTGTTATAGAAGTGGAAAATGGCGCAAAATCTTTGGTAAAGATGAATATATTGTCGCAGGTGAAGATACGGATAATGAATTAGAACAGCTTCATAAAGCGTCGATGCCCAAAGGAACGAATGAAGATTACACGGTAAGTAAATTAAACAATTATAAGGAAAGTACAGTTAGAACCTGTTACGAACCTGTAAAGGCAAGCGATATTATTGCTGCATGTGGTATTGTTCATAAATCTTTCGATGGATATGTGGTAAAAAGATTTGAACCTATTCAAAAAATAAAAAACGAATTTTTTGAAATTAAACCTGTAAATGTAACAGCCGAAGGTATAGATGGTACTTATAAAAAAGTATCTGTTTCGTATTATCAATTTAAAAATGTAGATTTTAAATATAATTCTACTACTCATTTTTATGAATGGAAGGATGATAAAGCTCAAACTATACAAAGTAAAATTCCGGGATATAATAAATCAACTAAAGTAAAAAAAGTATATAGCGGAAAAGGTAATTTGCGAGCGTTTAGTTTCGATAATAACTTATTAGATAATGGTGAAGGCGAATATTGGATAAAAGAAGGAGATGAAGATACTGAAACATTGGATTTATGCATTGCCATTGTAGTTAATGACTCAGTTGCTCACGTAGAGGTGTTTACGCATGAAAGCGAAGATCAAATAAAGCGTTTTTTAAAAGGAAATACGGAGCTTGAAGACAAGGATAAGAAATATGTATTACTTAAAAAAGACACAAAGTTTACCAGTGAGTTCATTCTTGAAAATCCAATAGATAAAAATACTGCGGTAGAAATTGTTGAAGGCGATTTTGATAAAGATGATTATATAAAAATAAAGTTCCCGACAAAAGTTGAGCGAAATATACCTTATAACCTTTTAGGAAAATTTATTAACAGCCATTACGAAATAACAGGAGATACAGATTGTAAGGTATGCCTAAAAAGCTGTACGAATAAAAAGGGAGATAAATATTACTGCAGTTATAATACAACAAAAGTTTGCTCCACAGAATTAAAAGAGGTAACTGAAACTTGTGTTGTTAATGAAGATGAGCTTAAAAAATACCTGCCAACCAATTATAAAGGCACTTTAAAAAAAGAGGCGGGACTTACCGGATATCGTAAAGTGTCATTTGCACAGAAGGTGCCGTCCATAGAACTGGTAGTTGCTAAAAGCGAACTTGAAACCAAAAAAGTGCCCAGGTACAATGTCAAAAATGGCGAACAGGAAACGCATTATTATTTAAAAAACAAACTAACAAAAGCATTTAAAAGCGTTCCTAAAAAGAGTGAATATTACGATAAACTTGAAACTAATAACAAGAAGGATGAATTAGTTGAAACCACCTATGAAGATTTAGGAAAAGATTATAAAATGCCTGAGTATCTGTTAAAAGAAAATGTATTAATACCTCGTAGTGCTGTTACTGTATCAAAAAATGATAAAGTTACTGAAGTAAATGCCAGTTATTTGAAAGAGGAACTAAGTGGCAAAGAACTGAATTTAAAAGCTTACCTAAGCCAAAGTGTAAAACTAAAAGATATATTGGTTAATCAGCAAGACCTTACGGCATTTGGTTTTGATTTTGCACCTATGAATAAGCAAGATGAGCAAGTCTTCTTTTATGATAAAGTGCCACAAGGAGAGGGAATTACAAATAATGTATTGAAATTGGCAGAGTATCTTAAAGAATGCTGGGAGGATCATTATTCAAGGTATACCGATAATCCGGAAGAAACAAAACGTAAGCTACAAAATCAACGATTTTTAAGACATTATGCTATTTCTACAGTCCGCTCACAGGAAGTTATGCTAAAGATGTCGCGCAGTATATGGAAGCATCAATCTGAGTGGGCAAGTCATTCAAACAACTATATGTCCGATTTAGAGGAGTTTTACGTAGCTGAGTTTAAAGATATTTTAGACAGATATCCAAAGGTTGATAAAGATGACCTGGAAGACGAAATAGAAGAAAGTAAGCAAAATGTACACAATCAACTAGATACCCATAACTGGTGGCAAGACGTTTGCAAAGGCTCTTCGGCATTTAAGGATAAACCTGCCATACTTGATGATAAAAACCTTAATAAGCCCAAAGATGAAAAAGAAACCCCTAAAATAAAATTACAAACATTTTCAAGTGATAGTTTAGTGTATTATTTTCATCCGGTGGCTTTTGTGGAGGCAATGAGGAGGGTGAGTAATAGAGTTTGGGATTCAGATGATTATTATTATAACAAATTTTTACCAACTCTATATAAACACGAAGGAGGGTATCAGAATGATATTAGTGATAGTGGCAATTATGTTGATGGTGTCTTAATTGGTACAAATCATGGAATATCAGCTCCTGTATTAAAAGAATATTTAGGAAGAACTCCGACTGTTGAAGAAATGAAAAACTTAACGAAAGCAACAGCTACTGAAATCTATAAGAAAAATTTTTGGACTTGTATTAGAGTACCTGAAATTGATGATAAATATGTAGCAATTCAATATGCTGATATGTATATTAACGGTGGTGGTAATTCTGTTAAGATAATGAAAAGAGCTTTAAATAATTTAGGATATTCAACAATTGTTAACTCTAAATACAATGATCCTTTTATAGAAGAAGTCAATACTGCAAATGCCAGTAAATTACACGAAGAGTATAAAAACGAGAGAATAAAGTTTTATAAAGAATTAGTCAAGAAAAAACCCAGTATGAAAAAATGGGAAGAAGGTTGGATAACAAGAGCAAAAAGTTTTATTTATGGTAAAGATTAATATTTTATTATTGGTAATAACACTAGGTTTCTTTATTACTACAAGCTTTAAACAAAAATGCATTTGTGCTAACGATAATGCTAGAATATTTAATAAGCAAAAAAAAGATTCAGTAAGTAAGCAAACTAATGATTATTTAAGTTGCACCTATTTAGATGGTACTTGGAATTATATATTCAATAATGATCATCAGGATTTTTCTATTAGTTTAATTGTGAATGACGCTACTATAACTGGTAAACATTGCTTTGTCTATGGGGAATTTGGTGATAAAATTGATTGTCCTGATGAAAATTCTATTAATGCGATTTGGGATGGAAATAAAATAAAAGGGAAAATAATTTCAGATTGGGCAACGGATTCTATTAGTATTGAATTAAAGCTAATATCTAAGGATTCTCTTTGTTTAATACCTTTTAGCGATGCAGGCCAGTCATTTTTTCAAACAAAAATGTTATTCGTTAAGAAAAAGGAGTGACACTCAGCAACCGCACGTGTCCCCACAATAGTTTGTTGTTTTTAATAATATTTTTTAACATCAGAATTAACCAGCTAATTAAAATTTTAATAAGTAGGAATTATAAATTTAACAATCCTGACGGCTTTTATTTTGTATGTTTTGCAGTCATAGAATGAATAGATGTTTTACACGAAATGAATACAAAAATATTGTTATTGAAAACCTGCAACATAATCAAAAATAAAATGGGAGGAAATATATGCATAGTGTTTAATGATTAGCCATTAGAGTAGATTTTCAATCCGAGCAATAGCGTGATGTAAATCTTCAACATAGTTTTTTGTTTGAAAATATGTATTTCTTAAGTAAAGATTTAAGGAATTGCATTCCGGATGATATAATGGTTGTTTGTGTAAGTGGTTGATAAAAGTAATATGTATTATTGATTGTATTTGTTTAGCCGGATTGCAAATCCTACCATTTATTCTAAAATAGAGAGATTGTTTTTAATAGAGATATTATACCACATTCAAGAGATGTAGATTTCACGGATTACAAATCCGCACCAGCTGGGGGATATTTAACATATATCTTAAAGAGGAATTAAATGGCGAATCTGATTTACATCTGGAAAATGGATTTATGGAAGTTTTTAAATAAAGTAATAATGAAACAATTTAAAAGTATCTTAATTTTATGGCTAATTGTTGCCTCTTGCAATGCTCAGTCCCATGGTCTGAATCAAAGTAATTATAATTTTGAATTTGATTCAATTAATTTTGAAGGAGATTGGGTTATGAATGAAACACCTGAAACTCTATATATTGAACAGGACACTGCTTATTTATCTGTAATTGATGGTCAGATTCATATAAAAGCATTAATTTATTATTCTCTAAAAAGCAAGAATAAAGCATTTCTAAAACTAATTGAACCAACTCTCCTTGGTTTAGGTGGAGCAAGATTAAAATGGGAAAATTTTTCACTTGAAAAGAACTTAGTTGAACTAACTTTACTTTCAAACGATAGTTTAAGGTTTGAATGGCTAGGGTTTTGCGATAAGGAGTTGAAACAGAGTGTATTTCCAGTTTGTGGATTTACGTCTGATAAACAAAACTGGTGTTATTTAACAAGAGATAACTAAAATATTTTTTTAATATGAACAATAGTAATCAACCTTGTATTAACTATAACCCGTGCATCTTCAAGAACGTTTTTTGTCAAAGTATACAAATTTAGTAAAAGGGCTTTAGTATATGATATAAGCCTAATATAGAGTTTTGGTTATGTGCTTATTAAAGTCAAAAAGTGCAAAGTCAAAACGTAAGCTACAAAATCAACGATTTTTAAGACATTATGCTATTTCTACAGTTCGCTCACCGGAAGTTATGCTAAAGATGTCGCGCAGTATATGGAAACATCAATCTGAGTGGGCAAGTCATTCAAACAACTATATGTCCGATTTAGAGGAGTTTTACGTAGCTGAGTTTAAAGATATTTTAGACAGATATCCAAAGGTTGATAAAGATGACCTGGAAGACGAAATAGAAGAAAGCAAGCAAAACGTACATAACCAACTCGATACCCATAACTGGTGGCAAGACGTTTGCAAAGGCTCTTCTGCATTTAAGGGCAAACCTGCTATACTCGACGATGACAACCTTAATAAGCCAAAAGATGAAAAAGAATCCCTAAAAATTAAATTACAACAATTTTCAAGTGATAGTTTAGTGTATTATTTTCATCCGGTGGCTTTTGTAAAGGCGATGAGGAGGATGAGTGGCAAAATATGGCATGATCCAGTAATTAATCCTCAATTGAATAAATATTCATTTAGTGGCTATATTACACCATGGAATGGTTCCTTTGGAAACGTTAGGATCTTTAGAGAAAATCCTTTGCATTCAGGTATAGATATTTTTGCAGTTCCAGAGACGGAGGTTTATGCATGTATGGAAGGTGTTGTGGTTCGAGCAAGCACAGGTGGCGGAGGTAAGACTGTAACAATTAAAATTAATAGCACTATGGATTTTATAAAACATAGCACATATGTAGGCTATACTCTTAAATATAAAGAAAAGGGAGAATTGATTGGAGCTCAAATAAAAGAGACAGATAATATATATATGATATATATGCATTTAAGCGAGTTTAAGTGTAAGAAAGGAGACAATGTATCATCAGGTGATTTAATAGCTTTGTCTGGTGTTACTGGAAATGCAACAGGAACGAGAGGTCCACATGTACACTTTGAGATTGCAACAGTACAAAGTCCTTATGGAACAGGGACTAAATATCGGTATAATCCAGCAAGGGTTGTTTTATTGCAAGATTATAATACAACTGAACAAGATGAATCTAAAACTTACAAATACTATGAAGATGGAACAAAAAAGAAAGTGTAGTATGTTAATAAGCATGCTTATATTTTGCCTATTGGTTAGTTGCCAGATTAATACAGGTAAAAATGAAACAAAAATATCTATTCAAGGAAATAAAGACTTAGGAGTTGACAGATTGTTTATGGAGCCTGATACTAACTATGATTTGAAAAATACAAATGATAACAAGCATAATAAATTATGTTTAGATGAAATAATAGATAATGTAATAGGAAAAGATACAACATGGAATAGTGTTTTGGATTATAATCCAGAAACAAATAAAGTTGACACTATTTGGAATATGTCATTAAATGATATTTATCGATCAAAAATATTAGATAAAGTTCTAAATGTTCATGAAGGGAAATATATTGATAATAATTATTATGGAGGTGATTGTGTCTTTGATGTAATCAATAAAATAAATACCACAACAAATATTGCTTATGCTTTGATTGTAGATAACGAAGATTCAGATTGTAATACAGTTAAAAGTATATTAAAATATAATCGACCTTTTTATATTACATGTGCTTTTTCAACACCAGAACAGGGAGAGTATATTAATTATCTGGCATTAGGATCATATAGAAATAAAGATGGTAGTGTGTATGATAACAGGAATATGGATTACATCTTTGAAGGAGAATCTCAATTGTATGAGATTAAACAAGTTTATGGACTAAAGGGAGATGGAAATATAGATCAGTTAAATAACAAGTTTGGTGTTGCCATAAGTCCTAACTTAGATAAATTATATTATCAGGATACTATAGTTTTTTGTTGTCCGAATTAGGTATATAATACTCCTCGTTTTTAGGATAACTGCTTAAGATAAAATAATAATATTTAATTAGAGTATATGAAAAGATGTAATCATACATCCCATAGTATTCATAGAAAAAATAAATAAAAAAGTAATATGTTTTAGGAGGCATATTCATATGTATCTGCATAAAGGGTGCATCTTTTTACAACAGCAAATATTCTGGCTAATATTTTTTTCTTATAGTATTAAGAGTGCCCATAACTGGTGGCAAGACGTTTGCAAAGGCTCTTCTGCATATAAGGGCAAACCTGCTATACTTGATGATAAAAACCTTAATAAGCCAAAAGATGAAAAAGAATCTCCAAAAATTAAACTACAACAATTTTCAAGTGATAGTCTGGTGTATTATTTTCATCCTGTGGCTTTTGTGGAAGCGATGAGGAGGATTGGTAATAAGTATGTTTGTAAACATATAAGTTATAAACAGGCAATTTATAGTGATACAGCAGTTAAAAATAATATAAATAATGAAGCAACTGAAGAACATATATATTATATGCAATATTTAGGTGTAAATGTATTTGATCCGTTATTTGAACATTTTAATGGGAAGATTAGAATTAACAATATGTATAGATCAGCGGAGTTAAATTTGGCATTAAAAAAGGCAGGTTATGCTGCAAGTAAAACTTCTCAGCATATGTTTGGACAAGCTGTAGACATTGATGCTCTTCCTCCTTATACAAATAGAGATATATTTAAGTATATTGTAAATAACCTTGAGTTCGATCAAATTATATGGGAAAGTGGAACTGATAAAAATCCAGATTGGGTGCATGTAAGTTATAATCCCAAAGGTAACCGTATGGATAAAAAACAATTTAAAAATAAAAAATACATTCCTTTTAAATTAGAAATATAATGAAAAAAATATATATTGCCTGTGGTTGTGTTGTTGTATCCTGTGTGTCAATTTGTTGTATAACATCAAAAGAGGATGGATCTAACGTGAGTAAAGATACAATGGTAGCTCGTGAATATGAACAATTATTCAACGATACAAATCAAAAAGTTCAATCAGAAGAAGATGAAAAAACAATAGTTAGAGATAACGAACAAATTAAAAAGTGTGATTTAATTCACGATTCATTTCATGAAGATTATTATGTAGATGATAAATTTAATCTAGTAGATTATCTAGAGGAAATTGATTCAACGATTTATATAGATAAAAAAAAGACATATTCAAGACTATTTGTTGCTACTGACATTTATACTAAAGAAGATAGTAATTTAATCGTACTACCAACTGATTATGGAAATGTTGAATTTGAAGTCGAATCGAATAATGAAAATCCTTATGATATAGAAAGATGCCGTTATTTAGGTTTCTGGAATAATATAAGAGCTTATCTTATAGAACAATCAAAGGGGGAGGGGTATGGGTATAGAATGATCTTAACACGAAATAAGAATGATATAGTTACAGATGGATATCCTTATGTATCTATTGATAAAACTTTATGTATAACAAGAAGAATTGATGCAGAAAATGAGGTTCTTGGAACAGTTGAAATACAAAAGTTAGATAACTTAGAGATTGTTTGGGGAGGATGGTCTGATTATTCATTACTACCAGAAGATATTGTGTGGGAATCAGATAGTACTATTCTAGTAAAATCAGAAGTCTACGATACTGAAAATGATTATTACGAAAATAAATGTAAAGGATATACTTATGGTAGGATAACTCTTAAAAAATAGAAGCATAAATGAGGTGATATCTTGATCTTTTATTTGCCACCTTGCCCCATATATTCGTAGAAAAAATAAATAGAAAAGTAATTTTTTTTGAGAGGCATATCCATATGTGTCTACATAAAGAGTGCCTCTTTTTACAATAGGAAATATTTTGCCAGTTGGCTTGGATATGTAATTACAGTTTGCCAGACGTAGACTCAGATAAGTCACGGTTGTTAGTGCGGATTTAGCGGAGCAAAATCCGTGTAATAAGCTAATTGTAAATCATGTAAACAGGTTTTTGATAGAATGCTTTTAGCCTTTAATCTTAAATTTAAGGAATTGTATTCCGTTTAATTATTAAGAATACTTTTATCATGACAATATTAGCAAGTCTAAAATTATGTGCGGTCAACTCTGTATATATATAGGTTCTCTAATAGAAAAACAACCGGATTACAAATCCTACCATTTTTTCTAAAAATGAAAGATTGTAATTAATAGTAATATTCTATCATATTTACATGATGTATATTTCACGGATTGCAAATCCGAGCTAACACTAATTACAGCTAATTACCACGAATTGGTATTTGCTGCGCAAATGTTGCAACCTGAAATATTGTGGCTAAGAGTAAAGAACTAAGAGCTAGCAATAGTACCACTTGTAAGAATATGAGTAGCAGGAAACCAAGACTTTCAACTTTCAACTTTTGACCAGGAACTAAGAGCTAAAAACTAGGAACTACTATATAGACGCTGACAGGTTTAATTTACAGCTTGCTTACGAAACGCTGTCAGGTCTTTCATCAATTCAATAACTCGACGATTTAACAACTCGACAGCTAATTCATCCCTAATCCCTAATCTTTAATGTATAATTATTTGCTGCGCAAATGTTGCAACCTGAAATACTATGGCCTAACGCCTAAGAACTAAGATCTAAGAGCTAGTAATATTACCCCTCCGTAAGGATATATGCAGCAGAAAACCGGCACTTTTAACTTTCAACTTTCAACTTTCAACTTTTAACTAGGAACTATCATCTACATCCGACTCTGCTGTTGCTATTTTCACATTAACATAATGGCCGGTGGTTTGAGGAGGTAAAAAAACAAATTCATGGCCGGTAAAATTGCAAGTTATTGTTGTTGGTGGTGCAAGTGTTTGTGACTCAGCTCCGGGTTTGCTATGACTTAGCTCCGACTCTGCTCCATACCAAGTTCCATATAACTCCATAGTTTCATTTAGTTTTCTTAGCTGATTATTCGCAAAATCTATAGTGAACAGATAGTGACCCGCATGTGAAGAATTAGTGGATACTGGTGGAGCAGGGGCGAAGCAATCCCGAAGCAGGATAGGAGCAGGAGTGAAGGATTAGTGGAGAGCTAGTGGAGAAATGCGAAGAAGTAGTGGAGGATTTGCGAAGAACCTGCGAAGAACGGAATCAAAAAGTGTTAAAATGACCTTTTTATGGAATCATTTTGCTCAAAAACAGCAAATCCCGGAATATTTTTGTCGTTTTTTGCGATTTTCCGGAATGTAGGGCATCAGATAACGCACAGGGTGTATATTTTTCAAGGGGCCTAAAATTTCAATGTACACTAAATCAGTGTTTTATAGCTAAAAAAAGTTACAGTAATATTATTGTAATTTTTTCATATTGCTTTTCATCATAATTTAGCATTAAACAATTAGTCGAAAGTTGAAAGTTGAAAGTTCATAAAGTTGAAAGTTCATAAAGTTCGTAAAGTTGAAAGTTCGTAAAGTTCATAAAGTTGAAAGTTTATAAAGTGACTTTTTTCTTGCAGAGATCAAATTTGCCAAACTGAAGGCTAAGACTTAAGACCTAAGACCTAAGACCTAAGAGCTAAGACCTAAGAGTTAAGACCTAAGAACTTTATAGGTGCTAAAATTTCGGCCGATATATGTTTAATCCGGGCTCTGATATAATCTGATCAAATAATGACAGGGTCTATAAAACAAAAAAAATGGACGTAAAAATTATATAAACGACGGAACACTGGGTTCTTTCATTTAATGGAGGGATAAACAACCCAATAAAAAAGAGGATAATCTAAAAAAAAGATTATCCTCCAAATGTATTGTAAACAAAGTTTTGATTCAGGAATGGTTTATTTGTTTGTTAAGGTCAATTTTGTGACCGGATTGTTATTTTTTCATTTTACCCCAATATGTTGCATTCAGATTCTTTTCTGTTCCGGCGTATACAAACGTAACACAACGAGGACTTGCTTCCCAGTCTACTTCGCGTTCAACACAAACAATGACATCGCCTAATGTTAGTTGCTTATTTGTGGCATCGTAGCTCCAGTTACCGGTAAGGGCACCTGTCATTGTGCCGTCAGAATTCAGAGTTAGATCTGTTGCAGCATCTTGCAACCCATATTGATATCCAAGATTTATGTGTTCCCACGTACCTACAAGTGAGTCTTTTGTTATAGTGCCGTAATCAGGAACAGCAGCATAGCGTTCCGGTAGCGCAATTGGCCATAAGTTATCAGGTTCACTTTTTGAGGCTGGACACCAAACAAGGCGTCTGACGTGCCCCATCATTAATGAATTTGAATAAGCGTTTCCGCCAACATCATTTGGCAAACGGCCTTGTGACATATAAAACCAGTTATCACTGTCTTCTTCCTGGAAAATACAGCAGTGTGCAATACCTACCCATCCATCACTATTGTTAAACTTGTATGGGTGAGTAACGATAGGATAGCAATCGCCATTGCCATTTGTAAAATTACGTCCGGTAATATCGTAGTACGGGCCATCAATGTTTTCACTTCTAACAACTCTTGTATTGTATGGTACATCTAAGCCATCGTATGCCATAAACAAATAGTAGTAACCATCTTTGTATATAACTTCCGGAGCTTCGCTGCCCTGCCAACGTGATGATGCTGTACGGGTGCCTATTCTTACTCCATATCTTTCTTCCAGCTCGCTAGCACTATTTGCGTATGGTTCACCAAGTGTATTGACAGGTTTACCTGTTGTTGCATTAAGTTGCAATAGAGCAAATCCACTATGCCATGAACCATGTATCAAGTAATGATTTCCCTCAGGTGTAACTATATATGTTGGGTCAATGGCATTATAGTAAAAATAAGCATTCCAGTCGTCGGTATAGCTCGAACGGCTATAATCTAAGCCATGGTCTGATGATGAACAAGTAACAAAACCTTTGTCTTCCCAAACTGCACCATCTGGATCTGTTGTTTCGCACATACCAATAAAGGCACGTTCAGTCCAGCTTCCATCAAAGTTATCTGATGTGTTAGCAGCACCTGTTTTGATAAAGTTATCTATAACGATACTGTAATACATACGAAGTTTATCTTGTCCTTCTACCGTAACTTTTCGAACTACAGGAGCCCAATATCCATAGGATATATCATTCTCTGCAATAGCAGAAAGTCCCATTCGGGATCTAATCGCATTTAATGAATCAGCAACCCAAGTAGGGGGCTCATAAAATGATCCGCACACCCATTCCCAGTTTACTAAATCTTTTGAGCGCTTTCCTTGAAAATGTCCATGTCCTACAGTTTCATTTCCATACGAAGCATCAGTTCCGTACATATAGTAATAGCCGTTATAATAGGCCACAGATGGATCATGAACGTTGGCTAGATTCCACTGGTTTCGATACGACCATGAAGATATGGATGAATAGTCATCCTCATAATCCGGGATTTCAAATTCTTTAGTCTCGATTGTGTTATTGTTTTCCTCTGGCTTATCATCGTCCTTTGAACAAGATGATATACCAAATGAACTTATTATTATACTGAAAATAAAAAAACTCAATTTCTTTTTCATAATTACAATATTGTATTTAGGTGTAAATGTATATTGAAAAGTGAATTCATGAAATACTTTAATGTTAGTTCAAAAACTTCCTTATCATCGGGAAATGTTGATAAGGAAGTTTAAAATATTATCAAATAAATTTTATTCTAAATTATATACAGGATGAACAGTCCACTTAGATAAGAAATCACTACTGTTATCTGTACTGTTGTTTGCCGAATTACCTGTTAAGTTAGCGTTATTATCCAGATGAGTTTGCCAGATAGGGAAATACTCATGACCTTTATAATAACTAGAATAAGATGACCCGGATGCTGTTGAAGAAGTTAATTCTTCAGTATTGATATATACTACATCTTTAGTTGATCCGGGATTATCAGGATCGTCGATAGTCATCGTAGGAGCCAATTTATAATATGCGTGTTCCGTAATTTGGTCTAAGCGGCCTGAATTATAGAAGAATCCCCAGCGAATTAAATCAGTACCACGTCCATATTCACAACCAAATTCCTTAGGGCGCTCAACATTTGCAATTTGTTCAAAAAGAGCATCTGCAGAAGGGAAATCAGCAAGTTTAAGGTCAGGGAGTGCTACACGATGACGAACTTCATTAATGTAATCTATTGCTGTTTGAGTTGGACCGTAAAGTTCGTTTTCACACTCTGCAGCACGAAGTAAAACATCACTATAACGCATTAAACGGATATTAACACCACATTTTAATCCAGTACCAAAACTTGAGTAAATATTATTTCGTGCATTCGTGAATTTTGCAATAGAAATACCCCCCTGGGAAGTGTTAGAACGCGCTGAATACATCCAGGTGTCTTTGTTAAGCTCTGTTTGGTAAATCGTATTTGATCGAACATCTCCAGAAGGATAAGCAGCTGTTGAATTTCCGGTGACAGCATCGTATTCTTGTTCGTAAGTAACTAAAGTCCAGTATAAACGAGGGTCCAGGAAGCCATCGGTACATTTTTCTTTTTTGAACAGGTTATACAACCATACCGATGCTGCTATATCACCCCAGCTACCAAAATCCTGTGAGGCAAAGTTGCTCTCAATAGCATGACCTTGTGTGGCATCAGAGTTTAGGTTACCGGTTGTCCATACTTCATTTGTACCTCCTGTACCATAATCCATAAACTGAACTTCCCAAAGACTTTCTTTATTGTTTTCGTAAGCAGTACCTTCTCTGAAGTTATCACCATAGTCATCAGTTAGTTCGTAAGTTCCATATTTACCAGCAATAATATCTTTTAATACAGTATAGGCTTCTGAAAATTTATGACGAAACATCAATGCACGAGCCAGGTATCCGGCTGCGGATCCACAAGTGGCGCGACCTTGTGCCCATTCGCCACCTTTATCTCTGGAAGGTAAAATATTCATAGCTTCAGTAAGATCTGATTCTATCTGATCCCAGACTTCATCCTGAGTTGCACAAGAAGCGTATAAGTTATTTAAATCAGAGTATTCGTCATAATCAGTGATGATGGGACAAATCTGATAATAGGTCGCTAAATTATAATATGCCTGAGCTCTTAAGAATAGAACTTGTCCTTTGATTTCATTGTAAGAATCTGAACCTTCTTCGAGAACACCATCTACTTTTGATAATACATAGTTTGTGCGGTTTACGACACAGTAATTATCTCTCCATGGCCATTCGCACATGAAATAATCAGATAAACCATTTAGGTTATCGCAAGCCAGATACCATTGTTGAGATGAGTTCCATATTTCGTCACCACGAAGTGCATCCATAACATATCCAACGCGAGCATTAGTACCTTCTAATCGACTAAGGCTATAACAGGCAATAACAGCCTCGTTAAGTTCTGATTCAGAGTCACCGAACTCTTCAGTGGTCTGAATATTCGGATTGGTAACATCGAGCTGGTCATCGCAAGCTGTTATGCCTCCGACAAGCGCCAATATCAATATAAATATATTTAAACTTTTCATTTTGATATCCTTTAGATTATTTTTAAAATGACATATTTAATCCGAACATTAAGGTTCGAGGTGTTGGATATGAACAATAGTTGTAGCCTGGTGTATATGTACCTCCGGCAAAGTCTACGTTGTAACCCTTGTAATTACTTATAGTAGCTAAGTTTTGAGCTGTAATGTAGGCACGTACATTATTAATTTTTCCGGCAAACCAAGTATTTGGGAAGTTATATCCTAATTGTACATTTTGAATTTTTAAATACGAAGCATTTTGGATATATCTGTCGCTGAAATAATCGTTACTTGTAACATCAGCTTTATATTGTACGCGTGGTATATTCGTATTTGTATTAGATGATGTCCATGCATTTAAAAGATTCACATCTTTGTTGGTTGCACCATAAGAACTACGTAATGCCATATCAACATAATCAACAGCCTGGAAACCTGCTGCCCCAAATGTAGAAATGGTTAAGTCAAAGCCTTTATATTCAACACGGGCATTAATGCCAAAAGTAACGTCGGGCAAACCACTACCTAAAAATTTTTGGTCAGCAGCAGTAATTTCTCCATCACCATCAAGGTCTTTGTATAAAAGATCACCAGGTTCTGCTCCACTTTGAGAAATAAATAAGCCTTCTGAGTTTTTGCGGATATCTATCGCTTTTTGATTTTGAGCAATACCATGTTTTATTCCTCCATTTTCGGTGTCATCTTCAAGAACATATCCATAGAACTGTCCTACCTCCTGACCAACTTCAGTGCGACACATACTTGATGTAACAGGTTCATTGTTTACCCCTAATTTGGTTACTTCGTTACTAAAAGTTGATACGTTAGCTGAAATATCATACTTAACTTTGTGGTTATAATTTCGATAACTAGCCAGGAATTCAAGACCTTTATTCACCATTGTAGCCGCGTTCATTGTGATAGTTGTATTGTTAGAACCTGTATTTGATGGAATTACTAAACTGTATAGCAGGTCTTCGGAAGTTGACTTATACCAGTCAAAATTGAATTCTAATTGACCATTAAACATTGCTAAATCAAGGCCGAAATCAAGGGTTTTCTTTTTTTCCCATCTGATAGCATCATTTACAAAGTTATTTACAGCAGAGCCGGTAACAACATTGTTACCAAAAGCATAGGTGTAATTACCTCTTTCCATTGTATCCATATATTGGTATTCACCTATGTTCTCATTACCCAATTCACCATAGCTTCCACGAAGTTTTAATAAGCTAATCATTGAAGGATCTATTGGGAAGAAGTTTTCCTTTTCTAATCGCCAACCTCCGGATACGGAAGGGAAAATTTCGAAACGATCATCTGAAGATAGACGACTTGATCCATCTCGTCGTGCTGTTGCTGAAATTAAATATTTACCATCAAAATTATAGTTTAAACGTCCAATGTATGATGATAAAATATGTTCACTTTCGTAACTGTATGAGTTTTTTTCACTTGCATTTGATAATTCCAGATAGTATGGTTCTGGAAAGTCATTTCCTACGCCAGTGTGAGATTTATAATATACTTTTTGGAATGTTTGACCTGCCACCACATCGAAATTGTGACGGCCGAATGTTGCGTTGTAATTTATTGTATTTTCAATAAGTGCATCGCCAGTATACTCATCGACTAATGTCAGAGTTTCATCTTCTTTTAAGAGTTTTACGTTTGTACTTTGTATAAAGGCCGGTACAAATGTAAAACTACTAACATGAGTGTTGCTGTATGATAAGTTAAGATTATATGATAGTTTATTGTTAGCACTATCAATTCCAAGCATATCTAATATATTTACATTTGTAGATGCTGATCCTACAATGCGGTCAACTTTAGTATTTCTTTCAAGAAGACTGTTTGTAAGTAATACGTTGGATATACGTAAATCACCATGTACATCATCATAATAAGTACCGTATCCGAATGAATCATAAGAGAAACCAGAGGCGCCTGAAATTTTGTCATCAAGTACCCATGTTGACTCATCGTAATCCTTGATTGTTGGAGGAGTAAGAAGAGCAGAAGCCATTACCGGATATTGTGTGCCATACAAACCTTCTACATACTCATTAGCGTTACTAAGAGCCATTTTATCCTGATCGCTGTGACTATAAACAAAGTTGGTTTTAATTTTAATAAACTTAACATCCATACTATTGTTTATGCGGGCAGTATATCGTTCAAAGTTTGGACCAGCTCCAACCATAGTTCCCTTTTGATTAAAGTAATCAAGTCCTATGTTGTAAGTATTGTTGTCACCACCCCCTGAAAAGTTGAGATTGTGGTTTTGTCGTGTTCCTGTTTTAAAAACAGAATCAAACCAATCGGTATCAACACTTGCTATTTCGTTGCCATTGGCATCTGTGTTCCATAAATAGCTGCTACTTGAGGGGTTGTATCCTCCCGGAACATCCATTCCACTATTGTTGTATGCCATGGTTACATATTGCTTATATTGATTTGCATTCATTACGCTGTAAACATCTTTTTCAACTCTATCGACACCATAATAACCACTGTAGTCAACCTTCATGGGTGTATTTTTCTTCCCTTGTTTTGTTGTGATAATGATAACACCGTTGGCTGCACGAGAACCATAGATGGCTGCTGCTGAGGCATCCTTAAGTACTTGAAGTGTTTCAATGTCGTTGGGTGAGAAGTCACGAATGGTTGTTCCCATAGGTACCCCGTCAACAACATATAAAGGATTAGTGTCACCGAATGAGCCAATACCACGAATACGTACAGCGGGATCTGCTCCAGGTTGTCCGTCAGAAGTAATTTGTACACCAGATGCTTTACCCTGTAACATGGTTGAGATGTTTGAGTTTGAAGATTTTTTCATTTCTTCTGCATCAACAATGGCAACTGAACCTGTAAGGTCTGCCTTTTTTTGCGTTCCATAACCAATAACTACAACCTGATCGATTTCTTGAGTGTCGGGAACTAATGTGATATCACCAATTACTGAGTTTCCATCAACGGCTATTTCAACATTTTTGAATCCAATGAAGGATATAATTAATGTAGCATCAGAAGGTGCTTGGAGTGTAAAATAACCATCGATATCAGTTATGGTTCCTCTGGTTGTGCCTTTTACTGCTACGGTGGCACCTACAACTGATTCTCCGTTATCATCTACGATTTTTCCTTTAATTGTTATGTCATCTGCCTGAATCATCACCTTTTGGCCCAAATTGCCATTGCTGACTGCGTATGTTCCTGGTGTGAATGCCAGAAAACCCATCAGGATTAAATATATATATTTCATAGTATTATTTATTTCTTATTGATTTATTCAACTGATGTTATTTCCAGGTATGCTGCATCAACTGTAAGTGCACATGTTAAATCTGAACTATCTACTGTAATACCTGAATATATTTGGTAATGTGTTTCTCCATCTTCATATGTAACATCATAACGTACATCTGCTGTATTGTCACCATTATTTGTTATTGTGATCACAATGTCAGAACCGTCAATGTTAGTCAGGAATGTGTCCCAATTCCAGTTCGATTCTAAAACAGCAGTACTATAACCATCTCCCCATCCATAATTGTCCATACGAACAATTGCATTTTCAGTACCGTCAGCTTTTCTTAGGATTGTACTCGGGCTGTTCCAGTTACTGGTTTCGCTAGAGTAACATTTCATTGTAAACTTCCTTGTTGAACCTGAGTGAACAAAATAGTCATTTGAGAATTCGGTTAACCATGGGGTTGTTACATCTGTTCCTACCTGATATGTTCCTCCCATTATATTTGTTATTTGGCATGTTGTTGTAACAGTACCAGTTGTGCCTACATAAGAAATAGTTGCATTTTGTACACCATCAGCTGCTGGAATATCGAATTGTAGATACTTATTTTCTATTACACCTGTTGCGCCGTCAGAGTATGTGGCTGTTACAACCATATCCGTTGCATCGAATGCTGGTGCTGCAGGTCCGGGGAAAGTGTATGTAGTATTACTTGGTAATGTAGTCACTTCAAGACTGGTAATTGCATTTGTAACTTCCAGAGTGTAATAAGTTGACACGGCTGGACCATATTCACCTTGTTTGGTATAATTATAGGATACAAGAATTGTTTTTTCACCTATTGTTGTTAAATCCGGAACAGTAAATGATACATCAGCAGTGTCAACCACTGTTGAAGAGCCATCAGCAAAGGTTACCGTTGCAACTCCATTAACCCAAAAGTCATCATCTCCTAATTCGATATTTGTAGGCGTACCAGAAACAGAGATGGATGCAGCATCTACATCTTCTATTTCGGTTACTTTAGAAGGAATAAGATAAGCCTCTTGTATTTCAAGATAACAAGCCTCTGCAACCAGAAAGGCATTAATATCTAGTGATGCAGAAACCGGGTGTTGGTATGTCTCTGTTATTTCTGTTCCATTAGTTCCGAGTGCAGTTGCTGTAACAAATACATAACCGGCAGCAGAATGGTCAATGTCTATTGAAACTGTTGCACCATCCATTGTTGTCCGGAAGTCGTTCCATACATCACCATCACCATCTGTATCTGGATAATCATTTGAGATTAAGCCGCCATCGTAATTGTCATCTCCCCAGCCAAAAGCATCTGAGCGCAATACGAAATATTCAGAATAAGTTTCAGCATCGCGGTCACCCGCTTCATTTGTTACAGCAAGAACCCAGTTTTTGTAGTTGTCAGTGGTTCCTCCATTATGGTTAATGAACTCTATATGTAACAGCTGATTTGAAGGGATTGCAAAGTAATCCGAAAAATCTACCCACCATGCTGAAGAGTAATCTTCTGCTCCCACTAATGATGTAGAAATGTCTATATAAGTAGTGTCGCCTGTATCTCCTCTGTCATTAGCTGCTGCAATAGAATCTATCCTGTCTTGTAAGTCTGAAGGTGCATCAACCTGGTAAGATGTTGCGTCCTCACACCCAATAAAGCCAATTGCTATAAAAACTACAGCGAGCAATGCAAGTTTTATTCGTTTAGTTGTTTTCATAAACTTTTATTTTATTGAATTTATTCTTATTCATAATTTAGGCTGAATTAATTGTTCTGATTTGTAGGTTTTAATTAAAAGTAGTTTCAGAAATTATGGTGTCTGAGTTGTTTTATCAAACATTCCTAAATAATCTGTTGATCGAGATTTTTATTTTTTAATATCATATTTTAATAGTTTTAAATAATTGAAACAATAGTGGAATACATAGTAAACCTGTGTTTTAAGAAATTTTTCAGTTTTGTGACAAAAGTGTTTTAAAATGTTAATCAAATGTACTTTTGGTTTGTTATTTTGGGGTTCATAATTATTTTTTTTAAGTGGATATTTAATGATGTAGTAAATATTTTGATTATGTATTTGATATACAGGAGATAGTTTGAGTATATTTGTTGCTGAGGATAGATGGTGGAGTTGGAGATATTAAGGTGTTGAAACTGATTCCTCATAGGGTTAATTAATTAATAATCCACTATGAATACTTAATAATCCACTTAAAAACATCAAAAATGCTATAATATCACCGTGGTTGCTATAAATACGAAGTAGGCTATAGCTTTTATTAAGGTTAATAAAACCATTAAAAACGTATTTTTTTGTAACAATTATTAACTATGCTAAGTAGAGTAATCACAATAATGGTTATAGTATTACAAGCGGATTATAAATTTTACTAGTAGGGAGGATTGTAATTTATGAATATCACATTCAAAAAAACATTGGGGTTAAAGAGTTTATTTTTGATATATTTTTCGTTTTCGTTTTTTTATTTAAAAGGAAATTCGGTCACAATTCCCCGAATATATGAGTATATTAATATTTCTAACGGCCTTCCTCAAAACACTGTTAGATGTATCGAGAAAGATCTTTATGGCTTTATCTGGCTAGGTACTGATAATGGTCTATGTCGTTTTGACGGATATGATTTTAAATACTATAATGTTTCTGATGAGGGAGAATCTTTAAATGACAATAGAGTTGTTGATATTCTGGCAGATTTAAATGGAATAATCTGGATCGTTACAAAAAGTGGAATTCAGTTATTGAATACATTAACTGATTCTTTTATTACTGATTATGGAGCTAATGTTAGTGCGGTTCTTGATAAAGATATTGTTAAAGTATTAGAACGTGACTCAAGTATTTGGATAGCATCGTTAAATGAGGGAGTATATGAGTTAGACCTGAGTAATGGATATATTAATGTTAAGAACCATTATGTATTAAAAGATAATGATACGGTAATTTCATCTTTGATTTTAGGTGATGATGACCAAATTTATGTAGGAACAGATAAAAATGTTTACTTTTTTAATAATACCCTTGGTAGTTTTGAATTAATAGAGCAAAAAACGCCGATATCATTCGATGTTCAAGTGTTATATCAAAAGGGCAAGTACTTATGGATTGGTACTTCAAATGGCTTATTCAGGTACGAAAAGATGAGCAAAGATATGGTTTGGTATGGCTATAATGCTTTGTCTCCTAATTCAATTCCTCATCCTCATATTACTTCTCTGTCAATGGATGCAAAAGGTCACCTGTTAGTGGGTACTTTAGGTGGGCTTTGTATTTATGATTTTGTGAACGAGAGTTTTAATGAAGCTGTTTTGTTTCCCTCTCATTATGGTAAGCTTCATGATGTTTTTGTGAGTGAATTGTTTACTGATAATGAAGGAAACGTTTGGGTGGGTACTGAAAAAACTGGTTTGGTTCACTATAATGTGAATAGTAAAAAATTCTATTCGTTTAATGAAGAAGGAGCGTATAAACCTTTATGCTATAATATTATCAATTCTGTTTTTGCTTCAGATGACAATCTTTATGTAGGAACAGCTGGTGATGGTTTGTATGGGTATAATATTGATAGTAAATCTGTAACGCATTATTATGAGGAATTAGGGAATCCTAATAGTTTGAATAGTAATTTTATCGCTGCGGTTATTGAAGATGGCATAGGTAATTTGTGGGTAGGAACCTGGGGGATGGGCGTACAAAAAATTGTAAGAAAGAAGGGGTACAATGCATATGTATCTTATTCTGGCAATGATGGATTGCCTGATACGTTTATCTCTTGCTTTTATATTACGTCTAAAGGACTACTGGTTGTTGGGACAAGAGGTGGACTTGCAGTGTTTGATGCCGAAAATAATGTATTTATACCTGTTGATGTATCGTTTGCAAATGTTCAGGATAAATGGCAGGTGGGATGTTTGCTCGAAGATGATGAAGAGAATTTGTGGATAGGTACAACCAATGGTTTGCATCGGTTTAAAGCAGATTTAATAAATCCTCAGTATCCTCAAACGTTAAGCAAGTATGATGTTATTACTTTTAGAAAAACAGGTCAGCAGGGAAGTTTGCCTAATGATTATATAACTTCTTTGGAAAAAGACTCTAAAGGTAGTGTTTGGATTGGTACTTATGGTAATGGTATTGCAAAATGTAATGAAAATACTGATGGTACTTTTTCATTTGAAAACTATACCGAAAATGATGGTTTGGCCAATAATGTAGTCTATAATTTATTGTCAGATGCAAATAACGATCTTTGGATTAGTACCGAGAATGGTCTGTCTCACTTCGAGGTAAACGATTCTCTTTTTGTTAATTATTATAAAAATGACGGATTAAGAAATAATCAATATTATTGGTCTGCCGGCTATAAAGCTCCTTCCGGTATTTTATATTTTGGAGGCTTAAATGGCTTGAACTTTTTCCATCCCGACAGTATTACTAGTTATCCTGTAGATTCAAAAACTTATATCACCAAATTGAGTGTAGGTAATACCACCATCGAGCCTGGGGTAGAAAGGTATGGTAAGGTTTCGTTAACTAAAACAGTTTTTAATGCAGATACAATTTGTTTATCATATAAGGATAATGTGTTCTCTTTTGAGTTTTCTGCGCTTCCGTACTACCTTGCATCAAAAATTAAATACGAGTATCAGTTAGAAGGTGTAGATCAGTATTGGGTTAAAGTGGACGGTGACAGACGTATCGCTTCGTATACAAATTTAAACGGGGGAGCTATTTGTTTAAAGTTCGTTCTACTAATATAGACGGTGTATGGAATGATGAATATTCTGGTGTGCTGGTGGTTATTGATCCTCCGTATTGGAAAACGTCCTGGTTTAAAATTGTACTTTTGCTGGCTTTGGTTTTGTTGGTATCAGCGTATGTCAGATATAGATCCTTTCGAATTATAGAGCAAAAAAAACGTTTGGAAAAAATTGTGGAAGAGCGTACAGATGAAATTAAAATTAAAAATGAACAGCTAGAACAAAACTCAAAGGCCTTGTTGGCCCGTAATCAACAATTGGCTCAACGACAGGATGAAATAGAGAAGCAAAAGGATTTGTTGGAACAACAAAATAAAGAGATTATATCACAACGTGATCAGTTAATAGCTCTTAATGAAGAAGTTGAATCTATTCATCAGAAAAGGATGCAGTTTTTTACCAATATTTCGCATGAATTCAGAACCCCGTTAACACTGATTATTTCTCCAATCGAAAAAATATTAATGATAATTTTATTTTTTCTAAAGATAATGTTAAACATACCATTAGCTATATTAAACGTAATGCCGAACGTTTATTAATGTTGACAAATGAAATTCTTACGTTCCGGAAATTTGAAGCCGGAAAAGTCAGTGTTTCCTTAACTCAAGGTAATTTGACAGCTTTAATACAGGGTGTTGCTGATACTTTTAAAACTCTGACAGAACAAAAAAATATCGCATTTAATATTGCTGTTGATTTTAATTTAGAAAATGTTTGGTATGATAAAGGTAAACTCGAAAATATATTATTTAACCTGTTGTCTAATGCAATAAAATACACTCCCGAAAAAGGAAAGATTTATTTTACGGCAACAAAAATATTCAATTCACTAAATAAACCCAATGTACTGATCAATATTCAGGATAATGGTATTGGTATCAGTAAAAGTGCACAATCTAAAGTGTTTGATCGCTTTTACAGAGATGATTCTGAACAAGCTAATGGTTCTTATGGTACAGGGATTGGCCTGGCTCTGACAAAACAAATGGTTGAAGTGCTTAATGGTAAAATTACCCTCGAAAGTGAAATCAATAAAGGATCATCGTTTAAAGTAATTCTTCCATTGGAAAAAGATGATTTTCCAACTCATGATGTGAAGAACAAAGACAGCGAAGAGCAAATTTCTCTGCAGGAAAGAGTCTTGTTAATGAGCGATTTAAATGTGGTGGATTCTGAGCAGGTACAACCTTTAAACGTAAAAGATGACAATAGTAAAAAAGTATTGGTTGTTGAAGATAATACTGACTTACGTGAATTTTTAGCTGAAGCACTTTCTGTAAATTATACTGTGTCTGTAGCAGAAAATGGCGAGATAGGATACGGACTCGCTTGTGAAAATGATTATGACCTAATAGTAAGCGATATTATGATGCCTAAAGTAAACGGCTTGGAATTGTGTAAGATGCTAAAGAATAATCTGCAAACAAGTCATATTCCCGTTATATTACTTACTGCTAAAAATCAGGAAGAAGATTACATTGAAGGTTTGCAATATGGTGCTGATGATTATATTTCAAAGCCTTTTAATTTGAATGTTCTCCAGGCAAAAATTTATAGTATAATTGAAAATAGAGAAAAATTAATTCAACGATTTCAAAAAGTTGAAGAGGATGAGGAACAATCTGTAGTTTCAAATATTTCTACCCTGGATCAGGAATTTATGAATAAAGTAAATCAGGTTATAGAGGAGTTTTATGTTGATTCAGCATTTGATATTGATGCATTCTCTTCTAAATTGTACGTTAGCCGTAGTTTGTTGTACAAAAAACTAAAAGCACTTACGGATGTTTCACCTAATGAATATATTACCATCTACCGGCTTAAAAAGTCATTAACCTTGTTGAAGAGTAACAAACATCAGGTTTCTGAAGTGGCTTTTATGGTAGGATTTAATGATCCGAAATATTTTAGCAGGGTGTTTAAAAAGTATTACAATTGCTCTCCTTCGTCTTATTTAGAGTGATTTGTATATTAGCTGGACTATTATTTAAATACCGATCTATCCTCTTATTAAAAATTTTTGTCCTCATATTAGATTTTAAGTCGACGTACTTTTGTTTACATCAGTTTGTGTTAAAATGGTTTTAAGCAAAAGTAATTATTGATTATGTTATACAATCGGATAAAGATTTTTTTTCTAATAGCAGTTGGAGTACTTACGCAAATGTGTACCTCTAACTCCAATAATAAAAATAAAGGTAATCCTTACGAGGATGATTATACAAAAATATCAACCCTTAAAAACAGAGATAAATGGAATGGAGCTAATGTTCATGATCCTACATGTATCAAGGTTGGGGATACTTATTATTTGTATTCTACAGATGCTTATTATATAGCTCCTAATATGAATTTTAAAGACGATCCGTCAGTTAAAATGGGTCATACTCCTATTCGTAGTTCAAAGGATCTGGTTCATTGGAAATTTGAAGGTTGGGTGTTTGAAGATTTTCCTGAAGAAGCTTTAACGCACGTGAAGGAAACAAATCAGGGAAATTCTCCGGATGGAATCTGGGCTCCATATATTCATCAAAAAGGAGATGAGTTCAGATTATATTATTCGCTTTCTTATTTTGGATCCAACGGGTCTTTCATTGGGATGGCAACTTCAAAATCGCCGCTGGGTCCATGGAAGGATATGGGTGAGGTTGTTAAAACATTTCGCGATAGTGAAATGAATGCCATCGATCCTACTGTTTTATCCGATCCACATACCGGTAAAGAGTGGATGATATACGGGTCATATTTTGGAGGATTATTTTGTATGGAGTTAGATCCGGAAACCGGTCTGGCAAAAACAAAAGGTGATCAGGGTGTTGTTGTGGCCCGAAGAGCTGACGGTAAGAGTCGTGTCATTGAAGCGCCGGAAATTGTTTATAACAAAGAGCAGGATATGTACTACTTGTTTGTATCTTATGATTCGTTATTTACCTACTACAATGTCAGAGTTGGCCGATCAAAATCTCCAACAGGTCCTTTTCTGGATTATTTTGGTAATGATATGAGGGATACTACCAATAATTATCCAATACTTACGTATACTTATAAGTTCAACAATCAACCGGGGTGGGCTGGCAATGCTCATTGTGCAGTCATTGAAGATAAGGGTAAATATTATGCTTTTCACCAGGGACGATTAGCACCGGTAAATTTGATGCTTCAGTTACAATGTCGTGAAGTGAAATGGTTAAAAGATGGCTGGCCCGTTTTTTCTCCCGAAAGATATAATATTTCAGATGAAAAATCAGCTTTTACTCATTCAGATTTGGATGGAAGCTGGGAGGTTATTGAATTAAAAGATCTGTTGGAGCTTGCGGATCAGGGAGAAATTCAAATTCCTGTGGGTGAATGGAAGTATACCCCTAAAGCATTTAATTCTTCAAAAGAAATGATTGTTACCGATGGTAAGGTGATGTTTGATAATGATAATTATAAAATTACCGGAGTTAAAGTCAACGGCGATTCCATGATGTTTACTGATAAAGATGGGGTAAAAGTCGAGTGTAAGTTGTTTTCCGGTTGGGATTGGGAAAATGAAAATAAAACAATTTTATTTTCAGGTATCTTGCCAAATGGACATGGTTTTTGGGGTAAAAAAATAGTAAAGCAGGAAATGTAATTTTTGTTTTAATAGAATTTTATAACTTTTGACCTATTTGTAGGTCTTTTTGATTGATTTTTTATTTTTGTAGAAATATGCTAATCGTATTTTTGATGCAATAATGATTTGTTAATTAAATAGTTTATAAGAGGATATTCAAACAAAACAATGGAAAATATTAAGATGATATTAAGAAATGGAGTATTATTGGTCCTGGTATTTTTAACCTTTGCCTGCTGTCATAATGTAGAACAAAAAAACATCGAATATGTTAATCCTATAGCTCCGCAGCGAGCCGATCCCTGGGTTTATAAAAATGACGATGGAGTGTATTATTTTATTGCAACAGCTCCCGAATATGATAGAATTGAAATAAGGAAATCAAATACCATCAATGGAATAGGTACAGCAAAGCCTGAGGTGGTGTGGGAAAAGCATGAAAAAGGTGTTATGGGTGGTTATATTTGGGCACCTGAATTGCATAAAATTAATGGTAAATGGTATATTTATTTTGCTGCAGGTGATGCCGAAAATGTTTGGCATATTCGTATGTACGCTTTATCCAATGATTCAGATGACCCAACAACAGGTGACTGGGTTGAAGAAGGACGCATCTTTACTCAGAAAGACTCTTTTTCGTTGGATGCTACTACCTTCGAAAATAATGGAGACCTGTATTATGTATGGGCTCAAGGTGTAAGAGAAGGTGAAAATACATCATTATTAATTTCAAAAATGGAGTCTCCAACAAAACTTATGGGGCCCGAAGTGATTATTTGTGATCCTACTTTAGATTGGGAGAGACGTGGTTATAAAGTCAATGAGGGGCCGGCTGTTCTTAAAAAAAATGGGAAGATATTTCTCACGTACTCTGCCAGTGCTACTGATGCCAATTACTGTATTGGTATGTTGTGGGCAGATGAGAATGCCAATTTGTTAGATCCTCATTCATGGCATAAGTCACAAGATCCTGTTTTTTATACCAATAAAGAAGCTCGTAGGTTTGGTCCCGGCCATAGTTGTTTTACAGTGGCTGAAGATGGTAAGACTGATGTTTTAATTTATCATGCCCGGGTTTATGAGCAAATCAGAGGTAATTCTTTGTTCGACTTTAACAGACATACCAGAGCTCGTTCTATAGCTTGGGATGAAAAGGGAATGCCGGATTTCAGACAAAATCAAGCTGATTAATAAATCTCAAATATTAAAAAAGCTGCACTGTTTTATAGGAAGATAATGGTGCAGCTTTTTTTATGACTTTATTTTTTGTATTACGTATTTCTGTAGTGTATTAAAAAAAATTAATTACGTTTAAAATAGGCACTTGGCGATTTTCCATACTGGTTTTTAAAAGCACGGCTAAAATAGGTTAATGATGTAAAGCCTGATTTATATGCTGCTTCAGAAAAACTACATCTGTCATTGTTTATCATTTCAATTGCACTTCTAAGTCGGATAAGTCTGATGTATTCAGTGGTTGAACAATTGATCAAACTTTTTAGTTTGGTATGCAGTAATGATCTGCTTACATGCAATTTATCAATAATAAATTGAACATCCATTGATGTATTGTCAATGTTTTCTATAATAATACTGGTTAAATCCTCTATAAATTCCTTATCCCTTTGTGAAGAGCTTAACTCCGAAGGGTTTATGTTTGTATTTTCGTGAAAGTTTTTAATAATATTTTGACGTGTACGAATAATATTGATGATATTTTGTTTTAATATTTGAGGTAAAAATGGTTTTTCCAAATATATGTCAGCCCCTTGTTTTAGTCCTTCATATTGATTCTCACTACCTGATTTTGCAGTTAAAAGAATAATTGGGATATGTGAAGTTTCAATGTTCGATTTCAGGATATTTGTTAGTTGTAGACCATCCATTTCAGGCATCATTACATCGCTGACAATTAAGTCATAAGTTGCATTGTTGCCATTAATAATAGATAATGCCTCTTTGCCGTTTGAAGCTGTATTTATATTAAATTCAATTAAAGTCTCTTTTAAAAATGCCAATAATTCATCATTGTCTTCAACAATCAGTAAAGAAGAGGTGTTTTTTTTGTTATTATTTGGTTCTAAGAATTGAAAGTGGTTTTCCTCTTGGGTTGAAAAGTTTAGCTTTTCATCTGATAATTGTTTTGCGTAATAGCTGTTATATAATTCGGATTTGGTGTAACTGTTTTTATCGCAGGGTAAAATTATGCTTATAAATGTACCTTTATATAACTCACTTTTAATGTCGATAGTACCATGATGTAGCTTAACTAAATTATTCACATATGATAATCCTATTCCAACGCCTTTGTTCAATTTTTTTGCAGATTCTGATTGAAAAAATCTCTTTTGTACTTTAATAAGTTCTTCTTCCGGAATTCCGGGTCCATTGTCATTAACGTTAATTATTAATTGTTTTACGCTGTTTATTTCAACACTTAATTTAACGGTGTCTCCTTCTTTGCAATATTTAAATGAATTAGATAAAAGGTTGAAAATGATTTTTTCTATGATGGCTTTGTTTAACCAAACTTCCTCGTAATTATGGCTGTATGTGGCAAAGAAGTTTATTTTATGGTGTTCGGCAATACATCTGTATGCATCTTCAATGTTTTTAATGTACAGGAAGTCTGTGCTGACAGATACGCGAAAATCAGGAGAAGTTTCTTCTATTTTTCTAAACTCCAGTAGCTCGCCAAGCAGAGAATTAAGTCGGTTTACATTTAAATAAATACGATTTAGTTGTTTTTTTATTGTCAAACCAAACTCCTCATGTTCAATTAATTTTGCTAAAGGTCCTAGTATAAGTGATAATGGAGTTTTTATTTCATGAGATATATTAGTAAAAAACTCTAACTTAAAATTATTTATTTGTTCATTGTGTAATCGTTTTTGTTTTTCAAGGGCAACTTGCGATTTTGTTTTTTGCATTTTAATGATAATGCTATTCAGTAGTAAAAAGAATGACAGAAAAATTAAAGCATATGTGGCAAAGGCATACGGTGTTAACCAGAAAGGTGGTTTTATTATTAATTTTATTTTATTAGCGGAGCTTTCATTTATCCAGGCATTGTTTGATGATTTTACAATAAAGGTATATTTCCCGGGATCCAGATTTGTATATGTGGCAGATGTTTTATTGCCTACATAATTATAATTGTTATCAAAACCTTCCAGTTTATATGCATAAGAAATAGACCCGTTATTTGTATAATCAAGAGATGTGTAATTTATCGTAATTGCATTTTGATTGTGTTTTAAATTGATTATAGGTGATGAAGTTATTGATGTTGAAATGGCCGATTTTAAACCTGGGAAAATATGATTGTTAAATAGTAGTAATTCGGTAAATTGCACAGGGGCAGGTTTTGTATATACGTAATTTTCAGGATTAATGGAAATCATACCCTCGTTTCCTCCAAAGTAAATGATACCTTTTGAGTCTCTGAATGCTGCTCTAAAGTTAAACTGATTAAATGGAATTCCTGAATTAGAATCATAATTTGTAAATGAATTATTTTCTGGATTCAGGTTTACTAACCCCAAATTAGTACTTACCCATATTGTTTGATCATTTGCTTCCTCAATGGCAAATATTCTATTGGCCGGAAAATGATTGTTTTTATTATAATAGGTAATGCTTTCTGATTTATCATTATAACGTATTAATCCCTTGTTATTGGTCGCAATCCATAACCTGTCTTTACTGTCGGTAAATATTTGTGCAAAAATATGATCAGAGCTTAATTTAGTGTGTTTTGCTATTTTTTTATTTTTAGGGTTGTATGAATAAATACCTTGATATGAACACATCCATAAGATATCTTTTTTCCAGGTAAATGAAACAAATACCTGATTTTGTATTAGGTTATTATTTATACGGCTGAATGTTTTTGTTGCGGTATTATATACCGATACCCCTACATCTGTGCCTATATAAATCAAAGAATCTTTGTGGCTAAAAGAGTAAACAAAGTCCGATCCCAGCATTGGTTCATTTGATACATGTATACATCTGATGTGTTCATTCTTTGTATTTAATATATTTATTCCTCCTGAATATGTTGCAATCCAAAGGTCATTGTTAACCATTAAAATATCATGAACGTTTTCGTAAGATAAATAATTGTTATTAATAGATTCTGTGACTTTTTCAATAACACCTGTTTGGGGAATAAGTTTGTTAATACCCATATCTTCAGTGCCAATCCATATATTATTGAATCGATCTTCTAAAAAGCAACTTACTACTTTTCCTCCAAGATGGTGTTTGCCAGTTCCTGTTTTCCAATGCGTAAATTTCGTTGGCTTATCACACCACAGATTAATACCGCCAAAGTAGGTTCCTAACCAAACGTTACCTTCATTATCTGTAAATGCATTATATATGGGATTTGTATTTAATCCTTCCGGATTAGTCCTGTCATATTTAAAGTGTTGAAATCTGCCCGAATATTCATCCCAAATACATAAGCCGTTTTCAGTACCTATCCAAACTCTGTTTTTCTTGTCAATTGTTACGCAATGCACCATATTGTGTGGAAGCTTTGGTTTTGTCTGTGTGGTAAAACTTTTCAGCTTTCCTGAAGGATAATTTATTTTAATTAGTCCGGTGGCATAGTTTCCTATCCATATATTGTTGTTTACATCTATATGCATAAACACAATTTCTGCAGATCTTGTTGGTGTTATTTCAAACTGGCTGTAAGCCTTGGTTTTTGTGTGATACACTAATAGCTTGTTGCTTGTGGTATATGCAGCAATGATATTTTTGTTTGATGCAATTTTAAGGAATTGTGGGGTTGTTGATTTGTTTAATGTTTTAGTGAATATCTTAGAAAAAGAGATGCTTCCGTTGTTTATATCTAATTCTTTAATACTGTTATCCTGAAGAAATAAAACTGTATTTGAAGAGGTTCCGGTTACACAATCTTTTTTGATATTATTGTATAATGGGGTGAAGGGTTTAAAACATTCTGTATTATAATCAAAATAGTAATAGAAATTCTGCATAGATTCAACTAATATTAGAGAATCGTTAATGCATGAGATAGATTGTGGTTCCAGCTCAATTTCATTATTTAATACATCATAGGCCGGAAACTTAACAAAACGATTATTTTCAAATCGTGTTATATTTTCTCTGGTAGCAACCCAAATAAAGCCATATTTATCTTGTTTTATACCTTTAACATACGACGATGATAGTCCTTCTTTATTGGTATAATGAATAAATTTTGGAGTCTTAATATTTGCAGTTGCTAATACTTGAAAAATCGTAAACAGAAAAGTAAATAATGTAATTCTCATATCTTAACCTTACAATTTCAAATTTTATTACTTGTCAATTTTTTACTAAAGGTCATTTATAACAATTCAATGATTTAGTGCTTAACTAAGAATAAATTTTTTTTGAAAACGAACACAACGAAGATATCAAAAATACAGAGATTTTAGTAAACAAGGTCTATTTGCATGAACATATAAGTGGTTTGTTAATTTTAATAGTTATTTTGTAATAGTCAGATTCATAAGGATATATGTAATTTTGTTGTTATGTGGTTTAATAGGCTTGTAGACATACGTGTAAATAAAAAACACATATGTTTCTGTTTAAATTGTATGAAAATCAGACTTTTGAAGTTGATAAATTATTGTTGCATATTATTTAATGACCCAATGAAAAGAAGTGTCTTTGTTCTTCTGCAAATCTTGTTTGTTTTCTCAAATTTTTGTTATTCTAAAAATGTAGATCTTAGGTCTCCTGATGGTAAAACTAAAGTTGAAATAAAATATGATAGTGGAATATCATATAAGATCTATCATTTGGATAAACTTGTATTAGATCAGTCTAAAATTGCTTTACGTCTTCAGGATGGAAGGGTTTTGGGTAATAACCCGCAAATTTTAAGTATCAATAAAGAAATTGTTCATGAAAGTATTGATGCTCCCTTGTATAAATTCTCTTCGTTTGAGGTTAATTATCGTAAGGTGATAACCCGGCTTAAGAGTGGTTTTAAGCTTGAATTCAGGGTTTATGATAATGGAGGTGTTGCTTATCGGTTTATTGTAAATCAAAGTGACAATAATATACTAACCAATGAACAGGTACAGTTTAATTTTAATCAAAACTATAAAGTTTATGCTGCTCATACAACAGGTAAAAAAGATCCCTTAGCCATGGCTTTTCAAAATACTTATTCTGTAACAGAATTAAGTAAAGTTGATTCAAGTTTGATTTTCTTACCAATGACGGTAGATTTAAAAGATGGTTTAAAACTAACTATTACAGAATCTGATTTAGAAAATTATCCAGGAATGTTTTTAAACTTAGATCAGTCCAAAAGTGGTTTTAATGGTGTTTTTGCTGGATATCCATTGGGTGTTGATTATTATTCATGGAGAAGTCAGGAGTATGTTACTAAACGAGCATCGTATATCGCTAAATTAAACGGAAATCAAAAATTGCCATGGAGAATCATCTCTATTTCAGAAAAAGATACTGAAATGCCTGTAAATAATCTGGTATATGCCTTGGCATCACCCAATCGGATTGGCGATTGCAGTTGGATTAAACCCGGGAAATGTGCTTGGGAATGGTGGAATGACTGGGGAGTGTATAATGTAGATTTTCAGGCGGGTATTAATATGGCCACTTATAAGTATTATATTGATTTTGCATCAAAGTATGGTCTTGAGTATGTTATTTTAGATGAAGGCTGGTATAATGGCAAAAAGGGAGATATGTTTGATGTAGTTCCGCAAATCGACATTAAAGAACTGGTTGATTATGCACGAAAACGAAATGTAGGTATTGTTTTATGGACGGTATTTAATGTGCTGGATAAGCAATTAGAAGATTCGTGTAAATACTATTCTAAGCTAGGAGTGAAAGGTTTTAAGGTTGATTTTTTAGATAGAGATGATCAGGAAGCAATAAAGATGGTTTACCAAATTGCTGAAACCGCTGCTAAATATAAACTTGTGCTTGATTTACATGGTTTTTATAAACCTACAGGAATAAACAGAACTTATCCTAATATTATAAATTTTGAAGGTGTATTTGGAATGGAAGAAATGAAGTGGAGTACTCCCAAAGTGAATATGCCTCAATATGATGTTACTTTCCCATTTATCAGAATGATGGCCGGACCAGTGGATTACACTCCTGGCGCCATGCGTAATGCTACTAAAAGTGATTTTAAACCTATCTACAGTAATCCTTTAAGTCAGGGTACTCGTTGTCATCAGTTGGCAACCTATGTGGTTTATGATTCTCCATTTACAATGTTATGCGATGCTCCGGTTTATTACGAAAAAGAAGAAGATTATACTAAGTTTTTATCTGAAATTCCTTTGGTTGCTGATGAAACAAAGATACTTAAAGGTATAGTCGGGGAGTATATTGTTACTGCAAGAAGATATGGTACGGATTGGTATATTGGTGGGTTAACTAACTGGGATGATAGGGATTTAAGTTTTGAATTATCTTTTTTAAGTGAAACAGGAATTTATTGTGCCACTATTTATGAAGATGGCATCAATGCTAATAAACAGGCTGCAGATTATAAAGTTCGTAAATTGACAGTTAATAATAAGTCTGTTCTTAATATTAAGTGTGCATCGGGTGGTGGATTTGTTGTAAAATTAAAACACTTGGAAATAACAGGTAAGAAAGAATTGTACCTCCCCAAAGAAATTTATTTAGTACCAGAAGATAATGATTTTAGTAATAATGAAAGTGAGTATAGTTTCAAACGATCCTTACAGTCTGAAAACCTGGCATTATTCTGGAGTAAGGAGTATGGCGAAAATCCTATGGTAAACTCTGATTCAACAAAAGCTTTTAACCCTCAGCGTGTTATTGAAGAATGTGAACGTTTTTATAATTATTATGTCAACGAACTAGAGATTGTTCAAAAAGGTTGTTCTCTTACTGATAAGTATAAGTTGCTGATATTTGTTTTTGGTGGAAACGAAGGAACTGCTTTTGGGGGAGGAGCTGCTGATAAAGTAGGTGTTTTATGGACTCCTGCAGTTAGAATTAATAGGGAGCCTTATGGTGCACTGGCTCATGAAATGGCACATAGTTTTCAGTATTTAAGTAATGCTGATTATGGAACAGGGCCAACTGGGCCAATTATTGAAATGTCTGCTCAGTATATGTTGTGGCAGGTGTATCCCGAGTGGATGACATTTGAAAAATACCATTTGGATGCATTTCTTAAAGGAACCCATTTTGCCTTTTTGCATCCCAATAATATGTATCACTCTCCTTTTGTGATTGAATATTGGTCGCAAAAGCATGGAAAAGAATTTTTCGGAAGGTTGTGTAAAGAAACTCAATGTGGAGAAGATCCGGTAAGTACATATAAGCGTATAAATGCATTAACACAAGAAGAGTTTAATGATGAAATGTTTGATGCATATCGTCGATTTGTTACCTGGGATCTGGAACGAGTTGAGCAGGTTGCTTCAAAATATACAAATCTTCATCAAACTAAATTAGTTAATGAGGGAAATGGTTGGTACAGGGTTGATTCAGTTAACTGTCCTCAGAATTATGGTTATAATGCCATTCAATTAAAAGTTCCCGATGCAGGTTCGGTTGTCGAATTAAATTTTAAAGGAATCACAGGTTCACCCGGATACTCAAATGTAAAAACTGAATATGCAGGTTGGCGATATGGTTTTGTTGCATCTTTAAAGTCGGGAGAAAGAGTTTACAGCGATATGTTTAAAGATAATGAAGGACAGGCAAGCTTTATAGTACCCCCAAATACAGAATATTTATGGTTTGTAGTAAGCGGAGCGCCAACAAAACATTGGCCTGTTGAATTTAACTGGGAATCTACAGTTAATGACAATCCGGATGAACAGTGGCCGTATAAGATTAGGTTGAAAGGAACTGAGTTTAATAAGTAACTATGTATTCTATTATTAGGAATACTACAGGCATTTCAAAATTTCTTTTTGTAATTTATGAATAGTTCAGGCTAGAATACAAGTCGAAAAAAGTATATGCGGATTTACAAAGGGATAAACTAAGGATGAAATTATGAGATTGTAAAAGGTTAATTGTGAGTGCTATGTTGTTGTGGTGCGGTGGTTATAAATCGTTTCGTAAATATTGAATTGGACATATGTTCGTACTAATTCACCATTTGTTCATGTTCATGTATGAGTAAATATGCAATTTTACGATGAGATTTAACGTAAAAATTTAAATTGAAAGAATGATGAAGAAATTAATCTATTTTATTGTTGGACTTGTTGCTTTTTCGGCGCATGCGCAAAAAAAGCAGGAAGGAGGATACCCGATTACTCCTGTACCCTTTACTTCGGTAAAAGTCAACGATACTTTTTGGGGGCAGCGGTTGAAAGCAAATCGTGAGGTTACAATTCCATTGGCTTTTAGTAAATGTGAGGAAACCGGACGCTATGAAAACTTTATTAAAGCTGCTCATCCTAGTGATACAATCCAGGTAAAAGGTTTATCTTTTGATGATACTGATGTATATAAAACCATTGAAGGAGCTAGTTATTCTATGCAGACTTATCCCGATGCAAAGTTGGATAAATATATCGACAGCATCCTTACTATTGTTGCTGCAGCTCAGGAAGAAGATGGTTATTTATATACTAGTCGTACTATGAACCCGAATCACCCCCACGAATGGGCAGGTTCAAAGCGTTGGGAGAAAGAAGAAGATTTAAGCCATGAATTGTATAACCTGGGTCATATGCTCGAAGGTGCTATTGCACATTATCAGGCTACTGGTAAAACAAACTTTTTAGATATAGCCAAGGCATATGCTGATTGTGCCGTACGTGAGGTGGGTGAAAAGCCTGGACAAGCCTGTGTGGTTCCAGGACACCAGATTGCTGAAATGGCATTGGCTAAATTGTATGTACTTACAGGAGAACAGAAATATCTTGATTTAGCTAAGTTTTTACTGGATAAACGGGGTAAAACAACCATTAAAACCGAGTATAGCCAGTCGCATAAACCAGTTGTAGAACAGGATGAAGCAGTAGGTCATGCAGTTCGTGCTGCTTATATGTATTCAGGTATGGCTGATGTTGCTGCGTTAACGGGAGATTCTTCCTGTATTAAAGCCATTGACAGGATCTGGGATAACATCGTTAATAAAAAGCTGTATATCACAGGTGGTATTGGAGCAACAAATCATGGTGAGGCTTTTGGTAAAAACTATGAACTGCCAAATATGTCAGCCTATTGCGAAACTTGTGCTGCTATTGGCAATGTATACCTGAATTACCGATTGTTTTTGTTGCATGGCGAATCAAAGTACTACGATGTGCTGGAGCGTACTTTGTATAACGGATTAATCAGCGGTGTTTCGTTGGAAGGTGATGGATTCTTTTATCCAAACCCCCTGGAGTCTATTGGTCAGCATCAGCGTCAAGCCTGGTTTGGTTGTGCTTGTTGTCCTTCAAATGTTTGTCGCTTTATCCCTTCTGTTCCCGGATATATTTATGCAGTGCACGAAAAGGATTTGTATGTAAACCTTTTTATGTCTAACAAATCGGAAATTGCTGTAGAGAATTCTAAGGTGGTCTTAACACAAACAACCAATTACCCATGGAGTGGCGATGTTGAGTTAAAAGTTGAGCCTAAAAAGAAACTGAAGTTTAACCTGAAAATCCGTATCCCTGGATGGGTGCAAGGAGATGTGGTTCCTGGCGACCTTTATTCATATACTGATAAAAAGAAATTATCGTATACTGTTAAAGTGAATGGTGAAAAAGTGGATGCTGAACTGGAAAAAGGTTACTTCACTGTTTCGCGTAGCTGGGAAAAAGGTGATAAAGTAAACGTTCATTTCGATATGGAAGTACGCACAGTTAAAGCCAGCCATAATGTTGAGGCCGATCGTGGAAAAGTATCCGTTGAGCGTGGTCCAGTTGTGTATTGTGCAGAGTGGCCAGACAATGATTTTAGTGTACTGAGCCCCGTTTTACCTAAGAAACCTGTATTTAAAGTAATCGATAAGCCGGATATGTTGTACGGTATCAAGATGATTCAAACAGATGCGCAGTTATTGACGTACAATGAAGCTGGAATGATTGATGTAAATAATGTTAAATTAAACATGATCCCTTACTATGCATGGGCACACAGGGGTAGTGGCGAAATGGCGGTATGGTTATCCAACGACTTAAGTTCAAGCCGTCCGGTGCAGCCACCAACAATCGCTTCAGAAAGTAAAGTGGATGCTTCGCATAAAACCAAGGCTTTAACGGCTATTAACGACAGGTTATTGCCAAAGGATGAACACGACAGGAGTATTCCTTACTATCACTGGTGGCCAAAACAAGGAACAACAGAGTGGCTTTCATATGAGTTTGATGGTCCTAAAACCATTTCAAGTGCTTCTGTAGTTTGGTATGATGATGCACCATGGGGTGGATGCCGTATTCCTAAAGCATGGAAGATTTATTATAAAGATGCTGAAGGAAAATGGGTTGCCGTTGAAAACGACTCGGAATATGTTATTAAAAAAGGAACTGTTAATGAAGTTACTTTTAAAGCAGTAACAACAAAAGGGGTTAAACTTGAAGTACAGCAGCCGGATGAAAATTCAGCCGGATTGTTTGAGTGGGAGGTAGAATAGATTTTGCCCGCTTTTTACTATTACGTTTAATATTTAGTTTAATTATACATGAAAGTTCATTTCAATCAGGCAATCTGATGAAATGGGCTTTTTCTTTTACCGCTGAGAATCTGAAGCAGTATTAAAATAAGGTTTATCTCTAAAATAATTGCCGACTAATAATTATAGTCGGGCACAAAGTCAATTTGCATTAGGGGGGTGTTTACCTGGGTTGAAACCCAGGCTTGGTAAACGCAAACAAATGTTTAGCGGGTTTATACATAAGTGTACAATAAATGAGTGTCAACTTTTTGAAAGCTCGATGCGTTCTGGAGTAATAAGAGTTGTTTAAAATTACTTCGAAATATTGACAACTGTTAAAAACGTCAATTCATCCTGGTTTGCAGGTGTTTGATACGCAAGTTGCACCATAGTAAAATGCTGCGTGTACAGTTGTACGAGTTTAGAAAACATTTGTTAAAAAGGTTATGGATGTGTTTTGGCATATTTGAATCTGAATTGGCATACACATCTAATTTAAATTAACGTATATGATAAACAAAAATATTTACCGTTTAATAAATCTTAGTTGTTTCTGGACTAGGATGTTTCTCATATTTATTAGAATTTCCTAGAATTCAATGTTAACCTTGAATAAAATCCTAGTTATTAGTTAAAATGAATGTTTAAGTTGAGTCCAGATATTTATTTCAAAGAAAGGAAGAGTTGTAAATTATGACTATTCTTTCTTTCGTAACGAAATGATGAATGTGTTATTTCGTTATGTAGTCTTGTTTAATGTATTCAATTGCATAGTATATAAAAATAATAGATAAGGTTTGTAATTTATAGATGTAATATTATGGTTAAGAAGTTAGTGTTATTATGTAGTTTTGTATGGCTTTGTTTAGTGGGGTATGCTCAGAATTTAGAAGAGCTTATAGATAATTGTAAAAAAATTATTGTTGAAAAACAGTTTGCCCAAGTAATTGAAGAGTCTCAAATTCTTTTAAATAGATCCGATCTTGATTCCAGTCAAATAGCTCTTGTTAGTACTTTTGCAGGAGTAGCTTCAAAGGAGATAGGAAAACATCAGGATGCATTGAATTATTTTAAAAAATCCATTGATTACAAAATCTCACAATTCGATATATATGAAATGTTTATTTCAATTGCTTCCGATCTTGGGGATAATGAGAATTATGAATTTGGTTTGAAGAAGGAAGTAATTACTTTTCCTTTTCAAAAAGAGGTTAATGATGCCAAACTTATTAACTTGTATGTAAAATCAAAACAGTATGAAAAACTTGCTTCTTTTTCATATGAATTGATAGATAGTGGTAGTACTGATAAATCTAATTTGTATTACTATGCTGCTTATGCTAACCAAAGTTTAAATAATATAGCTGATGCTGAAAAGGATTATCTTGAATCGTTAAATGCTGATCCAGAAAATATGAAATCTAATTTGGGATTAGGTATGTATTATTATAAGAAAGCTGGTAATGTATATAAATCCCTTAAGGCGGAATATAATAATTTAAAAAATCCTTCACGACTGGATTATGATCATTATAGAAAATCATTAGAGAGTAGTAAGAGTATCTACCGAAAATCATTAGGCTATATTATGAAAGTTTATAATGAAAATCCTTCTGATAATTTAAAAGTCGTTATCTATAATACCTATATAAGACTAGGGGAGAAGACCAAAGCTGAGGTTTATAAATAGTTTTAGTAAGAATATCTAGAAAACGAGTATTTATATTTTGGATAATTCTAGAATATAGATTCTCGTTTTTTTAATTAGTATGATATCTAGTATAGCAAATTATTTCGATTTAATGAGGCATCTTTATGGCAGGTAAAATTAATAGGTAATTAATTAGATCTATAGTCTTTAATGTATTCAACAGTTATTTGGTGTTTTTGTTATTGTGTGACCCTTCAAAGTAATTTATGTCTTTTCTTACTATTGTGATAATGGTTATTAGTAACACATATGTGTAATTTATTTTGAACATATGTGTCATAGTAATTTTTTACTTATTTATAGTGGATTAATAGGTGTAAATAAAAGTTATAAAAATTTAAAATATTAAGACATTTGAGTGTGGACGGTTTATTTAGTCTGTAATTCTGAGTTCTTTTTTGTGGTTGTTAGTGTAAGTTTGTGTAGTCTTTTTTCTTTTAAAATGTAAGTAAAATAACTAAATGAACAACAGTTTTAATTATTTAAACATATGTTTGAATGTTATAAAATGTTTATAAGGATATTTGTCTAAAGCAAAAATTAACCTATAGTTAAAACTGAGGTGATTATAAACTTAATCATTTAATCATTAAAATTTATGAAAGTACGAGCAAATGTCTTAAAGACGCATCGGCAATTTTTCTTTCTAAAGATGCAAGTGCTGCTGCTTTTTATTTGTGTAAGCTCTTATGCTGGAGCGCAAAAAAAAGTAAGTGGTATTGTAAAAGATGAATTGGGTTCACCGATGCCTAGTGTTTCCATTGCAGTTAAGAGTACCTCTATAGGTACAATTACTGATGGGGATGGAAAGTTTTTTATTAATGCGCAAGAAGGAGATGTTATTGTAGCTTCTTTTGTTGGATTTAAGAATAAAGAATTTACTGTTACTTCCGGGCAAATGTATTTTGAAATCTCTTTGGAGCCTGATAATATTGGTTTAGATGAGGTAGTTGCTATTGGATATCAAAATGTATCTCGCAAAAAAGTTACCGCAGCTATGACAACCATAAAATCAGAGGAAATTGAGAATGTGCCTTATCCATCCATAGATCAGATTTTGAGTGGAAAAGTTGCCGGACTAACATCTATTAGTACTTCTGGAGAACCGGGTGCAAATACTATTGTAAATATTCGTGGTTCAAACAGTGTTTCATTAGGAGGTGTGAGTTATCCGTTATATGTTATTGATGGAATGATTTTTGATGTGAATGATATGCCAAGTGCTTATGGTAACAATCCGTTGAGTGCAATAAATCCAAATGATATAGAATCGATAGATATTTTAAAGGATGCATCTGCTGCTGCAATTTATGGCTCCAGGGGAGCTAATGGTGTTATTCTTGTAAATACTAAAAAGGGTAAGGCCGGAGAAGAACCAAATATACGTATTAATGTTTATGCTGGAATGGGTTCAAAACCGAACTTAAGAAATATTATAACAGGATCAAAAGAAAGGCAACTAAAGCTTGATCTTATTAATAGTAGCTATGGTTCATTAAATGTTGATAATGTTAGTATGTTTTTAACAGATAGTTTAAATACATCTTTTAATAATAATACTGATTGGCAGGATATTTTTATTCAAAATAGCACTTTATATAATGTTGATGCTAGTATTAGCGGCAGTTTCGGTAAAAATAATCGTTATAGGGTCTCTATGGGATATTATGATGAAGAAGGTGTGCTTATAGGTTATGATTTAAAACGTTTTACCCCAAAGATTAACTTGTCTTTGAATCCAAAAGACAAATTAAATTTTACAATTGATATGTCACCATCTATTGTAAAAATCAAACATGGTTTTGGAACAGGTGAGAATTTTCCTTTTTCAACCTGGGGATTTCCTTCCTCGTTTTGGAATGTGTCAGATGAACAAATAAAAGCTTATCGAGGAGAAGCAGGAAATATGGATGAAGATAAGATTGTTACCTTGATTTCTAATTTTAAATTAAACTATACCGTTAATGAAAATTTGATGTTTACGAGTTCGTATTCTTCAACTTTTCGTAATAATAGACGAGACTATTTGTATAGTGGTTTAGTGAATCCATATAGTGATGCCGATATTGCAAAAAACTGGGATTTTGAAACTTCTATTTGGGAAATAGAAAATTACTTAACCTATAGTAAAGATATTAAGGAGCATGCTTTTTCTCTTGTTGTGGGTCAACAAGCTTCAAAGCAAAGTAATAAAAGTACTACTGCATATGGTGAGAATGTACTTACTAATACAATAACAGGGTTATCGCCGGGTATTGGTTTGTATGCATACACATATGTTGAAAATAAAACTCGAGTTGGCTTATTTGGTCGTTTTAATTATGATTATCAAGAGAGGTATTTGTTTTCTGCAAGTTACCGAAGAGATGCTTCTTCTCGTTATAATAGGGCGAAACGATGGGCTGATTTTTATTCTGCTTCTTTAGGCTGGAGGGTTTCAGAAGAACCTTTCTTTACATCGATTAAAGGTAAAGTCAATAATCTTAAATTAAGAGCAAGTTATGGAGTAACAGGTAATGATCCTGCAAGTTATTATGCCAAGTATAATTTATATACTACAAATGCAACTTATTATGGTTCCAGGATTGATGAAGACTATATAGCAACTTCAAGTTCATATAATGGAACAACTGCGATATCGCAGAATTATGATAGTTATGCTGCAGATAAAAACGTAACATGGGAAAAGTATCCGCAGTTAAATTTAGGATTTGATTTAGGACTTTTCGATAATCGTATTGATATTGTTGGAGATTGGTATGTTCGTGATGCAAATGATGTTTACTATAGCGATTTAGTGGCTCCAGTAACTTCAGGTTATTCCTATTATAGTGGAAATGCAATAAGTTTAAGAAACACTGGTTTTGAGTTTACTATAAATACCATAAACCTAGGGCACAGTTCTAAATTTAAGTGGAATACTTCTATTGTAATGGGATTTAACGATAACTATATTACTAAGTTGCCAAATGGAGGTAAAGATATTGTAGTTGGTAGCCCTTGGGTGAGATATACTCTGACTAAAGGAAAATCTTTATTTGCATATAAAGTATGGGAAACAGATGGGGTGTATGCTAATAATGAATCTGTACCAACTGATCCGCTAACGGGTGATAAAATGACTTTTTTTGGCAATGTTATTAAGGCAGGTGATCCTGTTTATGTTGATCAGAATGGTGACTACAATATCAATTATGATGATTATGTTGAAAAGGGAGATCCCAATGCTGAAATAACAGGTGGGATAACAAATACTTTTATTTATAAAAACTGGTCTTTATCCGTATTATGTAATTTTATTTTGGGTAGAGAAATTTGGAATGGTTATTCTTCTGATTTGTTTAATGGTTCAAAAACCTATTCAAGTTGGGGCTCATATTCAGCTGTTGGTTTGGCAGATGATTTTAACTACTACACAGGAAACGGAGATAGTGATGCTGAATATGGAGCCGTGATAAGTACTTCAGGTGTTGATAGGTTTCATATTGCTAATTCTAAATTTATTGAAGACGGGAGTTTTTTTCGTGTAAAAAATATCATGTTAGGATATAGAGTTCCTGAATCGTTTGCTAAGAAAATAGGAATTGGAGATTTACGGTTTTATGGTATGGTAGACAATGTTTTGTTAATTACAGATTGTACCCTCCCTGATCCGGAAGCCGTAGGTGCAAATGGGTATAGCTCAGGAAATAATTATCCATTGGCTATGAAGTTTACTTTTGGACTAACTGCGAATTTTTAAAATATTATTATGATGATTGATATAAAATTCATTAACAGACAATATACGCTATGGGTAAGCAGTATTTGTATCATATCACTGTTTTTTTGCTCATGTTCTGATTTTCTTTCGGAGGATCCGGAAAGTGATGTGTCAGATGAAACATATTGGAATACAGAGGATGATGGAAATTCAGCCATTGTTGGGTGTTATGCCCAATTACGAAAAGCGTTGAATAATGGAATTGCATATTATGCGTATGGGGATTTATGTACAGATATTTTTACGTCGGAAAGAGATATAACACCGGTTCATTATAATAATGTACAGGATGGAGATTGGGGAATAAGTGTTTCTTCGAGCGAGACATCAGCTATTATGTATCGACTAAGAACGTTTGAAAAGTTTTATAGTGCCATAAGACAGGCTAATTTGTGTCTTGCTAAGATTCCAAATATTCCAAAAGATCAGTATAGTGACTATGATTTTACTTATAAACAGTTTATGGGTGAAGCTTATTTTGTAAGAGCTTTTTCATATTTCTATATGGCTCATGTTTGGGGTGATGTGCCAATTGTTGATGATAATGTAGTTGATGAGGTTGATTTAACAAATTATTCACGTGATAATGAAGATAAAGTTTTGGCAAAAGCTATTGAGGATTGTAAAACTGCAATTTCTTTATTGAGTTGGAATTATACTGATGAGGATGATAAGGTGGTGCGTGCTAACAAAGGCGCTGCATGGTCGTTGTTAGCTCATATTTATGCATGGCAAGGTAATTATGAGGCATGCGAAAGTGCAGCAAAAAAAGTAACAGAACAAGGTTATTATACTTATTTAGATAGAAATAACTATTTGGAGATATTCGAAGGACAATCTGATGAATCTATATTTGAGATTGCTCAGAATGATGAATCTGAGGGTAGTGATGTTTCTTCGAGCATAAGCGGTATGTTACTTAGAGATGATTATTACAGCTTAATTGAGGATAATACAAATTGGCCTTTTGATACATTAACCCTGCGTCAAACTCTTTTTTATGACAAGAGTGATTTACGCAGAATTAATGGTTTTTGGGAGTTTTCTGATGATTATCCTGTGTTACTAAAATATTCTAACATAAATGTTAAAAGTAGCACCTATGCTTTAAGTTATAACAATATATTGGTTTATCGTTTGTCGGGTATTGCATTGTTACAGGCTGAAGCTCAGGCAGCACAAGGTAAATATGTCGAAGCACGTACTATATTGAATAAAATACGTTCGCTTGCTGATTTAGAAGAGTCAACAGCACCAAATGACGAATTGTTTGAGGCTATAATTGAGGAAAGAGGAAGAGAGTTGTTTATGGAGGGACATCGTTTTTATGATTTGGTTCGATTAGCCAGAGAAAAAGGAGTGTATAAATTTGGTTCTAGCAATTCTGACAAAATTACAGAAAAAGAATTTAAAGAGGGTAAAAGTTATTGGCCTATTCAACCAACGTTATTAGAAGAAAATCCTTTGTTGACTCAAACCGAGTATTGGAAATCAGAAATGGAATAATAACTGAATATTAAGTAATAACGCAATGAAAAAAATAATAAATAATATCATTCTGTTAATAATTATTGCTTTATGTGCTTTTGCTTGTACAGAAGATTATTTAACAGATGGCGGTATCGCCAAAGCAGAAACAGAACTTACCGTTTATGATTATTTAAAGGCGAATAGATATGATATGTTCGATACTTTGGTTCAGATAATTGATTCTCTTGAGTTAGAAGAAACAATTAATTCTGCTGGAACTTTTTTTGCTCCAACAGATTATAGCATTCAACTATATCTGGAGAGTATGACAGATACCCTTGTAAAGTATACCGAAGTGAGTGATATACTAACTTATACCTTGAAGCATTTATTTAATGATTTGGAGCAAAGTGCTATGCTACAATATGTTATTGATGATGCTGTGTGTTCGTTAAAAAATGCTACCCTTAAGTGGAGATAGTTATACCACTTTGGCAAATACCGATATAACAATTAAAAAAATATTAGCCACTGAAGATCAGTATTATGTGTATTCTGACTGAACCAGTGTATTTTCTTTATTATTGTTTAGAGAATAACAAGAGGAAGAATTGTGTCAGACACAAGGAATATTGACTCTAGAATTGGGACGGGAGCTGTTTCTTAATGTGATGAACAACGACCATGTTTTTAATCTTTTTTCAAAAGAGCTCTGATGACTAATAAATTTAAACACAATTGATTATGAAGAAGATAATGTTTTTGATACTTGCTTTTAGTTTTGGAGGTTGTTTGGGCTTGTGAAAAGACCCGAAGTAGGTTATTTGAGCGATAATATATTTTACAGAGACTAATCCTTATGATGTACAACAGGGAATTACTAATTTCTCCTCTACAATAGTGGCTAACGGTTCTACTAAGCCATTTAACTGTTGAATTGCTTAAAGTTCGGGGATGCCGATGGAAATGATGTAACTGAAGAGTTTACTACTCCTCAAAAGTATAGTTACATTTAAAAATACGGTTACTTATAAAGATTCAACATTAGAATTATTACAAAATGGTTTTACAAGATAGTCCTGGTAACTCCCTTTGCTTGTAAATTCTGTAGGAGGTCGATTAGAGTTTTCTGCAGCAACAGCATATCTATCAATTGGAACATATAATATTGATGTTAATGTGAGTAATGCTAAAGGAGATTATGATATTAATGATGCTTGCCAGATTAATTTAGAACCAGTTGAAGAGGAAGATACTTATGCTATGAACTATAAGAGGCTCACTGCTTATGATGATGATGATGAAGCGGTCGTATATTCAACTTCTGATAGTTATATTACTGTAGATGTGACATATAAATCGGGGGTTACCAATGGAGCTTATTGTATTTATATGTTTAAGGATAAAAATGGTGATTTTTTTAATCCTAAAGAGGGCGAGGTTACACGGAGGTCAAAATGTCCTTTTTTTGATGATTGGGCTCCCTGGTATGATATTCAATTGACAGATACTGCTTTTGTGCACCAAATGCCGGCTTATGCAGGAATTGATTTTCCTTATTTTAATGATCTTGTTGTTGATGGTCGATCATGGAGTGATGTGTCTGCTAGATATGACTGGATGATTCCTGAAGAGTTTGTTAAGGATTTTGATTACGACTTAAAGGGTTTGATATCTTTTGAATATTTTGCTGTTGGAACATTTTATATTACTACGCAAATTCATCAACATGAAAGAGTGAGTAATTAAGTTAATTAATTTCAATAATTCGTAAAATGAAATATTTTATATATAGTTTTTTGATAATAGGGTGTCTTCTATTGTTTGCATCCTGTAACGAAGATCTGAAAGAATCAGAAACAACCACCAGTCTTACTGTAAATACGGATCTTGCTTTTGATGTTTTCGGTTATCAGCAGGTTAATCTGTATTCGGTATATGGTGATTATACTTATAATCTGAAAGTAAATTCAGAAGAAACAACCTCAGTGAGTTTAGTTGTTGATGAGTCAGTTTTGGATGAATATAATGATCTGTACGATACCGAATATGAAATATTGCCGGCTGATTATTATTCATTTACAAGTTCTGTGGTGTTAAGTGGTTCATCATTAGAGGTTCCTGTGACTTTTGATGTAAAAAAAATGTTAAGTGAGCTTACCAATGCACAGGCTTCTAATTATATGTTGCCATTAGTTGTTGATTCAGAGGTGGATACATTGGTGGTAAATGAAACAATGTGTCAGGCCTTGATCCATGTAAACCTTTCTGAAGCTACATTATTTTTAGAGGAGCCTGAATTATTAGAATTGGCAGATACGATGGGGGTTTCAACAATTTCTCTGTCAGCATATTATAACTTTAAAGATGTAGATGTTGACAAAGTTAGTATTGCTGTAAATGAGAGTGCCGTTGAAGATTATAATTCAGATAATAGCACGGATTATTTATTGTTGCCTTCTGATAGCTATACATATACAGGTGTTACTCCGGATATAGAAAATTCTAAATTCACTTTTGATTTTGAGTTTGATACGAAGCTGTTAAGTGTAAATACTTATTTATTGCCTTTAACAGTAACGTCATCTCTGTACAAAACAGATCCAGAAACTACTTTGTTTTGCAAAATAAAAATTACTGATTCGGGATTGGTATTTATTGGTGAATACGATTTGGCAGTATATCAAACACCTGATAATACTTATGCATTTAATGAAGTAAGTTTTGATTTTGCTGCAGCTGCCGAATTATATGGGGTAACAGAAGAAAAACTTGAGGAGGGTTTAGCTTTTTATGCAGTTAATTCGAATGAAACTCTAACAGAAAGTTATACCGCTAATGTGGGTTATTGGCTAAATGCAAGTGGTGATGCTTGTAACTGGGGAGCTACTGATTGTGCTCTTTTTGTTGAGTATGCAGGGGATGGTATTTTTCATGTAGGTCAGTTTCCTGATTATTGTAAAGCATGGGATGTCTTTGATGTATCTTTAGCAATGGTGTATAATGGAGATATGGTTAGATATAATATTATTTTAAATGTAATACCTGAATATGAACAAACGTTTGATATATCTCTTAATGAGGATGTGGATGGAAATTATACTACGTCACAGGTTGAATATGATTTTGCAGCAGTTGCTTCAGCTTTAGGTACAACAGAATCAGAACTGAGCAATAACCTTGTTTTTTACGGAGTTAATTCAAATGGAGATTTGGTTACTACCGGATATACCGCTAATATGGGATTTTGGTATGATAAAAATGGCAATGTTTGTTCATGGGGTGACTCTGACTGTGGCCTGTTTATTGAATACGGAGGTGATGGTATTTTTAATGTAGGGCAGTTTCCTGATGCTATGGCTTCGGGCGAAAGTTACACCGTTTCAATGGCTGTTTTTTGTGATAATAAACTGGTCAAGTTAAATATTACTTTAAATATAAAATAATATTAATCTGTACTTCAAGAATGCAAATTTATTGATTATGAAGGATTTTAAGTTTTTGTTTCTATTATTCGTTTTTGGCTTGTTTATAAACATTTCCTGTACTGATGATAAAAAAACAATAGAACCAGAGGAAGAAAAGGAAGCCACAGAAGAATTATCTTCTGATGATGATGGTAATACATCAGATGTAGTTATATTAACAGAATCAGATGTAGCTAATCTGGATAAATTTTATAAACCGGCCGAACTTTCCAATATGGATATGCTTCGTAGTGATAGTAAATGGTCTTTTGTGCGAAGCAAGCAATCTGAACATTTCTTTGTTTTTTGGGAAGAAGGATTTGGTGAAGATCCTAATGCATCATCCGTACCTGAAGCCTTAAGGGTAGATGTTGATGATTTATTAGAAAAAGCAGAGACATTTTATAATATAAATGTGAATACTTTAGGTTTTGCAAAGGTAGGACAGGGTGTTTCAAATTTGGATATTTATAAGATGGAGATTTACTTGCTTTATCAAACCGAATGGCTCGCAACAGGTGGGGGTTATGATGATGTTGTGGGTGCTCTTTGGGTGAATCCAAGTACTTGTAAGCCTGTAGGTTCAACCATTGCACATGAAATAGGTCATAGTTTTCAATATCAAACATATTCCGATTTACTGGCATACGGAGGAATTTCAAATGATTTTAATCGTGGGTTCAGGTATGGGTATGGAGGTAATGGTGGAAATGCTTTTTGGGAGCAATGTGCTCAATGGCAATCTTTTCAAAGTTATCCATATGAGGCCTTTACATCATATAATTTTGATGTATATATGACTAATTATCATCGTCATTTCTGTCACGAATGGCAACGTTATGCAAGTTACTGGCTTCAGTATTATTGGACAGAAAAGTATGGAATTGACTATATAGGAAAGATTTGGAGAGAATCTGTAGGTCCGGAAGATCCTATTGAAACTTATATGCGTTTAAACAGCTTATCTGCAGATGATTTAAATGCAGAACTTTATGATGCTGCAGCCAAAATGGTTACCTGGGATTTAGATGCCATTAGAAGTATTGGAGCTGATTATATTGGTAAGTATTCATATAAGTTTTATCAGTTAGATGATGGGTATTATCAGGTTGCCTATAGTAAATGTCCGGGATCAACTGGTTACAATGTGATTCCATTAAACGTTCCGGAGGCAGGGACTATAGTAAGTACCTCCTTTGTTGCTTTAACTCCGGGAGCTGCTTTGGCTACAGAGGATCCGGGGCAGTATACGGTCAGTGAAGATGTATTAACAACTACAAATTATAATAATACTTCGCAAAATAAAGCTGGATGGAGATATGGCTATGTGGCATTATTAAGCGATGGAGCTCGTGTTTATGGTGATATGAATCGTAAAACATCAAATGTTATAGAATTTACAATACCTGAAAATTGTGAGCGCCTTTGGCTTGTTGTTTTAGGTGCTCCATCATCTTATGAGTCACATCCATGGGATGAAGATGAGTCGAATGATGATCAGTGGCCTTATAAAGTCAAATTTACCAATACTGATCTTTTAGGTAATATAACTATTGATGAAACAGCTACTCCTGAGGATTTGACGTTGACATATGATGTTTCCTTTGATGTCTCAGATGAATATACCGGTACAACAGTTAATTTAAATTCTAATGGTGATATAACTAAAGTTGCCCAGGCTCTGGTTATGCAGCCTTCTGCTATTTCAGGAATAGTTCTGGATGCCAAAGCTGAACCTAAGGAAGGCAAAATTGCTTTTGCTGCAGTTGAATCTGACGGATCATTAATTTATGAAACTACAGCCAATGGTTATGGTTTTTGGTTTGCAGGTAATGGTGATGCCATATCTTGGGGCAGTGATAATGACAGTAAAATATTTACTGAATTAGCTCTTGATACTTTTGAATTCAGTATTGGTCAGTATCCGGGGAAATGCAGCTCAGGCAATAAATATACCGTTAAACAAGCGTTAGTGTATACCAAAGACGGTTTACAATATCAAATTACATTTGTTTTTAATATAACATTGAATTAGTCATATAGCTTGGAGATATGAGGATGAAGAGTGAAGTATAAATGTTTGTGATGAGCATATCTATTTCATCTTCATCCATACAACTATTTTTTCGCTTAAAATAAAGATGCGTGCAAGCTTTTTAAACATTTGTTATGGTATTGAAATTATAGAAACTTCAATTTTGTGAAAAGTTTATATAACCGTAGAGTAGCGTGAAAATAATGACAATCAATAGCCTTGCCTGGTTAAATTTAACAATACTAAATTAAGTTCATTCGTTGATAATAATTCCTTTAAATATGGTAAAAGCCTTATATATAATTAGTGTTGTATTTCTTGTTCTTGCCTGTAAACAGAAAGAAAAGCAATCGTCAGTTATCAAGGAGAGAAATCCTATTATCCCGGGTTATTTTGCTGATCCCACCATTAAAAAGTTTGATGATACTTACTATATCTACTCAACTACAGATGGCGTAAAGCTGGCATCTGGTGAGCCCACGGTATGGATTTCTAAGGATATGGTGAACTGGTATAATCACGAATTGGATATTGATTTGCCTAAAGGTTTAACCAATTGCTGGGCTCCGGATGTAGTAAAAGGTAAAGACGGCAAATATTATTATTACATGGGTAATTGTCAGTTTGGATGTAATATTTATGGTTACGTTTCAGAAAATCCTGTCGGACCCTGGATGCCATTGAATGAAGGTAAACCTGTTATCCCTGTTGGGTCAGGAAAAGAAGGCTTGCCGGCCTTGGATGCTCAGTTTATGCTGGATGATGACGGAAAACTTTATTCTTACTTTGGAACCTGGTGTACCAGTTTCGGAGGTTTGGGTTGGGCTGAAGTGCATGCAGATAATATGTATACAATGAAGCAGTCTGGATTAATTCCAACAGAGCAGTTACCTCAGGTGTTTGAGGCTGCTTATCCTCTAAAAAGAAATGGAAAATATATATTAATGTATTCTTCGGGTGATTGTCGTTTGAGTAGTTATGCTGTACATTATGCTTATTCCGATTCTCCAACAGGTCCGTTTAAATACGGTATTAATAATCCTATTCTTCAAACAAATGAAGATAATACCGTGGATTCTCCTGGTCATCATTCCATTATTGAAATAGATGGGCATACCTATATTCTTTATCACCGCCATGATAACCCGCATAGTTCAGGAGGCGAGTTTCGCCAGGTTTGTATGGATGAAATTGTATTTTTGAATGACACAACAATAAAAAAAATTATACCTACTCATACAGGTGTAAAACAATTTAAAAATCCTTTAAAAAATATAGCCTTTGGTGCTAAAGTAAAAGCGTCATCAGCTTATTATTTACAATCAAAAGCAACTGTTTATACCCAACAAGCTACCAATTATTTATATAAACCTGAATATATTACAGATGATAATAATGGGACCATGTGGAAAGCCGAAGATTGCAATTTACCGCAGTCCGTAACCATTGATCTGGGTGAAATGAAAAGTGTTGCAAGAATATGTACTCAGTTTGAATATGCCACTTATTACTATCAGTATAAAATTGAAGTATCGGCAAATCATAGCGATTGGAAATTGTTTTCAGATCAAACAGATAATCAAACATCTGGTAGTCCCATGGTTGATGATGGTGAAGAACAGTGTCGCTACATTCGTATTACAATTACCGGTACCGAAAAAACAGGCGTTTTACCTGCCATTTGGAATGTGGAAGTATATGATAGGTTGTTTGATCTTCCTGAAAATCAGAATAAACCAATAGTTGAAGCTCAGTACGCAAAAGCCAGTAATCAATTGGAAGTATCATTTGACGCTTCAGATTTTAATGCCGGGGAGCTAAATACATCTGTTATCAACCCGGGTTCTCTTCAAGGTGACTTAATTCCTGTTGGCAATTGCATAATAAAAAAGCACGAAGGAAGAAAGGCCTTATATCTTGATGGTAATAGTTTACCTGGAGCTATCTGAAGATGCAGGATTTAATTTTAATTGGAATGCTCCTTTTACAGCAAGTGCATGGGTTAATGCAACAACGGAAAGTTTAGGACAATGCATTATTTCATGGAATAGTAGGGATGATATGTTACAGGCTTCTTATGCGGCCATGATGTATGGTAATGGAAATTTTGGAGCTGTTGCACATGGTGATGGTTCTGTTGATGTTGCATTTGAAAAATTTCCGGGAATAAATAAATGGCATCATGTTGCAATAACATTTGATGGCATGAAAGAAGTGATTTATGTAGATGGAGAAAAAGATAACGAATTTCCCATTAATCTTTTTGTAAAAGCAGATAAAATCAGGATAGGTTCATCTGGTTTTAATCCTGAAAACTTTATTGGATATTTAAATGATGTGAGGTTATATAATAAAGCTTTGGATTCAAGTGGTATAAAAGACTTGTATCAGCAGGGTATAAAAGAATTATGATTAGAAATAATAAATAATGACGAGACAAATTATGAATAAACTTAAATATCTTATATTTTTTATTGGTATAGCAGTACTTGTTTTTGGTTGTGCCAAGACATCCACGAAGAAAGAAAAAATTGAACAGGTACCTTTTACTCAGGTTCATTTAAATGATTCTTTTTGGGCGCCTAAAATTGAAGTGAACCGAACTGTTTCAATACCCTCTGCTTTTAAAAAATCAGAGGAAACCGGAAGAATGGATAATTTTGCTGTTGCAGGAGGTTTGATAGAGAAGGAACATCAGGGCGATTTCCCTTTTGATGATACAGATGTGTATAAAATTCTTGAGGGTGCATCTTATGCTTTGGCTGTTAAACCTGATGTTGAATTAGACCGATACCTGGATAGTTTGATTTATTTGATAGGAAAGGCTCAGGAAGATGATGGTTATCTATGTACTTGTGTAACCAATAAATGCGAACGTTTAAAAGGTTGGTATGGCGAAGGTCGATGGGATAAATTAAATAGTCACGAATTATATAATTGCGGTCATCTTTATGAGGCTGCTGTGGCTCATTATCTTGCCACAGGAAAAAGAAACTTGCTTGATGTAGCTATTAAAAATGCAGATTTAATATATACAGTATTCGGACCTAATGAAGGTCAGAAACATGTCCCTTCCGGCCACCCGATTATAGAAATGGCTTTAGTAAAACTTTATAATGTTACAAAAGATCAGAAATATCTTGAGCTGTCTCGTTATTTTATAGATGAAACAGGTAAAGGTACTGATGGTCACGAGCTCAATGCCTATAGTCAGGATCATATGCCTATTGTCGATCAGGAAGAAGCCGTTGGGCATGCCGTTCGTTTAGGGTATTTGTACTCAGGAGTTACTGATGTAGCTTCTTTAATGCACGATCACAAACTTATGGATGCAAGTAAACGCGTATGGGAAAATATTGTATCTAAAAAATTATATATAACAGGAGGTATAGGTCAAAGAGCTCAGGGCGAAGGCTTTGGGCCTAATTATGAGTTGAATAACATGACGTCCTATTGTGAAACATGTGCATCAATATCTAATGTTTATTGGAATTATCGTTTGTTTTTACATGAAGGAGACTCGAAATATTATGATGTTTTGGAAAGAACATTGTATAATGGTTTAATATCAGGTGTGTCACTTAGCGGAGATCATTTTTTCTACGATAATCCATTGGAATCAGAGCATAATCATGATCGTGCTCCATGGTTTGGTTGTGCTTGTTGTCCTGGTAATATTACTCGCTTTATGGCTTCTGTTCCTGGTTATATCTATACCAAATCCAAAGAATCGGTTTATGTAAATTTATTTGCAGGAGGAACAGCTTCAATTCCTATGGGGGAAGATACTTTGAAATTAACACAGAATACCTTATATCCCTGGGGAGGAGATGTAAATATTTCTATTCAAAATACTGTTAAAAGCAATTTCAAATTAAAAATTCGAATTCCAGGTTGGGTTAAAAATAAGGTGGTGCCTTCGGATCTTTATTGCTTTGTTAATCAGCTTGATTCAACTTATTCTATTGAAGTGAATCAGGAAAGTGTGGAATGTTTTGAGGAAAATGGTTATGTTGTATTATCACACAACTGGAAAGAAGGGGATGTAATAGATATCCATTTTCCAATGGAAGCCAGAAAAGTACTTGCTAATGATAAGGTTCTTTATGACCAAGGTAAGATTGCTTTTCAACGAGGACCTGTGATTTATTGTTTTGAAGATAAGGATAATAATAACGAGAGCGTTTTTGATAAATATGTTGATTCCTGCGTTGATATTAAAACGCAATTTGAAGAAAATATTTTGGGAGGTGTAGTAACCTTAAGCATGAAAGGTCATATTAAAACAAAAGGTAAAAAAGTTGATGATGATGAAACCATAATGCTTAAAGCGATTCCTTACTACGCCTGGAATAATCGTGGGACTGCCAGTATGAAAGTATGGATGCCATATTCTTCAAAGGCAGCCACGGTTATTGATTCAACTGAGCTTGCTTTACAGGCAGTAGCCAGTGCTTCAACTGGTTGGTCTCCTGGGTTAAATGATGGTTTTGACCCTTCTAATTCATCAGATATTGATAAATCATATTTTTACTGGTGGTTGAAAGATGGATCTGAAGAATGGGTGCAATATGATTTTGATAAGCCGGTAACTATTTCTTCTTCGTCTGTGTATTGGCTAAATCTTGATCATTATGATGTGAATTACAGGGTGCCCCAATCTTATCATATTAGTTATCAAACATCAAAAGATAATTGGCTGGAAGTTCAGAATTATTCAGCATATAAAATGGATTTAAATCAATATAACAAGGTTTCATTTGATCCTGTAAAAACAAAAGCAATAAGGATCACCGCCAAAATTCAAAAAGGATTTTCAGCAGGAATTTTAGAATGGAAGTTAAATAATTAAATTAATTTATAAACGATTTGTAAATCAGTCCTCCCTCTTTAAAGGGAGTTAAACGAGGCTATATAATGAAGTATTTTCTTTTAGGATTTTTAATTTATTGGATCAATTGTGGTGTATCTGTCGGGCAGGTAACGCCAGATGACTACGAAAGAGCAGATTCGCTGTATAAAGTAATTGAGTTAGTATATGGCGAAGTGCGAAAAGTGGAGTGGATTGAACAAAGTCATTCTGCTTGGTATGAAGTTCATACAAGAAAAGGAACCGAATATAAAATAGTGGATTCTGAAAAACAAAAAGTGACTCCCTTGTTTAACCATGAAAAGTTTGCAAAAAAATTAGGACAGGTTATTGGTAAAGATGTTATACCATACAAGTTTAGATTGAACAATGTTTCTGTTGACAATCATTTGACAGAACTGACTTTTGAATCTGATAACAAGCGGTTAAAATGCAATCTGAAAAAATATTTAATCACGAATTTGGGAGATATTGAAGTAAAACCCGAAAAACATTGGGGATGGACAGATGGAATTTATGATTATGACCCGTTTTATTCTCCTGATTCTGCTTATGTAGCATTTATTAAAAACTATAATGTGTATGTAAAAGAGTTAGCTACAAATAAAGAATATCAGTTAAGTACAGATGGTTCTATTGGTGAGTTTTACTCAGGAGAAATTCATTGGTCACCTGATTCTAAAAAAATCGCAGCATTTCGTATCCGTGATAATATGAAGCATTACATTCATCTGATAGAGTCTTCACCTGAAGATCAGTTAGAACCAAAATTGTTAACACGAGAGTATTTAAAACCTGGTGATGCTTTACCAATCGCTAAACCATGTTTGTTTAGTGTTGAAAATAAGGAGCAAATACCTGTTGATAGCAAACCATTTGAAAATCAGTATTCCCTCGAAAAAATACAATGGAAAAAGGATAGTCAGTCTTTTACATTTGAATTTAATCAACGAGGTCATCAGGTTTATCAGGTGGTAAATGTGGATGCTAAAACAGGAGATTATTCCGTAGTAATTAATGAGCAATCAAAAACTTTTATTGATTATAGTGGAAAATACTATCGGTACGATTTAAAAGATGTCAGTCAGATCATCTGGGCCTCAGAACGAGATGGCTGGAATCATCTGTATTTAATTGATGGAGTTTCAGGTAAGGTGATTCATCAAATCACTCAAGGCCAATGGGTGGTTAGAGGAGTGGAGTTTGTGGATGAAAAAAATCATTCCATTATTTTTAAAGGAAGTGGAATGAATAAAGATGAGGATCCTTATTTTGTTCACTATTACAAAATTAATTTTGATGGAACAGATCTAGTGGATTTAACTCCCGAAAAAATGAATCATCAGGCTGTGTTTTCTGCCGATTTTAAATGGTTTGTTGATACTTACTCAAAGGTTGATACTGCGCCTGTTACCGTACTTAAAAATACAAATAATAATACCAAAATACTCACTCTGGAAACTACTGATGTTGATGATTTACTGGCAAGTGGTTATCGCTTTCCTGAAGTTTTTGTGTCAAAGGCACGAGATGGTAAGACTGATATATGGGGGAATATTTATTATCCTACCAATTTTGATCCCAATAAAAGCTATCCGGTTATTGAGTATATATATGCCGGTCCTCAGGCCGCTTATACTCAAAAAAGTTTTAGTGCCTATAGTTATGCTTTTTCAGGTTTAGCAGAGCTTGGCTTTATCATTGTTCAAATGGATGCAATGGGAACATCTTATCGATCTAAAGCCTTTCATGATGTGTGTTATAAAAATCTTAAAGATGCCGGGTTTCCTGATCGTATTAAATGGATAAAGGCTGCTGCCGACAAACATTCATGTATGGATACCACAAGGGTTGGTATTTTTGGGGGATCTGCAGGTGGACAGAATTCAACGGCGGCTGTTTTATTTCATCCGGAGTTTTACAAAGCAGCTGTTTCATCTTGTGGTTGTCATGATAACAGGATGGATAAAATGTGGTGGAATGAGCAATGGATGGGATTTCCTGTCGGCAAACATTATGAGGAGTGTTCAAATGTTGTAAATGCGTATCGGCTTAAAGGCAATCTGATGTTGATTCTTGGCGAACTGGATGATAATGTTGATCCGTCTTCAACCATGCAGTTGGCTGATGCATTGATAAAAGCTAATAAAGATTTTGAGCTGGTGGTATTGCCTGGTGTACATCATACTCTTGGAGGTAATTATGGAGAACAGAAAAGAAGAGATTTTTTTGTGGAACACTTTTACAAACAACTAGCTCCGGACAGGAATGGTAAGTAGGTCACAGTACTCAGTCTGCAGTTAACTGAGAACTGAAAACCGAGTATTGCTAAATATACACATTATAAAAGAATAAAAATGAATATAAAAAAATCAATAATATCTATTTTATTATTTTGTTGCAGTTGGTTAATTATTTCTGCGCAAGACATTGCTTTATCCACTCCGGAGATTACAGCTCCTCCTGCAAAACTACAGTTAGATCCCTTTTATAAAAAATATATGGATGCCAATGGTGTACCTGTAGTTAGTTCATGGAGAGTGCCTGATGCGGCTTTAATAAAGGCATGGGAAATAGTGTACTTTATGACTAAAGATTTACCCTCGGAAGTTTTGAATACCATGGTTAAAAATAAAGCTCGTATGGCTGTAATGGCTAGATACGAAGGCACTACTGATTTGCCTGAGCAAAGGGAACTGGCTAACGATACAACCATAAATTGGGATGTTCGGGCTCGTGGACTAGGTGGTGATTTAGATGCGCCGCTCTCTTCTTGTGCCGAGGAAAATCTATTGTGTTACCAAATAGATAAATACCATGCAGAAGATATTACCATTCATGAGTTTTCGCATGGGATACATCTCTTGGGTATAGCACCTAGTGATGAGACTTTTAATAACAAATTGCAAAAGCTTATGGATAATGCCATCGCACAAGGAAAATATGAAAACACTTATGCAAAAACTGACATTTATGAATACTGGGCCGAAGCTGTTCAGGATTGGTTTAATGTAAATGCTGAGGTTTCAACAACAGATGGAAAACATAATTGGGTAAATACAAGAGAGGATTTGAAAAAATATGATCCGGATTTATATGAGTTGGTAAGTCATTATTTTTCAGAATTTAAAACTTCTCCCTCTTGTCACGCTGCTGAAAATAAGTACTTAGAAGAGTAAGAGGTGTCTATAGTAATTATGAAAAATTCCTAAATAAAATATAGCTATAATGGTGAAAATTCTTTGCACATTAAGTGCGCTGATCTTATTGATTACGATGGGATGTAATCCGTCAGTTCAACATCCACCAACAATTAAAGGTAAACATTCAGAAGTTGTTCCTTTTAGGGCAATTACTTTTAATATTAATGATGTAAAACTTCTGGATGGTCCTTTTTATCATGCTACAGAGTTGGATAAAATGGTATTGCTTAATTATGAACCTGATCGGTTTTTAGCCCGGTTTCGTATTGAGGCAGGCCTTGAACCTAAAGCTGAGCAATACCACGGTTGGGAGGATAATACCATTGCAGGGCATAGTTTGGGCCATTATTTAACAGCAATTAGTTTAATGTATCAAACTACCGGAGATTCAGTGTTTAAAGAACGGGTGGATTATATTGTTAACCAGTTGGCTGAATGTCAAAATGCTAGAGGTAATGGGTATCTGGGTGCTTTTAAAGATGGTGAAAAAATATTGGAAGAAGAAGTTGCCAAGGGAAACATTCGTTCGCAGGGATTTAATTTAAATGGGATCTGGGTGCCCTATTATACGCAACATAAAGTATTGGATGGACTGATTCATGCTTATAGGTTGTGCAATAATAAAAAAGCATTAGATATTGCAGTAAAATTTTCTGACTGGTTATTTACTATAGTTAAAGGTTTAGATGATGAGCAAATTCAGGATATGTTGAATTGCGAACATGGTGGTATTAACGAAGTTCTTGCTGAGCTTTATGGTATTACAGGGAATCAGAAATATCTGGATATGTCCATGATATTTCATCATAAGTCAATTATTGATTCAATAGCACATCATAAAGATATTTTGCAGGGTAAACATGCCAATACACAAATTCCTAAATTTGTAGGCACAGCCCGCAGGTATGAGCTTACCGGAAATATAAATGATTATGAAGCTTCTGAGTTTTTTTGGAACAGGGTGGTTCATCACCATTCATATGTAACCGGAGGAAACTGTAATCACGAATACTTTGGAGCTCCGGATACATTGCGCGACCGATTAAGCGACGGAACTACCGAAACTTGTAATGTTTACAATATGCTTAAATTGTCGGAGCATCTGTTTCAGTGGGAAGCTAAAGCCGAAGTGGCAGATTATTACGAACGAGCCTTGTTTAACCATATTTTATCTTCTCAACATCCTGTAGATGGAAGAGTAATATATAATCTGTCATTAGAAATGGGTGGGCATAAAGTATATCAGGATCCTGAGTGGTTTACTTGTTGTGTTGGAACAGGAATGGAGAATCATGCTAAGTATGGTAAAAATATATATTACCATAATCACGATGAATTATTTGTTTCTCAGTTTATTGCTTCTGAATTAAGCTGGAGAGAGAAAGGTGTTAAGCTTACTCAAAATACCAAATATCCTGATGAACAAGGAACCTTATTCAATATTGAATGTGATCATTCGGTTGATTTTACTCTGAATATTCGTTATCCGGGTTGGGCTCAAACGGGTATTGAAATTTCTGTAAACGATAAACCAGTTACAGTTTTTGAAAAACCACAAAGCTTTGTTTCTATCCATAGAACATGGAAGTCGGGTGATGTGGTTAAGGTTGTCTTTCCGTTTTCGTTACGATTGGAATCTATGCCGGATGATGAAAATAGGGTGGCTGTGATGTATGGACCATTGGTGCTGGCAGGTGACCTGGGGCCTGAAAATGATCCTAATGCAACAGATCTTCTTTATGTTCCTGTGTTTATGACTTCCGAAAGAAACCCTCAAGTGTGGTTGAAGAGTGTGAAAGGAGAGGAAAATACTTTTACAACAGAAAAGATTGGCCGACCAAAAGATGTGCTGTTCAGACCTTTTTATCAGGTTTATGAACGTAGTTATTCGGTGTATTTTGATTTGTTTACACAAGAAAAATGGGATCAACATAAAGCTGAATATCTTAGAAAACAGCAGAAACTGAAAAAACTTCAGGAAATGACCATTGATTATTTTAAGCTGGGCGAGATGCAACCCGAAAGAGATCATAATTTTAAAGAACATAAATCATGGGTGGAAGAATTAAAACATATAAAATATCGTGAGGCCGACCGTGGAGGATGGTTCTCTTTTGATATGGATGTTTATGCAGGGCAGCCAATGGCTCTTGTTCTGGAATATTATGGTGGATTACCAGGGAAAAGAACTTTTGATGTTTTTGTCAACGAGCAGAAAATAGCAAGCGAAAATTTAACAAATAAAAATGCTGGTGAGTTCTATAATCAGCAATATACATTACCTGATGAATTAACGGTTAATGGTGGGAAGGTAACAGTGAAGCTCATTCCAAATGAAGGGCATAGGGCTGGTCCTGTTTCCAGTGCCAGGATTGTGAAAAGATAGATAAAATTATTTAGCAGGCAACTTATGTTGTAGACATACTCATCTTGCCAAATTAGTAATATGCAAATGCAAAAGATACAAGAGCTGATCAGGTTAATAGACGAATGTAAGCTGGATGCTTTATTTGTGAGTTCTCTTGAGAATATTAGATATTTAACTGCCTTTACAGGTGATTCTGCTCGTTTATTGGTTACAAAATACAGGTCGTATCTAATTACAGACGCCAGGTACACAGAACAGGCCGGGAACGAATGCAAAAAAGAAATTCAGGTTTTTAACTGGATAGCAGATCAAAGATTTCAGGCTCCTACTTATCAATATTTATGTGATAAAGAAAATATAAAGTTCCTTGCCTTTGAAAGTGAGCATCTTTTATTTGCAGAGCATTCTGAACTGTGTAGAATAGAAAATATTACGCTTACAGGTAAAATTGGACTGGTTGAACAGCTACGACTCATTAAAAATCCTAACGAAATTAATGCTTTAAAACAAGCTGCTAAAATATCAGATGAGTCTTTAAATAAAATTCTTCCATATATTAAACCGGGTGTTTCTGAGCTGGACTTAACAGCAGAATTGGAATATGCAATGAAGAAGAGTGGGGCTGAAGATATTTCCTTTGAAACTATGGTTTTATTTGGTCAACGCAGTTCTCTTTTGCATGGTAAACCTGGTTCAACCAAGCTTAAAACCGGGGATATTATTCTTTTCGATTTTGGAGCTTTATATAATGGTTATCATGCTGATATTAGTCGTGTTTTAGTTTGTGAAAAGGTAAATTCTGAACAACAAAAAATTCATGATATTGTCAATAATGCTGGGTTAAATGCTCTAAATGCCATAAAAGATAATGTATCGGCAAAAGAAATAGATAAAATTGTAAGAGCATCCATTCCTGATGAGTTTCACAGTTTTTTTTACCCGGGTGTTGGTCACGGAACAGGATTAAATATTCATGAAGCCCCTTTTATTAAATATGATTCGGAGGCTGTATTGCAGAGTGATATGGTTGTTACTATTGAACCAGGGTTGTATATTCCTGACTTTGGAGGAATGCGGGTTGAAGATTCGATTTTAGTTTGTGAGGATGCAGCTCAACCCTTGAATCATTTTGAAAGAGGATTGCTTGTAATATAAACAATGAAATAAATTGATGTTGTAATTGAATGGATGTGTAACTATGGAAACGCTTGTTGATCAGTTTAAAGTAGAACCTCTTTTTAATATAGATTATTATTGCCTGAAATCAATGGATTTATTTAATAATCTTTCAGATAAAGAACTGTGCTTTTTAGTGCAGGAAAGCTCTAAAGGTAGATTTAGGAGAGGTTCGGTTGTATATTATGAAGGCAGAAAGCATTCCGGAATGTATTGTATCCAAAAGGGTGTAGTTAAAGTTTTTAAAATAGGATTTACAGGAAAAGAATATATTCTGCGTTTTGCACATAAAGGAGATGTAATTGCATATAGGTCATTACTAACTAATGAAAAAGCGTGTACTTCTGCTAAAGTTATGGAAGATGCCGTTCTTCGATATATTCCGTTTGATGTAATAACAAGGTTATTTGATAATAATTGGAAGTTCAGGCAAAAAATCATTAAAATGATGTGTAAAGAGTTAGGTGAATCTAACGCATTTGTTACTGAGATCGCACAAAAATCTATTCGCGAAAGAACTGCAGAAATGCTTTTGTATTTGCATGATGAGTTTGGAGAGGATTGTGAAAATATGCTTAATATTAGAATTACCAGGGATGATATGGCAAATAAATTAGGATCCGCTACTGAATCTGTAATACGGGTACTAACATCGTTTAAAAATGAAAAATTGATTAGTCTGCACGGACGTCAGATTAGAATATTGAATAGAAATAAATTACATCAAATAGCCTTTTTTCAAATGTATCGTCATCATTATAAATTTTAGGTATCGGTTATATTAATAACTAAGAAAGCCTTTGACCATCAATTTTGATCAGAGGCGTTTCATTATTAGTCGTTTTCTTTGTTCCATATCTTAGGTAATTGTCTTCCCGTTTTAGGTTTTATTATATCTTGCAACTCAACAACTCAACGATTTAACGATTTAACAACTCAACCGCTAATTCATCCTTAGTCCTTAATCCCTAATCAACTCAACGATTAAATAACTCGACCGCTAACCCGCAAAGTGCATTGTCTTATTATGAAATTGCTGATCTTTACAACTTTTTCATAAAAAATCTCATGCAGATATCTGCAAAAGCCAACTTTTCAAAAAGACGGGCTTTGCAGGTTTGTGCAAACGTCAACTTTTTAAAAAGACGGCCATGCAGGTTTGTGCAAACGTCAACTTTTCAAGAAAATGGGCTTTGCAGGTTTGTGCAAAAGTCAACTTTTCAAAAAAATGAGCTTTGCAGGTTTGTGCAAAAGTCATTTTTTCAAAAAGATGGCCATGCAGGTTTGTGCATGGGATTTTTTTGGACCAGACGATATAGTTGGGTTTGTTAAAAAAGTTATGTTAATTTTGCATTAAAGAAAACTAACACATATGTCATCACAGGATCTCAACGCACAGTTACTAGGACTATTTTTACCACAAGGAATATTGGATCATTTTACAATAACAGACTTCAAGCAAGAAGCAAGTGGTCAGGATTTATACACAAAGAAGCTTACTATATATTTAGAAGAAAAAAAAGAAATCCCGAAAGAATATAGTAATTATCAATATAAAGCAAGTGGCTTTATGGCACCAAAGGAAATAAAAGACTGTCCAGTTAGGCGGAATTTAGTGACTTTAAATGTAAAATGCAGGCGTTGGGATGTTATGATAGAAGGGAAATATCAAAAGCGAAGCAGAAACTGGAAATCTGTAGCAGACGGCACTCGGTTAGATCCTGAGTATGCCGCTTTTTTAAAAGGAATTGGTGGACTCTAATGCCATAAGTACCGAAAGTCTACGAATATTCTTTGGAATAAATGCAAGTACATTCCAACAACAGTACAAAAATAAACTCAGTGGCTATAGCAGCTGGAATCAGAAGCCCCATGCCGACGAATATTTAGTTTTTCCGGAAAATATGGGAGCATTTCTCTCTATTGACGAAGTGGCATTATCAAATGGAGAATTATATACTATACTAACAAACAAGGCTGCATCTGGTAAAAAAGGTAGTATAATTGGGATTTTCCAAGGCGTTGAGAGCTTTAGCATAATCAGTCTAATAAAAGAACATATAGGTTTTAAACTTAGAGATAAAGTAGAGGAAATCACATTAGATTTATCACCTACTATGAATGCTATAGCTAAATCTTGCTTTAGAAGAGCCAAGCGTGTAGCTGATCGATTTCATGTACAAAAATTAACATATGAGGCTGTTCAACAGATTCGTATTGAATATAGATGGGAGGCAATAGATCAGGACAATTTAGAGATATCACTAGCTCGTAAAAATGATACAGAATATTCTCCTGAAATACTACCAAACGGAGACAGTATTAAACAATTACTAGCTCGTAGCAGACACTTATTATTTAAATCTCCAGAAAAATGGACAGCTTCTCAAAAAGAAAGAGCTACCCTATTATTTGAAAGATATCCTGAAATAAAAAAGGCTTATTATTTATCACAGGATTTAAAGATTGCATATAACCATATGTGCGAGAAAAATGTTGGTTGGCTTAAATTAGCACATTGGTCTGAGAAAGTCAGAAAGAGCGGCTTTAAATCATTTAATTCTATTGCTGATACATTTTTCAACTACTATGATAATATATCAAACTTCTTTAATAATAGAAGTACTAATGCTGCGGCTGAATCTTTTAATGCTAAAATAAAAGAATTCAGAAGACAATTTAGAGGTGTAGTAGATGTGAAATTCTTTCTTTTTAGGCTTACTAAAATATATGCGTAGTTAACATATTTATAACTTAGACCCAATATTTAACGCTGATCCATTTTTTTTATGAATTACCTTGTAATTAAAAGAGGTCAGAAAATAAAAAAAAGCCTGAAATCAAATGATTTCAAGCTTTTTTTGTTGTCCCACCAGGGCTCGAACCTGGACTCTTCTGAACCAAAATCAGACGTGTTGCCAATTACACCATGGGACAATCCTCATGTCTTTCTTTTTTGAAAGCGATGCAAAAGTATATCTTTTTTTGATTCGTGCAAAATATTTTTGCGTTTTTTTTCTTTAAAGTATGAGCTGTTTTGATCGTTTTTTTTCTAATGTTTAGATATTCAGATGGATAAAAATAGATTTGTTAGTTAAAATATAGTTGAAGAGGTATTGTTTATTTTGAGTTTGAATAAGGGATTACTAATAATTTTTCTTGTACTGAATTTTTAGATATTTGGAAGTTAAAATAGAGTTAAATACCAAACTATCTTTTGGCATAAAAAAAGCGTTTAATAAAATTTACTTATTTTTGGCATCGTAGAAAAAATCAATAGTTCGTTAAGTTTTTAGTCTTATGTTATAAAACTAACGAGCTATTTAAAAAGCATTTGTTAAAAATTAATATTCAAACCTCATAATAACAGAGAATTATAATATAAATATCATGAAGAAGTATAAACTACTCAATAATGTATTTGGCTGGTTGTCATTTTTAATTGCTGCCGTAACATATACAATGACAATTGAACCAACAGCCAGTTTTTGGGACTGCGGTGAGTTTATTTCAACCGCATATAAATTATTGGTAGGTCACCCTCCCGGTGCTCCCTTTTTTATGATATTAGGTAGATTTTTCTCTTTGTTTGCACCGGATACCGGATCTGTAGCTATAATGATTAATATAATGAGTGCTTTGGCAAGTGCCTTTACTATTATGTTTTTGTTTTGGACGATCACTCATCTGGCTTACAAAATATTTATCGATGAAAAAGCTGAAGAGTGGAAATATTGGGCCGTAATAGGATCTGGTTTTGTAGGTGCATTGGCTTATACATTTTCTGATACTTTTTGGTTTTCTGCTGTTGAAGGTGAGGTTTATGCGATGTCGTCGTTATTTACAGCAATGGTCTTTTGGGCCATCTTGAAATGGGAAAATGTAGCTGATGAAAAATATGCCAATCGCTGGTTGATATTGATTGCTTATTTAATGGGACTTTCCATTGGAGTTCACCTGTTAAACCTTCTTGCAATACCCGCAATAGTATTAGTTTATTACTTTAGGAAATTTGAAGTAAACAGAAACGGACTCATAGCTGCGCTAGGTATTTCTGCAGTTATATTGTTAGGAGTGCTTTATGGCATTATTCCTTACACTGTTAAAATAGCAAGCTGGTTCGAACTTTTATTCGTAAATGATTTAGGAATGCCATTTAATTCAGGAGTAGCTGTTTATTTTGTTCTTTTGATTGGAGGAATTGTTTTTGGAATATATTATACGCATAAAAAGCAGAAGGTTATTTTAAATACCATACTATTAGGTGTTACTGTAATTTTAATTGGATATTCTTCTTTTGCAATGATCGTGATTCGTTCTTCAGCAAATCCTACTATGGATCAAAACTCGCCTGAAGATGTATTTTCAATGATGAGCTATTTGAACCGCGAACAATATGGTGATCGTCCGTTGTTTTATGGTGAGTATTATAATTCTGAAATTGATTTTAAAGCTTCGCAGGATAAACAAGGAGATCCAATTCGTATTAAGAAGAATGGTAAATATGAAACGGTTGATTATAAACCAGAATATGTGTTTAATGATAAAACATTAACCATCTTCCCCAGGATGTATAGTCGTGAAGGCAGACATATAGAGCAGTATAAAAGTTGGGCTGGCCCTTCAAAAGGTAAACAGGTTCAGGTTGTTGACCAGGAAACAGGAGATACTAAAACTGTTACTTTACCAACGTTTGGCGATAATCTGGCATTCTTCCTTAATTACCAGATAAACTATATGTATTTTAGGTATTTCATGTGGAATTTTGTGGGAAGACAAAATGATATACAAGGAAATGGAGAAGTAACAAAAGGTAACTGGATTAGTGGAATACCATTTATTGATAATGCGCGTTTGGGAGATCAGTCTAAATTACCGGATACATATAAAAATAATAAAGGAAGAAATAAATATTACTTCTTGCCATTATTATTGGGATTATTAGGGATCTTATTCCAATACCAGGCTGGTAAAAAGGGAAAAGAAGGATTTTGGATTGTTATGTTATTGTTCTTCTTAACAGGTTTGGCAATTGTATTATATCTGAATCAAACTCCATTACAACCTCGTGAACGTGATTATGCCTATGCAGGTTCATTCTATGCTTTTGCTATTTGGATAGGTTTAGGTGTGTTGGCTGTTGTTGATGCATTAAACCGGGTAATGTCAGGAAAGGTAGCGGCTGTTGCTGCAACTGCTATTTGTTTATTGTGTGTTCCTGTATTGATGGCTTCTCAAAACTGGGATGACCATAATCGTTCGCATCGTAATGTTGCTCGTGATCTTGCCTTTAATTATTTGGATACCTGTGATAAAGATGCTGTAATTTTTACCAACGGTGATAATGATACCTTCCCGTTATGGTATGCGCAAGAGGTTGAAGGATATCGTTTGGATGTACGAGTATGTAATTTAAGTTATCTTCAAACAGATTGGTATATCGATCAAATGAAACGTAAAGCTTATGAATCAGATCCATTGCCATTCTCATTAGAACATGATCAGTATGTTACCGGAACCAGGGATGTGGCTCATGTAGTTGAATTAATTAATGACAGGGTTGATTTAAAAGAAGCAATCAACTTCCTGGCAAGTGATAATCCAAAAACAAAACAAATTCCCGGATATCAGGGGAGATATGAATTTCTGCCAGCTAAGAAGTTTAAGGTTCCTGTTGATAGTTTGCAAATGATACAAACAGGAGTAGTAAGTGAAGATGCTGCAGATTTAATTGTTCCACAGGTTAATATTGACATCAATAAACCTAGAGTATTGAAAAATGAAATCATGATTCTTGACTTATTGGCAAATAACGATTGGAAAAGACCTATCTATTTTGCAGTAACTGTTGGTAGAGATAATTATGCAAGTCTTGAAGACTATTTCCAATTAGAAGGATTTGCTTATAAGGTTGTTCCAATCAGAACAAAAAATAGTGATGGTCAGATTGGCAGAGTTGATACTGAGAAGATGTATGATAAATTTATGCATAAATTCCGTTGGGGAGGATTTGATGATCCAAGGGTTTATTTAGATGAAAATCACCAGCGTATGGCTATGAATATCCGTAACAATATGTCGCGTTTGGCTTCTTCGTTAATTGATGAAGGTAAGATGGATAAGGCTGTTGATATATTGGATATGTCATTAACAAAACTTCCTGTTGACAAGGTGCCTCATAATTATTTCTCAATATTTATTGCCGAAGGTTATTATAAGGCAGATCAAAGAGCTAAAGCAGAAGAAATTTTACGTCAGTTTGGAGAACAAACATTCCAGGAAATGAATTTTTATTCTTCTTTATCTGCATCAAAATTAAATACTGTTAGTAGTGATGCTAATAATAGCTATTTGTTGTATGGAGAGATTGTAAAAATGGCTTCTCAATACAATAGCGAGAAATTACGAGAAGAGTTGAGCAGTAAGTTAACAGAGCTTCCATTAGGAACTCTTCCAGATAATATATTAAGTATTTTCCTTGCTGAAGGGTATTATTTAAAAGGTGAAAATCAAATTGCCGATCAACTTATTGAAGGAATGTATCAATCTGCAAATCAGATTATCGCTTATTATAATCAAATACCTGCAAAACAAAGAGGCGACTTTGATTATCAATATCGCCAGGGATTGATTTATATGATGGAAATTCAAAAGTTATTGGATAAGTATAACAGAACTGAACTTTCTGAAAAACTAAATGGTGAATCTAAAGGTGCAGAGATGAAGTTCTTATCTAAATAAGATCCAGAGTAGAGAATGGAATTTTGGTTTAAAGTTAAAAGGAAAGGACAAAAGGTATGGGATTTATGATACAACCATCATTCCTTTTGTCTGGCATTTTCAGAGGAGCAACGTGGTCTGAAAAAACAGATAAAAACGAAGTCTTTATTACATTCGATGATGGACCTATACCCGAAGTTACGCCTTGGGTGTTAGATGAGGCAGATAAATGGGATGCAAAGCTTACCTTTTTTTGCGTGGGAGAAAATGTATTTAAACATCCGAATGTATATGAGGAGGTTTTGAAAAGAGGTCATGCAGTAGGAAATCATACCTATAATCATATAAAGGCCTGGTCGTACAATAAAAAGGATTATTTTGATAACATTGAAAAAGCCTCTCAATTTATTGATTCAAAATTATTCCGGCCACCACACGGAATGCTCTATCCGTCATATGTTAAGCTTTTAAAAGAAAAGTTTGACAAAGTGATCATGTGGGATGTTTTAAGTCGTGATTATAACCGGAAATTAAGTGGTAAATCGGTTTATAAAAACGTTGAAGGATATGTTAAACCGGGGTCTATTGTTGTATTTCATGATTCTCTGAAAGCAGAAAAAAACATGAAGTATGCCTTTCCTAAAACTTTGGAGTTAATTCATAAGAAAGGGTATGTCACAAGTATTATAAAATAAATTAAGATATAGTCCTCATTTTGATGATTAATTAAAAGGAAGACTTTAAATTTGATGTTTTATTGAAGATAGATATATTGCAAGTCATAAATCTTATTAGCTAATTTAATAGCAAACGTATGAAGGTATTATTATTAGGGTCAGGAGGTAGAGAACATGCCTTGGCCTGGAAGTTGAAGCAGAGTCCAAAACTAACAGAATTAATTATAGCTCCGGGTAATGCTGGTACGGCAGAGCTTGGTACTAACATTGATATTAATCCGAATGATTTTGAAGCAGTAAAAAAAGTGGCTTTAGATCATCAAATAGATATGTTGGTTGTTGGTCCTGAAGAGCCTTTGGTACGTGGTATAAAGGATTTTTTCTTAAATGATCCTCAATTGGCAGGTATTCCGGTTATCGGTCCCGGGAAAAGAGGTGCCAGATTAGAAGGGAGTAAGGATTTTGCTAAAGTTTTTATGGCCAGATATGGTATTCCAACTGCTAAGTATAAAACTGTTACTCCCGAAAATTTAGAAGAGGGAGTTGCCTTTTTGGATGAGATGAAAGCTCCTTACGTGTTAAAAGCTGATGGTTTGGCCGCCGGTAAAGGTGTATTAATTATTGAAGATATTGAAGAGGCAAAGTCTGAATTAAGAACCATGCTTGAAGGTAAGTTTGGTGATGCCAGTAAAAAAGTTGTAATAGAGGAGTTTTTGAGCGGTATTGAGTTATCGGTATTTGTTTTAACTGATGGCTCAGGGTATGTTGTACTTCCGGAAGCTAAAGATTATAAACGAATAGGTGAGGGTGATACTGGTTTAAATACTGGTGGAATGGGAGCTGTAAGTCCGGTTCCTTTTGCCGACAAGACTTTTATGAAGAAGGTTCATAAAAAAATTATCTTCCCTACCATTCAAGGCTTACAGGCAGAAGAAATTCCTTATAAAGGGTTTATATTTATTGGTTTAATTAAAGTGGGAGATGAGCCTTATGTGATTGAGTATAATGTACGCATGGGTGATCCTGAAACTGAAGTGGTAATGCCTCGTGTTAAAAATGACCTGTTAGAGTTGTTTGAAGCAACAGCTGCAAAACGTCTTAAAGATCATAAGATTGAGATTGATGAGCAAACTGTTACTACTGTTATGATGGTTGCAGGTGGGTATCCTGAAGCTTATGAAAAAGGTAAGGAAATGACTGGATTCGATCAGGTAAAAGATGGTATGGCCTTTCATGCAGGTACAAAAATCCAGGATGGTAAAGTTGTTACAAACGGAGGTAGGGTAATTGCTTTAAGCTCGTATGGTAATGATTTCAAAGAAGCTTTAGCTAAATCGTATAAAAACACTGAAGTAATTCATTATGAAGACAAATATTTCAGAAAAGATATTGGGTTTGATTTATGATTTTAAAGCAAGTTCATAACAATAAAATAGGAGCATATGCATTTATGCTCCTTGTTTTAATAGTGTTATGGGTAATCCCGGCATTTAAAACTAATGTTGATCCTGTTGCAGTTAATTATAAAATGCCCCTCTGGGATATTTTATCACCTGTTGTGAAAATAAAATGGGTGTCCTTGCTGTTTAGTTTTTTATGTGCTTTATTTTCGGTGCTGGGTATTACGCGTTTTAATACAAGGTATAGTTTACTTCAATCTCAGTCTGCATTGCCGGGTCTTATTTTTGTATTATTAGCCGGTAGTATTTCATCCATTCAGGTTTTAAACCCAAGCTGGATTGCAACAATGTTTGTGATTATTTGTTTTGGTTATTTGTACGAAGCTTATAATCACAGAAAAACTATGGTAGAGTGCTTTTTAGCCTCTTTCTGGTTAGCTGTGGGTAGTTTGTTTTCATACAAAGTATTGTTGCTGTACCCGCTGTTATTATTTTTTGTCATGCCTTTGTTAAGGGTTTTGTCATTTAGGTCATTTTTAGCTTCCTTAATTGGTTTTATTTTGCCTTGGCTATTTATTCTTGGCTATCAATTGGCTTTGGGTAATGTTGATGAATTTCTTTTGTATATACAGCCAACTAAAGATAAGCTATTGTGCACTTATTCATTCACCGTGTCCTCATTAATATATTTTGGTGTTTTATTAGTATTACTATTAAGTTCAATAGTTAAGGCTCTTAATGAAATAGGTAAAAGGAAAATTATTACAAGAAAACAGTATATCAGCATTATTATAAGTGCAGTTTACATTGTTACCCTGGTAGTATCAACGGGCGGGTGTAGAGAGTTATTACCGGTGTTGTCTGTTTTTCTTTCGTTACTGTTGGCTCATCTTATTGATAAAGTAGGTTCATGGGTTTGGCAAAATATTCTATTTTTTAGTATTGTTGCATTAACAGTCTTTGGTCAACTTTTCTTATAAATATGGATTCAGGAAAAGCAACTTTAGCTATTTATGGAATTCAGGACAGAAATAATAGTGATACACCTTATTTTGTTCATGATCATGGTATAACATTAATGGAAAAAGGTAAGATTATTAAACATCTTACTTTGGAACGGATTTCCAGAAACAAGCATGATAATAAATTAAATGAGAGATTATATCAGGTCTTAAAGGATGAGAAACTTCTCGCTCCTGATGATTTTGATATTGTATTTCCGGATAATCTAGTAGGTCGTGCCTTTATTTCTTCTTGTGGTAAATTTCGATATGAAGGGCCTTTGACAGAACAGTTGTTGCCTGAAATTGAAAAAGGGCGTTGTTGGTGGTTGGATCATGAAAGATCGGCTTATTCTATAAATCACGAATTGGCTCATGTGGCCAGTTGCCTGCCTTTTTATGGAGGTTTTAAAGAGAATAGTTTAATTATTCATTTTGATGGTGGAGGAAGTCTTTCCAATTTTTCTGCATGGCAATACAAAAATGGTCAGTTTAGTATTGTAGAATACCATTGGGATTATAAATACTTATCTTCTTTTTTTAATGCCAATGCTCTTGTATTTGGAATTATTGGTGCTAAATTCAATCAACAGAACTCTGTTCCTGGTAAGATGATGGGTTTGGCCTCATATGGCACTTATTCTAAAGAGATGGAATCCTGGCTGGTAAAGAATGATTATTTTTCAGACTTATGGGGTAAGAAGACGGACTTTTATAATAGAGCTAAGCAGTATTTTAACTGGTCAGGCAGTCAATTAAAAACAGATGACTCTTTTTTGCAGGATATTGTGGCTACACTCCAGCATATTTTTATCAGGGAATTACTCAATGTTCTTAAGCGTTTAAAAAGATATTGCGGTGCTCACTATTTATATTATTCGGGTGGTTCTGCCTTAAATATTGTTGCGAATACTGAAGTGTTGAATAGCGGATTGTTTAAAGATGTTTTTATTCCACCTTGCCCCGAAGATAGTGGATTGTCGCTGGGAGGGGCGTCTTTTGTTGAGTGGAAAAAGCATGGGGAGCTTGAAATTCATTCTCCTTATTTGAATAACTGGGGTCTTGATATAAAACAAGATTATTATCCTGAAGGAATTAAAGAAATAGCTTCTTTTATTTCAAAAGGTAATGTTGTCGGTATTTGTAATGGTTTTGGAGAGGTAGGGCCAAGGGCTTTAGGGAACAGAAGTATTTTAGCTTTGGCAAACAGTAAAGAATTAGCATACAAAGTGAGTGTAATTCATAAAGGAAGAGAATGGTACAGACCCGTGGCTCCAATAATGCTTGTAAAGAATGCTAAGTATTTTACGGGATTATCAGAAATTCATCATCTTAGTGACCTGATGTTGTTAGATTTTGAAGTCCTTGAAGAAAAGAAAAATGAAACTGAAGGTGTTGTTCATGTGGATGGAACGGCAAGGATTCAGACCATACGAGATAGAAACCAAAATGAATTTATGTTTGACTTGTTATCTTACCTTGACGATCATTATAATATCAAAGCTTTAATTAATACTTCGTTTAATAAAAGAGGAGAACCTATAGTTCATACGCACGATGATGCTTTGCAATCGGCTAAAAATATGAACTTGGATGCTGTTGTAATAAATGGTAAGATGCAAATGTTATAAATCTGAATTCTAAAATTTTAATCGAACTCTGGTTATAAGGTAAATGTTTTCCAGTTCTTATTTAGTTTGTATTTTATCTTGTTACTCGGAAATGCCAGTTTAATGACAAAGTTGGTAGTTATCCCTAATCCTGTTGAATAGAGTAGCTTTTCGGTTGTGTTCACATTATCCATATCGCTAAATACGTAATATGAACCAATAGCAGCAGCAGTAGTTATAGCAAATTTTAAAAATTGTGAACCTACACTTACTTTTCTTACCCCGGTAATATCTTTTAATCTAATCTCTCTTTTTTCAACCGGAGCTCCTAATAATCTTGCCTTACCTAATATTACAGAACTGTCGTTAATGGACATCAAATAGTTTTTTGTTAATTCTTTTTGTTTCAGGTATCCATTGTATTCCAGTAAAACCAAGCCTCCGGTTTGTATCTGAATGGCTTTTTTATCTGTTTCGTTTAAAAAGACAAGGATGTTTTTCTGGGCTTTTAGATTACCCAGAAAAATGATGGCTATGAATAGAAGTATATAACGCATGAGCTACAGGTATAGTGAAAAACCAAAATTTATTCCAACACCTGAAGTTAAAAAATCATAATCGCTATCCTGGTTGTATGAGTTGTTTATAAAATAATATCCTAACGAAAGATCAAGCGAAACATACTTATTTGCCAGTACAGCTATTCCTCCATTCAAATTAACAGCCGTTGTGTTAAAAGACATTTCTTCATCGTCATAAGTAGATTTGCTGGATCCAAAACCTATATCTGAATGCACGAAAGGTCTGAATTTAGATCTTCCAAAATAATATCTTGCCATGGGGCCAAAAAGAAATGCTTTATCTTTTGTATCCTCTGTTTTTTGATATTCATAGTTTAGTGAAAAGCCTATTGCCAGGTTGTCAATGAAAAAATAGGAGATAGAAGGAGATATGCTGTAGCTTGTTGATGTTGTGCTCTCTCCGGTATCTTCACCATCATACATCAGAGTAGTTGTTGAATGGCTAAAGGAAGATAAATTTGTTGAACCGGAAAACAGGTAAATGCTTTTTTGGGTTTGAGAGTGAGCCATGATATGAATACAAAACAACAAGGATAAGGCGAATAAAAAATTTTTCATAATTTAATTTAATTGTTATGGTTATTTGTAATTGCGGGTGTAAATATGAAAAAAATAATTGATATTTGGAAAAAGCTACTTTTTAGTAAGGATCAATGTAATGTGCCAGTAACAAAATTGTTAGCTTTTAGAAACACAAAAGCCTTCTAAAGGATATCTAAAGAAGGCTTCTTGTTTTGTATGTTTGTTAGCTATTCTGCAATAACAACAAAGTAGTTTTTCTTTCCTTTTTGAAATAATAAATATTTATCATTTAATAAATACTCATCTTTAACCAATAAATCCTGAGCGTTGATTTTTTCTTTGTTTAAACTAACACCACCACCTTTAATGGTTTTACGAGCTTCTCCCTTTGATGGGAAAATCTGAGTTTGAACAGCCATTAATTCTAATATATCAATTCCCTCAGCTAAATCACTTTTTGCAATAGTAAATGTAGGTACTCCTTCAAATACAGATAAAAAAGTATCTTCATCAATCTTTTTCAAGGCATCCATTGTTGATTTACCAAATAATATCTGACTGGCTTCAACTGCTGTTTCGAATGCCTCTCTACCATGAATCATTACCGTTACTTCTTCTGCCAACCTCTTTTGAAGTGCCCTTGCATGAGGTGCTTCTGTATGTTCTTTCACCAAACTTTCAACTTCTTCCTGAGATAACAGGGTGAAAATTTTGATGTACTTTTCTGCATCAGCATCAGAAGTGTTTAACCAGAACTGGTAGAATTTGTAAGGACTGGTTCTCTTTGGATCTAACCATATGTTTCCTGATTCAGTTTTACCAAATTTACCGCCGTCGGCTTTGGTGATTAATGGACAAGTCATCGCAAAAGCTTCTCCACCTGATTTTCTTCGAATCAATTCTGTACCGGTAGTGATATTCCCCCATTGATCAGAACCTCCCATTTGTAATTTACAATTATGAGTGTTGTGTAAATGGTAAAAATCTGTTCCTTGAACCAACTGGTAGGTAAATTCAGTAAATGAAAGTCCTGAGTTTCCTTCGCCGCTAATTCGTTTTTTAACAGAATCTTTTGCCATCATGTAATTAACGGTAATGTGCTTGCCAATGTCTCTGATAAACTCTAAGAAAGAAAACTCTTTCATCCAGTCGTAGTTGTTTACCATCAAGGCTTCGTTTTCAGCTCCGCTGTTAAAATCTAAAAAACGACTTAATTGAGCTTTTAAGCAATCCTGATTATGTCGAAGTGTTGTTTCATCAAGTAAGTTTCTTTCTGCCGACTTACCTGATGGATCTCCAATCATCCCAGTAGCTCCTCCAACCAGTACGATAGGGCGGTGACCAGCTACTTGAAAATGCTTAAGCATCATTACAGAAACAAGGTGACCTATATGTAAAGAATCTGCAGTTGGATCAATGCCAACGTATGCTGTTGTCATCTCTTTTTGTAGTTGTTCTTCGGTTCCCGGCATCATATCGTGAATCATGCCACGCCATTTCAGTTCCTCAACAAAGTTCATGTTTATATTTTTATCTAATGATTTTCGTAATTGTGGCTCAAATATAATAGAAAAGATTGTGAATTAATGACATTAAATGCTTACTTCCATAACTTGTTGGATCTTGCTGTTGTCATCTTCTTTATCAAACCTTAAATAAGGAAATATATTTGGGGCGAACTCTGATAAAGGTTTGTATAAATAGGAGCTGTTTCTGGTTTCTTCAGGTAAAATGTTAAAGGTTCTGTCAAAAGAAGCAAATATAGCCAATACTATACTTAAGATGAATGCGTATTTAGTAATTGAAAATATGGCTCCCGATAACCTGTTGATGAAACCTAATGCAACAGCTTCAACAAACTTTTCAATTACCTTGGCTAATAAATGTACTCCAACAACTATAATGGCAAAAGTGATAATAAATGATAGAATTCCAATGAAATTACCTGATATATATTCTGATAGCCAATGTTCTGTAAGTCCCGAAAATTTTATTGCTCCTAAAACTCCAAGAACCAAAGCAGCAAGACTGGCCAGCTCAATGATAAGTCCATTCCTGTACCCTTTAACAAAGGCAACAATTAAAATAATTCCTACAACTATATCGAAATAATTCATTCTGAAAAAATTTGTGCTAAAATAACTAAATTTATATGTTTGGATTGTTTTAATAAAAGAAAAAATATCATCATGTGAGTTGTTAATTAGGTTATTGATAAGAACCTTTCTTTAAAGAAAAGTTTTATATTTAAAGTTTAAAAATATTATTTATGCCGTTTCTTAATTCTATAATATCTTTGGTGAACCTTCGTCGTTTATCTCAAATTAGTCATTTTAAAGAAAATCCTGAAGAGGTTCAAAAAGAACAACTTCTTGATTTGATTAAGAAATCAAAAGATACTCAGCATGGCAAATATTATGATTTTGCATCCATAAAATCAATTAAGGATTTTCAGGAAAGAGTTCCTGTTCAAAAATATGAACAAATGGAACATGTTATTGATAAAATCAGGCACGGTGAAAAAAATGTATTATGGCCTGGTGATGTAAAGTGGTTTGCTAAATCATCAGGAACCACCTCCTCAAAAAGTAAGTTTATTCCAGTATCAAGAGAGGCTTTAGAAGACTGTCATTTTAGAGGCGGGAAAGATGTGTTGGCAATTTATAATGATCTTTATCCTGAGAATGATTTGTTTAGTGGAAAAGGATTAACCTTAGGAGGTAGTCAGAAATTAAGCCAGTATAATAAAGAATCGTTTTATGGTGACCTGTCTGCTATTTTAATTGGAAATCTTCCGTTTTGGGTAAATTTTATTCGTACTCCCGATCAAAGTATTGCCTTGATGGATAAGTGGGAAGAAAAGTTGGTGAAGATGACGGAGGCTACAATAAATGAAAATGTAACCTCCTTGTCGGGTGTGCCGTCATGGTTTATGGTTCTGATAAAGCATATTTTAAAAACAAAAGGGACAGATAATTTATTGGATGTGTGGCCAAACCTTGAATTGTTTATTCATGGTGGAATTAATTTTGAACCATACAGAGATCAGTATCATAAGATAATTCCTTCGTCCAATATGCATTATATGGAAACTTATAATGCTTCTGAAGGATTTTTTGCGATACAGGATGATCCTTCTGATACTTCAATGTTGTTAATGCTCGATTATGGCATATTTTATGAGTTTGTACCAATTAGTGAGTATGGTAAGGAGTTTCCTGAAGCTTTGACATTGGATGAAGTGGACCTGGAAACAAACTATGCTATGGTTATTTCAACCAATGGAGGTTTATGGAGATATATTGTAGGAGATACCATTAAGTTTACTTCCAAATATCCATTTAAGATTAAAATTACAGGAAGAACCAAACATTTTATTAATGCTTTTGGCGAGGAAGTTATTGTAGATAATTCTAATAGGGCGATTCATTTCGCCTGTGAAAAAACCGGTGCCGTGATAAAAGAATATACCGCCGCCCCGATGTATATGAGTACCGAGGAACAAGGTCGACATCAATGGATTATTGAATTTGAAAAAGAACCAAAAGATTTAGCCGAGTTTGCTTATTATTTGGATAAGGAACTTCAGAATATAAACTCAGACTATGAGGCCAAAAGATACAAAGATATTACTCTGGAGGCACCTGAAGTAGTGGTTGCTCGCAAAGATTTGTTTTTTGACTGGCTTAAGAAGCACAATAAATTGGGTGGACAGAATAAAGTACCACGTCTTTCTAATAATCGTGATTTGATAGAAGAGTTGCTGACCATTAATCAAAAAAGTTAGAATATTGGGGAACGATTTTATATTTTTGGTTCGAATTAAATATATAATTATTTCTATTAAATTATGCATATTGCAATAGCGGGTAATATAGGCTCAGGAAAAACAACTTTAACCACATTGTTAGCAAACCATTACGGTTGGGATTCGCATTACGAAGAAGTAGATGATAATCCTTATCTTGCTGATTTTTATGAAGATATGCAGCGTTGGGCTTTTAATCTTCAGATTTACTTTTTAAATAGTCGCTTTTCTCAGGTGAATGAGATCAGAAAAATGGGGAAGACTGTCATTCAGGATAGAACTATTTATGAAGATGCGTATATTTTTGCTCCTAATTTATATGATATGGGATTAATGAGTAAAAGGGATATTGATAATTATGCATCGTTGTTTGAGTTAATGAGTAGTCTGGTGCAGGCTCCGGATCTTTTGATTTATTTAAGAGCTTCAGTTCCAAAATTAGTTGAGCAAATTCAAATGCGGGGAAGGGAATATGAAAATAATATCCGCCTTGATTATTTAAAACGTTTGAATGAAAGATATGAAGCTTGGATTGAACAATATGATAAAGGTAAATTGCTTATTATAAATGTAGATGAGTATAATTTTATCAAAAATAAATCTGATTTAAGTACTATAATAGACAGGGTAGATACACATGTTAATGGGTTATTTTAAATCATTTATTAAATAATAATTTTACCGATAGCCTCCAATGGTTTTGTTTATCATGGGGGTTTAAAGTAACATCATTCTCAGCAATATATTCAGATTCAATGTCTGGAATAGTTGTAAACCTAATGCCCACTTGTAAATAGCTTCTTTTTGAAAGTTTAAATAAAGTTCCAATTTCAGCACCATATCCGGCAAGTATGTTGTTTGTGATGTAGGCAACTGAAGCATCATTATCTGTTCCAATATATTTAGAAGTAAAATCAAGCATATTCCTTAAATAATATATTCCAAATACAGCACCTAAATAAGGCTTGATTTCTCCTTTTGAAAAGTAGTAATTTCCCTGAGCTAACAAATTTATCATTTGGTAATTGACACTGATATCTCCATACCTTTCTTGGTTCCATGTCTTTTTATCTTTTGGAAAATAAGAATATGCTAGTTCTGATTCTAAAGAAAGTTGAGGGTTGAATAGCCATAATGTCCCAAAATTTATATTAAATCCTGTATTTGCTACAGTACTAAATCCAAATTCATTTTTATTTATATTGTTTGATATATGTCCAAAACTGTTATCTGGAACTAACAAACTAATACCGCCTCCCCACATTAGTTTTTCCTGAGAATGCAATGCTAATGTAGTTATGGAAAATAAAAGAAATAGAATAAAATATTTAACTCGAATCATTGTTTATTGCTTTAACAATCACGAATATAAATATTATTGTACAACTACAATGCAATAAATTGACATAAAAGATTTGTATATATTCTACTTTTATCTATATTTGCATCCGCAAAAATGTTAGTAATAACATTTGCCCAGATGGCGGAATTGGTAGACGCGCTGGTCTCAAACACCAGTGGGGCAACCCGTGCCGGTTCGATCCCGGCTCTGGGTACAAGTATAAAGCCTGATAACTTAGTTATCAGGCTTTTGTGTTTTTATAAGGGAGTAAATGGGGAGTAAAAACAGATTTCTTTCACCATCAAATTAACTATTTTAAGCCTTTTTATTGGTTTGATATCATTCACCGTTATGCACGCCTCTATAATACTTTATGGATTTGTGTTATTTATAAATGTATTCCATCAGTGAACCATAATTGTCTACATAAATCTGAAAATCACTTTTGATACTTTTTTTGCAACTGCCTTTAATACAGATTAATTACAATATGGCAGCTCTTGTTTTTATACATAAATCTATTCCTTTTTTTAATCCCCATTCAAATCATTAGATATCAATATCTAAATTTATTTATCAATCATAATTTGAAAAATTGATTGCTTTATTAGAAATACTAATTTTGGATTATAAAAGCATTTAAATCTTCACAAATGATCAAGGATAGCAATCATATCGATATAACAAAACTTACCATTCGTATAAAAGATGCAGAAACAGAACAACCTGTGGGTACAGGACTAGTTTATCACGACGATATCTTGATTGATCGTTTATATATATTAACTGCTTCTCATGTGCTCTATAAAGATTCTGATAGTTTTCAGAATAAGCGAGAATCTGTAATAATTGATTTCTATAATGAAACCTCAAAAGTGTATGAATCATTGAGGCATATAGTTGACTTTAATCTTGTGTCTGCAAAGGTTGATAGAGACGTTGCCATTTTGATGCTTAACATAAACGAACATGCTATACTAAAGAGATTTAACTTTCCAAGTTATTTGGCTGTCAAAGAAAGATCAAATATTGATGCATTTGTAATTAAAGGATTTCCGCAAGCAACATGTGGAAAGGAAGTGGTCTGTATTTATCCAAAATGGAACCAGAATTTATTGGAAAAAAACGTATTCCAGCTGGAACTAAGGGAGGACTATACAGGGTGGAGCACAGCTGGGTTTTCCGGAAGCGGAGTTTTTATTTGTTCAGATGATCAATTCTATCTGTATGGAATTTTCACACGATTTCGAGAAGAAGAAAAAGGGAAAATTATTTATTGCCAGTACATAGAAACAATCAATGAAATATTGGCTAAGAATTACTTACCCAACATAAAATTCTCTTTTATAAGTGAAAATAGCTTGACTATTAAATTTTTCGAAGATCAAGTTAAAGGTGCTATTAGTAACTTGGGTCCCAGATTTGATGAAGATCGTAACTTAAAACTTCCTATTGCTTCAGCATTTAATGATTTAGCAAAAGATGATTATTTTAAGAAGAAGGTCATACAAACCATTGACAAATGGTTAGTAAAGTATATTTCTGGATCTCATGGCAAAGATTATGACCTAATTGAAGACATTTTAAATGCTTATGATTGCTCTAAAAAGGAAGTTACCACATTAATAGAAGGACTTACTTGGAATATTGAAGAAAAGATTCACTTAGACGACTTTACTAAGTTCATTGAAGTATTGAATGAGGATATTTACAAGAAACGTAATGAACTATATAGCTTAAGAGGTCAGAAAAGTAAGACAGAGAAGTTGAATGATGAATACAGTAGTGAATTAGCTCGACTTCATGATATTTCTACAAATAATAGTGAGTTGTTGGAAGGTTTAAGTGATATTAATTTCAGCTTATCAAATAATCCGTTTTTAATAATTAAGGGTGAAGCTGGAGCAGGAAAATCACACCTTTTAGGAGACATTGCTAATCAAAGAATAAAACGTAATGAACCAACCGTACTAGTTTTAGGGCAGCATTTTAAAAAGTCTAAAAACGTATGGGAAAATATTTTATCGGATCTAAATCTTAATTGTACAAAAAGGGATTTTTTAAACTCTCTAAACTATATCGGGAAACAGATTAATTCAAGAGTTTTAATCTTGATAGATGCTTTAAACGAAGGGGCAGGAAAAGAAATATGGCCAGAAGAATTAGCTGGTTTTATTAATGATCTTAGAGGATTTCAATATATAGGAGTTTCTGTTACGATACGTACAAGCTATTTTAACGAAATTGTTGGTGAATCAACCACACAAGATCCGTTAGTTTCGATACTAAATCATGAAGGATTTAAAGGCAATGAATATGAAGCTTTAAAACTGTTTTGTATATTTTATGAACTGGAATCACCAAGTTTTCCAATCTTGAGCCCTGAATTTACAAATCCACTTTTCTTATTGTTGATTTGTGAAGGTCTGAAGAATTCTGGCGAAAAAAGATTTCCACAAGGATTTCAAAATATATCAAAACTTTTCAAACTTTATCTAAATTCGGTCTGCCAGAAGCTTTCGAGAAAAAGAGAAGAATATAAAAATAGAGACCACAAAATAATTGAAGCGTTAGAAAAATTTGCATTTAAATGTTTTGAGAAAGAAAATCGCAACACCCTTGATGTTAAAGAAACAGTTGATTTCTTTGACGAAGAGTTCACTAGTTTTAAACACCTGTACAACGATCTTGTTGCAGAATGCGTACTTATACAAAAAAACGAAATAGACTATTACTCCAATTCGAACACAGAGGTTGTATATTTCGCTTTTGAAAGAATTGGTGATTTTGTTGTTGCACAATCATTACTCGAAAAATATGAAAAAAGCGTAGATATAATTGAAGCTTTTAGACCTGAAAATTGCTTAGGGCAACTTGTTAAGGATGCTTGGTGGCTTAACAAAGGTGTGTTTGAAGTTTTTGCTATCTTACTACCAGAAAAATTCCAGATTGAAATGGTAGAAGCTGTGGATTGGATATTTTCAAATAAACCTCAGAATATGATGTCTAACATTGATGAATACATTGTTGGGTTTATGCTTGATAGTTTGAAGTGGAGAAGTATAGAAAGTATTGATGCAAAGAAAATTTTAAAGTTTCTTGATAGTAAAAAAAGTAAAATAGACATAGATGAATATTTAATTAAACTAATCGAATTAGCCCCTATTATCAATCATCCTTTTAACTCAGACAGGTTTTTTAGCTATTTAAATCAATTCGATATGCCAGAACGAGATTCCTTTTGGCAAAGGTTTGTTCATTATTTTTCAGATTATGATGACTATAAAAATGCTTACCCTATACGTAGATTAATAGATTGGGCATGGTCACCAGAAATATCATCTCAGATAGATAAAGAATCAGCCAGACTTGTAGGTCAAGTGTTAGCTTGGATTTTATCATCCACAAATAGGCGTGTAAGAGATGAAGCATCAAAAGCATTGGTTAACTTACTAGAAAATCAACTTGAAGCTCTTTTAGCTATTCTACGTAAATTCAGTAGGGTAGACGATTTGTATATTAAAGAAAGACTGTATGCTGTAACATATGGATGTGTTTTAAGGACATCAAATAAAGAAGACATATTAGATGTTGCGAAATATGTTTATGAATCAATATTTAGAGATGGTGTTAAGACAGTTCATATCTTATTAAGAGATTATGCCAGAAATATAATTGAATATGCTCTTTATTTGAATCTACCTATTGAAGTTGACATTGATTCAATAACCCCTCCTTATATTAGTGAATTCCCAACAAATATTCCCTCACATGAAGATATAGAATCTCTTCGTTTTGATTACAATGAAAAAGGTTATAAACAAAGTTATAAAAGTGAGCATAATCAAATCATTTTTTCTGTTATGGACTGGGATTTTGGAAGTAAAGTAGTTGAGCATGCATTACAAGATTTTTGTCCCTATAGTTTTACAATGGAAAAAAAATATAAAACCTTTTTAAAAACACTTAAAAAACAAACTAGAGACAAACTAAAACTATATGAGGCTATATCTCGTTATTTAGAAGTTGTTGATGCGTCCAGAGATGATATAATTAAATACTCAAGCATACAACATCTCGATGAAAAAACATTACAAAATAAATCATATTTAAAAAGATTTTATCAAGAACTCAAATCGGAGTTAAACAATAATGAATTTACATTCTTTAAAGAGAAACTCATCCCATTTTATAAGCAAAAAGAAAGAGTTAGTGACTGGCATCGTGATTTTTTTGACGTTGAACCAATAAAAAGGTGGTTAACAAATCGGGTATTTGAATTAGGTTATAATTATGAAATACATGGTTATTACGATTCCATTATTAACAGTTCTAGTCAAAGGTCGGAATTTAAAATTGAACGAATAGGGAAGAAGTACCAATGGATAGCCTTTCATGAAATAATGGGTGTAATTACCGATAATTTTAAATATAGAGATGGTTGGGGTTCAAGTGAAAAGTATGGTTTTTTTAATGGTCCATGGCAACTTTACCTTAGAGATATTGATCCTATTTTTATCACAAAAAATAGAGAAAAAGATATATATGAAAATGATTATAATTCCTTTCAAGGAAAAAAAGGATGGTGGTTTGATTTAGATTATGATCATTGGAGTATGTCAAATAAAGAATGGGCAAATTCCGAAATAGATCTTCCGGACCCCAGGCACATCATTAAAAGGATTGATCACAATAAAACAGAATGGCTATGTTTAGATGCGTTTTATAAATGGTGTCAGCCTAAACAACTAGGTCAGGATAAGTACAGAACAGGTTATAAACAAATTTGGTACCCAATACATAGCTATCTAGTAAAGAAAATAGACAAACGAAAGATTGTTCGTTGGTTGAACTCTCAAAATTTTTGGGGAAATAGATTGCCAGGCAAAAATGACTCAATTTTAAGTCTATTCAATAGAGAACTATACTGGTCTCCTATCGCAAAAAACAATATTAAAGAGTATTGGTCAAAAGTGGGAGAAAAAAACTATAGGATAAAAGCAACAACCACTACCGCTGTAGGGGAAATGAGTGAAGACAAATCTGGCGCTCACTTCTATTACGACATGCCTTGCAAAATGATTTTTGAAGGTATGCATTTAAAGTATGCAGCTAAAGATGGCGAATTTAAAAATATGAATGGTGATATAGTTGTTTGCAATCCAGACCATAACGTAATGTTAATTCGAAAAAAGGACTTTGTGGATTTTTTAAATAAAAATGACCTTGATATAATCTGGGTGGTAGAAGGAGAAAAATTGGCAACGGAAGATAGATTCAATACACAGAATAATCATTATAAGGTTATTAATGGTGTATATACTTTAGAGGGAGATATCATTGATGGTTCTTTGAGGCTAGAAGATCGAGTTAAATAAAAAATTATGGAAATTTTTGTATATCAAGCTGAATGTGGAGATGCGGCTCGCATTAGATATCTAGGTAAAAATAAAAGATACTATAATGTATTTGTAGATGCGGGTTATAATAAAACCTTTCGTAACCTCTTACATAAAGAAATAAGGGATATAGAAAATGCAAATGAATTAATTGATTTATGGATAATATCTCATATTCATGATGATCACATTGGTGGCATACTATCATATATTAAAGCAGTTACTAATGGGATAATTCCAAATTTGGTAAAAAATTGGTATTATAATCCTCCAAGACTTGAGCTCATAGAGAAAAATCAACAGAAATTAATTTCTATAAGTTCTGCTAAAAGTATTAGACAAGGTGATCAGTTAACCCAATTTTTAAAAAACGCAGATAAAGTACCGCAAGAGTTAATTCATAACGAATCATGTATTATGAACTTGTCAGGACTGAAGTTAACAGTTCTATCTCCTTCTAAAAATAGTTTAAATAAACTTTTTGAGAAGTATTCATCTCCTACATTAATAGAGTCAGAAAATAGAATAAGTGAAGCTAAAAGTTTATGCCAAAATGACTATCACTTAAAAATAGAAGATTTTAATCTGGATTGTTGGGAAGAAGATGACTCTATTGAGAATGGAAGTAGTATTTCATTTTTAATTGAAGCTGATAATAAAAAAACATTATGGCTTTCAGATTCTTATCCTACAGTTGTTTACAATAAGCTAAGGAAATTAGGCTACTCTGAAGATAATCCATTACTATGTGATTGGGTAAAGGTTTCTCATCATGGAAGTTCTGGTAATATGAATGACAGTTTACTTAGCATTATTAGGTGCAATAAATTCTTATTTAGTACTAATGGAGAAAATAAACATTGTCTACCAAATAAAGAATGCATCGCAAGAATACTAAGAAATAAATACAGAGCAATGAATTCCTGCTATGAAATATATTTTACTTATAACAATAGAACCTTAAGAAATATATTTAAATCTGATAGAATAGATGTATATGAAAGGTATAACTTTAAAGTACATTTCAACGATCAGAGAATTATGAAATTATAAAGTTATATTAATAAATTAGTAGTAAAAATTGATGAATGAAAGCTGAATTTAGAGACTGATTTGGAATATTTAATGAAGGCGGTCTTTCAATGTCAATCTGTTTCGATTTACTGACTTAATGATATTGTTCATCTATTCAGTTTAATTATTCTTACGATATAATAATATCTTTGTCCAATATTATTCTTTTCGTATTAATTCTTTCAACCTACGGATATTCTTGGATATGCAGTCCCCCTTACCTGAGACTAGTGTGATAATTATTAAGTTAGTTTACTAATATTTTATTATCTTTGCTATATGGCAAGGATAGGAAGACCAATTCAATTGACCATGGATGAGAAGGACGAGCTTCTAACCATGAGCCGCTCACGAAAGCTTGAAAAGCGTTATGTAGAGCGAGCCGAAATAATTGGATATTCTTGACCATATTGACCCCCTTTCCAGAAGCTGGTTAATGTAATGTTTTGGGCATGACATTCCGGCGGATCCTGACCCCTTTAAGTAATGCTAGAGGAATAAGTCTGCTTCAAAGGAAGAAAAAACTTAATCTTTTTATTTGTTAAAGGTTTAAAAAGCCACTATCAGTACGTTTGACAGTGGCTTTTTACTTTATGATTTTAAATCTTATTTTGAGCAGATGTTAATTGATGAAAAATTAACATCTGCAACCTGAAATTAAATAACCTAATGCCTACTGCCTAACTCCTAGGGACCAGGAACTAACAACTAAGAGCTTTCTTCGGTTACATCTGTCAGTTAGCAACCTAATCTAATGACCTAACCACCTAATCTTTAATCCCTAAACAATTCCTCAACTAAACAATTTCTCAACTCAACAATTCGACGATTTAACAACTCAACAGTCAATTCATCCCTAATCTTTAATCAGCTAAGAGCTAAGTGCCAGGAACTAGGAACTCCATATCAACAGCTGCAGCCGACTGTGCTATTACTATTTTTACATTAACATAATGGTCGGTGGTTTGAGGAGGTAAAAACCTAGCCTGATGTATTTGTAAATTTTCGTTATGAGAGCATCAAAAGCAAAGAGAAAAAGTGAAGTAGAGATTTTTAGTTTGCAGGAATAGTGAACTATTTTGAAAACTTAAAATCGAGCATTTGCTTTTTATCAAAGGTTTTGAGGCTTGCAGTAGAATAATTTATGAATAGTTCAGGCTAGATTTACTGCCGGTAAAATTGCAAGTTATTGTTGTTGTTGGAGCACACACCTCTGACTCAGCCCCGGGTCTGCTCCGGTTCAAACCTGGACCACGTTCGCAATTCCACGCATTTTCAATGCAGGTTCTACGCAGGTTCTTCGCACTCCTATGGCAATAAACCTGCGATAAACCTGTGTTGCCCCTGTGTAAAAAGGCGAACGTGATCCATAGATGGTCCATAGTAAATCCGAAGCGGGTGCATAGAAAGTGTATAGAAAGTGCATACAGTATGCATAGCTTATGCGAAGAAATGCGAAGAAGGTGCGAAGAAATGCGAAGCATATGCGAAGAATCTGCACAAAAAGTACGAAAAACATCAAAATCGGAATCGAAAATGGCCCATTTTGCCCAAAAATGGAATCGAAAACAGGCATTTTTGCCCAAAAATGGAATTTTGAGCCATTTAGGGGGTCATAATAAAACAGAATAGAAATTGCTATTTTTTCTACAATTCTAATTATTAAGTTGTTACGTTTCCGAAAAGTAACAGTAAAATAACTGTTATTTTTTATTTTACCTTATTGAACTAATTTAGAGTTTATAAAGTTAAAAGTCAAAAGTCAAAAGTCAAAAGTCAAAAGTCGAAGGTTGAAAGTCAAAAGTTGAAAGTTCATAAAGTTGAAAGTTTATAAAGTGACTTTTTTCATGCAGAGATCAAATTTACCAAACTGAACGCTAAGAGCTAAGAGCTAAGAGCTGAGAACTGAGAACTGAGAACTGAGTGCAGTAGACTGAACATCGGTTCACCGGGTACTTTAGGTGCAATGGGAATAGCTGATGTACAATTACTCTCTCCCCAGGATACTGATCCACAAACTTTGTTGATCAGGTCAGCGATCACCCTGCTTGCAGGAACTCTCACTACTGAAATTTCAAACTGGATAAAAAGGTATAAAGCCCGAAAAGCAGCAGAAAGAGCAGCGGCTAAAAAAGCCATAAGTGAAATATTATTAAAATCTAATAGAATTAAATCTATATGTATTTTATAACCTTGAGTAGTTACAATTTTTATGCTCAGGTATGTTTTTTTTATAATAATATATTTATATTTGTATAAATGAGGTACTTAACCTTGATAATGTAGGGCTGTTTAATTGAAATTATTTAAATATTATTAAAACATATTAATTATTGATTAATCTTTAATTCAAACCATGATGAAAAAGACAACACTTACACTAATTTGTTTATTATGTACTCCTTTGATTTTTGCTAAGGACAACCAACCCATTTCAAAAGAAATATATAAATGTCATGATGGTCAGTCTATTTGTGTTTTATGTAATGGTGAAAAAAGTATTCCGGCTGATGTTTGTGTTCAGTATAAAGTAAATAACTACAATAAAAGCTTATTTGTGAGCGGGGATGAGTTAGCGACTGTTTTTCAGGGTACCCCGCACGATTTTTATCTGTATCTGGCTAAATGTATTTCTTTTTATAAAATTAAGGAACCCATATCTATAGATACCAAAATTGAAGGACAACCTGTGTCGTTTAGTAATCTTTCAGGAAAACGTTTGACCCTATGGCAGGATAACAGTTCACGATTCTGGATTGCCAATCTTAAGGATTTAAAAGGTGCATTAAAAGCATTTGTAAAATGGGCCGACCGTAATCATATTAAATACTAACCTCAATTCTAAAATTTTAATCGAACTCAGTCCCTCTAAAAAGCTGATTTTTTTTTCCTTTTAATAAAATACATTAAGTTCGTGCTGCTGTGCAGTGAAGACCGTATTTCACACTGTAGTATAACTACCTTTCTCAGTATGGTTCTGGTTGACGGTGATCCGATAATTGATTCTTTAGAAATCGTAAGGTAGACCACCAGATCAAAATTAGTCAACCGGGCACAGCGACACAAAACTTAAATAAAAAAACGATGTCTAAAACTACAAAAAAGAACAACGAGAAAAAGTACGTTAAGAAAAAAAAGCAAAATGTTAATACGTTTTCTATTATAAACCCTAATGCTGCGGGAATTGATATATCAAGTAAAGATTATGTTGTAAGTGTTCCCGAGGATAGAGATAAAACACCAATCAAAACATTTGGCGCTTTTACTTGTGATTTAAAAGATATAGCTAAATGGTTAAAGCAGTGTCAAATTACAAGTGTTGCAATGGAAAGTACCGGTGTTTACTGGAAACAATTGTTTGTAGTTTTACAGGAGTTTGGTTTTGAAGTATTTTTAGTAAACTCTCGTCATGTCAAAAATGTGACTGGGAAAAAGACAGATGAAGATGATGCTCATTGGATAATGCGGTTGCACACTTGTGGTTTATTAACAAATAGCTTTCAACCACAGGAACAAGTTCGTACATTACGCGAATTGGTTCGACATCGAAAGAGTTTGAATAGTAGTAAAACAATAGCTATTAATAAAATGACCAAGTCTCTTAATACTATGAATATAAAATTAAATATGGTATTAAGTGAATTAACAACAGACAGCGGTCTAAAAATAATATCAGCAATAAATGCAGGAGAGCGAGAGCCAAAAGAATTGGTTAAACTTGTGCATCGAAGAGTAAAAGCCCCCAGAGAAGATATTCTAAAAGCCTTAGATGGTGTTTGGAGAGAAGAATGTCTCTTTGAACTTAAACAGGCAACTGAATATTATTATTTTCTTCAAAATTTAACAGCAGAATGTGACATCAAAATTCAAGAACAATTAGAAATTATTACAGCAAAATATACTGAAGGAGATATTACCAATTTAAAACAGGAATTCATTAAAAAAAAGACTCGCAAAAATCAATTAAACTTTAGTGTTCAACCTTATCTAAAAAAGATATTAGGAGTAGATGTAAATGAAATATATGGCTTTAGTGATGATACTGCATTGACTTTGTTTTTCTGAAATAGGAAGTGATTTTATCGTGCTTTCCTACATCTAATAGATTTATATCCTGGATAGGTTTAGCACCTAATAATAAAATATCAGGAGGGAAATAATTAGCAGTCATTTACCTAAAAAAAGACATATGTAAAAAAAAGCACTTATTCATGCAGCAAATAGTCTTCATCATAGTAAAAATGCTTTTGGTGACTATTATAGAAGATTGAAATCTAGAATGGGGCCTAAAGCTGCTCAATGTGCAATGGCAAGAAAAATTGCAATAGTCTATTATAACATGGTAATAAGAAAACAGGAATTTAATATCGAATTATTTGAAAAGAATCAGAATGCTTTTAAAGAAAAACGTATTAAATTCCTAGAAAATCAACTTTCTCAGCTAAAGGAAGTTGCGTAAATTATGTATAAGGTAGGTTACTAAGTTATGGCTTTAAAAAAAAAAGCTTATATCTAATTTTCCACACCAAATAAATATCTATCCTCCTTTAGTAGGCTTTATTTTCTGATTTTTGTATTACTTATAATCAAAAATGTAATGTAAATTATTTAAGTTATACATCTATGGATAAAATGAAGTCAAGATTTTTAAACGTGTCGGGTTTGTTAATGATGGCTGCGATACTTTTTTCGTGTTCGGATAAGCGAAAAGCCGGAGTTGCTATAGAAGCAACGAATCAGCAAACTCCTTCAGATCTTTTTAAAGAAGGTAATCCTGTTATTAAAGATAAATACACGGCCGATCCGGCTGCTTTTGTATATAACGATACAGTTTACTTGTATGCAGGTCAGGATGTGTGTCCGCCCAATAGAAATTTTTATGAAATGAATGATTGGTTAATTTATTCATCGACAGATATGGTTAATTGGGAGGAGAGAGGGTCGTTCCCTGTGACTGCTTTTAAGTGGGCCAGAGGAGATGCCTGGGCTGCACATGTTATTGAAAAGAATGGTATGTTTTATTGGTTTGTAACAGTAACTCACGCCACAAAACCCGGTAAGGCTATAGGTGTGGCTGTGGCAGATCATCCCCTGGGACCATGGAAAGATGCCATTGGTGAGGCCTTAATAACCAATGATATGACTCCAGCTCCATTTCAAATTCCGGATGGACAAGGAGGTAAACGAGATATGGATTGGGATGATATTGACCCGGCCTTATTTACGGATGATGATGGTCAATCGTATGTTTTTTGGGGGAATACTCAATGCCATTACGCAAAGCTTAAAGATAATATGATAGAGTTGGACGGGCCAATCATGAAGATTGATCTTCCTGATTATACCGAAGCTCCATGGGTACATAAAAAGGGGGATTGGTATTATTTAAGCTATGCATACCAATTTCCTGAAAAAACCGCTTATGCTATGAGTAAGTCAATCAATGGTCCATGGCAATTTAAAGGTATTTTAAATGAACTTGCCGGTAATTGCAATACCAATCACCAGGCTATCATAGAATATAAAGGAAAAGATTATTTTATATATCACAATGGATCAATTCAAACTGAGGGAATGAGCTTCAGGCGTTCTGTTTGTATTGACTATTTAAACTATAATCCGGATGGAACCTTAAAAAAAGTTGTCATGACTACAGAAGGGGTTGATGCGGTAAAATAATGCTAATATTTTTTTATTGTATAATAAAATAGGGTTTTGCATATTTTCTTTTACTTTTGTCCGAGGTATTCCTCTATAGAATACTATTACGGCGCGTTTTATATGGAGATTATAAGAAGAACTATTGTATCAATAGTTCATTATGTTTGATTGTTAGAAATTTAGGAGCTCTGCAATTGTGTGTGTAAGGTGCTTTTAGTTAGTGCTTTGTGATGCAATTTTTATCTTGAATCTAATGATATATTTTTATGTGAAACGAGCCATGATAGAACATTCTTAAACATGAAATGATCAAATTTGGCAGTTTCATATGGCAATTAAAAGAAAAATTTAAACATATGAAAAAACAAATTTTATTTATTTTTTTGCTGTTTTTTACAGCAGTATTTGGTGCAGGCGCACAGGAATATGCTTTGCTTGCTCCTTTTGGAAATGGAGCTAATGCAACAGGGGGTTCTGGTGGTACAGTGGTAACTGTAACTACAGTAGATGAATTAGAAACTTATTGTGCCAAGGATGGTAAATATATTATTCTAATAGAGGGCACCTTAAATTTTTCTACCCACTTGAGTATAGAGCCGGTAGATAAAACCATTATAGGATTGCCAGGCTCTGTTTTAACAAATTCAAATCAGGATAAAGATAATTCGGGTATCTTATACGTTAAAGGTGCTGCAAATAATGTTATCTTTCGAAATCTGACCTTTAAAAGTGCAGGTGCCTATGATTGTGATGGCTGGGATAATTTATGTATTCAAAACGGACAGGATATATGGGTTGACCATTGCGATTTTCAAGATGGTGTTGATGGTAACTTTGACAATAAGAATGAAGCAGATAATATTACCGTTACCTGGTGTAGGTTTCGCTACCTGTTAGAGCCAAAAGCCGGAGGTTCAGGAGGTACGGATGATCATAGATATACTAACTTGCTGGGATCAGATTCGTCGGATGCTCCAACAGACGGAACTTTTAGTTTTACCTGGGCTTATTGTTGGTGGGATAATGGTTGTGTAGAAAGAATGTTACGCTGTAGAAATGCAGAGCTTCATTTTATCAGTTGTTATTGGAATTCGGAGGATGCTCATTATTATATAGGGCCACAAAATGCAAGTGCTTATGTTGAAGGATGTTATTTTAATGGTTTAGCGGCGGATAGAATTTTTTATGAAAATTATGGAGGTACTAACTCATGCAAATTTGTTGATTCATACGGATCTGTAGATGGTGTACCGGCAGATAAGGGAACTGTTTCCGCTCCAACTTATGATTATACAGTATATTCCTATGAGGATACAAAAACTTTTGTAGGTAATGAAACTTGTGGCGCAGGTGCCACTTTGCAGGTGAATGCCACAACAGGAGAAGTTTATTCTTCATGTTCTCCTGTGTTAGACACACCTTCTGGCTTTGAAACTACAGTAAGCAATACATCTGTTACTATTGAATGGGATGCTGTAGAAAATGCAAGTGGTTATTCTGTTATTTTTTGTTCTCCGGTGGTTCAGGAAAACCCAACTGATGTAACAGCATTATTAAATAATGATGCGTCAACAAGTGGTTATTATACCTTAAGCTCCGGAGATAGACTGTATACTACTGCCAGTACCGGCACTTCTGCTTGTGCCCCTGCTGATGTAACAGAAACGGTGTACAGAACAGGCTCTGCAAATGATTTTGTTCTTGAATTGGTTGAAACAACAGGTGTTACTAATATTACTTTTGGAGGCAGATCTTCAGGTATGGATAGTAATAGAACTTTAGAATCTTATTCGATTAACGGAGGAGCAGCTCAAACTGATGGTATTAGTGGGCAGATTACTGCACAAGGTTGTACTACTGAAATTTCTATTAGTGGGTTAAATTTAAATGAAGGAGATGAAATTGCTTTTACTTTTAATGGTAATGTTCAGTTGAGTTACTTTTTATTAACCAGTGAAGTTAGCTACGAGTGCGAAACATCTGTAGTGAGTTCACCGTTGTTTACAGCTACCGGTTTATCGGCTAATACTGCTTATACATATCAGGTTCAGGCACTAAGTGGTTCGTCTGATTATGATGATAGTAGTTATAGTGCCTCTCAAAATGTGATTACTGATAATAGTGCAGGAATTTCATCATATGAATTGGATTGCAAGGTGATTCAAAATAACAGCAAGGTTGAAGTTTTGGGGGTGGATGTTAAAGAGTTGACTTTATATAGTATTTCAGGAAGTAAATTAAAAACATCTAAATCGCAAAATGTTGACTTGAGTTCGTGCCGACCAGGAGTGTATGTTTTAATGATTAAAACGGTTGATAATAAAGTGGCAAGCAGAAAAATTGTAAAACAATAGTCTCAATATAGTATAGTATAAAAAAAAGGGTGTCAAAAACGACACCCTTTTTTCGTTATGATTTTAATGCCATGATTCTACTTATGTATTTACCCAGTATATCAAATTCCAGATTTACGGTACTACCTTCTTTAATTTGATGAAAATTGGTAAAATCGTGTGTATAAGGAATGATTGCTACGGAAAAACGATCGTCTTTACTGTTAACAACAGTGAGGCTAACTCCGTTAACAGTAACCGAACCTTTTTCTACAGTCATATATCCCTGTGAAGCTTTTTCTTTATCTATTTCATATTGAAATGTATAATACCAACTACCATCAGCTTCTTTAACTTCAATACATTTAGCTGTTTGGTCAACATGTCCCTGAACAATATGGCCATCCAGGCGACCGTTCATCACCATACTTCTTTCTAAATTAACCTTATCGCCAATATTTAAAACACCCAGGTTAGTTTTGTCTAAAGTTTCCTGAATAGCAGTAACAGTATATGTTTTACCCGTTTTTTTTACTACAGTTAAACAAACCCCATTATGAGCAATACTTTGGTCAATTTTTAATTCATCCACAAAAGAACATTCCATTGTAATATGAAGATTACTTTTGTCTTTTTCGAGTGCAGTGATCACTGCAGCTTCTTCTACTATACCTGAAAACATATCTTAACTTTTTAATGATTTTTTTACTGTTTAATTTGTAAACAAAATTATAATAATTTCCAATGAGCAAAAAACTTTATCCGAGTCGTTTCATGACAAAGCATTTTTTTGTTTCTTTGAATCAGTAATGTTAAAAACATTAAGTCATGGGAACTACTATTAAAACTACCTATTTAGGAGATTTAAGAACTCAAAATATACACTTGCAATCAGGCTCTAAAATAATTACTGATGCTCCTACAGATAACAGAGGAAAAGGAGAAGCTTTTTCTCCAACGGACTTGTTGGCTACATCTTTAGGCAATTGTATAATGACCATAATGGGTATTAAAGCCATGGATAATAATATTGATATTACAGGAACAGAACTTAATATCACAAAAATAATGGCCAGCGATCCGCGAAGGGTTGCTGAAGTTGTTATGGAATTTACTTTTCCTGATAAGGGGTATTCTCAGGAAGAAAAAGATATGATTGAAAGTGTAGCAGGTATAAGTCCGGTACCATTAAGTGTTCACCAAAATCTAAAACAGACGATTATTTTTAATTGGTAATATAATTTATGATTTTAGTAACCGGAGGAACAGGATTAGTTGGGGCACATCTTATTTACCATTTAATAAAAGAAGGCAAGTGTGTTCGTGCCTTGAAGCGTGAATCATCAGATATTCAAAAAACAAGGTTTGTATTTGAATTTTATGGGAATAATAGCACTGCACTTTTTGAAAAGATACAATGGGTGGATGGTGATTTATTGGATTATGAATCATTGGAGAGTGCTTTAGAGGGTGTAAGTGAAGTTTTTCATACGGGAGCCCTGGTTTCTTTTAATCCTTCTTTAAAAGACGAAATGCTCAGTGTAAATGAAGACGGGACGGCTAACCTTGTAAATATTTGTATTGATAAAAATATCAGACGATTTTGTTATATAAGTTCAGTCGCTACCTTAGGTAATTCAAAAAAATGGCGAAGTTAATGATGAGATGTCGTATTGGCAAGGAGGGAGAAATCATTCGGCATACAGTATTAGTAAGTACAGGGCTGAAATGCAGGTGTGGAGGGCTACAAAAGAGGGTCTTGATGCGGTAATAGTAAATCCATCTGTTATTATTGGCCCTGGAGATTGGAATGCAGGTAGTTCTAAAATTGTAAAAACCATTCATCAAGGATTGAAGTTTTATACAACAGGCGGTACGGGTTTTGTTGATGTTCGTGATGTAGTGGAGGCACTTATTCTGTTATCTGCTAAAAATATTGTAAATAAACGTTTTGTTATTAATGGTGCAAATGTATCTTATCAATCTCTTTTTTCTAAGTTCGCTAAAGCTTTAATGGTAAAAGAACCTTTTATTGAGGCGGGTAAAAAATTAACCGGATTGGCCTGGCGATTTGAAAAGCTAAAATATTTAATGTTTGGCTTAGAGCCATTAATCACTAAAGATTCTGCTCGTACATCATTAAAAACAACCCATTATTCAGGAAAACTGATCACGGAAACAACAGGCTTTAAATACAGATCTATAGATGATACAATCCATGAAACAGCTTCCTTTTATTTGAAAACTAACTCTTGATTTTTGACACTCCTCCCGAAACAATAAATTTCATTACATCAGCAGAGTTGGCCTCAATTTGAGTAATGTTTTTTTCTGGAATTAGATACAACTCACCAAGCATACCATAAGAACTGGGAAAATATACACCAACCATATCTTTTAATCCTATATCTTCAAGCGAAGCAGAGGTAATAAAGCCTAAACGGTTTAATGTTCCATATTCATCCATTTTAACCATCACAGGAGTGTTGAATTTCTTTTCTCCTCCCACAAAAGCTGACATCAGGTCTTTTACCGAACTGTAAATCATTTTAACAAGAGGTGCTTTTTTCATGAGCTTGTCATAAGCCTCTGAAATGGGAGAGGAAATCAATTTTTGTCCAATAAAGCCTACCAGTGTAATTAAAACCAAAATAAGCACCAGTCCTAATCCCGGGAAGTTATATTGAGCAAGAAATCCTTTATGAAAAAACTCTCTGTCCATTATTAAGCCATCTGTCCATATAATAGCCACAGCAATCACATAAATAGTAACAGCCAGGGGTACCACATATAATAATCCCTGGAAGAAAAATCGCATTAACTTCTTCATGATAATAGGTTTTCTTTTTGTTTCTTAGTTAGTTTTGAAACTACCAGATCGTAAGAATGATCTATCAGTTCCTTAATCAGATCAGTTTTTAGGCTTCCATCTATTTCAATGGTATTCCAATGTTGTTTTGTTCATATGCCATCCTGGTTTGATAGCTTCAAACTCTTCTCGTAAACAAATCGCTTTTTCCGGATCGCATTTAAGGTTTAATTTTAAGTCTCCATCTAAGTTCGTTAAAGCATACATCTTATTCGCTACCTTAAAAACAAGAGTAACTTCATCAAACGGAAATTCTTCTTTAGTGCCTTTTTTGCTCAAACAATATTCTCTGATCTCTTCAATATTCATTTGTCGTTAGCTTGATGTAACTATGGTCAAAAGTACTATTATATTCAATTCATAGGAGGATAAAACGCTTCTTCTATATGTTCAACTTTCCAGTGATTCCCTTTTTTTATGACAGATATTACATCAAAACGTACTTCTAAATCTATATCATTCATTAAAATGTAGGCTTCGGCAGCATCAACAAGGAGTCTGATTTTTTTATTGGTAATGGCTTCTTTAGGATGTTCCCAGTTTTCAGTGCTCCGGGTTTTAATTTCTGCAATGATAAGTGTATCATCTTTTGTGGCTATTAAATCTATTTCTTTATGATGGTAAATCCAGTTTTGTTCCAGGATTATGTATCCATTCGAAAGTAAATAATCGGCAGCATATTTTTCTCCTGCCTTACCCAGCGTGTTGTGTTCAGCCATTTTTATTTTAAATATACTATTTAAATTGAGATTAAACTAGTCTGATCTGTTTGCACGTTTAGTTCAACTTTATCACCTAAAATCAGAGGGAAGTTTGTTTCAATATGCCCTGATGGGAAATTAAAGGCTACCGGAAAGTCATAATCTTCAATACTTTTATAGATTATTTCTTCTATAGACTCTCCAAAAGGTGTTTCATTGTCTTTCATATCGGTAAACTGACCTACAATTAAGCCGTTTAATTTTTCAAGAACTCCTCCCAGTTTTAAATTATACATAACTCTATCTAAATGATATAAATACTCTGATAAATCTTCAATAAATAATATCTTCCCTGTTGTATCAATATCAAATTTAGTTCCACGTAATGCGTGTATAAGAGATAAATTTCCTCCAACAAGTTCTCCTGATGTTTTTCCTAACCTGTTAAAGGGGAAGGGGTTAATGATGTATTCTGGTGATTCGCCTTCTAAAAATGAAATGAGTACGTCAATATCAATTCCTGTATTGGTATAATTTAAAAAGCTCCTGCACATGGGGCCATGGATACTGGCAATTCCTTGTTTTTGAATTGCGGCATGCAGTACTGTTATATCGCTAAATCCAATGACCCATTTTGGCCTGGCTTTAAACTGTGTAAAATCTATCTGATCTATGATTCTGATAACTCCATAACCACCACGTGTGCAGAGTATGGCTTTTACCTCATTGTCATTTAACATGGCTTGTAAGTCATCTCTACGATTAAAATCTGTAGAAGAAAAGTTAAAATGATGATCATGGATATGGGGAGCCAACTTAACCTTGTAGCCAAAACTTTCAATTCGGGTAATGGCTTGTTTTATAATGTTTTTGTCTATTCGTCCGGCGGGGGCAACGATGCCAATAATATCGCCCTTATTTAATTTAGATGGGTATATCATGTGTCAGGTTATTGTTTTAACAACAATTTATTAATAAATTTCTTATTCCCTGTTTCTGTAGAAATAATATATAATCCTTCCGGTAAGTTGCTTAGGTCAATGGTGATTTTATCCATACCACTATAATATTTAGTTTTCATTAATTCGCCGGTTACTGAATATACGTTAATTTCAACCTTATTGTAAACTTTGTTGAGCTCACAGGTTACTATTCCTGTTGATGGATTAGGGTAAATTGATAGCTTGGGACTGTTCAAATTATCAATAATATCTAAAGTGTTATCTGGATCAAAGACTAAGACAGCTCCACCATTTGCCCACAAATCAATATCAATACTATTGTTTTCAATTGTGCCTGATTGTTCTAGTGTACTAATTGTTGATACCTGCTTATTAATAGTATTTGTTTTTTTATCTGTATATATGGTAACAGCATAATCAATGCTGTTATCTAAAAAATCTAATGGAATACTAACGGTTCTGGCGTTATGATTAGATATTGTCGATATATACCATTTTTCATCCTTTTCCCTGGCAATAGCTGCATATTCTCCCATTTTTGAAGTCAGAACTTTACTTTGATCCCAAACTGTAGGCAGGTAGCCAAATAGTTCTGTTTCTACAGGGGGTAGTGTAAATTCCTGGTGCGCCACCCCAAAAGATATGCTGAAGCGGACTATAAAACATTACGCTTAAAGCCAGCTGATGCCCCCGGGTAGTATTAAGGTAAGGTGGAATGGTGTAATTTGGATCATTTCCTATGTAGCGAATGGTATAGTCACCAGCACCGGTCAGAAATCTGGTAAATGGAAGTAGGGTAGTATGGTCGCCTGTGTTATTTATGTATTCATTACCTCTTATTCCTTCTGTTGTTAAAAGATTTGGGTATTTAAAGATCATTCCTGTAGGTCTCATGTTATCATGCACATTTACTACCATTTGTCTCTCAGCAGCCATTTGGATAATTTTATATATTTGTTTATTGCCTGAAGAAGAATAGGCATCCATGAATCCCAGTTTAATTCCTTTGATGTGCCAGGATTTGTATAGGTCTAACATTTTTTGGTTGTTGTATAAATCCCAACCTACTTTGTTAATATATAAAATAACTCCGATGCCATTGTCGGCAGCATATGAGGTAACTTCTGTCATGTTCAGGCCGTCAACAACATCCATAGGGTCGGAGTCGGGATCGCGTTCTTTACTTTGACCATAGCCTAAACCATACCATCCGGCATCAAACATCATATATTTAAAATGATATTTTGCACAAAAGTCAACAGCATCTTTACCTCCCTGAGTTGAAATATCCAGACATCTGAACACTTTGCCAGGTTGAACCCAATCCCATTGATCTGGATCAAAATTATTACTGTAAGTTAAACCATATATAAAATCTTTATTTCTGTATAAATCATTTATGTTATCACCAATAACAATAAGTCTCCAGGGCAGGTAAAATGGTGCTACCATTGAATTGTTTGTTGCAAGCAAAGTTGTTTGCAAATTATTATTTCCTGATCCTGTAATCTTAGCTCTGGCATAATTATCGTTACCTGCCTCATTGATGCATAAGCTGTTGTTGTTACCAATTAAGGTTAAAGGGATCAAAGAAGAAAAGCTTGAGGTTGTGGACCGGGCAGTATAGCCTTGTTCATTGCTTGATTCTACATAAGTTGTGTATGTATTTGATAGTTTAAATTGTATTTGATCATTGTCTACATTAATATTTGAAGTATTGTCCTCTGTGAAATACACTCTGAATGCGATCCCTTCATTATAAGCTCTGAATATTACGTCGAATGCAATGTTGTATTGGTTTGAGCAATGTAGTATTAATTCATTGTAATTATTACGAACAGTTGTGTTCTCTCCAAATAGTAAATCAATTGTTTGATCTTTTGAATCTACATTTATGCTACTGATTTTTATTCCGTCAGTTAAATTTCCTTCGGTAATTATATAGTTGAGTATTGATTGTGAGATAATTTCATTGCTATTCTTGCTTAGATTGTAAGTGATGTAATCTGTTGAAAGATTTACTAAAATCTGAATATTCTCATCAGGTGAAAGCAAAGAGTAATTTTCCTGTGTTATTTGTGATGATTTTAAAGAAGCCTCTACGAAAGTGGGAGCCTGGGGTATTGTATCAACATAATATCTTTGACTTCTATTATTAATGGATTGAGCAGAAATATTAAAAGAAATCAACCATGATAAAAAAGCAATGGTCAGAAATAAATTTTTCATCAATTTGGGTTTATTGTGTTAAAAAAAATCAAAAATAGAGAATATATTCAACTAAAAAATGGTTTTGATTAAAAAGTAATTTTATAAAAGCATTTTCCTTATCTTTGCGCAAATACCAGAATTATATTTTGTAATCCGGGCTTTTTTTGGTCGGATTTTGTTTTTATCATGTGTTAATTATATAGTACAAATGGATAATTTTAAAAGAACACTAGTTACTACCGCTCTCCCTTATGCCAATGGACCAGTTCATATAGGTCACCTTGCAGGTGTTTATGTTCCGGCAGATATTTATGTTAGATATCTGAGAATGAAAGGTGAGGATGTGTTGTTAATTGGGGGGTCTGATGAACATGGTGTTCCTATTACATTAAAGGCAAAAAATGAAGGTGTTACACCTCAGGATATAGTAGATAGATATCATGGAATTATTAAAAAATCCTTTGAGGAATTTGGAATTACATTTGATATTTATTCAAGAACAACAACTGAAACTCATTATAAAACAGCCTCAGATTTCTTTAAAACCTTATATGAAAAAGGGGAATTTATCGAAAAAGAGTCTGATCAATATTACGATGACGAAGCTAAACAGTTTTTAGCAGATAGATACATTACCGGAACTTGTCCGCATTGTGGTAACGATGGCGCTTATGGTGATCAATGTGAGAGTTGTGGTACGTCATTAAATGCTACAGATCTTAAAAATCCCGTTTCTGTAATTTCAGGAAGTGTACCGGTGATTAAAAAAACAAAGCACTGGTATTTACCTTTAGATAAGCATGAACCATTTTTAAAGAAATGGATTTTAGAAGATCATAAAGAGTGGAAAGCGAATGTTTATGGTCAGTGTAAATCATGGATTGATCAAGGTCTGCAACCACGTGCCGTTAGTCGTGATTTGGATTGGGGTGTGCCTGTGCCGGTTGAAGGTGCAGATGGAAAAGTACTGTACGTGTGGTTTGATGCGCCTATAGGATATATCTCGGCAACAAAAGAGCTGACTCCTGAGTGGGAAACATATTGGAAGGACAAAGAAACCAGATTGTTGCATTTTATTGGTAAGGATAATATTGTTTTTCACTGTATTGTTTTTCCTTCTATGTTAAAAGCTGAAGGTTCATATAATCTCCCTGAGAATGTTCCTGCTAATGAGTTTTTAAATCTGGAAGGTGATAAGATTTCTACATCAAGAAACTGGGCAGTATGGTTGCATGAATACCTTGAGGAGTTTAAAGATCAGCAGGATGTGCTTCGTTACGTTTTGGCAGCAAATGCTCCTGAAACAAAAGATAATGACTTTACCTGGAAGGACTTTCAGGCTCGAAATAATAATGAGTTAGTAGCTATTTTAGGAAACTTTGTGAATCGGGCAATAGTTTTAACTCATAAGTATTATGATGGCAAAACCCCAGAAATGGGTAGTGTAGTAGATGATTTTGATAAGCAAACTTTGGATGAAATTGCTGTAATTGTAAATCGTGTACAGACTAGTCTGGATAGTTTCCGTTTCCGCGAAGCTATTAAAGAAATGATGAACTTGGCCCGTCTTGGAAATAAATATCTGGCAGATACAGAACCTTGGAAGTTGATTAAAACCGATGAGGAAAGAGTAAAAACTATTATGAATATTGCATTGCAGATTACTGCGAATTTGGCCGTTTTAATGGAGCCATTTATTCCTTTTAGTGCTGTAAAAATTGCAGGATATGTTAAATATTTCAGGTTTAAACTGGTCAGATTTAGGAAGAACGGATTTATTGCAGCCAGGTCATGTAGTTAGTAAACCTGAGTTGTTGTTTGCTAAAATCGAAGATGAAACCATTCAGCAGCAATTGGATAAATTGGAGGCTACTAAAACGGCTAACGAAGCAGCAAGTAAAAAAGTAGCTCCGGCAAAAGATAATATATCATTTGATGATTTTACTAAAATGGATATCCGTATAGGAACTATTTTAGAGGCTGAAAAAGTGGCTAAAACGAAAAAGCTTTTAAAGCTATTGATTGACACTGGTATTGATAAAAGAACTGTAGTTTCAGGCATTGCCGAATATTATCAGCCGGAAGATATTATTGGAAAGCAGGTGAGTATATTGGTAAACCTTGCTCCACGAAAAATTAAAGGAATAGAATCTCAAGGTATGATTTTAATGGGAGAGGATGCTAACGGAGAATTAGTGTTTATTCAACCATCAAAAGAAATTAAACCGGGTTCTGAGGTTAGATAAAAAAAACAACAACATAAAACAAAAAAAGGCTGCTATATTTAGCAGCCTTTTTTTGTTTTATCTGATTTGAACTTAGTTCTTTGTAAATAACCAGGCAGAGCTGTATCCATTTACTCTTCGGTATTTATTTAATGCTAAAGTAGCATCTTCCTTACTTGTAAAAGCCTCCAATGACACTCTGTATCTTCCTTTTTCACTGAAAAGAATTTCTGCAGATTGAATGCCTCTTTTGTTTAGTTTTTTAATGAAATCGTGAGCAGGTTTTGCGTATTTAAAACTTCCTCCAATGATAAAGTATTTGTTTTCATTAATTACTAAAGTTCCATTTACTAAAGCGTTAGTTTCTTCATTCGTATTATTGCTTTGAATTGCTTCTTCAATAACATCGTTAGTTTCAATAATGGAAGCAGGTTGTATGGGTGTTTCCATTTGAGGAATCATATCAGAAAAAGAACTAAAATCCGGTGTATTTTCAATTGGGGGAGAAATAAAAGTTAATCCTAATATTAATGTAATACTCGCAGCAATTTGACGAACACTTTTTAATTGCAAGGTTCTTCTTACTAATTGTCTTGATCTGTCATTTTGTTCTCTGTCTTGCTCCAGAGTGTTAAAATGGAATGTACTTAACCCAAAGCTATCTGTAGCAAAAGCATTGTTCTTATCCGGTGTGAAATAAGGATTACCCTGGCTGTCTGCTCTTAGAGTACCAATGTTTGAAAATTGAAGTGTTTCTCCTTTCGTCATTTGATACTTTAATATGTTAATATGCTTCAATAAACGATCTTGTACTTCTTCATAAGATAGCTTCTCACATTTTGAAATATAATTAATTAAGAGGCCATCATTATGAGCAAGACTTTTGTTAAAACCTATTTCTCTTCCTGGAGGAGTAAATATCCCTGTGTTTTCATTTAACTGTGCTGAAATGTTGTTCGCAACAAAGCCTCCTAAATTAGGTACAATGACACAGTCGTATTGATATAAAAGATCTGATATGTGTTTTTCTAAATTAAGCATAATACAAAAATAATAAAATTATACATGAAAGTACACAGGTGTTTTTAACATCTGTTGATAAGGTGTTGAAAATTAGATTAAACCGACCAGTACCTACCTGTATATAATATTTATAAACAGAGTGTTATGAAAATATATTTATTTGTATGTGTTTAAAGTGACAAGTATTTTATTACTTTTACGTATTCAATATAATGATGTTTTAATAAAAAAGATATGAGTAAACAAATCCTAGTTACCGGTGGAACAGGTTACATTGGTTCACATACTGTAGTAGAATTACAAAAATCAGGTTTTGATGTAGTTATTGTTGATAATTTATCTAATTCTCAAATAGAAGTATTAGATAATATTGAAAAGATTACAGGAATTCGACCTGCTTTTGAAAAATTTGATTTGTCGGATAGTGAATTAACGGATCAGTTTTTTAAAAAATATACAGGTATAGAAGCGATTATTCATTTTGCAGCTTTTAAAGCTGTGGGAGAATCTGTTCAAAAGCCTTTGGAGTATTATAGAAATAATATAAACTCTTTACTAAATCTTTTGTCCGGAATGAAAAAATATGGAGTGCAACATATGGTGTTTTCATCATCATGTACAGTATATGGTCAGCCAGATAAATTACCAGTAACTGAAGAAACTCCAAGAAAAGAAGCCGAATCTCCTTATGGTAATACAAAAGCTATTTGTGAGGATATTATGCGTGATTTTTGTAAAGTAAATGATGATACAAATTGTATTGCTCTTCGTTATTTTAATCCAATCGGGGCTCATGAGTCTGGATTAATAGGTGAATTACCGGTTGGTATACCTAATAATTTAGTCCCTTTTATTACTCAAACGGCTGCCGGATTAAGAGGTGAGCTTAGTATTTTTGGTGATGATTATGATACTCCTGATGGTACAGCAATAAGAGATTATATTAACGTTGTAGACCTTTCTAAAGCTCATGTTGTTGCAATTAACAGACTTATTGAGAATAAAAAGAAAAATAACTACGAGTTTTTCAATGTTGGCACAGGTGAGGGTTACTCGGTAATGCAGTTGGTTAAGGCATTTATTGAAGTGACTGGTGTTGATTTAAAATATAAAATTGTTGGCAGAAGAAGTGGTGATATTGAGAAAATTTGGGCTGATACTTCTTATGGTAATTCTGAGTTAGGATGGAAATCAGAAAAAACGCTTGAAGAGACTTTGGCTTCTGCATGGAAATGGGAAAAGAAGGTAAGAGGTTTAAACTAAATTTCTTTGAAAGGGATTGTTCTTTATGGGGCAACCTTTTTTAATGTTGTAATATTTCAGGATAACATTATTTATTAATAAAGAGAGGGATCATTTTGATCCCTCTCTTTATTTAAACCTAAACCTTATATTATGAAAAAAAAACTCCAGTTTTAATGTGAAGATAATTAACCGGAGTACTAAAGACTCCGGTTAAAAAACTTAAACCCTAACCTAATGTATGAAAAACTCTTTTGCCTTTCGTATTAGATGATTTACAAACTATATGCCACAATATTTATTTACCCTATAATTAACATTAACTAGTGTTAATCAACGTTAATATATCCTGGTTTAAGTATCTAATTGCAGGGTACTATGTTTTTATCTATTTTTAGCACTTTAAAAATGTATAATCATGATGGATAAATTAAAATCATTTTTTCCTTATCTAGGTTCAATAGTCTTATTTATAGTTTTAAGCTTTGCCTATTTTAGTCCTGTTTTAGAAAATAAAGAACTGCCTCAGTTAGATCAAAGTCATGCCATTGGTATGGCTCAGGAGTTAAAGTCATTTGAGGCCAAAACCGGTGAGAAATCGCAATGGACCAACAGTATGTTTGGAGGTATGCCGGCTTACCAGATAAAGGGGGATTCTTCGAAAAATGTTTATTCCTATATAAATAGACTGTCCCGATTAGGTTTGCCTTATAAAACAGTAGCTATACTTTTTTTGTATATGTTGGGTTTTTACATCTTTTTATTGAGTTGTAAGGTCGATAAGTGGATGAGTTTAATTGGTGCTGTAGCCTTTGCCTTTGGATCGTATAATCTGATTATTATAATTGCCGGGCATATTACAAAAGCGTATACTATTGCCCTGATGGCTCCTGTTATTGCGGGTGTTTTATATACCTACAACAGGAATAAATGGGTTGGAGGTTTGTTTACTGCAATTGCTTTGGGACTTCAGATTGCATATAATCATGTACAAATTACATATTATTTAGCATTATTAATTGGTATTATTGTAGTGTCAAGACTTGTATATGCTGTTATTGATAAAACTATAGCCAGTGTTGCTAAATCTACCGGTGTGCTTGTTTTAGCTGCATTTTTAGCCATTCTTCCAAATATTTCTAATTTATGGACAACATACGAGTATGGAAAGTATAGTATTCGTGGGAAGTCTGATTTGCAGGTAAATGATGGAGAAAAGGAACATAGTGGATTAGATAAAGATTATGCTTTAGATTGGAGTTTGGAACCTATAGGCACATGGACTTTGTTGGTGCCTAATGCTGTTGGTGGTGCATCTGAAGCTATAGGAGCTAATAAAGAAGCCTTGAAAGATGTTGATAGTCAGTTTAAAGAGACGGTGGCGTCACAAAGTCAATATTGGGGAGGGAGAACTTTTACTTCGGGACCTGTTTATGCTGGGGCAATCATTTGTTTTTTGTTTTTACTGGGCATTCTGTTTTATAAAGGTCCGGATAAATGGTGGTTAATTGCCGGAACAATATTCTCATTCTTTTTATCCTGGGGTAAACATTTTTCTGCATTTACAGATTTTATGTTTTATCATTTTCCTCTTTATAATAAATTCCGAACAGTTGAGATGGCAATGGTAATAGCATCATTTACAATTCCAACATTAGGATTTTTAGGTTTAAGGGAGGTATACAATAATCCGAATCTTATTAAAGAAAAGAGTTGGAAGTTTTTGTTAGCATTCGCTTTGTCTGGGGGAGTAAGTTTATTGTTCTATTTGTTTCCTGCCGCTTTCTTTAATTTCATAAGTGATATGGAGTTAAGTGCCATTTTACAACAAAAACAACAGTATATTCAGCAAAATGCAGCCCAGGCAACTCAGGTATCTCAGTATTTTGATGGATTGTTGTATAATTTGAAATTAGCCAGGATGAGCTTGTTAAAAGCAGATGCTTTCAGAAGCTTTGCTTTTATTCTGATTGCTTCCGGATCTTTATGGCTATTTGCAACAAATAAATTACCTCGTAAGTATGTTATTTGGGGATTGGGTTTATTGATTATCATAGATCTTTGGAGTGTTGATAAAAGATATTTAAATAATGATCATTTTCAAAGCAAGACAAAAGTAAAGCAGACTTTTGAATTAAGTCCATCTGACATTGCTATTAATGCTGTTCAAAAAGGATGTGAGAGAGTGTTTGCAATTTACCGAAATCCATTTACTGAAGTTAATACATCGTACTATCATCAATCGATTGGTGGGTTTCATGGGGCTAAGTTAAGAAGATATCAGGATGTTATTGATTACTATTTGGCTAAAGATTGGCAAACACTAACTTCCACGTTACAAAAACAAGGTGATATATTAGCCGTTCAGGACGAGCTTGCCAATATGCCTGTTTTAAATATGTTGAATGCAAGATATATTGTTTATAACCCTAATGCAGAACCCATAATCAATGAAAATAATCTTGGTGATGTATGGTTTGTAAAAGAAACCTATCCTGTAGATTCGCCGGATGCAGTTATTGATGCTCTTCGCTATGTTGATTTAAAAGAAAAAGCTATTGTTAATGTTTCAGAATTTGCAAATCTTAATCATTATAAGGTCGATTCAATTCAGGGAGATATAAAGTTAACTAAGTATGAACCTAATCAATTGATGTATAAATATGAAACTTCGCAAGATCAATTGGCTGTTTTTTCACAGATTTATTATCCTAAAGGATGGAATGCATATGTAGATGGGAAGTTGATTGATATTTACAGGGTTAATTATATTTTAAGAGCAGTTCAGCTTCCTTCGGGGAGTCATGAATTGGTGTTTAAATTTGAACCAAAATCATTTAAGATAGGCCAGGTTGTTGCATTGTTGAGTTCAATCTTAATTTTATTGCTGCTTCTGTTTGCAGGATATAAATATTGGAAAGCGAAGAACTAAGTTCATAATAATGATAAAGAAGGGGAGTTAATATTTAGCTCCCTTTTTTATTTAAATTGAATAGCGGTAATTGAGATGTCGTCAAATACAGAGCCTATCTCCAATTGTTCATTGATTAAGTTTTTAAGCTCCTGCATATTTTTTTCAACATCATGCCTGTTAGAAATGATATCTTCAACAGCTTGCATACCTGATTCAACAGCACCTCCTGTTTCCAGTTCAACCAGTCCATCGGTAAATGCTAAAAATTTAGACTTAAGCGGCACTTTTATTTTGCCAATTTCTATTGATGGAATTTCATCCAGCATTCCTAATCCAATACACCCTTTATCCAAATTATACATATGTCTTTTTTTAGGATCAAAAAGCATTGGCGGTAAATGCCCTGCGTTTACATAGGTCAGCTTTTTGGTAATGGTATTGTACTTTCCTAAGAACATTGTGATGAATTTTTCACTGTTAGCACTTTTGTTAACCTTGTGATTTAGCATATGCACTAACTTTTTAAGGTTGATTCTTGGCGTGTAAAGAGCTCTGAATACGGCTTGAAAATTTGACATAATCATAGCCGCAGAGATTCCTTTACCAGATACGTCCGCAATACAAAAACCCAATACATTTTTTGAAAGTTTAATAAAATCGTAATAATCTCCTCCAACTTCAAACTGGGGGTGATAAAAGGTGTGTATTGAGTATTTTGTGCTTATAGGTAGGTGATTGTCAGCAGGAACTAATTGGGATTGTATTCTTGAGGCTAACTCCATTTCTTTACGAAAAGCTTCTTGCTCCAGAAGTTCTCCCTGCATTCTCTTGTTTTCAATAAATACAATAATCAGGTTGGATATGATTTGTATTAATTTTAGATGTTTTATGGTAGGACTTATACCTGGATGTTCTTCATCTACATCTCCGATTAGAACAAAGCCAATGGCTTTAAATCGGTGAAAAAGTGGAATTACGGCATCAAATCCTTTGAGTTGGGGAGGGTGAGAAATCGTAATGTTTTCAATATTTTTATATTGAATTAAATCTCTCTCTACTTCAATGTTTTCAACTTCAGTTTTGGTAACTCCTGAATTTAAAAGGTTTTTCCATTTTTCATTTATTTGGGTGAAAACTAGTATTTTTCCGACTTCAAGTTCTTCTCTTAGGAGTATTTCAAATTCCGAAAGCAGATCTTCAATGCTGTGATCCTCGTTAATGGTTTGAGCAATATCCAGCAGTATGTTTAATCTGTCTTTAAAGAGTCGTAATCTTTTTTTTTGAAGTTGGGTAACCATTTTAAATAATTAAATCCTACGGGTACGTAAGTTATTAATTTTTTCAATGCGAAAACAGATGTGAGTTAATTAAAAAGCCCTGTTCGTATTGGCAGGGCTTTAATTTGTTCATCGAAAATTATTTTTTTACTCTTTCAACATAAGATCTGTCACGAGTATCAACTTTAATCCAGTCGCCAGTGTTAACAAATAATGGAACCATAATTGTTGCTCCTGTATCAATAGTTGCAGGTTTTAATGAATTTGTTGAAGAAGTATCGCCTCTTACTCCAGGTTCTGTATAAGTTATTTCAAACTCAATGTGCATTGGAAGATCAACTAATAATGGAGTTTCTGTGTCTGCATGATATACAACTTCACAGTTTAATCCATCTTTTAATAAGTCGTAGTTCTCAATTAACTTTTCTTCGATCGGTACTTGTTCGTATGTTTCATTGTTCATGAAAATGTAACCCATATCGTCTTTGTATAAATATTGATAAGATCTACGTTCTACACGTTGTTCATCAATTTTATGTCCTGCTGAAAAGGTATTGTCAATTACTTTTCCGGTGGAGATACTCTTTAATTTAGTTCTCACAAAAGCAGGTCCTTTCCCAGGTTTCACATGCTGAAACTGCACAACTGCATATAAATCATTTTTGAAAGATATGCACATCCCGTTTCTAATATCAGCTGTTGTTGCCATAGTAATTATAAAAGTATTTAAAAATTATCTTTATGTAAATTAAAGTTTTGCAAAAATAATCAAATACTTTAAATACCTCGTTTATAAGGAGTAATTAATGTGGATAATGTCCTGTTTTTTGCTTGTTCTTAGTGTCTGATGCTGCCAAAAGCGTTGTTAAGCCCTTTAAATTCTATTAAATCACAAACAAAAGAACCAACTCTTAAATTAACTTTTACCTTTACCGGAATTCTGTTGTCATCTCTCGAAATCCAAATTTTCATATCTTCTTCGGTTTTAAATGCTCTGCCAACTTCTGTAACGGGATGAAAAAGGTAACAATTCATCTTACCATAATCGGTATTTATGGTTTCGGTACGGATATATTTTATTCTTAGAGGGAAAATTTCATCGCTAAAATAAGTGGTATATGCTAATACTTCTCCTTTTTCCAAATCATCGTTAAAGTCAAATTTCCTTGCATAATAGAATGCTGACAATATATCCTGAATGTTGGTTGGGACTTTGACTAAACCCGACTTTTTGCTGTAGATTGTTATTGAGTCGTTAGCAACCGTGTTGTAATCATAGGTTACATCGTTATAATACTTGTAGCTGCCCTCTTTAATATTTCTGATGGACTTTACAGGTTGGTTCGTGTTTTTATTTATGAAGCTAACGTATTTATCTCTAATCTTATATAGAGCATCTATAAGTCCGGTTGCTTTTGCACTTAGTTCTACATAATTACATTCGGTATTATTCCATATGGAATCTTTAACGCTAAAAGTAACATATCCTCCCGTAATAAAACTATATCTTATACTGTACTTTAAAAATTCACCAGGTTGAAATGCATCTGTGCTTGTGGCTTTTGTTCCCTGGCTAATAGAAATTGTTGATATTGCGAAAAAAATCGCTATTGACGCAATTTTCTTGTACTTAATCATATAGTTCCGGTATTAATTACTTTTACAAAATAGCAATTATTAAGCCAATATTATAAAGAATTTATATCAGAATTTTTGAATATCCAATTAAAATAGATTACAGGATATTTTTCTTTGGTGTAGTTGCAATAAAGTCTTTTAGGTAAAAAGGTTCGAAGTAGGCAACATTTTCAAATTCTTTGTTTTGAAATTTTTTATAGGCCGTTTTAACCATATTTGAAGCCAAAGGTGCCTTGTTTTCGATGAATATAGCGTTTTTATTTAGTATAATATCTTTACATTTAGAGGAGCCATCGCCTAAAAAGATCACTGATTTTTCTGCTAATTCTTTGCTAAAGCTATTTTCGTCAATTATTTCAGCACTAATGTCATTAAGTAGTGTAATGTTGTGATCGAATAAGGCCGTATAAACTTCCATTCGGCGGGCATCAATCATGGGGCAAATAAGAGTTTCTTTATTTAGGTTTTCAGCATCACTAGCTGCAGTAGCTAATGCTTCTAAAGAGGTAATTGCAATTAATGGTTTATTTAAAGCATAGCATATGCCTTTTGCCACAGAAACGCCAATTCTTAATCCGGTATAAGACCCCGGACCACTGCTTACAGCTACAGCATCAATATCTTTGATGTCAATGTCTTTTAAATCATCAAATAAATCCTGAATAAAAACAGTCAAATGTGTTGCGTGAGAATTAGCCTCGTACAACTCTTTCTTTGCAATGATATCGTCTTTTTCAGAAAGACAAACGGAACAAACTTTTGTTGATGTTTCTATTGAAAGTATTAATGCCATTGTGTACAGTTTATTTAAAATGCAAAAATAGCTTTTTAGTTGAATTAATTTGTGGTTGAGCTTTCTATAATCATAAAAAAAAGGGGAAACTTTGATTGTAATCCCCTTTTCTTACCTAAATCTAACTGTATGAAAATTGATACTTATTGCTATTGTATAATTATTTAGTCTTTAATAATTTACCATTAATATCTCCTTTGTTTGTACTTAGCTTATAAAAAATGAGTTTATCGCATATGTTTCCTCCGTGGTAAGAAAATGAATACTCTATGTTCGATAAGAAAGTTCCACAATAAATGATTTTAATTTTTTGTCCCAGTGAATTGTATAAAGCTAGTTCTCCATTACAATCTGTTTTTGTCACCACAGAAAAATTAATATCCTCTTTAAAAGGGTTTGGATAACTATGTATATCAATTGTTGATTCAGACTCATCGCTTTCAAAAATATTGACACTTTGAATGGTATAGCCGTTTGCTGCTTTATACGCAATATTTATTGTATCTGGTAATGTTCCACTGTTAAAGCAAGCTTCAAACTCTACTTTAATTTTATCTTCCCCTGATTTGCCAAAATCTTTGATCTCATCTATTTTAAAACCATATAAGCCTGTTGTAGGATCAGTAAAGTTACTTTCTGTAGGGTAATTGTCAGAGTTGTAAACAGAGTTAATTGTAGCATTATCTATTCCAACTGTCATGTGTGATAATTCGTGATCACATTCTCCGTTTGTGTTTATATACATCGTAAAAGTGTAACATCCATTTTGGTCAGTTGGGGTTATAGAGGTTATTTTGCTGTAAAAGCAATTGTTATGTTCCTCTTCGTTTTTCGAACTATTACTATCGTTGTTACAAGTGTCATCTTCGTTGTTATTATCTGAGTTATCTGAACTATCGTCTGTATTCAGGCAGGATATGCTAATCGTGTCTGAAGCAAAGCATCCTTCGTTATTGATTACAGTATAAATTATTGATGAAGTGCCCTTACCAACGTAAATGGTGATGTCATCGATAGAGGAATTTTCTATGTACCACGAATTGTCGTCAGAGATAACTTCCCAGGTATATGTATCAGCTCCTTCCCAAACTGAATATAATGTCAGGCCTCCTGTTTGGCATAAAATTTCCTGAGTTGGTTCAGTGATGGCTGCTTTAATAGCTTTTGCTTCAGTTATTGTAATGCTTGTACTGGAATAACAACCGTTTGCATCTATTGCCTCAACCTGATATTCTCCGGGAGCTAAATTATCTCTGTTTTGAGATGTGCTGCCATCTGACCAATTGAATTGATAAGGAGAAGTTCCTCCTGTTGCATAAATCTCAGCAGCACCAGTTGATGCACCTCCGCAAGAAGGTTGAGAAATATTTGCATTGATATTTAATATGGTTTCTGAGTTTGATATTGTGATTGTTTCAGTTGTTTCGCAACCTAATGCGTCCTTCATTGTAATTTCGTAATCGCCTTCAGAATTCACTGCAAAACTAGAAGAAATTTCCGTTTCATCGTAATAAAAATGATATGGCTTTTGTCCTCCAGAACCTGATAAATTTATGGTGATATCTTCATTGGATTCACAGTTATGTGTAGCAATGGAATAAGTAATATCTAAGGGCTGACGATCAGCCAGGTTGATGGTGCGAGTTACCTGACAGCCGTTAGAGTCAGTAACAGTTACCCGGTATCTGCCGGCAGAGATGTTTGACAGCACTGCTGTTGTGTCGCCAGTGTCCCATAAATAAATATAAGGTTCAGTGCCGTAATAAATATTGCTGATAGAAATTTGGCCATCATCACCTCCGTTACACGAAGGATTAACTACCGATGTGGAAAGGGACATAGATGAAATTCCAATGTAGGTAGATTTTGTTGTTGAACAGCCGTTTACATCTGTAACTGTTAAACTATACGAACCTGAATTTACCGATGAAATGTTCGCTGTGGTATCGTTATTTGACCACATATATTGATAGGGCTCAGTGCCTCCTGATACCGAGCTGGTGATTTCACCTCCACCTTCCTGATGGCAGTGTAAATAATTTGGTGTTACCGTTAACTCTAAATCAGAGTTTTCAGTTACGGTATAGGAAGCCGACTTTGTACAGCCAACAGAATCAAATACTCTTATTGAGTAAGTTCCTGCGTAGGTATTGTTTAAATCTTCTGTTGTTTTATCTCCTGTCCATACATAAGAATAGGGAGGTGTACCACCGGAAACGGTTATATCAATAGCACCATCATTATTATTGCAAGATGCATTCGTGATATCACCTTCAATTGTAATTGGAGATTCAGGTTGAATTAATTCTGTAGACAGATTTATCGATTCCCCAGTATCATCAGTTATGGTTACCTCGTATTCGCCAAATCTTAAGCCTGAAATATTTTGTGTACTACTTCCATTGCTCCATACATAACTGTAAGGAGGCGTTCCTCCATTAACATCTGTATAAATAGCTCCGTTATTTCCTCCATAACAAGAAATGTTATCTTGGGTTAAGGAGGCTGTTAATTTATTCTGGTTTTTAATATCCTGATAAAAAATGCAAGTTCCTGCTTTGTAGGCAACGGTTATTTTATCTAATATACTTTGCAAACAGTCTTCTTCATCTGAGCAAACTGAATATTCTACAGTGAAAACCCCGGCAGTGTTATCTTCTCCAAAATTTGAAATGTTGTCAATTTTGAACCCGGAGATACCAGTTGTTGGATCTGTTGACGGATTTTCAATATCCCAGTCTTCTGAATTGCTTACCTTGCTAATTTCACCGCAAGGTACACCTACTGTAAAGTGAGATAAGGCAGATGAACATGAATCCCCTGCAAAAACTTCTAATTTTATGGTTAGGCAGCCATCTGTAAGTTCGCTGGAAATAACTTGAGAATAAAAACAATTTACACAGTGCTGACATTTAAGTGTGTTGTTGTCAGACTGTGCAAATGTGTTAATTGAGAATGAAAAGGTTATTAGTAATCCTAAAATCAGAAACGTACCAAATACTTTCCTTGTTTTTAGGTTGCAATCTTCCCGGTTTAGCATGTTGTGTTGTTTTGTGTTGTTGGTGATAAATACGATTGGTCAGAATAAAAGTTACTTTTGTCAAAAAAAATCAAACATTCACCTAAGGCGTTCATATTTTAAATATCTACACTTAGATTTATGGTGTTCACTTTTATGATTATGATAATTTGTTACTTTTGTTAGTCTGTATTACATAAATAAGTGAAACTAATGACTGAAATAGATCTTCCTGCAAATGACAAACAATTTTTGTTGGATAAAAGATATCTTAGAATGGCTTATATTTGGGCTGAAAATTCTTATTGTAAAAGGCGTCAGGTAGGAGCTCTAATTGTGAAGGAAAAAATGATTATCAGTGATGGTTATAATGGAACACCATCAGGTTTTGAGAATAATTGTGAAGACGAAAACAATATTACAAAGCCATATGTTTTACATGCTGAAGCTAATGCCATCACAAAAGTAGCCCGCTCCAATAACAGTTCGGAAGGAGCAACGTTATATGTTACTTCATCTCCTTGTATTGAGTGTGCTAAACTCATTGTTCAGGCCGGAATTGGGAGGGTTGTTTACAGTGAAAAGTATAGGGTAGAAGATGGAATTAATCTTTTGTCCCGTGCAGGTATCGAAGTTGTTCACCTTGAAGTTGAAGATTAATAATATAAAAGACATTTTTAAATATGAGTTATAAAAATACCAAAAGACAGATTTTGCAACCCATTCTTTTAGCTATTATTTTAATAGCCGGAATATATATAGGTTATGCTGTTTTGCCAGGGAATATTGGAAATAATAAATCGCTGGTTATTTATCCTCAAACCAATAAGATTGATGCAATCCTTAATTTAATAAACGAAGAGTATGTAGATACTGTGGATACAAAAAAAATGCAGGAAGAGATTATTCCAGACTTGCTTAAAAAATTGGATCCCCATACGGTATATATACCAGCCAAAGATTTACAGAGTGTTAACGAGGAACTTTCAAGTAATTTTGGTGGGATAGGAGTGCAATTTAGTATTCAAAAGGATACTGTCATGGTTGTTGCTGTTGTTTCGGGTGGTCCTTCTGAAAAAGTCGGCGTTTTGCCAGGAGATAGAATTGTTAGTGTTAACGACAGTGTAATAGCAGGAAATGGTATTCAAAACTCTGTTGTTTTAAAATTGCTTCGTGGTGAAATGGGTACAAATGTGACTATTGGAGTTATACGACGTAACTTAAAAGAGCCATTAAAGTTTGAAATTACCAGGGGTAAAATTCCTATTGAAAGTGTCGATGTTTCCTATATGGTTACAAACGAAGTTGGCTATATTAAAGTGAGTCGATTTGCTATGAATACTTATGCCGAATTTTTGATGGCATTGGCAAAGTTAAAAGCTCAAAGCTGTAAAAAATTGATTGTTGATTTTAGAGGAAATTCTGGTGGTTATCTTGAAGTAGCAATTAATCTGTGTAATGAATTTTTGCATGATAAGGATATGATAGTATACACAGAAGGTAAAGCAAATCCTCGTCAGGAAGTTCATGCTAATGGTAAAGGTACATGTCAGGATACAGAAGTAGCCGTGCTTATTGATGAGTTTTCGGCCTCTGCCAGTGAAATTTTTGCTGGTGCAATTCAGGATAATGACAGAGGAATAATTATGGGGCGTCGTTCTTTTGGTAAGGGTTTGGTTCAGAATCAAATTCCTTTGCCTGATGGTTCTGCGCTTAGATTAACTATAGCAAGATATTATACCCCTTCGGGAAGATGTATACAGAAACCGTATGATAATGGTACCGATGAGTATTATAAAGATATTGTTGAGCGTTATCAGCATGGAGAATTTTTTAACAGAGATAGTATTGATGTAAATGATTCGCTCCAATATACAACTAAGAAAGGTAGAGTTGTATATGGTGGAGGTGGAATAATGCCTGATATATTTGTGCCTCGCGATACAACAGGTTTAACAAACTATTACTATAAAGTAAGAGAAAGTGGTTTGATTTATAGATTTGCCTTAGAGTATACTGATGATCACAGAGCTCAATTAGAGAAGTTTACTAATGTTGAAGACCTAAAAGTTTATTTAGATAAACATCCGGTGCTTGATACTTTTATTAAATATGCATCTAAAGAGGGTGTGAAAATGAACAGGAAGGAGTTTAAAATTTCTAAGAATATTATTAATGTGGAGCTTAAAGCTTATATTGCCAGAAATATTATTGATAATGATGGATTTTATCCAATTATTGGTGAGATTGATGAGCTGTTAGGTGCTGCTGTTGATCGATTATCGAATTAACGTTTTCTTTAGGTTTATTTAATAATGTTAAATCTTGAGTGTCAATATGGCGTATTTGAAATTGTGGCATAAAAACTGTAACTATGCATTTGTAATAATAACATTACAAGAATTTTAAGAATACAGGAAAATGATTATTGGCTTTATAAGGACACTTCTGATATTGTTTTTGATTTATTACTTATTCCGTTTTATAGGAAGATTGGTAATGCCTTACTTGGTTTCAAAATTTGTGAATAAAATGGCTAATCCAAACTTTAATCAACAGCAATATTCAGGAAGACAGAGCGGTGAAGAAGGTAAAGTAACCATACAAAAAACAGTGGACCATCAAAAAATGGCTTCATCAGATATTGGGGAGTATGTGGATTACGAAGATGTGAAATAAAAAGGATTTAGTTGGGATTATAGAAAAAAATAAAAAAGCAGTGTTGTATGATTATAGCACTGCTTTTTTAATATGATTGGGTAAGTATTCTACATCTTAAAATATTCTATAATTCCGTTTAATTTATCAGCTAATGAGGATAGATTCTTAGCGCTTTCTGTAAATAGGTTAGCCGATACGGAGTTTTGTTGTGTAACCTCGTTTAATTCCTGAATTGCATTGTTTACTTGTTGTGCTCCGCTCTGCTGTTCTATGCTTGATGCTGATATTTCACTTACTAATACAGCAGTTTCTTCAATATCAGGAATGATGCTTTCGATTTCTTTACCCGATTCTTCAGAAACCTCTACCCCGTGCCTGGTTAATTCAATAATTTCTTTTGCCGCAGCCTGAGATCTTTCTGCCAGTTTCTTAACTTCACCTGCAACTACTGAAAAACCTTTTCCTTGTTCACCTGCCCGGGCTGCTTCAACCGCTGCATTTAGAGCCAATATGTTCGTTTGCTGTGCAATTTCATCAATAATGACAATTTTTTCAGCAATATCGGTCATTGATCTTTCTGTAATTTTAATCGATTCATAACCTTTCTTTATTTTTTCTGACGCTCTTTTTGAAATACCCTCCGTTTTTTTTGCATTATCAGTATTTTGAAGGATTGTTGCTACCATTTCCTCCATTGATGAACTGATTTCTTCTGATGAGGCCGCCTGGTTTGCCGCACCTTCATTTAATTTAAGAGCTGAAGATTGTAATGAACTGCTTGAGCTCTTAATTTCTATTGAACTGCCTTTTATGTTTTTAACGATTGTTTTAATTTGATTTGTCATGTTTCTTAATGACATCAGTATATCACCTATTTCGTCGGTGCGGGTAATATTTATTTGCTGTGTAAGATTGCCATTGGCAATTTCTTTTGTGAAATCAGCACTCTTGGTTAATGGCTTAACCATATTTCCTGCCCAAAAATAAATAATAAGGTAGAAAATAAGTAAGCCAAAGATTCCTATGATTATACTGCGGTACATAATATTATTTACACCTTTTAATACCACACTTTTAGGAACTTTGATGCCTAATGTCCATTTTTTTTTAGAGTTATTAACTTTGATAGTAGCCATTGACATATACCAGTCTTTTCCATCATGACTGTATTCGAAATATGTTAAATCATGATCCAACGCATCTTTTATCTTTTCATTTATCTGAAGCGAATCAAGGTCACAGTTTCCATATATTGGTTTTCCAATAAGTTTTTTATTGGTATGGCCAACTATACTTTTGTTGTCTGATAATAAAAAGGAAACGGCCTGGTCAAAAGGTTGTATGTCAGATACAATTTGTTCCATATTGTCCAGTTTAATATCAACGCCTACAATACCCATAAATTGGCCATCATGCTGTATGGGAACAACAACTGAAGTCATTAAAATTCCGGCTAACTCTTTCGTAACAACGTCATAATATGGATCCCAAATGTCGGCTCTGTTTTCTTTTCGTGCAATATAGTAAAGACTGTTTAGATCATCGTTGTTCTGATCTACAGTTGTTGTTGAATGATCTATTTGTCCGTTTAATCGGAAGAACACGTTTCTGACTCTTCCGTTTTTAAGATTGTAGTTAGGGTCAAGGGCTTTTAGTTCCCATATTTGCCAGGTTGACAAAAAGCCTGAGTTGTTTTTTAGCCAGCTCAGTAACATACTATTATAGAACGAGTCTTCTGGTTTTTTCTTTAAATCAAAATACTCTTCATAGGTGTTGGCAAGTACTAATGCTCCTTCGTGAACTGTATTTAACTTGCTTTGTATCAGATTTTGATATTCTAATACCTTAGTGTTTATAATTTCCTCAGATGTCAATATTGCTTCATTTCTAAGGTTGTATGTAATATAACCTAAAACCATTGCAAAAATTGAGGTTGACGTTAAAAGTACATACGCAAGTAACTTTCCTTTTAATCTAAATTGAATCATACACAAGACTTTATACTGCAATTAAAAGTGATAAGATTCCCCAATTAATACCACAATTAAATCTAAACAGGTAAATGTTTATCCATAGTTTGTTGGAAAAGGTTTTTAATATGGGGTATTTTAAAAATGACCCCTCTAATTTTTAATAAAATCTATGTAATAGTGTGTGTTTTTGAAAATATACCCCATTGTTGTTCCGGGGTATGGGTGCAAAAGTATATTGTATGTGATGAATAAAAGTTGAAATATATCATGTTTTTACTTTTTATATGAAACTTAAACCCGAAAGGTAGAAATATTTAATTGTTTTATTACCGGGAAATAAAAGTAATTAGTAGCTTAGTCTTTTGTATAAAAAAATTTAATCGATTTAACTTAAAATGCAAATAAGAAACATTTTTACCTTAACTCTTTTTTTGAGTATTTTGCTTTTTACGGCATGCAATAAGTCTTCAAAAGAATCTCAAAAGTTATCCGAAGTAAAATATAATCCCAATGTATCTGCCTTTACTTCTGGTTTGATATCCAATCAGTCCGAAATTATGGTGCGATTCTCTGATGATGTAGCAAGTGCAGAACCCGGGAATCTGGCATCATCAAGTATTATGAAAATATTACCTTCTGTTAAAGGTGAGTTTTATTGGTTAGATAAACAATCATTGGTATTTAAACCGTCTGAACAGCTAAAGCAAGCCACGGTATATGAAGTAAAAGTAGATTTATCGCAAGTTTTTCCTGAAGCTAAAGAGGATTTTGATTTTTCTTTTCAAACCATAACTCAAAATTACAGGGTTGAATTTGGCGAGATTACGCCATATGATAACTCAAATCTAACAGATAATAGAATTATAGGTACATTAATTTTATCTGATCATGCTGATACAACTAAAATAACTCAAATAATTAAGGCAAGACAAGATGGCGAGGATCTTGAAATTGAATGGTTGGGGCCTGATAAGCAAAATCAATATCCTTTTGTTGTTCATCACATCAGAAGAAAGGATTCTCAGGATGTTGTTAAATTTGAGTTGGATGGCAAAAGTATTGATGTTGACAAATCTGATACAAGAAAAATCAGAGTTCCTGGGATTAATGACTTTGATGTAGTGGATGCTAAAGAGATTTTCTTACCTAGTCAGGCTATTGAAATTACTTTCACAGATCCCTTGAATGCCAGTCAAAATCTGGATGGATTGATTGAATGGGATGCTTCGGCTAAATTTTCTACATCAATAGAAAATAATATTATTAAAATTACGCCTTATCATTCGATTACAGGTAGTGTAAAGCTGACCGTTAATGAAGGAATAGAAAATGTGCTTGGTGTAAAAACAGATGAAAACGAAAAGTTTGTTTTAACATTTACAAGTTTAAAACCACTGGTTGAATTTATTGGTAAAGGAACAATATTACCTGAATCAGAAGGATTAATTATTCCTTTTAAAGCAGTTAGTCTAAAGGAAGTGCAGGTAAGGGTAATCAAAATTTTTGAAAATAATGTAGCCTCCTTTTTACAAGTAAATAAATTAGATGGAGCTTATCAGTTAAAAAGAGCAGGAAGATTGGTTCTTAAAAAGACAATTCCATTGAATAGTGACAGAACTATTAATCTGAATAAATGGAATACGTTCTCATTAAAATTAGATGATTTAATTAAAGTTGACAGAGGTGCATTATATCGTATAGAAATTAAGTTTGCCAGAAGAAATGCGATTTATCCTTGTTCTGGTGAGAATGCAATTGATGAAGATGCCTTATTAAATGATCCGGATGAAATAACCGAAAGAGAAATTGCATATTACGACAGTCCACAGGAGGAATATAGTTATTGGGATAATGATTATTACTATGATGATTATTATTACGGTGACAGAGATAATCCATGTAAAAACTCATATTATAGAAGCAGTCGTTTTGCACAAAGAAATATCTTAGCATCCAACCTTGGTATCATTGCTAAAAAGGGTAGTGATAAAGAAATGGTAGTTGCAGTAACCGATTTAAGAACAACAGAACCTGTTGCAAATGTTGATGTTGAAATTTATAATTATCAAAACCAGTTCATTTCTTCTTCAAAGAGTAATGGTGAAGGTTTGGTAAGATTAGATGTTGCCAAACAGCCTTATTTATTAATCGCAAAATTTGAAAATCAAAGGGGATATTTAAGATTGGATGAAGGATCTTCTTTGTCGTTAAGTCGTTTCGATGTTGCCGGACAAACCATCAGTAAAGGATTAAAAGGTTATATCTATGGCGAGAGAGGAGTTTGGCGACCAGGGGATACGCTTTTCGTTTCATTTATACTGGAAGACAGAGAAAAAGTGTTACCTGAAAAACATCCGGTTGTTTTTGAACTAAGTAATCCTCACGGACAGTTGGTTAAAAGGGTTGCCAGTACTTCTGGTGTAAATAATATGTACTTATTTAAAGTTCCAACAGACGAAGATGCGCCTACAGGTAATTGGATGGCTCGGTTCTTAGTTGGAGGTACTGTTTTTACAAAAACACTTAAAATAGAAACGATAAAACCGAATCGTTTAAAGATAAATATGGATTTTGGTACAGATAAACTTTCTGTATTACAACCATATGTTAAAGCTAAAATGATTGTGAAATGGTTGCATGGTGCAGTTGCCAGAAACCTTAAAGCTAATGTAACTGCAACGCTTACATCAATCCCAACAAAGTTTCCTAACTACAGCGAATATACTTTTGATGATCCTTCTTGTAAGTTTTCAAGTGAGGAGCTTACTCTTTATGAGGGTGAAACCGATTCTGAAGGGATTGCTATGGTTCAAGGCAATCTTGAAGTGAGTGATCAGGCTCCCGGAATGTTAAAAGCATCATTCAGAACTCGTGTTTTTGAAGAAAGCGGAGATTATAGTATTGATAGATTCTCCATTCCTTACAGCCCGTATAAATCTTATGTAGGAGTCAGAGTCCCAGTAGGAGATAAAAGAGGAATGCTGGTTACGGATAAGGAACATAAGATTGATGTGGTTACTGTTGATCCGGATGGAAATCCGGTTTCAAAAAGTAACCTGGAATATATCATTTATAAAGTGAGTTGGCGTTGGTGGTGGGAGTCTGGTGAAGATAACCTGGCTCGTTATATATCATCTTCTTCGCAGCAGATTATAAGTCGTGGAACTTTTAGTACATCAAATGGAATTGGAAGTTTTGATATGGAAATTAAATACCCTGACTGGGGTAGATATTTAGTTCGTGTTATTGATAAATCAAGCGGTCACATATGTGGTAAAACAGTATATGTTGACTGGCCCGGATATGCTGCAAAACCTGTTGGTGATAACCCGGAAGCTGCATCAATGTTAACATTATCTACCGAAAAGGATAAATATAATGTTGGAGAAACAGCTCAGGTTAACTTTGCTTCATCTGAAGGTGGCAGAGCTTTGGTGACCATTGAAAACGGAACTAAAGTAATTAAAGAATATTGGGCAAAAACTCAAAAGGAGTATACTTCATTTCAATTTGAAATTACCAAAGAGATGACGCCAAATATTTTTGTTCATGTAACTTTATTACAGCCTCATGCTCAAACTGCCAATAATTTACCTATTCGTATGTATGGAATTACTCCATTATTGGTTGAAGATGCAGAAACACATTTGAAACCCATTATAGATATGCCGGATTCTTTGGTTCCTGAGCAAATGGTGAAAATTAAGGTGAGTGAAGAAAATGGTAAGCCAATGACTTATACTTTGGCTGTTGTAGAAGAAGGTTTATTGGATTTAACTCGCTTTAAAACACCTCAGCCATGGGATCACTTTTATGCTAGAGAGGCTTTAGGAGTTAGAACATGGGATGTTTATAATCAGGTAATTGGTGCCTATGGCGGACAGATAGAAAAAGTGTTTAGTATTGGTGGTGATGGTGAAATTATGAACAAACAAAAAGATCCAAGTGCCAATCGTTTTAAACCTGTTGTAAAAGTATTGGGACCGTTTACTTTAGGTAAAGGAGATTCTAAAACTCACGAGTTTAAGATGCCTCAGTATATAGGTTCTGTTCGAACAATGGTAGTTGCCCGTAATGATCGCATGTATGGAAATGCAGAAAAAGCAACTCCGGTTAAAAAGCCATTGATGGTTTTGGCTACGCTTCCTAGAGTTTTAGGTCCAGGTGAAAAAGTGAAACTTCCTGTTACTGTCTTTGCCATGAGCGATAACATTAAAAATGTTGAGTTGTCGTTAGAAACTAATGACCTGTTAAAAGTAGAGGGTAGTAAGTCGCAAAAAATCACATTTAATCAAACTGGAGATCAGGTGATTCCATTTGAAATACAGATACCTGAAAAATTGGGAGTTGGAAAATTAAAGGTTATAGCTAAGTCCGGATCAGAAAGTGCCGTTGATGAAATAGAGATACAGGTTAGAAACCCAAATCCTCCAAGAGTAAGTTCCATCAGTAAGGTGATTCAGGCAGGAGAAACTACATCCATACCATATGAATTATTTGGTATGGACGGAACTAACAAGGCTGTGGTTGAATTGTCTTCTATCCCTCCTGTAGATTTTGGACGAAGATTAAAATATCTTCTTCAATATCCTCATGGATGTGTAGAGCAAACAACCAGCTCGGTTTTTCCTCAGTTGTATTTAGGAAATGTAATGGAGGTAAGTGATGAGATGAAAGCAACCATTGAAAAAAATATTAAAGCGGGAATCAGTCGTTTGTCAACATTTATTACAAATGACGGAGGCTTAAGTTATTGGCCTGGATATTCTGAAGCCAATGATTGGGGTACTTCGTATGCAGGACATTTCTTATTGGAAGCAGAGAAAAAAGGTTATAATCTTCCTTTGAATTTTAAAACAAAATGGATTCAGTACCAAAAGCGTCAATCAGGAAGCTGGACTCCTGAAAACTTTGGTCATTACAGAGATTTAAACCAGGCTTATCGCTTATATACTTTGGCTCTTGCCGGATCTCCGGATAAAAGTGCCATGAACAGAATGAGACATATTACAACATTGTCAACTCAGGCGCGATGGAGGTTAGCCGCAGCTTATGCTTTAACAGGACAAAAAGAAGTGGCGACGGATTTAATTGCAACTACAACCATACAGATAACAGAGAAACCTAAGTATTATTCATATGGTTCGGTAACAAGGGACCAGGCTATGATTTTGGAGACTTTATCTTTACTCGGAGATTTAGATAAGGCTGCTCCATTGATGAAGGAGGTTGCAGAAAAACTTAGCGGTCAAAGTTGGTTAAGTACACAAACAACCGCTTATTCTTTAATAGCTTTAAGTCAGTTGGCTCAAAATTCAGGAAGTTCTAAATTGTCATGTGTTTTAAATGGAGACAAAATTACTTCAGGTAAACCTGTTTATCAGCAAGAACTTCCGGCCGATATTAAACGTTCAGGTGAGATTAAAGTTAAAAACAATGCGGAAGGAGTATTATTTGCAAGATTAATTTTAGAAGGAATTCCGTTTAAAGGAGATACTGTGAACGAAAGTTCAAACTTAAAGTTAAGTGTAAAATACACGCTGTTAAATGGAGAGCCTGTTGATGTTGAGCAAATTACTCAGGGAACTGATTTTATGGCAGTAGTAACAGTAAGTCATCCGGGACAGTTATCGAACTATTCAGATATGGCATTAACACAGATTTTTCCTTCTGGTTGGGAAATTCGCAATACGCGCATGGATGACGTAAACTCTCCGTATGAAGTTAATATTCCGGATTACAAGGATATCAGAGATGACAGAGTATATTCATACTTTGATCTGGCCAGAGGAAAGAGTAAAACATTTATAGTGTTACTAAATGCAAGTTATCAGGGACTATTCTATATGCCATCTGTATCTTGCGAAGCTATGTACAATAACGAGATTTCTGCCAGAAGAGCTGGAAAATGGGTTGAAGTAGTTAGTGAATAATAATTGCGCAAAGATTAGAAATAATTATAATTTTACGCCTGACTTATAAGCATTAAGTCAGGCGTAATTTTTATAGCATATGAAGACATTTTTTTATATTACAGTATTAATTCTTGGGTTATTAACTTTTGGTGGGACAGAAGCCAATGCAAAAAAAGTAGAAGGGTATATTATTACCCATGAAAACGATACTGTTAGAGGACTGATTAACCTGTATAAATTTAGTTTGAGTTCAGGAAGTGTGTTTTTGGGCGATTTCAATAGTGAAATGCTTTTTACAGAAGTCCCTTTTAAAGCTCCAGAGCAAAAGAAGTATAAAATTTATAATCCTGAGGATATTAAAGGTTATGGTTTTGTATATAAAGGGTTGTCCTATGAATTTGTGAGTATGTTGGTTAAGTCAAATACATATAAAATAGTTGACAGGGAGAAATTACATTTTCTTCAACGTATCAGGACTGATAATAAAGTAATATATAAGCATCAGAAATATCGTTTAGAACCAGGGACAAGGGAGTTAATTCCCTTTTATGTTTTTTATCTTTTAGGTAAAGACGGACAACTTATTAAAATCAATAATTAAAACTATTTTAAGTTTTGACAACAAAACCCTACTATGAAGCAAATCGTAATTACAGCTTTAACCATCCTTTCTTTTCAATACTGCTTTTCTCAAGGGTTTTATGAACCCCAAAATAGGACGGGCATTAAAATAATGCCTTTTTCTTTGATTGATTCTAATCCCCGGCTTAGACTAGGATGGGAATATATCTCAAATGACAGAATCGGGTTTAATATTGATGTTGGTATAGGGAATAGCTTTATCAATCAAAGTAGTCTTAAGGAAACAAAATGGGGGCAGGATTATTCGTTAATTGAAGTCAGGCCAGAAATTAAATATCTGTTTAAAAACAAAAAGTATTATTATTTCTATAATTCAATAGAGTGCTTTTATATCAATATGAAAGATGTTCTATTGACTGATAGCTATCAATTAGAGAATTCAGAAACCTGGATATCATATGATAGAGCTAATTTTCAAAAGCAAAAGTACGGTGTGCACTTTAAAGTAGGGATTAATATTATTGCTTACGAAAGGTTTAATTTTGATTTTTATGGAGGGCTCGGTGTTGCCCAAAGAGAGATATCATATAATAATGTTATTAATCCCGTTGAAGGTGAGTATTATCGTGATGAAGGATTGGGATTTTATGATTATTCTGAAGATTATGAGGGTAAAACAGTTCTTTTTCATTTATCATTAGGTGTTAAATTTGGATATTCGTTTGGAATGAAAGATAAATCTAAAAAATGAAGTGATAGAATAACTTAAAGCCATTTGATATGCTGAAATATTTTTCTTTGTTGTGTATTGTATTGTCATTATCCCTTTCTGCTGAAGCAAAGAAGATAGAGAAAGGTAAGGCTTCCTATTATTCTGATAAATTTGAAGGTAGAAAAACTGCCAGTGGAGAGATATACAAAGCAAGTTTAAAAACAGCAGCGCATAAAACGTTGCCTTTTGGAACGATGGTTAAAGTAACTAATCTAAAAAATAACAAGAGTGTTGTAGTTCGAATAAACGATAGGGGACCTTTCTCTAAAGTACGAATTATTGATTTATCTAAAAGTGCGATGACTGAAATTGATGGTATTAGAGATGGGGTGATTGATGTGGAAATAGAGGTTTTAGAATAGTTGTTCAATGTTTAATCGTTGATTTGTCGATTTGAGGAATTATTTTTTCTACCCTTTTCCTTGCAACCTTTCTACCTTTACCCTTTTTCAAACCAATCCTTTGGTAAATTAATATCCATATCATTTGTTGCTAAGTCTATATAAGTCACTTCACTCCATAATGCATTAGGGTAATATTTTTTCAAATAGCTTTTAATGGTTTTAGCAGAGTCTTCTGTAATCTCAGGTTCGGTAATAGGGAAATGATTGTAAATTACTCCATATACATCAATACCTCTTTTTTGCATCACTTCCAATGATAATAAAGTGTGATTGATTGAACCTAATTTTCCGGAAGTAACCAGAATAACCGGGAAATCACTTTGCTGAATAAAGTCTATTACCATTGATTCTTCATTTAAAGGAACCATTAGCCCACCAACTCCTTCTAATAACACAGTATCATATTGCATTTCAATTTCTCTAACAGACTGAATGATTCTGTCTTCGTCAATTCTTTCGCATTGCATGGCTGCGGATAAGTGGGGAGAAGCCGGGAATTTAAATAAGTAAGGACAGGTTTCTCCATTTTTATCAATCGGGAGCATAGGAATACCCATAATCTTGCGGTGAGTTTCGATGTCTTCTGAGTATTCAAGGCAACCTGTCTGTGCCATTTTCATGGTAATCACATTCTCGCCTCTTTGCATTAAAGTTTGAGCTAAAAGTCCGGTTACAATTGACTTTCCGGCATCGGTATCTATAGCAGTTATAAAATATGTTGACATAATATTATCGTTTTTTAAGAATGAGTATAAAAGGATTATATGTTAATGGAAATCCTTTGGTTGTTTTAAAACTCTGATATCCATTTGTAAAATTTTCCAGGTCTGATTTATTCCATCTTGCAGATGTAAGGGCATTAACTCCGGTAAACCGCATATGCTTTAGTACATCTATGGGATTGTTAAAATATAGCTTTTCAAACCAGGATTGTTGATCTGTAATTTTAAAAAAACTGCTGGCTTTTAATATTACATCTTGCATAGAAAGATAATCAATACCTTTGCCGGTCAATGTTTTTATTTCTTTAAAGTTATCTGTATCAAATGAGGATAGCATAAAGTATCCGTTGGTTTTTAAGGATTGAGATATCTTTGAAAAAAACATATCTAAATCCTGAATCCATTGAATGGTTGCACCAGACCAAATAACGTCTTGTTTCTGATTAATCCTTATCTGTTCAGCATCTCCCTGAATAAAGTTGAAATTGCAATCTTGCTTTGCTGCTACAATGTTTTTTATATTGCTCTCAACTTTACAGACCAAATCATTGGCTGTGTATCTGTCGTACTTGAAATAATTTTGTATTTCTTTCGTCAACAATCCCGTTCCACATCCTAATTCCAATGCACACTCCTGTCTGCCTGGCAATATTTGTTTAGCCATTGAAACCAACTTTTTTGCCATGTTTTGCTGTACCAAGGCATGTTGATCATAGGTAGAGGAGGCCTGACAAAATCGCTTTTGTAAAAGTGTTTTATCAATCGCTTGTTTTATTGCAATGTCATTCATTTCGTTATTTGTTTTATATCTCTATGAAAACTGCTGTTTTTCAGTCTTTGACGTTTTAATACAGAGACTATAGAAGGATTTCATTCCAGGTATTATAGTTGTAAAAGCAAAAATGAGGTGCTTTTGTCTCGCTGATTTCTACTTTATCCTTCCAAAACGCTTTTTGATTGTCAGGATTAAAGATTAAATCCTCAGTTCCAACAATGGCTATGTTGTATAAAAAACTATTAGAAAGATCAAGCCTGAAATGTGCTGTTAGTGATTGAAGCTCATCTTTTTGATCTGAGAAATTTCTCTGTGGTTTATGGCTTTCAAAAGACTTCCATACATCGGCAGAACCTAACATGCGCCTTTGAAATTTAATGAAATTTCGTTCATTAAGATTATTCAATGTTCCCATAACAATGGCTTCTGGTATGCCCAAGTTTTCGTCAATAGGTTTTAATGTTCCGTTTATGGCAACTGACTTTTGGGGCGCTAAATGATGTTGGTTGCAAATATATTGACCAATCCAAACGCCAAACGACCATGCGATAACCGAATAGGATGCATATGTTTTTATTTCAGATATTATATCTTGATCTATATCTAAAGTTTTGTAATCATAGCACATCAATACATCGTTTTCTTCATATTCTAAATGCGTGAAAGGTATTTCATCACATCCCCATCCATTAAAAAAGATGATTAATTTTTTATTGTTGCTTTTATTGAGCCACTTGTATTCCATAATTATTGTATTGCAGGTTGATTCGATTTACAATTTGCAGATAGAAACATTTTTGCTTCGTTAAAAAACTTCTCCAGTTTCTTAGAATCCAGGTTGGCTGTAAGCGATAGCCTTAATCTAGCTGTATTGGCAGGTACTGTTGGCGGACGAATCGGGAAAACCAAATAACCTTTAGCCTGAAGATGTTCGGCAAGCTCAACAGCAATCTTATTTTCTTCTACCATGATTGGAATAATGTAACTCTGCGAACCTTCAAATCCCATTTCTCTTACATTCTTATTGCAGATATTGGAAAGATCTTTAAGTTTACTTCGTAAGTTGCTCAAGTCTGGCATCTTGTCAATAATAAATCTGCTCCATGCCATATTTATTGAGGGTAGGGCAGTGGTAAATATTAAAGTTCGTGCTTTGTTTACCAAAACCTGACCAAGCGTTTGATTTAAAATGGCAAAAGCTCCAACCGAAGCCATAGCTTTTCCCATGGTGCCAATAATGATATCAATGTCTTTAACAACCTTTTGTTCTTCACAAAGTCCCAATCCTGTTTTTCCAAAAGCACCCACTCCATGAGCCTCGTCGATATATAAAATGGCATTGTATTTTTCTTTGATAGCAACCAGTTCATTTAGATTAATACAATCACCATCCATACTAAAAACCGATTCGCTTACAATAAAAACTTTATCGTAAAGGTGACGGCGTTTTTGAAGGATGGATTCCAAATGTTCATAGTCGGCATGACGGTATCGAACATGATCGGCCACACTTAATCGGATTCCGTCAATAATACTGGCATGACAAAGTTTATCGGACAGAATCAAATCCTTTTTCTCCGTCAGGGCAGGAAGTATACCTGTATTTGCATGATATCCACTATTAAAAAATACAGCGGCTTCGCTTTGATACCAGTTCTTTAACGAAGCTTCTGTTTCATCATATATTGATGTATTTCCGGTTAACAATCTGGAAGAACCACTGCCAAAAGAAAGCCATTGAGTATTATTTGCCATCTGGTTCATAAATTCTTTTTTTAAGGCGGAATCTGTTGCTAATCCCAGATAGTCGTTGGATGATATATTCAACATTCTTTTCCCTTTGTAGCAGCAATAACCATCAACATCTGTTTCAATAGCTTTTAATGTGCGGGTTAAATTTTGTTGTTCTAAATCTTGTAATATCTGATTGAATCTTTCCATATTAGATGAGGCTTTCAATAGTTATTTCCATGGTTTTATATATCACTTCGTATAAGGCATGGCAAAGCTTATCCAATTCTTTATCGGTAATAATAAAGGGAGGCATTAAGTATACCAGTTTGCCAAACGGACGTACCCAGACTCCTCTTTCAACAAAGGCTTTTTGAATAACAGCCATATCAACGGGCTCTTTTAGTTCAACCACACCAATTGCGCCCAGGCATCTTACATCGTTTACAATCTCTAATTCTTTGCATGGGGCTAATCCTTCAGTAAGTTTAGATTCTATATGTTTTACTTTGTTTTGCCAGTCGCTTTTAAAAAGAAGGTCAATACTTGCAATGGCAACAGAACAAGCCAAAGGATTACCCATAAACGTAGGGCCATGCATAAAAACGCCCGGAGAACCATTGCTTATGGTATCTGCTACATCATTTGTTGCTAAGGTTGCAGCAAAACTCACATAGCCTCCGGTGATTGCTTTTCCCAGACACATAATATCGGGAGAGATGCCTGCATAATTACATGCAAATAACTCTCCCGTCCTTCCGAAGCCCGTAGCAATTTCGTCTGCAATCAGAAGTACATTATATTCATTACATAACTCTCGTAAAGTTTTTAAATATTGCGGTGAATAAAACCACATTCCGCCAGCTCCCTGAACAATAGGTTCGAGGATAAAAGCTGCTAATTCGGTATGATGATTCTTAAAAAGTCGTTTTAAAGCATTGAGGTCATTGTCCATCAAGTTCTCAGTAAATCGACTTTGAGGTTGATCTGCAAAAAAGTGAATAGGTAACCTGCCGTTAAATATATGATGCATTCCTGTGTCAGGATCACAGACCGACATAGCATGCCAGGTATCACCATGATAACCGTTTCTGATCGTTGCAAACTTTACCTTTTGATGTTCATTTTTACTGTACCAGTATTGCAATGCCATTTTCATTGACACTTCAACGGCCACCGATCCACTATCGCAATAAAAAACTTTTTGCAATGGCTCTGGTGTTATATCAATGAGCTGTTGAGCCAGTTTGGTTGCCGGATGATGAGTGAAGCCTCCAAACATAATGTGCGACATACTTTTTAACTGCTCTTCAATAGCATGATTTAAAACCGGATGATTGTATCCATGAACTGCAGCCCACCATGATGACATACCATCAATTAATTTCTCACCTGTGGCTAAGTGAATGGTACATCTCTCGGCTTTCTCTACCATATACACCGGTAAGGGATTGCTTGTGGATGTATAAGGATGCCAAAGATGGTCTTTATCGTATTGTAATAATTCCTGAGTGTTCATTTCTTTAGTTAATAGTTGAAAGTACCTAGCACTTAGTATCTAGTCCTGGTTTCTGGTACTTATTAAAAGTCGAATGTCGAAAGTTTTATTTTTTATTCTCTGCATCATAAGGCTGAAAGCCTATAACACCACTGCAAGGGGTAGTGCCTTCGCAGAGTAGCTATGGCGCTCGTGGATCGCTCCTTGTAATTAGTGCTTGCCCGAAAAGTCCAATTTCTTCGTTACGCCCTTTTTGAAAACAGTCATTTACGAAAGTAAACTCCTTGATTTTCAAAAAGGCCAAGCCTTGAAATTGAATTTTTCCATTCAAGCACTTGAGAAAAACCTTAATTTTCTTGCTGACACTAATTAGGCTGCATTTTTTCAAACTCTCTAAGCTCCACGCTCCACGCTCTACGCCTTAATCTTTTCCTCAACCTTTTCTGTGGACAGCGAAAATCCCGCCTTAGTGAAAATCTCCTTATCTTCATTAATGTTGCTACCAATGGTTGTCAGGAAATCTCCTACCAATGCAGCATTAACTCCAGCAGCAAGGGCTTTATGTTGAATGTGAGCAAAAAGGTTTCTTCCTGCAGCCATTCTTATTTTTGCTTTGGGGTTGATAAAACGAAACAAAGCAAACGTGGTCAGTATTTCTTCATCACTTAAAGCAGGCATACTTTCCAGTTTTGTACCTTTTATAGGAGTCAGAACATTTATAGGTATGGATAGTACATTAAGATTTAGCAGTGTAAAAGCCATCTCAATTCTTTGGTCAGATGTTTCGCCCATACCAATAATTCCACCGGAGCATACCTCCATACCGATTTCCAGTGCGGTTTTGATGGTTTGTATTTTTTGCTCCATGGTATGAGAGCTAACAAGTTCAGAGAAAAAAGATGGAGCAGTTTCAATATTACAGTGGTAATGTTCCACTCCCGATTCTTTAAGCTTTAACAGTTGTTCTTTATTCAGTAATCCCATGGAAGCACACAAGCGTATGGGTGCGTTTTGTCTGATGTTTTTGTAAACACTGCAAAGTTTATCCAGGTTTTTATTAGAAATGGCTTTGCCGCTGGTGACTAACGAAAATTTATGAACTCCTTTTTCGGCATTATCCTTAGCCATTTGTTCAGCTTCTTTTAAATCAACCAGTTCATACTCCTCCACATTTGTTTTGTGAAATGCAGATTGAGAGCACCATTTGCAATCTTCACTACAGCGCCCTGAACGTGCATTTAAAATGCTACACATATCCATTTTGTTACCATGAAAGTGAATACGGATTTCGTTAGCCGCAGCATACAGTTTTTCCTTGTCAGGCCAATTCAATAATGCCTGAGCTTCCTGTTGGTTAATTGACTCCCCTTTTAATACCTTTTGTTTTAATAGCTCTACCATAATGCACAAAAAAAGCCGCTAACAGAAATTTTATTCCATTAGCGGCTAATTATATTGTTAATACTAATAATTACACTTTTCGCATAAGCAATCGGACTATTTACAGTAACCTGAATAAGTTGCAATAACTCTTGTTCTGGAGTTATTTCCAGTTCATCGTCAGTTTCTTTTTCAGCACAAACCTGAAGTATATCTTCAATATGCTCAATTACAGTCCCTATCCACTGCGTTAAAGAAACAGCCAAACTACTAATATGAACCACTTTACCAATACTGCAAAACGCAGCATAGCCTTTATTACTCCACTGTGTAAAATGAAGCTTGCTTTGATTGATATGTGATTTATTGTGATTCATTGAGTGCAAAACTAGCATAATTTATAATGACAGTTTTAATTCTGAAGGCTGTTTTTGAGCAGGTTTTAATTTTTGAGCATATTATAATAAGAACTAAAAAGAATATTGATCGTTAACCTTGTAGAATATAAATTATGGAAATAATGAATATCGGAACACGAAAATTTAATTTAATTAATCCGGAAACTTTAAATACATTTTTGTTCCCTGTTCCCTGTTCCCTGTTCCCTGTTCCATTCTACCTTTCTACCCCTAAATATCCGTCGCCACTATCTTTGAGTTCAAAAATACTCTTAGGATATAAACCTTCTTCATGACGGTGCGAAACGTACACAATAGCCGTATTGCTTTGCTGTGCAATTTTTTGAATTAGCTGAACCATGATGGAGGCACTATAGTCATTTAATCCTGTTGAGGGTTCGTCTAGGATCAATAAAGGCGGATGTTTAATCATAGCACGGGCAATTAAAACCATTCGTTGGTTTACTTGCGAAAGCTTGTTGAAAGGCTCATTTTTTTTGTCGGTCAACCCAATTACCTGAAGCCATTTAAAAGCTAACTTTTTCTGAAGATCTGTTGGTCGTTGATATAATCCAACACTGTCGACCAAACCAGATATTACCATTTGCTCAACGTTTTGACTGCTATGAAAACGCTCAGTCATCGAAGGCGTAAAATACCCTATCTTTTCTTTGATGTCCCAAACGCTTTCACCTGAACCTTTTTTCTTTCCAAATAAATAAATAGGCTGACCAAAAGCCTTTGGGTTATCACCAAAAATCATACTCAGCATGGTCGTCTTTCCTGAGCCATTTGGTCCTATCAAATGCCAGAAATCTCCGCGACAAATTTTCCATTGAATATCCTTGATGATGCTTCTTTCTTCATAACTAACACTAACACCTTTAAACTCAACTAATATATCATGTATATTTTCGTAAGGTTTAATTGGTGCAGGGATGTTATAATCTAAAAAAGCTTTTTCTTTATGTATATGCAGTTTTTCAAACTCCTCTTTAGGAAAACTCTTATGTAGTTTTTCGTTTTCAATGAAAAGAACTTCACTTACAAAAGGCATTATGTCATTATGACGTTTAAATATCTGAACTATTGGTGTATGTTCAGAAATATCTGTCAGCTCATGTTTGAGTGCTTCTACAGATTGAATATCCAGGCAGTCGAAAGGATTATCGAGCACGATAAACTCAGGATTCAAGCTCATTAAGTATTTTAGGAGCGTCTTTTTTTGCTCACCACTGCTAAAGCTGCGAATACTGCGGGTAGTATCTCCGGTTAACAAATACTGATCGTGATTGGCTTCTTCCTCAATCAGTTTTTCAAGAGTGATATTCGAAAAAAGTATCCCTTTTTTACCGGTTAACTCTGTAATTTCTCCATTTCCTTTAATCAAACTCTGAATATATTCCCCTTTCATCGACAGGGAGTTTCCTTCTATGGCGTAGTGTTTTAAAATCATCATTTTTTATAAGATGATGCAAAGATAATGAAAGTGTATAAAGCGAATTGAAAAATACGCTTATAAACCTGATGTTTCTTTGGTAACATTCATTTCTGCACCGTAACATTGGTTTCTGCACGGTAACATTCATTTCTGCACGGTAACATTGGTTTCTGCACCCGTAACATTCATTTCTGAACGGTAACATTGGTTTTAGTATCGGTAACATTTGATTTTGCACGGTTACATGCTGTTTTTCTGCGTAACATACAGTTTCGTTGTGGAAGCATGTGGATTTGCACCGGAACAACCCAATTTGGATGTGTTTCTTTGTCTTTTTTATGATGAGGGAGTAGTAAGGGGAGGTTTTTAGGTGAGGTGTATTTGTTGTTCGGGGGTGAGGATTGAAATTTTTATAAAAAAGCCAATAGTTGTTAAAAATAGAGTGTGTTTGTTTGAAAAAATGATATTTTTGGGATTAAAATTAAAAAATAGTAAACATGAGTTATCTGGAGTCGGCTGTTGTATTAAAAAAATTAATTGCGAATACTAATCATAAAATGTTACAATTGAATAAAAATGAATTAGTGACTCGAAACTTAATGTTAATTCGTACAAATTTTGGTAAGGAAGCTGAGGTTAAAATGGATGCTTTTACCAATGAGTTTGTTACTAAAAGTCTTGGTGAATACGAGTCGGAGGCTTTTGTTATGACCGATTTTGTTACTACGACTCAACAGGGACAGGAGTTGAGTTATTTTTTATACAAGGGGTATCATCATCTATTTCATCAGGGTTTGGTTTTTTTTCAATTGGTTGATAAAAATACATTTAAGCCCATCGGGAAATTGGAGTTTAGTAATATTGAAGACAATATTTTTTATAAGGTTAAGTTTCCTGATTTTGAAGAAAGTTCATGTAATGCTATTGAAACCAAAGAAAATACAGCCAAAAATCCGTGTATTGCTTTTTTAATTGGAAATATGAACGAAGAACGATTGTTATTTGATATTAACAGGTTGATTTATGAAACAGCAAACAACGTTCAAAAGCATAAGAACCGTCATTTTACGATACACCTTCAGATTAGCAAGTTTGGAGGAGCACTTTCCCAAAAGTTCTTAAGTGATATAGAGGACATAAAGAACGATGTTGAAAAGTATATTAAACCTAATTATACAAATTCGACATTTATCTTTGATATAGAACGTTGATTTATTTGCATTTTTTAGGGCATTTTTTGCTCAGTGCAATGCGAACAACAATCAGGCGCTAAATAAAACATGGCTGCAAACCTGTATTTTATTTTATTATATGCTAATCTATTGAATATTTACATCAATTTTTCCCAATTTTGCCACCTCAAAATGAAATGATATGGCAGAGGGAAAAGTTATGAACCTTGAAGAGTTGCATTTTCTTGGTATTAAAGTGGTTTATAAAGATTTAATAGATAAAGGATATGAAGTTCTGAACGTTAGAAAAGAGTTGGATATGAATCCTCAGATTCTGGCTAAAAAGAACGATCAATTTCATATGGTGTTGGTAAAAACAGGCTATTATCCTGAGATGGGAATTATCCTTCCTGATATACTTGAGCAGGTAAGGGAGCTGGGAAAGAAACACAACTCAGAGTGTTGGTATGCCAGCGTTGGTATTGCAAATGCCAATGGTAGTACTGAGGAAGAGATGGCAAAGCCTGTATTGGGAGGCGAATATTATATTAACTACCAGGGAATAATGCCTTTTCCTAAAGATTCATCAGCATATACAAAATCTAAAGAATAGTATAATGCAACAGTTAAAAGGTTTTTTGGAGTTCTTAAAAAAGAACAGGATTATTATATATGTAATGTTGGGTATTGCCTTGTCAATGCAGGTTTGTAGTATTGCCAATCAGGATGTAAGTCAGGATTCAAATGCATTTTCTGATAATTCTGAACTGCATTACTCTGAGCAGCAGGTTCAGCAACCTTCTGATGGTGAACAGCCTCAGCCATTTAATTTTAATTCGTTGTGGGTTGTGCTCTTTGTAACCTTGTTTTTTTATGTGGCAAAGCGAAAAGGGTGGTTGCAAAAGATAATGCCTCAAATGGTTTTGTTCAGAGTAGGGCATTATAAAATCAAATCTAATGGAAATCTCGCTCTTCGTGTTTTTATTATTAATCAAACACAGCGCGATATCACATTTAATGCTCCAAGTATTCAGTTTTATAAAGGTAAATCAAAACGTGAATTTGCCATTAAAAATATTGGTGGGCATAATTATTTCCCGCTGACTTTAATGCCGGGGACTGGTCATAAGTTTACCATTGATGTTCAAAAGTTTTATCATAATGTGGAGGGATTAAACGAGTATAAAACTATTTCAATGCAGGTGTGTTCTAATACCGGAAAGTGTTATAGAAGTATTAAATGGCCAGCTTCTTTAGCTTTTAGAAAATTATAAAAAGTAAAAGATCATTATTAATGAAGTTTTTTTTAAAAGACCAATGGGGCAAATACACTCAAAGAAAAACTAAAGCCGGAATAGTTTTGGATTTTCTTTTCTTAATATTATTTGTCTTATTAATTATTCCTTCAACACGTTTGCCTATTACTTCTTTTGTGATAAGATATACCATGTCATCGCCATCCGAAGAACCGGAAAGGGTTGTTTTAGAAGAGAGTGATTATAACTGGAAATATTATAGTTTAGATGATGAGGCCCAGTCGTTTTCTGATTTAAAAGGAAAGGTTGTTTTCCTGAATTTCTGGGCAACATGGTGTCCTCCATGTGTTGCTGAGTTTTCAGCTATAGATGAACTATATAGTGAATTTAAGGATGAGGTTGCATTTGTTTTATTAAGTAATGAAGCAACCGAAAAAATTCAAGCTTTTATTAATAATAAGAATTATACAGTTCCGGTTTATAAGCAAACAGAAAGAGCTCCCGGTATTTTGAGTTCTAATCAATATCCTCATACCGTCATAATCTCCAAAAAAGGAGAAATAGTTGTAAAGAAAGATGGAGCTGCCGATTGGCATAGTGAAAAATTTAAAGCGTTGTTAGATAAATTAATTACTGAATAGTGAAGATTGGAAATTTAGAGTTAAGAGATCATCCTCTTTTGTTGGCTCCAATGGAAGACGTTACGGATCCTTCGTTCAGGTTGTTGTGTAAAAAGTATGGGGCAGATTTAATGTATACCGAGTTTGTGTCTGCAGATGCACTTATCCGTAGTATTGAAAAAACACAGCGTAAACTTCAGATTTTTGATGAGGAACGTCCGGTAGGCATTCAATTATATGGTAAAGATATAGATGCCATGGTTGAAGCGGCTCAAATTGCAGAGGCTGCACAACCTGAGCTGATCGATATTAATTTTGGTTGTCCTGTTAAGAAAATTGCAACAAAAGGTGCAGGAGCCGGTATGTTGCAGGATATTCCTAAGATGATTGAGATGACTCGTAAAATAGTGGATGCAGTTAAACTTCCGGTTACTGTAAAAACAAGGTTGGGATGGGATGAAAGTTCGAAAATTATAGTGGATGTTGCCGAAAAACTTCAGGATACAGGTATTAAAGCTTTAACAATTCACGGACGAACCAGGGCTCAAATGTATAATGGTGATGCAGATTGGACATTAATAGGAGAGGTGAAGAATAATCCCCGGATGCATATTCCCATTATTGGTAATGGTGATTTAACAAATCCTAAAAAGGCAAAACTATATCTTGACAGATATGGCGTTGATGCTTTGATGATTGGCCGGCCATCTATAGGGCGTCCGTGGATATTTAAAGAAGTGCGACATTACCTGGATACAGGAGAATTTTTAGACGCACCTAAAATTCCGGAGCACGTTGAAATGATTCGTGAGCACCTGAACAACAGTATCGACTGGCTTGGCGAACGTCGTGGTATTTTGCATATGCGAAGACACCTGGCTATTACATTTAAAGGTTTACATAGTTTTAGAGACTTAAAAATTAAAATGCTTAGAGCCAATACTGCTGATGAGGTGAATCAATGCCTGGATGACATTAAAGAAATCTATGCTGATTGTACATCGACAACAGAAGTTGATAACCAATAAGAAATCAGTTTAATACAAAGGTGTTTTCTAAATTTGAAATATGCTGCTCCAAAAGATCTTCGTCAAAATCCAACTCTAATGTTTTTATGGTTTCTTTAAGGGTTGAATGGTATTCGTATTTGAAGTTCTCTTGTTTTAGTATACTCTGGTAAAGATGAGAAGTTGCAGTTATTAAAGGCGTATTTACAACAAATACATTTGTATAGTCCTTTTTTAATATGTTTCGCCTGATATCGGATACAATATTTATGTTTATCGATATGTTTTTATAATTTAGATTTAAATCTCTTACGTCGGTAATGACTTTTTCCACCTCATTCCATTGAGTAATTTGAGTGAGTGATTTAGAGAATTGGGTGTAAAATTCAATATTGAAATCCCCGGTAAACTTGAGAATTAATAATTTCTCAGCAGGAAAAATCTGATATTTAATATTCATTTGGTTGTGTTGGTTTTGTTGGTTCAACGTGCAAAGATATAAAATCAAAAGACTTATCTTAATTGTTATCGTTGAAATATTTATCAACAATAATTTTTACAGGGTACAATGCAGCAAAAAAACCAATGGTTGTAACGGTTAACAAGGAGTAGAAAACGTCGGATATTTTTAATGATACAGGATATGCATTCACAACAAAGTTACTCCCCCCGGCAAATTTTATGAACCCAAAATGTTGCTGTATTAAAACAAGTATAGTTCCTAAAATTAAACCAATTACCACCCCGATAAATGAAATAAGCCATCCTTCAGTTAAAAATATACGTGTGATTGTTTTTTTATCAGCTCCAATACTTTTTAATATTCTAATGCCTTCCTTTTTATCAAAGATGAGCATCGACATGGTTCCTATTAAATTAAATGCTGCAATGATAAGAATAAAGCAGAGTATTAAATAAGCCATTATCTTCTCTATTTTCATCATTTTATAAAAGCCGGAGTGCTGCTGGTGTCTGTTTTTAACTTTAAAACCCGATCCTAAAACAGACTGGATTTGCTCTTGTGTATCAGCGGTGTTTGTATTGGGGTTTAGCCCTATTGCAAGTGATGTTACTTCAGAATTGCTATAGGAAAATAACTTTCTTACCAGGCCAATATCAACGATCAGGTATTGCGAATCATATTCCATCTGTTTTACCAGGAATATTCCCTTTGGGTGAATGTAGTGAGTGTTAAATGCCTCGTTGGGCCTCATTAAGTTGATTTTTTTATCTCTTTGGGGAACATATATGAGTAAGGGTGTTAAAAACGATACTCTTACGTTGAGCTGATCTGCTAAAACATAACCAATTGCCCCACCATAGCCCTGTTTGTCGCGTAAATTAAATTTTCCTTCAACAATAATTGAGTCTAATTGTGACACTTCCGAAAAGGAAGTGTCAACTCCCATAACTACAGCCGTCACCTGTCGGTTATTGTATTTTAAAAGGGCATTGTCTTCTATTACAGGACTTACTGCAATAACGCCATCCATGTTCTTAATGGTGTTTAGATCTAATGAGTCGGTAGAGAAAAATTTTCCTTCAACGGCCGTTATTTTAATGTCGGGATCAAATGAACCATATAAACTGCCGATTAATCCATGAAGTCCGTTAAATACCGATAAAATAACAAGTAAAGCAATGGTTCCAACAGAGACACCTATTATTGAAATAGTTGAAATAATATTAATAATTCCTTTTGATTTTTTTCCAAACAAGAATTTCAATGCTATTTCAATAATAAGCTTCATGGAGTGGTGATTTATTTAATAGCTTTTACAATTAATCCGGTACCTGTTTTGTGCTTTATTTTAACATCAATGATGTTAAGAATAAAAGAAACAGGGAATGTAATTATGTAGTAAACCGGTAATGCGATAAAGAATAATTTTGTTGTATTGAGCATTACGATTGGAAACTTCATCGATAGTTTCCATGAAATTTTCCCCGGCCAGCCGTAGGTATATCTGGCTTTTACCTCTTTAAAACCTGCCTTTTGTAGTTTTTGAGTGATTTCTTGTATGTTATAACCATCACGTACGTGTTCGTCGATAAACCCTGTAACTCCGTCCTCGTGCTCCACTTCATGATGATGGGCATCAGAGCCACCCTGGTCACTCGGTGTTGAAATAAGCAGCATACCCCCTGAGATCATTGCATTGTGTAAGTTTTTGAAAACACCTTCGTCATCTTCAATGTGTTCCATAACATCAACGGAGATAACCAGGTCGTATTTCTCTTCATCATTAAGTTTAGTTAAATCAGCATACTCAAAGTGAATTTTGTCGTTACGATTGATTTTAGTAAAGAATTGGTTGCAATCCTCAATTTGATCCGTTTTTACATCAACTCCGGTAATTTGCCATTCTTTATTTATCGAAGAAAGAAAGTAAACGTATTGACCAAAGCCAGAACCTGCATCTAACACTTTTATGTCGTTGCCAATTTTCTTTGACCATGATTTAATTTCCTTACGGATATGCCAGGCTCTAAGTAGAAGGAGGTCTAGTAATTTATAAAACAGAATTCTTAGAAAAGGAGTTTGATTAAAAACTTTACCTAAGCTTTTTTTTATCGGATCGTATTGCATTCTTATTCTTTTAACAAACGGTCAATATTATCAATGTAATCAAGAGAGTCGTCAATGAAAAACTGGAATTCAGGTACTATTCTAAGTTGTTTTCCAACACGCAACCCAAGATTTCTTCTGATTAATGAGTGGTGAAAATTTAGTTCTGATAATATATCCTCTTTTTTTTCTGATGGGAATATACTTATATATACTTTAGCATTACCTAAATCCGGAGATATACGAACCTTGGAAACAGATACCATAGCTCCTAATGTAAGACTTTTAGCTTCTTTAAGAAAAATCTCACTAATCTCTTTTTGTAATAATCTGGATACCTTTTTTTGTCTGGTTGACTCCATATTCTTTTTTTTATTTAACGTACTAAATTATACTTTTTAATTTAATTAATTGCATTTCTTTTATCTAAGGAACAGGATCGTGTCCATGACCTCCCCATGGATTGCAACTTAAAATTCTTTTAATGGCCAGGTAACTGCCTTTTACTGGTCCGTATTTTTTTAATGCTTCAATTGAATAAGCCGAGCAAGTAGGGGTATATCTGCAGGAAGCTCCCAGCATGGGCGAAATAGTGTACTGATATATTTTAACCGGAATTATTAAAATAAAAACAATGCCTGCTATTATTGTTTTATATAACCACCTAACCAGCTTCATTTTCTGTGTTTGGATTTAATTCGTTTTGTAACCTTGTTAAGGCTTTTTTAATGCCTTTTTCTATTGTTGGATATTTTAATTGCTCTCCTGAAATATAAACGCAGGCAAAAGCAATTTGTTGATTTGTATCTTTCAAAAATGTGTTAAATGAATTACGATTTAAGCGATATGCTTCGCGACAACGTCTCTTTAATAAATTTCTGTGAACAGCTCTTTTAAATTTCTTTTTAGAAACACTGAATAAAACCTGAGCCTCAGTGTCGGCTGGTAAATCAGTTTTAAAATAAACAACTCTGAAAGGATATGATACAAACGAATTACCCTGATTGAAAAGCTTTTCAATGATAATGTGGCTGCATAATCGATCTGTCTTAGGAAACGAATAATCCGTTGTTGCCATGGATGTATATACTATTAATCTTTGTGTTGCCAGATAAAAAAAGGGCATTTTAAAATGCCCTTTCAAATATATTAAAGTCTTTTAATTTTATTTATTGGACTTGTTGTGCTTCTTGATGAATTGTTCCAGTGCCATTGTCATAGATGGAGCCTGTGGCATTGGAGCCTGAATATCTAATCTATAACCTGCTTCTTTTACTGCTTTAGCAGTGGCCGGTCCAAATGAAGCAATTTTAGTGTCTTTTTGATCCCAGCCCGGGAAGTTTTGTAATAAACTTGCAATACCGGAAGGACTAAAGAATACTAAAATATCATAATCAATATCTTTAAGATCACTTAAGTCACTACTAACTGTCCTGTAAAGAATTGCTTTAGAGTATTTAATTTTATTTTTATCTAATAAGTCTGGAATTTCTTGTTTATGGATATCAGAAAGAGGCACAAGATAAGTTTCGTCTTTATGCTTTTTAATGATTTCAATTAAATCAGGAAATTTACCTGTGGAATGAAAGATTTTACGTTTTCTGTAAACAATATACTTTTGTAAGTAATAAGCAGTAGCTTCTGAAATACAGAAATATTTCATAGTGTCAGGTACAGTTACTCTCATGTCTTCAGCAACCCTGAAAAAGTTGTCAATTGCTGTTCGGCTGGTGAAAATAACCGCAGTATGGTCCAAAATATTTACTTTTTGAGCACGAAACTCTTTAGTAGGTACGCTCTCAACTTGAATAAATGGCCTAAAATCAATTTTTACATTGTTCTTCTCGGCCAATTCAAAGTACGGAGATTTTTCTGTTTGTGGTTTTGGCTGGGAAACCAATATTCTTTTTATCTTCAAAACGATATGTGTTTTAATTTCTTACATCGCAATGCCTAATTAATTAAAATTCGATAAACAATAATTAAAGGCAAAATTTCTAGGGCACAAAGATATAAAAACAAGTACAATAATGAAGCTAGATTTTTCAAAATAATTGAAAATCCCCTAAATAATTGTATAAAATACAACGAAATAAATATGAACCCTCCAATTTTAAAGAGTAATGGTAAAATATTTGGTTCGATGTAAGGAATGACTATGATGATTGGAAGTATTGCTATTGCAAAAATTTTGTTGTGCAGATAACTAAAGAATAAATACTCTTTTGTTTCCTGGGTTGTTTCAAAAACAAAAGCCACAAATCTGTATATCGAAACCTTTATTATGCCATAGGCTATGATCAAAGCCATAAATATAGGGATGAGCAAAATACTTTGATTTAATATCGTTTTAATCTGGTAGTAATTAATGATTTGATAAATAAAGATCGAAGTATTTAAAAGAAATAAGCCATTTAAAACAAATGAAGGTGTTTGATTGTGAAGATTCACTGTTTTTTGCATTTTTCTGGCCTCCTGGTTATAGATAAGTGCCGAAAACAGGTCTCTTAAATATTTATAATTGGTTACTCGTAAAAATCCGGTAATAGCAACTGCTATAATTAATAAGCCGGAAATAATATCTTTGTTTGTATTCCATAATTCATTCTTTGATCCTTGAACTGGAACTTCGGTATAAATTTTTGCAGAATCCTGATTTTGTGATGATGAAATTGAATCTTGAATAAAAAGATCAGCACTGGAGTTTTTATTTACTTTGATTGAATCAGTATCTGAAAAATCTGCTTGGTTCTCAATTTGAAGCGAATCTTGTTTTGTTTGAATGGAATCTTTAAATAATACAATTTCAGAATTCTCAACCGGCTTAATGTCTTTCAATAGCCATATTCTATCACTTAAAGGTATTGGATTTAAATAATCTTTGATTAAAGTGTTATCAAATAGGTAATCATTTGTCTTTTTTATTTTTAAGTTAAAAGCAATGGAATCATCCGGAGTTGCTGTAAATATTTTAGGCTTTGAAACCGGTTTTGATGGCTTTTGTTGTTGATTAAATCTTTTAGGAGTTTCGGGAATAGATAATATTTGCGGCTTGTCAACCTTTATGATGGGCGACTTGTTCGATTGGCTAACTTTTAAATTAGTGTCGATTGTACTATCCTGAGGAGCAATATTATTTCCGGTTACTCTGTGGTTCATTCTTTAAAACTTTGTGCAAAAAAAATTAGCATTGTATGTTTTGTACCATATTAAACTGCTGCAAATTTTAAGGCATCTTCACTCCATGAATTTGAATTTTCTATGGCCGAAATCACGTCTTCTGGTTTGTTAACAACAGTCCATAATTCCTGATGTTCTTTCCTCATGAAATTCTCATCAATAATTTTATGTAACATTTCTATAATAGGATTAAAGAATCCTTTGGTGTTTAGTAGAATAACAGGTTTTGTAAAAAGACCCAGCTTTTTATTAGATAGAACTTCAAATAATTCCTCCAGGGTGCCTGTTCCTCCCGGCATAGCAATAACAGCATCCACCTGGTCTACTAGCAGGCGTTTTCTTTCTGCCATGGTATCAACATGAACCATATTACGCACGCCTTTGTGTTCCCATTCAACTTCAACCATGAACTTAGGTATGATTCCTGTGATTTTACCATTGTTTTTTAGCATTGAATTTGCAATTGCTCCCATTAAACCAACAGCTCCACCGCCATAATTCATTGTAATGTTATTCTCAGATAGAATTACTCCTAATTCATTGGCATCATTGATATATGCCTCGTCAACTTTTGTACTCGAAGCACAAAAAACACAAACTCTTTCTATTTTGCTCATATGTATTTTTATATACTGTCACTTACACACCAGGCTGAAGCTCCAAATAAAATAAAATCTTTTAAAATAGTTTGTCCAATCTTTGATAATTCAGGAAAACCATATCCGGTTTGCCAAACAACCTTTGATGTGAAAAGAAGTGACAAACTTAATATAAACATTAGACATGCAACAACTCCACCCCAAAAAGATAATGGTTTTGAGATGGGTTTTAATAAAATTAATAATCCCACAAGTATTTGAATGTATGCTACAATCTGATTTAATGCATATGGAGTGAGGTATTTTAAAATAAAGGAAACATATCCCCCGGAAATCAATTGATGCGTATAATCAGCTTCTGAGTTTTTGAATTTTAAAAAGCCAAGCCATATGATCACAAAACCTAGTCCATATCTTAAAATAAAAACTCCAATTGATTTTAGTAGTTTACTTAAAAAATTTTTCATCTGTTTAATTTTTATACCTTATTTCTCTACCAAAAGGAGTTAATGCTACGCCTGCTAACTTAAAATGTTGCATTCCAAACGGAATTCCTATAATAGTAATGCATAAAATGAGTCCCCAAAAAACATGAGATAGTGAAATCCATATTCCGCCCACCAGAATCCATAATACATTCATGAAAATGGATAAGCATCCATCTGCTCTGTTTGTAAAGGAAGCCTCTCTGCCAAACGGCCATAGTGCCAGACTTGCAAGTTTTAGTGTTTGAAGTCCAAATGGAATCCCAATAATAGTTACCATTAAAATAATACTGCTAATCAGGTATTCCAGGGCAATCATAAAACCGCCAAAGATTAACCAGATGATATTGCCTAATACATTCATTTTTTTTGTTTCGAATATAACCAATATATATGTAAGATGATGAAACCAGAATGTAAATTTGATTTTCCAAATATACACGCACGAAAATGATAGGGTTTATTTTTTTTAAGTAGTCATATCAATCAAATTATACTAGCGCTTCCTGTAATGAGATAATTCTCAATACTATAACTTGCCTGAATAGGCAAGTTGTTGTGTGTTTATGGTTTAAAGCCACCGTATTTCAGTCGTTTGTATGGTTGAATCTAACAAATATTAACAAGGAAAGATTCCTATATTATTCGTCTTTTTTATAATTTCGCATCATGATTTATATAGTTGTTTTAATTATCGCAGCTCTAATTGTTGCCTGGTTTGTTTCAAACAAACCTAAAGGAAATAATGAGGTTGAGGAGGAAGAAGTAAAGGAAGTTCCTGTTGATTGTTGTGGAGCCCATGAGGTTTGTGAAGCTGATAGTTTATTGAGCTCAAGTGATAAGATAGATTATTATAATGATGAGGAATTGGATCGTTTTCGTGGAACTAAACCTCATTTATATTCTGATGAAGCCATTGAAGAATTTAGAGATGTTTTATATACTCTAAAAGAAAGAGAAGTGGCAGGCTGGATGAAAAGTATTCAATTAAGGCAAATACAGCTCCCTGAAATTATAAGAGAGGAAGCATTAATGATTGTTGAGGAACGAAGGAACGTATAATATTTAAGCCGGAAGTTTTATTCCGGCTTAAATATGTATATATATGTAGAATTTCTATTCAAGTATTGTTACCCATCCATGAGTATCAGGCTCATCACCATACTGAATGCCTCTAAGTTTGTTGTAAAGTTTCTGGCAAACAGGTCCTGCAATATTCGGATCTCCAAATGTATATGATATATTTTCATCAATATCATCAATCTGACCAATAGGACTGATTACTGCGGCTGTTCCGCAAGCTCCAACTTCATCAAATTCGCTTAGTTCTTCAAGAGGTACACGGCGTCTTTCTATTTTCAATCCCATATCCTTAGCAAGTTGTATCAAACTCATGTTTGTGATACTGGGAAGTATTGATTCAGAAAGTGGCGTAATATATTTGTTGCCTTTGATGGCAAAGAAGTTGGCAGGACCAGCTTCATCAATATATTTGTGCTCTTTACTATCTAAATATAATACAGACGAATAACCTTTTTCGTGAGCAAGTTCTCCTGCACGCATACTCGCAGCGTAGTTACCTCCTACTTTTAAGTTTCCGGTGCCATGAGGAGCAGCCCTGTCAAAGTTTCGGCTGATCAGTTGCTTGGTAGGTTTAAAGCCTTCTTTAAAGTAAGGCCCTACAGGAGTAACGAATACAACAAAAGTATATTCGTCAGATGGTGAAACACCTACTTTGGGTCCTGATCCTATTAAAAGAGGACGAATATATAAAGCAGCACCAGACTCGTACGGGGGAACGTAGTCAAGATTGAGCTCTACAGCGCGGACGACAGCTTTGTTGAATAATTCAGTAGGTACAGGTTGCATTAAAATGCCGTGTGCGGAATTTTGCAGTCGTTTGGCATTTTCATCCATTCTAAAGATTCTGATTTTGCCATCTTTACCTTTAAATGCTTTAAGACCTTCAAAAGCCTCCTGACCGTAATGAACACATGTTGCAGCCATATGGATTGTTAACGCTTCAGAAGTTGTTTCTTCTAATTCGCTCCATTGGCCATCTCTGAAGTAGCTTCGCACGTTATAATCAGTTTTGATATAACTGAACGATAAGTTTGCCCAATCAATTTTGCTCATGAAACAATGATTAATAAATGAACTATTTTTTTACCGGTATAAATCTAATATGATAATGTGAATAATACTAAGAAGTATTGCGATTTTAGATTTATTGATACAAATGTCTGAATCCTTTTTTATTTAACAAAGTTTAAACCGTTAAATGATTAAAAAAAAGCCGCATCTGTTTGATGCGGCTAGCTGCTAACTCGAAAAACAGCAAATCAATATATAATTTTAGATTATTTATTGCTTTGCTAAACGCTTTCGTTCGTGTTCTTCAAGATATATTTTTCGAATACGGATGGATTGAGGAGTTACCTCAACGTATTCATCACCCTGTATATATTCTAATGCTTCTTCTAAAGAGAAAATGATTGGTGGAGCTAATTTAACTTTTTCATCCGAACTTTGAGTACGCATATTGGTCAATTTTTTCGTTTTGGTGATGTTAATTGATAAATCACCTTCGCGATTATTTTCTCCAACCACTTGTCCTTTGTATATTTTCTCTTGTGGAGAAACAAAGAATTTACCTCTGTCTTGAAGTTTATCTAATGCATAAGGAATGGCAGCGCCATCTTCCATAGCGATTAAAGACCCGTTCAATCGTTTGTTAATTTCACCTTTGTAAGGTTGAAATTCAACAAAACGGTGAGCCATGATTGCTTCGCCGGCAGTAGCTGTTAATAATGCATTTCTTAAACCAATGATTCCTCTGGATGGAATATGAAATTCAATAACAACGCGATCTCCTTTTCGCTCCATATTTAGCATTTCACCTTTACGAAGCTGAACCATTTCAATTGCTCTACCTGAATATTCGTCAGGTAAGTCAATGGTAAGTTCTTCTACCGGCTCATGTTTAATAGCTCCTATTTCTTTGATGATTACTCTTGGTTGTCCTACTTGTAGCTCATATCCTTCACGACGCATTGTTTCAATTAAAACAGACAAGTGAAGTACACCACGTCCATAAACGTTCCATGCATCAGCAGATCCTGTTTCTTCAACACGTAAAGCAAGGTTTTTTTCTAACTCAGCATCCAATCTGTCTTTTATATGACGAGATGTTACATATTTACCATCCTGTCCAAAGAAAGGAGAGTTGTTAATGGTGAATAACATACTCATTGTTGGTTCGTCTATTGCAATAGGATCAAGTGCTTCCGGATTTTCGATATCTGCAACAGTGTCGCCAATATCAAATGCTTCTAAACCAACTAATGCACAAAGCTCGCCGCTTTTAACTTCGTCAACTTTTTTCTTGCCAAGTCCGTCAAATATATTAAGTTCTTTAATCTTGGATTTGATGATTGAACCATCTCTTTTAACCAAAGAAACCTGTTGGTTTGTTTTTATGACTCCTCTGTGAACACGGCCAATAGCAATACGTCCTGTATATGGTGAGTGATCTAATGAGGTAATTAACATTTGAGGCGTTCCTTCAAGATATTCAGGTGCAGGAATGTTTTCAATTACAGCTTCAAATACAGCCGAAATATCTTCTGTTTGCACTTTCCAATCAGTACTCATCCAGCCATTTTTCGCTGATCCGTAAATGGTAACAAAGTCAAGTTGTTCTTCAGTAGCACCCAGGTTAAACATTAAGTCAAAAACAGACTCTTGTACCTCTTCAGGGCGACAGTTTTGCTTGTCAACCTTATTGATTACTACGATAGGTTTTAAACCTAAACCAATCGCTTTTTGAAGTACAAAACGAGTTTGTGGCATAGGTCCCTCAAACGCATCTACTAAAAGTAATACTCCGTCAGCCATGTTTAAAACACGTTCAACTTCTCCTCCAAAGTCGGAGTGACCAGGGGTGTCGATAATGTTAATCTTTGTGTCTTTGTACATTACCGAAACGTTTTTAGAAAGAATGGTAATACCTCTTTCTCTTTCTAAATCGTTATTGTCCATGATTAACTCACCAACTTCCTGATGTTCTTTAAACAGTTTTCCGGCCAATAACATCTTGTCAACCAATGTAGTTTTACCGTGGTCAACGTGCGCTATAATTGCAATATTTCTTATATCCTGCATAACGTAATAAAAATGAGGGTGCAAAGGTAGCGTTTATTTTGCTTTAAATGATTAAGATCATATTAAAAAGAGTTTTAAAAGTGCTGATTTAAGTGTTTTTAACCAAATCAAGGATCAATATTTTATTTTTTTTCTAATAAATGAAATTAAAATTTGGATGTCAATATTTCATGTTTAAATATGTGTAACAGAAATTAATAAATAAAAAAAGGAGGTTAGTGCTAACCTCCTTCTAAACTTAGGTTCATTTCTTATTATCGTTTTGACTCTTGTAATTGTTTTGCCATTGCTGCACCAATTAAACTTTCAAGAGGAGTTCCTCCTTTAGAATCACCACCCATTATCATGGTTTGTGGGAAGTTTATTTTTGCAATTTCGGCAGCTACTTTTACATCGCGGTCTAATTCCATTTGTAGTTTTACTTCAGGAGTAATACCGGCTTGTACTTTCTTAGCAATTTCATATGCATCTGCATCTGCAGTAACTTTTTTCTTTTGAGCGTTTAATCTTTCTGTTTCAAGAGCAATAGCAGCTAATTTCTTGTTTGTTTCTTCTTGCTTTAATTTTGTTTCAATAGCAATTAAGGCTTTTACTTGTTCTTTTTCCTGAGTTACACGTTCTTCGGCTTTGTCTCTTTCTCCTTGGGCTATGATACGTTGTTGTTCAGCTTTAGCTGTTTCGATTTTTTGTTGTTCCAACTGACGTTTTGCTGATTCATCACGTTGAGCTTCTAAACGTTGCTTAAATGTAGCTTCCAAATCAATTTTATCCACAATGACCTGAGAAACAACAATGTTGTTTTCAGATAACTCATGAGGAATACGTTTAGGTATACCATGTTCTAAAATTTTCTCAACAATGTAACTGGTCTGAATTTCTTTAATGGTACGTTGTTTAATTGTCATTTCAATTTCGTTAAAAACGGTATCCTTAACTTCAATTTTATTTACCGCATAAGTTCCGCCTTTTAACTGTTCTTCAAAAGTTTGACGAAAAGATTGAGCTTCACCCGAAATATAGTTTTGAGCAGCAAACATATATCCTGTGTTAATCAATTGTTCTCTCACAGTAGGAATAATTGTATTATTAACTAGATTACTCATTGTTCTATATTTTACCGCTAATTTTATAAACGATGGTGAATCATCAGGTAATTGAAACCTAAGTGAAACGTAACCATTTGCAGTAACCTGATCGATAAATCGAATTGGTATAGGGTGCATCACCCCTTCTAATTCATCAATATCAGATTCATCTTTCGCACTAACAACTTTAACATCAATATATTTTTGCCATTTGTCAATTTTAGCAAAACCTCGCCATTTAATACCTTGTTCCATAACAGCACTCATTTTACCAGTAGGAGAAACCAGTAAGTAGTTAAAGCCCCTGTCAGCAAAGAAGAATAATGATTTTATAAGCATTAGTATAATGCCAATTGAAATTAGTGCTATACTATGCGTTTTTTTAATTCCTTTTAACCATACAGGAAAGTGCGAGTTGCTCTTTTCAATTTTTGATATTACCATTGCAGAAAGGCCTGCAAGTAGGACTAAAAAGCCAAGAAATGTAATCATAGGTTTTGTGTTTAAGTAATTTAATTAGTTAAATAAATCTTTTTTATTTATTTCTATTATTTTTCCAAACATTTTTAGTTTTTCAATATCAATTCTTTTTTTATCTCCAACAATTGTTATAATCATCTTTTTACCTTTAATGTACTGGTTGTAATAATTAACAATGTCATTAAAATTCATACTCTCAATGTTTTCAAATAGTTTTTTATTAGGGTCTTCAGTGCATCCCCAATAGCTCCAATTGGGAATTTTGTTTGTGATAGATCTAAATCCTGGTCGTTTACTATTTATAGATTGACGAATACTTTTGGTAATTATATTCATTCTTTCTGGTTTAAGTGGCATATTGTTAATTAAGTCTACATAAGTTTCAAGTGCCTCAATGGTTTTATCTGCCTGAGTACTCATAATACCCTTGAAGTATGTAGGGTTTTCTTTAGAGAAAGGAGTACTGCTGTATCCATATGCACTATATGCCAAAGATTTAAATTCTCTTATTTCCTGGAAAACTAATGAAGACATATCTCCACTGAAATATTCATTAAATAATTTTTGATTTAAGTAATCGGTTGAATCGTTTTTATTGCTGATTACGAATAAACTGATGTGGGATTGTATTGCATTCTTATCATCTAAAAAATAGATTAGGTTTTCAGAAGGTTGTATCTTTTTCTTTATATAGTATTTATTTCCCTGTTGCAAACGATCAGTAAAACTAAGTTGTTTTGTTGAAATTTCTTTAAATTCTTCAGAGGATAAATTTCCGCAGTAATGTAACTCACAGCTTTTATTAAATATATTTTTTGCAAAAGAGGTTAAACTATCAATTGACATATCTTTTATATCTTTTGCAGTGAAGTCTTTTAAGTAAAATGAGCTTTTTTTGTATAAAGCATATTCATCTAAAGCTTCAGCTTCAGATTCAATATCCTTTGTTATCATTTTTTTACTCATTTTGCGTTCCCTGATTAGTTTTACTTTTTCAGATTCTTTTAGGATAGGGTTGGTAATTAAATCATTGATTAATTTAAGGGTAGGTTCAAAATTCTGTTCCAGACCTGAAATTCTCAGTGAAAAATTAGTTTTACCAGCATTTGCATAAAACTCAGCTCCGAGTTTTTGTAATTCTTTTAGAAAATCAGAATAAGAGAGTTGATTAGTGCCACAGTATCCGATTACTTCATCTGCTAAATCATTTGAAACTGATTCATTAGTGCCACTATGAAACTTAATGTCCAACGAAAAAATATTATTGATTGGATTTTTACAGGTATAGTATTGAACAAAGTTATTGATTTGCCCTTCTTCAAAATCAACTCCTTTTTCGATATAATGCGGAGTAACGATTTCGCTAGGCATTGCTTCAATCATTTTAGCATATTCTGATTTTGCTTCAGTGTTTTTAGGTTGTACTGGTTTGTATGGAGGTTTTTCAATCTTGTCTTTCTTTGGAAAACCCATTTTAGAGTAAAAAGCTAAATAATCATCGCCAAAATATTTTTTAGCTGTTTTGATAATATCTTCTTTAGTGATAGAATTTAATCGTTCTTCGTAATTTATTTCTTCATTCCAATCTTTATTATAAACAAAAGTATTCAACAGGGTGATTGTTCTTTGTCGAGAATCTTCAATATCTTTTTCTTTTTCTGTGACCATTTCAAGTTTTACTGCACTAAGTAATTCATCATTGAAATCACCATTTTTAAGCTTATTAAGCTTTTCAAGAACTAGACTTTCTGTTTTCTTTAAGGATTGGCCAAATAGCTTTGGGATCATAAAAATAATTGTATTTCCCATTTCTTCAAACTTCATTGATTCTATTTGGGCTTCCATCAATTTATTGTCGTTGACTAATTCGTCAAGTAATCCTGTAGACGAATAGTTTGATAAGATACGATTGCATAAATCAATTTCTAATTCGTCAGGATGGCCAGTGGGTACAGTTCTAAAACTTAAGACTCCAGCTTTGATAGGGAGTAATCTTTTATTAATTTGTTCTCTTCCCTTGAGAGTGGGCAATTTTATTTCCTCTTCTACCGGTAATTCTTTTGCTTTCCAATCACCAAATTTTTTTTCAATTAAAGGCTTTACTGTTTGTGTGTCAAAATCACCAGTTAAAATTAAAGCCATATTATTAGAAACATAATACTTTTGATAGTATTCGTTCATTTTATTAATTGAAGGATTTTTTAGATGTTCAGTGTAGCCAATTATGGGGTTGGCATATGGTGTACCTTTGCAAACTTCTTTAAATAGTTCTTCTATAAAGGAATTAAACATATCGTCTGCATATAAATTTTTTTCTTCATATACAGTTTCCAATTCTGATTGAAATAGTCTGAACACCGGATTCTCAAATCTGTGAGAATAAACATCCAGCCATTTTTCCATTTCTGTCTGAGGAAATGCGTTTAGATAGGCAATGTATTCGTAGCTTGTAAAAGCATTTAAATATTGTCCGCCTATTTGACTTATGATCCTGTCTAGCTCATTAGGAATAGCATAATCAGACGCTTTAATGGAGAGCTCATTAATTTTAAGTTGAATAGATTCTCTTTCTTTTTTATCTGAAGTTGTTCCTAGTTTATCATATTGTTGGGCAATACTGTCCAGATATACTTTTTCTTTTTTGTAATCTGTTGTTCCAATTTTATCAGTTCCCTTAAACATAATATGCTCAAAATAATGAGCAATACCAGTAGCATCTTTGGGATCTCTTTTGCTACCACCTTTTACAGCAATCATTCCCATAACAGAAGATGCGCTATGATCTTCATTAAGGTAAATAGTAAGGCCATTTTTTAAGGTGTATTTTTCAACTTTCAGTGCTGAAGGAATTTCTTTTGCATATACTATGGCAGAAAATGTACATAGTAAGGCGATTAGTGTCTGTTTGTTCATTTTAAAATAATTTTTGACTTGAATCAAGAGAAAGAATTGAAGTGGATCAAGTCATTGGATATAATTAGTTGTTAAATTCAGTTAAGTTTTTATTATAAAGTGTATGGTTAACGACTTTTTTCATGTGTTTATAATTTAATTTATATGGTTGTGTTGCACTTATAAATAAATTTAATCACTCTCGTGAGTGCGAAACTTCTTACTTCGTCACTCTTACGATTTTCCTGGTACGTTTCATGTTCAAATATAACTATTCAAATCAAAATATCAAATATTTGAATTGTTTGATTGATTGATAGTTAATAGATGAATGTTATCGTAATGGCAGGTAATCTTTATCTATGTTACTCATGGATTTAAATAGATTAATTCTTGCTTGTGGATTTAATTTTTCAAATTGATTAATCCACAGTCTTGCATGATTTCGGTAAGTGTGATCTTCGTATGGGCATTCTTTTTTTAATGATGTAAACTGCTTGATTTGGGCATATTTTATCATTTCTGAATTAGTGTTGTAAATCAAAGGACGCAAGATTGAAAGTTTTTCCTGAAACATATTTAGGGTAGGAGGGATGGATGATATATTGGCATGTATAACCATATTCATCATTAATGTTTCAATGGCATCATCCAGGTGATGGCCGAAAGCAATTTTTCTAAAACCATTGTTTTTTGCAAACTCAAAAAGTTCTTTTCTTCGATTCCAGGAGCAGGCGAAACATGGTTTTTTGTTTGGTTTTTCATCAATGCCTGCATATGTTTTAATAATATGCAGATGTACATCAAGTTGCTTGCAAAAGTTGATTAAAAAATATTGATCAATTTCATAGGGAACGTCTTCTGTAATAATATGTATTGCATGAAGATCATAGGTAATGGGTAAAAACTTTCTTCTTTCGGATAAAATATCAATTAAAGACAGGGAGTCTTTCCCTCCCGAAACCGCTATTAATATTTTGTCCCCATTTTCAATCATTTGATGATGATTAATTGCATCACCAGTTTGTTTAATGATTTTTCGAATAAAGTTTTTATCAGCCTTTTGCATTGATTAGAAGGTCGTGTAATAAAACAAAAATCCCGGTTTTGCATTCAAAACCGGGATGAAATATGTTAATAGTAAATACTATTTAGCTTAAAGAAAAACGTTTGAACTCAGTTACTGTTAATCCGTTGCTTTCACCGTTAAGATATTGCTTGATAGATTGTTTGTTATCTTTAACAAATGCTTGCTCAAGAAGCGTAGATTCCTTAAAGAATTTACCTAAACGTCCTTGTGCAATTTTGTCAAGCATAGCCTCTGGCTTACCTTCTTCACGAGCTTTTTCTTTACCAATTCTTAATTCTGTTTCAATTACATCAGCAGGAACAGAATCTTTATCAACACTTACCGGTGCCATAGCTGCAACTTGCATTGCAACATCTTTACCAACTTGTTCTTCAAAACCAGCTTGGTTAAAACCAACAATAACAGATAGTTGATTTCCCGGGTGAATATATGGTACAACAGTTTCGGCAGTAACAACAGCATAATCAGCAATTTCGATTTTTTCGCCGATAACACCAATTTGCTCAGTAATTACTTCTTTAATGGCAGCACCGTTTAATTGAAGATCTAAAATTTCTTCTTTAGTAGATGCTTCACTATTTAACGCTGCTTCAAGAATAGAATCAGCTAAAGCAACGAAGCTTTCATTTTTACCAACAAAGTCTGTTTCACATTTTAAAATGATAACAGCACCTTTTTTAGCGTCGGCAGAAACTTTTGCTAAAGTGCAACCTTCAGTGGTTTCACGATCAGCACGTTTGCTTGCCATTGCCTGACCTTTTTTACGGATGATTTCAACAGCAGCGTCAAAATCGCCATCAGTTTCGGTTAATGCCTTTTTACAGTCCATCATACCGGCACCGGTCATTTCTCTGAGTTTTTTTACGTCAGCAGCTTTAATCGCCATGATATTATCTTTTTTTTAGATGGTTAAATGAATTATTCTGCAGCTTCTTCTGAATTTGCTTTTGGAGCTTCTGATTTAGCAGTAGCTTTTTTTGCATCTTCTTTTTTCGCGCCCTTGTCTTTTTTAGCAGCTGCTTCGCTTTCGCGGTCAGCTTTTCTTTCACTTAATCCTTCTTCCATAGCTTTAACCATGATGTCAGTGATTAATTCAATAGACTTAGTTGCATCATCATTTGCAGGGATAACATAATCCAAGTTTGATGGATCAGAGTTTGTATCAACAACACCAAACACAGGAATACCTAATCTGTTGGCCTCTCGCACTGCAATGTGCTCTTTCATTACATCAATAACAAACATAGCAGCAGGAAGACGAGTAAGGTCAGCAATACTTCCTAATGTTTTCTCTAACTTAGCTCTCTGACGAGTGATTTGAAGACGCTCTCTTTTTGAAAGGTTTTTCCAGGCACTAGGATCAGCCATAAGCTTATCAATAGAACCCATTTTTTTAACAGCCTTGCGGATTGTTGGGAAGTTTGTAAGCATACCTCCAGGCCAACGCTCTACAACGTAAGGCATATTAACACCTTTCATTTTTTCAGCAATAATCTCTTTAGCTTGCTTTTTAGTAGCTACGAATAAAATTTTTCGTCCAGATCTTGCAATCTGTTTCAATGCGTTTGCTGCTTCTTCAATTTTAGCAGCTGTTTTATGTAGATCGATAATGTGAATACCGTTGCGCTCCATAAAAATATAAGGAGCCATAGCTGGGTTCCACTTTCTTTTTAAGTGACCAAAGTGTACTCCGGCCTCTAATAATTCATCGAAATTTGTTCTTGCCATTTTTGTTTTTTTAAAGTCGTTTACATTCTGTAAATATCAACTTACAAGTAGCCGTAATTAGTTAATAAGTTAAAAGTTTATCGTTACAAAGTTGAGCACAATGCAGGAACTTTATAAACATTATTGACTTTATTAACTTTTTGACTTTGAAGGATCTTGTAAGTTTAGATACTAAACGCACCCGAAAAATATTAACGTTTACTAAATTGGAATTTCTTACGTGCTTTTGGTTGACCAGGTTTTTTACGCTCAACAACTCTTGCGTCGCGAGTCATAAATCCTTCAGCTTTTAAAGCAGGTTTATTCTCTTCGTTAATTTTTACAAGTGCACGCGAAATAGCTAATCTGATAGCTTCCGCTTGTCCTTTAATACCACCACCGTAAATGTTTACTTTAATATCATAGTTTTCAGCTACTCCTAAAGTGTTTAACGGCTGAGTTACTATATATTGTAAAATTGGTGATGGAAAGAATTCCTTAAGGTCGCGTTTGTTAATAGTAATTTGTCCTTTACCTTCGCTCAAATAAATACGAGCCACAGCCGCTTTTCTTCTACCTATTGCGTTAATTACTTCCATACTCTTTACTTATATAAGTTTAAATCAATAGTTTTTGGCTTTTGTGCCTCTTGTTTGTGCTCAGCTCCAGCATACACAAATAGGTTGCTGAAAAGTTGGCGTCCTAAACGAGTTTTTGGCAACATACCTTTAACCGCTCTCTCTACAAGTCTCTCCGGACTTTTTGCAAACAATTCTGCAGGAGTTACATTTGTACGTCCACCTGGAAATCCAGTATGGTAGAAAAATTCTCTTCCTTCCCATTTGTTTCCTGTTAAACGAACTTTGTCTGCGTTGATGATAATAACGTTATCACCACAATCTACATGAGGTGTGTAATTTGGCTTGTACTTTCCACGTAGCAATTTAGCTACTTTTGAAGCCAAACGACCTACAACCATGTCTGCTGCATCTACAACAACCCACTCTTTATTAGCAGTTGCTTTGTTTGCCGATACTGTTTTGTAACTTAATGTATTCACAGTCTTCCTTTGTTAATAAATTAAAAAAATTAAACAGTTTCAAACAGCCATAATAATCTAATTAACAAGAATATGCACATTATCTTCCCATCGATAACTTGCTTTAACTTATTCAATTCTATTATCTTATGCTGTTCGGCACGAATAATAATCGGCCGCAAAAGTACAGTTTATTTTTCTTATAACCCAATAAAAATCAAAAAAATGTATATTTGTTGGTCAAAAAAAAAGTACGAAATATCATTAATATGAAAAATCATAAAATATTCATGGCCAGAGCTATAGAGTTATCGGAGCAAAATGTTAAAAATGGGGGTGGACCATTTGGTGCAGTTATCGTAAAGGATGGTCTGTTAGTAGCTGAAGGATATAACCAGGTCACAAGTAATAATGACCCTACTGCTCATGCTGAAGTAACGGCTATCAGAAATGCATCAAGGGTATTAAATACGTTTGATCTTTCTGGTTGTGTTATCTATACTTCATGTGAACCTTGCCCAATGTGTTTGGGTGCTATTTATTGGGCTGGTATTGAAAAAATGTTTTATGGTAATACAAAGCAAAATGCTGCTGCTATTGGTTTTGATGATGATTTTATTTACAAGGAAATTGAAAAGCCATTGTCTGACAGAAAGCTTATTTCAGCACAACTAATGAATAAGGAAGCATTAAAAGCCTTCAGTTTATGGAATGATCTTGAAAATAAAATAGAATATTAGATGCGGTTAGGTGAGGAATTCTTCATGAAGGATGTACTCGAAGTAGCACCGGGTTTTATAGGGAAGAAGATTGTTCGGGTTTTTGAAGATGGATCAAAAGGTGAATTTATAATTACAGAAGTAGAAGCTTATTGTGGAGAGGAGGATTTGGCTTGTCATGCAAGTAAAGGAAGAACCAAGCGAACTGAAGTAATGTATCATAAGGGTGGTAAAGTGTATGTTTATCTTGTTTATGGTATGTATTGGATGTTAAATTTTGTTGTTGGTGCAGAAGGTGTGCCTCAGGCTGTCTTAATTCGAGGCGTGAAGGGTATTTCAGGTCCAGGTAGGGTAGGTAAAAGATTGATGTTAAACAAAACGTTTTACGGAGAGAATCTTTTAACATCGAATCGTCTATGGGTGGAAAGTGGATCGACCCAGGATTTGATTATTCACGTTTCAAAAAGAATTGGTATTGATTATGCTGGTGAAATTTGGGCAAATAAACCTTATCGTTTTTTTACTGATTTATAAGATATTATTTCATCATGATTTTTGTTCGAAAACTGTTTTGATATTTGGTTTATTTTTCTGTTTTCTACTGGGATGCTGAGTTTATTGGTTAGTAATAATCGCATTGATTCGCAATCGATATGTTGTATGTGGTTTGTGTTAACAATATAAATCGGGTGGCATCTTACAAAATTATAAGAATATAGCATTGATTCATACCGTCTCAGAGGTTCTTTAATTTTAATTTGCTCCCCGCTGGTTAAAAAAAAGTTGGATTGTGAGAAATTAGACTCTCCATATATGATATTGGATATGGGTACAGAAAAGATCTTTGTTTTTGTCTTGAAAATAATCTGCTTTTGAGAGTTGAAACTTTTTGAATTATTAAAGAATGTCTGCATTTTAGTTTTGTAATCTTCCTCTATTAAAGTAGATATTACATTGTCGACGGTGATTAGAAGTTCGCTGATGTCTAGAGGTTTATATATGAAATCTATAGATGCGAACCTTATGTCGTCTAGTGCATATTCTTGATAAGCAGACATAAATATTACTTTGTAGTTATAATTTTTTGTTTGCTTTAGAACTTCAATGGATGTTCCTCCTTTTAAATGAATATCAAGAATGGCAATTTGTGGTTTGTATTTTTTAATGGCCAAAATAGTTTCTGCTACAGATACAGTTTGTGCTATAATATTTATGTTAGAAAAATTTAGAATTAAAATTTTTTTAATTGCATTTCTAATTCTGCAATCATCATCTGCTAATAGAATGCTAATATTGTTCATATCTTTGTTTGTTTTAAGGTAGCTGAATGTTATCTTCTTTGTTTTTCTCCTTTATGCTTAAAACCGGTAGTTCTAGTTTTACTAAAACACCACTATGTCCGGGATTGTGAACTTGTTTATCGATTATTGTAAGGAATGCCTTTTTTCCTGTCATTTTTTTTATAACATCCAAACGTTCGTTTGTTATTTTAATTGCCATAGATTCATGTTTAGAACCTATAGTGGAGGCTTTTTGTGAGGTTTTCCATCCTATTCCGTTGTCTTCTATTTCAATTTTCAGGGAGTTGTTTTTTTTGGAAAAACGGATGTCGATTTTTCCGTTTTCCCCTAATCCTTTAATTCCATGTTCAATAGCATTTTCAACAAAGGGCTGGGTTATCATAGGAGCTATTAAAATATCATCTTCATTAATGTTATCTTCAACATAAATATGATAACTAAAAGGATGAACAAATCTAAGCCTTTGTAGATCCAGGTAGTAGCTTAGCATTTTAGTTTCATCTTTTAGTGGTATGTATTCATATTCAGAACTTCTTAATACCTGCCTCATTAAGGATGCAAATCCGGTTAAAAACGTTGAGGATTTTTCCATATCGTTTTCAAGGATGTATACTTGAATAGCACTAAGTGCATTAAATATAAAATGGGGATTCATTTGTGTGCGCAATAATCTTTGTTGCATCAGGATGTTATTGTATTTAGAGCGCAATTTTATTTGACGGAAAGATAAAATAGCTATACTAATGATGACAATTACTAATATTAGGGAGCTAAATAATGTCTTTTTTTGAATGGCAATTAGTTTATCTTGCAACTCGTTTTTATTGTTTAAGAGTCTTATCTGGCTTTTTGTTTGTTCCAGGTTTTGAATGGATTCAACAGTAACAAGATGCCTTAGGTTTTCTTCGTTTATAATGCTGTCTTTGTAGGTTTCTGCAGTTTTAAGATAATTCAAAGCTTTTTTGTTTTCTTGGAGTGCTTCATAGACTTTTGATAATAGCCGATTGCATATTTCTATTTGATATTTAGAGCCTATTTCTTTTGCTATTTGAAGTCCAGCATTCAGGTTTTTGATGCTTTGCGGGTAATTTTTTATAAGTAAGTAAGTTTCTCCAATTATAGAATAACTTGAAGAAATGTTAATTCTGTCGTGGGATTCTTTGTTAAATGCTAATGCCTGCTGTAAATATTCTAATGCAATATGGTATTTTTTCTGTGTTTTATATAGATCGCCAAGGCTGTTGTAACTAATGGCTTTCCCTTCGGAGGAATTAATTTCGTTATTGTAATCAAGTGATTTGTTAAAACAAACCAGGGCGGAATCAAGGTTGTTAAGTGATTTTAAACATTCTCCAATATTGTTGTAATTAATAGCAAGCCCTAGTTTGTTGTTGTATTTTTTTGCTATTTCTAATGACTTTTTAAAATACTCAATTGAAGCATAGTATCTTTTTAAATTACTATATATATTGCCTAAGCCATTATAGGCAACACTGATTTGAAATGTATCCTGAACTTCTTCTGCCAGTTTTAATGCTTCCATGTGTAAATCAAGAGCGTGCTTGTTTTCGTCAATTCTACGGTAAACAACAGCAAGCATATTAATATATCTTGTTAGTAAAGCCTTGTTGTTTAAGTCTCTGGCAATTTTAACTGATTTGTTATGTAGTTTTAGTGCTTTGTTGTATTCGGATCTGGTTCTGTATCTGATACCTAATGTATTATAAATTTCGGCTAACTGTGTAAGTAGATTGTTTTTTACAGCAATTTCTTCTGCTTGTGAAATATAGTCGTCGTATACCTTTGGATTATTTATGTTTTTGTTGTAAAAACAATCAGATTGCTGGATTAGGTTTGAGACAACGCTCGAATCAGTTTTTGATATATTAAATGCACTTACATTGTGATTGATTGATTGATTAGGCCAATTGTTGCAGCCTGTTAAGACAATGATAATTACATTTAACATTAAAAAAATATTCAGAAACTTCATATAAATTGTTTGTGGTCTGTAATTTAGAGTTTTAAAATTTATATAGTAGGTTTGTGTTTCATGTATTTATGAACTTTTTATTAACAGTGTGTTTTTAATGTAAACTTCTGGTTTATATAAAATGAGATACTCTAGTTTTATGTTGTTATGAAGTAGCATTCTTATTTAACCTATATTTGTAATGCTTCAATCTAATTATTTTATTGTTGAGTTAATTTTTTATCACATGAACTACCTTTTCAAACGACCTTTGTTATTGTATATTTTAGTAATTTTTTCATTATGTAGTAGTTGTGACATCTTTTTTGCTTCTAAAAAGCATCAGCATAAATACGCAATGATCAGCTTTTCTAAAAGTAATCAAACATTTTATCAATATAAACATCCTGATTATGAAAAAGATTTAGGTGTGGAACTGACAGAAATATCGGGCTTAGACTTTGATGAATTAAATAATTCTTTATTAGCTATAAATGACGAGGAAGGTAATGTTTATGAATTAAATATCAAGAATTTTGATATAATTAGTAAAAATCAATTTTGGAATACGGGTGATTATGAGGCAATAGAGTTTGATGGTATATATATATGGATTTTAAAAAGTAACGGTAAATTATATAAATATGATCCAATAAAGAAAGAGACAGAAGTGATTGAAACCAAATTGTCTTCTGATAATGATGTGGAAGGTTTGTGTTTTAATCATGATGAAGGAGTGTTTTATATTGCCTGCAAAGGCAATACCTTAAATAAAGAGGATAAAGTTAAAACAAAAGCAATTTATGTATTTGATATTGTTAAAAATAAATTACGAAAGAATCCGCTTTTTAAAATTCATCCAAAACAGTTGAAGAAATTTATGCTGGAGAATGCAGATGGTAAAGTTGATTCCAACTTTTTAGATCGCGCAGATGTTTTTTCGCCTTCAGCAATAGCTATGAGTGAGAATAAAGATTTATTTATTTTATCTGCCAGAGGAAGTGCTTTGCTGGTTATTGATTCAGATTTAAATATAAAGGAGCTTACTTTTTTTAATCCCAAGTATTTGCCTCAGCCTGAGGGAATTTGTTTTGATGGGGAAAATAATTTATATGTTTCAACGGAAGGTAAATCGCAAAAAGCCAGGTTAGTCGTATATAAAAGAGGATACTAAATATTTAATAATGATTTATATTACTTAGTTCAATGAGGTTTGTTTTTACAATTTTAATTGTTTTTCTGTTTGTAGCCTGTGGTACACTGAAAGGTCCGTACTATTCGTTAAATATGTATGATTGGCAGACTAAGGGTAAAGTTTCAGAAAAGGAGTTGGTTCATACCGTATTTTTGATTGGAGATGCAGGACGTTTAGATAGTAAATATAATCATACAAATTTTGTGTTAGAATCGGTAAGGAAAGAATTGAAGAACTCTACAAAAGAAACTTCGTTGGTTTTCCTTGGAGACAATGTATACCCAAACGGTCTACCTTCTAAAGATAATAAAACCAGAGCATTGAAAGAAAAAATATTAGATGCTCAGCTTGATTTAGCCAGGTATGTAAATGGTGATACCTATTTTATTGCCGGAAATCATGATTGGAAAAATGGCAAAAAAAAAGGATTGAAGGCTGTCATTAGGCAGGAAGATTATATTGAATCTTTTTTCGATCAAAATTTTACGCATAAAGTAAAAATGTATCCAGGAAATGGCTGTGGTGACCCCAAAGTTAAAAAAATAAATAAGGATTTATATTTTGTTTTTATTGATAGTCAGTGGTGGTTGCAAAATTGGGATGGAGAAAAAAAGATGAATAAGGGATGTGATATAAAATCACGTAATGATTTTTTAACTCGTGTTGCAGAAATATTCATTGAACATAAAAACGATCAAATCGTTGTTTTTATGCATCACCCTATTTATAGTAATGGGGTTCATGGTGGCTATTTTTCATTTTGGGATCATATTTTTCCTTTGCACAGAGAAAAGAATCTCTGGATTCCTCTGCCAATAATAGGTTCACTCTATCCTGTTTTAAGAACAGCAATAGGTTCTGTTCAGGATCTAAATAATACATTATACATCGAATTTAGTCAGGGAATAAGTCAGATAGCAAAAGATCTTAATATAGATGTAATTTTTGCTTCAGGCCATGATCATAGTTTACAATACTTCGATAATGATAATGTAAAGCAGATTGTTAGCGGTTCTGGAAGTAAACACTCTTTTTCCTTAGCTGGTGGAGAAGCAGATTTTTCAAGAGAGGCAAGGGGATTTGTGAAATTGCTTTTTTATGAAGATATGGAAGCCTGGGCTGAGTTTTATACAGTTTCTGAAAATACTTCATCAGCTAAACTGGAATTCAGAGTCCAGATAAGAAAACCTAAAGCCGGATCTGTATCTGTTAAGAATAATTATCCATCAATAGTAAAAAAGGACACTACAGTCGCTGCAAATATCAACTTTGATGCAGGTAGAGTAAAATGTTTCTTTTTAGGTGACCAATACAGAAATATGTGGACAACGGCAGTTGATGCACCATTAATTGATTTGGAAAGGAGATTTGGGGGACTAACACCTGTAAAAAAAGGTGGCGGAATGTCTTCGAATTCGTTGAGATTGGAGCATGAAGATGGTAAACAGTACATCCTTCGGTCAATTAATAAGGATTATACTAAATTGGTTGATAAAAAGTATAGCGAACTGAAAGTGCTTGATATAATGAAAGATCAAAATAGTGCCAGTCATCCATATGGAGCCTTAATGTTGCCTTCTTTATCAAAGGCTGCAGGTATTTATTATACTAGTCCAGAGTTGGTTTTTCTGAAACATCAAAAGGGGTTGGGAAATTATAATGTTTTTTTTCCTGAAGGATTGTACCTGTTAGAGCAAAGACCTGATGGTAATTGGAGTGATGCCTCACAATTTGGGTATTCTAGTGAAATTATAAGTTACAATGATCTGTTGGAGAAATTGAGGGAGAAGAAACATCATTTTGTGGATCAGGAATGGGTATTAAAATCGCGTTTGTTTGATTTGTTGATCCATGATTGGGATCGACATGATGATCAATGGCGATGGGCGTCTTTCGACATTGGGGACAGTATCCTGTACAGGCCAATTCCCCGGGATAGAGACCAGGCTTTTTATAAGTTTGAAGGATTAATTCCAACGTATGTGTCGACTTTTATTGTAAAAAAGTTTAAAACAATGAAAGGAAATGTGAAAGATGTAAAGAGTCTTTCTTTTAATGCAAGATATTTTGACAGGTATTTTTTAAACCAGCTGGAATGGTCAGATTGGGAAAGAATTACAAAAGAATTACAAGCCAGTATGACTGATGAAGTAATAGATTCATGCTTGTTGGCTTTACCTCCTGAAGTTATCCCATTAAACAAAGAAATTCCGGAATTATTAAAGTCTCGTCGTAATCATATGCTGGAGATCAGTCGCAGGTTATATGAATTTCTTTCTAAAGAGGTTGAAATTACAGGTACTGATAATGATGAAATTTTTAATATTAAAAGGTTGTCGAATGGAAGTGTAAACGTTAAGTGTTTTATTGAAAGAGATACGAAAGGTGATCTGTTAAGATTTGATAGAACATTTTACCCTTCTGAAACATCAGAAATCAGGTTGTATGGATTAAGAGGTAAAGATGAATTTATTATTGAAGGAAACGATGTTAATAAAATCAGAATAAGAATCATCGGCGGAGAAGACAAGGATAAAATTACTAACGAAACAAATAAGGCCGGGATTTATGCTTACGATGAGTTTGATGGCATTAAGTTAAAAGGAGATCATATTGTTAACAAAACATCAAAGGATGATATCTATGTAAATGAATATGACCGAAAGGGCTTTAAATACAATAAGTCATTTCCATTTGTAAGAGTTGGTTATACAAAAGATGATGGTGTTTGGTTTGGACTTTCATACAATTGGACGACTAATGGATGGCGTAAAGATCCCTATAGATCTAAACAAAGCGCATATTTTGAAGTCGCACCTGGAAATCAGGATGCTTTTGTTTTTAATTACAATGGGCATTTCCCTGATTTATTTGGAAAGTTTGATTTTAAGCCTTCTTTTAATATAGATTTTCCAACGATACAGAATTATTATGGTCTGGGAAATGAATCTGTGAATTATGGTCGTGAAAAAGAATATAATTGGGTAACAATTCAAGGAATAAGTTTAAAGCCCTTGTTATCATTTCATACTTTAAATAAACGTTTTGTTTTTGATTTTGGTCCTACATACGAAACAAATGATATTAGGCCTAAAAAGAATAGAGTTGCTGAAGATCCATTACTTGGTTTTACTCATGAACAAATGGAAAGAAAACATTTTGCTGGGGGAGATGTAAGTATATCTATAAATACAACAGACAGGTTAAATAATCCATCTAATGGTTTTGCTTTTTATGGAGGTGTTGATTATCGTTATAATTTAACGGATGGTGATGATTTATTTCGATTTAAAACAAATTCGCAGTTTTATGTTACACTGAGTAATTATCCCAAAATTGTATTTGCAAATAATGTAGGTTATGAAAAAATTACGGGGACTTACGAGTTTTATCAAACACCAGAAATAGGTAATGTTACTAATTTAAGAGGTTATCGTAAGAATAGATTTAGAGGGGATGCAGCTTTTTATGAAAATGTTGATTTTAGATTTCATTTGTTGGATTGGAACAATGTTTATCTTCCGGTTAACATCGGTTTTGTTGCAGGTAGTGATTTAGGTAGGGTTTGGTTAAAAGGAGAGGAATCTGCTAAATGGCATTGGAGTAAAAATTTTGGTATGTGGGTAGATGTATTGGATGAATTTGTATTACAACCTTATTATTCCATATCGGATGAGGAAAAGTATTTATTTAGTTTTCTGATGAGATTCAACTTTTAGAAATGAAACTAGACTTCAGTAGATTTAGATTTTTACTAATAAAGTACAAATATCTGATTTTATTCATCCTAATATTGGTGCTTTTATTTTGGAAATCCATTTCATTTCCATTGTTTACCGTGCCATATTCAACAGTGATTTACTCGCAGGAGGAAAAATTGCTAGGTGCTCATATTGCCAATGATGGTCAATGGAGGTTTCCGCAGAGTGACTCTGTTCCTTATAAATTTAGAGAATGTTTGCTCTTGTTTGAAGATGAGTTTTTCTATCGTCATCCCGGAGTCAATCCAGTTTCTGTTTTGCGAGCTTTAAAACAGAATATCTCAAGTGGGAAAATAAAAAGCGGGGGTAGTACAATTACTATGCAAGTGATTAGGATGGCTAAACATCGTAATAGAAATGTTGTAAGTAAAATAATAGAAGCTATTCAAGCTATAAGGGTTGAGCTTACTTTATCTAAAGAAGAAATACTTAAATTATATGCAACTCATGCGCCGTTTGGAGGAAATGTTGTAGGATTAGAGGCCGCCTCGTGGAGGTATTTTCATCGTCCGGCTTATATGCTTTCATGGGCAGAACAGGCTACTTTAGCTGTATTGCCTAATGCTCCGGGGTTAATACATACAGGGAAGAACAGACAACTTCTGTTGAAGAAGAGAAACTTCTTGCTAAAAAAACTATTTGATAAAGGGAAAATTGATTCAACTTCCTTTTACCTGGCACTCGATGAACCAATTCCGGATCATCCTTATGCTTTGCCGCAGATAGCACCTCATTTATTAGACTATTTTAGAAAATCGCAGGAGGGTAGGGTTTCTAAATTAAGTATTCATGAAGAGTTACAGCGAAAGGTGAATTCTACACTGAGATTTCATCATGACCGTTTGAAACTTAATGAAATTAATAATGCTTGTGCTATTGTAGTTGAAGTTAAAAGTAATAAGGTTATTGCTTATTGTGGAAATGTTGACGGAATAGGAGTTCCCTATAATCACGTAGATATAATACAAGCACCAAGAAGTACCGGTAGTATTTTAAAACCTTTTTTATATGCTGCGTCAATTCAAGATGGTAAATTGTTGCCTAAGATGTTGGTGTCTGATGTGCCAACTTACTATAAAAATTTTGCTCCGAAAAACTATACAAGAACATATTCGGGGGCTGTGCCAGTAAATGAAGCATTGAGTCGTTCATTAAATGTTCCTGCTGTAAAAATGCTTGAAGAATATGATGTTGGCAGGTTTTGCAGGATTCTTCAAAAAATTGGACTGAAGACGATAAAGGATGATCCTGATTATTATGGACTAAGTTTAATACTTGGAGGTGCAGAAGCTAAGTTGTATGATTTGGTGGGAGCATATAGTTCTATGGCGGGAGTGTTAGTGAATTACACTAAAAATAATTCAACATATTTAACAAAGGCATATAATCCTCCTGGTTTTCTGTATGATGAATATTCCGATTTAGGGGAATCATCATATCAAAGTGAAATTTTTTCTGCAGCCGCAATATATCATACATTCGAAGCATTAACAAATGTTGTGCGGCCAGTTGAAGAGAGCGGTTGGCAATCTTTTTCTTCGAGTAGAAAGATAGCATGGAAAACAGGCACTAGTTTTGGCTACAGGGATGCATGGGCTATAGGTATTACGCCTGAATATGTTGTTGGGGTTTGGGTAGGAAATGCATCTGGAGAAGGTCGCCCAGGTATTGTTGGTGGTACAACTGCAGGTCCCGTGATGTTTGATATTTTCAGGCATTTGCCTTCTACGTCCTGGTTTCAAAAGCCGTATGATGATATGAAAAAGTTATCTATATGCAATAAATCAGGATATCGTGCTGGTCCTTATTGTGAGTCGGATTCTGTTTATGTGGCTGTAAGTGCATCCGGAGTAGAGCAATGTCCATATCATTATCTGATACATTTGAATGCAGAGCAAACTAAAAGAGTAACTTCAAACTGTTATTCCATATCTCAAATAGTGCATAAATCATGGTTCGTACTTCCCCCTGTAATGGAGTGGTATTACAAACGGAATCATCCGACATATAAAATGTTGCCTGATTTTGAGAAAGGTTGTGGTAGCAGTACAGGAGAGCAAACAATGGAATTTATTTATCCACAAAATAACAACAAGGTTTATTTGCCTAAAGGCTTAGATGGGGAAATTCAACCTGTGGTATTAAAAATTGCTCATCGTTCTTCTAAATCTACGGTATATTGGCATATAGATGATGAGTATTTAGGTGAAACATCATTTATTCACAATATGGAAATAAAGCCTACTGAAGGCAGGCATTATCTGACCTTGATTGATAACCAAGGAAATGTTCTTAATAAATGGATTAACTGTGTTGGAAGAGGTGATTAGAAGCGAGGGTGAGTTGTCGGCCTGAATATTATTGGGCGTTTTTACACCCTCGCAGCTATGAAAAGTTACTGGTTTTTTTATAGTTAAAATATTTTAGATAAAGGGCTCGCTACTCCGATTTTTCGGGAATGCCAGATCCACGACCATGGTTTTTTCTCATTTCCTCTTCTTTCTTTAAGAATTTTTCATACTGCTCATCCGTTAGCACTTCTTTAAGTTCGGCATTTCGTTCTTTTTGCATTGTTTCCATTTGCTTGTGCATGGCTTCTCTATCTCCTTCTGAGTTTTTCCTCTGTTCATCCATCTTTTTTGCAAATTTTAAATTGATTGCACTAACCTCTGTTGTTTGTTTATCTGAAAGGTTTAACTCTTTTTTCATCATTTCAGTTTGCATCTTACTCATATCCTCAGCGTTGAATTTTTTATGTTGAGGTTGTGCTTTTGTTGAGATAGCAAAGCTTACAAGTAGTATTGTAAAAATGCTAAAAAGTATATTCTTCATATTGGTAAAAATTAATTGTTAATTTATTCTATCATAAACTAAGACGATAATTAACTTTTTAACCTTCGCAAGAGTGTGCTTTTTATAAGATTTGCAGATGAGTTTAATGTTAGAATCGTTTATTCTTAATAAGAAATGAGAAGAATTTTATTGAAATAGGAATGTGGTTAATGCATGTAGGAACAAAGCCATAATGTTCAGACATGATTTTAAATCTTTCTTTTAATCCTGCTGCAATGTTTTGTTTTGTTATACCTCCATCTAAAAATTTACTTAGAGTTAGATGGGTGTTAGTGATTGATTTAGCATTTTTTAGAGCCAATAAACACCATTCAAAGTCAGCAGAAAACTTATATTTTAGGTTGTAAAGTTGAACAATCTGTTTTTTTACAATAAATGATTGATGGCTAACCAGCATTCCCTTCTTGAAGCTTTTCCATGTTAATATGTCTGGAGGAGAAAGTCTTCTGTTGCCAATTTCATTACCATTGGAATCAATCATTACAGTATCTCCATAATAGATGTCAGAATTGGGGCAGGATGAGATAATGTTCTCAACTGTATTTTTATTTGCTAATTCATCTCCTGAGTTCATGAACCAGATATAATCTCCGGTTGACATATCAATTCCTTTATTCATTGCATCATAAATACCATAATCTGGTTCGCTGATCCATTTTGAAATTTTAGAATCGTATTTCTTAATTATATTTATAGTATTGTCTTTTGAACCTCCGTCAATGACCACATATTCGATGTTATTATAAGTTTGATTAATAACAGATTTGATCGTAGCATCCAAAGTCTGCTCGCCGTTAAAAACAACTGTGATAATTGAAACTTTAGGTGTAAATTGCGACATTAGTTTTACTTATAATAAACTTTTATAAAGATTAAGGTATTTTTCTGCAATAACTTCGTTTGAGTAGTTTTTTAATACTGAACTTCTTGCCTTTTCTTTAATGTTATTTATATCAGGATGAAATAGTGCTTTGTGAATACCTAAAGCTAAACCATCGCTATCTTTCATTGTAGTAAGAAAGCCATTTTTGTTGTTTTCAATCATTTCAGGAACTCCACCAACGCTAAAGCTTACAACAGGAATTCCACAAGCTAGTGCTTCCATTACTGTGTTTGGAAGATTATCTTGTAATGAAGGTAAAATAAAAACGTCAGCTGAGTTGTAAAGTTTAATAATCTGATCAGTCTTGTTCATAAAGCTCATGTTGTGGACTTTAAACGGATATTTTGACAGGTTCATATCTTTAGTCCTTCCAAATATCACTAATTCAACTTTATTCACAAGCTCAGGATATCTGATATCCAAAATATGCAAAGCTTCCATTAAATACCTGGATCCTTTTCTGGGGTCCGAAATATCTGCAGCTCCAAACAGGATTAATTTTTTATTAATAGGTAAATCTAGTTCTTTTCGACATTCTTCTTTTTTAAGTGGTTTAAAAAGATTTGTGTCAATTGGATTAGGGATAGAAGAAATTTTTTTTCTCCTAAGTAAAGAGCTTTCCTGAGCTAATGAACCTAGCCATGAACTACACGAAACTGCATGGATCTTAGCATCAGACCAGATTTTCATCTTCTTCTGATGAATTTTGAAGGATAAATCTTTGTTATTTGACCATCGTAAAAAAGGACAATTGCCACAATTATCAATGTAGTGATTACATTCATTGGCATAATGACAGCCTCCGGTAAATGGCCACATATCATGCATGGTCCATACAATAGGTTTTTTTAGCTTAAAAAGTTGATCTAAATTTTTAAGTGAAAGAAAACCATGATTGATCCAGTGTAAATGAATGATATCTGCTTCTTTTACCAATGGGTGATTACTAATGTTTACACCAGAAATGGCCGGGGAAAATTTATATCTAACCCCTCTGTTTCTTTCAAATGGCAAGAAATACAAACGTTCATTAATAAACCTTTTTAAAGCTTTGTTTTTTGCAATTTTATTATGACTTAAAGAGGTGATGTCTATAACATTATTAACATCGTCTTCAACAAGCATTTTAACATTAATATCGTTTTCTTTTAACGAATAAAAAAGTCTGTTGGCAGCTACAGCTGCTCCTCCGGAAGTTGTTGATTTGTTGATGATTAAAATTTTCAAAGCTTTAGCTGTCGATTTTTGTTAAGTAACCGATAATGTATTTTAGCGTTATAATTTTGTTCTTAATTTGTTGTGATCTAATGTGTAGTGTAATCCTTTACTTTCTTTACGTTTCATAGCCATTCTTATTATTAGGTATCCAACATTTATTTTGTTTCTTAATTCACAAAGTTCCTTAGTAACTATAGAATCATCAAACAAGTTTTCGGTTTCTCTGTAAATTAGTTCCAAACGATCTAAAGCCCTTTTTAATCTTAAATTTGACCTTACAATACCTACGTAATTGCTCAGAATTTGTTCTACTTCTTTATTTGTTTGCGTTATTAATACCATTTCCTCATTATGAGAAGTGCCTTCATCGTTCCAGCTAGGAATCTCAGTATTATATTCAATATCATGAATCTTAGTGACCGCATCTTTTGCTGCTTTATCTGCATATACAATGGCTTCTAATAAAGAGTTAGATGCCAGTCTGTTTGCGCCATGTAAGCCTGTTGATGAGCATTCGCCGGCAGCATATAGGTTTATAATAGAGCTTTTCCCATTTAAATCAACTTTTATTCCCCCGCATAGATAGTGGGCGGCCGGAACAACCGGAATCATATCTGTAGTAATATCAATTCCAAGTTCAAGACATTTATTGTAGATAGTAGGGAAATGTTTTTTTGTTTCTAAGGCTTTTTTATGAGTAACATCCAGGTAAACAAAGTCGTCCCCGGTGTTTTTCATTTCGTTATCTATTGCGCGGGCTACAATATCACGAGGAGCAAGACATCCGCGCTTATCATATTTTTCCATGAATAATGCGCTATCCTGCCTTCTAAGCAAAGCCCCATATCCTCTCATGGCTTCTGTAATTAAAAATGAAGGGCGTTCGTTGGGATTGTATAATGAAGTAGGGTGAAATTGAACAAATTCCATATTTTCAATAATACCTTTGGCCCTGTATACCATTGCAATTCCATCTCCTGTGGCAATTGTAGGATTTGTGGTGGTTTGATAAATGTTTCCAATGCCCCCGGAAGCCATCATGGTTATTTTAGCCAAAATAGTTTCAACCTTTTGAGTATTTTCATTTAATACATAAGCTCCATAGCATTCAACATCCGTTCTCCATCGATAAGTAATTTCACCTAAATGATGTTGTGTAATAATGTCAACAGCATAATAATTCTCAGCCAATTCAATATTTGGGTGTTTTTTTGCTTTTTCAATAAGAGCTCTTTGAATTTCAAATCCCGTATTATCTAAATGATGCAAAATTCTAAATTCACTATGTCCACCTTCCTTGTGTAAATCGTAATGATTCGGATCTTTTTTGTCAAACTCTGTACCCCACTTAATGAGCTGTTTAATTTGTTCAGGACCTTCTTCAACAACCATCTTTACAGCATCCGGATTTGACAGGTAGTCACCGGCTATCATTGTGTCTTCAATGTGCTTTTCAAAAGAGTCAGGCTTATAGGTAACTGAAGCAATCCCCCCCTGCGCATAAGACGTATTGGTTTCTCCTAGCTTTGTTTTGCTAATTACTAAAACACGACCTTGATCAGCAACTTTCAGGGCAAAACTTAGTCCTGCAATTCCTGATCCTATAACCAAAAAATCAACTTTTTTTCTCATTTTATAAAACCAATAGCTAATAATCTAAAAAGAAGTACAAATATAATTAATTAGGTAAAGTGAAAACGATAATCCTAATTATTATCTGATTTTATTTTCTCCGTTTGTGAAAAAGAATGCTTTAGAAAGCATAATAATTCGGAAAAAAAGATTTTTGGTTTATTTTTGCACTCTTAAAGCAATTATCCTTTATTCAATTGTTTAGAAGAGTATAGTCAAGTTGAATAGCATAGTTGTTATAATGTAAACAAATTATCTCTTAATATTAAGAGATTCATCTAATATTCTAGATAAAGTAAATATGGCTCAGGAAGATGTTTTTAAAAAATTAGTTGCCCATTGTAAAGAGTATGGGTTTGTTTTTCAATCTAGTGAAATTTATGATGGATTAGGCGCCGTTTATGACTATGGTCAACTGGGTGTTGAACTAAAAAATAACATTAAGTCGTATTGGTATGATGCCATGGTTAAGCTTAATGAAAATGTTGTTGGAATAGATTCTGCTATCTTCATGCACCCAACTACATGGAAAGCTTCGGGCCATGTTGATGCATTTAATGATCCTTTGATTGACAATAAAGACAGTAAAAAACGTTACCGTGCTGATGTTTTAATTGAAGACCTGATTCAGAAATTTGAGGCTAAGATTGAGAAAGAAGTTGAGAAAGCGAAAAAACGTTTTGGCGATTCTTTCGATGAAGAGCAATTTAAGTCAACAAATCCCAGAGTCATAGCAAATCAAGAAAAAATCAACGAGGTTCATGGTCGATTTGCAAAAGCTTTAAATGATAATAATTTAGAAGAGTTAAAGCAAATTATTGTTGATTATGAAGTGGTTTGTCCTATCTCAGGAACAAAAAACTGGACGGATGTGCGTCAGTTTAACCTTATGTTTTCGACTGAGATGGGGTCAACAGCTGATGGCTCAAGTAAAATATATTTAAGACCAGAAACAGCTCAAGGTATCTTTGTGAACTTTTTGAATGTTCAAAAAACAGGAAGAATGAAGGTACCATTTGGTATTGCTCAAATTGGTAAAGCATTTAGAAATGAGATTGTAGCTCGTCAGTTTATTTTCCGTATGCGTGAATTTGAGCAAATGGAAATGCAATTTTTTGTTCGTCCTGGCGAAGAAATGAAATGGTTTGAGTACTGGAAAGATTTTAGAATGAAGTGGCATAAATCACTTGGTATGGGTGATGAAAATTACCGTTACCACGATCATGATAAATTGGCTCACTATGCTAATGCTGCTACTGATATTGAATATAGAATGCCATTCGGGTTTAAAGAGGTGGAAGGAATTCACTCTCGTACCGATTTTGATTTATCTCAACATCAGGAGTATTCAGGTAAGAAAATTCAATACTTCGATCCTGAAATCAATAAGAGTTATGTTCCTTATGTGGTTGAAACATCCATTGGTGTTGACAGGATGTTCTTAAGTATGATGGCAGGTGCCTATAAAGAGGAAGTTGTTGAAGATGCAAAAGGTAAAAAAGAAGTTCGTGTGCTATTACAATTACCTGCAGTGTTAGCTCCAGTTAAAATGGCTGTTTTACCATTGTTGAAAAAAGACGGATTACCAGAGAAGGCTCGTGAGATTGTTAATAAGTTGAAATTTGATTACAATCTTCAGTATGATGAAAAAGACTCTATTGGTAAGAGATATCGTCGTCAGGATGCCATTGGAACACCATTTTGTATTACAGTAGATCATCAAACTCTTGAAGATAATACAGTAACAATTCGTTATCGTGATACAATGGAACAAGAAAGAGTTTCAATTGATAATCTGGAGTCAATTCTGGAAGAAAAGGTAAGTATGAAAACTTTATTTAAAGATTTAATTTAATTGAAGGATAGTATATATAAAAGCCGGTTTTACCCGGCTTTTTTTATAGTAGGCTAATACGATACTTACTCTACGGTAACAGATTTAGCTAAGTTTCGGGGTTGATCTACGTTGCAACCTCTCATTACTGCAATGTGATACGACATGATTTGTAAAGGAACTACAGTTAATAAGGGAGCTATTGCCTCATGACAATCAGGTACTTCAATGACATGATTTGCCATCTTTTTAATAGTTTCATCTCCTTCTGATACTATTGCAATAATATTTCCGTTTCTAGCTTTAACTTCTTGTATGTTACTTACAATTTTTTCATAAGATTTATCTTTTGTAGCAATAACACAAACTGGCATATTTTGGTCAATAAGAGCAATAGGGCCATGCTTCATTTCTGCAGCAGGATAACCTTCTGCATGAATGTACGAGATTTCTTTAAGTTTTAATGCTCCTTCAAGGGCTACAGGAAATAAGTTTCCTCGTCCCAGGTATAATGCGTTTGTAGCATCTTTATAAGTACTTGCAATTTCTTTTATATAATTCTCAGATTTAAGTATGATGTCAATTTTTTCTGGAACTAGCGTTAGTTCGTGAATCAGTTTCTTGTATAATTCATCATAGAGAGTTCCTCTTTTACGACCAATCATAAAGGCCATCATGGTTAATACTGTTACTTGAGAAGTAAAGGCCTTTGTTGAAGCAACCCCGATTTCGATTCCTGCATGTGTGTATACTCCAGCATGAGTTTCTCTGGGGATACTGGAGCCAACCACGTTGCATATCCCAAGGATAGTTGCTCCTTTTTTCTTAGCCATTTTTATGGCAGCAAGAGTATCTGCAGTTTCACCGCTTTGTGAAATGGCAATAATAACATCATCTGAATTAATAATTGGGTTTCTGTATCTAAACTCTGATGCATACTCTACTTCTACAGGGATACGGGCATATTCTTCAAAAAGGTATTCGCCAACCAAACCTGCGTGCCAGGATGTTCCACAGGCAATGATGATAATTCGTTTTGCTTGGGTTAATTTAGGCATAACATCGATTATCCCACCTAAAAATATTTTAGTTTTATCAATTGAAATACGCCCTCTGAAAGTATCTCCAATGGAATGAGGTTGTTCATGGATTTCTTTAAGCATATAATGCTCGTACCCATTCTTGTCGATCTCATCAATGCTCAATTCAACCTTTTGAATTTTAGGTTTTTGTTTGTCGTTCTGAATGTTTTTTAATATGAGATCATCTTTAGTTAAAATTGCAACATCTTCGTCATTTAAATAAATAACCTGATCTGTATATTCAATTATAGGTGAAGCATCAGAAGCTAAAAAGTATTCATGCTCTCCAACGCCAATAACTAAAGGGCTACCTTTTCTTGCTGCGATAAGTTTGTTTTTTTCATCCTCGCAAGAGATTACTAAACCATATGCTCCAATGACTTTTGAAAGCGCAACTCTAATGGCAATTTCTGCATCAACTTTCTGTTCCAGATAGATGCTTTCGATGAAATTTACAAGCACTTCAGTATCGGTTTCACTGTGGAACTTATAACCTCTGTTTAGTAGTTCTTTTTTTATGTGAGCATAATTTTCAATAATACCATTATGTACTAAAGTAAATTTACCATTCATAGAAGTATGTGGGTGGGCATTAGAGTCGTTTGGCTCACCATGTGTGGCCCAACGTGTATGGCCAATCCCAATTTTCCCACTGATGTTTTGATCTTTAGCAAAATTGTCAAGATCTTTTACTTTTCCCATTTTTTTGTAGGTATGAGTCCCTGAATTAATTAAAGTTACTCCTGCAGAGTCGTATCCTCGATACTCTAATCGCTGAAGTCCCTTAATAAGTATTGGATAAGCAGGTTTTTCTCCTACATAAGCTACAATTCCACACATAGTTTGATTTTTTTTGAATGCTTTAAAAATATGACAAATAAATATAGTAAAATACGTATCTGTTTTTTAATTGTTTAAAGAGCTGATTATTAATTTTGCAATAGAATTATTTTCTTCAATTGATTTTTTTAGAGCTACAATAAAAGAGTTGTTTTCGATTGAACCTCTTACTGTTAAGAAATCACTTTTCTGTTCGTTAATATCTCCGTCTTGTCCAAATCCAATCATTGTTTTTACGTTGAATTCCTTTTTTGCATCCATATTTATAGATGCAAAAATCTTTTTGTTATTGTCAATCCAAAGATTTATGAAATCAATAATTTGTATTGAAGAACAGGATGTTATGTCGATATTGAAATAATGTTTTAATATCTGAAAAACGTGTATTGTCTTATCCGAAGTATAGCAATTAAAAATATCGGCGAAATAATTATTAAGAGTTTTAATGTCAATAGAAGAATCTTTTAATTTTAACTCAAGTTTTGATATGTGGTTCTTCTTGCAAATTAATCCTCCAAGATCTATCCATTGATTGACTTCTTCTTTATTGTATTTGTTGTTTTTTAGTTTTGTTAAATCATTGTTTTTTAAGGTGTTTATTAATTCATCTCCAATATATTTTATTAGTGCTTGCTCATATAATTTAATGCCACGATTGATAGATCCTACAGTGATTTGAGTGTTTTTATACAAGACTTGTTTGGCCTGTGAGCCCGCTTTTTCTTGTAGGGATTTTAGTATTTTAATGCTATTAATTATTGTATTAATAGTGTAAGGGTTTAAATCTTCTGTAATTAACTGATCGTATATAATTGTACCTTTGCGCTTGTCTCTTGCAGGCCATTTTTGTACATCCCTTGTGGTGCCAACACTAAATAGATTTTGACCAGGCATTAATACACTTTTGCCATTATCTTCAATTAAATATGAAAACGGGAGTTCTGAAATATCAGGATTGTTATAATGTCTTCCAAGAACCATTGTAAATGCGCCAATTTTGCCAGGCCATAATATATAGGAATCGCTTCCGGTTTTACTTCCACGTTCTATAATTCCTTGATGAACAGGACCTATTTTATACATATGGTTGCTTTGGTTGGTCCCGCTCCCAGCATTGAAAAATGAGTAATAACCGGCAATCAGCAGCGTGGATTTGTGGTGGGTTACTGTATACGGGCCTGCAAATATGGCACAGCCTTCTCCTTGTAAGCATTGGCTGTTACTAAAGAAGACGGAATTCTCAGCTGTGTAATGATTAGATATCTCACAGCCCTGACCTACAAAACAATGATTTAGGTAGGCCCCGTCTGATATTGTTGAGCTTGTAGCAAAAATAAAATGAGACGCATTTACGTTGAAGCCAACATATGTAGGTGCTTCCTTAGAACTATTTATACTTCCTTCTTCTAGTTTTGTGACACCTTCAATTGTGCAATAGGAGCCTGTATTTACATTGAGTATCGTTCCACAATTCTTGATAATCGAATTGTTTTCAATGATTCCATATTTGCTTCTTATTGAAACAGCATATTTTTTTACTAATTTTATAATCGCTTTTTGAAGTTCGGGCCTGTACGAATAAAAAGCCATTATATATGCTGTATGTACAGATAACTGATTGTAAATGTATATGTCTCTTCCTCCTGCTTCATTAACAGGCGTTGTTTTAATTCCATTTCCAAAAGTGCTGTCTCCAATTGTTTGAAGACTGTCTACATTTAAAACAATACAGTTTTCCTTTATGATATAGTTACGTACTGAGGATCCAATATTTTTTATGTATGAATTACTCCCGATTGTACAATTGTGTATTTGAGCATTGTATATTCCTGCATAATCATATATAAAATCATTTGAAATTTTAGTATGAAAAACACCTAGGTAATTGATTCCGGAGAAAACACATGATTTAATATGGTCAGGTATAAAATTCTCTTCAACAAATACAGTATTCCATCCATCTATCGCAATACAATTTTGTAGCTCTAACTTATTAATTTCATCAGAAGATAGATTTCTGTACTTTATATTTTCTTGGAGTGTAATCATTTAGCTAAAATTATAAAAAGATAAGTGTTGGTTTATTAAAACTTGATGAATGAAAATAATAAAACGATAAAATGATTATTTATACTGACTGATAAAAAAAAACTGCCATACTTTTACTTAAGTATGGCAGTATATAATATCTAATCGATATTGAATATTGTTATTTTTGAAGTAAATTGTCATAGAAGCTATTGTAGGCTTCTATGTAACTTTCTTCGTCCTGATATTCTAAAAACTGTTTACCTGAATTCTTTGCGTAATCCATAATCTCATTGTTGGCATCAGGGTGACCTTGTATAATACCATCGCTAAAATTAATGGCTAACTTGCTTAAATTTGAAAAGTTGAACGGCGATAGTCCTTCATAATCCGAACTTTCAACACCTTCTAACGAAAATTTTTCAGGGAATGAAGCTGGAAATTCTTGCTTAAAGTCATCGTTGTATATTGAATATACTAATTTTGAATCTGCAAAATGAGGATCTTCATTCATCGCTTTTTTAATGTATAAAGGAACTAGGCCTGTAAACCAGCCATGACAGTGAATAATGTCAGGAGTCCATCTTAATTTTTTTGTAGTTTCTAATACTCCGCGGGCAAAAAATATCGCTCTTTCGTCATTATCTCCATGTTCTTTACCTTCCTTATCTACCAATGTGGATTTTCTATGGAAATAATCCTCGTTGTCGATAAAATAAACCTGCATACGGGCAGCCTGAATTGATGCAACTTTAATAATTAGTGGGTGATCAGTGTCATCAATGATTAAATTCATTCCCGACAAGCGAATTACCTCATGTAGCTGGTTTCTTCTTTCATTAATGCATCCAAAACGAGGCATGAATGTTCTGATTTCTTTTCCTTTTTCTTGAATTCCTTGAGGTAAATATCTTCCTATCTTCGACATATGAGATTCAGGAAGGTATGGGGTGATTTCTTGGGAAATAAATAAAACCTTTGTTTTTTCCATCTTATTGAGGTCAAATATAATTGCTAATTGAAATAATTAAGATGCAAAATTAACAAAAATAAAGTTCTCAAACAAAGTAGTCTGTTTTTAAATTGTTATTGTATAGATCTGTGAATGCAATATGCGATAGGAATTGATTTGTCTTTCTTTAAAGTATTGCGGGTTGATTGTCAGGATTTTGGATCTAGTCTTTATTGTTGTGAACCTATGTGTAAATTTCACAAGTTCTGTAGAAAGATTAATTCAAGTTAAATATGTTCAATATTATGATGATAGTACTTTTATTATATTGATATTATTATTTACTTTGCGGCGTTTTTTTAAAAATATTATGAAGATTGTTGTTAAGGCAGAGGAACTTAGAAGCTTGATTGCTGAAAGTAAATCCTCTGGAAAAACGATTGGCTTTGTTCCAACGATGGGAGCACTTCATCAAGGACATATTTCTTTGGTGAATAAGGCTGCTCAAATGGCTGATGTTATAATTGTTAGCATTTTTGTTAATCCTACTCAGTTTAATAATTCCGATGATCTAAAAAATTATCCTCGAACAATTGAAGATGATGTCAAGAAATTAGAAGGTACTGAATGTAAGATTCTTTTTCACCCAACAGTAGACGAGGTTTATCCGGATAAAGATGAAAGGATCTTTGATTTTGGTTTCTTGGATAAAGTAATGGAAGGAGAATTTCGCCCTGGACATTTTAATGGTGTTGCTCAGGTGGTAAGTCGTTTTTTTGATATTGTTCAACCCGATAAGGCATTTTTTGGGGAGAAAGATTTTCAGCAGTTGGCTATCATCAGAAAGATGACAGAAATGTTGAATTACAATATTGAAATAGTTCCTTGTAAAATAGTAAGGCAAGAGGATGGTTTGGCCATGAGTTCAAGGAATGCATTGTTAAGCCAGGAACTTAGAAATGAGTCTGTACTTATTTCTAAGACATTATTTGAGTCGAAAAATTTAATTCACACCCAAAATATAAAAGAAGTTATTAATTTTGTGGTCGAAACAATAAATAGGTCTACTTTGTTAGAAGTAGAGTATTTTAATATTGTGGATGGAAATACCTTGCAACCTGTTGACGATTGGAGTCATAGTGATTATATTGTAGGATGTATAGCTGTATTTGCAGGTGAGGTGAGATTAATTGATAATTTGATTTACAAAACCTTTCAGAATGAATGTTGAAGTTGTAAAGTCTAAACTACACAATGTCTCTGTGACGGAGGCTAATTTAAATTATGTGGGAAGTATTACTATTGATGAAGATTTGATGGATGCTGCTACAATAATTGAGAATGAAAAAGTACAAGTAGTTAATAATAATAACGGTGAACGTTTAGAAACCTATGTTATTAAAGGAGAGCGTGGTTCAGGTGTTATTTGCTTAAATGGAGCTGCTGCAAGAAAAGTAGCAGTGGGAGATGTTATTATTATTATTACTTATGCATCTATGCCTTTGGAGGAAGCAAAACAATATAAACCTGTTTTTGTATTTCCTGATACCGAAACAAATAAATTGGTTTAACCAAATTGAAAAAATAAGAATATAACCCTGGATTTTATCCGGGGTTTATTTTTTTAATACATTAGTGCTATGATATTAAAACATAATTTTAAATCAAAAATAGTAGCAATTGAAAAAGCTCAGGAAATTGTTGCCAATTGGCAGCAAAAAGGAGAAAAAGTGGTTTTTACTAATGGGTGTTTTGATTTAGTGCATCGTGGGCATATTGAGTATTTGGCTAAGGCTGCAGAGAAAGGTGATAGGCTAATATTAGGGTTGAATACCGATTCTTCAGTTCAAAGACTGAAGGGGTCTTCGAGACCTATCGTTGACGAAGAGAGTCGGGCAGTTTTGTTAGCTGCTATGAGTTTTGTTAGTCTTGTTGTGCTTTTTGAAGAGGATACTCCTTATGATTTAATTAAGGCCATTCAGCCTGATATACTTGTTAAAGGAGCAGATTATAATCCGGAAGATATCGTAGGAAATGATATTGTAACCAGGCGAGGAGGGTCTGTAGAAACAATTACTTTTGTTGAGGGATTTTCTACTACCAATATTGTTGAACGTATTGCTGCAGAAGTAAAAGCTAATAAGAAATCTTAGAAGAAAATTGTTATGGCTAAAACAAAGTCTGTTTTTGTATGTCAAAATTGTGGTACTGAGTCGCCTAAGTGGATAGGGAAGTGTAATTCATGTGGCCAGTGGAATACTTTTGTTGAAGAACTTGTCGTAAAAAGCACCAAGGTGTCTTCAGTACAATCCTTTCTACAAAAAGAGTCTGTTAAACCCGAACTAATAAAAGACATAGAAACATCAGACTTGCCCAGGATAAATACTTCAAATAAAGAACTTGATAGAGTGTTAGGTGGAGGTATGGTGCCTGGATCGTTGATCCTTGTAGGAGGAGAACCTGGCATTGGAAAATCTACATTGGTGCTTCAGATGGCTCTTAAAGTTCAATCGCGAAAAGTATTGTACGTTTCTGGAGAAGAGAGTCCTCAGCAAATTAAGCTTAGGGCAGAAAGAATTTTTAAAGGTGGTGGGAATTGTTTGGTGGTGAGTGAAACTTCGATGGAAAAAATTGTTGGCCACATAAAAAATGTTACTCCGGATCTACTTGTTGTTGATTCTATTCAAACCATAAATAGTGAAAACATTGACTCTACGCCTGGAAGTGTATCTCAAATAAGGGAATGTACTGGTACAATTTTGAGAATTGCTAAAGAAAATAATCTTCCTGTTGTATTAATTGGTCATATAAATAAAGAAGGAAGTCTGGCTGGTCCAAAGGTACTTGAACATATGGTTGATGTCGTGCTACAGTTTGAAGGAGATCGCAATCATATGTACCGAATTTTACGTTCAATAAAAAATCGTTTTGGATCTACAGCTGAAATAGGCATTTTCGAAATGCTTGGAGATGGCCTTCGTGAAGTTGTTAATCCTTCAGAGTTATTGCTTTCTCACTATAATAATAATTTAAGTGGTGTAAGTATTGCTGCAGCAATAGAAGGTATGCGTCCTTTTTTAATTGAGGTTCAGGCCTTAGTGAGTACTGCTGCATATGGAACTCCGCAACGTTCTTCTACAGGCTTTGATTTACGTAGATTAAATATGTTATTGGCCGTTCTTGAAAAAAGAGCTGGATTTAAGTTGGCTGTAAAAGATGTTTTTTTGAATATTGCAGGTGGGATAAAAGTAAATGATCCATCTATTGATTTGGCTGTTGTTTGTGCTGTATTGTCTTCAAATATTGACATTCCATTGTCTCAAAAAGTTTGTGTTGCCGGAGAAGTTGGTTTGTCTGGAGAAATCAGACCGGTTACAAGGATAGAACAACGGATCGCAGAGGCTGCTAAGCTTGGTTTTGAGCAGATTTTGATTCCTAAATATAATAAAGGAATTGATATTAATAAGTTTGATATTAATATTGTTCAGGTTGGTAAACTAGAAGAGGCCTTTAAGTTTTTGTTTGCTTAAAGACCTCCTTGTATTTTACCTTATCTAATAATTCTAAAAGAATTCAGACTCGTCGCCGTTGTATTTTGGTTCGTCTGTTGAATTTTCTTGTTTGGGGTTAATGTCTCCCTCACAATTAATATTAATATTGAAATTTACAGGCTCTTCAAAAACATCATCCTGAGTAATAGGTAATGATTCATCTTCGTATATGCTCTTCATATAAAGAGCCCAAATTGGAAGAGCCATATTAGCACCCTGTCCTAAACTAATACCGTCAAAGTGAATGTCTCTGTCTTCGCCTCCAACCCATACGCCGGTTACAAGGTTTGGTGTTACTCCTATAAACCATCCGTCCGATTGATTTTGTGTAGTTCCTGTTTTTCCTCCAATCTGGCCTGTAAAGTTATATGTATATCTTAGTCTTCTTCCTGTGCCCTGGTTTACAACGCCTTGTAGTAGATTTAGCATTAAATATGCTGTTTGCTCACTAATAACTTCTTTCTTTTTTGGTGTAAATTGAGCAATTACATTACCAAATCTATCCTGAATTCGGGTAACCATTATGGGTTCAATATGAACACCTTTATTCGCATATGTGCAATAAGCACTCGCCATCTCTTCTAATGAAAAATCCGGGATGCCAAGACATAATGATGGTACTGCAGGCATTGGGCTTTTTATACCTAATTCATGAATCATGTGTCTTACGGCCTCTGGATTATATTGCTTCATAACCCATGCTGAAATGTTATTGTTGGAGTTTGCAAGTCCCCACTTTAAGCTTACCATTTCTCCTCTTCTTGCTTTCCCGTCATCATTAGGTGTCCAGGTTTTTCCATCTGGTAAAACAAATGTTTGGGGGATATTGGGAACCATATCACAAGGAGTATGGCCTTCTTGCATCGCTAAAGTGTAAATAAGTGGTTTAATAGTAGAGCCTACCTGTCTTTTACCTTGTGTGGCCATATCGTACATGAAGTATTTGAAATTAGGCCCGCCTACATAAGCTTTAACATTTCCGTTTGATGGATCCATGGAAAATAAACTGGCTCGTAAATAAAATTTAAAATGCTTAATGGAATCGAGAGGTGTTAAAATAGTATCTTTTTCTCCTGACCAGGTGAAAACCTGCATATCTACTGGGGTGTTGAATGATTTTATTATGGAATCTTGTGTAAGACCTGCTTTTTTTAGTACCCTGTATCTTTCTGAGTTTTTTATAGCTCTGTTTATAATCGAGTTATATTGTTCTTCTGATAACTTAGTGGTAAATGGAGCCCTGGTTCTGCCTTTCTTTTCTTTAAAGAATGCCTTTTGTAAATTGTTGGATAGATGTTCTTTTACAGCTTGTTCTGCATATACTTGCATTTTAAAATTAACAGTAGTGTATATTTTAAGTCCATCTCGGTAGATATTGTAATGGGTGTCATCAGGCTTTAATGTTTTGTTAATAAAGCCGTAAGCGGGGTTATTCTCCCATTCTATGCTATCTGAAACAAATTTATCTTTAAGCCATGATGGATAATTGTTTCTTTCTGGCTTTTCTGCAGTTAGAGTAAGTCTTAAATGTTCTCTTAAATATGGAGCAACCCCTTCTTTGTGGTCTCGTCTCTTGAATTTTAATGTAAGAGGAATGTTTTTTAAAGAATCGTACTCCGCATCAGAAATATACTGAGCTTTTCGCATTTGGTTCAAAACTACATTTCTCCTGAATTCTGTTGTATCTTTTCTTCTTACAGGATTAAAAAGAGCTGGATTTTTTAACATTCCAATAAGTGTAGCTGCTTCCTCAATCTTTATGGTATCTGTAGATGTGTTGAAAAAAGTTTTGGCGGCAGATTTTATTCCGTACGCATCGTAAATGTATCCCACTTTGTTTAAATACATCGTCAGGATTTCATTTTTAGTATAGCTTTTTTCTAGTTTTACAGAGATGACCCATTCGTTAAGCTTTTGCAATCCTCTTTCCCAGATGTTTTTAGCGGGTTCATGGAAAAGAAGTTTAGCTAATTGCTGGGTTACAGTGCTTCCTCCACCTGATCCTTTGTCACCGAGTAATACAGTTCTGAAAGCAACTCTTAGTAAGCCTCTTGGGTCAATACCTGAATGGTCGTAAAATCGTGCATCTTCAGTAGCTACTAATGCGTTTACAATAAAGGGTGATAGTTGGTCGTACTCAATGAAGGTTCTGTTTTCAATTGCGAAGTTGCCCAGTACTTTTCCATCTTCAGAAATAATTTCTGTGGCAATACTGTTTTTTGGATTTTCAAGTTCTTCAAATGAAGGCATTACTCCAAGTAGTCCTTTTGAGATTAAAAAGAAAAGTAAAAAGACCATCAAAAAGGCAGTTAATACGATTCCCCAAAAAATGTATAATACTTTTTTTATCTTAGGATTGTTTGTTGACATAGTTGTTTTGTTGAAATTTTGCCGTAAAATTAGCATTTTTACCTAATTTTTTATAGAATAAAGGTATGATGTCAATATTAATAGATTATTATGTTGAAATTATAAGAAAAAAAGGTTTATGTGACTGTTATGTTTAAAACTTTAAATCATTTGATTTACAATTGTTGGATAATTTTTTAAATTTGACGCCTTTAAACAGAATAATGAATTATTTACCGTGTTTAGTGCAGTTATTTTAGGGATTTAACTTGCTAAATTGGAATAAATATAGATTTGAGATGGCAAAAAAGAGTATAGATAGGGAAGGAAATCTTGTAATAGTGGAGTCCCCGGCTAAAGCAAAGACGATTGAAAAATTTTTAGGAAAGGATTTTTTAGTTAAATCTAGTTATGGCCACATTAGGGATTTAGCGAAAAAAGATTTTGGGATTGATATTGACAATAATTATTTACCGCATTACATTGTCTCAGAAGACAAGAAGGATGTTGTTAAAGAATTAAAGAAATTATCAAAGGAAGTGAAGACTGTATGGCTGGCTTCCGATGAAGACCGTGAGGGAGAAGCCATAGCATGGCATCTTTATGATGAACTTGGGTTGGTTCCTGAAAATACCAAAAGAATTGTTTTCCACGAAATCACAAAGTCTGCAATTTTAAATGCCATCAAAAATCCCAGAGATATAAATATTGATCTTGTGAATGCTCAGCAAGCTCGAAGAGTGTTGGACAGATTAGTGGGTTTTGAATTGTCTCCTGTGTTATGGAAAAAAGTAAAGCCATCATTATCTGCAGGTAGGGTTCAGTCTGTAACAGTAAGGTTAATTGTAGAAAGAGAGCGAGAGATATTTGCCTTTACCCCCGAATCATCGTATCGTGTTACTGCTGTTTTTTTTATAAAAGATAAAGAAGGAAAGGTTTCAGGATTAAAAGCGGAGCTATCAAAAAGATTTAAAACCCTTAAAGAAACAGAAGCTTTTCTTGAAAAATGCAAGGCTAGTGAATGGTCCGTTTCGGGAGTAGTGAAAAAACCGCTTAAAAAATCACCAGCAGCACCATTTACTACATCAACTCTTCAGCAGGAAGCCAGCAGAAAGTTAGGTTTTTCCGTAGCACAAACAATGTCTGTTGCTCAAAAGCTTTATGAAGCAGGTAAGATTACTTATATGCGTACGGATTCTGTGAATTTGGCCGATGCGGCTTTAAAAATGGCATCTGATCAGATTAGTAGTACAATGGGAGATGAGTACCTTAAAATACGTAAGTATCAAACAAAGAGTAAAGGTGCCCAGGAAGCTCATGAGGCGATTCGTCCTGCATATTTAGATCAGTCAACTGTTTCAGGGTCACAGCAAGAACAAAAATTATATGAGCTGATTTGGAAAAGAACCATTGCCTCGCAAATGAGTGATGCTGTGTTGGAGAAGACGACAATAAATATATCTGGTAAAGGAATAGAGGAGAATTTTGTAGCAACAGGCGAAGTCATTAAGTTTGATGGTTTTCTTAAGGTGTATATTCAATCTTCAGAAAATGAGGGAGATCAGGATAATGAGGAGGATAGTGGTTTGTTACCTCCAATGGCAGTTGGTGATCTTTTAGATGTAGATATCATTGAGGCCAGAGAAAGATGGAGTCAGAAACCACCTCGATATTCAGAAGCTTCTTTGGTGAAGAAATTAGAAGATTTAGGTATCGGTCGACCGTCAACGTATGCGCCAACTATTTCTACCGTGCAAAATAGAGGTTACGTTGTAAAAGAAGATAGAGATGGTAACGAAAGAGAATATCATTATCTTAAATTACGTGCAGGGGATATTTCTTCTGAAATTAAAAAGGAAATTACCGGTGCCGAAAGAAATAAATTATTTCCTACAGATATAGGGATGGTTGTGAACGATTTTTTAACGAAGCATTTTCCTAATATTGTAAGTTATGATTTTACCGCAAAAGTGGAGCTCGAATTCGATGAAATATCATTGGGGAAAATTATTTGGAATGATGCTATTGATTCTTTTTATAAAAACTTTCATAAACAAGTAGAAGAAACTCTTGAGAATTCGGAAAGAAATACGGGAGAAAGACTTTTGGGTGATGATCCAAAAACAGGAAAACCTGTAAGTGTTAAGATTGGAAGGTACGGCCCAATGGCTCAGCTAGGAGAAAGTAGTGAGGATAATGAGGTTGAGAAACCAAAGTTTGCTTCGCTTCAAAAAGGACAGCATATTGAAACAATTACCCTGGAAGAAGCGCTTAAGTTATTTGATCTTCCAAGAGATTTGGGATTGTATGAAAGTAAAAAGGTTGTCGTCGGAATCGGAAGATTTGGCCCATATGTGCGCCATGATGCGAAATTTGTATCTCTTAAAAAGGGAATAGATGACCCTTTAACAATAGAATTAGATCGTGCTATAGAATTAATCGAAGAGAAAAGAAAGGCAGATCGAGAAAAGTTTATTAAAAGCTTTGAAGAAGATGCTGATATGCAGATTTTGAATGGAAGGTGGGGACCCTATCTGTCTTATAAGAAAAAAAATTACAAGATACCTAAGGATACTGATCCAAAGGCACTATCGTTTGAAGATTGTCAAAAATTAATTAGTGGAGGTACCTCTAAGAAAAAAACAACCTCCAAAACAGCAAAAACTAAGACGAGTAAGGCTAAGAAAAGTACTAAAACTTCAAAAAAATAAAAAATTGGCGTGACGATTAGTGATTACTTTGAACCAGTAGATAGGCCTCAGTTTTCTTCAGATTTAATATCTGAGGAAGATAGTCTGTGCAGTCAGCTTACTTATGGATTTGATGCTAAAGAAGACGATTTGATAGGTGATTTTCAATTGGCTATCATTGGTATTGAAGATGGTAGAAACGCTGTAGGAAATCAAGGTGTGGAATATGCCTCTGATAAGATAAGGAATTACTTATGCACCTTAAGAAAAACAACAAGGCATCTTAATGTTATTGATTTAGGTAATATCAAAGGGGCAACCATAAATGATAAATATTTTGCCCTTAAGGAAGTGCTTAGGTGTTTACTTAAGTATCAGGTTGTTGGGCTTATAATAGGTGGAGCTCAGGATTATTTGTTGCCAATTGTTCAGAGTGTTAAGGATATTGAAGATGAATTAGCCATTAGTTTAATTGATTCCAGGTTGGATTTTGAGGTTAGGAATTCTGATTTTTCATCAAAAACAATTCTATCTTATTTGCAATCTGAATTTGCAAAATCTATTTTTGAACTTAATGTATTGGGTGTTCAGAAATATTTTGTTTCAGAGAGTCAGGAACTTAAGATGAATGATTTGGGCTGGGAGTATGTGCGACTTGGAGATATTAGAAATGAAAATATTAAATATACAGAACCTTATTTAAGAGATGCCGATATCGTGGGATTTGATGTTGGTGCTATTCAGTCCTCTTATATGCCTTATTATAATCATTTAAATGTTAATGGATTAACAGGATACGAAGTGTGTCAGATGTCATGGTATTCCGGGATGAGTGATAATTTAAAGTTTTTTTGTCTTCAGGAATATAATCCGGTTATAGATGTTGAGGGTAAAGGAGCAGTCTTGTGCTCTCAAATCATTTGGCATCTATTAGAAGGTTTATCATTAAAACAAACAGAGAATCCAGGTATAGAGTCTGAAAATTATAAAATTTTTGTAGTACATCTGCACAATTTTAGTGAAGATATACGTTTCTATAACAATAGGGTTAATGAAAGATGGTGGATTGAAGTTCCATGGAAAGATTCGGTAAGGTTATTAGCTTGCAGTAAAAAAGAATATGAACAGACTCAAATGGGGAATCTTCCAGATAAATGGTGGAGATTTTTTAAAAAGGGGTCTGTAAATTAATGCCTTTAATAAAAAAATAATATGTTTAAGTCATAAAAACGAAACCTTATTAAATAAATTAAAGTATACGAATTCAGTTTTTTTTTACAAATATTTCAAATGCCAAAATTGTAAAAGGCTTATAGTTAGTGATATATGTGGGTGAAGAAAAAACGGAGTTCTTTGAGTGTTTTATAACTAAAGTAAATGGTTAGGAGAATTCTGATTTTTGTTATATTTTGCATTGCCACAAATATTAATGCACAGTACGATCCTCAATTCAGTCAAAATATGTTTAACATACTGGCTGTCAATCCAGGATATGCAGGTTCATCAGAATCAATTAACCTGTTTGCATTAAACAGAAATCAGTGGAGTGGTGATTTTGGAATTAAAACTACAGTATTCAGTGGTGATATGCCATTGAATTTTTTAGGTTTAGAATCTGGAATTGGATTAAGTCTCATGAACGATGAGATTGGCTTAATGACAAACTTATCTATACTCTTAAATTATTCAGCAAAGTTTGAGTTAAAAAGAGGTACATTAAGTTTAGGGCTAAGCCTGGGGTTGATTAATCAAAGTATTGACGGTTCTGGGTTTTATTATCCGGATGAAGTTTATACTCAGGATGATCCAAGTTTGACAACGGCTGAAGTTTCCGGGTCAGTCTTTGATGCTGGATTCGGAGTTTTTTATAAAGAAAAAAAATTCTATGTAGGGGCATCTGTATCGCATTTAAATAAACCCCAAAATAGTTTTGATGAAGGAATTTATTTTACAATTAGTAGAACCTTTTTCCTAACATATGGGTATAACCATAAAATTGACGATACACCTTATGAAATTTTACCTTCGGTTTTTTACAAAACAGATGGTGCTAGTTTTCAGTTGGATGTCAATACTTTAGTGAGATACAAAAGTCGATATTGGGGAGGTTTAAGCTATAGATTACAGGATGCTATTGTTGTTATGGCTGGAATAGAGTTGAAGAATGGCGTTCGTTTTGGATATAGTTATGATATATCCACCTCTGATGTAGCCACAGCGGGTTATGGAGGAAGCCATGAATTAATGGTTGGTTACAATTTTGATATGAATTTTGAAAAACGAACTAAACGTTACAAAAGCGTTAGATATTTATAATAGAAAGTTTAGAAATTAAAATACCGATAGTCTGAAACATTATGAAAAAAGTACTAGCTCTTAGTGTCATATTAGTCACTATTCTTAGCGGATGTAGTAATTCCGGAGGCGGTGAACTTGTCGGCGTAGAACGACGTGGTACCTTTTACGAGCCAGATCCTTATGGAATGTTATTTATTCCTCAGGGTAGCTTTAATATGGGTCCAAATGATCAAGATGCCGCTTGGTCTCTTACTGCACAATCAAAAACAGTATCAGTACGATCATTCTGGATGGATGAAACTGAAATCACAAATACAGAATATCGCCAGTTCGTTTATTGGGTGAGGGATTCTATTGCTCGTAAATTATTAGGAGAGCAATTTGAAGAATTTGTTATTACCGAGGATATGTATGGTAATGAAATAGATCCTCCATTTTTGAATTGGGATGAACAAATTGATTGGGAGAATGAGGAATATGCAGAAATCCTTGATGAAATGTTTCTTCCTGAAAATGAAAGATTTTTCAGAAGAAAAGAAATTGATACTCGTAAGCTGAATTACGAATATCAATGGGTAGATATGCAACAAGCTGCAAAAAAAACAAATCGTTTTAATTTTGAAACGAAACAGTATGAGGGTGTTGCTTTTAATCAAAAAGGAGAGGAAGAAGTTATACGGGATCGTTCTGCATTTATTATGAATGATGTGGTGAACGTTTATCCGGATACTCTTTGCTGGATTGCCGATTTTACCTATTCTTTTAATGAGCCTTGGACTGAAAAATACTTTTGGCATCCAGGATTTGATGAATATCCTGTAGTGGGTGTTTCTTACAAACAAGCTACAGCATTTACAATTTGGAGGTCAAGATTTATGAATAATTATTTGAGGAGTAAAGGGCAGCCTGAGGTAATGGACTATCGTTTACCTACTGAAGCTGAGTGGGAATACGCCTCAAGAGGCGGTTTAGAAAATGCTATGTATCCATGGGGTGGAATGTACACCCGTAATGATAAAGGATGTTTCTTAGCAAACTTTAAACCATTACGTGGTCGTTATGGCGATGATGGAGCTTTGTCTACCTTACTTGTAGCGTCCTACGCTCCAAACGATTTTGGGTTATTTGATATGTCAGGAAATGTGGCTGAATGGACATCCAGTGCATTTGATGAGTCAGCTTATAGCTTTACTCATGATTTCAACCCAACGTATAAATATAATGCCTTGCCTGATGATCCACATGTTATGAAAAGAAAAGTTATCAGAGGAGGATCCTGGAAAGATATAGGTTTTTATTTACAATGTGGTACTCGCACATATGAATATCAAGATTCAGCTAAATCTTATATAGGATTTAGGTGTGTAAGAGACTTTATTGGTAATTAGAATTGAATGAATTTAGAATGATTGAAGTAAAATTGAATTAACACAATAGACTATGAGTATTACTGAATTTGTAGAAAGTCCCGGTTATAAGAAAGTAATGGGTAAAGTTTATGGAATTGGTGCAGCGGTGGTAATTCTGGGAGCTTTATGGAAAATTCTGCACTTACAGGGTGCTGCCATTATGCTTATTGCCGGACTTGGAACCGAAGCTATTATTTTCTTTTTATCTGCTTTTGAACCTCCACACGAAATGCCTGATTGGAGTTTAGTTTACCCCGAATTGGTTGGTTTGGAACCAAGAGAGAGTGGAAAAGGTTCTGCTGGAGGTGGTGGAGAGTTACAAGCTTTGATTCAGTCTGGAAATCTGGATGAAGCAACTGTAGCTAAATTATCAGAGGGGATTAAAAAGTTAAGTGCCACATCTTCTCAGTTGGCAGACTTGAGTGATGCTTCTTTGGCAACCCAAAGTTATATGCAGAATATTCAAAACGCATCTGAATCTGTAGGTAAATTTGGGAATGTTCAGGCTAAAACTGCCCAGGTAATTGAAGAAAGTGCAAATGCTTTGGCTAGTTCATATACTTCTACAGCAAATGCTATTTCTGAATCAGGAACTAAAGTGGCTAATGAGTTAGCAGATTCAGGAAAGAATTTACTTAAAGGTATGAATGATTCTGGTATTGCTATAACTTCTGCATATAGTGCATTAAGTGATAGTTTAAAAGCAAATGTTGAAGGTATATCTGAACACAGTAAAGTATATAGTGAAAAACTTCAGGAAGTAAACGGAAACCTTTCTGCTGTAAATTCTATATATGAATTACAACTAAAAGGTTCTAAAGCTCAAGTGGATGCAACTCAGGAATTAACTTCCGGAATTGGAGAAATAAGAGATTATTTACAACAATCAGTAGATCAGGCAAAAGAATATAAAGATCAAATTTCTTCTTTAAATAAAACGGTTGGAGAGTTAAATACTATTTATGGTAATATGCTTAGTGCCATGAATGTCGGGGGAAACCGCTAATGATTAAATAAAGGAAATAGTAACTACTAAAAAGATTATTGAATTATGAGTGGTGGAAATTGTCCAGAAACGCCCCGGCAGAAAATGATTGGAATGATGTATCTCTTCCTTACTGCGATGTTGGCATTAAATGTCTCGGGAGAGTTATTACAGGCTTTTGTTACAATGGATAAAGGTTTTATTCAATCCAGGGAAACTGTTGAAAGAAAAAATGATGTACTATACACGCAATTTGCGACGGCGAATAAAAATAACCCGGGTAAATCCGGAGCTGCATGGGCAGAGGCTAATAAAATAAAGGCTTCTGCAGATAGTTTAGTGAATCATATTCAAGATTTGAAACTTTTATTGGCTCAAAAATCCAGTGGTCCTGAATCTACCCCTGAAAATTATACAGGTATTGACAATCAGGATATAGCCCCTCAGGTTATGATTACCGAGCTTCAGGGGCAACGAAGTGAAGAGTTAAAAGAAAAGATAACTGAATATAAAAAATTATTATTGAGTTATCTTGACGAAAAAAAGGATACAACATTTATTTCTGCTTATAACAGTATGTTTAATGTTGAGGATGTTAAAGGAGAAAAGGATGTAAAGAAAGCATGGGAGGAAATTAAATTTGAACATGTTCCTCTTTCTGCATCTATGGCCTATTTAAGTAAAATACAGGGAGATGTTAGAAATGCTGAGGCAGATATGGTCGCAAACCTTTTTGCTGGTATTGATAAAGATTCGTATAAATTTACAGATATGATGTCGGTTGTTAAACCTTTTAAAACTACTGTTCTAGAAGGTGAAACATATAAGGCAGAATTATATATGGCAGCTTATGATCCAAATATCGTTCCTGAAATTGAAATTGATGGGAAAAGAATCACTAATGTAAAGCAGGGGATTGGTCTTTTAGAACTTGATAAACCTGTGGGTGAGCATACCTGGAAAGGATATATTAAAATGCCAACACCTGATGGTTCTGGTGTTGTGCCTTATGAAGTAAGTGGAGATTTTCAGGTTGTTAAACCCAATGCTGTAATTTCTCCAACTAAGATGAATGTTTTTTACGAAGCTTTGGAGAATCCAGTTGAAGTTTCTGTGCCAGGTATTGCCTCTAATGCATTGGATGTTCGAATGACTAATGTTACCAGTACTAAAAGGGGTTCTGAGTATTTGGTTAAACCTAAAGCAGGAACTGCAGGAAAAAAATCTATTGTTTCTGTTTATGCAAAAATTGGTGATGTTAATAAGTTTATTGGAAAGCAGGAGTTTCGAATTAAAAGGGTTCCGGATCCGGTTCCTGTTGTAGGCGGATTAAATGGAGGAAAGATTAAACGGGCTGTGTTAAAAGCTCAGAAAGCTGTATTTGCCGAAATGAAAGATTTCGACTTCGAATTAAAATACACTGTTACACGATTTACTGTTTCTGTGTTAAAGAATGGTTATATTGTGGATGCATTATCAAAAAGTAGTAGTTTTACTCAAGAGCAAAAAGAATTGATCTCTAATATGAATAGGGGACAGAAGGTTCAGATTGAGGATATCAGAGCACAAGGACCTGATGGAAGGACTAGATCATTAGGAACTATTACATTTGTGTTGGATTAAATTTTAATTGTTAAATTTTAAATATTACGAATAATCAAGCATTTTCTTATAATAGAAAGTAAATGTTTTCCAGAGATAAAAATAATTACGTATGAAAAAGTTGTTCCTCTTATTAATTATGTTTGTGTTACTGGTAGCGGGTAGTTCTACAGTAAATGCACAAAACGTATTGGATGGTATTTATCCAAAAGAACATGTTATTAATAGAAAGCCTATTCCTTATACTCATGTTAGAGAAGCCGATGTGATGTGGGCTAAGAAGGTTTGGAGGGTGATAGATTTACGTGAAAAGTTAAACTTGCCGTTATATTATCCAATAAGCACGATGGATGGTAGATTAAGTTTAATTCAGTTGTTAATGCAGGGGATTCAATATGAAGGATTAACAGCATACTCCACTAAGTATGAGGATGAATTCAAAGTAGCGATGAGTGTTGATCAGGTTATGCAAGAAATGGGTGCAGTTTCAGATACTTTAGAAGTAATGCAGGAAGATGGTACCTATCAGCCACAAATTATCCAGGGTGAATTAAGGCCTGAAGAAGTAAAACAGTTTCTTTTAAAAGAAGTTTGGTTTTTTGATAGAAATTATTCAAGGTTAGATGTAAGAATTATAGGAATATGTCCTATTAGAGAGTATACTAAGAACACCGGTGGAGAAGAGCAGATTGCAAAAAAACAAGCTTTTTGGATTTACTTCCCAGAGGCAAGAGATATTTTAGCTCGTAATGAAGTGTTTAATCCTCACAATGATGCGCAAAGAAGAACCTTTGATGATATCTTTATGAAGAGATATTTCGGAAGTTATATTGTTAGAGAATCTAACGTATACAACAACCGTAGAATTGATCAGTATGCTGTTGGTATGGAAGCTATGGTTGAGTCAGAAAGAATCAAGACAGAGATATTTGATTTTGAACATGATCTTTGGGAATTCTAATTAGGAACAATATTTATAGGAAATAAAAAAGGAGTGATATTATCACTCCTTTTTTTATTTTTTCATATCACTTATCAGGATACTGGCTAGAAATATCTGCCGTAAATTGTCTTATTTGTTGTTCGTTTTTTTTGGGGCAAATGAGTAAACAATTGTTTGATTGAGCAATAATATAATCATCTAATCCTTGTATTACAGCCTTAGTGTTGTTGGGAATATTTACAATACAATTAGTCGATTCATATGTTAATACCTGACCAGTATTAATTGCATTATTTGATTCGTCCTTTGATGAATGTTCATAAAGTGAAGACCAGGTTCCTAAATCGCTCCAGCCAACATCTGCAGTTAAAACGTATACATTATCAGCCTTCTCCATGATTCCGTAGTCAATAGAAATATTTTTACAATCTGTATAAATACCTTTAATCGCTTCTTGTTCTTCGTTAGTATTTATTTTTGTTTGAATATTGTCAAATAATAGTTTAATATCGTTTAAGTAGTTTTCAAAAGCCTTCGTTATGGATTTTAGAGTCCAGATAAAAATCCCTGAATTCCAAAAAAACTCACCACTTTCAAAAAAAACTTTGGCTAACTCTAAATTAGGTTTTTCAGTAAAAGTTTTAACTGGTTCTATTGTGCCAATTTCTTTCTTTGAGTCGTCGTTAACCTGAATATAGCCATACCCTGTTTCTGGTCTGTGTGGTTTTATTCCTAATGTAAGGAGTGAGTCATTGTTTTCAACAAATTCGATACCTTTAAGAACTGTAGATTCAAAATCATCTTGCTTTAAAATCAGATGATCGGCAGGAGTTACAATAATGGAGGCCTGGGGATTTTTTTTGTTAATCCAGGCGTTAGCATATGCAATGCAAGGGGCTGTATTTCTTCGGTATGGTTCAGTTAAAACTTGATTTGTTTTTAATAAAGGCAATTGTTCAAGAACGATGTCTTTATATTCCAAACTAGTTACAACTAAAAAATTTTCGGCTGGGCATATTTTCGAAAAACGATCAAATGTTTGTTGAATTAAGGTTCTTCCTGTTCCTAGAATATCAAGAAATTGCTTTGGGGTTTCTTGCCTGCTTAGTGGCCAGAATCTACTTCCAATTCCTCCGGCCATAATTACACAGTATCTGTTGTTGAATTCCATTTATTTATTTTAACTGTTTTTAATTGACGGTGAATTTACCTAAAAAGAGGAAGAAATAAAATGAAAATTAATAGAATACGTAAAAAATAGACTAAATGATAGATTAAGTTTTTGTAGTCTCTTGTATAAGTTTATGATTATTGCGGATCTATTCATACATATCAGTAGTTTTATTTTTATAGTGGTAATTTAGTTGTTATTTTTAGCCAAAATAATAAAGATGCGTATATTTTTTCACATAGGAAGATATTTTATTTTTCTTAGAAGAGTTTTTTCAAAACCGGAAAAATTCAAAATTTTTATGAACCAATTTTTTAAGGAATCTGAAAAGCTTGGGATTGATTCTGTTGGTATCGTTTTGATTATTTCTGTTTTCATGGGAGCTATAATCACTCTGCAGACTGCATATAATCTGGAAATTGCCTTTATTCCGCGCTATACTATTGGATTAGCTGCACGCGAATCTGTAATTTTGGAGTTTTCTTCAACTATTGTAGGCCTTATTTTAGCTGGAAAAGTCGGTTCTAATATTGCTTCAGAGATTGGTAGTATGAGGGTAACAGAGCAAATTGATGCTATCGAAATTATGGGAATTAACTCATCTTCATTTTTGGTATTACCGAAAATATTTGCCTTAGTATTAATTATGCCTCTTCTTACTATTCTTAGTATGGGGATTGGTATTACAGGAGGTTGGATTGCCGGATTTGTATCGGGCGAAGTTCCTTCTATGGACTATATTTATGGAATACAGTTTGGTTTTAAACCTTTTTATATTATTTATTCATTGATAAAATCAGCGGTGTTTGGATTTCTTATTGCCACTATTTCCTCTTATCAGGGTTACCATGTCGACGGAGGATCTCTTGAAGTAGGAATTGCCAGTACAAAAGCTGTTGTTGTCAGTAGTATTCAAATTATATTGTTTAACTTATTATTAACACAATTGCTATTGGCATGATTGAAGTTCGAAATTTAAATAAGTTCTTTAGCCATAAACAAATACTTTTTGATGTTTCTGCTCAATTTAATGCTGGACAAACAAATCTTATTATAGGTCAAAGTGGACATGGAAAAACTGTTTTATTAAAGTCTATCGTTGGATTGCATTCCATTGACTCAGGACAGATTATTTATGGTGATCAAGTGTTTTCAGATATGCCTTTTTCTCAACAGAAAGAGATCAGGAAGGAAATAGGTATGTTGTTTCAAGGCTCTGCATTGTTTGATAGTTTAACAGTTGAAGAAAATGTCAAATTTCCTTTAGATATGTTTTCTGATAAAACTGAAGAAGAAAAATTGGATAGGGTTAATTTTTGTTTGAAAAGAGTTAATCTGGAAAATGTAAATTACTTATTTCCTTCAGAAATTAGCGGGGGTATGCAAAAACGTGTTGCTATCGCCAGAGCAATCTCATTAAATCCTAAGTATTTATTTTGTGATGAACCTAATTCTGGTTTGGATCCCAAAACTTCTATTGTTATTGATAATTTAATTTATGAAATTACAAAAGAGTATGGGATAACTACCATTATTAATACTCATGATATGAATTCTGTTATGGCTATCGGTGAGAAGATTATATATATCCATTCGGGCAGGAAATTGTGGGAAGGAAATAAAGAAGATATTTTAGTTGCAAAAGAGAAGGAGTTAAATGATTTTGTTTTTGCATCTGAGTTATTTAAAAGAATTAAAAGAAATATCTGAGTTTAATATGGATAATTATAATGAGGCATATGGTTTTTCATATGTTAAATCATTTATAGAACTTAGTTTCGACGAGGATCATATTTGTCAAACAAGTGATTTGAAGAGTTTACTTAATTACCATAGTATATATTATACAGAAAAGAAACTGAAAGATATTTATTCTCAGTATCAGTATTTATTATTTTGTAAAAAATTATTTCCGACTGTATTTGTTTCTTCATATGTAGATTCTTCAATTCAGTATTCACTTTTCAATAAATTCAGACTCAACAGTCTTAACTTTCCAAATAAAATTAATTCGGATAAGGTTTTTCAATTAGGTTCTTTTTGTTTTTCTCCATTGATTTTCCATTTACAGTTGATGGATTTCATGAAAGCGGAATATGCTGAATGTTTTAAAGAAGAGATTAAGGTTCATCAGCTTTCTGATTTTTATCGTTTATGTATAAGTCAATTCAAGTATAATGATATTACAAAAATTAAAGAAACTCCTGTTTCTTATTATTTAAAGAAAGAATTAGGAGATGAATTTAGTTATGGAAGATTAGTTGATTTTGCTGATAATATCTATGATTTATATAAACACACCGAAATTTCTGTTAAAAGCTTTAGGCGTATCTTTTATTCATTTGCGCAAAATATGGATACTATAGGGGGGGATGCATATGAATATTATATGAAAACAAGAAATTCTACTGAATCATGGAAGAAAGCTATTGGCAAGTTTCTTGTTTCTGAATACTTTTTTTCGACGGAGTTGGGAAGTTTAATATCATACAACCTTATTTCGTGAAAAAAATCCCCTTCTAACATCTTGACAAAAAGTAAAATGCGATATATCCTTGAAATCAGAGTAAAAAATAATTAGGAATTCATTTGGAAGTTACAAATAAAAGCAGTTGTTTTGCACCCGCTTTGAACGAGAGGCGAGATAAAAAGATTGAAATATTGAGCAACTTTAATGGAAGAAAGTCTTGAGCAAGAGGAGGTTTTAGAAGCTGAAAAACGAGATAAAAATTTTTAAAATATTTTTAAAAATTTATTTGGTTTTAAAAAATAAAATCACTTATCTTTGCAGCCGCTTTTAAAGAGAGGTAGAGGTTAAAATACTGAGACTTTAGGAAGGGTTTTAAATTGGTGAAAACCAGCAATTTAAATTAAAAATAAAGCTTGAAAAAATAAATAAAAATTTTTCAAAATTTATTTGGAGAAAAGGAAATAAAGTTGTTATCTTTGCATCCGCTTTAAGAGTGATACTCTAACGAAGGTTGGAGGTTAAAAAAAAAAGATTGAAATAAACATTGTTTTAGAAAGAGTTCTAAAATGTGTTTACAAGATATAAAGAGTTCTGATTTATTTATGCCTTGATGCTGAATAAAGAGGAAAACGTTCTTTGAAAATATTGAAATGCACACTTAATAAAAGGAAAGTAAAGTTTGATCTTTGAGTTAAAACTCTTGTAAAGAATTATAGCCATTAAATTGGCAAAACAATTTTTATACAACGAAGAGTTTGATCCTGGCTCAGGATGAACGCTAGCGACAGGCCTAACACATGCAAGTCGAGGGGTAACATTACTGCTTGCAGTAGATGACGACCGGCGCACGGGTGCGTAACGCGTATGAAACCTGCCTTATACAAGGGGATAGCCCAGAGAAATTTGGATTAATACCCTATAGTCTTGTTTTACTGCATGGTAAAATAAGTAAAGTTTCGGCGGTATAAGATGGTCATGCGTGACATTAGCTAGTTGGTGAGGTAACGGCTCACCAAGGCGACGATGTCTAGGGGTTCTGAGAGGAAGGTCCCCCACACTGGTACTGAGACACGGACCAGACTCCTACGGGAGGCAGCAGTGAGGAATATTGGTCAATGGCCGGAAGGCTGAACCAGCCATGTCGCGTGCAGGAAGACTGCCCTATGGGTTGTAAACTGCTTTTATACGGGAATAATGTGAGCTTCGTGAAGCTTTTTGAATGTACCGTATGAATAAGCATCGGCTAACTCCGTGCCAGCAGCCGCGGTAATACGGAGGATGCGAGCGTTATCCGGATTTATTGGGTTTAAAGGGTGCGTAGGCGGACTATTAAGTCAGTGGTGAAATCTTGCAGCTCAACTGTAAAACTGCCATTGATACTGATAGTCTTGAATTTAGTTGAGGTAGGCGGAATGTGTTGTGTAGCGGTGAAATGCATAGATATAACACAGAACACCGATTGCGAAGGCAGCTTACTAAGCTATAATTGACGCTGATGCACGAAAGCGTGGGTAGCGAACAGGATTAGATACCCTGGTAGTCCACGCCGTAAACGATGATTACTCGTTGTTGGCGATACATAGTCAGCGACTGAGCGAAAGCATTAAGTAATCCACCTGGGGAGTACGTTGGCAACAATGAAACTCAAAGGAATTGACGGGGGCCCGCACAAGCGGAGGAACATGTGGTTTAATTCGATGATACGCGAGGAACCTTACCTGGACTTAAATGTAGATTGCATGAAGCAGAGATGCTTCTTTCTTCGGACTATTTACAAGGTGCTGCATGGTTGTCGTCAGCTCGTGCCGTGAGGTGTCGGGTTAAGTCCCATAACGAGCGCAACCCCTGTTGTTAGTTACCAGCACGTAGAGGTGGGGACTCTAACAAGACTGCCGGTGTAAACCGAGAGGAAGGTGGGGATGACGTCAAATCAGCACGGCCCTTACGTCCAGGGCTACACACGTGTTACAATGGCAGGTACAAAGGGCAGCTACACAGCGATGTGATGCTAATCTCTAAAGCCTGTCTCAGTTCGGATCGGAGTCTGCAACTCGACTCCGTGAAGCTGGATTCGCTAGTAATCGCGTATCAGCAATGACGCGGTGAATACGTTCCCGGGCCTTGTACACACCGCCCGTCAAACCATGGAAGTCGGGGGTACCTGAAGTCTGTTACCGTAAGGAGCGGCCTAGGGTAAAACTGATAACTAGGGTTAAGTCGTAACAAGGTAGCCGTACCGGAAGGTGTGGCTGGAACACCTCCTTTCTGGAGAGAGTTTTAACAATAGTACTAAGTTAAAAGTAGAAAGTAAAAAGTGATAAGCTTTAAACAATCAACTGAGAACTGAGTACTGACAACTTACTACTAATTACTAAGTAGTGCATTTCACATTCGCAAAATGCGAAAAACGTACATTGACATATTGGCAAAACAATCAAAATCATAGTTTAGCAATGCGCAAAGCATCGGCTAAACCAACAAGAAAGTAAGCAAGGGCGTACGGTGGATGCCTAGGCTTTCAGAGGCGAAGAAAGACGTGATAAGCTGCGATAAGCTGCGGGGAGAAGCAAATATTTATTGATCCGCAGATTTCTGAATGGGGCAACCCGGCTGGTTGATGACCAGTCACCCTTCGGGGGGCAAACCCAGGGAACTGAAACATCTAAGTACCTGGAGGAGAAGAAAACAATAGTGATTCCCTAAGTAGTGGCGAGCGAACGGGGACAAGCCCAAACCAATGTTGTTTAGGCAACATTGGGGTTGTAGGACTACGATATGAATTTATGCGTGAAGTGGAATGTTTTGGAAAGAACAACCGAAGAAAGTGACAGTCTTGTACACGTAAGCAAGTAAAAACTAGTAGTATCCTGAGTAGCGCGGAACACGTGAAATTCTGTGTGAATCTGCCAGGCCCATCTGGTAAGGCTAAATACTCCTGAAAGACCGATAGTGAACCAGTACCGTGAGGGAAAGGTGAAAAGTACCCCGAACAGGGGAGTGAAATAGTACCTGAAACCGTGCGCTTACAAGCGGTCGGAGCCATTTTGTGGTGACGGCGTGCCTTTTGCATAATGAGCCTACGAGTTAGTCGTAGTTAGCGAGGTTAAGTTGTTCAGCAACGGAGCCGAAGCGAAAGCGAGTCTGAATAGGGCGAAATAGTTAGCTGCGCTAGACGCGAAACCAGGTGATCTACCCATGGTCAGGTTGAAGTTCCGGTAACACGGAATGGAGGACCGAACCAGTTTACGTTGAAAAGTATTTGGATGAACTGTGGGTAGGGGTGAAAGGCCAATCAAACCTGGAAATAGCTCGTACTCCCCGAAATGCATTTAGGTGCAGCCTTATTTTAATCTTACAGAGGTAGAGCTACTGATTGGACGAGAGGGCTTCACCGCCTATCAACTCCTGATAAACTCCGAATGCTGTAAGATGATGAATAGGAGTGAGGGCATGGGTGCTAAGGTCCGTGTCCGAAAGGGAAAGAACCCAGACCATCAGCTAAGGTCCCCAAATGTATACTAAGTTGAACAAACGCGGTTTGATTGCATAGACAGCTAGGATGTTGGCTTGGAAGCAGCCATTCATTTAAAGAGTGCGTAACAGCTCACTAGTCGAGCGATCGAGCATGGATAATAATCGGGCATAAGTATACTACCGAAGCTATGGATTTGTACTATGTACAAGTGGTAGGGGAGCATTCTAACGGCTTTGAAGCAGAATGGCGATGTTCTGTGGAGTAGTTAGAAAAGCAAATGTAGGCATAAGTAACGATAATGCGGGCGAGAAACCCGCACGCCGAAAGACTCAGGTTTCCTGATCAACGCTAATCGGATCAGGGTTAGTCGGGACCTAACGCGAACCCGAAAGGGGTAGTGGATGGCGAGCAGGTTAATATTCCTGCACCTGCTATACAACAAAAGTGACGTATTGGTGAGATTTCTACGTACTGACGGAATAGTACGTTGAGCCTAGGCTTCGGCCGAAGCAAAGAGAAGCAGCCAGTACCAAGAAAAGCGAGTATAGGAGCCCGTACTGTAAACGGACACACGTAGTTGGGTTGAGTATACTAAGGCGCTCGAGTGATTCATGGTTAAGGAACTCGGCAAATTAGCCCCGTAACTTCGGGAAAAGGGGCGCCTACTTCGGTAGGCCGCAGAGAAATGGTGCATGCGACTGTTTATCAAAAACACATGGCTTTGCAAATTCGAAAGAAGACGTATAAGGCCTGACACCTGCCCGGTGCTGGAAGGTTAAGAGGAGAGCTTAGAGTAATCGAAGGTTTGAATTGAAGCCCCAGTAAACGGCGGCCGTAACTATAACGGTCCTAAGGTAGCGAAATTCCTTGTCGGGTAAGTTCCGACCTGCACGAATGGTGTAACGATGTGCACACTGTCTCAACCATGAGCTCGGTGAAATTGTAGTATCGGTGAAGATGCCGATTACCCGCAACGGGACGGAAAGACCCCGTGAACCTTTACTGCAACTTAACATTGGTTGTGGGTAAGTAATGTGTAGGATAGGTCGGAGACGTTGATGCTGCATCGCCAGGTGTAGTTTAGTCACCCTTGAAATACGACCCTTTGCTTATCTGTGGCCTAACTCAGCGATGAGGACATTGTTTGGTGGGTAGTTTGACTGGGGTGGTCGCCTCCAAAAGAGTAACGGAGGCTTTCAAAGGTTTCCTCAGGACGATTGGTAACCGTCCGCAGAGTGTAATGGCACAAGGAAGCTTGACTGTGAGACCGACAAGTCGACCAGGTACGAAAGTAGGACATAGTGATCCGGTGGTTCCGCATGGAAGGGCCATCGCTCAAAGGATAAAAGGTACTCCGGGGATAACAGGCTGATCGCTCCCAAGAGCTCATATCGACGGAGCGGTTTGGCACCTCGATGTCGGCTCGTCACATCCTGGGGCTGGAGAAGGTCCCAAGGGTTGGGCTGTTCGCCCATTAAAGTGGCACGCGAGCTGGGTTCAGAACGTCGTGAGACAGTTCGGTCCCTATCTGTTGTGGGCGTAGGATATTTGAGAAGACCTGACGTTAGTACGAGAGGACCGCGTTGGACAAACCTCTGGTGCACCAGTTGTTCCGCCAGGAGCATTGCTGGGTAGCTAAGTTTGGAAGGGATAAGTGCTGAAAGCATCTAAGCACGAAGCCTGCTTCAAGATGAGATATCCTTGAGGGACGTTAAAGACGATGACGTTGATAGGCTGCAGGTGTAAAGGTGGTAACATCAAAGCCGAGCAGTACTAATTACCCGAAACTTTTAGTTGGGCGTATGTGTGAGTTCTGTGATTTTGATTGAAGCTGGTATGTAATCAAGCAGAGCTTGATTAGTACAAAGTACAAAGTAGAAAGTACCAAGACCAGGTACAGGAAACTAAATACTAAGTACTCAAATAAAGATATTCAGGTGGTTATAGCGATGGGGCTCCACCTCTTCCCATTCCGAACAGAGAAGTTAAGCCCATTAGCGCCGATGGTACTGCATATTGTGGGAGAGTAGGTCGCCGCCAACCTTAAAAAAAAGAGCAATCGAACAAGTTTCGGTTGCTCTTTTTTTGTTTATAGACTTTTATCGTATCTGGGGTCATTACAAGAAAAAGATATACTTCGGATCACGGGATCACGTACAATATTTGGGTCTGAGAGTAAAATGTTGTTTATTTGCTGTTAAATAGAAATAATAAATAAACATCAAGAAAATTGAAAGACGGACTATCCCAGGAGCTACTAGCTCTATTTCTGCCAGAAGGTATATTAGAACATTTTGAACTTGTATCCTATAGTAAAAGTTCAAGTGGAAAGAGTATTTATGAGTCAAATTTAGAATTATCATTAGAAGAAAAAGATATACTTCTCCGGAAAAAGTAATTACTATAAGTTTTTTTAAAAACATATAGCTTTCAATTTATTTCACATAAACACTTTACTAAATCCCATTTAAGGGAAATCAACAACACACAAATTAATTAAATTTTAGACCATGAAAAACTATTATTTATACCTAACAATCTTCACCTCACTAATTCTTACTCTTGCATGCAGTGAAGAGAATATCACACCTGCGATTCAAGACATTCCCTATAGTCAAATACCTGATCAAACCTATATCATTGACCTTGAGAAATGGGACATACCCAGTAATGGAACGATGCCAGAGAAGACAACCGATAATTTGCAGGCAGCTATTGATTGGGCTGTTGGTGAAGGATACGGTATCATTTATTTACCAGCCGGACATTTTTTAGTTGGTAAAGAGGGAAATTCAATCTATCAGGCTGGAATCAATTTACATAGTAATATGGCATTTATATTAGACTCTAATGCAATCATTGAAATGGCTGTTAATGATAAATGGAATTACTCTGTTCTAAGCGTGCATGAAAAACAATATGTCTTTATTTCAGGAGGAACAATACTTGGAGACAGAGACGGACACATCTATACCGGAGGTGGTGCTCATGATGAAGGACATTTAATTACAATTTCATCAAGTAAGGATGTTACAGTTGAAAATATAAACCTTAGTAAAGCGACAGGAGATGGAATACTAGTCGTATATTATCCGGAAAACGTTATTATTCGTAAAAACAATATTCACAACAATAGACGCCAGGGCGTTTCAATTGTTGGTGGCATTAACATCCTGATAGAAGAAAATGAAATTCACCATATGCAAGGCACTTCGCCCCAATTTGGAGTTGATATTGAAGGTGGAGGCACATATCCCAATGAGGACATCACCATTAGCTCCAATCACTTTCATCATAATCATGGAGGGGATATTGTCAATTGTGATGGTACAAATGTTATGATTGAAGGTAATATTCTTGAACAAGGAGAAGATAATACATATATTGATGGTCCCCTGGTGTATTGGAAAAATAGCGACCAAACAATTCGCAATAACCAGATCACTATGCTTTCGCCATCTGTAAATTTCTGGCATGGTATTATTATGTATTCAAACGATAATCCAAAAACAAACCCAGCAAGCACCTATATTTACGGAAATACTCTTAATACTTGCGGGATGTATATGTATAAAGGGGCTGATTTAGAAATCAAGGAAAATAGTTTTATTAACGGTTGCGTTATCTTCAATGACATATCTAATCTTATTATTACAAACAACACTTTTGAAGGAGGAAGTCCTCTATATGGTAGATTTTTATTTTTCAAAAATGTTACCGGTCAGGCAAGTGACAATATGGTCTCAGGCGAAGAAGTCGAAATTCCACTTGACAGTTCTCTGCCATACTCCAATTATGAAAATTTATAAGATAATAACAATTGAGGAATATATTGGGCATTATTGAAATACTTGAGACTATTACGGTTGAACGACTCAAAAACGAGGTTGTATCTCATTGGCTGATATGCATAATCAGCTACACTGATTGTTAGCTTCAAATTCAAATACCCTGTTCCCCATGATGTAAGGAACCGCCGTATACTGCCTGTCCCGATATTGTCGGGAAGATCGCGTACATACGGTGGTGAGAGAGGTTCTCCGATTGGCTTTTGTGCTTTTTATTCAGATTAATGCATGAATATAATCAGCAGTATCTTTTAATCCATTATTTCTAAGAATGTCAAGAACCTCATATTCATCATACGCAAGGTGCAGCCGGCGGACTTTTTGCCTACTTTTTTGACTGTAGCAAAAAGTAGGAGCCCTTGCGGCTTGAGCAAAAAGTATAAATCTTTAGATAGGATATAACGCCATAATAGTCATCAAATTATTATTGCTGCGCAACGTTTTTTGTCCACTAATTTCACGAATTATCACGAATTATTTTGAATGCGAATTTAAATGAATTACAGCTAAACGACGAAGGAGTTCAACAATACCATATAATATTAAATTACATTGTTAATTTCACGAATTGGCATTTGCTGCGCAAATGTTGCAACCTGCAATACTATGACCTAACGCCTAAGAACTAGGTACCAGGAACTAAGTACTAAGTACTTTATTCGCCTACATCTGTCAGTTAATGACCTATTGACCTAATAACCTATTGACCTAATAATAGTACCCCTCTATAAGAATATATGCAGCAGAAAACACGCACTTTCAACTTTTGACTTTCAACTTTTAACTACTTTCTTTCTCGCAAAGCCCACAAAACCGGGAAATAACTTTTAAAATAAAGAATCAAACTCCCTAATGCTTAGAACGCAAAGACAAATCCTTATGGATTTTCGTTTTCATTATGAAATTTTATTTACTCTGTGAGCTAATCCCTACAAGCCCCCTCTAACTCCACCGACTGGGGGAGAACTGATTTACAGCTCCGGTATGTTTTTCTGTCAACGAATTAATGCTAATTAAAACGAATTATTATTTGCTGCGCAAATGGTACAACCTGAAATATTGTGGCTTGAGAACTAAGAACTAAGAGCTAAGAGCTAAGAGCTAGTAGTAGTAACACTTGTAAGAATATGTGTAGCAGGAAACCAAGACTTTCAACTTTTAACTTTTGACTAGGTACTAATAACTAAGAATTTTCTTAGGCTACATCTGTCAGTTAGCAACCTAACGACCTATGGATCTAATAATCTAATAATCTAATATTCCTACAAGCTTAGTACCACCACCATATTATTTAAGGATTCTGTTCGGTAATTGGTCGGTCTGTATAGACCTATCCCTATCCGAACAGAACCCGAACAGAACCCTATCCCACCCGAACGTTACCCGAAGCCGGCCCGAAGCCATATCCTAAATGCCCCCCCAAAAAACGTTTTTCTGAATAATTTTTGCCGATTTAGGCCTTTTTGTGAATAATTTTCCCCGTTTTTCGCATTTTTTTGAATAATGGGGTGTTTTTGGCCCTTTTTCTCTCAATTTAAAATTAACCACTTTTTACTTGTTGCTGATTTGCAATTATTTACAACAAAAAAAAGTTACAGTAAAATTACTGTTATTTTTTCGATCACATCTTTGATATAATTTAGATATCGAAAGCTAAGGGAAAGGATTCAAGGATAAAGGTTATAGTAACAAGTGAGCTCTTCGCTCTAATCCCTTTGCCCTATGCGAAAAGCATCGGCCGATAGTATGTTTAACCGATCCTCTTTATTATCTGCTCAATAATGGAAGGGATTACAAAAACAGAAAAAATGAATGGACTTAAAAATTATGCCATCGGTTCACCGGGTACTTTAGGTGCAATGGAAATAGTTGATGCACAATTGCTCTCGACCCGGGAAACTGATTCGCAAACTTTGTTGATCAGGTCAGTGATCTCCCTTCTTGTGGTTACAAATGTGTTGCTTTTTGTTGTAAGCCTGTTGTTTTACAATGCATTTATATTGCTTTTGATTACATTTCTATTTCTTTTTCTTGTATGTATAGCTACAATAGTAACATCGCCTTGCACGTTTGCATAAGCGATGTTTTAACTACACTTTACCTCAATGTTTTTATGGGGTAGTAATTTTGGAAGGTTAAAGGATAGTTGATACTTAATAAATAGTGTGTAAAAAATTAATATTTCTAATATTTTGTTGTTAAGTTTGTTCATATTCACTATCCCAGTCTGTTTTGTCATTGCCCCTTTGACCTTCCATTTTTATCATAAAATTTTTGGCCGGGAAGAAAGGTTTCATATGAATATCCAGGTGTATTTTATCTTTTTCTATAGGGTCTTGTTCAAATCTTTTGATGGTAAAATTTTCTATTAGTTTTTCTGGTCCTGAGATGGTATCTAAAAAACGAATGATTTGACCTAAGAGCTCTTTTCTGGTTTTAGCGTTAAAGTTTTCAAAAGCTCTTCTGTTCAGGAAGTCCATCATTACTTTTGTTACATAATCAAATACTCTGACAACAGAATAGGTTTGAAGTCCCAAATTATCGCCATTAAATAATGTTTTCGCAGAGAATGCCATTACTTTGCCATACTCGTTGACCATTGGAATTAATCCCATTTTTTCGAGGTTGGCTATTTCACTTTTTTTCAAATTGAATCGAACTCCCTGTATTTCATTTAATCCCCCATATTTTTTACCAGCAGTAACCTGTGACATCAGTGTTTTATATATTTTTCCTGCTAAGGCACCTGATGGTGGAACAAACAAATCTTCATCTTCACCCACGGAATTGAATTTAGCTCGCCCTACCAGCCAATTGCATGTCATTATAATGTTAGATTTATAAATGTCACCACTGGTAAGTTGTGCTGCATCAAACATTTCCATTACATCATCAGGTTCATCCAGGTGTTCAAAGTCAGTGATGAGCATCACTTTGTTTTCATGAGCAAGTTTAGCCCATTTTTCTAGTACCATATTTGATCCTAAGTATCCGGGAAGAACCAATATTCCATAGTTGTCACTTAAGTCTAATCGATCATAGGCATTTGTTAGTTCCTCAGTTACTGCGTCTACAAACCTTGTATTATCAAGATCTTTTAATTGATCCATTTCGGCATTTAAAACAGAGATGTTTTTTATTTTTGTTTCCTCAGTATTTTTATAAAAAAGAGCTATGCTTCTATAGGATCGTTCCAGGTTTCGAGTTGTATCTATTGCTTTTGATAAATTCTTTTCAAGAGTTTTTTCTGTTCTTTCCGCCTTTTCCTTGCAGTTATCTATCATTTGGAGAATATCATCTCCCTCGTTAATGATGGATTGCCATATTTCTAAATTTTTTTTTAAGAGCTGACGTTCTTCTTTTTTAGAGTTTTCAGATAAGAATATTCTTTTACGTGCTTTTCGATCAGGATTCATATTTTGAACACTATCTATGCATGATTCTAATAATTCAAAACCTCCATACTTGGCCAGTTTATTGAAATTATCTTTTAAAGGTAGTTTTTCGCTTTCCTTATTAAAAGCTACTTGTTCTTGTGTTTGAGCCATTATTTTAGTCTTTTGTTTGGTTTAATTCTTCTAGTAATCCATTAATCGCACTTTTTAACGCTTCCTTAGCCTCATTATCTGTTAAGGCAGCCTTTAATATTTTGTTTGTCTTTAATTGCTTGATTATTTTAATATATTGATTCTGTTGCGTCGACAGGTCTTTCAAAAATGGACTTTGATTGGTTATCCCTTTCATTCCAAAATCACTGATGTTATTGAAATTCAGGTTTTCCTTCTGCGTAATGCCATCACTTGTTTCAAATTCAATATTCACCTGCGGTTTGAAATGTTCAAAAACTTCTTCTACGGTTTTTAATCCTTTCACTATTTCCGGTTTAATAGGAGTTTCTGATGTCAGTTTTTCAATAAATAGTGTTTTGTTTTGCGGTATGTCCTGAATGGTTTCACTTGCAGTTAACTTTACTTCCGTACCGCCTAATCCATAAGTATTAGAGCTCATAGCTATTGTTTTATTATAATTTGAAATATTTATATGTACTATATAATTTTGCTAACAATTTGAGACCTGTGTTTTTTCAAGCACTCTAGCTGATTCTTTTACAAGAGTTATATCTTGGTTTTTATTCACCTTTATGGTTATTATTTCATTTTGTTTTAGTGCTCCACTTATAATCATTCTGGATAAGGGTGTTCTTAAATGAGATCGAATTATACTTCTTAAAGGGCGCGCTCCGTATTGAGGATTAAAACCCTTTTTTGATAATAATAGTTTTGCTTCCTTGCTTATTTTCATTTCTATTCCTTGTTGAGATAGAAGCGTTTCGAGTTCTGAAATCTGAATGTCAAAAATCTTACCTATCATTTCCTCTGTTATCGGAGCAAACGGAAGTAATGCTGAGAGTCGTCCTAAAAATTCTGGCCTGAAATGTAAAGCCATAGATTCCATTAAAGTAGTTTGTTCTGGCAGTGTACGTTCCTGGTTGTATTGTTTTGAAATGATCTCACTTCCGATGTTTGAGGTAAATAATATCACAGCATTTGAAAAATATCCTGTTTTCCCTAATCTGTCCTGTAATTTTCCTTCGTCTAAAATTTGTAAAAATATATCAAATACTGAAGGATGAGCTTTTTCTATTTCGTCAAAAAGAACAACAGAGTATGGCTTTTGACGGATTTTATTGACCAACATACCTCCTTCTTCATAACCAACGTAGCCAGGAGGTGCACCGTATAAAAGAGCTGCAGAATGCTCTTCTTTGAATTCTGACATATCAAAACGAATTAATGCATCTGTACTTTGAAAAAGATATTGAGCTAATTGTTTTGCCAGTTCGGTTTTTCCAGTACCTGTTGGCCCCAAAAGAAAGAAGGAGCCTATGGGCATTCCGGGCTTATTTAGTCCTGATCTGGATTCTAAAATGGCATCTGTAATACTTTGTATTGCCATATTTTGTCCGATAACAGTTTTCTGAAGAACACTGTTCATTTGTAATAGTCTTTCTTTTTCTTTTGTTACAATTTTGCCAACCGGGATGTTTTTTGTTCTTCCAATTGATCCAGCAAGATCTGTAAATTTGATTTTATTATCCCTTTTGGAAATATACTGTTTAAGTTGATTAAGAATCTTTTTGCATTGTTTAATGTTAGGTTTTTCTTCAGTTTCTAATCCGCTATACTTTAGGAGTTTTATTAAATCTGTCAGGATGATTTGTTGATTTATATTTTCTTGTTTAATTTTTTCCAGATTTAATTCTATTTCAGCTGGTATGATATCAAGTTGAGTTCGTATTGAAGACATTGTGGTATCAATAAGTTTTATTGCAGATTCAGGAAGATTTGTTTCGGGAAGATAGCGTTTTGCAAGTCTAACAGCTTCTTTAATTGTTTGGTGATCTATAGTAACCTTATGATGTTGTTCCAGATTATCTTTATTACTGTAAATCATTAAAGATGCCCGTTCCTGGTCAGGTTCGTGCAGATTAAATTTTTCAAAGAACTCTTGTAGAGGATTGTCTTTTTCAAGTAATTTCCTGTAGGCTTCATTTGAAGCTGTGCATATTAAAATGGTATCAGATTGGATCAATTGGTTTTTGATTAGAAAATAAATGCTTTTCCCATTGCCGGCATCATCTAACAATACCTGAATATCATCAATAAATAATATAGGACGCTCTAATTTTCCCAGATATTTAAATACATTTCTTAGTCTTTCGTCTAATTCACCTTTATGCGTTATGCCTGTGAGTAATTTATTTATCTTTAGTTCAAATAATCTACTGTTTTTTATGTGAGATGATGTTTTCTTTGCTTTGATGAGAGTCGTTATTCCCTGGATTAGAATGGTTTTTCCTATTCCTTTTTCGCCAGTTATTACAACGTGAGGTTTTTCTTTTCTACCAATGATTTCAAGAAGATTTAATATTTCCTGATCGCGCTCTACTACATTTATAGTGTTGTTTTTCGGATAGTTAGATAAAAGGTCATTCAGATAGTCCGGTTGGTTTATAGGTGAGATTTGTTTTTGTTGAACAGGACTTTCTTGTCTGTTTTCCGATATCTCTAATATTTGTTCACAATTGATAGGGAAGGATTTTAGTTCGTCATAGTTGAAACCAATGCCAGGTATTGATAACGTTGCTAATACATCTATTGGGTTTAGTAATTGATCGTTGTCTTGTAGATTATTGTTAAAAGCTTCCATGATGATGGTTTCTGTCGTTTCATCAAAGGGCGGACAATCTATAGCTGTAGTTGATTTATTTAAAGCTTCAATTTTAATTTCGGCCCATTCTTCCAGGTAAAACACATCAATGTTATTATTAAATAATGCTTCTTTGATTTTAGTATCTTTATGTAAAAGGCCTAGAAGCAGGTGTTGGGGATATACTTTTTCATTAAAGTTTTCTTTTGCTACTATGCGTGAATATCTTAATGCATTTATAAGTTCAAAAGAGAATAATTCTTGCTCGTTTTTCATGATTGGTCAGGTATATGTTAAGTATAAAAGGTGTTTTCAATGCTAATATATAAATATATTTCTAAAATATAAGAATGTGCGTGTTTTTAATTTAAAAGTTAAAAATAGTTAAAATCTAATATTGAATAGGTGAATTAGTTGCTTTCTGTTTTGTTTTATAAGGGTTTGCTCTCAATTGCTTTTTTTAATTTGCAACTTTTTTTTTAATAAAGTCAGTTCCCTTCTAAATAATTTTAGTCAATGAATTGGTGGCTTTAATTCTCTAAAAAGAGTTGTTAATCTAAAGATATTAGTCTTTAGTAAAATTTTGAATGTTTTAATCAATGGTGTAAAGTTTTTATAAGTCAAGATTTCTTACACTTAAAGGGATGTAAGTGATTTTACCTCTTTAAAAGTTAATAAATGTAAAAGTGTTGTGTTTTTAAAGTTAAATATTTTAGTTATTTTTGAGTTATATAGTACAGTATATTTATTGTTGTATGTAATCTATTTAACATATTATATTTATAAGCCAAACTTCTTATTATGTATACCAAAGAATATCTAAACAATCCCCTTGATTTGAATAGAGTACTTAAGGGGGATTTGCTTCAAAAAATATCGCTTCGTGAATCGATATCGCAGCACTTACATTTAATTATCACAACGCACTTAAATGAAAATTTAGTTGAACCATCATTTGGTTGTTCTATATGGGAATATGATTTTGATAATACGATAAATGATATTCGTTTACGGGATTTAATAAAAAATAGCCTTATTCAATCTGTAGTAAATCACGAAAACAGGCTGAGGGGGCTTGAGATGAACGTAAATATTTTGCAAATGGAAATTAACGGTTTGATTGAATTGAAGAGGGTAAAAAAACGAGTTGAGATAGAACTTAATGCCAGGTTGGTGTCTACCAATGAAGAATTTAAGTATTTTGAATATTTCTATCTGGGTCCTTTATCTTACTGCTAGATGATGTTTCAAAAAGAGTATATTAAAAACCGTATGTTAAAGGAGGTGGCTCGCATATGGAATGTAGATGGTCGCATCAATGAGGATAGTTTTGATCCTATTGTAAATATGTTAGTTACTGCCTTGTCATCAGAAGCGGAATTGATATATAAAGAGATAGCGAGGTCTGAGGATCGTGTTGCTGGTAGTCTCATGTCAAAATTAACGCCTTATATCAATAAGGGTGTTCAACCTGGTCATGCTATGGTGTTATTAAATCCAGGCGAATTAAATGAAAAGCTCCCATCTTATACAGAATTGGTGGCTCGGGTACAATCCATCTCTGAAAAGGCGAATGAATTTTACTTTGTTACAACTTTGGATGTAAATCTATTTCAAGGGGGAGTAACCGGTTTACGCACTATGTCTGGATCTTATAATGTAGTCGATAATCTTTTTAAAGTAGAAAGTGATTATTTGGATAGCCAAATAAAGAGCAATCATCTTGTTGTAGAAATTGAGTATATAGGGGATGGTTTGGATTTGGATACTATCCCATTGTTTTTTGATTTAAAATCAACAGATTTCAATCGGCGTTTGTTCTTCGACAATCTGTCCCGCGCATCTTTCTATATAAATGATATTCCTGTTTCAAGAAAAAAGATTTCCCATAGTGATCCTCTTGATGTGGAAAATGAACGACCACTTATCTCACTGGAAAATTCAGTAATAGATTTTTACAGTCATCAATATTATTTAATAGAAACCCCTTCTCAATTAAAAGTAAAAAAGGATATCCGTAATCGGAAAATGAAAAATTCATTTTCAATCAGAATTGAGTTTGGTAACTTATTATATCCTGAATTGATCAAAGAATTGTCCTGTTATGTAAACGTGGTACCGGTTATCAATGTTCGTAAAAGGAATAAAATTTACAAATCAAAAAATAATTTATCAGTCATTCATTTATCGCAAAGTGAACCCTTTTACTGTATTGATTCAATATGTAGTGACGAAGGTAAAAAGTATTATCATTATGAAGGAGGAGATTTGTATAATGAGGGTAAAGGCTTTTATTACGTTAGAAAAAAAGATGTTGAAGGCTTGGATGAGAGAACAGCCATGGATATGGTTGATTATTTGCTTTGTGTTTTAAGAAACGAAAATGCTGTTTTTTCAAATATAGCAAATGGAAATATAGCCAATGATTTAAAGGTTTTAAAACAAATAGTTTCAAAAATAGAGCACTCTTTGCCTGGTAAACCTACGCAGAATGATTCAACATATATTTTTCTGGATGATGATGAATCTCCTGAATACTTGTTTGTTGATTATTATACTACCAATGGAAATGAAACAGGGGGACTGAAAATCAATCATCCTTTATTTGCAGTAAAAGGAACTTTTTTAAGTAGAAACGGCAATTATACTTTGACTCCGCTTGTTGGAGGACGAGATGTGTTGAATGATGAAGAATATATTTATGAAGTGAGCCATTCATTGCTTTCTGGGGGCAGAATAGTATCTGCAAAAGATATCTCTGCTTTGTTGCGTAAATGTTTTGGAAAATACCTTGTTGAAGTTCAGATTGATAAGGGGATGATGGTGGGTTCAGGTGTGAATCAGGGTTATTTAAGAACTATAGATATTAATGTAAATACTGATGGTCAATTGAGTAGGAAGGATTGTTGTGCGATGGGAAAGATAGTGCTCTGTGAGCTTGAGAATAGAGGCTCTGAAATATATCCATATCGTTTAGTTGTTGATGGTATAGAGGTAGTAAAATAGAAATTGTAATCAATACATAATCATGAATGATAGTTGTATACAATATAGAGTTGATTTAAAGGTGATTCAGTTGTTTGTTCTGATTGGGGTGATAGGGGCAGGTGTTTTAAGTTATCAGTTTTATTTCTATCATCCCCGGTTTGATGTTGAGTTTGACGTTCTTGGAAATCATCATAAAATAAATGAGATGGTGAAGTTTCAAAATAAAACTTATGGTAAACATCAATTTGAATGGAATTTTGGTGATAGTAGTTTAATTTCTGTTAAAAGATCACCTGTGCATATTTATGAAAATCCGGGAATATATCAGGTAAATCTTTTGGTTGATGGGAAGTATAATAAAATGATTGAGATTGAAATAGGTCAGGAGTTTGTCGCAGAGCCTGATGTTGTGTTGCCTAAAATAGTAGGTCCAACTACTGTATTTGTGGGTAAAAAGTTTACGCTTACTTGTCCTGTTTCAAATGTTAAAAGTTATGCGTGGTATGTTGATGGAGTAAAGTTTCCTAAGTGTAATAAGGAACAATTTAACTGGGTCTTTAAAAAGCCCGGATATAAGTCTGTAACGTTGGTAGTTAATGGAGATATTAAAAATGCTTTGAAAAGAAGTATTTATGTGAAGCAACAGAAACATATAAAGGCACACGAGATAGGGAATAAAATTGTAGATGAAGATAGTGAAGCTGACTATATTCCTGAAACACCTGATGTTTACAGAAAGCTGAATAGTATTAAGAAAGAAGACGATGAGGCCTGGATTTTACCCCAGGATAGTGAACTGCAGGTGGAATTTATCAATGCCTTGGTAAACGATGAGGGTGAAGGTGATTTTGTGAAATATTTAAATCAGGATATTAATTATAAGTTAGTGTTTGCAAATCAACGTTATATTTCTTTTTCTGACTTAGTAAAAGAATTAAAAGGAAATGAATTTGTTATCAAAGAGTTTTCAACTTTGAGAAATGACAACCGCATTACCAAATTAACTATAAGATATCGTATTAAAAGAAGATTTCTTTAAATAAGTTTAAACTATGAGTAATAAAATATATAGACCGGTAAACTGGGTAAATGGTATGAATATTAATCAAGCTCATTTTGTAAAAGAGCAGATGAGTAACCTGGCAATGTATATGTCGGCTTTACATACTTGTTTAACTCCATTTAATTTTGGTGTAATATCCGTAAGGAGTAAACGTGATAAATATGTATGGGTTGATATTAATAATAACCAGGGTGTAAATGTGGAATTTGCTAATGTAGGTATATTATTTCCTAATGGATATTTATTGCAGTTTTCCGAAAGAGATGAGAGTTTAGGTGTGTTTTACTCTGTAATCCCAAAGACGGAATCATGTGATCTGGCATTGGTTTTAAGAATTGATGTGAATGACAGGGTTTCTTTTGGTAATCCTGATCCTGAAGAGGAGCCCATTCGTAAGCCTTATGTAATTCCTAAAATCAGCTTGTCGCTTATTGATTTTAATGATGTTAACACTTCGTTTTTTGATCCTCATAGTGTAGTTGTTGGCAGGTTAGTTAAAGAAGGAGAGATATGGAGTGTGGATTCAGACTATATACCTCCGGTACATTCTATTAATGATGATTTAAGTCTTATCAGAATGCATCATAATTTCGAGAATTATTTAAGTAGCATCGAGCGTAATACAATAGAGATTATTCAAAAAATCAGGCAAAAAAAGCAAAATAATGAGCTGGCTTTAATTTTAATGGATATTTCTGTGAAGTTAAATTCGATTTTGGCTGAAGAGATTGTTGCTTTTAAAGTTATTGGTATATACCGGACGCCTGTTGAAATGTTAACCCCCTTCTTTAAGATAGCTCGTTTGATGAATAATATTTTAGATACCTGGCAGTCTTGCGGAAAGGATGAAATGATGACTTACTTATCTGATTGGTGCAATATTTCGCAAGGTGAATTAGAAAAAGTTATACAGATTCTGATTCACCATAAGTATAATCATAATGATATCTACAGTTCGGTTAAGCAGGTCACCTTTTTTGCAGATGTTATTTCTGCAATGTTTACCGTTCTTGCAAGTCTTGACTATATTGGTAAAAAGATTGATGCAAACTTGTTTGTATCAGAGGAGCACGAGGAAGAGGAAGGAATACTAAGCTCTGTAACGACTAAAAAGAAGCGTAAATTTAGTTTTCTGCGAAATGATTAAATGAAACGAGCTATGAAAGCAGGTTATTAATATTTTAAATTTATTTATTTATGAAGCCGGTTAATAAAGCGCAAAGAAATAAAGCGTTTTTTAAATATTTTTTATTGTTTTTAATAACAAACAGTATTGTTGTGGGGGTTGTGTTTTTTAATTTTAAGATTCCCGGTGAAGAAAATAAATATCTCCATAGTAAAATGGATTTTCTGGCATTGAAGAATCAGGAGCAAAAAGATTTTTTACATAAAATGAATCGGGTTAAATCGTTAATTGATACAATGGATACTCCCGGCATTAGCAGGGAATATATCGAACAGCTTATTTCTACAGAGTTGGCTGTGATGAGAACAAATTATGCGGCTAAAGATTCTACATACTTAAGTGATATGTATAATAATGTGATTGTTACCTATTTGGAGTTGAAGGTTGCAAAATCTCAGCTGAAAGAACTTGAAGATGCAAAGTCAGATATAGATACTTATGTTGAAACAATAGATAAATTGAATGAACGTATTAAAGAGGTAGAAAGGGATTTGGATATTTGTCGGCGCTTGAATCAATAGGTGGGGAAATCTGGCTTTTTGGTCTGCTCTATATTAAAACAAGCCATGAGAATCGTATGATCGACGAAGTCAGAGATTTTCTTAAACGTTGTATGTTTCGATTTTATCGGGCTGGATGACTAAATTGGTGAGTTTTATATGGCAATTAAAATAAAAAATTAGAGTATATGAAAAGGCTGGGTCGCCTGTAAAGAGTCCGTCTATAAACTCTGCATTTTTTAAGAGTCTTGTTCAAAAAGTTCGAGGACAAGGCTTGCGCAATTTTGAAAATCAGGGAGTTTACTTTCGTAAATGACCGTTTTCAAAATGAGCGTAGCGCAGTTATCGGATTTTATGGACAGGCTCTAAATAGAGTTCTGGTTATCATTAAGAAACTCTTTCACATACTATGCATTGATTTTCTTTTATTGCATTTCTTGAAATTGTTTGATCCACGTTTACCATTTTCCATGTTCCGATATACCTTGGTTTTTTGTAGAAAATCCATCCAAATTTATCGTTTCCAGCTTGTGGTTTATACTGGATTATTGATTCAGGATGTTTTTGGTTGTAATCATTAATGAAGTGGTAAAAGAATTTGCCAAAATCCATATTTTCAGGAGCTTTTACCATAAAGCGTGAAGCTTTTTTTTCATTTAACTGTTTGTTGATTTCAAGTTTGATAAACGTAGGGTTTAATAATTCATGAGGTTTGGGTTGTATATATAATGAATTTGAAGGGTATTCCCATTTTTTATATACGGCAAGAGGTATTTTCATAGCACTTTCAAATAGCTCTATAAATAACCAGGGTAATATAAAGGTAAAAGTGCCTGTTAAAAAGAGATAATGTAGATTTCTGATTCCAAAATGTCCGGCAATCTGGATGAATGCAATAGAGCCAATAAGAATTACGAGTGTAGAAAATAATAATTGGGCTATGAATTTATTTTTATCTTCCCAGTTAAATACCTTGTTGAGAGCAGAAATGTGCAGTATTCCGGTAAATAAAGAAAGAACTTGCAGGGTAATGTAATTGGGCATAAATTGTTTGGTAATGATATTTTCTATACTTAACAAAGATAAAATGGCAAATAATAAAGCCCCTGTGAGTAAATATAAGATGGTCTTTTTTTTGTCTTTCGTTATCATCTTTTTTATCCCTTTGACAAATAATATGATGGCAGTACCAAAAAATAAAAAGATGATACTGATGATTTGAATGTTTCCACTTAACAGGCTTTTAATAATCATAAGGGTTAGTTTTTTAATGTTTGTAAAGTTGTTGAATGTCCTAATATGCCAAAATTATTTTGTAATTGTTTGTAGTTTGGTTGTACTTTTATGTTGTATTCAAATTCTACAGGTAAAAAAATAGTCAAGGCAAAGTTTTATAAATTTGTAATAATATCCATTTGCTGAGTATTTAGCTAACTCTTCATCGGTAACTTCATATATTATTAATTCAACTAAAGGCAGCTTGTCGGTGGTGTTTCCAATGATAAAGTTCTTACCAAGGATTAGACTTTGGTTCTTATGGGGTGTTGGTAATGGTATTTCAATCCATGATTTTTCGTGCGAAATATTTTTCTTTAAATGTCGAGAGAGCTGCTGTGTGATTTTTTTCAAATTCCCTTTGATTTGATTGTTATAAGGAAGTATTCGTAGTAAAAAACTAAATTCTTCATCTTTTACCCAGGAGGGGATGTCCCAGAATTTCTTATAAAAGTGTTGAAATTTACGACTGTTGTTTAATAAACATTTTTCTTTTTTCTCAATTTGGATTAAGAACTGGAAAAGATAGTTTTCAAAAGGGGTGAAAAACAGGCGGGCATCAGTTTCTTCTTTCTTTTGTTTTTTATACGAAGATATTAATGTGCTGATTGAAGTGTTTTGGTCATTTGTTACTTTTTCCTGATGAAAAAGTCCTTCCGGAAGCATATCGTATAAACCGTTTCTGGATATTAATAAATTAAATTCATTCTTTTTGTTGTTGTAAAGAACCTGATGAAGATCTTTTTTGTATGGCCTGTTAAAGCTGCTTGTGTAATTAGCCTGTAATTGGGTTTCGCTCATTTCACTTACCAGAGCTGCTATGATCTCGGCTTTTAGATTGTAAGGACATTTATTTATGGCTTCGGCAATGTGTTTTGGTTGTAATTTTAGCTTATTCATTTTTATAGAGTTTTGCGTTTGATTGAATCCTGAAGTTGTTAAGTGAGTCTTTGATGTTGTAGAATGTTAATGTCCCCTCTTGTGTAACAGATACGAAACGGTTGTTTCTTAAATACATACCGATTGTGTTTTCTGAGCTTATGCAAGTGCTAAAAAATATTAGATCCCCTTCTTTTAAATAATCTGTGTTTTTAAATGGATACACGCATTTGTCTTTAGCAATTTCGGTGTATGTGTGCGGAAGTGGAATGTTGTACTGGTTATAGCAAAGGTAGTTGATGAATAAGATTGATGTGGTAATTGTTGTGTAATGTAATAAGTCTTTGATCGTATTCCAGCCTTCCAGGTTTTTATATAGAGTAAGATTGTATACACTATCGATAGGGACTTGTAATATTTCAGAATATTTCAATTGTAGTTTGAGTTGTTTGCTTTTATCTATAGTTTCTGTGTTGTGAATGACTTTAGGACAGCAACCGGATAATGTTATTAGAGTAAACAGTATGATGGTTTTATTTGTCTTCATTTTACATAAAAATAGTTTCTGTTTTTCTTCTATGTAAAGATATATAAAATATTTTAAAATTGTATTTGGGTTGTAGTATGCATGGTTCTTTATCGGGGTGAGAGTAATGTAACTAATACTTTAATAGGTAAATAAGATTTTGTTTTTTGCGTATGAAGTTTGGTGTTTATACAGGGTTTTGTATAAAAAAATGACTTTAGTAATAACATAATAAATTATTTAATTATATTTGTTTTATACTTTTATATAAATATTATATTAATTATTAAATTTTTAAATTATGTCTTTTAAAGCTAAATTAATCGTAGGTGGTAAAGAGATGAATGTGCTTTCGTGCAGTTATGATTTAACACAGGAAGTAGATGCTACAGGTCGTCCTTCGTCGGTTACCCGGGGAGGAAGAATTAAATTAACAGTGGAAAGTACCGGTGAAACTGATTTGTTTGAATGGATGTGTAATAACTTTGAACGAAAGGATGGTACAATTACTTTTTATAAGAGAGATACAGACTCTAAACAAAAAGAGTTGGCTTTTACAGAAGGATACCTTGTGAAATATGAAGAAAAATTTAATGCTGTTGATAATATGCCAATGGCTGAAGCTTTTGTAATCTCTGCCCGTGAGCTTAAAATGGGTAATGGAGAGCATATTAATGAATGGGTGTAGTAAGTTGTGCCTTATTACTACGAAGGACGACATTGCACTGTCGCCCTTCTTAAATTTGTCAGGATATCTGCAAGATTCTAACGTAGTAAAGATACAATATTACAAAGTTAGAAACAATACTCCTGGCTACAGGAGCTGTTTTAACAGCTCCTTCCTAGTAACAATAGTTTGTTAAGTTTTAGTAGTGTTTTGATTGTTAGACATATGGATGTTTTGCTGTTATGTATATAAAATGCTTATAACAAGTATCTTGTAAATCAGATGTTCGTCTTTTTTCTTAAATCTAACGATCTATTGTAGAAAAGTTCAGTCTTTTATTTGAAAAGAAGGTGTTGTTTTTGTGTGATAACGCAAGCTCTGCTTTGTGATAAAGAGGAGCTCTGTCGGATTAATACTGAACGAAAGTTGTTTTCATTATATAAATATTTAAATAATCTTAATCATGTCCTTTTTAGCAAAATTAAATATTGATGACAGTGAGTATAATGTATTAAACTTTCATTTGGGAATGGAACAAAAAATTGGGGTCAATGGTGCTGCTGTTCAAAAACCAACAGGTGGTTTTATGACATTTGAAGTTGAGGCTAATTCTTCGGTTGATTTTTTTGACTGGATGGTATCTGCAAATAAAAAAAAGGATGGATACATTACTTTTTACAGGCGTGACGCAATGAGTAGGATGAGAAAATTAGAGTTTTTTGATGGTATTTGTTTTAAATATGATGAGTGGTATACTTCTGTTGGAGAGAGTTCTATGAGTGTGAAGATTGTAGTGTCTGCCAAAAAAATTGTAATGGAGGATGTGGTTGTTGAAAATGAATGGGCGGTGTGATTGTTTTGGACAGGCCAATTGGTATAATATCTGTAAATGCCGTAACAGATGCCGAAACCTTACTTCGTCATAACATTTTAAATGCAGATCATTTAATGAACAAACCTGAATAATATACCTAAATTTTTAAAGATGGCACTTAATATAAAAAATACAATAATAATAGGAGGTGAAGAACAGTTGGTATTCACTGATATGTTTATTTATCAAGCTGTTAATCAGCATCATAAATTTGAGTTAACTATTAATTGGGTGCAGTTTGAAGAGCAAGGGGAAGCAATTATTGGAAAATCCAAGTCTTATATTGGTCAGCCTATTGAAATTACTTTTTGTAATTCGAATAGTGATATTGATATGCAGGAGGGTTATTTTGAGGGCGTAATAACCGAAGTGGAAAGTATCAAATCGAAGTTGTCTTCTGTTGGTGATCATATCTTATTGAAAGGATATAGTCCAACTATAGTGATGGATGGTGTGGCTTGTTGTAAGAGTTTTGAAGAAAAAACACTTGCCGATATTACCAATGAAGTGTTTAGTGCATATTCGTTACCCTTAAATAATAATCCTTTAAATGCAAATGTGCAATCATATATTGTTCAGTATAATAAAAGTGATTTTGAATTTTTGCAACAATTAGCAATACGTAAAGGAGAGTGGTTTTATTACAACGGGGCGCAAGTATTTTGGGGTGTAGGAGAGGGTGATGTTGTAGAGTTAAGATATGGTAAGGATTTGACCGATTTTAGTATTAAACTCCAAACTACACCGAAAAAAATGGCCTGTTCAACTCACGATTATATCATGGCTAAGGATGCAAAAGCCAGTTTAAAGAAAGGAACAAATTTAACAGGTTACTATTCTTTTATGTCAGACCAATCTGAAGCATTATATACAAAAGAGGGCTTGGTGAGTTATTATCAAAATGCCACTGAGGGTAATCAGCAAGCTGACTTAGATGCTATGGTTGAAATGCAAAATGAATCAACTGTAGGTAATACTGTAGTGTTAATTGGTCAAAGTAGAAATACTGGTTTAAAGCCTGGAAGTAAAATTAAAATATTGCATAAAGTAGTTGATGGAGAAACAGATTATGGAAATTACATTGTTACACAGATAAATCACACCAATTCAGAAGCCGGGAATTATACCAATTCCTTTGAAGCAATACCAGAAGGGGTAGTTTATCCTCCTTATGGAAACATATTATTGTATCCAACAAGCGAACCACAGAGAGCTTTGGTAGCTGACAATAATGATCCCCAAAAGATAGGGCGTATCCGTGTTCAGTTTTCGTGGCAAACAAACTCTTATTCGCCATGGATAAGAATTACGCAACCCCATAGTGGAAGTAATAAAGGCTTTCATTTTATACCTGAAACAGGCGAGGAAGTAATGGTGGGCTTTGAAGGTGGTAATGTCGAATTGCCTTTTGTAATAGGTAGTTTATACAATGGATCGGCTCAAGTAGATGAATTTACTACCGATACCAACGATGTAAAAGTCATCCGTACCCGCAGTGGTCATACCATTGAGATGAATGATTCGGGTGGGCAGGAAAAAATAAACATCTACGATAACCAAGGAAGTATTATCACCTTTGATACCGCCAATAAATCGTTAATCATCAATTCTGTCGAAAATATTGATATAGCCGCTAAGAACATAAATATAAGTGCCGAAGAAAATATTGTAATGGGAGCCAAAAGTAATATTGATATTGCTGCAGAAGGTGACCTAAATAACCAGGCAAAAGGTAATGTAGCCATACAAAGTGATGGTGATACTTCGGTAAATTCAGGAGGTGCAGCCACAATTGCAGCTAAAACGGATGCGGCCATGAATGGACAGAATGTTTCTGTTGAAGGTAAAATGAAAGCCGGATTAGTTGGTACCCAAACAACGGTTGAAGGAAAGATGACTGCAGTTCAGGGAGCAAGCGGTAAAGTGGAAGTAATGTAGTGAAAAATCAGTAGTGTAAAGTTTACACTATTCGAAAGTGTTAAAAATAAACATTTTACAAATGGCCGGAAAACCAATAGCAACTTTAGGTAGCACGCATGTATGCCCTATGGTAACAGGATATGTACCTCATGTTGGAGGACCAGTAAGTGGATCTGGTGCACCAAATGTATTAATCAATGGCAAGCCTGCTGCCTTAATGGGCGATATGTGCGTATGCGTAGGGCCTCCGGATATGATAGCTCAGGGCGAACCAACTGTTTTAATCAACGGAACTCCTGTTGCAACACAAGGTAGTATGACAGTCCATGGTGGCATAATAACTTCAGGAGAGCCTAACGTACTGATTAGTACTGCAACGCCTGAAGCTAAAGCTTCAATGGCACTTGCCGAAATGCCAATGCCTGCTTTTACCAAAATAAATGTACTTGCCAATCAGCTTAAAGATGCCGTAACCGGCAGTAACAATGCCCAGCAACTGAAACAAGCAAAGGCTGCACAAGAAAGAGTGAAAGAAGAGGCAAAAAAGCATGGGTTTTTGCCTGATGTAGATTTTAGTTTTTAACCGAGAATTTATAATCCATTATGAGAATAGAATATCCTACATTAGATAAGGAGGGAGAGTTAACAGAGGTTGAAAAAACAGAAAAAGTAGCTAAATATTTTGGACATAATAATAGCTTAGGTTTTTATCCGGTAGGACGATTAAATACCTGGCATGGCGGAATTCATATAGAAGGTGACAATAAAGAAGTAAAAGCTATTGCAGACGGAAGAATTATAGCATATAGAATGGCCGAAAATTATTATCCCCGAAATAATGATGGTAATGAAATACACTATTCCAATAGTTTTGTGTTAATGCAGCATAACTACAAAAGCCCAAATGAACAGTCGTTTCGGTTTTATAGTTTGTATATGCACTTATTGCCAAAACTACAGTTAGAAGAAAAAAATGTAGTGCCTGACCTATTTGCTAAATACACAGGAAAAGTAACTGGTTCCGAAATTGAATCCGGAATTAATGCAAGGTCTGGTTTCGTGACAGAACAAGCCAGTGACGAAAAAAAAATTGGAGTTAATAAACTCCTCATCCCGGTTGGTGAAACGGTAACATTAGATCCACTACCTACACTACCACCATTTCAGGGATTTACCAATAATATTAGTTCTTTCACTAATACCTATATAAATCCCATTGAAGCACAATATCAACGTGAAATGGAAGCTCAGCGCTTACAGGCTGTTATTGACAACCATTGGTCGAGTATTGATGCGTATAAAAAATTGGGTTATAAGAGGATACGCTATAGAAATAATACCGACATCTATATTGCGACAGCAAATGGATGTGTAAAAGATTTGGGTGATGGTAAATTGATGATTACAACGGTTGAAGATTCTATTCTTTATTATAACAAATCTGCAACAAAAGGTGCAGTAGTATATAATAAACCTGATAATAAAGGTGGTGCTAAATACCTACGAACTGAGGCCAAAGGAACTGAATTAGGAGAACTTGAAAAAGTATCTGAAAAATGGTTTAAAATAAAAGGAAAAGAAGAGTATGTATTTAAAGATGTTCTGGCTATCACTAAAACAGTAAAAGAATCCATATCGCTTGACTCTGTTCAAAATATTGATGTTGAGATAAAATCTGGTACAACAATAGGTTATTCTGGCACATATGGTATTAAAAACAGGAAAAATTATAGTGCCGTGCATCTTGAAGTATTTTCTGATGATTCGGCTATTAATGATTTTATTGCCAATAAAATGTGCGACGATAACCGGAATCAATATGAAGTACCTAAAAATAAGACTTTGCAAATTGGCAAACCTGTTAACGACCTGAAAAAAGACACGTATGTTAAGGTATATGAAAAAAAGGATGATATAGCTCTAATAGGATTTGAAAATATTGAGTTGTTAATAGATTATAGTCATTTGGTAGATAATAATAGCACTTATTCTATTAAGGAGGAGGTTTTAAGAGAAGTTAATGCAGATTCAATATATAAATTTTCAATAAAAGATATATTTAAACCACAAAAAAACAGATACAGAGATAAAGATGATAAAATACTTGCATCAGCCAATGCTACCCATCGAAAACTAATACTTGAAAAATCAAGAGCAGGAAAACAATACTGGGTAAAGTCCAATGCCGTTCCTGATTCGGAAATGTTGGAACCTTTACAACAATTACAGGCAAATCAAGTAACCGGGTTTTTATCTAGCAATGGCACAGCAACTGTGCAAACATCAAATTCAATCCAGTCAAAAACACAAAGCAAAACCAAAAGCTTTACACCCTATTGGATAAACCTGACCTCTGATATTGAAAAGGTATATGAAACAGAACCCAATAGTGAAAATACTACCGATATTATCATAAATGATACTATACTGGTACAAAGAAAATTAGCTTCAGCTACCGATAATGATGGTGGTAAATGGGTGAAAATTAATGGACTATATTTTGAAGAAGGCATCAAAAAAACAGCAGAAGGTTGGATTAAAGAATCCGACCTAAGCGTTATTAATCCCTATAATTGGCTGGAGTTTGGTTGGGAACTTAAAGAAGATACCGGGAATCAGTATTTTTATAGTTTTGATACAAAGGAAGGAGAAGAACCTCACGAGTTTATAAAATCTATATGGAATTTAGTAGATTTGAATCAGGATAAAATATTGAATCAATGCGAATTGCAATTGGCCATGCAAAATGAACAAAAAGTAAATATACTTAGCAAACTAATTTGCAAGCACCAAAGCGAGTGGGATACCTGGAAAAACTTTGATTCTTTTGAAAGTGAAGTAAAAGCTATTTATCAAAAAGGAATTGATCAAGAAGGACATTCTGATGAAAAACAACTACTTGAACAAGCTCGTGATGAACGTATTTCCTTTTTAAAAGAGAAAATACAAAACCTTTGCTTTTGGCAAGATGTGAAAGATGGCGACATTGGTACTCCCAAAGAAGGAAAAGAACCACGTATTTTCCCAAAAGATTCAAATGTATATCACTTTCACCCAATTGCCTTTGTGGAGCAGATGAAGAGGATAATTGGTAAAGAGGATATTGATTTATCAGATCCTGATAAGTGGATGTCGCAGTTTGATAATCCTATAAATCCAAGTAAAGCTTGTTATAGAACAAGTGTCATTGTTCTCAATAATTATGGTGTAGAATGTGGTGGTTTAGGCAAAATGTTAGAAGATAAATATAGTAACGATACTAATAGATGGAGTAATGTTATTCAGACTGTTATACAAAGTAAGGATGGTAGTTTAATAGATACTGGTAGGATAGATGAGGCAATTAATTATATCAATAGTCAGTTAGAAATAGGAAAACCAATTGTTGTTGGAGTAGATAAGGAAAAATATACAACCTATAACAAGGATAATAGTACTGACCATTATTTTGTAATAACAGGAAGATTGACAGATGAAAAAGGTGAATTATACTATCGTTTTTATGAAGTAGGTACGCATGCAAAGAATAAAGAGATTAAGGGCGTAAGCCAAGAAAATAAATTGTACTTGAATGATTGTAATCGTTTAGTCGGTAAACCTAATTATTCAAATGTAACATTAACGTTAACACAAGTAAGAAAAAATATATAATCAAAAAATTTAACTATGAATAAATTGAGTCTTGTTTTATTGTTAATTGTGATGGTTAATTTTTCTTGTAAACAAAGAAATAATCAACATCAGAATACTACAGAACCTAATTTGAAAATTGAAGAAGAAGCACAACTTATAACTGTAATAGCAGATTCTATTAATAGAGATTCATGTGAGTTGGTCGTTCGAGATTTTTATAGTTGGTATATCAAACAAGAACTAGTTTCTCCAACGATTAGTTTTAGTGCAGATTTAAAGAAATATCCAAATGGTTATTGGGCTTTGGATGTTGAAAAATTAAAAGAAGGATTAACTGATTTTAATTATTTTTCAACAGCTTTCATCGATTTTATTATTAAAAGAAATCAGGAATGCAATGAGGCAATACAGAGAGATAAGCTAACGGATCCAGATTATATTTTAAGTTTAAGTAATAGTACAAGTAAATATTGTGATTTTCTTTTTTACGACAATTGGTTAGGCGGACAGGATGCTATTGAAGTGAAGGATTTTAGAATTGTTAATATTAATTACAAGGTAAAAAAGACTTTGTGCATTGTATATGTAGAATCTTTAACTACTTATAATGATGTTTATTCAAAAATTTCTATTGAAGTTATCAAAGAAAAAAGAGGATATAAAATAAATTATATTGAGGTAAAATATTGATACTTAATATTACATATTGTAATCAATAAGATACTTACAATAATGGAGAAATAAAATAGTATTTATTGTTGTTGAGTTATATGTTAGAAATTTAAGAAACTAAAAATGAGATGAGGTTCAAGGAAGTAGGGGGCTATTAATTTCATTAAATATTTATAATGTAAACATAATAGCGTCTGCGATACCTGCTAGAATATAGATAGCTTCGAAAACGAAGTTAAAACCCTTTACCAACAAGGCATTGATCAGGAAGATTATCTCAATGAAAAGTAAGAGCTAGAACAAATCAGGTATGAACGAATTTTCTTTTTAAAAGAGAAAATATAAAACCTTTGCTTTTGGCAAGATGTGAAATATGGCGATATTGGTACACCCAAAGAAGGAAAAGAACCACGTATTTTCCCAAAAGATTCAAATGTATATCACTTTCACCCAATTGCCTTTGTGGAGCAGATGAAGAGGATAACAGCACCAATAATGCCACCATGGATGGAAATAGCTATAGAAAAAACTGTAATGGCCGCTGGAGCTCACGAAAGTCAAGAGCCTCTTTATTCATTTGCTAAAAAATGCTTGGAGTTAGGTGGCAGTACAGCTAGACCAGATGACAATGAAAATGGTCAATGGTGTGGGGCTTTTGTTGGTTGGTGTTTAAATGAAGTGAAATTTAAAGGCGGAACGCAAGCTTGGGAGATTTTAAATTCTCAACACTACATTGATTTAGCTAAAAAAAGAAGATTTTATAAAATAATAGAAGAACCTGTTGTTGGTTGCATAGTAGTAATGACAAATTATTTAAAATCAACTGGCAAGTCGAAAGGTTCCGGTCATATTTGTTACTTACATAGTGTTGATGGTAATAATTTAGTATGCCTTGGGGGAAATCAAGGAAGTTATTTAAAGTTTTCACCTTTCAAAAAAGTGGGTGCGCATTCAGTTTCTAAGACAACTGAGCAAAGATTTAATTGCTTTTTAATGCCATTTGATTATCCAGAAAGTTACTATAATTATGATGTTCCCACAATAACTGCTGATATGTCAAATAAAAAATACGGTATAAATTTAAAAACTAAAGATAATGAATCTACTACATAAACCAGTTTTAATATTGTTGATTATTTATTTGTGTTCATGTGTCAATTCTAGCAATTCATATGATAAGACTAAACTTAATGATAATAATGAATATATAAACCAAGAGAATAGCTCTGGAGTAGAAGACACGTTAATAATAAATAATGAATCACTAAATGATTTTTTAGTAAGAACAAAAATTGCTGCTAATAGTGAAGATGATAATGCTCTAAAGAAAATTATTATTTTTCCTCTAAGAGGTTATGCAGATACATATGATAAGGCATATAAAACATTTGAAGATTTGAAAAGTGATGAGAGAATTTATTATTTCTTTAAGGAAAATATACCTTTTTGTGAAATAATTGAAAGTGACAAGGAAATTTCTTTAGAAGTTGGAGATGATTGTGAGGCAAATAAATGGTATTCATTTAGATATCTTGGTGACTCATATAATTATTTTAAATTGGATAAAATAGAAGGAAAATATGTGATTATAGGAGTTTATATCCCGGGTTTCTAATATTACATATAGCTCCCGAAGAGAGAAAAACATCGATACTTTTTAAAGTGAGGTAAAAGCTATTTACCAACAAGGCATTGATCAGGAAGATTATCTCAATGAAAAGTAAGAGCTAGAACAAATCAGGTATGAACGAATTTCCTTTTTAAAAGAAAAAATACAAAACCTTTGCTTTTGGCAAGATGTGAAAGATGGCGACATCGATACTCCCAAAGAAGGAACAGAACCTTGTACTTTCCCTAAAGATTCAAATGTATATCACTTTCACCCCATTGCCTTTGTGGAGCAGATGAAGAGGATAATTGGTAAAGAGGATATTGATTTATCAGATCCTGATAAGTGGATGTCACAGTTTGATAATCCAATAAATCCAAGTAAAGCTTGTTATAGAACTAGTGTTATTGTTTTAAATAATTATGGAGTAACAGGAGCACAATTGGGATCCCCTGTTGCTGGTAAAAAGTATGAAAATGATACATCTTACTATAGTAATACTATACAAATGGTAATACAGCTTAAAGATGGAACTTTAAAAGGAACAGGAAGAGAACAAGAAGGTATTGATTATATAGATAAACAATTGGAAAAAGGCTGTCCAATTGTGGTAGGACTAGATGATGATAGCAGGATGGAAACTTATAATTCAGATAATAGCACTGAACATTTTGTCATAATTACAGGTCGTTTAACTGATGAAAAAGGTTTGTATTATCGATTCTTCGAAGTTGGCACTCATTCAACAGATTATAACAAAAAAAATATAGGAGTAACCCCTTTAAACAAATTTAGATTATCTGATAAGAATATGCTAATAGGAACAAAAAGAACTTGTAATCCAAATAGAAAATATACGGTTGTACAAATAAGAAAAAACAAATAACTATGAGAATGAAATGGATGATTTTAAGCTACATAACACTTGTAATGACAGGTTGTTATAACAAATCTAATTTTAAAAGTGACACTACAATATTAAGCGACACAATAAATATTTCATCAAATAATATATTAGAGTTAAATGATAAAAAAAACTTTAAAAATGAAGAGGAAATATTAAACGTCGATGTAATATTGAACAAAACGTTTTACTACATAAGTCATACTGATTCTGGTGATTTTGTTATTGATTTTTATCAAAATGGATTAAATGGATTTATTATTACAACAAATAAAATAATAAATTTTGGATCAGAAACATTTTGTGTAAATATTGATTCAATTGCATCAGATTGTAAGAGAATAGTGGTATATGTTAGTTCTGAGTATACTGATATATTTGGAGAAAAAACTAAAGAAACTGGATCTTATAGCTTTGAGCCAAAAATTAAACGAACAGGTATTTTTATAGTTGATAGTTTAATTTTGATGGTAGACAGTATTTATGCCGGTAAAACAATTCCTATTGTAAAAGAAGAGCCATACGATATAAAAGAAGCAATAGGTGATTTTTAACAAAGAGTAAACATTTAGCAAACTAATTTGCAAGCACCAAAGCGAGTGGGGTATCGATTTTGGCTCATTAAAATCAGAAGTGGAAGTTTTGTTGGATGAAGGTATCGAATTGGAAGAAGATAACGCTGAAAAACAATGCCTTATTGATGAGAAAAATATAATACTTAACACAGTAGAGCAAAAAATAAAAGCATTTAATTTTTGGGGAGAAGTAAAAATTGCTATTCCTAAAAATATGGACAATATGCCTGATGATTGGATTTACGATCCGATACTAAATGTATTGCGAAAGCGTTATGCTTGGGAGATGACGTATGAAAAACAAGAAAAGAAAAAGTATAAACCATTTCCAAAATCCAATAAAGTTTATCATTTTCATCTAATTGCTTTTGTGGAGATTGAAAATCAATTATATTCATAATAATCCTGTAGAAAAAGGAATAGTTTATAAATCGGAAGAATATATCTAAAAGCCAGATAGAGCCAGGACTATTTATTGAACAATCTGAATTAGATAAAGAATTCAACAAATGGGCAAACACAAAATAATTTGGTCTCGCAAAGCTCAAATTAAACTTTTTTGAAATTTTTGAATTAAAATAAAACTAACTATTGCTAATGACTTAGCGTTCTGTTTGTTTGTAAAACAGAGGCATTAACCATATTATAGATCTATTAATCCGCTATAATACATTAAGATTAATCTACGCCTGATTTCTTTTTGTTCTGGAGTTGTAAAATAAAATTACAAATAGTAATAAAAAGGAAGTCAGTATTACAATCATTTCATTTTTGTAAGCTAATGGTTGTACCCATATTTCATTAAATAAATTAAGGCGTCCCATTATTTCAATAAATGTCCAGAAAACAACTACTGTTGCAATTGCATATCGAATAGCATATCCCCATTGTGTTATTTTTAATAGTTTTTTCATCATAAATAAAGATCCGATTAAGCATGCAAATGCAACAGCCAGGGTAAATATGCTTTGGTCACCAATAAAGTTATTGTCGTAACAAGTAAGTAGTAAAAGATAACTGGTCCAAAGTATCATATTCAGCTCCATGAAAGTAACGATGGAAGTATGGTGAGTTATAGGTTTAATGTTAATTGTTTCACTACTTTTTTTGAAGAACAGTTTCTGTATCCAACGAAAGAAATCACATCCGCTTTTAATGCTGAAAGTATATAGTAGCATAAACATCACCCAAAAACCAAATGATGAAGGCAGTATCAGATACTCTGGTTTGGTTACAATTTCGTTGGCCTCATTTAACAAAGGTTCAACGCCGAAACGATGCGTGTAATATACATATATAAATTCTACCCAGCCGGTCCAAAAAAGCAAGCCGCCGATTAAACCCCAGAGTGTTTGTTTTGTATCGCCCGTTGCAAAAACACCTGTAATAACCATTACTATACCTGCAAGTCCCATAGCGAATGCTGAATAATTAACTGCTGCAGGACTCATGAAGTGCTCCATTAGTATCATTAAAGCATGTCCGAGAGGCATAGTGAGTAAAACTGCCATAAATGCAACGATTCCTATTAAAACACTCTTCTTTGTATAGTTTTTTCTTGCCATGATTTTTTGTGTTTTATTGAAGCAGATTTAATTATTTATACCTGATTTGCAGAGCTTCAATTTTCAGGTTGCAAAGTTTTTCATTTTATCAATCTGAACAATCCCCATAAATAATGATTTAATAATGAGTAATCCTATAGAATATTTATCTGGATAAAAAATAATCCTAACAATTAATGATTAGAGAGGTCATACTAAGACTGCCGGCAATCATTTTATCGTTAAAAAATGAAATTTCATCTTTATCGTTTTTCAGCGCAATGGCATACAACATTGGCAAATAATGTTCGGGTGTGGGTATCGATATTTGAAAACCGCTACCTAACGAGCTGTAGTTGGTTAACTGTTTATAATTACCATTGCTAATAAGTTGTTTAACTTTTTCATTGGTTTCTGTTGCCCAATCAAATCCATAACCAACTTCATTTATTTTATCCCAGGCCACCATTCGTAAATTATGCACTATGTTTCCGCTGCCAATAATAAGTACACCTTTTTCTCTAAGCCACGCCAATTCTTTAGCTAAGTCGTAATGATATTGCGAACTTTGATAATAATCCAGGCTCATTTCCAGAACCGGAATATTCGCTTCTGGATATAAGTGTTTAATAACCGACCATGCTCCATGATCCAATCCCCAGTTTTCGTCTAACCCGATTTGTGCCGATTTAATGTTGTTTTTAATTTCCTTAGCCAGATCCGGATTTCCGGGTGCCGGGTATTGTACGTCAAATAGCGCTTTAGGGAATCCACCAAAATCATGAATTGTTTTGGGATGTTGCATGGCGGTAACATAAGTGCCTTTGGTTTCCCAATGAGCTGAAATGCATAGAATAGCCTGAGGAGTTGGAATCTTTTCTTTAATTGCCCTAAAGCCCTGAACAAACTCATTTTCTTCTATGGCATTCATCGGACTGCCATGCCCCAAAAACAACACGGGCATTTTTTCTGTGTTGCTTAGGGAATTAGCTATTTTATTTAATGTATTTACTTTCATCTGACTTGAAATTAATGGCATGAGGGCTAATGTTTTTAAAAAGTCCTTACGCTTCATATTAAACCGATTTGCAAAATTAAACTTCCTTTACAAACTTAACCTCTCCTTCAATTAGTAAAGTATCTTCTTTGTTTAATTGGAATATATGGAAAAGCTGTTTCATGAAATAATTTTAGATGGTTAAAAGTACGGAAAAAAGTATTGAGAATAGAGCAAAGAGCTTTGTGAAAATAAAGAATTTTAAAAAGGGGAACTTTGTTCAATTCATCAACTCGACGACTTAACAACTCGCCAGCTAATTCTTCCTTAATCCCTAATCATTAATTAACTCGTCAATTTAACTACTCACTAATAGTTATCAGATTATTTATTGCTGTGCAATGATTTAACAGTCATCTAATTAACGCAAATTAACACGAATTATTTATAAATGCGAATTTAAATGAATTACAGCTAATTAATGCGAATTGGCATTTGCTCCGCAAATGTTGCAACCTGATATACTGAGGGCTATGAGCTAAGAACTTTGAGCTTAGAGCTCGTAATAGTGCTCCTCGTAGGGGTATATACAGCAGGAAATCCGCACTTTCAACTTTTGACTAACAACTAAGAACTTTCATCGGCTACATCTGTCAGTTAGCAACCTAATGATCTAATCCCTAATCCCTAATCTCAGTCTTTTATCTTTTGTCTTAAATCTAACGATCTTCTATTATATAATAAAGTTGTAACATATTAAGATTACTAGTAAATTTCGACTTTAATTATTTGACAGAACTATATGCGATTTTATACACTTCTGAATCTTAGCCGAAAAGTAAGGAGTCAATCAATAAAGCTAATTGGCATATATATATTAAATATATTAGGCAAAAGACATCTTTCTGTACGTATTGATCCTTCGCTTAACTGTAATTTGTTTTGTAAGATGTGTTATTTCAGTTCAACTGATTATCGTAAAAATAATAAAGGATTGATACCTGAAAATGAGTTTGAAGACATAGCAAGAGTTTTATTTTCTAAAGCCATACAGGTATATGTAGGATGTGGAGCCGAGCCAACCACGCATAGAGGTTTTATTCGATTGATTGAATTAGCAAAGGAGTATAAAGTGCCTGATATTGGTCTTGTTACAAATGGTCAATTGTTAAACAATAATCATGTTAGTGAGATAATTAAAGCTGGAGTTGATGAGTTAACAATTTCTTGTCATGGTGTATACAAGGAAACTTATGAGTACTTTATGAAGAACTCGTTTTACGACAGATTCCTTGATTTACTTCAAGAAATTAAATCTCAAAAAGAAGAACTTAATGCAAATAAGCCTGAGATTAGAATAAACTATACTGTAAACTCCAGAAATCTTGCTGAACTGAAAGATTTCTTTAAAATATTTAGAGTATATGATATTTCTACCCTTCAAATTCGTCCCATGTTAAATATTGGAGGTTCATATTCTGAGGCAATTAAAGATGAACAACTGCCAGAATACAATAGTACCATTGCTCTTCTTCAAAAAGAATGTTCCGCAAATAGTGTTAGATTATTGGCCAACAGAACGGATATTAAATACAAAAAGGAAAATACAAATAAAAAGGTAGCAGAGGCTGCCTATTGTTATATTGGTCCGGATACAAAAGCAAAACTTGGATTTGAATGGGCATCGATTTATTATAAAGATTTCCGCAAAAAATCAAAGTGGCGTAAAAAAACGCTCAAACTTCTTTTCAAAGACGAAAAATCTTCCATCAATGATGCAGTAGGAAATTATGATGTGATAAACTAAACTAATCTATATATAACAACTAAATTGTAAATTATTTATTGCTGCGCAATGATTTTACTGTCAACGAAACGACGAAGGAGTTCAACAATACCCTATATTGTTAAGTTACATTGTTAATTAACACGAATTGGTATTTGCTGCGCAAATGTTGCAACCTGAAAGCCTAAGACCTAAGACCTAAGACCTAAGACCTAGGAACTAGGAACTAAGAGCTTTCTTCTGCTACATCTGTCAGTTAATAACCTAATGACCTGACGCCCTAATCAATTCATCACATCATCTGTGGACGCAGAATCGATAAAGAGGTACGAGTTACAAACTCGCACCAGCCTCTGTTATTTATTGCTGCGCAAATGTTGCAATTTGAAACACTATGGCCTAACACCTAAGAGCTTGTAATAGTACCACTCGTAAACATATGTGTAGCAGAAAACCAAGACTTTCAACTTTTAACTTTCAACTAGGAACAAACAACTAAGAACTTTCTTCGCCTACATCTGTCAGCTTATGACCTAATGACCTGACGTCCTAATCAATTCATCACATCATCTGTGAACGCAGAATCGATAAAGAGGTACGAGTTACAAACTCGCACCAGCCTCTGTTATTTATTGCTGCGCAAATGTTGCAATTTGAAACACTATGGCCTAACACCTAAGAGCTTGTAATAGTACCACTCGTAAACATATGTGTAGCAGAAAACCAAGACTTTCAACTAGGAACTAACAACTAAGAACTTTCTTCGCCTACATCTGTCAGCTTATGACCTAATGACCTGACGCCCTAATCAATTCATCACATCATCTGTGGACGCAGAATCGATAAAGAGGTACGAGTTACAAACTCGCACCAGCCTCTGTTATTTATTGCTGAGCAAATGTTGCAATTTGAAACACTATGGCCTAACACCTAAGAGCTAAGAGCTTGTAATAGTACCACTCGTAAACATATGTGTAGCAGAAAACCAAGACTTTCAACTTTTAACTTTCAACTAGGAACTAACAACTAAGAACTTTCTTCGCCTACATCTGTCAGCTTATGACCTAATGACCTAACGCCCTAATCAATTCATCACATCATCAGTGAACGCAGAATCGATAAAGAGGTACGACTTACAAACTCGCACCAGCCTCTGTTATTTATTGCTGAGCAAATGTTGCAACCTGAAATGCTATGACCTAATGCCTAAGAACTAGCTAGGAACTTGGAACTAGGAACTAAGAACTTTATTCGCCTACATCTGCCAGCTTATGATCTAATGACCTAATCACATCAACAAATCAATTCATCAAATCTATGTATCAAAAAATTAAAACTTAACCTGGTACTTTCTGAATACAACACTGATTCCCAGACACACCAGGAAGAAAATAATTAAACGGTTGGCATAAGGCAAAACTTCAAGAATGCCATCGTTACGAAGGAATATGCCATAGAATCCCTGAACGCCCCAGTTTAGTGGTGATAAAGCGCTGATTTGACGCATTACCGGTCCCATGATATTTACAGGAACCCAAACCCCACCAAGAGCAGCTAAAATTACCGAAGACACAGAACCAAAAGTAGAGGCTTGTACCTGAGTTGTAGCTAATGTTCCAATTACAATTCCGTAACCGGTAGCAGCAAATGCCGAAGTAAGAGCTATTATAAGAAAAGAATATATGTTTCCTAATTGTAATTCAGGTAACCCAAGTACTGGAAGAATGTACATTCCCATCAATAAAATAACTATTGCCTGAAGTACACAGATGATTACATAAACTGCAATTTTACCACTCATCACCTCAAAGTAACTTACCGGAATAGTTTTGATTCGGGCCAGACAACCATCTGTTCTTTCTTTAATCACATTACCTGCAACAGGAATACATATTAAGAACATTCCGAAGAGTGTCCATGCCGGAACGTTGTGTTGCGTAGAGTTTGGTAAAATACCATCGTTATATTCCGAAACCAGTTGCTCTTTTATTTCAAAAGCAGGAGCTTCAGGGTAGGAGATATCATGACGGGTATTCATCAGTGCATCCAGAACTTTAGTATAGGTTTTAAATATGATAGACATTTCACTTTTTACCGAAAATTCCGCAAAGCTACTTTTTACCAAAAGCTTGAATGATTCTTTAGTTACCGGATCAAATAATAAGTTGATTTCAGTTGAATTTTGATTGCCGGTAGTATCTACCTTAATAGAAGGAACCTGTTGCTTTACCAATAATAAAGCTCTTCGTTTTATGGCTTTTGTTGCTCCTTTGGGAATGATAATTCCAATCTGGAAATCACCTTCAGCAACCTGTTGTTTAGCTCTTTTTTCATATTGAACACTATCGCCAATAAATTCTGTTATATCAAATATTTTCTGATTCTTGATCCCCTCGCGTAAAGATTCTCCAACTTCGCCACCATCCTTATCTACAATGACCACAGAGATGCTTGTTTCTGAAAGATTCTGAAATGTTTTATGTTGTAATAGAGCTACAACAACAACTAATATCATAGGCATAAAAAAAAGTAACATTACACCCTGAATATCTCTGAGCAGAATTAGCGATTCTTTATATATTGAGAAAAATATCTTCTTCATTCGTTTAAAATTTAACAAAACCTTGGTCACTAATATAAATAATCATAACCCTGTGTACTCAATAATTTGCCCTGGGCACGCCAGTTAGTCTCTTAATTTTTCTCCGGTTAGTTTTAAAAATACTTCTTCCAGGTTAGAACATTCTTTATGATCATCTAACAGTTTAACCGGACTTGCAGTCGTAATCAGCTTGCCTTTATCAATGATGCCAATTCTGTTGCACAGTTTCTGAACATCTTCCATAATGTGCGAAGTATAGATAATAGTAGTGCCATCTTTATTGAGCTTTTGAAGGAACTTACGAATCACATTTTTTGATTGTACATCGATACCAACCATAGGTTCATCCAGAATCAAAAGCTTTGGAGCATGTAATAAACCAGCTATAAGATTTATTCTCCTTTTCATACCACCTGAGAAGGTTGATATTCTTTTATTCTTAACATGATCTAAACCCAGTTCTCCTAAAAGATGATCAATGCACCCCTTAAGTCCTTTGATTGGCAATCCGTATAAACTACCGAAATAAAGTAGGTTTTCTTTGGCTGTCAGACTATCGTACAAAGCTATATCCTGAGGAACTACACCAATAAAATGCTTGGTTTTATACAGGTGAGTTTTGGTATCAAGATTATTAATCAAACATTTGCCCGAACAAGGTTCAAGTAAGCTGCTGATGATAGAGATACTGGTTGTTTTACCAGCTCCGTTGGGACCCAATAAACCAAAAAAATCACCTTTATTAATTTGAAAAGATACATGATCGACAGCAGGTTCTTCTTTGCCTTTGTAGTATTTAGTAACAGATTGAAATTCAAGAATGGTTGTCGGGTTCATGTTTTTATATTTTGATTAACCTAGCTTTTTTGCAGTTTTTCCAAGTTCGGTAAAAAGTACTTTTTCTCTCTGTCCAAGATCATATAAACGATCAGCCACATCATTATAACCAATCTCACCTGAACGGTTTTTGTATATTCTGGATGCATTGATAGCAAACTCTCTCCAAAGGTCGCCAATTTGTGTCATGTCTGAAGATAAGCTATCCAGCTTTGTACTCTCTAATTTTTGAGCAGCCTCCTGTAAAAAAGAAGCATATAAAAAACGAAATCCCGCACCTCCGGTACCGATCTCCTCCTGCATACGGACGATTTGTCCCAGGAATCGTTCTGCTTTTTTATTGCCGTATTTTTTAGGCCACTTTCTTATTTTTTTACTCAGGTAATTGATGCCATCCACACCTACTATTCCTTTGTAGTGAAGCATTTGTGTAACATTCTTTTTAATACCTTTTACAATGGCAGAATTCAGGTCGTTTAACCCTTTATTGCATTCAATGCCGTACATCTTTCCTTTAGGACTACCAGTACCTTTAGCAAATCGTACTCTTACCAGTTCCTCGTAGGTTAAAGATTCGATGTCCTCCATAATTGGATCACTGATCAAATACCTGTTATCCTCCTTGCCAATACCCACAATATTATGAGCATTAAAATGGAAACGATATTGAGGAGGAAAGTAAGATAAATGATAAACTCCAACCACCATTCCTGTCGGAATACCCTTTTCAAGGTTGGCATCTAGCTTTGCCATGGCCTTTGTTGGAGATCTGAACTTTTGCGAGTGAACTTTTATGCCTAAATTTTTTGTAGCTGTATTAAAAATATGCCCGGGCATTGGTCTGAATGAAAACACCGGCATCCCATGTAGTTTAATAAAAGGCAGGTAAGCAAAAAACATTCCTGCACCTATACCAAACACCATTGCCTCGCTAATATCAACTCCCTGATGTTTTAATAAATTTCTTGTAACACCGTTTTCACAGTGTGAGGACATTCTATGATCGAATTCAATATTCATTACAGCACTAATCTATTTTTTTTACGTCTTCAATACTTTTGTATCCAAAAGCATAGCGATAAGTTTCCAATTCCTTATCGGCTAATCTTTCCCCGTTCTTATACTTGCAATCTTTCCATACTTTAAACCAACTATAATCTGTGTATCCTGCAAGGATTTTAATACTCATCATATTTTTTTTCATATGATAATAGATGAAGCTTTTCTTTTTGTTTAGATAAAGTTGGCGGGCTTTTTCCATCTTTTCCTCTTCAAACTCCCATGCCTGCTCCAAAGCCACGTTTTTGGGTTCAAACCCGGTACTTTTTACAGCTTTGTATTTTCCTTCATCGTCAACTGCAAATTCAATCACACTAAATTCCTTTTTGAATTTATCAGAGTGATCTTGTGGAACTTCGTTTATCTTCATCGTTTTTTTAGTCTACAGTTTTCAGTCTTCAGCACTCATTTTTAAGTATTCATAATAATATGTCTCTTTTTGTAAGTGCTGTAAATCAATCCTCCCCTATTGGGGGAGTTAGAGGGGGCTTTTAAACTACCGTCAAAAGAGCATAGGTATACGAAAATCTTGCACTTTCAGGAATCATTAATAAAATCTTCTGGCCTTTTACAAGTTTACCTGAGTTGAATAGTTCTTCCAGCATAATAAATCCTGAAGCTGAAGCTACGTTGCCAACTTTAGGAAGATTTAAGAACCATTTTTCGTCAGGTATATTTAACCCTTCATCTATCAATGATTGATTAATATGTTTTTTAAAGAACATAGATGATATATGAGGCATAAAATAATCGATCTCGTCCAATGAGAAGTCATGCTTTTCAAGTATCTCAGATAAAAACTTACCACCAAACTTAGTAATATATTTTTCCAGCAGTTTAGAATCCTGCTTTAAAGAAAATACAGATTTTTCAAGAAGGTCTTTTTGATCCAGGCTTCTCCAGGGGCGAACTCTTCCTGTTTCATCCTTTAATCCTCCTGCATACATACAGGTTTCCGAAAGATGAGCATAGGATTTAATCTCCATCCACTCCAACTTTAAAGAAATACCTTCTGCATTTGGTTTGTCTTCCAAAAGAACAGCAGCGGCACCATCAGATAGCATCCATCTTAAAAATTCTTTTTCAAAAGCTACATAACCATTTTCTCCCAGATCCTGAAGGTGAGCAGATTCTTCTTCAAAGTTTTTTGACATCATCCAACTCGACATATTTTCTGATCCCACACAAACAGCATGTCTGGCACTTCCGGTAAGAATAGACATATGGGCATAGTTTAAAGCCCACATGGTACTGTTACAAGAACCCGTTGCCGACATGGCATCAATAGCACCAATACCTAAACGACCATGAACCATACATGATAATGATGGCATCTGAATATCAGGAGAAGCAGTTCCACTGGTTAGTAAGTCAATTTTTTGAAGATCAACACCTTGTTTTTCAAGAGCTATAATTGCTTCCACAGCCATATCCTCAACAGAGTGAGTTATTTCACCTTTTTTAGTTAATGCGTAATATCTGTTTGTTATACCGTTGTTTCTTAATACAATATTTTTGGCCTTGGATCTTAAGCCTTTAATCTTCCCCAAATATTCTTCCATCTCATCATTGCTAACAGGTTGGTTAGGAAAGAATTTTGATATTTTATTAATAAATGTCATAGTTAAATGTTATTTAAGTTCAATTCCCCGGTAGTATTCAATTATCTTTTTCGATTTAAACCATGCTAATATATAAACCAAATTGAATACAATCATTGCTATTGGCGACAATCCAAATAAAGCAAACAATAAATATGCCCTGAATACTTTAATTCTTTTATGCCATTCTTTGCTTTCAGGAGCAGCTTTTGCTATGTATTTACTGAATTTTCTAAAAATCTTTTTCGCATTTAGTTCTGTCATTAATACCGAAAACTTCATTTTTACCGCATTCTGTTTAACTAACTCTTCCTGCAATTTGTAGTTGTTCGTTTTTTTTAAAAAGTTTTTAATAACAGGAGCAAAACGCCTGGCTTTAAGAATTGTTTTGTCGCTAATGCCTGCGTTAGGTAAAAATGTATACGGCCCTTTATTACCATATACAAGCCATTTTATTATTGTAATAGCTGAAATGTAGTTGGGATTTGTATCTCCAAGTACAATGTTTCCAACCAGAGAGCCCTTAGATTCTGCAATATATTTTTTAATAGATTCCTGTGCAGAGAAACACATATTACGTGCCCCGTGCAGCGTTAATATATTTTTCCCCCTTAAAAATGTTTTGATTTGGGGATGTTTGAAGAAAGCCGTTGCCGGTACCGAAGGCGATAAAAACCACGATTGACAGCCCACTATGACTAAGTCGTAATTTTTAGTGAAATCAATTGAGAAAGGTTCTAATTCACATCCGGCTTCTTCAACACTGTCAGGAAATACATCGAAAAAATATTCTCCCCACGGGAAAGGGTATTTCTTTGATGGCTTTAGTTCCTCGTAATCTATAGTTATATCAGCATCTTGTGATAATTCACCAATAACAGAGTCTATAACTTTTTTAAGTTGACCTGTTTGTGAATAATACACAACTAGAATTTTTTTCATACTATGGTTCCCTCTATAGCTTTATTAATTATCACTATTAAAAACATTAAAAAATAAAGCTTAAAATTTAAGTTTGGCTGCAAAAATACCTTAATATATTGATTAAACAAATAATCAATAAGTTCAAATATTGTACTTTATAAAATTATTGTATAGTGATTTTTGTTATGTTTGTGCTAAGTGTAATTTCGGATCGTTTTTTTGATAAGTAATTGCAATTCCAATACCAAAAACGGGGAAAATTTTAATGCATGACAGAACCTAAACACAGAAATGTACATATTACAGGTATGGGTATCATATCTGCCATAGGAAAAAATATTCAGGAGAATCTGGATTCCATCATTTCCGAAAAATCGGGTATTAGAAAGATGAAATATCTGGATTCTGTCCATAAAAATGAATTTCAAGTGGCTGAAGTTCCCTTTTCTAATGATGAGTTATATGAAATGGCAGGGGTGAAGCAGATTAATCATTTCCCAAGAACTACTTTGTTGGCTTTTATTGCTATGCAGGAAGCGTTAAGCGATTCAGGATATAAAGAAGAGGCCGGGATAAAGACCGGGTTGATATTCGGTACAACAGTTGGGGGTATTGATGTTGCCGAGAGTTATTACAGAAATAGGGAAGGCAAACCAACTTTTATGGTAGCCTGTCAGAATAAAGGTTTTACAACAGAGTTTTTGGCCAGACAATTTGGCCTTACAGATTTTGTTACTACAATCACTACCGCTTGTTCTTCAAGTGCCAATGCTATAATGATTGGTTGTGAGATGATAAAAAACAAACAACTTGACCGGGTTATTGTGGGTGGGGCTGATTCATTATGCAAATATACTTTGAACGGTTTTAATACATTGATGATTTTAAGCCAGGAGGCTTGTAAGCCATTTGATGAAGACAGAAAAGGATTGACCCTTGGTGAGGGTGCAGGATTTTTAGTTTTGGAAAGTCAGGAGCTGGTGGATAGAGACCTGAAAAATAGTTACGCAATAGTTAGTGGATATTCAAATAAGAATGATGCATATCATCAAACAGCTACATCCGATAATGGCGAAGGACCTTATTTATGTATGAAGGAAGCCATTGAGATGTCTGGATTAGAGGCTTCTGAAATTGGTTATATCAATGCTCATGGAACGGGTACTCCAAATAATGATTTGACAGAAAGTATTGCCATTGAAAGGATTTTTGGAGATCAGTATCCTCCATTTTCATCGTTAAAACCTTATATAGGTCATACTCTTGGTGCAGCAGGTGGTATTGAGGCCATTTTTAGTGTGTTAAGTATTAACCATCAATTGGCCTATCCTAGTTTAAATCTTAAGAATAATATTTCTGCTGTAAATGTTGTTCCCAATAAAACTTTATTGAAGGCAGACATTAAAAGTGTGATGAGTAATTCTTTTGGTTTTGGAGGAAATGACACCTCTGTTATTGTAACCCAATCCTAAAATCTATTGATAAAAAAGATTATGAGTATTTATATAAAATCTATTGTAGCTGTTTCGGCTCAGGATACCTTTGAAACAAACCTTCTTCCTGATACATTACAGGCTGCTTCTAAATGGATGAGGTGTGTAACTCCGGAATTTAAAAATTACATTCCAGCTAAGGTATTAAGAAGAATGAATCGTTATAGCCGGATTAGTTCTGTATGTGCCTTTAAATCTTTATTGAATATAGGATTAGACAAGCCCGATGCCATTATAACAGCAACCAGTATGGGCTGCGTTGAGGATTCTGAACGTTTTCTAAACCAGATTCTTGATAATAAGGAAATGTTATTAACACCAACCAGTTTTATTCAGTCAACGCATAATGCTGTTGGATCTAATCTGGCCTTGGCTTATCAGTGCAAAGGGTATAATATGGTGTACACTCATGATAACAATGCTTTTGAAACGGCATTGCAGGACGCTTCCATAAAAGTGATGTCAGGTGGTTTTAATAATATTTTAATTGGAGCAACAGATGAAATTACTGAAGAGAACTACAATTTGAAAGGCTCTTTGGGTAAATGGAAGTCAGCTGGTGAAAATAATCTTGATTTTTTAGTAAGCAAAACACCAGGAACTATTCCTGGTGAAGGTGCTACTTTTATGGTGGTTTCTCATGATGCAAAAGATGCTGAATTAAATTTACGGGGACTGGAAGTTTTTTATTCACTAAAAAATGAACAGTCCTTATTACAAAGGATTAAAAGCTTTTTGGATCAACATAATTTTAATATACAGGATTTAGATACTATTCTTTTATCTATTGATGGAGATACTCATAATGATGCTGTTTTTGAAAGTATAATGGTAGAGGAGCTGGCTCATGCAAATATTTGTTATTACAAGCATATGTGTGGAAGTTATGATAGTGATGGTGCTTTTGCTCTATGGGTGGCTTCCCGGTTTATCAATAGTAACTCAATTCCTGATTATGCTTTTGTGAGAGATAGCAACCGTATTACCAATAATGTTTTAATCGTTCGCCAAAATTTTAATAAGAATTTTTCATTAGTATTGGTAGAAGGGTGTTCGGTCAATGGGTCGTTAGGTCAGTAGGTCATTAGATTATTAGAGATGAATCTACTGTCGAGTTGATGAATTGATGAGTTGATTAAGGATTAAGGATTAAGGATTAAGGATTTGGGATTTGGGATTAGGGATTAGGCCATAGTGTTGCAGATTGAAAAATTTGCGCAGCAAATACCAATTCGTGAAATTAGCGTTCATTAACAATGTAACTTGACATTATATGGTATTGTTGAACTCCTTCGTCGTTTCATTTAAATTCGCCTTCATAATAATTCGTGATAATTTGCGAAAATTAGATGACAGTAAAATCATTGAGAATATAAAAAAGGAATCTTCAAAATGGGTTAAGGATAATATTATTGGAGATAGTTACAGACAAATATCTTATACCTCTTACCTTTTTAATCTGCGCATTATTCAAGGTCAAGTACTATTTGAATATTTTCTTTTACCAATTCAATCAGTTCATCAGGTAAAACGCCAAGTCTTTTTATCAATCGTTTATTATCAATCGCACGAATCTGGTCAATCATAATATCACAAGCCTGATGTAAGTTGACTGTTCCTTGTTTAAGGTGCACCCTTAATATCTCAGAATCCTTTTCTATATTAGTTGTAATCGGACAAACAATTGTTGAAGGGTGAGGAATTTTATTTAATAAATTTGTCTGAATCGCTAAGACTGGCCTTGTTTTCCCAGATTCTGAACCATTCTGTGGATTTAAATCTGCAATCCAGATTTCAAATTGCTTAATCAGCATAATCAATCTCCTCGAAACCTTTAAGCACAGACATAGAATCCGCTTTAACTAATCCTGATTCCTTCTTAAGTCTTTCCTCCAGAATCTGTTTGCGCTGAAGTTTATTATAAAACTCAATAGCTTCATTTATATATCGATTCCTTGGTTTCTTAATCCGAGCTAGTATTTTTTTCAGTCTCGCCGAAAATCGAATCGTCTATTTTTAAGGATACTGTTTTCATACTATTTATTTTTTATATCACAAAGGTATATCATTTTAGTATATTAATCAAGGGTGTTTATTTGTGCAAGCTCCAAATATTTTTAGCCATAAAAACTCAAAAAATGCGGTAACTAACAATGTAATTTAATATTATAAGATATTGTTGAACTCCGTCGTTGTTTCAACGAAAAAAAACACATTGCGCAGCAATAATAATCAGCGAACTATTCCATATGGCGAGCTTTTCAGTTGGTATTCAATCGGCAGTGAGCAGTTGGCAGTAATTCGCATACTCATTAATCCTTAATCCCTAATCCCTAATCCCTAATCTATAATCATTAATCATTTAAACAAATTCACAACTCAACAATTTGTCAATTCAACAAATCAGCAGCTTTCCGATTCGACAATAATTAATAAAAATCCCATAAATCGTAGAAAAAATGAGAAATATCAGTTATTTTCGCCAAGCAATTTATTTTTACTGGCAATTACAACTTTAAATACAAATGACTGATAAGAGAATTGAGAATATCAATATAGATACCGAACAAGCAATCCTAACTCCAAACGAATTAAAAGATCTTTACCCTTTAAATGAGAATATCATTAAGACTATTGAAGAAGGTCAGGCTACAATAAAAAAGATCTTAAGTGGTGAGGACAAAAGAATTTTAGTCGTTGTAGGCCCTTGTTCAATTCATGATATTAAAGCTGCTAAGGAATACGCTCAAAAACTTAAAGCACTTTCTGAAAAAGTAAAAGATTCTCTATACCTGGTAATGCGTGTTTATTTTGAAAAACCCCGGACAACAGTAGGATGGCAGGGGCTAATTAACGACCCATACTTAAATAATAGTTTTGAATTAGAGGATGGATTAAAACAGGCTCGTGAACTATTATCGTATATTGCAGAAATAGGTATACCTGCAGCGGGTGAAGCTTTGGATATTGTTACTCCACAGTATATTCAGGATTTAATTTCATGGACAGCCATTGGTGCCCGTACTACTGAGTCTCAAAGTCACCGAAAGATGGCCAGCGCATTAACATCAGTTGTTGGTTTTAAAAATGGTACCGACGGAAATATTGAAATTGCTATCAATGCACTAGAATCGGTGGGTTCTCCGCATAACTTTATTAGTATTGATCCGGATGGTCATGTAGCAGTGATCCGTACCAAAGGAAATGAGAATACGCATATTATTTTACGTGGCGGCAAAAAACCAAACTACGATGCCGAAAGTGTAGCTGAATACGAAAAAAGATTGAAAAAAGCTGGTCTTCCTGCACGTATCATGATCGACTGTAGTCATGCAAACAGCAGTAAAGACGCAGCAAACCAGGCTTTGGTACTTAAGGACATTGAAACTCAGATTATCAATGGTAACACTTCTATAATGGGAGTGATGATTGAAAGTAACCTCAACTTCGGCAAACAAAAAATTCCTGCTGATTTATCTACTCTTAAATATGGTATTTCTGTAACAGATGAATGTATTGGTTGGGAGCAAACAGAAGAAATTTTGCTGGATTTTGCGAAGAATATTAAGAAGTAAGCTGAGAGGTAGCAAGGAATAGAGATAGATTTAGGTTGGTAGGTCAATAGGTCAATAGGTCAATAGGTCGATAGGTCGATAGATCATTAGGTTGGCAGGTCATTAGAAAAGATACTTATCAGGATAGTAGGACTTGGATTAAAAGAGCGAGACGCTATGCCCATTAAAAAAAAAAGGGGGCAACGAGTTTCCGGGAGTAATATTAAACCCTAATCTTTAATCATTCTTCAACTCATCAACTCGACGAATTAACAACTCATCAATAGTCATCAGGTTGTTTATTGCTGCGCAATGTTTTTTTGTCATCTAATTAACGCAAATTACCACGAATTATTTTGAATGCGAATTGCAACGAATTACAACGAATTACAACGAATTACAACGAATGATTACGAATAAATATGAATTACAGCTAATTAACACGAATTGGTATTTGCTGCGCAAATGTTGCAACCTGAAATATTGTTGCCTAAGAACTAAGAGCTAAAAGCTAAGAACTAAGTATAGTACCACTCTTAAGGATATCTGCAACAGAAAACCAGGACTTTCAACTTTCAACTTTTGGCTAGGAACTAAGAGCTAATAATAGTACCCCTCCATAAGAATATATGCAGCAGAAAACCCGCACTTTCAACTTTCAACTTCTATTTTTCTCGCAAAGCCCGCAAAACCGGAAATAACTTTTAAAATAAAGATTCAAACTCCTTAATACTAAGGTCGCAAAGACAAATCCTTACGGATTTTAGTTTTCATTCTGAAATTTTGTTTACTCTGCGAGCTAATCATTAATCAATGCAACAATTCAACAACTCGACGATTTAACAACTCAATAATAGTCATCAAATTATTATTGCTGCGCAATGTTTTTTTGTCATCTAATTAACGCAAATTACCACGAATTATTTTGAATGCGAATTTAATTGAATTACAACGAATGATTACGAATTATTTTAACAACGAATAAATATAAATTACAGCTAAACGACGAAGGAGTTCAACAATACCATATAATATTAAATTACATTGTTAATTATCACGAATTGGTATTTGCTGCGCAAATTGTTGCAACCTGAAACCCTAAGACCTAAGAACTAGAAACTTGGAACTAAGAGCTAAGAGCAAGCAACTAAGAGCTTTATTCGCCTACATCTGTCAGCTAATGACCTATTGACCTAAATCCCTAATCAATTTATCAACTAAACAAATCGACGAATTAACAACTCAACAATCCATCCCTAATCTATAATCTTTTTCAATAAAGCCATCAAATCTCAATCAACAGTTGTGGGTTTACTCAAAAAATGCCAGCTTTTAGAATACAGCAATTAGGTATTCGTCAAAATAGGCTGTTGCTTACAAATAAAACAATTATATTTGTCTGTTCATTTTTTTTAGTCAAAGCAATGATTTTTATGCTGGTGGGGATCAAATTAAAACTTTTTGACTTGACGAACGTTAATTAAATTAATTTTAATAGGGGAGAAATATGAAGAGACGGTTACTTACAGTTTTATTGAACAGCTTATTTTTTGTTAGCCTGTTATCCCAAGGCTCTACAGTAGTATCTTATAGTCCTGCAGATAATGCAACAGATGTTGTAATGAGGCCTGATTTAACTATTAGTTTTAGTGAAAGCGTTACTGTTGGTTCCGGATCTATAACTATACATAAATCCAGTGATAATAGTATTGTTGAAACAATTGATGTTACTGGTAGTCAGGTTAGCGGAGGCGGTACCTCACAAATTTTTATTGATGTAAATCAATATCTTGAGCTTTCGACTGCGTATTATATACAAATTGAATTTGGTTGTTTTATTGGATACTCAGGTATTGGTGATAATAGCACATGGAATTTTACTACAGCTGGAATTACAAAATCACTACAAAGAAAAATAACTGCCGATAATGGTTCTTCTTCTGATTATTTTGGAAAAAGTGTAGCAATGTCAGGAAATTATGCCATTGTAGGCTCTCCAAATAGTAATAATAATATAGGAAGTGCATATGTTTATGATATTACTACAGGTGAGGAGGTGTTTTATTTAACTCCCTCGGATGGTGCAGCTAATGATGGATTTGGAGAAAGCGTGGCAATATCTGGTAAATATGCTATTGTTGGAGCTCCAAATAAAAATTCTACTAAAGGTGCAACATATGTTTTTGATTTAAGTACTGATTCTGAATTATATAAATTTACAACTGATGACTTACTTGATGAAACTGCTTATGAAGGCGATTATTTTGGTTATAGTGTAGGAATATCTAGTGATTATATTGTTATAGGTGTATATGGATATTGGGATGTTTCAGCTGATGCATGCGGTTGTGTATTTGTTTATGAAACTGCAACAGGTCAATTTGTTGAAAAGTTGTTAGCAGAAGATAGGATGTCAGGTGATAGTTTTGGATCAAGTGTTTATATGTCTGGTAATTATGTGTTTGTAGGTGCTGAGAACGCACGAGTTTCAAGGGTTAAATATGGAGCAGCATATATGTTTGATCTTAATACAGGTAATCAGATGTATAAATGTGATACGGACGATCGTCAAGCTGGGGATTTATTTGGTGAAAGTGTATGTATTTCTAATAGCTATGCAATTGTAGGAGCGCCAAATAACAATAGTAATACAGGTGGGGTTTTTGTATATAACCTTAGTGATGGAAGTTTCTCACATAAAATAACAGCTTATGATGGAATCGCTAATGATGTGTTTGGATATAGTATTTCTGCAGTTGGAGATTATTTGATAATAGGCGCTCATGGTGATGATAATTCTACAGGTAGCGCTTATGTTTATGATTTAACTACACAATCTTATTTAAATAAGATAACAGCTAATGACGGTAGTGGGTCCGATTATTTTGGTTGTAGTGTATCTATAGCTGGAGATTATGCTATTATAGGAGCATATGGCGATGATGGCGATGATGATAATGGTGAAAATAGTGGAAGTATTTACGTAGTTGATTATCTTTTAAAAGAAGGCTTATTAACCTGGGTAGGTGGTACGACTGGTTCTGAAAATTCATGGAATGCGACTACAAACTGGTTTCCAACATTGGTGCCAACGGCAACTGATGATATCATTATTCCTGCTACCGGCAATCAATTAATTGTAGATGCTGCTTATGGTTCAGATGAGCAGGTTAATGATGTTAGTATCGAATCCGGTGCTACCTTAACTGTAGCTGCAAGTTCTGCATTAACCGTAAATGGTGATTTAAACAATGCAGGTAGTCTTCTTTTAGAAGCCAACAGGGAGGTTAATGAGCGTTCTGGTTCCTTAATAACTTATGGAACTGTGACTAACACCGGTACTATGACCTTATACCGAAATGTGAAAGAAAGTGGAATAGCAGCCAATGATTTTACCTGGCATTCAATTGGTATTCCGGTCGAAAGTACGCCTGCAGTTGACTTTTTTACTGGCGATTATATGTATGGTTATGTGGAGTCTACTAATGGATGGGGTAGTACTCCAACAACAGTTGAAAGAGGTACTGGTTACATACTAAAAACAGTCAATGGTGACAGGACTTATGAATTTACCGGAACTTTTAATAGTGGCGACTATTCTTATGATGTTGTCAATTCGGGTCCGGATAGTGAACACGGTTATAACTTTGTAAGTAATCCATACCCTTCTCAAATTAATTTGGATAACCTTACACTGACAAATATCACTATGTTTTATGTTTGGGATCCTGAAACAAATACTTACCTGTCATACCAAATTGGTACTGGTGGTGAACTAGGTAATATACTTGAATCTTGCCAGGGCTTTTTTGTAAAGGTTAGCAACAATTCTGCTACAGGTAATGTAACTTTTACCAATGATGCACGCATTTCTACTATATCAGGAAGTTCACTAAAATCAACTTCAGTTTCGTCAATGCCTCGGATTACTATTAAAGTAACAAAAGATGAATACGAAGATGTACTTATGGTTAACGAAACTGATATAGCCAATGAAGGATATAAACTTTTTAGTTTTAATCCTGATGCGCCCCAGATTTATGCCATCGATGATACTAAAGATTACTGTATATACAATAAAAGTTTAATAACTGAAGATGATATTATTCCAATTGGTTTTAAAACGAATACTTCAGGAACATATACTGTTATTGTGGAAGAACAAAGCTTTGATGGATATGTAGCATTGGTTGATTTAAATACGCCACAAGTAATTCCTATTTCTGAAGGTACCAGTTTTAATATAGTACACAATGTTTCCAATAATGAGCAACGTTTTAATCTGGTATTTAAACCAACAGGTACTACAGCGGTTAATAATACAGAAGAATGCAATGTAAAAATATATAGCATTGATAACAATGTTATGATTAAATCAACAGATATCTTTGATTACACCATTTATACTTTAGATGGAAAGACAGTGAAAATTGGAGAAGGCAAACAAGGAACAGAAAACGTTTCAGTGAACAATGGTCTTTATCTTGTTAAAGTAACAAGCAATAACATAGTGTTAACTCAAAAAGTGTGGGTTAAATAAAAGAATCGAATATAAAATATGAAGAAAATTGTAGTAATAGCAACAATTGTGCTTTTTGCATTTATAGCAGTAGAAAGTTTTGCTCAACCTGGTGGTGTTCCAGGAGGAACCGGCCCTGGTACGGATAATCAACCTGTTGGTGGTGCAAGCACTCCTATAGATGGAGGTGCAATTGCCCTATTGGCTGGTGGAGCTTTAATATTATACCGTAAATATATTACAAACAAAAAAGAAGAATAATAAAGATTATTATTTTCAAACAGAAGTTGGTTCTTTTGTTATAAATTAATAAATATGGCAAAACAAAACCAAAACCTGTTTATTAATACAACATTCCTTTTTCTCTCCTCCTGGTTAAGCATTAAGATGCTACTGATTATTAGTAAAATCGTTGTGGCCGGTATCTTTAATATTGAATGGATTTATAAAGGATATACTATTTTCCCCATTAGTTCGGAAAACTCAGGTGTGTGGACATACTTCTCTGTAATATTTTTCTTCTCTGTTGATTTTATTTTACTGCTAATTATATCTGCGATTTGTATTGCTTTTTTGTTTTTTAAGAAGATCAATAACAAGCAAAAAGAACTATACTTTTATTGGGTACTTATTTCTACCTTACTGATTTTATTTAGCGATGTTATTTCTAGCATTCTTTCCAAAACAAATTCCTTTTATTTATTCAATTGGTTGCATATTTCCTATTCCATTATGATTTTGACGGTAATGCCTATATTTTTTATAGGAGTGGGTATTTTAGCCTGGTTGTGTTATCAATATTTAATTGCAATAACTACTAAAGTGGTATCAGAAAAAAACAATCAAATTTCTATTTCCACTTATAAGCTTTATACATCTGCAGGTATCATAGGCATACTTATATTGTATCTACCCTATTTATCCTCATTTAATAAATTTACCCAGGCAGAGTTTTTATTGTCTATCGTTTTTGTGCTTTCCACTTCTTTAGTGAAGAAGATAAGAGGAAGGGAGATCAGTAAATTTCTCACGGGGAGAATAAAACCATTTTTTATTGCTGTTGCATCAGTTCTCTATGTTTTATTTTTACTTTTTACACAGTAATAAAATGATAAAGGAACTCAAGCTGAATAAAAAACAATGGATAATTATAGGCGTATTAACTGTGCCTTTTCTACTTAGATTTATATCGTATCCAATATTTATTTCGGCATTAGAAGCGATTAATCAACATCTGTTAAATATAGCATCTCTTCTATTAGATACGCTGGGAGTTGAAGTAGAACCAGCTATTGATAAATTATTATTAAGAAAGGGATTTATAATCGAAATGCCTTATCCAAACCTGAATTTAAAGTTTATTGGAATTCTTTGTCTTATTATAATCAGTAATAAAAACTTCAAATATAAGAGTGTTGGATTATTTATTATTTGGGTTTTGATAGCTCATCTAACAAGAATAATAATTTGGGGTATTTTGGCCGAATATGGTAATACAGGCTATAGTTTTGAACATGATAAGATTTATCGAATCTTATTATGCTCATTTCCTGTAATATTATATTGGAAAAATGTTAAAGCAGCAATTACCATAAAACAAAAAAATAACATTGAGAATATATTATTAAAGCTTTGCGTTATACTGTTGTTTTATAATGTAATGTCTTTCTTAATACATAATATCGGAGATGGAGGACAAAGCATAAGGGATATTCTTGCAGATTGGATTCTTAATCTTTCAAAATATTCGTTGGAATATTTAGGGTATAGTGTAGATATAGCTGGTAGAAGGGTTTTTAATTCACATACCTATATTTACATCTTGGATGGATGTATTGGAATTGATATTATACTTGTTTTCTGTGGGATATTTCTTTTTTACGAAACTATTAGTTGGCGATTGTTATTGTATTGTTTATCTGGAGTAGTACTTATATTTATATTAAATGCAATGCGTATTACCTATTTGTTTATTCATGTATCCGAGCATGGAAACGACTCTGCATTGTTTAATTTGCATCATGAATTATACAATACTTTTATCTATGCCTTTATTGTGACGTTGTGGTATTTGTGGTTTTTCTATTTTAAAAAGGAGGATAATAAGAGTTAAAGGGTGCTAAGGAGAAAGGTTAATGTTAAAAGGTTAAAACGTAGAACTGTTGATCTGATGATTTATTGCAAAGGAGGACGCTACAGATACACTAAGTACTCCGAAGAACGGGAGCAAGGGTGGTGGTGCGAAAGAGCTGGAATTTGAGTAAGCAGTATTCAGTTCTCAGTTTTTAGACAGCAGTAATTATAAGACTAAAACCACTTTCCTGAATAATTATAGTTCTGATTTCTTCATTACATCCTTCAAATAGACGCATCTACAAATCAACGATTTAACAATTAAATTCCTAATTAATCATTTAATCCTTAATCATTCATCAATTCTTTGTGTACTTAGCATAAAAACTTTGCGACCTTTGCGGTTAAAATAATAAGTCAATAACGTAAAACAATTGTCCTTCAAATCAACAACTCGACGAATTGACAATTTAATAGTTAATTTTATCTATAATCCTGCTAATCAAGAAAAAGGCAAAGAGGCAAATGGGAGAGAATTTGAGTAAGCAGTTGTCAGTCTTCAGTTCTTAGTCAATAGTCAGTAGATTGCATCAGACAATAATGTATATTCTGAAAGTTATTAATATCTAATTCATACTCCGTCATTGCATCCATCAAATCAATACATCAACAGATTAACAATTAAACAATTAGATTCATCAATAATCTTATTTTATACTATCAATATCTCTTTTATTAACAAAGAGGTAAGTAATATAAATATTGTCATTTTTTAGTTCGTAGAAAATAGAAGTATGTTTACTTAAAACAGCTTTTCTTAATCTTGTATTATACTCTGAAAGGGGAAATATATGTGGATTGGAACAGATTAAATTAATCTGCTTGCTTAATTTTGTTTTAAAAGCATTTACTTCTTTTTGAGTCCATTTGAATTGTAAGTAATCAATAATATCCTCTAAGTTATTAATGGCTTCATCAGTCCAGAATAACTTATAATCCATATCTTTTTTTCACTTCGTCATGAGGAATAACTTTCCCTTGATCTATATCATTTAGACCACGTTGAATACCATTTTTTTGATCATCAGTTAAAAGATCCCACCAGTCATTACTTTCCTGAGTTGAATCCTTAACAACTTTTAGATATTCAATAGTCTCATCGTCTTCAAGCCTGGTCAACCACTCAATTAACTCTAATTTTATAGCATCGTGTCCCATGAATATTTTTTATTAAAGTTACTATAATGTCTACAAATCAACAAATCAACAAATATGAATTAAGATGAGAAAGATTTTAGTAATAAAAGTCTTCTGTTCTCAGTCTTCATAAAGCTGTACGATATAAGACCAAAAACGAATTTCCTGAATAATATTAATCCCTAATCCATCACTGCATCCTTCAAATCGACGAATTAACAATTTGACAGTTAAATTCCCAATTAATCAACTAATCCATAATCCTTCATCAACTCAACAACTCGACAAATCAACGATTTAACATATCAGTACTGCCTACTGATGACTGAACTCTGCCTACTGAATCCCGCTAACTCTTCCTAAACCTCCTCCTCAACTTATTTACCAATCCTTTCACTTCATAACTATCATCATAATAGCCTTTTCCGTAACCGTAATAACTTTTATAGCTATTTCCATATCCATTATAAACCGTATCATTAAGTATAACTCCCGGATGTTTAAAATCTTCTTTATCCTTAAGCTGATTAATGTAGTTAATCTGTTTTTTATGACTATATCCCTGGCGAAGAACTGCAAGATTAATATCTGCATACTTGGCAATCAATAAGCCGTCAATAACCAATGTGATTGGGGCATTATCCAAAATGATATAATCGAATTCATTTTGAGCCTGATCAATAAAATCTTTGAAAAGACCGTTGCCTATCAACTCTGATGGGTTAGGAGGAACAGGACCGGAATTAACATAAAATAAGTTTTCCTGATTTGTAGTACGAATAATATCCTTAAAACTATCGTTACCAATTAAAAATGTAGACAATCCTTTGTCGTTTTCAACTTCAAAAACCTTGTGCAATTTTGGTTTACGAAGATCACAACCTACCAGTAATACTTTTTTGTTATCCATGGCAAGTATGTTCGACAGGTTTAAGGCACAAAAGGTTTTTCCTTCTCCTGATATCATGGAGTGAATAGCAACAACCTTGGCGTCCTCATTATTTGCTATATATTGCAGATTAACTCTTAGTGCCCTGAATGTTTCTGCAATACCGGAACGAGGATACTTTTGAACCGGAATTTCTATAGTATAGTTGTTGTGAGCAATTTCTGCTGTTATAGGTAATTTACAGTTTTTCTGTAATTCTTCAATGCTTTTAATTGAGTCATTAAAATAATCACTTAAAACAATTACCAAAAAAGGAATAGCTAAGCCGAGTATCAGACCAACCAGTGTATTTGTTGAGCCCTTTGGACCTGTTTGAACTACAGTTTCAATGCGTGCAGGATCTAATACATTAGCATCAGGTATATTAGATGCTCTGGTAATAGCTGCTTCAGCTCTTTTTTGTAATAAAAAAGTATATAATTCGTTATTTAAATCAAAACTACGTTTAATATTAATTAAATCCTGTTCTGTCTTGGGCAGACTTGCCAACTCCATTTTGCTGGTATTTAATTGATTCTTGATACTTTCAAGTTCAATTTCAGAGTTATTAAGCAAATTTTTAATATTTTCTTCAAGCGATTTTATTGTATTAGAGATTTGTTCATTAACAGCAACTAAGGCAGGGTTCTTTTCTTTAGAAGTAGAGCTTAATGCAATTCTTTGACTATATAATTCTGCAAGTTTAACAACCTGAGCATTTAAACCGGCATCGGATATTCCTGCTACCGAAGGTGAAGCCATGAGTTTCATTTCTTCAGCATTCCCCATATATTCATGTAAATTCTTAAAATACTCAATCCTGCGTTCACTCATTTTCTTTTCGGTTTCTAACTCCTGCAATTTCTGTGCTACAATAGTAGCTTGCTGACTAAGGTTTACAATACCTTTCTCTGAGCGAAACTCAGTGAACATTTTTCCTGTTCTGTTTAATGAATCGATAAGGCCTTCAAGTTGAGAGTCAATAAAACGAACCGTATTTTCGGCAGTGCGGTTTTTTTCATTCAAGCCATATTTTAAGTAAACATCAATCAACTTGTTCATATAGTCAACGCCTCGTTGTGCATTTCTTTCCTGAAGAGAAAGAATGATACCATCGGCACTTTCATTGGCCAGTTCTACCTGCAATCCATTGGCATACGATTTAGTAAGGTAATCCAAATTATTGACTATAAAAAAATAAGTTCCTTTTGGATCTACTAGTGTATTATCATCTTTATAAATAGTTAAGTTAAAGTACTCACTAGTCAATGGCTCACCAAATTTACCATCTAACGCTATATCTAATTTACTACCTGAAATAGTTACTTCAGAATTGAGTTTATAATTGTTATTATTTAAAGGTGTAATATATACAGGAACGTTCATTATATTCATAGAGTCCTGTATTAACACAGTCTTGTAAGGCGATATTTTATATAAATCAAAATCTTTAAAAACACCTTTCTGATACCAACTTACATCAATATTTAAATTTTGTAATGCCTGATGATGCAAAGTGTACGACCTCAGCATTAACATATGACTCTCTGCATTGGTCTTTGCTCCCATTTTGTATCCACTAAAAAAATTATCAACACTCATACTTTTATATTCGTTGTTGATAATAATAGATGCACTCATTTTATATATTACAGGAGATCGCTTGGTTATTAGAATACCTATTCCCAGCCCCAAAAAACCAAAAATAATAAACCAATACCATTTGTTTAATAAGCGAAACAGAAATCCTTTTACATCGATTTCATCTCCCTTTTCCATGTATTCTAATATCTCGTTAATGTTTTGCATTATTTATAATAAACTAATTAGGACTTTACATAGAGCTATTTGCTTTTGGCTTTTAGCTGTTTTTTTGTTATTGTCGAGTTGTTGATTTGTCTAATTGTTGATTTGTTGTAAAAATGATTGGAGTTTATGCTGTGCTCTCTGTTAGCGAATAACGGCGAACTCATAACCTCTACCTCAAATAATCTTTTAACCTAATAACCTATTGCCTTATTTTACCCGGATCTCATTTTTATTTCTTGGTATTATTATTGCAAATTGTCATTATTTTCGTAGATATTGATGATTGCTCTAAGCCATTCAATTAAATTATTTAAGTAACCTGTAATAATCTCCCACACGATTTCGTAATCAATTCCAAAATATTCATGGACTATTCTATTTCTAAAACCTCTGATTCTGTTCCATTCTATTTCAGGATTACTATCTCTAAAATCTGGATCTATACGATTCGCAACTTCTCCTATAATTTTAAAATTACGTACAACAGCATCAATAGTTTTATCGTCTGATAAAAAGGAATCATAATTACAGTCTTTGGTATAGCGTTTAATTTTTAGTGCAGATTGTAACATATCATCCAAAAGTAATAGTGTATCTCTCTTAGACATAAATTAAATCAGAATGGATTGACTTTAGATATTGATCTTTAATACCTCTTTTTGATACTAAATCAACCTTAGTACCAACAATTTTTTCCAATTCATCCGCCAGATCTATGAACCGGATACCAATTTTATCAGAAAACTCAACCAGAATATCAATATCACTTGAATCATTTTGTTCATTACGTGAAAAGGAACCAAATATAGCCATGGTTCTTATTGGATAGTCACGAAATAATCTTTGTTTATGATTACCAAGTGTATTTTTTATTTCTTGCAGCGTTCTCATAATTCAAAAATATTACTTTTAACTAAAAAAAAGAAACGATCAGGATAAAAGATGAATGAATTGTAAATTTGTCATCTAATTAACACGAATTATTATAAATCCGAATTGCATCGAAACGACAAAGGAGTTCAACAATACCATATAATGTCAAGTTACATTGTTAATTACAGCTAATTAACACGAATTGGTATTTGCTGCGCAAATGTTGCAACCCGAAATATTGTTGCCTAAGAACTAAGAGCTAAAAGCTAAGAACTAAGTATAGTACCACTCGTAAGAATATATGCAACAGAAAACCCGCACTTTCAACTTTTAACTTTCAACTTTCAACTTCTATTTTTCTCGCAAAGCCCGCAAAACCGTAAATAACTTTTAAAATAAAGATTCAAACTCCTTAAACCGAAGGACGCAAAGACAAATCCTTACGGATTATAGTTTTCATCATGAAATTTTGTTTACTCTGCGAGCGAATCATTCTTCAAATCATCAAATCATCAACTCAACGATTTAACAACTCGACAGTTAATTTATGTCCGCTAATTAACACGAATTGGTATTTGCTGCGCAAATGTTGCAACCTGAAACCCTAAGAACTAGGAACTAAGTACTTTCTTCGCCTAATTCTGTAAGTTAATAACCTAACGACCTATTGAACTATTAACCTAATAATAGTACCCCTTCATAAGAATATATGCAGCAGATAACCGGCACTTTTAACTTTCAACTTTTGACTTTTGACTGCATACCAACATTTTTGAGTTGTCCTTTCAGGACGCATCCTATTTCTGTAAATCAAAAACCCAACGCGTCACTTCGTTTTGCATTGGGCTGAAATGAGTTGTCCTTTCAGGACGTGTATTTACCATGAAAATACTTTATTGTCAGCAGGCAGCTCTCTTCAGTCCACAGTCTTCACTTGGCTTCTTTGCAAACCTGCGCCAACCTATAGGAGCAAACCGAAACTTTCAACTTTTACCTGTTATTTTGAATTGCATCGAAACGACAAAGGAGTTCAACAATACCATATAATGTCAAGTTACATTGTTAATTACAGCTAATTAACACGAATTGGTATTTGCTGCGCAAATGTTGCAACCTGAAATATTGTTGCCTAAGAACTAAGAGCTAAAAGCTAAGAACTAAGTATAGTACCACTCGTAAGAATATATGCAACAGAAAACCCGCACTTTCAACTTTTAACTTTCAACTTTCAACTTCTATTTTTCTCGCAAAGCCTGCAAAACCGGAAATAACTTTTAAAATAAAGATTCAAACTCCTTAAAGCTAAGGACGCAAAGACAAATCCTTAAGGATTATAGTTTTCATCATGAAATTTTGTTTACTCTGCGAGCGAATCATTCTTCAAATCATCAAATCATCAACTCAACGATTTAACAACTCGACAGTTAATTTATGTCCGCTAATTAACACGAATTGGTATTTGCTGCGCAAATGTTGCAACCTGAAACCCTAAGAACTAAGACCTAAGAACTAGGAACTAGGAACTAAGTACTTTCTTCGCCTACATCTGTCAGCTTATGACCTATTGACCTATTGACCTAATCAATTCATCAATTCATCAATTCATCAACCTGCTATCAGTTTACCATTTGCTCTTTTTAAACGTGCTGTAAATCAGCTTCTCCCCTTCGGGGAGAGTGAGAGGGGCTTTCATCCCTACTTGGGAGATTGAGAGGGGCTTTTATCCTCCCTTTTTGGGGGAGTTAGAGGGCGCTAATTATTATTCACAAAATTAAGCAATAATACTAAAGTTGATATGGTTGAGAATACCAAAGAAATAACAGGTAAATTAACGCTCAATGGTTTTAAACGATCCGGTTCAACATAGATTACATCGTTGGGTTGTAAATAATATAATTCGGATGAAATAAAATCTTTTTTAGTCAGGTCAATAGAGTACACCTTACTTGTATTGTGATTATTTCTAATCAATTTTATTTTTCTGATCTGGCTGTAATTGGTTGTACCCTGGGCTTCACTTAAAGCATCTAATATCGTATATAAATTATTATAATTGTAATAAACCCCCGGACTGGCAACCTCACCAAGTATGGTATATTTAAAATTCAACAATCTAACTTTTACAACAGGTGATTTTAGATATTCAAGTGCTTTTTCCTGAATTGCAGCTTGTGTTTCATCTAATGTTAAATTTTCCACATTGACCTTTCCTAATATGGGTAACGTTATCTCACCTCTAATATCTACCTGGTAACCATTTAATAATTGACTGTTTGTATCTCCAAAAGATTGACTGGCTCCACCTCCTTCAGCTTTGGTAGGATTGAATAGCTTATTAACATCAGCATCAGTAGTTTGTATATCAATGAATAAATTATCATTAATTCTTAATTTATATGTGTCAAAAGTGGGAGATTTAAGCTCTAATTCATTATTGTTTGATGTATCCTGAATGAATACCATATCTTTTCTTGATTTACAGGAAAATAGCGATATTCCAATAATACAGATGATAGTATAGAGGGATATTTTGTTCATAGTTTAAATGACGTAATTTATTAGTATAAAGTATAAAGACAAAAGTATAAAGATTTTTAAATATACATTTATTTTCTAATATCTATTCGTTGTCACGATATTATTCAATAGATCGTTAGATTTAAGACAAAAGACGAAAGACTGATTTACAAGGCACTTATTATCTGCATCTTACACATTTAACAGAAAAATACCATACATCTAATAATCAAAATATTACAAAAATTTAACGAACTATTGTTATTGTAAAAAGGATTTAAATCTCAAGCTCTTATCTAACGCTCAATGTTGTCGTTTGTTGTTATTATTAAAATAATGATGAGGGAAAATTTTAGGTATCAAATATTGCGGAATCTTACGGGCTATTTTCATGGATAGTGTAAAATAACCCAATAGCTTGTATCTGCGTATGATATTGACATCTTCCATAGATTTTATTACCTGTAGTTTTTTAGTGGTACTTTTACCACCAATTCGCATTTTAACAGTCCATTGATTTAAAAAGTCTTTTTTTAAAGAGTCATCATGAAACCATCTTAATGAAATATCGTAATCAGATGATATTTGGTATTGCTCCATATAGAGACCATGTTTTTCAAAGACTGATTTCTTAACAAAAATGGTGGTATGCAATGGTATCCATCCAAAATTAAGATAACGTTTTTTATAGGGCTTGCTATAATAGATACGGCGAACATTTGAAATATCATCACGTTGTACAAACATACCTTTGGCGTAAACCAAATCAGAATTTGTTTCCTTAAATTTATCCACTATCTTTTCAACAGTAGTGTTTTCATAGAATAAATCATCAGAGTGTAAAATACCAACAACATCACCTGTAACTTGTTTTATCCCCTTATTTAAAGCATCATATAATCCACGATCCTTTTCCGAAATAAAATAAGCTAATTGAGACCGGTATTTTTTAATCTCCTCAATTGTTCCGTCTGTAGATCCACCATCAATTACAATATATTCTATGTTTTTATAAGTTTGATTGATTACAGACTGAATACAATCTGAAATATAGGCTACATTATTATATACTATGGTTATAATTGAAACTTTCATTTATAAATATATGTGTAGTACATGTTTCTTAATTGTCTTTTATTCTTAAAAATTTGATTCTTTATTGAGTTTCATTTTATGGTGTTACAGAGTTGTGTTTTTAAAATAATCAATTGTTTTTATAAGACCTTCTTTCAGTTGTACTTTAGGTTCCCATCCGTTTAACTTTTGATTAGCCAGTGAAATATCAGGTTGTCGTTGTTTCGGATCGTCTTGAGGAAGTGGCTTATAAATTAGTTTTGATTTCGAACCAGTTAATTCAATAATATTTTTAGCCAGTTCTATCATTGTAAATTCATTTGGATTACCAATGTTAACAGGCCCCCAGAAGTCATCTGAAGTGCCCATCATTCTTATCATTCCTTCAACCAAATCATCTACATATTGAAAAGAACGAGTCTGTGTTCCATCGCCAAATATAGTTATATCTTCACCTTTTAATGCCTGCATGATAAAATTCGATACAACCCTGCCATCATTGGGATTCATGTTGGGGCCATAGGTGTTAAATATTCTAATGATTTTAATATTTACATTATTTTGTATTTTATAATCCATAAAAAGAGTTTCAGCACATCTCTTTCCTTCGTCATAACAAGAGCGAGGGCCTATAGGATTTACATTGCCCCAATAGGTCTCTTGTTGTGGATGTATATTAGGGTCCCCATATACTTCGCTTGTGCTGGCCTGTAATATTTTAGCTTTAACTCGTTTAGCTAAACCCAACATGTTAATGGCACCCATTACAGATGTTTTTATGGTTTTGATGGGATTATACTGATAATGTATAGGGCTTGCCGGACATGCAAGATTGTATATCTCGTCAACTTCAATGAAAAATTTAGATGTAATATCGTGACGAACTAACTCAAAATATGGATGATTCAGCAGAGGCAATATATTTGTTTTGCTGCCGGTAAAATAATTATCCAGGCATATAACTTCATTTCCTTCATTCAATAAACGAGCACATAAGTGCGAACCTATAAAACCAGCACCTCCGGTAACTAATATCCTTTTCATATGTCTAAATTTGTTTTTAATTGCCATATGGAACTCACCAATTTAGTCTTCCTGTTGTGTGAGAACTCCTTCTCATGGCTCGTTTCATTTGTTTATAATTTGATTGATTTGGCAACATGGAACTCGTCAGAAAAATTATTACTCTCGTATGTGAGAATTTTTTGACTTCTTCGATCTAACGATATTCATGCATCGTTTTATTTACTTTTTAGTTGTCTATCTTTTAATTGTAAATACGCAGGTTATTAATCCTTAGATTATGACCAATCACATAGTTTATTAATATATTCAGCAGACCCATCTCTTACCCATCCATCCAATTGTGAGATATCTTTCAACTGCTGACCTCTTTTTCTATCCACTTGAATAAATTCAGTTTTATAATTATTTAGAGTGGTCATATCACCCCATATTTTTTCGAATTGAGTTACGGGGTAGATATCTTCCTGGCCTTTTCCCCAACGTTTTTTTACTTCTTTTATGGTCACATAAGTTGGCATTTTAGCAGCCATGTTCATTATATTGCTTTGTACCTTTGGCAGAACTTTTAAATCATTTCTGTGGAGGTTAAAGCAATCTAAAAGATCATCAATGTTAATCCAGAAAGTGCCTGAATTATAGTAACTCAATTGAAACTCTATTTTTTCATTAGGTAAACTTAAACCTTCAATCAATTGGTCTTTACCATTAATTTGTGCCAAACCACCTCCTCTGTCATTAATCCATCGGGAGATCACTTCAACGGAAAATGCATTCTTATTATGTATATGCAAGCCTAATAGTGTGGGATCTGCAGTTACACCCAGTGTATCAATGTTGTGTAATAACAGGTATTTTAAATTTGGATGTTGATCTAAAAGCTCAGCTAAGGTGCCATTTAAGATCATATTTGGAATTTCGAACCAATGACCTACAGGATGAATACATTGGGCAGGAATATTATCAGTATAATCTTCTCCTTCACCATTTTCTTTGGCCCAGTTAATTAAAGCACTATGCAAACTTTCTTTCATTTTTTGTGCCTGATCATCTAATATTTGCTGAGCAGTTTCTTCCCAATAAAACTGTAAATCTCTAACTGTAGGATAAAGTCTTAGGCCAATGGATTTTCCTTTTGAGATGTAAATGGGCTGATCAGAATTTGTGGTGTTTATATAGCTTTTAATGGGATTATGGGTCAGGTAGCTGGTTGTAAATATATGAGGAATGGTGCTTTTATATTCTTCACTAACCTTTTTATTTTTAGCTAAATGTATATCGATAAAGTTTTTGTGATTTTGCTCCATTTTTATAAAGGGATGTAGCGACTTTACCACCCCAGCTCCACTGGTCCACCTGCTGCCTACACCTCCTGCCATACTTACAATAGCCAACTCTTCATTTTTTATGGCGGCTTCACCAATAGTTTTTAGTACATGAAGTTGTTCGCCATCAAAATTCAAACGATCTACAGCCTTCGTATCCTGTATGGTAGTTTCAGGTTTTAGTCTGTTTTTAGATAAGCCGATATTACCTGATTTTAAATCACTTTTAATTTTTTGATGCAGTTCTTCATTAAAACCATTACTGGTTAATAATTCGTTGAGATTAAATTTTTTTTCTGTTTCCACACTGGGCAGCATTCGTTCAAATAACCCGGAAACAAACTGCGAATATGAATGATTGTTACGACTTTTTTCTGATAATACCTCTAATTCTTTTCTGCGATAGTTTTGTAAATGACTTACCTCTTGTTTTAATAAAGAAGGTAAAACTAAATTGTAGTATTTTTCAGGTAACAATGCTTCTACACCTTTTAAGAATTGAGCGCAAGTACCATTTTCGTTGATCTTAAAATGATATACTACGGGTACCATAGCAAAAGGCACAGCGCTTTCGAGTTCTTTCTTGGTTTCAAGTAAACAGGTCTGCAACCATTGAGCTGCCTCCTGTTTAATGGTTGGATTAAAAATAAATCCCATTCCACCGCCAGACATACCTCCCATCATCCAAAAACCCCAAAAGTCTTCTCCGTAATATGCTTTTGTTTTAGCAATGAGCTTCTCGGTATAGGCTGTTGTAGCCCATGGTATAATATCCTGTATCGGACCTTCAAAATTTCTATGGGTTAGCTGTGCTAACTTTTTAATATCACCTTTTTGTAGTTGTTCAACAATCTGCTCAAAAATCTCAAGGGATAACAAACGAGCCTTCCATTCTTTTTCAGATCGTAGTAAATATTTTTCGGTTACCATTTCCAGGATTGGTCCCACATTTTGAGCCATACCACCATGTACCATTACCAGTGATTCCTGAAGTTTTTTACGTGTTTCTACAGATACGATATCTTCTGATAGCACCTGATGTGTAGGCAGTAGTTTTCCTTTGCTAATACCAAATTCAGGATCCGTTTCCTCTGCAACTGCTCCTTTTATAATCTTTATTCCTGGCCATACACCTCCAGAATCCTGCCAGCCACCACCTGAGCCTCCCAACCACTCTCCAAGTATAGCTTTTGCAGCTGTTAACCTGCGTTCTTCTTCAGTTAAAACACCTGTCAATGATTCTGTTTGATGGGTAGCTCGCATGCATAAAGCAATCAGGGATGCCAATAGGTTTGTAGAAACAGCCAAACGGGAGCCTTTGGGTATGTCATTCACCTTGCTTACCAGTTCTATTCCCAGTCCGGTTCCTATAACTTTATCAAGTAATAAAGATACCGGAGCGTTAATCCCTTCCATTGCCGGAGGAATCAGACCTGACGAGATCAAAGCTGCTTTTAATAAACCCAGATAATCTTTTGCCAAATCAAATACTTCCGAAATATTATGTATATCAGTAGATACATCTAAGTCGGTACTAACCAAGCGTATTACAGGTTCCTGAATAACCCTGAGATAACATTCTATCGGAGGTTGGGGATTGCTTTGATGCGTGACATTACTTAAGTCAACTGATATATTTAAAACTTTAGCTCCTTCGGGGAAATCCATTCCCAAAAAAAAGATATCACTCCAACATGAGTGTGACAAATCCATGCGTACTGGCGTTTGCTCCTTCAGTACAGGGAATAGACCTGTCGTTGGATCTGCTTCAGTTAATTCTTTTCTGAACTTTAAAGGATGATCAAAAGGATGACTGATTCTGAACATCCATTTATTACCGGGAGTGGTACGAACACTTTTCTTTACCTGATCGGCTAAGGTTTGAAAAGCCAGTTTATAATATGCATCAGCTAAAGCACTACAAATACCTTCGTTAGCACCTTCTTGATCTTGTATTTTTAGTAAGATAGCGATGGCTTCCTCAAACCTGCGACTTAATATATGTGAATAAGCCATGTAGGGAAGGAGTGCATCTTTATTAATGTTTTTGTGTTGAGGTAGATGAAAACGATGAATGGCATAAAGAAAAAATAAGGCCCGAACCTGGTGATACAGATTCGAACTTTTTTTTCTGAATTCTTCCAATTCTTTACACTCAATTAAAAGTTCTTCTAAGTTGAACCCGATACAAACCGAATCCAGCGACTGATTCTTAATATCAGGATGATCGGAGGTTATGATGGTGATTAATTGCCTCATGCTTTACAAGTTTTGCTGAATATCTTTATCAATAAAAAACTGAAGCAATTCCGACATTAAGTACTCTCTATCTTTACCCGATAATGAAAGTGCCAATTGTGCTTTTAATAAACCATAATCCAATCCTATATCATAGCGCGGATGCCTTTGCTCCAATGCCAGATATTTATTTTTTTTTGCCAACTCGTTGAGTGTTTCACTTAACCCTAAAACAGCGTCAGGGTTTATATCTGATTTTTGTTGTAATATTTCAATCACATCATTCGTAAAAACATGCATCCCGTAAAAGCACAGGTAATAACCCGATCGTAATCCGGGTACCAGTAAATGCTGTTCGGCATAGGTAGGTGTTGGCTTTTCTTTGACTTCTCTTATTTTAAAAAGTGTATTTTCACCTTGTATTCTTTCTGCTCCTATAGTACCATAATTCCCAATTTGGTTTTCTCGAGTAGGCTGTACCGTTGAAATAGAACACTTATTTTTCTTTGCCAGTTCAATCAATTCGCCGGCTACGTTTTTTCCTTTAGGATGTACATAAAGGTGATCGCCCACTAAATGTAAAAAGGATTCTTTATTTAAAAATTCCTTTGCACTAAGCAACGCATGTCCATAACCTGGTTGATCCATCTGTGGAATAAACTGTACTCCGGATATTCCTGACAATTTCAATACTTCTTCAAAGCGCTTTTGATCTTCCTTTTGAATCACAATACCAATATCTTTTATACCGGCATTCTGTATTTCATTAATCAGTATTTCTAATATGGTTTTTTGCTGACGGTTTTGGTCAATCAGTGTTTGTAATGGCAATTGACGTTGCCTTTTTCCTGCAGCAGTTATAATGGCTTTGGTAATTTGCATGGGTTGATTATTATACGCTTATGTATGTTATACTATAGTATTGTAAAAAGGATTAAGGATGATAGATTAACGATTAAATGAATGTTTTAGACTCAAGTTTGCGCGGATTGAGTGCAACGCAATTCTTGCTATAATTCTGTGACTAATAAATAATCTATTAAGGTAACTTATCTGTATCTCTTTATAACAAAATAAGGATTTGTAATCCGGTTATAATAAACTTAGTTCTCAATGATTATAAGTTTTCTCCACCAAGTCTCTAAGTCACAGAGATATTAAATATTTTAAGACAGGATTAACAGGATTGTATTCCTGCACAATAGGTTTTGTCCACGAATTGACACAAATTAAACGAATTTAAAAAGCTGTTATGCTTTTCTTTGTGTCCTTAGCGAAAAACTCTGTGTTCTTTGCGGTTAAAAAAACTGACAACTAACTCTCAAATTTTTTAAGACAGGATGAACAGGATTATTATTGCTTCGCAATAGGTTTTTTGTCATCGAATTGACACGAATTAAACAAATTTAAAAAGCAGTTCTGCTTTTCTTTGCGCCCTTAGCGAAAAAATCTCTGTGTTCTTTGCGGTTAAAAAAACTGACAACGAACTCTCAAATTTTTTCAGACAAGATGAACAGGATTGTATTCCTGCACAATAGGTTTTTGTCTACGAATTGACATGAATTAAACGAATTTTAAAAGCAGTTTTGCTTTTCTTTGTGTCCTTTGCGAAAAAATCTCTGTGCTCTTTGCGGTTAAAATACAGACAACTAACTCTCAAATATTTTAAGACAGGATGAACAGGATTGTATTGCTGCGCAATAGGTTTTCTGTCCACGAATTGACACGAATGATCACGAATTTAAAAAGCAGTTCTGCTTTTCTTTGTGTCCTTTGCGAAAAAACCTCTGTATTCTTTGCGGTTAAAAAAACTGACAACTAACTCTCAATTTTTTTCAGACATGATGAACAGGATTGTATTCCTGCACAATAGGTTTTTGTCCACGAATTGACACGAATGATCACGAATTTAAAAAGCAGTTCTGCTTTTCTTTGTGTTCTTAGCGAAAAATTCTTTGTGCTCTTTGCGGTTTAAAACGCTTTCAGGTCTATCCTCTACGCCCTTCCACTCCTCAATTCACGTATCTTAGTTTGTATCTGAAAAAAGTAATTGGCCTTATACCTGGCCAGGTAATAACCTGCTTTGCCATCTAAAAATCCCAGTAAAAGCACATAGGCACCCAGAAAATAGAAAAAAGGTAACATACCCGATTTCATTAATGCATACTTAATTTTCTGAACCCGGGTAAACTTTGCCTCCGTATTTTTCTCCATCGATAAAAATCGATTGGCCTCCCAGCTCGAATAGGCATTGTGCTTGGCTATATAATGTTCTAATCCCTTATAATCATTATGTGTAATTGGAGTTTTTATTTGCGATACTTTACCCTTAAGCTGAGGATGCTCGTGTACTTCCATATCCAGGTGGCTCCAATGATCCTCTTCAATACGTTCGTATTCGCCTGCTCCTTTACGAAACAGAGCCAGCTTTTTTAAGGGATAACCGTGCTTTAGCTGCTTACCCATAAAAATATTGCTGTAGTTTAACCAAAAACCTTCCACTGAACTATCATTGATTTTATGTTTAAGCTCCTGAATAAAATCATTGGTGATAAATTCATCAGCATCTAAAAAAAATACCCACTCATTTTTTATGTCCAGGTTACGTAATACCCAATTGCGTTTTTTAGGGAACATACCATTCCACTCAAATAAATGGTATTCGTATCCAAATTCTTTTGTTATTTCGGGAGTACGATCAGTACTGCCTGAATCAATCACCATTACCTGACTAAAATCCCCCAGTAACTTTAAACATTCAGGCAGGTTTTTCTCTTCGTTTTTAACAGGTACTACAACAGTAACAGGAATTTTTTGTGTCATGTTATTTGATTATATTTCTTTTCTTTATTTCTTTTGCAGGATTGCCTCCCACAACTGTCCAGGGATCAACCTCCTTAAAAACTGCAGAGCGAGCCCCAACTACAGCCCCTGATCTAATAATAACACCAGGACCTATAAAGGCGTCAGCTGCCACCCAAACTTGATCTTCAATGATTATAGGTTTAAGTATTAATGGGATTTGGCTATGAGTTATATCATGACTTGAGGCGCACAAATAACTTTTTTGAGATATTGTAGTATTATCTCCAATACTAATTTTCCCCTGATTATAGCAATCAACGTTTGGGCCTAAACATGATTTGTTTCCAATTTCTAAGTTCCATGGAGCCCATATCTTTACATTAGAATGGATTAAAGAAGACCAAGTAATTTTACATCCAAACAATTTCAAAATTAATATTCTATATTTTCTGAATATCCTTGGAGAAAAAGGTTTAAATGCAATTATATATACTACACCCCAAATAATTCGAAGTATTTTATTTTTTGTACTAAAATTATTGACATAACCTGTATTAACTGTTTTTAAACTCATTTTAATATTTTTTTTGCCAGTTTACGGGCACTTGAAATAATATGAAATCCAAATTTTTCTTTAATAAAGTTTTTCAATCTGCGTTTAATACTAAGTTGTAAATATTTATTTAATACAAATTCGAATGGCACATTATTAAATTCATTAAAAAATGATTCTCTCTTTGGATGAACTGGAGTTGCTCTTTTTAGGTGAGAATTTCGGTCTTCAGCTTCCTGTAAACTTCTTTCAGTAAAAAATAATTGTTTATTTTCAAAAAAAGGAATCTTACCTGAATTATCTAAAACTAAGGATATCCCTTTTCTTTTTTCCTGTGGATATTTAAACTCCACGTTATCACCAATGCCCCAAAAGTCTGCAATAGTTAAGTCTCCAGGACGGGGATATGTCATATAGTGACAAGAAGAACAACATTTTCTATTAAAAATACCATCAATAAAACCATAATAAAATGAATTTAGCTTCCCTTTTAAATATATTTTCTCAGAGTTATTTGAAGTTGCTGAAGCCAGAATGTTTTCCCAACCGTTTTTTTTATCTCTGAAGTTTATTGATGTAAGTTTTTTATTAAATTTTATTTCTAACCAATTAAGGTAGTTTTTAAACACTTTAGGAGAAGGAACACCATGACAAATAAAATCTAAGGTTTGTAAGTTGTCAAAATCTTTACCTAAAAAAGTGTTTAGGCCAGCAACTTGACAAGGTGTTCCTGTAAAAAGAACTTTTGTGCCACTTGTTAAATGCGTTTTTATTTCTTTAAAACACTCTCCAATATTACTTTGTACGTATTTAGATCGTCTCAGTATGTTTAATTTGTTTAGGTTATCTATACCAATGTGTTCAACAACCATATTATTATTGTAAGCTGCACCATAAACAATTCCTTTCTCTTTTATAGTCTCTTCCGCCAATGCTGAAAATATACCTCCTGAAGAACTAAGTAATCTAACACTATCGTCTTTATGCCAACAGGCATAAGTCTTAGGTCTAATTGCTCTTTTTGTTTTTGATGGAGAAAGTATTGGACAGGCTTTAATGCATTTTCCGCATTCTATACATTTGTCAAAATCAATATTGGGAAATAAAAATCCCTCGTTGTCTTCTTGCATTGAAATACAAGAAGTAGGGCAAATGCTATAACAAGCATTACAACCTGTACAATCATGCTTAGGACATAATACAATTTTTTTCTCCATTTAGTTTTATTGATTTATTGCGTTTACCAGATAATTTACAGACTTTAACCGTTCTTTATCCAATTTTTTATGAGCTAATGTAAAATTAAGTGATAAGTCTGAAAAATCTGGCATTGGTGCATTTTCTTTTAAAAGTCTGTCTTCTAATCCTAGTAATTCTAAAAATCCTTGTTGTCGGCTGTTATTTGTTTTATGTAGAGGGGTTATTGTATAAAAAGGTTTAGCATTTAAAACGGAGAATACTGTACCATGAAAAGAATTGGTAAGTACAAATGATGCAGATTTAAATAAACCTAAATATTCAGCAGGTCCAATTTCATTTAAGTTTATTATTTCCTGATCATCTTCCTTTTTAACAATATTTTTACAAATTCTTACAATTCGATAATTGGATACTTCTTGAATTTTCCTTGCCAATTCTTTAATGTATTTACTATTTGTAAGTTCGTATATAAGAATATATTTTTCTTTAATATTTGGTTCTATCAATACATCATTCCATTCCTCACTAGTTAAAAGCAAAGTAGGGTCTAAGACATGTTCGGCATCTCTGTTGGTTAAATTTTTTATAATGTCTACCCCTGCCTTTTCTCTACAAGAAATTATGTCAATGTTATTAATATATGAACTAATAGTAGATTGTATTTCTTTTGGTATATGAGATATACCAAAGCTGGATGCGTATGACATTTTCTTTTTATCTTGAGGTGCAAATGTTAGATAATAAGGTTTTAGTGTTGATGGAGTGTAAGGATTCCAAATTTGATCACTTCCGGCTATATATACATCGTAAATAGGAGGAGAATTATATAAATCGTCAAATGAGTAGTAGGTTTTAGATAGTTTTGTATTTTTTTCATGAAACTCAATAAACTTATTTACCCTATTATTATAGGCTTTTTTGTATTTAATTTTGTGCCATTTATCTAAATACTTAAGGATCTTTTCTTTTAAAGTAATTTTCAGTGATGGCTTTAATTCCGGAGCAGAGGTCTTAACATTTTTTGCTTGTGGATGTCTCCAATATAGGTAGTTTATTATCTCATTGTTGTAACCTAATCGCAATAATTTGTTATGTAAGGCAAATGCTTGTAATTCTGCACCAAAATTATTGATATTTAAAATTGTAATAATACCTGCTTTCATTTTGTTTTTATTGCTGATTCGATAATGTTTTATAAATACTATATAAATGTTTAGCTATTATCTTTATATCATATTTATTTCTTATTAGATTTTGTCCGTTTTCTCCCATTGCTTTTAATGTTGAAATTGGCGTATCAATAGCAACTTGTATACACTGAGAAAGGTTTTTTGCATTTAAATCAATCCACCATCCACAATTATTAGTTTGTAATTCTTTCCAAGGCGTACCTGTTGTTGTAATTACCGGAAGACCTATCGATAATGCCTCTGCTACAACAATACCAAAATTCTCTGAGTAGGTTGGCAGTATAAATAGATTGGCACTCTTTAAAAATGCCCATTTTTCGTCTCCATATTTCGCACCCACTAATTGAACCCCTTTTATATTGTCTTTAATAATTAGATTATTGATTTGTTCTATATAGGAAGGCTCCCCATTTCCTGCGATTTCCAATAACCATCCTTGGGTATCCATATTCTTCCAGGCATCTAATAGCAATTCTATACCTTTTTTAGGATGAATACGCGATAGAAATACTATTTTTTTGCTGCCATATTCTGTTTTTGCTTCAGGTACTTGGGTTAGATCCAATCCATTGGGTATTACAACAATTTTATTTGTGTAGCCTAACTCCTGTATATGTTGCTTCTCTTCTTCACAGGTGGCATGAAGTATATTTGCTTGTTTTATGTCCTTATTTTGGTACAATGCCATTGCCAGCTTTTTTTTCCAAGGATTACGGTTCATAATCCAGGGTTCTAACATACCACGAGGAGTTATAAAATAGGGTATATTTGCTTTACGAACAGCTTTGGCCATTATCGAAATATAGGGTGTCCATATATGTTGAAGATGGATAAGGTCCACAGATTGTTCAGATAAACTTTTTCCAAATCGGTACAATTCTTTATAATTTAAAAACTGCACTTTTAGATTAGGATGTTCAGGAACCTTTACAGGGTTGGCACTGGGTTGACAAATAATTTCAATATCAACACCTAATTTAGCCAGCTCAATACAGGTTTGAGGTACACTTCTGGCAGGACCGCCAGTGCTTTCATCGAGGGAAGCGATTATATGTAGGGCTTTCATATAAAGAAGGATAAGATTATCAATGTTACATTGATTGGATAAGGATAATTTGTGTTATTTGTTCTTTTTAACTTCACTTCTAATATACCTTATTTTTCCCTGATCATCATCAATAGAATCCACTAACTGTATATCTACGGATATTTTATTCTGAACATTTTCACCAATCTTATTCTTGATTTTTGACAAAACACTTTCAACATTTTTTGATTGTTTATAAACAACAATATATATGGTGAGTGAATAGTCCTTTTTCTGGTACACTTGAAATTGGCTAATTATATCAGAATAGTCATCAAAGATTGTTGTTAAATAACTGCCGTCAACAAATACCCCATCAGGGGTATAAACTGCATCAGAAACTCGTCCTTTTATCTCCGCAATAAGAGGCAGAGATATGTTATCAGAACAACCATATCCAATCCAGGTACTTTTATCCCCAATTCTGTATCGAATTAAAGGGAAAGCATAACTTTCAAGATTTGTTACAATAACATCACCTTCTTCGTTGTATATTACTTTATCGTCTTTATCAACAATATCTACATGAACAAAATCATAATGAACATGTAAATGTTCTGAATTTGGGCATTGAATTGCAATATTTGGAATCTCACAACTTCCATATTGATTCATAATTTTACATTTAAATGCTTTTTGCATCTTTTGTCGTGCTGATTTACTTATTGGGGCAGATGTGGCCCAAACCAACTTTAAGGTAGTGATGGAAATGTTATTTTTTAAAATAAAATCAGCAACTTTTTCCAAACCACCTACATAACCTTGTAACCATTTTATTTTCTTTTTATTTATTTTATTAGTAAACTGTAATAATTGTTTTTCATCTATAGATGAGGCATTCAAATATATTCGGTTAGTTGGCCACCATAATAACCGGTTTTTTAATGTAGCTATAAATGTTGTCGGAGTACGTCTGTGCACAATACCAATGTTAGAAGCTGGAGTTAAACCGTACCATCTGAAGGCTCTCCACCCTAACACTTCAAAACAAAATCTTTTATCGAGATATAATTTTAAAGGATGACCTGTAGACCCTCCAGTTGTAGAAACTCCCAACCATTTTTTATTGACATGTGGATTTCTGATATTATCCAGATTTGACCTGATCATCTCTTTTTCCAAAATAGGAACCTTATCCCAGTCATTCTCTGAGCGTAACATATCAGGATGAAACTGCTTTTTATCGTAGAATTCTTTATAGAAGGGAATATGGTTATATGCGTAATTTATTAAATTCTTTCTCTTGATAAAATTTAGCTTATTCATTTCATCTGTAGAAAGGTTTTCATTAGATATGGCTGTTTTATATTGTTTTAGTGCACGATATCTAAAGAGATAATTTTTAATAGACAAAATTAAATCTTTCATTTCTTAGTATTAAGTAAGTCTGAATAGATGCTCTTATATTTATCAGTTATCTTTGTTAAATTGAATCTTTCAACATTCGTTAATCCCTTTTCTATAAGAAACTCTCTATAACCATTATCTTCGATTATTCTTTTTATTACATTTCCTAGTTCTTCAGCATCTAAAGGATCGGTCAATAAAGCAGATCCTTCACCAGCAACCCAATTCATTGGCGAAATATTTGAAGTTATAACAGGTCTTCCTGTTGCTTGCGCTTCAATTATTGGCATTCCAAAACCTTCATAAAGAGAAGGGAATACAACTATGTCGGCTTTTTGATATTCTTCAATTATTTCTGTATTCGATAAATTATAGGCATTACTGTAATCAATTTTCATCTCCTTTGCAAGTAGGTGTTGTTCTTGGGTCATTTCTTTAATCACCCTTAGTTGACATTTAACATTTTGTAAAGCTTTAATGGTGGTTTCCAGGTTTTTTTGATAGGTAGCTCCTATTTGTAATATTCTCGGCTTAATTTTATTCAGTTTTAGAGGAGTGAATTTAAAGCCCTTACCAAAGGTGTGATGGGCTAAAACAATAGTTTTTTTATTAGTTACTAAACGATCAATTTTCAATTTTGTAGCTTCTGAAATACAAATGACTCTATTGGCTAACTTAATTGGTAAGTAAAGCCATAAAAACCATTTATATAGTTTGTCAAAAAATCCTCTACGTGCTTTAACCCAAGCATAATCATCGTGAATTGTTAATACAGATTTTACACCAATTAAGCCTAAAATCCCATAGTGTATATCACCAGTGATATGGTTAATCCCTTTTGTAGATCTATTTCGCCGTATAAACAATATGTTTTGTAATATTTTAATAGGATTTGCACCAGCGAAAGGAACATGGTATTCCTTAACTTGTTCTTTTTTTGAGAGTTCTTCAATTAAAGGCTCAAAACTTCTGTGTATGCTATGTCCGGCATTTTGGGCCCAATGAAAGAAGTGAATTTCCATAATTTCAATTAAATAGTAGTACTTCAACAATATTACTTACATTATCCATGGCATTTTATACAGGGAAATCGTCTTTAGAAATAAATATATTTTGAAGTCGAGATTCCGACATCAGCAATGTAGCTTGGGACCCACTTTTCTTTAATTTTGAAAAGGCAGAATTGTAGCGAAGCGTAAATCATGAACTCCATATTAAATAAGCTTTAGTGAACTAAAGCTGTTTGATTGCAGTGAGTTCTTTCTGTCTCAAAATAAAGAAAATAGTGGGTAAGTGAGTGGTGTAGTTGGCAAACATTTTTGTTTACTTTTTTTTGACTGAAGAAAAAAGTAAAAGCCGTTGTGGCTTGAGCAAATAAATGTTTTTTTGATAAAAAAGAAGTGTTTTCTTTTAAAAGCGATTTCTCGGGCATTTTATATGCCTAGATATTAATTTACAATTTAACTTTTAATATTTTCTTTTTGCTTCGGTATTTTACTTTCAAGCAGCAAATGCAGTTTAACATTTGAAGGTATTTCTTTTTTTAATGAAGCTAGTATTAACCCCCCTATAAGCGTACAGAAACCTAAAGCTGTTGGTTGTGCCCATTGACCTTGTAGAATATTAACAAATCCAAAACTCATTAGTAACCAAGGTAATAAATCACCTTTTTGCATTTTGCGAAAAGCTTTTATGATTAATTGATATGAAACAGTAAAACGGATTACAATAACACACAAGCCTAATAGTATACCTATTTCTCCAATTAATCGCCCCCATTCACCTTCTGCAATTAAAAAAGTGCGTTTACCACTTATCATCATTGCTCCCACATTGGTTCCCATACCAATACCATGTCCAAACACAGGTAAATCATCTGATTCAAAAATAGCATTTATCATCCCTCCCAAAAATCGATCAATTAAGGTTCCTTCCAGACCTCCTTCCTGTTCACTGGCTGAAGTGAAACGGGATTCAAAAACTTCCATACCGGTTTGAATCATAGGACTTTTTGATAGAATTGTCAAGGCCAGTGCAGATACTACAAAAGCTATTAAAAACGATTTCATATAGCGAGGTTTAAAAAATAGCCCAATCCCCGTAAATAAAATTGTGAGACTCACTTCAAAAAGTAAAGTACGGCTAATTGAAATAGGTATAGCCATAAATAATGCTGCTGTGGCTATCAATAATAGGAATTTCTGAATACTTTTATCCCCTAACCAGAAATAAAAAACAAAAGGTGCAACTAACCCCCAAAAAAAACTATTTCCGTTGGTAAACGAAAAAGTGCCGGGAGGACGAAAATAGCCCATAGCACCACCAAAACCAGCACCTTTCATATCGCCACCCACTCCACGGTTGACCCAGGCTGATTGTGGACTATAAAATTGCAAAGTGATTAATAGAATCATAGGAATGGTTACCCAAAGTAACACTTTCCCTATTTGCAATACATCTTCCCTGTTAAAAATTTTACCTATCACAAACATCATGGGAAAATGAATTAGCATAATACGTGCACCATATATTGCCACAAATATATTCTGATGACCTACTAGCATTGTCATTACAAAGGATATCAAGGTAATACCTATGATATATTGGCAAAATATGTTAAAACGGAAAATACCTTTTTGCCAAGCAACCAGGATAACTGCAAAAGCAATAGGATCGCGTACAATAAGCAAAGGTGTGGCCAAACCTGGTAAAAACCACTTACGTAAAGTACCCTCAAATAGCAACAGTAAAAAATAGGTCCAGATACACCGTTTTAACCAAAAATGGTATGTAAAAAGATTTGATTGTCGACTAGATATCTTATTATTGGAGATTTTGGGATTAAACAGTATCATTCAAATAATATTCTTAATCCAAAATAAGTTTTTGAACACTTTCTGCCATTTCTCTTCCATATGTCTCCCAGGGTCTTTTTAGAGCGGTTTCCATAGCTGCCTGACCTACACTTTTTACTTTTTCAGGATTTAGTAATATCTCTTCTAATTGTGCTTTTAGTGATTCTGAAGATCCAGCCTCGACAATCCAACCATTTTCTCCATGTTTAATTAAATCAGGAGCTGCACATCTTTCGGTTGCAATTACTGGGGTACCTTGCGACATAGCTTCTGTCATTACCATTCCAAAACCGTCAAAAAGGGTTGGAAATATAAAAATATCTTGGGTTTGCATTAATGCTAAAATATCTTTATGTGCCAAACTTGGTATCCATTTGTGTTTTGATAAAGATTTATTTAGTGGTTTACAGTTATCATTTGGTTTTCTTCCAACAATAGTTAAATCAATCTTACCTTCTATGGTTGTAATTGCTTCTAAAAGAGTGGCTAAACCTTTTTGTTGGGTTAATTTGCCTACAAATAGTATTTTCAGTTTTTTGTTGAGTATCTTATTATAGGTTCTTTTATTTGCTATTTCAGGAAAACCATATGGAATTACAGAAATATTTGATAGTTTGCCAGGATATTCATTTAAAGTACTAGCAGTAAAACTGCTTGCTACGTATATATGGTCTGCTAATGCTAATTCCGTGTCTTTTTTCTTTAACTTTTTTGAGGAATCCTTAAAGCCACTCATCGTTGGAATCCACTCTGGATGACGTTCTTTTTCTATCTCAAGTAATTTTCTTGCAGCTCTCCAATGGCCGGTAGGGAGATCATATAGACAAAGCAGATTAGATTTTTTTGCAGCCATAAATGAATAATAGCTTCCGTCATCATAACCATATATGCCATTTGCTCCACTTTTAGCTAGCAGATGTGTTTTTTTTGCAATATGTTTATCAAGATGGTTGTAAACTTGATCAATACAAAAAAGGCCTGTTTCATGTGTCAGAAAACTACTTAATCCAAATTTAGATGATAACAGTCGACCCATTTCTCTGTAAGGTACCATTTCAGTATAAGGCTTTAATACCGGATCAAATCTACGTCGCTTTATTTCCCCAAAACCAGGTATCTGGCCAAGCTTATCTATCCAACTATTAGGGAAAGCAGCAATGCAAGTATAAAACTGATCTAAAAGCCCTGCTTCAGCAAAACCTTTGGCAGCTGCACGGACATTTGCATTTCCAGTAGGGTGTGAGAATAGTATTTTCATAAAAAAATATTAACCTTTAAGCCAGGCTTGATTGCCGGCTAAAAATTCGCAAGGATTATAATTTAAATTTTTTACTCGCTTATTTGAAAGAATTTTTGCAGGATTACCACCTACAATGGCATAATCGGGAACATCTTTAGTTACAACCGCACCAGCACCAACTACTGCTCCTTCTCCAATTTGTACACCTGGTAAAATAATGGCATTGGTAGCTAACCATGCATAATTTTTAATTACAACAGGTGCTTTTTTATGTTTCCATGCAGGATCATGAATATCATGAGATGCTGTCAATATTATTACACCATCATTAATACAGACATAGTCTCCAATTGAAATATTGTCATGTAATGCTAATTCTGCCTTTCCAATAAAAGTAAACGCGCCTACTTTTAAATTCGTCTTTTTCCCATTAACTAATACCTCTCCAATTTCAGCAGTATTAGCTATACTTGATCCATGTTTTACTAATTTTTTACGATGTTTATTTCTCTTAAGAACACTTCGTAAGGTAATGTAACGTTTTGCCCACGCCTTAAAAAAAGCATTGCTTCCAAAAGAGAATTTAGCACGATGATTCCACAAATAATATATAGTTGCCATTTATTAACGACTTAGATTTTTTATGAATTGGTTTGTTACAAAAGGAAGCTTTTCTTCTTTTTTCTTATAATGAATATTGGATAATTGTTTTGATAAATCACCCATATTATAAAGTAAGTATTGATTGTTATATACAGCTGTATATTTAGATACTGTCCAATTGTTAGATAGAACAAGTATTGAAAGGCCATGTTCCAACATTGCTGCAGCCGTACCACTTTTTTCAATAAGTAAATAGGGAGTACTTGAAATACCCCAATCCGAATTGCTTAATAATTCTGAAATTTTCTCCTCAGATTGTATACCATGGACTACTATATGAATATTGTTCTGTGTAAAAGCATTTAACCAATGTTCAAGATAAGTACCACATTTACCTATAAAATGAACTGTAATCTTTTTATTATTTATTTTACTGTATTGCTTTAATTCTTTAGCAAATTTATCGATAGGAGCACCAGCATGTATTGTTCCAAAAACAACTAGGTTTAGTTGGTTATTTTTGTTATTGCCAGATATTGTCTTAATGGGGATATTACTATACAAAGGCAATTTTTCTACTTGATATCGCAATTGTTGTATTTGCCATTGATAAACACCTGTTTGAGTATTGATCTTTTTTGCAGAAAGATTTTTCAGTATTTGTTTAATACAGTATTTTTGGACTATACCCCATAGGTTTAATTTCAAGGGAGATTCATTATTCATTCCCACCCATAATTCATGAAACATTACATGCCATTGACGTCCTTTTCCTAATATTTTTAATTGTCGGCCCAACCTAAATGGTATTCCTTTCTTTTGAAAAGCAAAGAGTACAAATTGTAGACTTAACCATTCCGGGTCATACTCAATAATAAATTGTTTGGCACAATGAAGTTTTTCTTTGGATCCTAATGTTGAAGGTAAGCGTAATACCTGTAATTTAGTTCCATCACTTTCTTGTTCTGCTTCCAGTACTTTTTCTAATTGCCTATCATTGTAAGCTATAATGGAGGCCTTATGGCCTTGTCTAATTAATTCTCCAGCTAACCGACGAGTGTAATCACCTACGCCATCACGTCCTGGTTCTAGCGAACCACATATAAAAAGGATTTTCATGTGTAATTTCTAATAAGACACAATTTGTTTTTTACAATTGATTTAGTTAAAACTGGGATTACTATACTGTCACTCTAAAATTATTAGGAGTGATAATTATTTGCTAATAAATAATATTGCTTAGCAATTTGATATGAAAATGTCAAATTGTTGCTTTTGTGTTTTTTTATAGCTTCTTAATTTATGATCTATCTCCTTCCAATTAAAATAACTATCATTTAATTGAAATTTTTTTTCAATAACCCCCAAATTAACATCATTAATTTCAATGCCAGCTTCTGTGATATTTAAACTTTTCAAAAAATCTAAATGCTTTTTATTATAATTGATAGAAAGGAAAGGACATCCTACCATAGTTGCCATAACGTTGAAATGTAATCGTTCACCAATTGCATAGCAACAATTAGTAAAATAATTACAAGCGTCTTTAAAGTTTGTGGGTATTTCAAGTAACTCAATAAAGTGATACTTATTTTTAAGATCTTCCCCAATTTTGCAATCATGAGTGTGAAATGGTAAAAAGCTAAACTCATATCCTTTACTTCGATATTTTAAAATAAACTTTTCTATTTCACTTCTTGATTTTATTAATTCAGGCATTACGGTATGTGTACCAAAATTTATGAGTATTTTTCTTGAGCAGTTCGCTCTTGATGATTTACTTATTGATGAAGTGTATAGATAGAAAGCAGCATCTCCTAATATTTTGTTTTCAAAATTAATACTTTCAATGTTATTCAATGAGATAGGACCTCTAACTCCTCCAAAAATTTTATTATTCAATATTGGCTTCCAAAAATCAACATCAAAAAATTTATTTACTCCAACTCCATGAATATATATTGGTATTTTTGCCTTTGATAAGATTTGAAAGTTTTTTTTATATGGATGTTCACCAATTAAAGTTCCACCACCGATAATGTATCCACTGAACTTTTTTGGAAACCATCTAGTTAGTAATTTCATTGATAATGGCATATGCCTTTGAACCGGAATAAGTAATTCATTATAGGCTAATTTTCGAGTTGACTCATAGACAAGTTCATCACCAAAATTTCCATCTCCCAGAAATCCATAATATGCAATTATTCTCTTTTTTGACAATAATATATCCTTTAAGATTGGGAAGTGTCCCATCTTGTAGGCGCGCTTATAGTAATTTTTAGCTTTAGCTATTAGTTGCATTCTTTATTGTATATATTTTAAAATAAACTAATCGAATCAAAATTATAATACCTGTAGTTGTTATGCTATAAACAATAACTCCAATTAATTGATCTATTGGTAAAATGATTGCAGCTAAAATTTGAGTTGCTATTGTTAAAGATATAAACCATTGAGGAGGAACAATTATACCTCTTGAGGATAATAAATTATTTATTGTCCCACTTAATAAAACTAAACTTGAACTAATGGCAATTAATACTAACTCTTTATTTAAGTGGTTGTATTGATCACCTATTATTTGCAGTATGTATACATCAAATATTTTAAAAAGTATGACAGAACAAAGTCCAATACCCAGTACAATAGCTATAATTTTATACAAAGTACTTTGTAATTTTATTGTTTTAACATTCATCCTTGCAAAGCGAGGAATTATTAATGTATTTAAAAGTACACTTATAAATGTATAAAGCATTGCAAATCGACCTAAAGCTCCCAGTTGTGCTATAGAAGTAGTTGTTCCAAAAATAGAAATTAACCAAATGGTGATTTGTCCCGAAAAAGCATAATAAATAGCACCCGGCATAACGCGTCTAACTATTGTAAGTATTTCTTTTCGTATTTTGGGATCTGGTTTACACTGTGCATTAGTAAAGGGTGCTGCAATTTTCTTTAATCGATAATTACCATAAACGCGAGGAAATCCATTGGCAAGCAAAGCAATAGCTGTCCAGGGAAAAATAAATAAAAGACCAGCATTTAATGCTAAACGTCCTAATCCTACACCTACCTGGTTTTTTTGCAATGGTGTAATCGCCTGGTGCAATTTAGGAGGAACTTGCAATAAGGTGTCGGATAAAGCTGCATAAAAAGCCGGAATTAACGAGAGTGCAATCATTGTGGCAGTATACCAGGATGCACCATGTTCTATCATTAAGTACATCAGGATGGGTACCGATACCAATAAACTAAAAATAGCAAATTTACGGCGTAGGTCCAGTCCTGTAGCTAATACTATTCCTAATTTTTCTTTATCCTGCCATACTTTACCACCTTGAGCCATTACACCGGAGGAGATTCCTCCATCAGCTAATACAGTCATGGTACCTAACATGGTATTAGCTAAAGTGTATAGGGCATATTCTTCAACAGGTAATAAACGTATGATTAATATACCACTTAAAAAACCTACTGCCTGTACAATTACCTGGGCAAAACCTGTTACACTAACCAGCTTGCCCCAGTGGATGGCTTTTGAGAAATGTGGGTGATCTTTGACTTTATTAAAGGTGGTGTTGAGAGAAGATTTCAATATTTTGTGTTGAATTAACTTATATACTTTTATATAAGTTTAGTGTGTTATATTGATTTAATGTATTTTGTTATGTGTGATAGTGAGGGATTTACAAAGATTGATTAAAACATCATGCCAACCCCAATGCCGGAAGTTTTCTTACCGAATTCGCCATATACAATCCATCTGTTGGCAAACTTATATCTTAATCCCAAATGTACTCCAAAAAATAGGTTTGTTCTTTGCTCCTGACCTATTTCATTAATGTCAGCTATTCTTCCATACTCTGCAAATTCATCACCTAAGGTAATACCAGCATATAAATCAATGGGTACTTTTTGTTTTCTGCTTCTGTCTAAAAAGTGGTAATTACCTCTAATGGCAATGGCGTAAGCTCCATTTTTAGTTAATGAGGATTCTAAAAAGTATATGTTACCTTGTACACCTATAGAGATTTTTTGTGTCATTTGGTAATCATAACTTCCTTTAATGCCAGCCATTTGTCCGTACTCTAAACCAGATGTTACACTACCGCTTAAAATGGAGTACCCTTGCTGGTGGTAACCTGAGAAACCAGAACCGGTTGATGCCCGGCGTGTAATCTTTTTGTTTTTGGGGCCACGGTATTTCCCGGGGTAGTATTGGTATTCTTCTGTGTCGGAACTATTATTTTTATCACCATCAGTAGCATAACTGTCGGGTGAACATAATAGTAACAGCGCAAAGGAAAATATGCATAGTAATACTTTTGTATTCATAATATGTGAGGATAAGTTCTGATATTTAAGTATGTTAAGCTGTAAATATAAGTAAATCTATTCAATAATTTAATAAAGTGCTTTTGTTTAGACTTATGTTACGTATTAAAACTAATGTGGTTACATTGTTTGATGGTTAAATCAAATCTTAATAACAACGATATCAGCTAATAAAAAACAGATTGCTATTTCGCCTATATATACAGCTTCGCACGTTCAGTCACAGTTTTCAGGCCGGAAAGAACAACAAATTGCAAAAAATCAGAGCCAAAGATATATAATGCTAAATAAAGAATCTATAATTTTTTAAAATTATTAACATTTCTTTATACACCTCTATTTAAGTACTAAACTACGGTTATATGACAGGTGGGTTTCAGTAAGATGTTATTTTCAATAAATAAACATAATAAGGCGAAGAGGCGACATTTTGAGTCATCAGATTATTTATTGCTGCGCAATGTTTTTTTTGTCATCTAATTAACGCAAATTATCACGAATTATTATGAATGCGAATTGCAACGAAACGACAAAGGAGTTCAACAATACCATATAATGTCAAGTTACATTGTTAATTAACACGAATTGGTATTTGCTGCGCAAATGTTCCAACCTGAAACAATATTGGCTAAGAGCTAAGAGCTAGGAACTAAGAACTAAGAACTTTCTTCGCCTACATCTGTCAGTTAATAACCTAATGACCTATTAACCTCTTGACCTAATAATAGTACCACTCGTAAGAATATATGCAACATAAAACCAGGACTTTCAACTTTCAACTTTCAACTACTTTCTTTCTCGCAAAGCCCGCAAAACCGGAAATAACTTTTAAAATAAAGATTTAAACTCCTTAAAGCTAAGGACGCAAAGACAAATCCTTACGGATTTTAGTTTTCATTCTGAAATTTTGTTTACTCTGCGAGATAATCTTTAATCACTAATCTTTAATCAAACTATCCCAACAACTAAGAGGTTTCTTCGTTTACACTAAGACAATATACCGGAGCTGTAAATCCGTCCTTCCCCATTCGAGCTAGTTATAGGGGACTGTAAAATCCCGGGCTGTAAGCCCAACTCAATTCAGCCCATGGCAACGCCATGGGAATAATAATACGTTGTGTTAATCTGCGTCCTGAAAGGACAGCTCAAAGTATTCAAACAAACATTTTTGAGTTGTCCTTTCAGGACGCATATCATTTCTGTCAATCAAAAACCCAACGCGTCACTTCGTTTTGCATTGGGCTGAAATGAGTTGTCCTTTCAGGACGTGTAATTACCATGAAAATACTTTATTGTCAGCAGGCAGCTCTCTTCAGTCCACAGTCTTCACTTGGCTTCTTTGCAAACCTGCGCAAATGTTGCAACCTGAAATATTATGGCCTAACGCCTAATCAATTCAAGCCCCCTCTAACTCCCCCAATTAGGGGAGAACTGATTTACAGCTTGGTATTTTATTTTGCAAACGGAGTTAAAAGATGCCAACTGAAGACTGCAGTAAACAAGTTAATACAGGGTAAATGAAAAGGTACGAGTTACAAACTCGCACCAGCATCTGCAACCTGAAACAATATGGGCTAAGAGCTAGGAGCTAGGAACTAGGAACTAACAACTAAGTACTTTCTTCGCCTACATCTGTCAGTTAATAACCTAATGACCTATTGATCTATTAACCTATTAACCTATTGACCTAATAATAGTACCCCTCCATAAGAATATATGCAGCAGAAAACCAGGACTTTCAACTTTCAACTTTTAACTTTCAACTACTTTCTTTCTCGCAAAGCCCGCAAAACCGGAAATAACTTTTAAAATAAAGATTTAAACTCCTTAAAGCTAAGGACGCAAAGACAAATCCTTACGGATTTTGGTTTTCATTCTGAAATTTTGTTTACTCTGCGAGATAATCTTTAATCCCTAATCTTTAATCAAACTATCCCAACAACTAAGAGGTTTCTTCGTTTACACTAAGACAATATACCGGAGCTGTAAATCCGTCCTTCCCCATTCGAGCTAGTTATAGGGGTCTGTAAAATCCCGGGCTGTAAGCCCAACTCAATTCAGCCCATGGCAGCGCCATGGGAATAATAATACGTTGTGTTAATCTGCGTCCTGAAAGGACAGCTCAAAGTATTCAAACAAACATTTTTGAGTTGTCCTTTCAGGACGCATCTTATTTCTGTAAATCAAAAACCCAATGCGTCACTTCGTTTTGCATTGGGCTGAAATTAGTTGTCCTTTCAGGACGTGTAATTACCATGAAAATACTTTATTGTCAGCAGGTAGCTCTCTTCAGTCCACAGTCTTCACTTGGCTTCTTTGCAAACCTGCGCCAACCTATAGCAGCAAACCGAAACTTTCAACTTTTACCTGTTATTTTGAATTGCAACGAAACGACGAAGGAGTTCAACAATACCATATAATGTCAAGTTACATTGTTAATTACAGATGATTATCACGAATTAATATTGGCTGCGCAAATTGTTAAAATCTGAAACACTATGGCCTAAAGCCTAATCAATTCATCAAATCAACAACTCAACAAATCATCAACTCATCAACTCATCAACTCAACAACTCGACAGATAATTAAAACGAATTGGTATTTGCTGCGCAAATGTTCCAACCTGAAACTATATGGGCTAGGAGCTAGTGTGATAATTATTAAGTTAGTTTACTAATATTTTATTATCTTTGCTATATGGCAAGGATAGGAAGACCAATTCAATTGACCATGGATGAGAAGGACGAGCTTCTAACCATGAGCCGCTCACGAAAGCTTGAAAAGCGTTATGTAGAGCGAGCCGAAATAATCTTATATTCAAACCAAGGTTTGTCTATGGATGAGATTGTGACACAAACAAGATTGAGTAAACCAGTCGTAAATAAATGGCGGCAACGCTTTCGGGAGAAAGGCATTTCGGGACTAAAAGATGCCCTGCGAAGCGGAAAACCAAAGATCATCACCCCTGAGCAGCAAGCATTGGTTATTGAAAAAGCTTGCACTAAGCCGAATGGCGGATATACCAATTGGTCGCAAGAACGTATTGCTAAAGAAGTCGGCATAAGCCAATCTAAAGTATCTCAAATTCTAAACAAAGCGGATTTAAAACCGCATAAAATTGAATACTGGTGTGGCAAGTCAAAAGACCCTGAGTTCGAGGAGAAGATGATAAATATTGTAGGGCTTTATATGTCACCACCGGAAAACGCCTTGGTTATTTGCGTTGATGAAAAGACTCAAATACAAGCGCTTGACAGAACTCAGCCGGAGCTGCCACTAAAACCAGGCAACCCAAGAAGACAAACAGCAACATACAAACGCAATGGCACAGTTTCTTTAATAGCTGCACTTGCGGTGCACACAGGAGAAGTGACAGCCAAGACAATAAAATCAAATAATGCAGAAAACTTCTTGAAGTTTTTAAAATCACTCGACAGGAAGTATCGCAATAAAAAGCTCCACATTATAGCGGACAACCTGTCAATACACAAGCACAAGGATGTAAAGGAATGGCTGCAAGGCAAAAGGAAGATTAAGTTACATTTTACACCTACATACTCATCATGGTTAAATCAAGTTGAGATATGGTTTAATATCCTGACTAAGGATGTTGTAAAAGGCGGCATCTGGCAATCCTCAGAGCAATTAGCCTCTCAGCTGATAGAGTATGTGAAAACATACAATGATACAAGGGCAAAGCCTTTTCGGTGGACTTATACAGGCGATGCCTTGAAGATTAGTTAACTTATTAAGTAATTATCACACTAGGAACTTGGAACTAGGAACTAAGTACTTTCTTCTGCTACATCTGTCAGTTAATAACCTAATGACCTATTAACCTATTGACCTAATAATAGTACCACTCGTAAGAATATATGCAGCAGGAAACCACGACTTTTGACTTTCAACTTTTGACTAGGAACTAAGAGCTAATAACAGAACACCTCTTTAGCACAGGAGCCCCAGCATCAGCTGGTGAGCCATAAGACAAGGAAATTTAGATTAAAAAAATCGGTGCTGTTTGAAGCCCGTAGGCACGAAGGGCAAGTTCAGCGATTTTAATCTAAATGACGTAGTTTTTATGAGCTCGCAAGGTGCAGCCGGCGGACTTTTTGCCTACTTTTTTGACTGTAGCAAAAAGTAGGAGCCCTTGCGGCTTGAGCAAGAAGTATAAACCTTTAGATAGGATATAACGCCATAATAGTCATCAAATTAACGCTAATTAAAACGAATTATTATGAATGCGAATAGTATCGAAACGACGAAGGAGTTCAACGATACCATATAATATTAAATTACATTGTTAATTAACACGAATTGATTATTTGATTCGCAAATGGGATTTTGAAAAGATGAAACCGCAAAGAACGCCAAGGTTTTTCGTAAAGAACGTTAAGGGAGAGGGTTATAGAGATGATAGATGATAGACAATAGTTGTGGTGCATGCGCCGCTAGATACTACAAATATGAGTACTAAAGTTAAATATTGGAAAATCTTTAATTATCGTCTAAAATAATTAACTGATAATGTTGACAAAAAAACTAGTGATTTTACCTGAAGAACTGATTGATTTGGTGAAAGAAAATATTCAAATAGTACTTGACCTTGAATAATGCCAAATGGTCACAAATCCTCCCCAAATTGGGGGAGTTAGAGGGGGCTTCTTCGTGGTTAAAGATAGTCCGCAGATTGGGCAGAATAAGAAGGGCGCAAAAAAGTTTTTTCATTATTCTTAAGAATTTGTATTTTTGTACAAAATATTATTAAAGATGGCAAGGCCAATAAAAGAAACACCAATACTAAAAGGGAAAGATGCTCAGGAGTTCGTGAAGAATATGACAGCTCAAGAAGTGTCTAAGGTAAGTGTATCTAAACGTGAAAAAATAAAATCGAATTTCACAAAATTAAATTCTATTTCTCAGTTCTAATGTTTGAAAACACAAGATTAATAAGGTTAACTTCTGATTTCGATATAAAGCCTTTTGATTGTGGAGATTCCGACTTAAATGATTTTTTAATAAACGACTCTAAGAAATATCTGAAAGAGTTATTGGCTGTTACATATGTGATTGAGAATAATTTAGACACAATTGCATTTTTTAGTCTCCTGAATGATAAGATTACTATTGATGATTCTGATTCAAAATCACAATGGAGAAAATTAATTAGGGACAGATTGCCATATGGTAAACAATTTAGTAGTTATCCGGCAATGAAAATAGGAAGATTAGGTGTATCCGAGAAACATCAAGGAGAAGGTTGGGGAGCTATGATTTTAGATTACATAAAAGAGTTATTTATTTCAAATAATAGGACTGGTTGTCGTTATATAACAATTGATGCTTATCGAGAGGCATTAGCATTTTATGAAAAAAATGATTTTCTATATTTAACTAAGTCTGATTCTGAGTCAGATACCAGACTTATGTATTTTGACTTAATGAGATTAGGGATAAGAGACAATTAGATAATAATGACAATCAAGAATTAAAAATGAACACAGAGTACTGAGGCACTGAGTTTTTTGTGAAATTTATTTCTATATGATTGAAATGCAACATTTAATATATCCTGTGAAACATCATCTAATTTTCGGAAATTGATACGAATTATTATTATACTAATTGTACTAATTATTATGAATGCGAATTTAAATGAAACGACGAAGGTGTTCAACAATACCATATAATATTAAATTACATTGTTAATTAACACGAATTGGTATTTGCTGCGCAAATGTTGCAACCTGAAACACTATGACCTAAGAACTAGGAACTAAGAGCTTTCTTCTGCTACATCTGTCAGTTAATAACCTAATGACTTATTGACCTAATAATAGTACCCTTCCATAAGAATATATGCAGCTGGAAACCGGCACTTTCAACTTTCAACTTTTAACTTTCAACTACTTTCTTTCTCGCAAAGCCCGCAAAACCGGAAATAACTTTTAAAATAATGATTCAAACTCCTTAAAGCTAAGATCGCAAAGACAAATCCTTACGGATTTTAGTTTTCATTCTGAAATTTTGTTTACTCTGCGAGCGAATCTTTAATCAATGCAACAATTCAACAACTCGACGATTTAACAACTTAATAATAGTCAGTAAATTATTTATTGCTGCGCAATGTTTTTCTGTCAACGAATTAACGCTAATTAAAACGAATTATTTTATCCGCTAATTTCACTAATTATCACGAATTATTTTAACAACGAATAAATATGAATTACAGCTAAACGACGAAGGAGTTCAACAATACCATATAATATTAAATTACATTGTTAATTAACACGAATTGTTATTTGCTGCGCAAATGTTGCCACCTGAAATATTGTTGCCTAAGAGCTTAAAGCTAAGAACTAAGTATAGTACCACTCTTTAGAATATATGCATCAGAAAACCTGAACTTTCAACTTTCAACTTTTGACTAGGAACTAAGAGCTAATAATAGAACAACTCTTTAGCACAGGAGCCCCGGCATCAGCTGGTGAGCCATAAAACAAGGAAATTTAGATTAAAAAAATCGGTGCTGTTTGAAGCCCGTAGGAACGAAGGGCAAGTTCAGCGATTTTAATCTAAATGACGTAGTTTTTATGAGCTCGCAAGGTGCAGCCGGCGGACTTTTTGCCTACTTTTTTGACTGTAGCAAAAAGTAGGAGCCATTGCGGCTTGAGCAAGAAGTATAAATCTTTAGATAGGATATAACGCCATAATAGTCATCAAATTATTATTGCCTCACAATGGGTTGATCCGCTAAACGATGGTTCAATAATACCTTAAAAAGCAAATACATAATTATTAATTACACTAATTGCTCCAATTAGGATTGCTTTGCAATGTTTTTACTGTCATCTAATTAACGCAAATTATCACGAATTATTATGAATGCGAATAGTATCCAAACGACGAAGGAGTACAACAATACCATATAATGTCAAGTTACATTGTTAATTACAGCTAATTTCACGAATTGTTATTTGCTGCGCAAATGTTGCAACCTGAAACAATATGGGCTAAGGGCTAAGAGCTAGGAGCTAGGAACTAGGAGCTAATAATAGTTGCCCCACGTGAGGATATATACAGCAGAAAAACTGGACTTTCAACTTTCAACTTTTGACTTCTATTTTTCTCGCAAAGCCCGCAAAACCGGAAATAACTTTTAAAATAAAGATTTAAACTCCTTAAAGCTAAGGACGCAAAGACAAATCCTTACGGATTTTGGTTTTCATTCTGAAATTTTGTTTACTCTGCGAGCGAATCTTTAATCAATGCAACAATTCAACAACTCGACAAATTAACAACTCGACAGCTAATTCATCCTTAATCTTTAATCATTAATCAACTCGACGATTTAACAACTTAATAATAGTCAGTAAATTATTTATTGCTGCGCAATGTTTTTCTGTCAACGAATTAACGCTAATTAAAACGAATTGGTATTTGCTACGCAAATGGTGCAACCTGAAACTATATGGGCTAAGAGCTAGGAACTAGGAACTAGGAACTAAGTACTTTCTTCTGCTACATCTGTAAGTTAATAACCTAACGACCTATTGATCTATTAACCTATTGATCTATTAACCTATTGACCTAATAATAGTACCACTCGTAAAAATATATGCAGTGGGAAACCACGACTTTTGACTTTTGACTACGAGCTAAGAATAATACCACTATTAAACAATCTCAAAATATAACATCTTACATTATTGTACAAACAATTGTACAATGAGACTTTAATTTGTATATTTGTTATATAAATTAAATGAATAAGAAATGGAAATAACAACCTATTCAAATTTTAGACAAAACTTAAAGAGTCATTTGGATTCAATTCTAAAAACTCATGCACCTTTATTTGTTAAACGATCAAAAGGTGAAGATGTTGTGGTTATGTCAATGTCTGATTATGAAGGAATGCAAGAAACATTACACCTATTAACCAGCCCTAATAATGCAGTTCGTATCAACTCAGCGCTTAAGTCCTACAACGAAGGTAAAGGGGAAGAACATGAATTAATTGAAGATTAAATTCTATGAAACGACCATACAAAATAATCTCTATAGGAAAGGCATTAAAGACGAGTTCTATCGAATTCCTCTGGAAATAATAATTATAATGAGATGAAAATAGTTTGGATGCCCGAAGCTTGGGAGGATTATCTTTATTGGCAAACAAAAGACAAAAAAACACTCAAAAGAATCAATATTCTTATAAAAGAATGTCAACGAACACCTGTTGTTGGCACCGGTAAACCAGAAGCTTTAAAGAATAACCTTACTGGTTGGTGGTCGAGAAGAATTAATCATTTTGATAGATTAGTGTATAAAGTTGAGAATAATACTTTATATATACTTCAATGTCGTTACCACTATTAAGAAAGTCATACAGAACGCAAATTTTGCAACTTGAAATATTATGGCCTAACGCCTAAGACCTAAGAACTAGGAGCTAATAATAGTTGCCCCACGTGAGGATATATACAGCAGAAAAACTGGACTTTCAACTTTCAACTTTTGACTTCTATTTTTCTCGCAAAGCCCGCAAAACCGGAAATAACTTTTAAAATAAAGATTTAAACTCCTTAAAGCTAAGGACGCAAAGACAAATCCTTACGGATTTTGGTTTTCATTCTGAAATTTTGTTTACTCTGCGAGCGAATCTTTAATCAATGCAACAATTCAACAACTCGACAAATTAACAACTCGACAGCTAATTCATCCTTAATCTTTAATCATTAATCAACTCGACGATTTAACAACTTAATAATAGTCAGTAAATTATTTATTGCTGCGCAATGTTTTTCTGTCAACGAATTAACGCTAATTAAAACGAATTATTTTATCCGCTAATTTCACTAATTATCACGAATTATTTTAACAACGAATAAATATGAATTACAGCTAAACGACGAAGGAGTTCAACAATACCTTATAATATTAAATTACATTGTTAATTATAACGAATTTCACGAATGATTATTTGCTGCGCAAATTGTTGCAACCTGAAATACTATGTCCTAACGCCTAATCAATTCAAGCCCCCTCTAACTCCCCCAATTAGGGGAGAACTGATTTACAGCACGCTTAATTGTTGCCTTTGGAAGAGAAACATTTTAATTTAACAGTATTACAACACTTAGATTCCTTCTCTCGAAAGACAAAATATTTTCCCCCTGACAAAATTTCCCCTCCTTTTTAAGGAGGGGTGGCAGATAGGAGGCACGAGTATCTGGCGGGGTGGTTTAGACCTTATTCAGACATTTTTTGGGCTGATGATCTGAAATAAATTAGAACTTTGTGTAAGAATCGAGAAAAAAAAATTGTATGTTGAGTTTTAAACCACCTCCCCCTCATACTTCGGGTACTCCTCCTTTGGAAGGAGGAGAAATGATTTATAGCACGCTTAATTGTTTCAACCTGAAACAATATGGGCTAAGAGCTAGGAACTAGGAACTAAGTACTAAGTACTTTCTTCGCCTACATTTGTCAGTTAATAACCTATTGACCTATTAACCTATTGACCTAATAATAGTACCACTCTTTAGAATATATGCATCAGAAAACCTGAACTTTCAACTTTTGACAAGGAACTAAGAGCTAATAATAGAACAACTCTTTAGCACAGGAGCCCCGGCATCAGCTGGTGAGCCATAAAACAAGGAAATTTAGATTAAAAAAATCGGTGCTGTTTGAAGCCCGTAGGAACGAAGGGCAAGTTCAGCGATTTTAATCTAAATGACGTAGTTTTTATGAGTTCGCAAGGTGCAGCCGGCGGACTTTTTGCCTACTTTTTTGACTGTAGCAAAAAGTAGGAGCCATTGCGGCTTGAGCAAGAAGTATAAATCTTTAGATAGGATATAACGCCATAATAGTCATCAAATTATTATTGCCTCACAATGGGTTGATCCGCTAAACGATGGTTCAATAATACCTTAAAAAGCAAATACATAATTATTAATTACACTAATTGCTCCAATTAGGATTGCTTTGCAATGTTTTTACTGTCATCTAATTAACGCAAATTATCACGAATTATTTTGAATGCGAATTGCAACGAAACGACGAAGGAGTTCAACAATACCATATAATGTCAAGTTACATTGTTAATTACAGCTAATTATCACGAATGATTATTTGCTGCGCAAATGTTGCAACCTGAAATATTATGGCCTAACGCCTAATCAATTCAAGCCCCCTCTAACTCCCCCGATTGGGGGAGAAGCTGATTTACAGCTTGGTATTTTCTTTTGCAAAAGGAGTTAAAAAGATGCCAACTGAAGACTGCAGTAAACAAGTGAATATAGGGTAAATGAAAAGGTATGAGTTACAAACTCGCACCAGCATCAGCAACCTGAAATATTATGGCCTAACGCCCTTAACGATTCATCAACTCAACGAATTAACAACTCGACAGCCAATTCATCCTTAATCCCTAATCTTTAATCACTAATCAACTCATCAAATCAACAACTCGACAGCTAATTATCACGAATTGGTATTTGCTGCGCAAATTGTTGCAACCTGAAATACTATGGCATAATGCCTAGGAGCTAAGAACTAAGAACCAGGAACTAGCAACTAAGAACTTTCTTCGCCTACATCTGACAGTTAATAACCTACTGACCTACTGACCTAATAATCTAACTAACAACTAACTTGAAGGCTATTTATTGCTTCGTAAATTTTGTAGTTTGAATCGGAGGAGTTAGAGAGGGCTTTTCTTTTGTACTTTTTTGTTGGCATTCAAATTTTGAACTATTATATTTGTACACTTTTTTTAGGTTAGGTATACGAAAGTATATCTTAACTTATTGTAATTCAGCATTTAGTTTGAATTTGTGGTGAATTGTAAGTTGTAATTGTATTGATACAAGATTTATATATATAATGAGTGCTAAGTTCAAAGAATACAAAGGGTTAGATCTTTCGCAAGTCAATAAAGATGTGTTGAAAGAGTGGGAGGCTAACCAGACATTTGAAAAAAGTGTAACAACCAGAAAAGGTAATCCAACTTTTGTTTTTTATGAAGGGCCACCTTCAGCAAATGGGATGCCCGGTATTCACCACGTAATTTCGCGCTCATTAAAAGATATTGTGTGTCGATATAAAACACAACAAGGTTTTGAGGTGAAAAGAAAAGCCGGTTGGGATACACACGGACTTCCGGTAGAACTTGGTGTTGAGAAATCACTGGGTATTACTAAAGAAGATATCGGTAAAAAGATTTCAGTAGCAGAATACAATGCTGCGTGTCGAAAGGATGTAATGAAGTTTACCGGTAAGTGGAAAGATTTGACACACAAAATGGGTTATTGGGTGGATATGGAAAATCCTTATATAACCTATGATAATAAATACATAGAGACGCTTTGGTATCTTTTAAAGGAATTATATAATAAAGGTCTTTTATATAAAGGTTTTACCATTCAGCCATATTCGCCTGCCGCAGGTACAGGTTTGAGTACTCACGAGTTAAATCAGCCAGGCTGTTATCGCGATGTTAAAGATACTACGTGTACAGCTCAGTTTAAGGTAGTAAAAGATGGTAAGTCATCATTTTTATATCAAGGGGTTGAGGATGAGTTGTTCTTTTTAGCGTGGACAACCACACCATGGACATTGCCTTCAAATACAGCTCTTGCTGTTGGTCCGCAGGTAATATACCAAAAAGTTAAAACATTTAATCCATATTCCGGAAAGCCGGAAGTCGTCATTTTAGCTAAAAATCTGGTTTCAGCCTATTTTAATGCTAAAAATGCTGAGCTATCTTTTGCTGATTATCAGCCGGGAGATAAGAAAGTTCCGTTTGAAGTAATGGAAGAATTTAAAGGCACAGATTTAGCCGGGGTTAGTTATGAACAATTGATTCCATGGATTAAGCCTGATGGCGATGCTTTTAAAGTTATCTTAGGAGATTACGTAACTACAGAAGATGGTACAGGTATTGTGCATATTGCGCCTACTTTTGGTGCAGATGATGACAGGGTGGCTAAAGCTGCCGGTATTGCCCCGTTGATTTTAATTGATAAAGACGGAAAGCAAAACCCAATGGTTGACAAAACAGGGAAGTACTTTTTAATTAAAGATTTAGATCCTGCTTTTGTTAAGGAGTTTGTTAACCTGGATGCCTATATGGAATTTGCAGGTAGATATGTCAAGAATGATTATGATGACAAGCTTACTGAAAAAGATGCCTCTTTGGATGTGGATATCTCAGTAATGCTGAAATTAGAGAATAAAGCTTTTAAAGTAGAAAAGCATACGCACAACTATCCTCACTGTTGGAGGACAGATAAGCCTGTATTGTATTATCCTTTGGATTCTTGGTTTATTAAAACCACTGCAGTGAAAGACCGCATGATGGAATTAAATAAAACCATCAACTGGAAGCCTGAATCAACAGGAACAGGTCGTTTTGGAAAGTGGTTAGAGAATTTGGTAGACTGGAATCTTTCCCGCTCTCGCTACTGGGGAACACCTCTTCCTATATGGAGAACAGAAGATGGTAAAGTTGAGAAGTGTATTGGGTCTGTTGAAGAATTAGTTGCAGAAATAGAAAAAGCAATTGCTGCCGGAGTGATGGATAAAAATCCATATGAAGGTTTTGTTGCAGGAGATTATTCAAAAGAAAATTATGATAAGGTTGATCTTCACCGTCCTTATGTGGATGATATTGTATTGATTAGTGAAGATGGTGAGAAAATGTTCCGTGAGCCTGACTTAATAGATGTTTGGTTTGATTCAGGAGCGATGCCTTATGCACAAATGCATTATCCATTTGAGACGTCAGCCCCATCTATCTTCCCCCAAGGGGAAGGAATAGCCCCATCTATCTTCCCCCAAGGGGAAGGAAGTGTTTCTGCAAAATATCAGACTGCGAGGAATTCGATGTATGATGTTTTAAAAGAATTGGCAGAGGAGAAAAGGAAAAATCAGACAGAAGCTGAACAGTTATTATGGGAAGCATTAAGAGGTAAAAAGTTAGAGGGATTTAAATTCAGACGTCAGCATGTAATCGATGAGTTTATTGTTGATTTTGTTTGTTTGAGTAAAAATCTTGTTGTTGAAGTTGATGGAGGGTACCACAATAAACCTGAAATTAAAGAAGCTGATGAGCTAAGAACTAATATTCTTAATGAATTAGGATATAAAATTATAAGGTTTACGAATGAACAGGTTATAGGAGACCTTGAAGTAGTTTTGGAGCAGATCCATAATGAGCTTCAAGCTTCCCCCAATTTGGGGGGATCGAGGGGGGCTTTAATATTCCCAGCAGACTTTATTGCTGAGGGTGTTGATCAGACTCGTGGGTGGTTCTTTACGCTTCATGCGCTTGGAACGATGCTTTTTGATTCTGTAGCCTTTAAGAATATTATCTCGAATGGTTTAGTGCTGGATAAGAACGGTAATAAAATGTCGAAGCGTTTGGGTAATGCTGTTGATCCATTTGAAACCATTGAAAAATTTGGTTCAGACCCCTTACGTTGGTATATGATTACCAATGCTCAGCCTTGGGATAACCTTAAATTTGACGAAAATGGAATTGATGAGGTAAAACGTAAGTTCTTTGGAACACTTTACAATACTTATTCATTCTTTTCTCTATATGCAAATATCGATGGTTTTACCGGTCAGGAAGATCAGGTTGCCATTGAAGAAAGACCGGAGATTGATCGTTGGGTCATCTCATTATTGAATACCTTAATTAAGGATGTAACTGAAAGTTTTGAATCTTATGAGCCTACTAAAGCAGGTAGAGCTATTCAGAATTTTGTTACCGAGAATTTAAGTAACTGGTATGTGCGTTTAAATCGTAAGCGTTTCTGGGGTGGTGAATTTTCAAAAGATAAGCTTTCTGCGTACCAAACACTATATACCTGTTTAGAGACTGTAGCAATTTTATCTGCACCAATTGCGCCATTCTATATGGATCAATTGTTTAAAGATTTAGTTGCTGTATCAAATAATAATGATGCAGAATCAGTGCATTTAACCATGTTCCCTAAAGCAGATGAGTCAAAAATTGACAAGGCTTTAGAGCAGAGGATGTTATATGCGCAGGATATATCTTCGATGGTGTTGGCTTTACGACGTAAAGAAAGTCTTAAAGTAAGACAACCATTGCAAAAGATAATGATTCCTATTTTGGATGGGGATTTTCATGATCAGGTTGAAAAAATTAAAGATTTGGTGCTTTCTGAAGTAAATGTGAAGGAAATTGAGTTTTTGACTGATACTACAGGTGTGTTGGTCAAAAAGATCAAGCCAAACTTTAAGGCTTTAGGTCCAAAATATGGTAAAATGATGAAGCAAATTGCCGCATTTGTCAACCAGATGAACCAGGAAGATATAGCTACCATTGAAAAAGAAGGAAAAATCAATGCTACGATAGCAGATCAAAGTGTTGAATTATCCATAGAAGATGTGGAAATCATGTCAGAAGATATCCCGGGTTGGTTAGTAGCCAGTGAAGGTAAGTTGACAGTTGCTTTAGATATCAATGTGACAGAAGATCTAAAACAAGAAGGGATTGCCAGGGAGTTTGTAAACAGAATTCAGAATCTAAGAAAAGATTCAGGATTTGATGTTACTGATAAAATTGTACTTGAAATACAGAAAAATGAAGCAATAAATGAGTCTGTACTCAATTTTAAAGACTATATTGCAACGCAAACTTTGGCAGAGGAAATAAATCTTGTAGATTCATGTAACGAAACCAAAGGAAAACTCGTAGAAATTGATACTGATATCGAGACCTACATCTGTGTGAGTAAAAAAGCATAGTGTGAAACTCAAATTTAACTGTTATGGCAGAGAAAACTAGATATTCCGATGAAGAGTTGCAGGAGTTTAAACAGATTATTCTGGGAAAACTTGATACAGCAAAAAAGGATTACGAATTACTCCGAAATACGATTACTAGTGGCGATGGTAATGATACACAGGATACATCTCCAACGTTTAAGGTATTAGAAGAAGGAGCAGCAGTGCTTTCGAAAGAAGAAGCAGGCAAATTAGCTCAACGTCAGTTGAAATTTATTCAGCATTTACAAGCTGCATTGATTCGTATAGAGAATAAGACTTATGGTATTTGCAGAGAAACAGGAAAGTTAATCTCTAAGGAACGTCTTAGAGCCGTGCCTCATGCTACCTTAAGTATTGATGCCAAAAGAAATCAAAAGTAAATAACTTTATTTTGCTCCTCATATCTTAATGAGGAGTTTTTATGTGTTTTAATCAAAGATTAATATCTTAATATTTTAATATAACCCAGCATAGTGTTATAGTTTATATTTGCTATTCAAAATAAATTATAATAAAAAAGATTCCATAATGCATTCATTCCTAAAAAAACCATTTGTTATTGTTTTATTGGTTCTAATGGCCGACCAGGCTTTAAAAATATGGGTAAAGACTCATATGATGTTAGGACAAGAGTATAAAATTATTGGAGATTGGTTTATCATCCATTTTATTGAAAATAATGGGATGGCTTTTGGGATGGAACTTGCCGGTAAGTTTGGTAAGATTATTTTGAGTGTGTTCCGAATTGTTGCCGTTGCAGGTATTGCCTATTACCTCAAACAGCTTTCGAAAAAAGATGTACCTTACGGCTTGATATTTAGTATTTCATTAGTTTTGGCAGGAGCTATCGGTAATATCATTGACAGTGCTTTTTATGGAATGATATTCAATGATAGCTATCCTCATGTTGCTACGCTATTTCCTGCCGATGGCGGTTACTCTTCATTTCTTCATGGTAAAGTAGTCGATATGTTTTACTTTCCTATCATAGAGGGAAATTTTCCATCCTGGATTCCTAAATGGGGTGGGGAACATTTTGTATTCTTTCGCCCTGTTTTTAATATAGCTGATTCTGCTATAACTATAGGGATTGCCATTATTTTAATTTTTCACCGTAAATATTTTAAATAATTAAATTATAGTGACTATAAGTGAAATATTAGAGTTCAATTGCTTTGAATTTTGATATTGCATTTAAAAGTATGACCTTTGCATGCCGTTTTTGAATTAAAAAGGCGCTAAAATATAATGTTATTCGTTGTATTAACGGATATATAGGTAGTTAGACTGACTTACTGATCCATACAATGTGACTCAGGAAGCGAAGCGTACCCAAAATTTGATGAAAATGATGAATAAAATTTTAGTTTTACTAATTGGATTTCTTATTATTTCAACACCTTTACTAAAGGCTCAAAGTACTGATGCCTCCAAAGTTGATGTAAGTGCATTAAGTGATGATCAGATCCTGAAGATCATTGCCGAAATGGAAAAAAGAGGTTTGAGTGAAAATGAAGCCATTAATATGGCTCGTTTAAGAGGTATGTCGAATAGCCAGATTTCACTTTTGCAAAAAAGAATAAAGGAAGTTCAGCAAAGTGGGGGACTAGCAAATTATCAGCAAGAGAATAGTTTGAGCGGGGAAAATGCAGCTTCATTCACCGAGCTGTCACCAAAATCAGTTTTAGATAGTACAATGATAAATGAAAAAATATTCGGTTTTTCATTTTTTAATAATACCAACCTTTCCTTTGAACCCAGTGTTAATATTCCTGTTTCTAAAAGTTATGTTATCGGTGCAGGTGATGAAATAAATATTGATGTCTGGGGAGCTTCACAACAGTCGTATTCATTAGCTGTAAATACCAATGGAGAAATTAATATTCCCCTGGTAGGTCCTGTTTATCTTAGTGGTTTAACGTTAAGTGCTGCCGAAGGAAAAATTAAGAGTAAATTATCTACTATATATTCAGATTTAAGCAGTAGTAATCCCAGAACTTTTGCTTCCGTATCCTTAGGACAAATAAAGGCTATTCGTGTCAATGTGTTGGGTGAAGTATTTGCTCCCGGTACGTATACAATTCCGGGTACAGCTACCTTGTTTAATGTTCTGTATTTATCAGGAGGACCTAATAAGCAAGGAAGTTTCAGGGATGTTAGATTAATCAGGAACGGTAAGATTATCGCAAGCCTCGATGTTTATGATTACATCATTAATGGTAATTCTTTAGTCAACGCTCCTCTGATGGATAATGATGTGGTTTTAATTCCCCCTTATTTAAACAGGGTTAAAGTGGGTGGAGAATTTAAGAGAACCGGTATTTTTGAGGCTAAAGAAAATGAATCAGTACAGGATATGATAAAGTATGCCGGTGGATTTACAGAGAATGCCTATCGTTCTGGTGTTAAATTATATAGAAATAACGGAAGGCAAAAAACTTTTACTGAGGTAAACGATATAAACAGGTCTGATGTGATGCTGGCTTCAGGCGATAGTTTGTTTGTTGGAAAAATACTTGATCGTTATCAAAATATTGTGAGTATTGATGGTGCTGTTTTTAATCCCGGTGATTTTGAATATACGGAAGGATTAACATTAAAACAATTGATTGATAAAGCTGATGGCTTAATCGAAAATGCATTTTTAAACAGGGGCTTAATTACTCGCTTAAAGGATGACTATACGCCTGAAAATATTTCTTTTGACCTTAATGAAGTTATTTCAGGTAAAACTAATATCGTATTAAAGCCTAATGATCAGATATCTATTAAATCGATCAATGAAATTCACGAGGATAAAACAGTGGCCATCTGGGGTGAAGTTCAGAATATGGGAGTTTATCCTTATGCGGAAAATCTGACTATCGCAGATCTTGTTTTTATGGCAGGTGGACTTAAGGAAACAGCTTCTGAATCAACTATTGAATTACGTAGAAAGTTATCTTATGATATAGCAGATAAAAGTACGGATAAAAACTCGGAGTTATTTTATTTTAAGGTATCTCGTGATTTAAAATTGGATGTTGAAGCCAATTCTTTTGTATTGAAACCTTCTGATGTTATTGCTGTGCGTTTTATGCCTGGAGCTATTTCTTCTGGTGCAGTGACCATTGCCGGAGAAATTATGTATGGCGGAATCTATAACCTGACCTCCGATAAAGAAAGAATATCTGATCTTATATCAAGAGCCGGGGGATTGAGTGATAACGCATATCCGGAGGGGGCTTCGTTAACAAGAAAAATAAAATTAACAGAACAGGAAAAGGCCAAGCGTGAAGAATTAATGGAAATGGATTCAACAATAAGATTTTCTGAATTGGATTTTGAAACAGTAAGTGTTCAGTTGGAGAAGATTATTGAAAGTCCCGGTTCTAAAGATGATATATATATGCGCGATGGTGATTTCTTAACTATCCCATCAGTTCTGCAAACCGTTAAAGTTTCCGGTGAGGTGTTAAATCCTAGTTCTACCGTTTTTGAAAGAACTTATAATGTAAAACAATATATCAATCAAAGTGGGGGGTTTGCCTTAAATGCCAAGAAAGGTAAAACTTATGTGCTGCAAGCCAACGGATCTTCTAATGCGACTAAAGGGTTTCTGTTTTTTAGAAATTATCCTAAAGTAACTCCCGGATCTGAAATTATTATACCAAAAAAACCTGAAAGAGCAGGGATGACTCCTCAGGCCTGGATAGGTATTGGTAGTGCTTTGGCTTCGCTGTCACTATCTATAGTTTCTATAGTAAATATTACAAAGTAGCTGTGTGGCATAAGTTTAACTAACGAATATCAATTCATAAATTAAGTATATTATGCGCCTTGAGCACTTTGAAATGAATAGTATCAAAAAGGCTTGTACTGAGGTTTTTGGTGAGGATGCTAAAGTGTATCTTTTTGGCTCCAGGACTAATGATCAGAAGAAAGGTGGGGATATTGATTTATTGATTCAAAAGAAAGATATTAAAGGTAGTGTAGTGGAAGCAAAAATTGATTTTCTGGTTAAACTGAAAAGTTATATAGGGGAGCAAAAAGTGGATGTTTTGATTGATGCCGGTCAGGAATTGGATTCTGTATATAAAACAGCATTGAAAGAGGGTATTTTGTTATGACACAAGAAGAAAAGTTAAATGTATTTTATAAAAGCATCCCTGCTTTAGAAGAAGTTTATATGAATATTGTTGGAATTATTAAAAAATATAATTTGTAAAAATTCGCATTATTAGCGTTCATTCGCAAAATTCGTAACAAATGAATAAAGAAAACAACAACATAACCAACCAAAAAACATCAGAAGATCAAAGTCGAGTTTCACACTCCCCCTCCTATGGAGGGGGCCGGGGGAAGGCAGCCATTATCAAAGATGATGAAATAGATTTGATTGCTCTCATTAAAACGGTATGGGATGGACGTAAAACAATATATTATTCTATTGGAGTTTGTGTTTTTATTGGTTTGTTAATAGCTTTTTTGAGCCCTGCTAAGTATACAGCATCAGCAACATTATTGCCATCATCAGAGAAGTCTGGTAATAGTATGGGGAACTTAAGCTCATTGGCAAGTATGGCAGGAATTAACCTAAGTTCTATGATGGGGCAATCAGAAGGAATTCCACCTGAAATATATCCCCAAATTGTAAATAGCTATCCTTTTTTGAAAGAATTTATTCATGAGAAATTTCATTTTGAGGAGTACGATGAGCCAATTTCAATTTATGATTATGTAAATGCAGATACAGTTCCTTCTATAGGAGCTCAGATTGCAAAATACACCGTTAGATTGCCATGGACGATAAAAGATGCTGTTTTTTCAGATTCAGGGAATTTGAACCATGAATCATTGTCCGATTTAGGAGTAATAAATGTCAGTAAAGAAGAATTTAAGGCTCTGGGTTTCGTGTTTGAACTTTTACATATTGATGTTGATAATAAAACCGGTTTGGTAAATATTTTGGTTGAAATGGAAGAACCGATTTTGGCTGCTCAGTTTGTGAATGAAGCTGTTCAATTGTTACAGAATTATATAATAGAGTATAAAACGAAACAGGCAAGAGAAAATTTGGATTTTGTTCGTGAAAGATATACTGAGAAGAAGAAAGAGTATGAGTTGGTTCAAAAGGCTTTTTTTGGTTATAAGGATTCTCATCGTAATGTAATATCAGAGAGAATCAATCCTGAGCTACAGAAATTAAGTGATGAATATGATATAGTGACATCAGTTTATAAGGGATTAGCCCAACAGTTGGAGCAAGCAAAGATTGCGGTAAAGGAGGAAACTCCTGTTTTTACTGTGTTAGAACCGGCTAAAGTACCGTTTGAGAAAAGTGCACCTAATAAGAAAGTTATTTTGGTTTTAAGTGTGTTTTTAGGTTGTGTTATTGGACTCAGTTGGATATTTGGAAAGTTAATTTGGACGAAAATAATAAAGAAATTATATCTTTAATTGATATTGTTAAATTATAGGATAAAAGAATTATGATTGCATTGTGAAAGAATGATACTTAAAAAAATCATGTTGAGTTATAAATTTTTATATTTTGAATTTGTTACACTTGATATAATCTGTATAGAAGAGTTTGAAAGACTTTTTTTTATAGGAAAATTCATCTTGAAGCCCAATCAGGAGTCCGTTAATCCATTAAAAATCCACATAAGTAAGTACAATCTAATTTAGTAGGCTTTGTTAATATTTAGCAATGTTGTCGACATCATAATATCCACTACTTAGTTAATGCCTCAAGTTCTTCTGTATATGGGAACAATAGTAAGATACCTTTTTCAGAGGAGGATAGAGTTTGCTATCCAGTTAGTTTATATGCTACTACTAAAAAGAGTGATGAATTAATGGTGCATACCTGTAGTCATTTGTATCAATTCTAAACCAGTTAAATTATTTGATTTTATAACTTGTATTGAGAAGTCATTGGGGAAAGAAGCTAAGAAAGAAATGTATCCAATACTGGCATATGTTGTAAAACAAATTTTTGCTTCAATCTCATGATTAGAAATTGTATGTGATTATAGATCAAGTACATCTTTTGATATTGAGGTTTAAAAGTTTATTAATTGGTTTAAATATTTTTCGAGTGTTGAAAAAATATAAGAAGTCTATACAGGCGAATAAAAGTATTGCTGCTAATTTTTCGTATTTGTCTATATTACAAATATTTAATATGTTGCTACCTTTAGTGACATACCCTTATTTAATACGAGTATTAGGTGCTAATATATATGGTAAGATTGTCTTTGCTCAGGCAATAATTACATATTTATCGATAATTATTAATTTCGGGTTTAATATATCTGCCACCAAAGATGTTGCTCAATATAGAGAAAATTATAAAAAATTAGGAGAGGTTGTTTCTTCTGTATTGATTATTAAAGCTATACTTTGGATAGTAGCATTGTTAATATTAATGTTATTAATAATGTTTATTCCATCTATCAAGGCTGATTGGGATTTATATATATTAACTTTTGGAATTACAATTAATGAATTTTTGTTTGCTCAATGGTATTTTCAAGGACGTGAAAAGATGCGTTATATTACCATTATTAATGTAGCTTCAAAAAGTCTCTTTACTGTTTTAATATTTATAGGTGTAAAAAGTAAATCAGATTATCTCTTAGTTCCTGCGTTCAATACAGCAGGAGCATTTTTAGGTGGAATAGCCTCAATTTATGTTATCAGGTATTTACACAAGATTAAGTTTTCATTACAAAGAAAAAAAGAAATAAAATATTATTTTTTAGAAAGTATACCTCTTTTTATCTCAGTAGCATCAGTTCAGGTTTATGTTAATGCCAATCGTGTTTTAGTTGGTACTTTTCTCGGCATGGGAGATCTTGCATATTATGATTTAGGAGAAAAGATTTTGCGTTTGCTTAAGATTCCAGTTAGTATGTTAGGTCAAGCTAGCTTTCCTTCAATTGTTAGAGCAAAAAATATAAAGTTGATAAATAGGTTCTTGATTGTTGGTTTCGTTATAACCCTTCTGCTTGTAAGTTTAGTTTATGTTTTTAGTGGATTTATAGTAAATGTTATAGGTGGAGAAAGTATGCATGAGGCAATATGGGTAATGCGAGGTCTATCAATTTCTGCTATACCTGTTGCTATTAGCCAATTTTTAGGAAGTTCACGGCTCATTGTATTCGGTTATAAAAAGAATTTTACACAGATAGTTTTAAGCTCAGGTTTATTTTTTGGAGTATTATGTGTATTTTTTTATTTTTTGAACTACCTAAATTTGATTGGATTTACATTTATAGCAGTAGCTACTGAATTTTGGGTGATGGGTTTAATGTTTTTTATATGTTATAAAAAGAGATTATTATGGTAAAATATGACTACTTAATTGTTGGAGCAGGTTTGTATGGTTCTATTTTTGCTAACGAATCAAGAAAAAGAGGTTATAGATGTCTTGTTGTTGATAAAAGAAATCATATAGGAGGTAATTGTTATACTCAAAATATAAATGGAATCAATGTACATAAATATGGAGCCCACATTTTTCATACTAGTAAAGAAAAGGTCTGGAATTATTTAAATTCTTATGTAAGATTTAATCATTACATAAATTCTCCAGTTGCAAACTTTAATGGTAAATTATATAATCTACCGTTTAATATGAATACTTTTTACCAATTATGGGGAGTTACAACTCCGTTAGAGGCAAAGGAAAAAATAGAAGAGCAAAAGTCTGAATTTAGTCATATTAAAGAGCCAAAAAATTTAGAAGAGCAAGCTTTGGTTTTGGGAGGAAGGGATATTTATGAGAAACTAATTAAAGGATATTCAGAGAAACAATGGGGACGATCTGCAATTGATATTCCTGCTTTTATTATTAAGCGATTACCATTTCGTTTTACTTTTGACAATAATTATTTTAATGATCCTTATCAGGGGGTAGTTGTAGGTGGGTATACTTCATTATTTGAAAAGCTGTTGGAAGGAGTTGAGGTAAAGCTTAATACGGATTATTTTACAGAGAGGAATGAATTGGAGCAATTGGCAGAGAAGATTGTTTATACAGGGCCAATAGATCAGTTTTTTGAATATAAGTTTGGACCATTGGAGTATAGAAGTTTAAGGTTTGAACAAGAGCTTCTAAAAGAGGTTGATAATTATCAGGGCAATGCTGTGATTAATTATACGGAATCAGAAGTTCCATACACAAGAATCATAGAACATAAGCATTTTGAATTTGGGCAACAAGCTGGTACGGTTATTACCAAGGAATATCCTTCAGATTGGAAAGTTGGAGATGAACCATACTATCCTATCAATGATTTAATTAATAATAAAAAGTATAGTGAATACTCTAATCTTGGAAATAATATTCCTAATGTAATATTTGGCGGTAGATTGGGTACTTATAAATACTATAATATGGATCAGGTAGTAGATGAAGTATTGAGTTTTTTTGATAATAAGTTTAATAGTTAAATAATGGAAAAGATAACCATACTAGTAGCTTCACATAAAAAAGTAGAGTTCCCAACTAGTGATATTCTATTGCCAATTCAGGTCGGAAAAGCACTTGCAAGTGAGGATTTACATATCCAAGGTGATAATACCGGTGATAATATTTCTGAGTTTAATAAATATTATTGTGAGATGTCGGCTATATACTGGGCCTGGAAGAACTTAAAAGATAGTGAATATATTGGGTTGTGCCATTATCGTAGATATTTTTCGATAAAAGGTGTGGGATTAAAAAAATATATTAGAAATCAGATATTTTTAAAACTAGGTTTTGTAATTAGAGCCTTGTTTCCTATTAATAAGTTTATGACGGATGAAAGTAGGATTGTTAGTTTTAAGGATTATTGTACAGAATTAGCAATTTTGGAAAAACAGCTTACTGAATCTATAAAAAGTAGAAAGATTGAACTGTTCTATATGAAACCTATTAAATGGGTTAATAGATCGATTGATGATCATTTTAGGATTATAGGAAAGTATTATGTTAATCAATTATCAGATATTATAATAGAATCCTTTCCTAATTTTCAGCAGGCTTATAGGAAAGTAATGAACGGAAGGAAATTGTCATATTGTAATATGACAATTATGAAAAAAGAGCTGTTCAATGAGTATTGTAGCTTTATTTTTAGTGTCCTTGAAATCCATCGCAGATTAAATCAAAATGAGGGGTATGCATATAATCGTGTTCTAGGTTATCTTGGTGAAATTTTAACTTATGTTTTTATAGTAAAGCATCAAGATGCAAATGATGTGAAAATGGAACAGCTTAATTACGCAATAATAAAAGAGTATTTATAAGTATTATGTATGAGGTTTGTATTATTTAAAATATATAAAGCTTTAGAATATTTCTTTTTCAACAAAGTATATATAAAATACTTGGTTTTCTTATTGAATGCAAGAGGACTTGGATTAAGGATTTATGGTTTCGGCATACAGATTGTTAGAAGTGAGAATGTTAAGCTAGGATCTAACGTAGCTCTCAACGGCCAAGTGTATATTAATGCTTCATATCCAATTATTATAGGAAATGATGTAGCAATATCCCAAGGTGCTAAATTAATTACATTGACTTTAGATTATATGGAAAAGCCGATGAGAAAAAAGCATATAGGTGGACCTATAGAAATTGGGTGTAATGTTCAAGTAGGTGCTGGTGCAATAATATTACCTAATGTAAAAATTGGAAGTAATGTTGTTGTAGCTGCAGGTAGTGTAGTTACAAAATGCGTAGAAAATGATGTAATTGTAGGTGGTGTTCCTGCAAAAGTGATTAAAAAAATACTTTAGTTTTGAAAGTGATTTATTATGCCAGTATTTCTAAAAACATTTATCAATAATAGAATGTTACAATTTTTAAGAAAAATCAATAGCTATATTAGTTGCCGGGTATTAAGTGATAGGATATTTGTTAAAAAAGAATATAAAAATGCTCTAGGTAAGAGTTTGAATTTAAAAGATCCTAAAACGCTAAATGAGAAAATATGCTGGTTAAAACTTTATGATAGAACAAGATTGCATACTATCTGTGCGGATAAATTTACAGTGAGAGGTTATGTGAAAGAAAAAATAGGTGAAGATTTCCTAATTCCGTTATTGTTCCATACTGAATGTCCTAGTGAGTTGAAATGTGATGTGCTAAAAGAATTTCCATGTATTATTAAGACGAATCATGATAGCGGAGGAGGAATTGTTATTCGACATATTGATGATTTTGATAAAGAAAAGGTTCAAAAGCATTTTAGGAAAAAGTTAAATACAAACTATTATTACCATTCTAAAGAATGGCAATATAAGAATATTAGACCATATATTATCGTAGAAAAGTTGATTTTAGATTTGGATGGAAAAATACCTAGAGATTATAAATTTCATTGTTTCCATGGTAAAGTTGAAGTTATAGAAGTTGACTTCGATCGATATGAAAATCATAAAAGAAACTATTACAATACGGATTGGGAATTATTACCTTTTACATGGGGAACTCCTTATGGTAATCAAACTAAAGTAGATAATTATAAAAACAAAGTTGCCCCTCCTTCAAAACTTTCAGAAATGATAACAATAGCCGAAAAATTATCTTTGGCATTTAAATATGTTAGAATTGATTTGTATTGCGTAAATAAGAAAATTTATTTTGGTGAGATAACTTTTCATCATGATAGTGGAAAGGGAAAATTTGAGCCTGAAGAATTTGATTTGTATTACGGAAATAAATTGAAATTATTTTAAGTATATGAGAATATCAATTATAATGTCAATTTATAATGAACCAATAGAGTGGATTGATTTGTCCATAAAATCAATTTTAAAACAGTCATATAAATACTTTGAATTCATTATCATAAATGATAATCCTGCTAGAGAAGAAAATAAAAATCTTTTAATTAGATATAGTCTTTCAGATTCAAGAATTAAAATCATAAAAAATGAGTCTAATATAGGATTAACAAAATCTCTCAATAAAGGTATTGAAATTGCAAAAGGTGATTATATTGCAAGAATGGATGCAGATGATGTTGCTGAGAAAGACAGGTTATTGACGCAATTAAATTTTATGGAAAGAAATCCTGATGTTATTGTATGTGGTAGTTATATAAGATTTTTGGGAGTTAAAAATAAAATTAATAAGGATTACAGAATTACAACAGAAGAGACAAAGGATTATTTAATTATAGGTAGTCCAATGGCGCATCCTAGTGTAATGATGAGAATGGAATCAATAAAAGAACATAATCTTAGATATGATGAATCAATAACGTCATCTCAAGATTATTATTTTTGGTATACATTGTGCAAGTATGGGAAAATAACAAATATTCCTAAAGTACTTTTAAATTATCGTCTTTCGGAAAAACAAATAAGTGTAAAAGATAATAATACACAGAAAGTAAATGCAATAAATTTAAGAAAAAGGATCATTCATGACTACTTTAATAATAAGGAGTTAGATAACTTTGTAAATGATTTTTGTTTGAATAGGGAGTTTAGCTTTACAAAGTTTAGATTAATATCAAGACAAATTGTTGATAATAATAATGATAGTCGAGTAAAGCAACAGATTAAATTGTTATTGTTTACTTTCTTAATTTCACAACCTATAAACTTGAAGAATAATTATGGACTCATTTTTAATCGGAATGTATGGAATGTAGGTTTTGGATATAAATATACTTTAAGAGTGTTTTTTAATAATCTAATTAAACCGAGATATCCGCAATTATTATAATATGAAATTTTCACTAATCCTCGCAACAATAAATCGTGTAGATGAGCTATATCGCTTTTTTGATAGCTTGTTAGAGCAATCCTATAAAGAATTTGAAGTTATTTTAGTTGATCAAAATAAAGACAGTAGATTAAGTGTAGTAGTTGAACACTATATTACATTTTTGGATATTAAGCATATTAAAATTGAACCCAAAGGACTTTCAAATGCTAGAAATGTGGGTCTAGAACATATTCAAGGCGATGTAATAGCTTTTCCTGATGATGATTGTTGGTATCCCAAAGATTTATTGTTAAATGTAGAAAGATTGTTTCATGAGACTTCACAATATTGGGGATTTACAGGTCGCTGTCAAAATGAACAAGGAGAAGAAAGTGTTGGAAAATTTCCAATGGAAGAAATGTTAGTTGAAAAAGATAACGTATTTAAAGTTGCAGTTTCAATTACAATTTTTGTTAGATATTGTGAGGAGTTTAAATTTAATGAGCAACTTGGAGTTGGAAGTAATACTGTTTATAAATCAGGGGAGGAAACAGATTATGTGTTACAAATGCTAAGTAAGGGATATAAGTTGTTATATACGCCTGACATCATATTAGGACATCCTTCTGAGTTTGTAAAAGGTGGCGCAATGGAATTGTATAAAAAAGCAAAACAGTATGGTGTGGGATTTGGGTATTTATTGAAATGTTATAAATTTAATTATGCTACAATTATTAAATATTTGGTAAGACCAATTGGTGGTTGTTTTCTAAGTTTAATATTGCTACGGATAGATAAGGTTATGTATTATATAGGTTCTTTTCTTGGCCGTATAAAAGGATTTTTCTATGAGAGTAAAGCTTAGTAGAATTAAGACCTTATTGGTGATTTTTTCTGCTTTAATCTTTGTGTATTTTAATGTAGTCCCTTTGGTAATTACTATTACTGCTTGGTTTATATTTATATTTTGTAGGTTTGGTTTATCCATTTATCGACAACGTGATTTTGTTGATAATCTCACCTTATTTTTTCTATCTTTATATTTCTTATTTAATATTTATCCCACTTCCATTGAGTTTACCTATTTTAATATTAGTCCCTCTGATATTGAAGACAGTTTAAGAAATAGTTTTTTAGTAATATTAATAATTGCATTATTGCTTGAATTATCAAGTAACTTGAGGAAACAATCGATTATAATTAATCGATTTAAAGAAAATATAAGTTTATCTCATGGAAAAATAAAATTGTTTTTTGCTAGAATTATTTTAGTTGGATTAGGCATATATACATTATATGTAATAAGTAGCATTGGTCTTTCAACATATTTTGAGAATATGCGAAAAGAAGGCGGTGCGATTTTTTTTGTGGGAAATCAGTATTTTCAAATTTTATTAATACCTGTTAGTATATATATATTAGCCTATAATGCCTACAGTGAACATAGTGTTTTAATGAAAAAGGTGAATGTAATAGTAGTCTGCTTTTTTTGGTTTATGTATATATTATCTGGTGCTAGAAAAGAACTTTTTATCTTTTGTGTTAGTATAGTTGGTTTGGGGATTATTAATATTAAACAACACAAATGGGGATTGATAATGGGGTCTTTTTTGTTGTTAAGTCTTGGCTTTTTTAGAGAGGGGATTGTTGATTTTGAAAGGTTAATAGTTGTTTTTCATGAATATATTTTTCCTCAAGTACGTACAGTTTATTGCAGAACATTTAATTAACGATTATGATACTTCATTGGTTTTGGAAAAATCAAATTTATTTAATGGAGTAAATGCCATGTTTCCTTCCTTTTTGAGGATAAATGAATATAAAGGATTAGGTTCATCATTACTAGATTCGCTTTCATATATACCATTAGGAATTGGTGCGCATCCCCTTGGCGAAGCGATTTTAAATTTTGGGAAATATGGATATTTAGTTTTTATTATAGTGTTCTTTTTTTGTTATAACCTAATATTTTTTATCGCTAAAAATGGTCTTCCTGAATTATTGATTATAGCTATTGGATACTTTTCAATTATTGGAAGATCTGATTTATGGTTATCTGTATTTTTTCTTAGTTATTCATCATTTTTCATGTTTCTCATGTGTAGAAATATAAAAATAGATGGCAAAAATAGTGTATATGATAATAATTAATGCTAGATTTTTAACTCAAAAAATTACAGGCGTTCAGCGATTTGCAATTGAGTTGTCAAAGTGCTTAAAGGAGACGGATATAGATTTAAAGTGGGTTGGGCCCAAAAATATCGTAAATCAAGACTTTGTTAAGTTTTTTGATGTCGAATTAATAGGCAATAAAACAGGTCACCTTTGGGAGCAAATTGATTTACCTATATATTTAAAGAAGAAGGGAAATCCATTATTGCTTAATTTATGTAATTCAGCTCCTTTGTTTTATAAAAACTCTGTGTCAACAATACATGATTTAGCTTTTTTAGAAAATCCCAAATGGTTTTCCAGAAAGTTTTACTGGTATTATAGATTTTTGATCCCCAAAGTAGCATCTGTTTCAAGACATTTATTAACTGTTAGTGAATTTTCGAAAAAAGAATTATGTAGAAAGCTTTTTATTAAAGAGGATAAAGTAACAGTTATTAGTAATTCTGTTTCTGATAGTTTTTTTAAAGAAAAAAGAGAAGGAGAGGGTGATTATATCTTATTTGTAGGGTCATTAGATCCTAGAAAAAATTTACTGAAATTAATGGAGGCGATGGACTACGTACCTGAGTCGGTTAAATTAAAAGTTGTTGGGTGTGGAAACAAAAGTTTTTCAAAATCAAATAATTCAATAAGAAATCAAAAAATTGAAATATTAGGTTATGTTAGTGATGAAGAACTGAATGAATTATATAGGAAAGCTAGAGCATTTATATATCCTTCATTATATGAAGGTTTTGGTATTCCACCTTTAGAGGCTCAGGCCATGGGAGTTCCGATTTTAATTTCTGATATACCTGTATTCAAAGAAAATTTTGGTAACTCAGCAAAATATTGTAATCCAAATGATTCAAAAGATATGGCTGAATCTATTATAAGGCTCTTTTTTTTACCCCCAAAAGAAAGAATTAGATTAATTGAAAAAGGCTATTTAAATGTAAATAGATATTCATGGCATAAATCTTCAAAAGTATTAGTTAATGAACTATTAAAGGTTAATGGTGGTAAATAATTCTAATAAATACCTTGGTTTTGTTATTATTGTGCTGCATTTCTTTTTGGAATTTTTAGTCAAATTGTTATTGTTTATTGGTGTAGATAAAGATCCTGGTAATTCAATAATTGTTTATTGCAAGATGTTTATATTTATTGGGTTGTTATGGTTAGCTGGTCTTAATTTTAATTCCAATAAACGGTTATTGTTAAGCCTTTTGTTTATTTGTGTATTGGGATTAATTGGTTGGTATACTTACATTCAAAGCGTAGATGCAAAAGAACTCTATGTTTTTGTAAAGACTATGGCCAGATATACTTATCCATTTTTATGGATGATTTTTTTCTCAATACTATCGTCTAAGCAGTTAAAAAATAGTCTGAATGGGTTTAGGGTTGTTCTTTTTGTTAACACCATACTTATTATAACTGGATATGTTTTTAATGTCAGTCTATTTGCATCATACATAAATCGATTTGGCTACGATGGAGTTTTTTATCTTGCAAATGATGCAAGTGCTTTTTATTTGTTAGGATTGGCTTTAATATATAATCGATTTTTATCTAACCGGGATTGGGTTAATGTCTTGGAGCTTATATTTGTATTAATAGGAAGTTTGATGCTAGGAACTAAAACCGCCTATCTTTTTTTAATAATATTCTCTGGATACCATATATGTACATCAAAAAAGTATTTTCAAGGGGCGTTGGTTGCCACGCTAACATTAACAATTATTTTCGTTTCTGGAATATTTAAATTTTTTCTTGATTTAGCTAATTCGACTAGTATTGGGAGTTCTGTATTTAGTTTTAGAAACGAATTAGTAAATAGCAGAATAATGCCACTTATAAAAGAATGGTCAATAATTAATTATTTGTTTGGAGGATGTAATTATCTTGAGACATATGTTCAAATGGATATTATTGATGTTTTTATATTTTTTGGAATAGTTGGAGGATGTTTGTATTTAGGTGTATTTTTTAAAAGAATCTTTTACATTAAAGGTAATAGATATTTACTTATAATAGGAATTTTATATATTATTCTTGGTGGTTTAGCAGGGCACTTCTATCCTAGTGGTGTTGTTGCAATATATTTAGCATTAGTTTCAATATTATTAAAAAACAGATCGATTGAAAGTAGCATTAGTTCAGGATTGGCTCACTGAGATTGGAGGAGCAGAGAAAGTTTTTCAAAGTTTTATGGAGATATTTCCAGAAGCAGATGTTTATACATTAACATCTCATGACAGAGTAATTAATGATTTAAAGATCAATAAAGCTAAACTCAAGGAATCATTTATTGCAAAGTTTCCATTTGGAAGAAGTAAATATCGTAATTATTTACCCTTATTTCCAAAAGCAATCGAAGGTTTTGACTTTTCAGAATATGATTTAATTATATCTTCATCTTCATCTGTAGCAAAGGGAGTACTTACAAATTCTAAACAATTACATATTTGCTATTGTCATTCCCCAGCTCGTTATGCATGGGATTTATATCATCAGTATTTAAAGGAAATGAAACTTGAGGGATTTGGAGTAAAGAAATGGTTTGTCAGGCATACCTTGCATAAGTTGAGGATTTGGGACATTATAAGTGCTAACAGAGTAGATAATTTTATTGCAAATTCTGATTATATTAAACGAAGGATTAAAAAAGTGTATAGACGTGAATCATATGTTATTTATCCTCCAGTAGATATTAATCGATTCCAGTTGTATGAAGATAAGGAAGAGTATTATTATACAGCATCAAGGTTAGTCCCTTATAAGAAGATTGATTTGATCGTTGAAGCATTTTCTAAAATGCCAGATAAAAAATTAATAGTAGCAGGAGTAGGTCCGGATTACAAAAAGATACAGGCATTAGCTAGTGCAAATGTTGTAATGAAAGGGTTTGTCACTAATGAGGAAATGTTGTATTTAATGCAAAAAGCAAAAGCATTTGTATTTGCAGCAGATGAAGATTTTGGTATAATTCCAGTTGAGGCTCAGGCTTGTGGTACTCCTGTTATAGCATTAGGTAAGGGAGGTACTAAAGAAACAGTGATTGATGGAGTAACTGGTATTCATTTTAATGATCA
>CAXXLC010000013.1:0-26276 GCA_963677345.2 uncultured Saccharicrinis sp.
GAGAAAAGGGAACCAGACCTTTCTGTTTACTGGATTATTTTCCAGATGATTTCTTAATGGTTATTGATGAAAGCCATGTTACAGTGCCCCAAATCAGAGCCATGTATGGAGGAGACAAATCAAGAAAAGAGACTTTGGTTGAACATGGTTTCAGATTGCCGGCTGCCATGGATAACAGACCCTTGCGTTTTGAGGAATTTGAAGAGATTGTTAACTCAGCAATTTATGTTAGCGCAACTCCTGCAGATTACGAAATTGAAAAAAGCGAAGGAGTTATCGTTGAACAAGTAATCAGACCAACAGGATTGATTGATCCAACGATAGAAGTCAGACCTAGTCTTAACCAAATTGATAATCTACTTGAAGAAATAAGAATCAGGATTGAAAAGAAAGAAAGAACACTAGTCACCACCTTAACCAAAAGAATGGCTGAAGAATTATCAGCCTATCTTAAAAAATTGGATATAAGTTGCGAATATATACACTCTGATGTAGATACTCTAACCAGGGTAGAAATAATGGAAAATCTTAGAAAGGGAATCTTTGATGTATTAATAGGAGTCAACCTTCTTCGAGAAGGCCTTGACTTACCTGAGGTTTCTCTCGTTGCCATATTAGATGCGGATAAGGAAGGCTTCCTGCGTTCGGAAAGATCTCTTACTCAAACAGCAGGTAGAGCTGCAAGAAACATTAATGGCTTTGTAATTATGTATGCTGATACAATTACTCAATCGATGCAAAAGACTATTGACGCCACAAATCACAGGAGAGAAAAACAACTTAAATACAATGCTGACCACGGGATAACACCTCAACAAATAAATAAAAAACATACTAATATATTAAATAAAGCGATTGAAGAAAATGCTTACATTGAACCGGATCATGCTGAGATTGCTGCAGATCCGGTTATTGAATATATGAGTAAACCCGCATTGGAAAAAGCTATTGAGAAAGCTAAAAAGTCAATGCAGAAAGCTTCAAAAGACCTAGATTTTATTACTGCGGCTCAATATAGAGATGAGATGTTTAAACTTCAGGAATTACTTAAGAAATCAAATAAATAAAAAAGGAACTCAAACAGAGTTCCTTTTTTATTTATTGAAAGATGAACGAAAATTACTTTTCCATTTCTTTATAAACAAGGGCACTTGCTCCAACAATTGCAGCATCTCCACGATCTAATTGCGAAGGAAGAATAGCAATTTTATCTTTAAAAATAGGAAGTAAATGCTCTTCCATACTCTCTTTCGTTGGTTTAAAAATATAGTCACCAGCAGCAGTAGGACCTCCAAACAAAAAGATAGCTTCAGGACTTAAATTATGAACCGTATCAGCTAAGCCCTGACCTAAGTATTTTCCTGTTAATTCAAATACCTCCAATGCAACTTTATCTCCCTGCTCAGCAGCATCAAAAATAGCCTTAGAATCCAATTCCTTAAATGATTTAGTTGCCAATAAACTATCTACTGCATTATATTTTACCAACAATTCAAAAGCTGTTCTTTTCATTCCCGGAGCTGAGCAATAAGCCTCTAAATGACCTTTTGAACCACAACCACATAATCTTCCATCTGGAATTAATGTTGTATGCCCACACTCTCCTGCAAAACCATCGTGACCGTAAACCAGGTCTCCGTTTACTACCAAACCACTACCTACACCTGTACCAAGAGTATACATCACAAAATTCTTCATCCCTTTTGCACCACCATAGATCATTTCTCCAATGGCAGCAGCATTAGCATCATTTGTTAATGCTATATAATCCAATTCAGGAAATCTCTTTGTTAATAATTCCACAACAGGAACAACACCTTTAAAAGATAAGTTTGGAGCATATTCTATTGTTCCCTGATAATAATTTCCATTAGGAGCACCAACTCCAATTCCAAGTACAGTAAAGATTTCATCTGCCGAATTTAACAACTTACGTATAGCTGCAGATAAATCATCCATATACTTATCAATATCACCATGTTCTGGTGTTGGAATAGAGTTCTTAGCAATCACTTTTCCGGCTTCATCAACAATTCCGATAGCCGTGTTAGTACCACCTATATCAACTCCAACAGATACTTTCTTCATTTTACTAATTTTACTGGTTTTACATCTTAATTAATTATTAACCTGAGTTCTAAAATCAATCAAAATCAGGTTTTTTAGCACAGGCATGCCAAATGTATAAAAAAAAGCCGGGCTTTAAAATAAAAAAAGGTAAGCTAATTGAATAACACAACCAACTTACCTTCAGGGGTAAAAAGCAACTTTTTTATAATATTTTTATTGTTTCCAAACGTTTTCCATCTCCTCTAAAGATTTTCCTTTTGTTTCCGGAACCATTCTCCACACGAACACGGCAGATAAAACACTCATGATTCCGTAGAACATATAGGTAGCACCTCCACTAAATTCCATCATTGCTGGATAAGTTGAAGAAATAAAGTAATTAGCAGCCCATTGAGCAGCTACAGCGATAGCAATAGCTTTTCCCCGGATTTTATTTGGAAAAATCTCACCAATTAAAACCCAACATATAGGCCCCCAACTCATCATAAATGAGGCAGTATAAACAATAATAAACACCAAAGTACTTATTCCAATTACCTGAAAAAACGAAAGCATTCCAATAGCTACCATCCCTATAGCCATACCTACGGATCCTGTAATTAATAACGGTTTACGACCCCATTTGTCGACTGTTAAAATAGCAACAACTGTAAATACAACATTTACTAATCCCATTACAATAGTTTGAAGCATTGAGGCATCTTTGGCCGCACCCATACTTTCAAAAATACGAGGAGCATAGTATAAAGCTACATTTATTCCAACAAACTGCTGAAATACTGATAATAAAATACCAATTATGATGACAATCTTTCCGTACGATAACAGATTGGCTGATGATTTCTGAACAGTGCCTTTAATTTCATGCAAGATGTTTTTAGCAGCTTCTTTTCCATTTATCTTTTCAAGAATTTTTAAAGCTTTATCATCCTGTTCCTGCATTGCCAGATATCTTGGTGTTTCAGGAACCAATAATAGTAATAAGCCAAAAATTCCGGCAGGTATTGCTTCTGACATAAACATATAACGCCATCCAGTGGAATTAATCCAATCAATGGTTTGGCCTTTAGCGATTGACCAGTTCACGAAATAAACCACCAACATTCCAAAAATAATGGCAAACTGATTAAAAGATATTAATCTTCCCCTTATATGAGCCGGTGCTATTTCACTAATGTACATTGGACTTATTGCAGAAGCTAATCCAACACCAATACCTCCTATAATTCGATAAAAATTAAACATATATAAAAGCCCCATTGTTGCTTTTCCATGTTCAAAAAATAAAAACTCAGGCTGTCCTGATCCCAAAGCTGAGATAAAAAACAAAACAGCTGCAATTATTAATGATATCCTACGACCGTACTTTGCGGCCAATAGTCCTGAAATGGCACCTCCAATAATACATCCAATAAGTGCACTTGAAACTGTTGCACCATGGGCAAAAGAACTTAAATCCAATCCATTAATCAAAAATGCCTGAATTGATTTTTCAGCTCCAGATATAACCGCTGTATCATATCCAAAAAGCAAACCACCTAAAGTAGCCACTAATGTTAATAATATGATATAAGCAATATTGTTTCCTTCTTTCATAGGTGAATATTTAGAAATAGTAGTATAACAAGGTAAATAGTTTAGTAAGGATGAGTTTAGTAAATTGTATTGTAAAAATCAGAGAAAATATCCCTGACGTCAGGGAAAACGTCAGGGAATTCTTTGTCTTAAAAATAATTCTACAAATACCAGTTAAGAATTTGTTCGAAAAGTTCTTGTTTACCACTTCTTGGAGTTGGCTCTCCAACTTCTTTACCTATTTTATAAAGATCTTCAAGTGTTAATTTACCTGCTGCAAACTCAGCACCTTTACCTGAATCAAATGATGCGTAACGCTCATTTCTCATTTTGAAATAATCTGATTCAGTAGTAATTCTATCAGCAATAACTAAAGCACGAGCAAATACATCCATACCGCCAATATGTGCAATAAATGCATCTTCCATATCAGTAGAGTTACGACGAACTTTAGCGTCGAAGTTAATACCACCATCTGTAAAACCACCAGCTTGAAGAACTTCTAACATAGCAGCTGTTGTTTCAGTGATATTAGTTGGGAATTCATCAGTATCCCATCCATTTTGATAATCTCCTTTGTTAGCATCCATAGATCCTAACATCCCATTATCTGCAGCAACTCTTAATTCGTGCTCCATTGTATGCTGAGCTAAAGTAGCGTGGTTTACTTCAATATTTAGTTTAAAATCTTTATCTAAACCATAATGTCTTAAGAAACCGATAACAGTATGAGCATCAAAATCGTACTGATGTTTACTTGGTTCCATTGGCTTAGGCTCAATAAAGAACGTACCAGCAAATCCCTGCTTACGTGCATAATCACGAGCCATTGTTAACATTTGAGCCAGGTGATCTAACTCATCGATCATTTTTGTATTATGAAGACTCATATAACCTTCTCGTCCTCCCCAAAATACATAACCAGTACCACCTAATGCGATAGTTGCATCAATAGCATTTTTAATTTGAACACCTGCATTTGCAACCACGTTAAAATCCGGGTTTGTTGCAGCTCCGTTCATATATCTTGGATCAGAGAAAACGTTAGCAGTACCCCAAAGCAATTTTACACCTGAAGCAGCTTGCTTTTCTTTAGCAACATCAACAATCTGAACTAATTTCTTTTCAATATCCAACACAGAACCACCACCTACGAGGTCAGTATCGTGCCAGCAGTAATGAGGAACACCTAATTTTGTAATAAATTCGAAAGCTGCATCCATTTTTTGTTTAGCTGCATCCATTTCATTTGAAGCCTGATCCCATTCAAATTTTTGAGTGGCAGCTCCAAATGGATCACCACCTCCACCACAGAATGTATGCCAGTATGCAACCGCAAATCTTAAGTGCTCTTTCATGGTTTTTCCTGCCACTACTCTATTCTCATCATACCATTTAAAAGCCAAAGGATTTTTTGAATCTGGTCCTTCAAATTTAATTTTACCAATACCTTTAAAGTATTCCTTATTACCTATTAAAACATCCATGATATTTATTTTATAAGAATTATGTTTAATGTTTTACAATTTATTTAATGCTGTTTTCCATTTTTCATAGGCCTCCTGGGTTGCTTCCACATCAGAAATAGTTGGTTCTGTTTGTCCCACCTTTTCCAAACCTCCAAAAGCCTCTTCAAATGAAGAGTAAATATTAGCTCCAACTCCAGCTCCCCTGGCAGCTCCGGCAGCTCCATCGGTGTTATACAATTCTATTGTAGCTCCTGAAATATTTGATAATGTATTCTTAAATAAGTCACTTAAAAACATATTTGCTTTTCCGGCACGAATCACGTTGGTTTTAATACCCATCTCTCCCATAATATCCATTCCATATTTAAAGGAGAACGCAATACCCTCTTGTGCAGCTCTATAAAAATGAGCCGGAGTGTGAATATTAAAATTTAGGTGATTGATTTGCGAACCATAATCTACATTCTTAAGGATTCTTTCTGAACCATTGCCAAATGGCAGAATAGTTAATCCGTCAGAACCAATAGGTACACCGGAAGCTAAGTCATTCATTTCCGGATAAGAAACTTCTTTTCTACCTATATTTTTATTCATCCAGGAATTTAAGATTCCAGTACCGTTAATACATAACAGCACTCCTAAACTTGAACTTGGCATTTGATGATTCACATGAGCAAATGCATTAACTCTTGAATCATCATCATACACATTATTATCAGTAACACCATATACTACACCAGACGTACCTCCAGTTGCAGCTACCTCTCCCGGATTTAAAACATTCAATGAAAATGCATTATTAGGCTGATCGCCTGCTCTGTATGTTACTTTTACTCCTTTAGGCAAATCAAATTCCTCTGCAATCTGATCTAACACAGTTCCCTGATCAGAAAATGAAGTCTTGATTTCTGGAATCATTGAATATTGAAAACCATAATACTCCATCAATTTATCTGACACTCCATCTTTGGGAAATTCCCAGAATATACCTTCTGATAATCCGGAAGCCGTTGTCATAATCTGACCGGTTAATCTGTATGCTATATAATCTCCGGGTAACATTATTTTATGAATTCGACTATACAATTCGGGTTCATTATCTTTAACCCACTTTAGCTTTGAAGCGGTAAAATTACCTGGTGAATTCAATAAATTTTGCAAACACCACTCCTCTCCTATTTCTGCAAAGGCTTTATTTCCTATTTCAGCAGCTCTGCTATCACACCAGATAATCGAAGAACGCAAAACCTCTCCCTTATCGTCAACAATGACCAGTCCATGCATTTGATAAGAAATACCAATAGCTTTTATCTGATCTTTTTTTACATCTGGAGAAGAAAGTGCTTTATTGCAGGCTTTCTTAAGATTTTGATACCACAATTCAGGATCTTGCTCTGCCCATCCTGGCTTGTTGGCAACAATAGTCATTTCCGTTTCCGGATATTGAGCCGAAGAAACTGTTATTCCTTTTTTTACATCTAGTACTGATACTTTTACTGATGAACTTCCAATATCAAATCCTAATAGTTGCATATTTAAATGTTATTATTTCTATCCTGGTCTGTTCTGTCTTGCAAATATACGTTTAAAATTGAATTAAGCAAGAAAAACATATTTTTTTAACATTTAACATTTAGGTATTAATATCTATTCTCCAACACTTTAATATAGACTATCCATAAATATTCAAAGAAAAACAAAACTCTCAGGCAACCTTAATAATAAATTCTGCATTTTTAAAACAGAGACAAAATTTACGAAGTGAACAAACTAATTAAAGAATTAAAAAAGAAACGATCGAAAGCACAGCATAGATTATTTCAATCATATGGTGACTATTTATTTAGAATATGTTTCCGATATATGAATAATCAGGTTGATGCTCATGATGTACTTTCTAAAAGTTTTTTAAAAATATTTGACCATATAACAGATACATCCATTGATAATGAAATTGTATTACGTGCCTGGATGAAAAAAATTACCATTAACGAATGCCTCATGGAGCTCCGTAAAAGAAAACTTTGTTTCATGGAATTGGATTTAGTTGAAAATAAAGAAGAAGCTCCCATAACTTCTGATGAAAAATTACTGGAAGAGGATTTAGTTAATATGATTCTGGATTTACCGGATGGTTACAGAACCGTTTTCAGTTTATATGTTATTGAAGGATATAAACACGAAGAAATTGCAACTAAACTGGGAATTACGGTTAGCACCTCAAAATCACAGTTACGCAAAGCCCGTATACAATTAAAAGAGATGATAAGGAAAATAGAAAAGCAAACATACAATACTTGTATAAGATGAGTGAATTAGTAGAAAGAGATATAAAAAAAACCATAGAAACCTGGGAAAATAAACAAACAGATATTGGTTTTAATAAAAACTTGGTATGGAATTCTATCAATGCGAATGCAGAAAAAAGTACAATTTACATATGGACAAAAATAGCATCTATACTCATAATAATTCTTTTAAGTTCCGGACTAGTATATTCTATAGTATCTAATCATAAATTGAAAAAAGAAAAAATTGCATTAACCGGTAACATACAAACTCTTGGTGAAGAAATTCGACAATTAAAGAATCAACAACAAACAAAAATTAAAACTATCATAAAAACAGATACCATTATTAAAGTAATCAAAACTCCTAACAAAACAGAGATAAATAACCTGAACCAAATAAAATACCAAAATGAGAATCTTAACAATAAACTTAATGAATTAAAACGATTAATTCAGGAACAATACAATATAAATCAAACCTTAAACGACAGCATTGAGTTTTTAGCTGGTAATTTTAAAAAAAACACAAAGCCACAAATTGCTAATTCAGAGAATACCTCTGATCAAATTTTAAAAGTCTACGAATCACAAAATATCAAATTTACCAACTCAAAATTAAATCAAACAAAGACCAATAATCAAAGCAAAAAAATAAAATTTACCATATTCAATAAACAAGAAAACACTGTTTACAAGGCGCCAACTCAACAGGGAATTCGATTTTAACACAAATAATAATGACTCAAAAAATTATATTATCGGTATTCTTCATACTTATATTTTCTATTGTTAACATAAAAGCTGAAGAAAAAAAAGATATCATTAAAATATCGTTACCTAATAATGCTGCTATAGAAATAAGAAGTATTGATGTTAATAAATACGAACTGGACACTGCTTTAATTACAAGCCATATTGACAGATTATTAACCTTTTCAAAATCTTCAAACATTGAAGAGATGCTACAATCTGCCCCCAGGTTAATCAAAATAATAAATGAGAATTCTACAACAAACTATTATTTTGAAAGATCAAATAAAAATCCTTTTTATGAACTATCTATTGAGGAAAGGAAAATACCTAACATAATCATTTCATCTAATGATTTTTCGGAGAACCTTTACTACTTGCAGAAACATCAATTTCAATTTGAAAATAAGTTCTTTACAATAAACATATTATTTGATGATATGGATCAGCTCAATTCCATTAAATCAAAAGAGATGCTTACTGTAATTGATTCTGTGATGCAAGATTATCTATCAAAAAAGAGTAAACATATAGAAAAAGCTGATTTTTTAGTGAACGATGATCTTGAATACAAAAAGATTAATGAAAATCTAAAAAGAGCCAACGATCAAATAGAACTTTCGCTAGGTTCGAGTATTGAAAGTGTTAAAAATACTATTGCCTCCAGTCTGGAAGCCACCATGGCTCTCTCATTCAACAATAAGGGTATTATTAAAAACAAATATTTTGTTGGATATGAATGGCAATATGATTTTTCAGAAAGTAAAGATGGTAATATTAACCACTTTTTAAATATTGGTTATTCCAGAGATTTTTCTGAAGATCCTGATAAGAGCAGATCTTATACTTTTAAAATAGGGTATCTACTTAATAAAAACGGAGGTTTATATAATGACGACACCTTTAGTTTTTCGATTACACATAAGGTGGGTAAACATTTCAATATAACACCTAAGATATATTTTGACGGAGTCTTTAAAAATATAGCTCCTGCCATATCTGTCGGAATTCCGATTTTGTAAACGCATATAAAAAACCTGTCAGATTTACATACATTATACAAATAAATCTGACAGGTTTATGATCAAATATTTTTGTTTAAATTTTACTGTTTCTCGTTTATCTTTTCACAAATCACTTTTCCCATTCTGTTGTAGCCTTCATGCTTAAAGTGAATACCATCTTTTGTAATTTCTGAAAAATTTGGCGTTGTTACAGGACGAAGTTCTACATACTCTATACCTTCTTCGTTAGCTACATCAATCATCTTAGGTATCAAGTTATCCAATCTTTCAGATATTCCTGTATACTTAGCTATCAGCATAGAATCTGGAGCAACCTGTGGTGGCATTAACCAAATAATTCTGGGAGTTTTTCCATTTGAGTATGGGAAAGACTTCACATAGTCAATCACTTTTCTCATGTTGCCAGGTACTTCTGCTTGAAGTGAGTCAAAACACGCTTTGCAATCATTGGTACCTAAGCTAATAATAACAATGTCAATATCCTTAAGCGTAGAGTCAGCGTCTTTCAACTGACTTTCCATCATCTTGAGCTCATTCAATTCTGCTCTTCCCAAATTATCGAAACCAATAGTTCTTCCGCCTTTTGAGTAATTTTTAACGGTATCGTTAACTAAAATAGAATCTATTTTCATTACCCATCCAATATCAAAAGCTCCATTAGAATCGCCTAATGCGATAATGTTTCTTGATTTTTGTTGCGTACATGCAAAAACTGCAAGGGTTAAACTTAATAATAATAGTATTTTCTTCATTGTTGCTTATTTTTTTTTGCTTCTCAAAAATAATTGAAATAATAGCAACCATCAAAATTAAAAGAAAAGTAATATTAAGCTGTAGTCTTATCTTTTTATTTATTTTTGAGGCAGGAAAACTACACACTTATGAAGGGAATAAAACTATCTGCAGACCAACAAAAAGCAATTGAAAAATTTCAAAAAGATGAAATCAATGGTCATCATACCTATTTGAAATTATCGAGAACAATAAAAGATTCTCATAATGCTGATGTTTTAAGAAAAATTGCCAATGATGAAAAAATACACTATGATTTATTAAAACGATATAGCGGTAAAGACATAGCCCCGAATAAACTAAAAATTTGGTGGTTCTTTTTACTTGCCCGAATTTTTGGAGTTACGTTCGGAGTAAAACTTCTTGAAAGAAGAGAAGAAAAAGCTCAATCAGGATACTCTAAATACGTTGAATCCATCCCAGATTTTCAGGCAATCATTGAACATGAAGAGGAACATGAAAAACAATTAATTGGTCTGATCAACGAAGAAAGACTTAAATATGTTGGCTCTATTGTATTAGGCTTAAACGATGCTCTTGTGGAATTGACAGGAAGTTTAGCAGGCTTTTCACTGGCCATGCAAAATTCTAAAATTATTGCCATGGCTGGATTGATAACCGGAATTGCGGCTTCATTTTCTATGGCTGCTTCTGATTATCTTTCTCAAAAAGCAGATGGAGAATCAAAAGATGCCTTAAAATCCTCAGTATATACAGGAGTTGCATATATCGTAACCGTTGCTTTATTAATACTCCCTTATCTGTTCATTGATAATTATCTTGTTTGTTTAGCAATTACTCTATCTATTGCTATTCTGATCATTTTGGCTTTCAATTATTATATTGCTATTGCAAAAGATCTTAATTTTAAACGAAGATTTACAGAAATGGCTTTAATTAGCTTGGGTGTTTCCGCATTATCTTTCTTTATTGGATTTGCAGTTAAAAACATATTTGGAATTGAAATCTAAAATTGCCATCAAAGGCCATACAAACTAAGCCAAACAAAAAGCAACCATCAACCAATCAATATTTTAAACAAAATAAACTTTGATTGAATTATTTTAGGATTTAATTGTCTTTTTTTCCTCTATATTTACATCCAAAAATTTAACTATTATGGATCCCAATAAAGGAAAGACAGATTTAGTGAACAGAATGAGTCCTGAAGAATTAATAAAAAAATTATCTAAGGAAACATTTAAACGTAAAACCGTCTCTTTTTACAGGTATATAATTATTGATAATCCTCAAAAAGTAAGAGACGATCTATACCAGTTATGGAGCAAATTAAATTGTTTAGGTCGGATTTATATCGCTCATGAAGGCATAAATGCACAAATGAATGTACCAGAACATAACTGGGAAAAATTTACTACGCTAATACATGATAATATTTATTTAAAAGATATTCCTTTCAAAATAGCAGTTGAAGATGATGGAAAATCATTTATCAAACTGCAGGTAAAGGTGCGCAATAAAATAGTAGCAGATGGATTAAGTAACAACGAATATGATGTTACCAATGTAGGTAAACACCTAAATGCGTTGGAATGGAATCAAGCAATGGAGCAAGGTGCCACAGTTGTAGATATGCGAAATTTTTACGAAAGTGAAATTGGTTATTTTGAAGGTGCCTTGTTGCCTCAAGCTGAAACTTTTGCAAAAGAATTACCTGAAGTACTAAACTTGTTAAAAGGTAAAGAAAATGAAAAAGTTCTTCTCTATTGCACGGGAGGCGTGCGATGCGAAAAAACAAGCGCCTATTTAAAACATCATGGATTCAATGATGTAAATCAACTTTATGGTGGAATAATTAATTACAAGCACGAAATGGATCATTTAAATAAGAAAAGTAAATTTAAAGGTAAGAATTTTGTGTTTGATAATCGCCTGGGAGAAAGAATTAGCAATGAAATTGTAAGCCATTGTCATCAATGCGGAAAACCTTGTGATACACACACCAACTGTGCTAATATTAGATGTAATTTATTGTTTATACAATGCCCTGAATGCACAGAGAAATATCACAATACGTGTTCTGATAATTGTAACGAATATGTTCTTTCATCACCACAAAAACAAATTGAACTTGAACAAATCAATACCTACAAACCTTTAAAAAGATACTATCGTAAGGTTTAATCACCCTACTTTACTATTTAAATTTCTGGCAAACTATTCAACCACTCTTCCTTTTTTCTGGAATAAGTAGTTGGATAGTTTCACATTTATTAAACAATAAAACAGATTATTTAAGAATATTTATTAGAGATACATTCTACCTTTGCCTGATAACATACGCATTATGAACAAAGGAATTTATTACGCTATTTTTACCGCATTTTTATGGGGTTTTTTGGCTATTGGATTAAAAGTTGCTGTAAATATTGTTCCTGCTATAACCGTTACATGGTTTAGGTTTGCTTTGGCTTTTTTAACAATGACTCTCTTTTATTCCTTCCGACAAAAAGAAAAGCTTTCAATCATAAAACGACCTCCTTTGTTTGCGATTTTGGCTGGAGTATTTCTGGGCTGTAATTATGTGGGTTTTATTTCAGGAGTACAAATGACAACTCCAACTATTGCTCAAGTATTTGCGCAAGTTGGCCCAGCTGTTTTGGCTTTTTCATCTATCTTCCTATTTAAAGAAAAAATGAGTGCTCGTCAAATTACCGGCTTAATTGTAGTAATTATTGGAATGCTTGTATTTTATAAAGATAAAATGTCATTGATTACCCTGAATGAGGATATACAGCAATTTAAAATAGGAGTATTTGTCCTTATTTTTGGAGCATTAACATGGGTTTTATATGCTATTTTTCAAAAGAAAGTAGTCAACGACTTTGATCCTTTACAACTTAATCTTATCATTTTTGGAGTTCCTGCACTATTATTAACTCCAATAGCTGAATTTAAAGCCTTTAATAATTTATCTTTAATACAATGGTTACTCATGATATACCTGGGCTTAAACACGCTGTTGGCATATGGTAGCCTGGCTCTTGCTTTTAAATACACTGAAGCAAACAAGGTTAGTGTTATTGTTACACTAAACCCGTTAATCACTTTCTCTGCCATGATATTTTTAAGTTACTACCATGTTTCATGGATTAATCCTGAAACATTTTCATTTTTAACTATAGTCGGTGCAGTAATGGCGCTTATGGGTGTAGTTTTAGCTGTTTTAAAAAGCAAAAAGTAGCTTGCAACCCTGCCAAATCACAACTGAAAACAAAAACAATTGACGATTATGTGTTTACATTAACTTAATAGAAAATTTCTTTAAACGCTCATCAAGCATATGATTTGGAATGATTGATTTTATGGTATCCGCAACTGCATTAATCATTTTTTCTTTAATAAAGTTGTTTTTTATAACAACAGATATCTCTCTTATTGCAGGAGGATTATTAATTTCTCTTACATTAATTTGTTGATTTTCTGTTAAAAAATCCATATGTAATTCCGGAATTACCGAATACCCGCCATTGATATCTACAATGCGCACTAAGGTATCAATACTCCCAGCCTCAAAAGTATGGTTATAAGGTAATGATCGCTGACAAAAATTAAATATCTGATCTCTCAAACAATGCCCCTCCTCCAATATCCATAAACTATCCGGTGGAAGATTATTAGCTGATAACGGGATATCTCTATTGGGATGATCCTTTGAAAAATAGGCTAAAAACTTTTCATAATACAAGGGTATTTCAAAAAAATCATCTTCTTCCAGAGGCGTTGCAGCTATAAACATATCTACACTTTCTCTTTTTAAGGCTTGTATCAATGTTTCAGTGTTCATCTCCGATATAATCAATTGGATTTTGGGATATTTAACTTTAAACTCTTTAATAAACTGCGGTATTAAATAAGGTGATAAAGTAGGAATTACTCCCAAATGTAAAGGACCAGATAACAACTCTGTTTCATCTATGATGACCTGTTTGACTTTATTTAATTCCCGAAGAGTAGCTTCTGCCTGATTAATGATTCTTAACCCAATCTCTGTGGGTTCTATTGGATGTTTACTTCTATCAAAGATGGATACATCAAGTTCATTTTCTAATTTTTGTATCATCATGCTTAATGTTGGCTGAGTAACCCCACATTCTTTCGATGCTGTTACAAAATGTCTGAATTTATTTAATGCCACAATATACTCTAACTGTTGGATAGTCATATCATATAATTTTTATTTATACAAATATAGATAATATCTGTTTGATTGATACTATTCACCCTTCTACATTTGCATCAGAAACAAAAGAAAATAGTTTAACAAATAAAAATTTTAAAATTATGTCACAAATTGGAAAAGAAGTAGTAGACTTTAAAGTTCAAGCTTACGTTAACGACAAATTCGAAACTGTATCAAAAGAAGATACACTAGGAAAATGGGGTATTTATTTTTTCTACCCAGCGGATTTCACTTTTGTATGTCCTACAGAACTTGAAGATTTAGCGAACAGCTATGAAGATTTTAAAGCTACAGGAACAGAAATTTATTCAGTATCTACAGACTCTCATTTTGTACACAAAGCATGGCATGATGCTAGCGAAACTATTAAAAAGATTCAATATCCAATGCTTGCAGATCCAACAGGAGTTCTTTCAAGAGGCTTTGATGTAATGATTGAAGAAGATGGTATGGCAGAAAGAGGTACTTTTATTGTAAATCCAGCCGGAGAAATCGTTTCATACGAAGTGGTTGCAGGTAATGTTGGTAGAAACGCCGAAGAATTATTAAGAAAATTAAAAGCACTTCAGTTTGTAGCAGCAAATCCTTCAGAAGTATGTCCTGCAAAATGGAAAGAGGGTGCTGAAACACTAAAACCAAGTATTGATCTTGTAGGTGTTATTTAATAACCTGAGTTCAATTAAAATTTTTAATCCTAAGGGAGAGAGAATCTTCTCTCCCTAAAACAATGAAGACATGTTAGAACAAGCTATAAAAGACCAGTTAAAAAACGTTTTCAGCACGTTAAAAAACAACTATACTTTTCACATAAATGTTGCAGATGATCATTCTCAGAAAAATGAAATTATTGAATTACTCAAAGAAGTGGCTTCTTGTTCAAATAAACTTTCTGTAAAAAAAAATACAGGAACTGATTTATCTTTTACGATTCAAAAAAATAACGAGCCTTTGAATATTGAATTCAAAGCTGTTCCAACTGGTCATGAGTTTTCATCTTTATTAGCAGCAATTCTTAATGCTGATGGTATTGGAAAAAATTTACCCGATGAATTACTAAGCCATAAAATTTCAAATTTAAAGGGACCCATAGAACTCAAAAGCTATATTTCTTTAACATGTACTAATTGCCCCGAAGTTGTTCAGGCTCTGAATGTAATGGCATTGTTAAATCCTCAAATCACTCACACCATTATTGATGGTGCCATTAACCAGGCTGAAGTTAATGAACTTAATATTCAGGCAGTACCTACTGTTTATGCAAACGGTGAGCAACTGCACGTTGGCAGGTCATCGTTAGGCGAACTTTTAGGTAAAATAGAGAAACAAGTAGGTACACATCAAAAAACAGAAGCTGTAACTGTGAATAAAAAATATGATGTTGCCATTGTTGGGGGTGGTCCGGCTGGAGTTTCTGCAGCGATATACTCTGCAAGAAAAGGTTTCTCTGTAGCTCTGATTGCTGAAAAAGTTGGGGGTCAGGTAACAGAAACGGTTTCTATTGAAAATATGATTTCTGTAACTCAAACTACAGGATCAAAATTATCAGGTGATTTTATGAAACACCTTAAGGATTATCCTATTGATATCCTTGAAAACAGATTGGTTGAAAAGGTTGAAATTGTAGACGGGTTTAAGCAATTAAAAACAACTCTGGGAGAAGTGATCACAACTCCTGCTATGATTATTGCAACTGGTGCCAGCTGGAGAAAACTTGGTGTTCCTGGAGAGGAACAATACATAGGTTCAGGGGTAGCATTTTGCACACACTGTGATGGACCTTTTTATAAGAATAAAAAAGTTGTAGTTATTGGTGGTGGTAATTCAGGTTTAGAAGCGGCCATTGACCTTTCATCAATAGCATCAGAAGTTACCGTTTTTGAGTTTAATGAAGAACTCAAAGGTGATCAGGTTTTACAAGATAAACTTAAATCAATGCCTAATGTTAAAATACTAACAGGTATTGAAACAAATAATATACTGGGAGATGGCCAAAAGGTAATTGGTATTGAGTATAAAAACAGAAATACAGGAGAAGAATCTAAATTAGATATTGATGGCGTTTTTGTTCAAATTGGATTAAAGCCAAACAGTCAGGTATTTTCTGAAGTGGTGCAAACAAACCGAATGGGTGAGATTGAAATTGATGCTGCTTGCCGAACAAGTATTCCTGGAGTTTATGCAGCCGGAGATGTTTCGGTAGTTCCTTACAAACAAATTGTAGTTGCTATGGGAGAAGGTTCTAAAGCTGCATTATCAGCGTTTGAAGATAATATTAAAAATATGCAGTTGGCTAATTAGCCGTCTATAAACTCTGCATTTTTTAAGAGTCTTGTTCAAAAAGTTCGAGAACAAGGCTTGCGAAATTTTGAAAATCTGGGAGTTTACTTTCGTAAATGACCGTTTTCAAAATGAGCGTAACGCAGTTATCGGACTTTATGGACAGACTAATTAAGTATCGATTTATATACTATTATACACTATGTAAAAAGGAAGCTATTATAAATCAACAATAGCTTCCTTTACTTATTTTATTTAAACTTTTTAAGAAGGTCTTTCACTGCATCCTTATGAATGGTAAATCCCATCATTTTAAGTTTGATATAGTCTTCATGGAAGAAATAATATCCAAATTTAGAATCCCCCTCTCCTACATTTCGTGAACCAGAACTCGAATCTTTAATTAAATACCAATCTTTTCCTGTTCCCTTATAGTTTTCTAAATAGCCAACTAAATGCATTCCATGGTCATCAGTTGTTGTTTCATTTGAAAATCTGAATTGACGGGCATCTTCATTAATATATTCTGATGGAATATCATAATCCGGAATTATAGCACAATTTGTCTCTCTGCTAAAACCCGATTCTGAAACGTCTCCTCCTATACTTAATGTATATCCCTTTTTAACTGCCTTTTTTATGGCTTTCATAAAATCATCTAAAGGAATGTTATAATATTCCTTACTATGCCACCAGTTATCAGGCACTTTATATTCAACCAATTGCCAATATGGCTCCTGCTTATACGAAAGAATTTCTACATAATCATCTGGATTTAATTTTAGATATTCATTCAAATAAGATTTAGGATCATACGCTTTTCCATCAACACTAAACGAAGTGGGTGGTACCCCAATATAATGATTCATAATGGATTTAATTGTTTCTAAACCAAACTCAACATTCCAGGCATTACTTTCTTTTAAAGAAACCAAAAAAGCCTTCATCTCTTCAAACATCTTAGCGTGAGTATGAAACTTCCGGCCATCTATTAATCCAGTATATTCTTTCTTTGGTACCGCTCCATATTGTTTCATAATGCGGGCTACGGCATTACCTTCTGATCCTTCATCAAAATTAGAGTCTCCCCTTTTCTCTATAAAACGGCGGGCTTTTTCAACATATTCCCAATAAACAGTATATAGCTCAGAAATTTCCACTTTTTGGCCTGTTAACCTGAATACCTCGGTTTCGTAGAATGATGTTGTAGAAAAACACCAGCAGGTACCGGTATTTCCTTGCGATTCAACTTTTTGACACCAGGATGTTGTGTATAAAGACGGATCATTAGGTAAATCCATACCAGACTGATCCATAATGAACCGTTTATATGAATCCTTATCTTCATTTTCTAAAGAATCATTTACTGCATTTACATCTTTTAAAATAGATTCATAATAAAAACCTTTTCCTTTTTCGATAACCTGAATTTTTGCTTTATCCTTGTTAATTTGTGCATTCATCGATAACACACCAACTAAAAAACTTAACGTTAGTAATTGTTTGAACATAATTATTAATTTTATTGATAGAATAATATCTTTTTCCCTAAATAAATTTGTACCAAAAGTATAATTAAATACTTTTATCCGTATAAAATTTGATGATTTAAGTGGGATAAAACACGTATTCAATATCTTATAAATGTTCTTTTAAGACAACCGTTGCCATTCTTGTTTCATATAAATTGAGCAATAACAGTTTTTACAATCAACAACTTCCTTTTTAATATCAAATCTATATTTTTGCTTCGTAATAAAATTGTAAACTTCTGTATGGAATATATTGAATATGATATCAAACATATAATTAATGAAAAACTCAAAGACTCTATTGTTCTCAATAGTGCAGAATTGAATTGTGAATTATTTGGCACTGATCTCAATAACGTGTACGACAGTTATATTTACTTTAGTGACGAAATAGACGGTATTATTGATGTTTATGCCGATTTTAATTGTACCATTATTGACGGCTATGAAGAAAAGGCTGCAAGAGGTAGTTTTAAAGGTAAATACATTCTTGACTATAAGAGTTTTATTGAAGATAGTTGTGAGGTTAACTTATAAAAACTTATTGAATGTAGTTAATCCAAAATTTTATATCGGACTCAGGTTATTATTATTGACTTTGCCAGGCAAAAGAGGTATATTATTTATTTTTTAAAAACGTGTACCATGACTGCAAAAATCTTTCTATCTGTTATTATGCTTGCTTTGATTTCTGCTTGTAATCAAAAGCCAACGGCAGACTCTCCTGAAGCTGTAAAAAAAATATTAACAGGCTACTTTGAAGGGATAAAAAACACTGACTATGAAAAAATGACCCAAATTACAACCGATGATTTTGTATTGTTTGAAAATGGTTTAGTATGGAATAATGATAGTATTATTAACTTTATTAAAGCTCAGAAAAACATGAAAGTAGAGTTTACTTTTGATAATATTAAAATTAATATGGGTAATTTCATTGCAAATATGAGCTATCATAATCACGGATCTTTTATTATCAATGATACTATCAAGCAAGATATTATATGGATTGAAAGTGCTGCTTTTGTAAAAAAGGATAATGTATGGAAAATGAATTTTCTACACTCAACTGTAAAAAAATAAGTATATAAAACATTAGTTTTAACTGCAACAACTATAGCTTTCTATATGCTTTGATAATTTTAATCGAACTCAGGTTTCTGCTAACTATTAGTGAGTTGTTGAGTTGATGAGTTGATTAGTGATTAGGCCATAGTATTGCAGGTTACAACCATTTGCGCAGCAAATAACAATTCGTGGTAATTCACTGTAATTAACAATGTAATTTAATATTATATGGTATTGTTGAACTCCTTCGTCGTTTCGTTGCAATTCGCATTCAAAATAATTCGTGATAATTAGCGTTAATTTAGATGACAAAAAAATACCTGTCTGCTTGTTCAACAGACAGGTAAGTTGTAAGTACTTGATTAAATAATCGATGGTGATTAAGGCATTATTACCGACCCTACATAAACAGAGTTACTCACGCAGTTGCTGTTATCGGTAGCAGCGCTTGCAATATAACAATGCACTTCAGTACCGGCAGGGGCATAAGGAAATCCTATTTCACCCGTAAGGTCACTTCTGATATAGGTATTAAGCGAATAACAGGGGTCAAATCCATTTGCCAGTGCCACCAATATAATATTGTCATTCATCCTGGCTTTTAAAGTTGGATTCTTTTCCGGATCATCCTTGCTGCCTACCTCTTGACTCCAGTTAAAAACTACACCATTTTCATTCAAATCTACAGAACATCTTTGTGGTTGTTGTAAACTACCTTTTGCAATCCTAAGATTTGGATAATCAATACCAAAAGACGGATATTCGCCTATGATTGAATAGTTCATGATTTCGGACATAGCAGCATTTTTTGCCGTTTTTTTATCTTCCATCTTTCTATATCCTACTTGTATGATCGGGAATATTGCTTGAACAAATCCTGCTGCATACTGAAATTTCGCCCGATGAATAATCTGTTTCTCTGATGATTTACGTTGGCCTGTGTTAGGCCTGGCTTTCATGTAGTTGATTCCTTTCCATGAGCTACCTACTAAATTACCAACTCTACCGTGGAAGCTTCCAAATGCTCCGTTATCATATGTTCCCATGACTTTTAATTTTTATGGTTTTAAGTTTTAATAATATTTCTCTTATGGCTTTTTTTAGCCGCTGCTCTTTCTGCTGCTTTTAGGACTTTATGCCTTTTTATCCAGTTTGAAATTACAGTAGTGAGAGTTCCTGCAAGCAGGGTGATCGCTGACCTGGTCAGCTCTTAGTTCTTAGGTATTAGGTCTTAGCTCTTAGGTCTTAGGTATTAGGTCTTAGGTCTTAGGTCTTAGCTCTTAGCTCTTAGTCTTCAGTTTGGTAAATTTTATCTCTGCATGAAAAAAGTCACTTTATAAACTTTATGAACTTTCAACTTTACGAACTTTATGAACTTTCAACTTTATGAACTTTCGACTTTCAACTAATTGTTTAATGCTAAATTATGATGAAAAGCAATAGGAAAAAATTACTAAAATATTACTGTAACTTTTTTGAGCCGTAAAACACTGATTTATTGAATATTAAAATTTTAGACCCATTAAAAAATATACACCCAGCGCGTTATCTGATGCCCTATATTCCAGAAAACCGCAAAAAACACCAAAAATATTCCAGGATTTTGCTGTTTTTGAGCAAAATGATTCCACAAAAAGGTCATTTTAACACATTTTGATTCCATGTCTGTACAACTTCTATACAGTTTCTGTACAACTTCTGTACAACTTCTATACAAAACGTATACAACTGCTATGAGAAGTGTACGCCCCTGCTGCGCAACTGCTATGCAATTTTCCACAGGCTCTACACAGACTCTACACAGGTTCTATACCATGGTTTGCGAACAACCTGCGTAAAACCTGTATACAATCCGTGGAGTTTTGTGGAGCTGAGTCGGAGCTAAGTCATAGCAGACCCGGAGCTGAGTCACAAACACTTGCACCGGCATCAACAATAACTTACCATTTTACCGGCCATGAATTTGTTTTTTTATCTACTCAAACTACCGGCCATTATGTTAATGTGAAAATAGTAACAGCAGAGTCGGTTGTAGTTGTTAGTTCTTAGTTCCTAGTTCCTGGTACATAGTTCTTAGCGATTAGGGATTAAAGATTAAGGATTAGGGATTAGGGATGAATTAGCTGTCGAGTTGTTGAGTTGATGAATTGATGAAAGACCTGACAGCGTTTAGTAAGCAAGCTGTAAATTAAACCTGTCAGCGTCTATATAGTAGTTCCTGGTTTTTAGCTCTTAGTTCCTAGTTGAAAGTTGAAAGTTGAAAGTCTTGGTTTCCTATTGCATATATCCTTACGAGTGGTACTATTACAAGCTCTTAGTTCTTAGCTCTTAGGCCATAATGTTTCAAATTGCAACATTTGCGCAGCAAATACCGATTCGTGTTAATGTGATGTAATTCATATTTATTCGTTGTTAAAATAATTCGTGAAATTAGTGGATAAAAGAATTCGTGATAATTAGTGTTAATTAGATGACAAAAAAAACATTGCGCAGCAATAAATAATCTGATGACTATTGGTGAGTTGTTAAATTGTCGAGTTGTTGAGTTGATGAAAGACCAGACAGCGTTTCGTAAGCAAGCTGTAAATTAAACCTGTCAGCGTCTATATAGTAGTTCCTGGTTCTTAGTTCTTAGCTCCTAGGCATTAGCATTAGGCCATAGTATTGCAGGTTACAACATTTGCGCAGCAAATACCAATTCGTGTTAATTGGCTGTAGTTCATTTAAATTCGCATTCAAAATAATTCGTGATAATTCGTAAAATTAATAATCATGCATTTGCTTTTTAAGGTATTATTGAACCATCGTTTAGCGGATCAACACATTGCGCAGCAATCCTAATCCATTTAATCTGATTAATCTGCGAACTATCTTTAACCACAGAGAGCAAAGAGATATACACAGAGTTCATAGAGTGTTGTTAGCTTAGTACTTAGCTCGCAGAGCAAACAAAATTTCACAATGAAAACCAAAATCCGTAAGGATTTGTCTTTGCGCTCTTAGCTTTAAGAAGTTTGAATCTTGAATCTTTATTTAAATAGTGAACTCCGGTTTTGCGGTCTTTGCGTGAAAAAAAGTCATACGTCATAAGTCATACGTCATAAGTTATAAGTTGAAAATTTCGATTTGCTGCTATAGGTTGACGCAAGTTTGCAAAGATGCTAAGTGAAGACTGTGGACTGAAGAGAGCTGCCTGTTGACAATAATGTATTTTCATGGTAATTACACGTCCTGAAAGGACAACTCAAAAATGTTTGTTTGAATACATTGAGCTGTCCTTTCAGGACGCAGATTAACACGACGTATTATTATTCCCAAGGCGTTGCCATGGGCTGAATTGAGCTGGGCTTACAGCCCGGGATTTTACAGTCCCCTATAACTCCTGCGAATGTGGAAGGACGGATTTACAGCTCCGGTATATTGTCTTAGTGTAAACGAAGAAAGTTCTTAGTTGTTAGTTCCTAGTCAAAAGTTGAAAGTTGAAAGTCTTAGTTTCCTGCTACACGGATTCTTACAAGTGGTACTATTACTAGCTCTTAGCTCCTGGTTCTTAAGCGTTAGGCTATGTTGTTTCAAGTTGCAAAATTTGCGCAGCAAATATTAATTCGTGTTAATTAACAATATAATTTAATATTATATGGGATTGTTGAACTCCTTCGTTGTTTCGCCAACCAATATTAATTCATAATAATTCGTTGTTAAAAATATTCGTGGTAATTCGTGTTAATTAGATGACAAAAAAACATTGCGCAGCAATAAGCAATCTGATGACTATTATTGAGTTGTTAATTCGCCGAATTGTTGAATTGATGAATTAATTAAAGATTAACTCGCAGAGTAAACAAAATTTTAGAATGAAAACCAAAATCCATAAGGATTTGTCTTTGCGTACTTAGCTTTAAGGAGTTTGAATCTTTATTTTTATAGTTATTTCCGGTTTTGCGGGCTTTGCGAGAAAAAAGGTAGTTAAAAGTTGAAAGTCATAAGTTGAAAGTATTGGTTTTCTGTTACATATATCCTCATGATTAGTACTATTGGCGGAGCTGTATGCAGTTGTTAAATTAATGACATGTGTGATTGAATAGACGAACAAATTAGTATATTTGGTTGATGAACAACAAAAGAAATCAAAAAAATATGGCTTTATATCCAGAAAAAAAATAGCGAAAAAAATCATAACCATATATATATGAAAACATTTATATGTTCGTTAAATCAGTCAGTTACAAGGGTGGTTGCCCTTGCATATAATATATATAAAGCCAATGTATTTAGCGAAACGTTAGCAACCATATAAAAAGACAGCAAAATGAAAACACACTTACTATCTTGGAATCCTGACAAATGGAATTGGACAGATTTAGAAGAATCGATTAAAGAACTTAATGAAACAGGAATATTTCAAGATAGTTGGAGTTGTGGAACAAATAAAGCGATTGAACCAAATGACAGACTGTTTTTAATTCGACTTGGAGGAAAAGAACCCAAAGGAATTTGTGCTTCTGGTTATGCAGTTTCCAATGTATATCAAGACGACCATTGGAGTAGAGAACCTGACAAAAAAGCAAATTACGTAAGATTTGAATATGATGTTTTGCTAAATCCTGAAAAAGAAGATATTCTATCAATGGATTATTTAAAAACAAATGAAAAGTTGGCAGAACAACACTGGTCAACTCAAAATTCAGGAATCCAAATTCGTCCAAATCTTGCGGAAGAATTAGAAAAAGTTTGGTTTGACTTTACATTAAAAGAGCATGGACTAATCGTTAAACCTGACTTTGTCCACAAATCAGAAAGAGGTTTAATTGAAGGTTCAGTAAGACAGATTACATCAAACAAGTATGAAAGGAATCCACAAGCAAGAAAGATTTGTATTGAGAAGTATGGAACACAATGTTCCGTCTGTGGATTTGATTTTGTAAAAACATACGGAGAAATAGGAAAGGATTTTATTCATGTTCATCATTTAAAGCAAGTTTCGACAATAAAAAAGGAATATGAGATTAATCCAATCGAGGACTTAAGACCAGTTTGCCCGAATTGTCATGCAATGATTCATAGAAAAAAAGAACCTTTGACAATAGAGGAATTAAAAAGGAAAATAGAAAATACGGTTGGTAGTCGAGTAGGTAAAGGGGAATCTCACCCCTAAACCTCTCACAGAACAGTACGTGAACCTCTCAATTCATACGGCTCTTATCATGCAGTCAATTCCAATTATTTGGTCAACTGGTAACCTAAAGTCCAATGGTAAAACAGGTTTGGAAAACATTTACAAATACGTCTCAACCACCGTACGGCTTTAACCTTACTGCGTTTGAATCGCTTGTATTTGTTCAAAGCCCATTTTAACAAACGATGATGTAGGTAATAAAACACAGGTCTCAGACATCTGCGATTAATTTTACCATAATAATTTAACCAGCCCCGAATCTTTGGATTCCTCCTCTTTTCAAAGAAGAATGTAATTCATTATACATCTCAGATAAAGCAATATAGCCACGTTTTGAAGTCGTTCAACCGTAATAGTAGTTCCTAAAATAGGACTTTGGGCAATAGCCCAACCACCCATTACTCATAATAAGTTTTGTATTTTTTTGCATTCGTGATTTCGTTCCTCAAATCGACTTCAGCTCCATGCATAAGCATGATCAGGATCAACACCCAAACGAATCAGGTTTTTCCTTTTACGTTCGGGTTTCTTTATTCACTAGCATTTTAATTTTTAAGGCGTTCATGATTTCCGCTTCGCTCCAATTCAATGATGCCAAATACAATATCGGAGTCGATTACGAAGCCAGCCTTATTCAACCTCATAGCCTCATATCAGGTTTACAAATTGAAGTCTACCTTTTTAAGGTATTTGTGATTTTCAATTCTGTCCGTCAGTACCTGAATGGAAGATCAACGAATGCTAATTTGCCGTGGTATTTGCTGCGTTAATCACTCACAAATAATCTTCACTGCTACAGTCACCGGTAACCACTACGTTTTTGCAATAGCAAAAAGTGTCACTTGCTTATGGTTCGAAGCGTTACCTCAGTCCACTCGGGACTTTAACCCTATGGATAAAAATTATACGCACACCCGATGTTTATCTTAAAAGATTTGTATTTGTAAACTTTTTCAAGAACTTCGGGTGTGGGTGCACTGCTGCTCATGCAGGGCATACACAGCAAATGCATAATTAAGGACTGGTCTGTATTAATTTAGGAGTTTTGTACTCCGCATCAACTTTGGTATAAGCTAAAAGAATGTAGTCCGCATTTCAGCCCCGTAATAATATTTGTACCGTTGGGCACAAGGCAAATTTTCAGCTCGCATAAACTATAATACAAGATTGAATTCGTATATTTGAGAAAAATATTGCTATGTATTTAGACCAATATCTATATGAAATTAATAATCTGTGTCGAGAGCATAAAGTGAAAACTTTGTATGCTTTTGGTTCTGTATTGACTGATAAATTTGGACCTAATAGTGATATTGATTTAGTAATTGAAATTAACTCAAATGACCCGATAGAATATGCGGAAAATTATTTTGATTTTAAATTCAAATTACAAGAATTGATTAATAAACCGATAGATTTACTGGAAGAAAAAGGAATTAAGAATTCTTATTTGAAAAGTAATATTGAAAGCTCAAAATTTATAATTTATGAAGCCTGAAATATTTACTTGGTTAGAAGATATTCAACGTTCGATAGAGGAGATTTTTGATTTTCTGCCTGAGAAAAGAGATTTCTTAGAATTTCAGCAAGACTTAAAGACTCGAAAAGCAGTTGAGCGTAATCTTGAAATTATAGGAGAAGCATTAAATGGATCAGTTATAAAACTTGGGTCTAAAATATCACTATGTTAATTAGGCAAATATCTTAGTTAGTCTAAAAAGAAAGAACTTTACATCTACAACACCTCGGAATTGCCTCCTGAATTCTTTGATTTTGGCATTGAAAGATTCTGCTGCTGCATTTGTGCTTCTATTATTAAAATAATTAATGATATTGCTATAATGAGTTTCAAATGTTCTCTTTAATACCTGAAATGTATCAATGTCAGCTAACTCTATTTGATTAAACCATTGCGCCAGGTATGTCATTGCAACCGGTTTTGTAATATTACGGCTATATATAAGATACAGATGATGCGAGAGATCATATGCCTGTTCTATTTCAGGATAGACATTAAATAATATATTGGCTCTCTGTTTCTGCGACT
>CAXXLC010000014.1:0-213127 GCA_963677345.2 uncultured Saccharicrinis sp.
ATAACAATAATTAATTCTCCTTTTTTTATTGATTCGATGGCTTCTTCTATCGTGTTCAATTTATATGATTGATCGCTCATGACTTACTTATATAAATATATTTCAGTTTATAAAATTGCTTGCAAATGTAACTAAATATTTTGCCTTCAACAATGAAATGTTATAGTATGACTTTAGTGCTTATGACTTTTTGTTATTTCGTTTAAATTTCTTAAAAACCTTTTTGAAAAATATCACATAAGCATCTGAATTTAGAATTGAAGAATCAGTAGATGCTTTATACGTTAAAAATACGCCAATGGGAAATAATACCACAGAGGATAACCAGATACCAACGTGAGGAGGCCAGACTTCTTTTTTGCTAACGTTATAACCGAATGTGTCAATAATATAATAAATGATAAAAAATAAAACGGATATAACCACAGGCATTCCTAAGCCACCTTTTCTGATGATTGCCCCCAGTGGAGCACCGATAAAAAAGAATATTAAGCAGGCAAAGGATAAGGTAAACTTTCTGTGCCATTCTATTTTGTGACGAACAATGTGGTAATTCACCCTGTCCATGGATTTTAATTGATCGTCAATTTTCGATTTTGTATCTCTGGCGCGTCTTAAAGCATTGCTTAAAATCATTACCTTTTTTTCGGCATTAAAACTTTCAAATACACTATCAACATCTATCGGTGTATAGTCGTCTATTTCTTTTGTTAAGGTTTGGTTTTGGGTACTGTCGGCGTGACTGAATTTTTTGTTTGTTATTCTATTGTTGTGGGTGAAATATGAACTTTCAATCTTTGGTTTTAATTTAGCAATATGTTGTTTTCTTACCTCTGTTAACGAATCGGTATCATGACTGATTTGTTTTAGATTTTTCATTTTACCATAACTGGAAAACTGAGACTCGTCCATCCTGCTAAATTCCATTCCCTGAAGGGGAATCATCGCAACTTGTTTTTTAAAATGATCCTCCCTGAATTGATACTTGTCGTTTTTCTTTTTTCTTTCGTTTCCAACTTTTTCATTGTATTGAACGCCGTTAAAAAGAGTGAGCTTAAGGTATTTGTTGTCTTCAGTAAACTGAAGCTTTCCCGAGTCAGCAATGGTTACGTTTGAATTACCGGATATTTCATCGCGATGATCGTAAATCATAATGTCATACAAAATATCTCCATTTTTTGATTTGTGATCAATCTTAATGCTGAAATTTTCCAATCCATCATAAAAGATCTTTTCTTTAATGTCAAATTCAGGTCTGGATTTTCGCACAGACCACATAAGACTGGTGAATTTTAAATTTGCTACTGGTAATACATTGTTTGAAAACTTAAATGCACCAAACGAAATCAATAATGGAAAATATAATGAGTGGAGCCATGATTCTGGGTAGATGATATACCAGCAGATTTTAATGCGGTGAGCTCATAATTTTCGCCAAGGTTTCCAAATGACATTAATGAGGCTAGGAGAATTGCTAAAGGAAGAGCCATCGGCATGACTTGTAATGATGCATAAAAAAGCAATTCAATTAAAACCGAAACTTCTAAGTCCTTTTCCTACTAAATCATCAACATATCTCCACAATATTTGCATAACTAAAATAAAGAGTGATATAAAAAAGGTCATTACTAGTGGCCCTAAGTAACTCTTTAATATGAAAATATGAAGTTTCTTCATTTGAAAATAGTTTGTCCTTTATATGTAAAAATTGTGCCAAAAAAAAGCACTCTATTGTACAAGTGTACAAATATAGAGTGCAAAGTTATATTAATATTTTATTCCGGAATAATTAAATCGAGCCTAAACAGTGTTTTAATTGGTCGACTTGTTGATTCCATAACTCAACTGAATCTTCTTTTTCATCTTCTTCGGCAAAATCAATAATTAATAAAGCGGTTTCGCCAGTTAGTTCGTCAACGTTGATATTAAATTCAAAATAAGAATTTTCATCGTCGTCATCTAACCAATGAAATTTCACTGATGAATTTTCCTTTTGACTTAGAAGTTCAGCCTCTTGTTCTGCCCCATCCCATATAAATGTAAAAACTTTCCCTTTTACATTTACATCGTCAGCAAACCACTCTGAAAGTCCACTTGGGGTTGATAGTCTGTTGTACAAAATTGAAGGAGATGTTTTAATGATAAACTCTAGCTCAATTTTTTCTTTTTGATCTGACATCGTGTAAACTTATTAGGTTTTTATTCATAGAATGCGCACAAGATAATATTTTATTTAACAATTTGGAAAATACTACCTAATAAGTTAAATAAAGTGATATTTATTGAATATGTCAAGAGTTTTGTTTTTTGAAAGATGATATGAGCTCATTGGTAAATATTAAACTGCTATAAACTGCAATGTAAGTGTAGCTATGTTTTTTGTAACTAATGGGGTTGGAGTTGAATATTAAATAGAATTTTGTTGTTTGGTTGCTGAGAAATGGGGGTATGAAAAAAGGACAGATATAAATATCTGTCCTTCTCCCTTAATTCAGCTAACTAAATCCAAGTTTTATGAAAAATCCCTGGTACAAAAGTGACAAATTATTTGATAAATAAGCAATACCGGGTGTTAATAAAGATTAAAAAAGTTTGTTTTGGAATGAATATTTGTGATAATGAATTGTTTACGTGTAGTATGGCTTTGGGATAATATCTGCTATTGGGGATTGTGTATTTTGTTATAATAACAATGATAAGTTTTTTTTAAGATTAAAGAATTATTCTCTTAAAGAATAAGTTGTAAGTTTAACGGCTCAATGATGAATAATCAAGTAAAAATCAACAAAAATAAAATTACAAGTAATGAATAAATCGATTTTAATTTTAGGTTTATTGCTCATGTTCTACGGAACAATAAAGGCACAGGAAAATTATAAGGATAAGGATACAAAGCTAATCTTTGATAACACTAAATTTCATGAGGTGTTAAAGTATGATGCCGACAAGATAAAATTCAAGAAGAAACCTAAAAATATTGTTCTTTTGATAGGTGATGGAATGGGAGTGGATCACATATTTTCTGGATTAACAGCGAATAAAGGAAAGCTTAACCTTGAAAACTTTAAATACATTGGTTTTTCTAAAACTCAAAGTGCAGATCATTATGTTACTGACTCAGCAGCTGGTGGAACAGCATTAGCTTGTGGGAAAAAAACAAATAACGGAGTGATTGGTCAGGATGCTGATGGAAAAAAAATAGAAAGCATCCTTGAAATAGCAGAGGATCATGGGTTAGCTACCGGTTTGGTGAGTACTTCTGCTATCACTCATGCTACTCCGGCTTCGTTTATAGCCCATCAGCCTAAGCGCCAAATGTATGAAGAAATAGCAGGTGACTTTTTAAAAACAGATATTGACGTTTTTATAGGTGGAGGAAATACATTCTTTACCAACAGAGAAGATCATAGAAATCTTGTTCAGGAATTGGAAGCTAAAGGATATAAAATGTTTACTGACCTTGATAAAGCTTCAGGAATTCATGAAGGCAAACTTGGTGTGTTAACCGCTCCCGAACATAATCCTGATTATACCGAAAGAGGAGATATGTTGCTTGAAGCTTCTAAAAAGGCCTTGGATATTTTAAGTAAGGATAAAGACGGGTTCTTTTTGATGATTGAAGGTTCGCAAATAGATTGGGGTGCTCATCAAAATAATGTTGCCTTTTTGACCGGTGAAATGTTAGATTTTGATACAGTGATTGGAGAGGTTTTAAAATTTGCGATGCAAGATAAAGAAACATTGGTTATTGTAACAGCTGATCATGAAACAGGTGGTTTTGCTGTTGTTGATGGTGATATGAATGAGGGGCATGTTGAAGGTGGATTTGTAACAGGTCATCATAGTGCCTGTATGGTACCGGTGTTTGCAGTGGGGCCTGGAGCTGAAGCGTTCATGGGTATTTATGAAAACAATACCATTTTTGATAAAATGTTAAAACTATACGATTTTAAAAAGTAAAATCTAATGGTGTATTTAATAAAAAAGCGACGGTTATTCCGTCGCTTTTTTTATTTCTGAGTTTCTATTTTTCTTTGTAACATATAATATACCAGTAAGCTGATCCCCCCGAATATAAAAATCATAGAAAAATAGGCAGCAGCTTCTTCAAGGTTAGAGTATTTCGACAAAATATCACCTGCAATAATTCCAACTCCTATGCCTACTGCAAAAATTCCAAATTTTAAAGCATTGTGAAGTGTCGACTTTTTATCATCTTCTTTAAATATACTAGCATCTAATCCTGCTGCAATGAGTGCGGTACGTTCAATTCGCCTGTTTTTTAAATAAATTAAGGTTACAATCATTCCCGGTATGGATCCAAAAATAATGGCTACTACAAATATGGGTACTAAAACATCTTCCATGGTATAATTATTTTATTGTTCGTTCTATTTATTTAGACACTAGCAATTTTGTGTTGGTTACAAAAAAGGTTTATTTTTTTTTGATCGTGTCAGGATATATTTAAATACTTTTGCACCATGTTAATGAAACGTGCAAAGCAAACTTTAAAAGATATATTTGGTTACAGTGATTTCAGACCTTTACAGGAAAAGGTAATTGCTTCGGTTTTAGGGGGTGATGATTGTATGGTTCTGATGCCTACCGGAGGTGGAAAGTCGATGTGTTTTCAAATACCAGCTTTAATATTACAGGGTATTACAATTGTTGTATCTCCACTAATTGCTTTGATGAAGGACCAGGTTGAGGCCTTGAAAGTCAATGGGGTTGAAGCTGAGTTTTTAAATAGCACTTTGTCTGATGAACAACAGGCTACCGTAGTGAAAAAAGCACTTGGCGGCGCAATAAAATTACTGTATGTGTCTCCCGAAAAAATGAACTCCGAAAGTTTTTATTATACATTGTTACAACTTAAAATTAGTTTGATAGCTATTGATGAGGCACATTGTATTTCGAGTTGGGGTCATGATTTCAGACCTGATTATAAACGTTTGGGATACCTTAAAAAACAGTTTAAAAATATTCCTGTGATGGCATTGACAGCTACGGCTGATCCATTAACACAAAAAGATATTCTGATTCAGTTAAATATCACAGAGGCTAAGGTTTTTAAAGATTCTTTTTGTAGACCAAATATTTATCTCGAAGTAAAACCTGCTTTTAAACGCAAAGAGGTAATTCTTGATTTTATTCAGCAGCGTGGTGATGAATCCGGAATAATTTATTGTCTGAGTAAAAAAAATACTGAAGATCTTGCTCGTTATTTACGGTTAAATGGTGTTTTGTCAGGATTTTATCACGCAGGGATGAACGCTGATATCCGTAATAGAATTCAAAATGATTTTATTAATGAACGTATTAAGGTTGTTTGTGCCACGATAGCCTTTGGTATGGGGATTGATAAATCGAACGTTCGTTGGGTGATTCATCATAATCTACCTAAAAATATTGAAGGTTATTACCAGGAAATCGGTAGAAGTGGAAGGGATGGTTTACCCGCACATGCTTTGTTGTTTTACGGTCAACAGGATTATAATATTTTGGAATCTTTTAATGAGGAATCAGAACGCAAAGTAATACTTAATGCTCGTTTAGACAGGATGCTTCATTTTGCACAATCCAATCACTGTCGCAGAAAATTATTGCTTAATTATTTTGGCGAATGGACAACAGAAAATTGTGGAGAATGTGATAATTGTAAAGGTAAACAACAGTTGTTTGATGGAACAGTTATGGCTCAAAAGGCTCTTTCGGCTGTAGCAAGATTAAGCGGTAAGATCACTAAAGAACTTTTGCCTTTCGTATTGGTTGGGCATCGTACTCCTGATGTTTTGGCGGCTCAATTTCATAAAATAAAAACTTTTGGTGCAGGTAAGGATCTTAGTTTGGCCGACTGGGAAATAATTATCAATCAATTGATAGGGTTGGGATATTTAAAAGTTGAATACGAGCAAGGAACGATACTTGCTCTAACCCCTTTAAGTAATCATGTTCTTTTTGATAGTCAAGGTGTAATGTTGCATCATTTACATCAGAAAATTAAAAGAGTGCCTAAGCTTGAGGTTAATAAGCCAAAACCTGTTGTTGTTCAGGATAAACAAGAAGGTTTATTTGACTGTTTACGACAGCTTCGCAGAAAGATGGCTGTTGAGTTGGGAGTTCCGCCATATATCCTTTTTTCAGATGCTACGCTTCAGGAAATGGTGGCTCAGAGACCAAGGAATGAATGGGAGATGAAAGATATTTCAGGAGTGGGGAATAAAAAATGGGAGCAATATGGTCAGGCTTTTGTGGATGAAATTAATGCGTTTTTACAACGAAACAGAAAGAGAGCTGTTCCTGCTTATGAAAAAACTTTTGTTTTGTATAAACAAGGATTATCGCCCGAAATTATAGCTTCGCGAACAGGTGTTAATGTGATTACCGTGTATTCTCATTTATCTACTCTGTATGAAAAAGGAGAGAATGTAAACATAGAGCAATATATCTTACCTTATGAAAAAAGAAAAGTTAGAGATCTGGTGCAAAAACATCCACAAATGCAGCTGCAGCAAATTTATGAGTTGGCGAATAAACAAATACCCCATCATGTTATTCGTTTGGTGATGTCTGTATTAAAAAAGGATACATAGTCTTATGTCGGCTTTAATACCTTTGCGAATAATTTATCTAATACAAGTATTGTCCCAACACCTATAATGATTATGTATATCAACAGAGGAATTTGTGTAAAACTATTGCTGATGGTTTCAAAAGTATGAATAAATATTTTGGCTGTTTCTGAAACCTTAAATGATTCGGCTAATGTTTCATTTTGTTGAGATGCATTTTTAATGTCAATAATATAAACCAATACAAATGCGAGAATTACACCTGCCAAAATCCATAGCTTGTTAGTAAAACTCATTTTTGTATTACTTTCAATAGGATTTTTAGACCATTCAATGAAGATTTCATTCATGGTGTTTTTAGTAAAGTTAACCGAAGGAGCTTCCGGTGAGTAGCTTTTAAATAAATCCTTTATTATATTTTCTTCGTTAATATGTTCCTGCTCTTTTTTCATTATCCTAATTTTGAATTAATGATATTGCCTGTCCATTCATTAATATCTGAAGTTGAGAATATAAATTTTTTCTGGCTCTGTGCAATTTTACCTTTACATTACTTATGGAATAACCTGTTAGCGAACTGATTTCTTCTGTTTTTAGTTCCTGGTAATAATACAAAACAAGTAAAAAGCCTTCGTCTTCATTGAGTTTGCTTAATGCCTGTTTAAGCATTTTCTTTTTATCTAATCGTTCTAAATGATTTTGCTCGTAAGTGCCGTGATTTATATTACTGTGTTCTTTTTCATCTGTTAAACTATAAATATCTTTTTTTAGCCTGATCTTACTTAAAGCAGTTCTGTATACAATTTGATACAGCCATGTGCTAAATTTTGAATTGCCTTTAAAGCTATCCAATTTTCTGTATGCTTTAACAAATGCATCCTGAGTAACTTCTTCGGCATCTTCTTTGTTTTTTGTTATGCTGTGCGCTAATGAAAATGCCATACTTTGATAGCGTTTTACTATAGACGCATATGCTGCAATGTCGCCTTTCCTGATTTGGATTATTATTTTTTTATCAGAATGATTCATCTATATGATTTGACGCTCAAGTGTCGTTTCAAGTTACAGAGGAATTAAAAAAATGACAATATTTTATTTTTTTTAATTTAAGCTGAAAAAAAATATTGCAATTAATGCATTGTAAAAGAGAAGACTATGTATTTTGAGTTATTTTTTTGATAAATTATTTTAAAAATAATTTGGTGTTTAAAAGGAAATGACATACATTTGCATCCGCAAAAACGAAATAAATGTTTTAAAAAAAACAGCGTTTTAAGCAAAAATGGCGAGGTAGCTCAGCTGGTTAGAGCGCATGATTCATAATCATGAGGTCGGCGGTTCAAGCCCGCCTCTCGCTACTTGAAAATAAGGCGGTTACGAAAGTGACCGCTTTTTTTATGCTAAAATGTTTAAATAAATGCGGTACATATATTGAAGAATTAATAATAGGTAGCACTGCAGTTTAGTGCGTCCCGATTATATCGGGAAGGTCGGCGGTTCAAGCCCGCCTCTCGCTACTTGAAAATAAGGCGGTTACGAAAGTGGCCGCTTTTTTTATGCCAAAATGTTTAAATAAATGCGGTACATATATTGAAGAATTAATAATAGGTAGCACAGCAGTTTAGTACGTCCCGATTATATCGGGAAGGTCGGCGGTTCAAGCCCGCCTCTCGCTACTTGGAAAAAAAGCGGTTACGAAAGTGGCCGCTTTTTTTATGCCAAAATGTTTAAATAAATGCGGTACATATATTGAAGAATTAATAATTGGTAGCACTGCAGTTTAGTACGTCCCGATTATATCGGGAAGGTCGGCGGTTCAAGCCCGCCTCTCGCTACTTGGAAAAAAAGCGGTTACGAAAGTGGCCGCTTTTTTTATGCCAAAATGTTTAAATAAATGCGGTACATATATTGAAGAATTAATAATTGGTAGCACTGCAGTTTAGTACGTCCCGATTATATCGGGAAGGTCGGCGGTTCAAGCCCGCCTCTCGCTACTTGAAAATAAGGCGGTTACGAAAGTGACCGCTTTTTTTATGCTAAAATGTTTAAATAAATGCGGTACATATATTGAAGAATTAATAATAGGTAGCACTGCAGTTTAGTGCGTCCCGATTATATCGGGAAGGTCGGCGGTTCAAGCCCGCTTCTCGCTACTAAAGGAATAGGTTTTAATCTATTTCTTTTTTTTGTTTAATTAGTTTATAAGTGTTTTTTTGATCTTTGAAATATAAAGGTGTAAATTATTCTCTTTATTCTTAATCAGTGCGCTATGACTTACTACACTTATATTCTTTATAGTTCAACAAGAGATCGTTATTATATAGGTTCATGTTCTGATGTAAATATTAGGCTTCGACGACATAATGCAGGGGCAACGACATCTACAAAATCCGGACGTCCCTGGAAGGTTATGTACACAGAATCCTATTCGACAAAAACAGAAGCACTGCAAAGAGAGATGCAAATCAAGAAAATGAAAAGCAGAAAATATATTGAAGAATTAATAATAGGTAGCACTGCAGTTTAGTGCGTCCCGATTATATCGGGAAGGTCGGCGGTTCAAGCCCGCCTCTCGCTGCTTAAAGATAAGGCGGTTACAATTTATTTTGTAGGTGTTTTTTTATTGGATACATTTTTTGATACATAAGGGCAAATTTACCGTCTTTGCTGGCTTTGCGAGAAAAAAGTAGTTAAAAGTAAAGAGCAATTTTATCCTGAACCACTCATTTGTAACCCTGCTATAATCCATTTACTAAACAAGTTTCTTGTTTTCTGCTCGCTCATCATCACTTTATCGTGCAATCATCGCAAATCTTTGGTGTTCGGGTTGTGTACAGGTTGCGTAGCGGTTGCGACCATTTGCGAAGCCTTTGCGTAGCTGACTAGTCCCCTTTGCGATGCCGTTGCGATAAATTTGCGATAAAATGGCCTTGATTTGCGATCAGTTTGCGATGCCGTGCACAAAAAATGTGTTAAAATGGCCAAAACGTGAACAATTTTCCTCAAAAAAGCAAAAAATGGAATAATTACTTTTTGAGCACAAATTCAACAACGAAACAACGTTCTTAATGACTTTCAAACTATTTATAAACTCATCTGGAGTTAAAACTGGAATATCTGACTCCTTAAAGTCTTTACCATTTCGAGTTATCAGAATATCACAATCCAATTTCACAGCACAATAATACTGGAGAGCATTTTCAAAATCCGTAAACTTAGAAGCTAATCCTTTGTCAATAATTTTATTTGTTAAATCTGAGGTTTCTACAATTACCTTTAACTTCCTGATTTTCTCTTTTACTGCCTCATTTGATTCATATATTGACAAGATGTAAAAAACAGTTGAATAGGATAATGCAGAAACAATCAATTGAATTTCTCCTTTATCTGCCAGAGTAGCAATTGTTGCTGCCGACTTGTAACGTGGCTCTCGTTCTTCTGGTAAGTAAAGAATCACATTTGTATCTAAAAATAATCTCATTTATATTTCTCTGATAAATGATCTCTATAATCCTTTTTATAATCATAATCTGACGGTAATTTTACTCCTGTCTTCATACTTTTAACAAAAGGAGAAATCTCAATATCAGTTTCACTTGATTCTTTTTCTATCAAAGTTTTTAAATATGCTTCAATTATTCTTGAAAGACTTCGTTTGTGTGATACTGCATATTCTTTTGCTTTATCAATCACAAACTTATCTAATTTTATAGTCAATTTTGCATCCATAACCATAAAGTTTATACGTACAAATATGGTAATGTAACCCGTATAAGTCAAATCTGTGCCATGTGTAATGATTTACACCCAACTTTCCAGTAATCCCATTAGACTTGGACTAATTTCGCCCCCAATGGCCATGTTTGGAATAATTACCTGTTTCTTAGAAAAATGTTTTCTTGAGAATCAAAATCCATAAAGATCTATGTTGTTTATTATTAACCTACCTTATACATAATTTACGCAACTTCCTTTAGCTGAGAAAGTTGATTTTCTAGGAATTTAATACGTTTTTCTTTAAAAGCATTCTGATTCTTTTCAAATAATTCGATATTAAATTCCTGTTTTCTTATTACCATGTTATAATAGACTATTGCAATTTTTCTTGCCATTGCACATTGAGCAGCTTTAGGCCCCATTCTAGATTTCAATCTTCTATAATAGTCACCAAAAGCATTTTTACTATGATGAAGACTATTTGCTGCATGAATAAGTGCTTTTTTTACCATATGTCTTTTTTTAGGTAAATGACTGCTAATTATTTTCCCTCCTGATATTTTATTATTAGGTGCTAAACCTATCCAGGATATAAATCTATTAGATGTAGGAAAGCACGATAAATCACTTCCTATTTCAGAAAACAAAGTCAATGCAGTATCATCACTAAAGCCATATATTTCATTTACATCTACTCCTAATATCTTTTTTAGATAAGGTTGAACACTAAAGTTTAATTGATTTTTGCGAGTCTTTTTTTTAATGAATTCCTGTTTTAAATTGGTAATATCTCCTTCAGTATATTTTGCTGTAATAATTTCTAATTGTTCTTGAATTTTGATGTCACATTCTGCTGTTAAATTTTGAAGAAAATAATAATATTCAGTTGCCTGTTTAAGTTCAAAGAGACATTCTTCTCTCCAAACACCATCTAAGGCTTTTAGAATATCTTCTCTGGGGGCTTTTACTCTTCGATGCACAAGTTTAACCAATTCTTTTGGCTCTCGCTCTCCTGCATTTATTGCTGATATTATTTTTAGACCGCTGTCTGTTGTTAATTCACTTAATACCATATTTAATTTTATATTCATAGTATTAAGAGACTTGGTCATTTTATTAATAGCTATTGTTTTACTACTATTCAAACTCTTTCGATGTCGAACCAATTCGCGTAATGTACGAACTTGTTCCTGTGGTTGAAAGCTATTTGTTAATAAACCACAAGTGTGCAACCGCATTATCCAATGAGCATCATCTTCATCTGTCTTTTTCCCAGTCACATTTTTGACATGACGAGAGTTTACTAAAAATACTTCAAAACCAAACTCCTGTAAAACTACAAACAATTGTTTCCAGTAAACACCGGTACTTTCCATTGCAACACTTGTAATTTGACACTGCTTTAACCATTTAGCTATATCTTTTAAATCACAAGTAAAAGCGCCAAATGTTTTGATTGGTGTTTTATCTCTATCCTCGGGAACACTTACAACATAATCTTTACTTGATATATCAATTCCCGCAGCATTAGGGTTTATAATAGAAAACGTATTAACATTTTGCTTTTTTTTCTTAACGTACTTTTTCTCGTTGTTCTTTTTTGTAGTTTTAGACATCGTTTTTTATTTAAGTTTTGTGTCGCTGTGCCCGGTTGACTAATTTTGATCTGGTGGTCTACCTTACGATTTCTAAAGAATCAATTATCGGATCACCGTCAACCAGAACCATACTGAGAAAGGTAGTTATACTACAGTGTGAAATACGGTCTTCACTGCACAGCAGCACGAACTTAATGTATTTTATTAAAAGGAAAAAAAAATCAGCTTTTTAGAGGGACTGAGTTCGACATAAAATTTTGGATTCAGAGCGCCTATAAATAGTGAGGTTCAACTGAAAATTATGAAAGAATAGCGGGCTATTTTGAATAATTTTCAGGAAGAAGATTGCTGTTTAGTTCCTGATCATTGCTTCGTTCAGCATAATCAAAGTAAACTTTGCTTCTGCTCTCACTTATCGCAATAATTATAAGCGAAATCATTATGCTTTACCATAAAAAACTAATCTACTGCGTTAAATTTTTCGAGCTAGCTCGCTAGCCCTGCAAAATTTGCCTTGTATATCAGCTTTTTATGATAATCTGAATTCTATAATTTTAATCGAACTCAGGTTATTAACTAATTAATGTGCTAAAAAGTAACGGTAAAATTACTGTTGTTTTTTTTAGGTGGATTTTTTATAAGTGCTGGGGTTTGTACCAAATTCTTCTTTAAAACATTTTCTAAAATACTTGGGTTCAGAAAAGCCCACCATATAAGTGATTTCCGTTATTTGAAGTTTGTTTTGTTTTAATAGTTGAGCGGCTCTTTTTAATCGAAAAGTTCGGATGTACCTCGAAGGTGGCATTCCGGCCAATGCTTTTAATTTGCGGTATAAATGAACTGTGCTTAACCCAAGTTTTGTTGCAATAGATTCAACCGTAAGATCAGGGTTGGAGATTTCTCTTTCGAGTATTTCATTTAATTTTGTGAAAAATTTCTCATCGGCAGAGGTGACTGAAATTTCTTTGGGTTTAGGCATATGTTTGCCATTAAATTGATTCTGGATTTTTTTTCGGTAATCGAGTGTGTTACGTATTATCAGGTGTAAGTGTTTTATGTTAAAAGGCTTGGAGATATATTGATCTGCTCCAAATTCCAATCCAGCCATCTCATCTTCAAGGGTGTTTTTTGCTGTTAATAAAATAATTGGTGTGTGACTGGTGTTTATGTTGCTTTTAATGTTTTTGCAAAACTCTAAACCATCCATTACAGGCATCATTACATCCGATATAATTAAGTCTGGCCCTTCAGATATGGCAAGGTCAAGGCCATCTTTCCCGTTGTCAGCGGTGAGTGTATTGTATTGGCTCTGCAGGCAATCTTTAATAAAATTTCGCATATCTGTATTGTCTTCAACAATTAATATTTTGTCTTTATTATTTGATTGTTGATGTTTTTCAGGTTCATCAGAATTTGGATGATCTTTTGATATATCAAAATATTTTTCTTCTTTTTCCTGGTTGTACTGAGGTAGGGTTGGCTGTAAGGCAATATTTTCTTTTTCGTAACTATCTATGCTAACAGGAAAAAACAGGTAGAATGTTGCTCCTTTTCCAGGTTCACTTTTTAGGCTGATATGTCCATTATGAGCTTCAACCAGCTTTTGAGTAAATGATAAACCTATACCTGTACCACCTTGTTGATGCTGGTGGTTAATTTGAGTAAACCTGTCGAAAATATAAGCTTGCTGGTCAACAGAAATGCCCGGCCCTTCATCTTTAATGCTTATGCAAATATAATTTGAATTGCAGTACTCATTTGTTACAGAACAGTTTTTTGCCGGGTAAATACTGATTGTTATTTTACCATTGTGTGGCGTAAATTTAATAGCGTTACTAATAAGGTTTAATATTATTTTTTCTAATGCATTTGTATCAACCGGAATCTTTTTGGTGAGAAATTCAGGTGTACAGATTAAGTCAATAAGGATATTTTTTTGTTTTGCAAATGCTTCAAAAGTATTAATATAGGTTTTAATTAAGTGTTCGATGTTTTGCTCGTATACCTTTATTTTGTACATTTTATTGTCTAACTTTCTGAAATCAAGTAGTTGGTTTACAAGCCGTAGTAGTATGTCGGTGCTTCGTTTAATGATTGTAAAATTCTTATGTCTTTCTTCCGCATTAAGCTTGCTTGTCATTAGTCTTTCTAATGGACCAGAGATTAATGTTAGAGGGGTTCGTATTTCGTGCGAAATATTTGTAAAAAACTGTAATTTAAATTTTTCCAGTTCTAATTTTTTGTCCTTTTCTTTTTCTCGAAGTAGTTGTTCGTGCTTGGCCAGTTGTCGTTGACGATTTGTATATAGTAACAGCCACAAGCAAAAAGATGTCATTAAAAGGTACAATGCATAAGCATATTTTGATGCCCAGTAAGGGGGTTGTATAACAATGGTTTTATTGATTCCGGTTTTACTCCATTCTCCCATTAGGTTTGTTGATTGTACATTAAAATGATAAGTGCCCGGTTTTAACCCAGAGTATGTTACTTGCCTGTTTTGAGAGTTGGTGTAATTCCAGCTGTTTTCTGCGTTTGTTAGCTTATACCTGAACTTAATTTTATCAGGGGCAGAATATTCTATGGCACTAAACGAAATATTAAGATTGTTTTCAAAATGTTTTAGTGTGATTTTAGGCTGGTAGTTAAGCTCTTGTTGTAAAATATTGCGGTTGTTGAATAAAGTGTTTGGTGAAATTGTTTGATTATTAATCTTTAAGTTGTCCAGGTATAATTCCGGAAAGTCTTGTGTTTCTATGATTTCTTCAGGTTTAAAAACCGACAGTCCGTTGTTGCCTCCAAAATACATTTGTCCTGATGTGGAATAAAAGCACGATGAAAGGTTATATATATTGCCCTGTAATCCATCTTTATCTTTGTAGTTGATAAAAGATTCTGTTTCCGGATTAAATTTCGATAGTCCATTTTGTGTACTAATCCATAAATATCCTTGTTTGTCAATTAATATTCCTTTTACAACATTGTCTGCCAGGCCATCGTTTATGGTAAAGTATTTAATAGTATTTTTAACAGGATTTAGTTTGTTAAGTCCTTGTTGTGTGCCAATCCAGAAACAGGTATCGTTTTGCACATAAATAGTGTTAACAAGGTCGCTGCTAATGCTTTTATTATTTGTAGTGTTATAGCGCAAATGTTCAAAGCGTGCATTTTCTAGCGTTGTGTTTTTTTTCAAATCCAGTTTATCAAGACCTCCACCCCAGGTGCAAATCCATAAGTGACCGTTTTTGTCTTCGTATACAGAACGTAAAAAATTATAACTAAGGCTTTGAGGGTTGTTTGGGTCATTTTTAAAATGGTGAAATTTACCGGTTTCCCAATTAAATTTATCTAAACCATCATAAGTTGCAATCCATATTCCTTTTTTGTCTCTGGAAGGGTATATCGACCAGATGTAATTATTTATAAGAGAATTTTTTTCGGGATGATGTTGGAAGTGCGAAAAGCTTTCTGTTTCTGGGATAAAAAGGTCTAAGCCATTAGAAGTTCCCAGCCATAATCGTCCGGAATCATCAAAACATAGTGATTCTATAATATTGCTGGCAATGCTGTTGCTGGCATTTTTGTGGTGTATGTAATGCGTAAACTCTCCAGTGTGTGGATTGTACTTGTTTAGCCCTCCTCCAAATGTACCAATCCATATGTTTCCATCAGGACCTTCAACAACTGCTTTAACAACATTGTTCGATAATGAATTGTTGTTTGTTAATTTGTGGTTGATGTGTTTAAAGCGGTTAAGCTTTGGGTCTATACGATCAACACCAGCTTCACGAGTCGCTATCCAGATTATGCCGTCATTTGACTCGAATAATGAATAAACATAATTCCGGTTTATAGAATTGGGATCCAGGGGATCATTTTTATAGCTCACAAATTTGCGGGTAAGCGGATCAAAGTAGTTAAGTCCATCTCCGTATGTACCCAGCCAAATATTTTGATGCTGATCTTTAATGATAGAAAAAATAGGTGCATTGGTTGCTTCGGGGTGTCTGAATGATTCAATCTCCAATTTTTCGCCTTTGCGCTTAATAACATTTACGCCAAGTTCTGTTCCTACTAAAAGAATTTCTTTACTATACTCTTGTATGCTGTACACGATATTTCCAAGTAAGCCTCCTTTCCCGGATTGGATTCGTTTGATATGAATAGGCTGCTTGTTATTTTGATTATTAATATAATTTAAACCTCCGCCTTCTGTGCCTATCCATATTGTACCAATACTATCTGTTAATAAGCAGTATATTCTGTTGTTACTTAATGAATTTGGATTGTTGGACAGGTTTTGGTAGCGTTTAAACAGTGCCGTTCCGTTATCGTCGTACCCTAAAAATTGGTTTAGTCCATTAAAGGTGCCAATCCAAAGCTGTTGTTTTTGAGTAATAGCTGTTATGGTGTTGTTAGAAAGCGAATTTTTATCACCAGTCTTTGATAAGAAATGTGTGAACTTGTCGTTTTGAGGTGAATATTTATTTAATCCGCGGTCAGTCCCTATCCATAGGTTACCTTGCTTATCTTCATATAAACACTTGATCACATCGTTGCTTATACTATTGAGTTTACTGTTTTGTCTGTAAACCTTGATGCCATAACCATCGTAGCGGTTCAGGCCGGCATCGGTACCAAACCATAAAAAGCCTGATTTATCCTGTAATATGCTACCGGATACGTTTGACGAAAGTCCCTGTTGTGTTTGGAGGTGTTGAAAACGTATCGATTGGTTAATGTTTTTTGTTTTTTGTGTGCCCTGGATTGTTACTGTGTGAAAACAGAATAAAAAGAGCAGGTATTGTAATAAGTGATTAAACTTAACCATAAAAATTATCAATTTTTGGAATAATCTATAACAAAAATCCTTTGTTATCATCCACAATATAATAAGCAAAAATAAAGATTTGTTATTAAATACATAAAAAAGGAGGGGTAGTAATTAAAAATGTAATAAATGTAGGTGCTTTAGTGAGAGAGCGAGTTGTTAGGAGCTAGAGGTTATGGGTTGTTTTTAAGTAAGTTGTAGGTGAGCGTTTGTTAAGTGATCTTTAATTTAAAAGAGAATGTTTTGTAATATAAGTGCACTTGTCTGCTCATAGCGGCAGGGGTAGAGATTGATTTATACCCTGCTTTTGTATGTTATTTATGCCCTATGTTGTTGTTGTGCTGCATAACTTTATATCAAAGGTTTTTATTAAGATAATTAATGCTTACCGAAAAGTCCAATTTCGTAGTTAAGCCTGTTCTGAAAATCATACTATATAATATAGTATATTGATAAAAGGTCAACCTTGAACTTGAACTTTTCGATTCAAGCATCCGTGATAGTTGTTGTTTTGGTCGCGACTTGATATCTATCTTAAGAATACCTTTAAAATTTCTAAATATATTATTATGATGAAAAAAACTCTTTTCTTGCAAAGAAAAATCTTTGTTATCGTGTTTTACTTGCTTCTAGGGAGTTGGGTTATGGCACAGGAATCATTAATCACCGGGATTGTTAAAGACAATGGAAATGAAACTTTGCCTGGTGTTAGCGTGGTTATCAAGGGGACGACCACAGGTACGATTACCGATTTTGACGGGAAGTATAGTGTTAACGCTAAGAGTGGCGATGTTCTTGTATTTTCTTTTGTGGGTTTTAAAACACAAGAGGTTGAAGTTGGCAGTGAAAATGCAATTAATGTTACATTGATTGAAGATGTGGCAAAACTTGATGAGGTTGTGGTAACCGGTTATACCACTCAATCAAGAGCAGAAATGACTACTTCTATTGCTAAACTGGATACCAAAGTGTTGGAGAGTGCCAGTCGCTCAAATGCAGCAACGGCATTACAAGGAACTATTGCCGGTTTACAGGTGACGCAAACAACAGGACAGCCAGGTTCTACACCTAGTTTGGTTTTGCGTGGGGGTACCAGTTTTAGTGGAACAGGAACTCCTTTGATTTTAATAGATGGAGTACCAGGATCATTTTACGCTTTGAATTCTGACGATATTGAATCGATGGAAGTATTAAAAGATGCAGCTTCAACAGCTGTTTATGGTGCTCGTGCTGCTAATGGTGTTGTTTTGGTAACAACCAAAAAAGGTAAGGCTGGTAAAGCTAATGTCACCTTCAGATCAAAATTTACTACAAATAAGCGACGTAAAGATCCAATGAAATACCTTGGTGCAGCTGATTATGTGAAATTTAACAGGCTCGGAGTGCGTGCGGCTCAGGATGTGATGGGGTATGCCTGGCTTGATCAGTTTTTGACTGGAGCACATGCTGCTGGTACTGGAAACAATACTACTAATTCGATCTATACTACCATGGTGTTGAGTGATGAGAATAGTTACTTATTGGATTATGATGGATGGCAAACCATGGAAGATCCTGTGAATCCGGGTTCTACCTTGATTTTTCAGGAAAATAAAATGAGTGATCTTATTTATCAGGATAGTTATGGACAAGATTATAGTCTTTCGTTTGATGGAGGAAACGATAAGGGAACTTATTATCTGGGTTTAGGAATGCTCGATGATAAGGGCTTGGTTATAGGTTCGGGGTTTAAACGTTATTCAGGAACATTTAACGCTTCCTATAATATTTCAGAGAACTTTAAAGTATCGTCAAATATTATTTATTCTCAATCTAATCAGGATCTGCCTTATGATAGTGATTATAACTTGTTTCAACGTACAGCTGGTTTAGCACCAACTTCAAGGATTTATAATAATAACGCCGATGGTAGTTTGTCGGATGAGCTGCAACCTGGAACATACCTGGGTTTTGGTAACCCGCTTTATTATAAAGATAAGTTTGAAAATACGAACCTTGAGCAACGCTTAACTGCATCGGTTCAAATGGATTATAAATTCCTCAATGATTTTACATTAACTGTAAGAGGAAGTCATTTTACTATTAATAATTCGGATGAGTCATTTAATAAAGCATATTTAAATAGTGGTTCATTAATTACTGAGCGTACATCATCAGTTTCTCATGAAAGGGTACTGCGTAATCAAATTACTTCGATGGTTAACTATAAAAAGCGTATTAATGATGTGCATAATATTAATGCTTTAGTTGGACTGGAATACTATAAAGAGGAAGAGTTTGATTTTAATGCATCAACACGTTTATCAGCTACCGATTTGATCCCTACTATGAATGTAGGTTCAGAAGCTTCTGGTATACCTTATTCATATAGTACAGGGTATGAGATTGCTTCATTCTTTGGACAAGTGAATTACGATTATGATTATAAATACTTACTGGGCTTTACATTCCGTCGTGATGGAACCAGCAGGCTGGGGAATAACAAATATGATTTTTTCCCAGGTGTATCTGTGGGCTGGAATGTGCATAATGAATCCTTTTACAGAGATTCAGAGATAAAAACTATTGTAAGTAGTTTAAAGCCAAGGTTGAGTTACGGGGTGAATGGTAATATTGAAGTGTTATCAAACTTTGGAGCTTATGGAACCTATTCTACAACTGATGTTTATGATACTCAAACAGGTTATGCTAATACTCAATTACCGTTACTTGATCTTAAATGGGAACGTTCAACAACCTTTAATGTTGGATTGGATGCCGGTTTCCTGAATAATCGTATTACTTTAATCGCAGATTACTTCATAAGGGATGTGAAGGATAAATTAGCTGATTTAACGTTGCCTTTATGGACCGGATTTTCGTCTATCACAACCAATAATGGTACGCTTCGTAACAAAGGTCTGGAGCTGCAGTTAAGTGCTGATGTGGTTAAAACCAAAGATTTAAACTGGAATCTTGGCTTAACTTATTATTCGGTTAAAAACTTTGCTCATAAATTACCTGCTAATGGGGTTGAGAATAATCGCCAGGGCGGACGAGAAGTATATGATGCATCAACAGGAGGTACAAAATATGTGGGAGGTTTACAAGAAGGTAAACGTGTGGGTTACGATTTAATAACAGCTTATGTTTTTGATGGTGTTTATCAAACAGAAGCAGATATAGAAGAAGATGCAGGTAGAACTGTTGAATTTGCCTACGATCAAGATACCCGACACTTAGGGGATGCTCGTTGGAAAGACTTGAATAATGATGGTGTGATTAATTATTTAGATAGAAAGGTTATTGGTAGAACTACGCCTAAGTTTATTGGAGGTATCACTTCTAATTTAAGTTATAAAAACTTTAACTTGTTTGTTAAAACAGACTTTGCTGTGGGACATTACCTTATTAATGGACGAAGGGTAAAAGGTATTGCACAAACGCAGGGTAATCAAAATGGACCACTTGAGATACGTGATTCCTGGACCGTGGATAATCCAACATCAAATATTCCGATTTTTACTTTAGTTGACCGTCAGCGTAACCATATGGCTGCAGGAGGAGATCAGGGATCTATAGATAATAGTAGTTCAAGAATGTGGGAGAAAGGTGATTATATGGCATTAAGAGAAGTAACCCTTAGTTATAATCTGGGTGGTGATATTGCTAATAATTTATTTAAAAATGTCAGACTTTATTTAACTGGTGCCAACCTTGCTTATTTTAACGGGTTCTCAGGTAGTTCACCTGAGGTTGCCAGTGGAGGTATTGATTCAGGTCGTTTCCCTCTGCCACGTACTTATACTTTAGGTTTAAACGTTACTTTTTAACTTTTTATACAGCGTAAAAATGAAGAAATTTAAATATATATTACTGTTTTTGGTTGCTACATTGTTCGGTTCATGTGAATTGGATATGCAACCGGAAAGTGAACTAACCTACAATGGTTTTTGGGATACGGAAGAAGCTGCAAGTGCTGCTCATATTGGAATTTATTCAAAGTTCAGGGATTATAACTTGAATCTTTGGAAAATGGGTGAAATACGTTCTGATGTTTGGGGAGGAAATACCTTTTCTAACTCTCCCAATGATGTTGATCTGATGGCAAATAATATTAGCACAACATTGGTTTATTTTTCAAGCTGGGCTAATTTTTATGGTTTGATGCATTATATTAATGATTTTATTAAAAATGCTCCGGGAGTTGCATTTTCTGATGAGCAGGATTTAAATCATATGCTTGGTGAAGTTTATGGGTTGCGGGCCTTTATTTATTATACTATGATAAAAGCCTGGGGTGCCGTTCCAATTACAACAGAACCTTTACTGGAGGTGGATTTGGAGACTCTTAAAAAACCACGTGCAACAAAAGCTGAAGTAATGGCTCAAATTAAAAGTGATATTGCTACGTCGCTCGAGTATTTTGGAAGTGATAATAGCTTATGGCTTGATAAAAAAGTGTATTGGTCAAAGGCTGCAACTCTCGCTTTAAAAGGAGATGCCTATATTTGGTCAGGTAAAGTACTTGGTGGTGGAGATAGTGATTTTGAAGAAGCAAAGGCTGCTCTTGAACAAGTATCCGGTTTTAGTTTGGTTGATTACAGTGCTCTTTGGGGACAGGACAATGAAGAAAATGATGAATTTATCTTTGCTGTTGATTACCAGCAAGATCAATCTTCTAATTTTTATGGTAGTTATTTTACCACAAGAGCGGTTGATATAGCTTCACTGTATGATGAAAATGGAGAATCGCTTGGTTCTTTTGTAGTAAATGGCCTGTCGCGCTATGGGGTTTCTGATAAAACACTTCTTTTATTGGATGATCAACAAGATCAAAGACGAAACACCTTTATTCGAGTTTATGATGATGGCAACGTACATGTTCCTTTTATTGCAGGTGATGCTTCGTATCAAGGATCTATTTTAAATAAATTTCTTGGAGTAGTAGGTGATGATGGAACAAGATGGAGTTATAATAATGTTCCATTATATCGCTATGCAGATGTGTTGTTGTTGTTAGCTGAAGCTAAAAACAACCTTGGAGAGGATCCTTCAGCAGAAATTAATTCGGTTCGTGAACGTGCTTACGGAGATAATTTTACTTCAGAATATGAATATACGGATGGAACGCAGGCTGAAAATGCAAATGCAATTTTGGATGAACGCTATAAGGAATTTATAGGAGAAGGAAAACGTTGGTGGGACTTAGTAAGAGCCGGCGAAACTTATGTGTTTGATGAAGTTGAGTCTATTGACGAGTCAGAAGCTTATAAAATCTACTATTCTATTTCAGAAAGTATGTTAGCTAATGATGATCAGCTTGAACAAACAGAAGGATATAATTAATCAATAAAAATAACTGCTCATTTGGTGTATAATAATACCATTATGAGCAGTTTTTACCTTTATTAATAACCTGAGTTTCGATTTAAATTTTCTATTGAGTAAGAACTAAATTCAGATGAAGAAAGCCTTATTTATTTTCATATGTTGTTTTGTATTACAAAGTATTTATTCGCAAAATCAAAGGCCTTTTTTATTGCCATATCCTCAAAAAACTGAATGGCAACCTGGTTTTACGAATCTATCCAATACTGTAATATATGCTCCAGATTCACTACAAAATGAAGTTCATCAGCAACTAAGTGAAATAGGATGCAATATTGAGAAGCGCAATGCTACTTTCTTCGAAATAAAAATAGTAGATTCTTTAGCATTTGTACCATTAAACCAATGTGAGGCATATGATCTTTCTGTCTCTACAAATCAAGTCAGCATTAAAGCTGTCACAAAAACAGGTGTTTATAGAGCATTACAAACTTTAAACCAATTAGCCATAGTACATGATAAGGAAGTTTTTATACCAAATTGCCATATTGTGGATTGGCCCGCATTTAAGATACGTGGTTTTATGCATGATGTTGGCCGTAGTTATATACCCCTTGAAGAATTAAAAAAACAAATTAGATTACTCTCTCAATTTAAAATAAATGTCTTTCATTGGCATTTAACAGAAGATATTGCCTGGAGATTAGAAAGCAAAGTTTTTCCTCAATTAAACGATAGTTCAAATTATAAAAGATTACCCGGAAAGTATTATACCATTGAAGAAGCCAAAGAATTGGTGCAATATTGTGAACAGTATCATATGTTGCTTATTCCTGAAATTGATATGCCCGGGCATAGTAAAGCTTTTACTCGTGCTTTAGGTTACGGTATGCAATCCATAGAAGGAATAAAGTTACTTAAAAAACTTATGGATGAAGTTTGTGAAATATTTCAGGATGTTCCATACATACATATTGGAACTGATGAAGTGAAATTTACAAATCCGGATTTTGTGCCTGAAATGGTGTCATACATTCGTGCTAAAGGAAAAAAAGTCATTAGCTGGAATCCAGGTTGGAATTACGGGCAAGGCGAAATAGATATGATTCAGATGTGGAGTTCACGTGGTAAATTACATGATGGAATACCCGCTATAGATTCAAGACTGCATTACATTAATCACTTTGATACTTTTGCAGATATTGTATCTCTATATCACAGTAATGTAGCCGCTGTAAGTGAAGGAAATACTAATGTGGCAGGTTCTGTAGTGGCCTTATGGAACGACCGTTATGTGGAAGGTGTAAATGACATACTTATCGAAAATGGATTTTATCCGGTAATGTTGGCCTTGGCAGAATCTACCTGGCAGGGGGGAAGAGATAAGTACTTTTATGAACGGGGAACATTACTGAATCCTGATGATAGTATAGATTTTAATAAATATAAAGACTTTGAAGAGCGAATGCTTTATTTTAAGAGGCATATTTTAACTAATGAACCATTTGCCTACGTAAAGCAAACCAACGTAAAATGGCGTATTACTGATGCATTTCCAAATAATGGTGATCTAAAACAAAAGTTTCCTCCAGAAAAGAAACAACAAAAAAGTTATCATTATCAGGATAGTATTTATTTAACGCATGAAGCTACAGGGGCAGGTATTTATTTGCGCCATGTTTGGGGTACCTTAATACCTGGTTTTTATAAAGATCCAAAACCGAATCATACAGCTTATGCCTACACATGGGTATATTCGCCAAAAGAGCAAGAAGCCGGTATTTATGTGCGTTTTCAAAACTATGGACGTTCAGAAAAAGACTTACCACCTCCCCAAGGGAAATGGGATTATAAAGAGAGTAGAATATGGTTCAATAATAAAGAAATACAGCCCCCGGTCTGGATAAATACTCATACCGAAAAGTCCAATGAAATTTCATTACGTAATGAAAATTGGGAAGGAAAACCTCCCATTCTGGTGCATCTAAATAAAGGATGGAACAAAATTTTGCTTAAACTACCTATTGGAAAATTTTCAACTCAAGAAGTACGACTGGTTAAGTGGATGTTTAATGCAGTGCTTGTTACTCCAGACGGAAGTGAAGCTATGGATAATATCATTTATGCGCCAGATAAGAAATTATAAATCAATATATCTACTTTATTAAGTAATTTATTATAAAATTCATGAAAGTTAAGTTTAAACACATCAAAGCGTTAGGAGTTTTAATATTTGTAATGTTAGTTAATACCTTTGCTCAAAGTCAGGGTTTTGGAACCTACTATGAGCAGAGGAAAACGTTATTTGAAAAGTTACCTAATACAAAAAATGAAATCATCTTTTTGGGAAACAGTATTACTGATGGTTGTGAATGGAGTGAGTTATTTCAAAACAAACATATAAAAAACCGTGGAATCAGTGGGGATATAACACGTGGAGTGTTAAACCGGTTGAATGAAGTTACGGAGTCAAAGCCTGCTAAAGTATTTTTATTAATCGGAATAAATGATTTGGCACGTGGAATTTTTAAAGATACTATTTATACAAATATATGTAGAATTGCACAATTAATTAATGAGGACTCACCTAAAACCAAGGTGTATATTCAAAGTATTTTACCTGTTAATGCGTCTTTTGAAAAATTCAAGAATTATTATTCCAAAGCTAATGATATACTATGGATAAATGATCGTTTAGTAGAGTGGTGTTTACATAATGAAGCAGTATTTATAGATTTATTTTCTCACTTTAAAAATACTTCTAATAACAAGTTGAACCCTATGTTTACTAATGATGGTCTGCATCTTAATGGTGATGGTTATTATTTATGGGCTAAGATTATTGATAAGTATTTATGATGGAGTTACGATCTATTAGAATAAAAAATGGTTATAAATTAACATATATAAATAAAAATGGAAAAGATTAGAGGACTTGTTGCTGCACCTTTTACGCCAATGAAGGCAGATGGTGCTATAAATGTGGATGTAATACCATCTTATTACCAGTTTTTAAAGAAGAATGGTGTCGCGGGTGCATTTATTAATGGAAGTACAGGAGAGGGAGTGTCGCAATCTACTCAGGAACGTAAACAAGTTGCCGAGGCGTGGGCAAATCAAAGTAAGCATGATGATAATCCCCTAAAGGTGATAAACCTGGTAGGAGGAACTTCGTATCAGGAGAGCATTGATTTAGCAAAGCATTCACAAGATGTTGGTATTGATGCTATTGCTGTGTTAGCTCCATTTTATTTTAAACCACCTACCGTTAAAGAGTTGGCAGAATTTATAAAAACAATAGGTGAGTCAGTACCTGAAATGCCTGTTTATTTTTATCATATTCCTGTTTTAACAGGTGTGGGATTTGCAATGGTTGATTTATTGCAAGAACTACATGGTAAAATGCCTAATTTTGTGGGTATTAAATATACTCATGAGGATTTTATGGACTATCTGTCTTGTCTCCATTTTGCTGATGGACAGTATGATATGTTATGGGGAAGGGATGAGAATATGTTGTCGGCCTTAGTGTTAGGTGCTGAAGGTAGTGTTGGAAGTACATTTAATTATGCAGCTCCTCTATACCATCAGTTGATGGCGGCTTATGAAAATGGAGATGTTAAACAAGCCCGTCAGTTGCAACAAAAATCAATTGATATGATTCGATTATTGGGTAAATATGGCGGTATTGGTACCGGGAAAGCCTATATGCGTTATGTAGGAATCGAATGTGGAGGATTTCGTATTCCGGTAAGGGAAATGACGGATGATGCTTATCAGCAATTCGTTAAGGATGTCAATGCGCTGGATATGGAAGCGCTCTTTTCGAAAGGAGATTGATATGAGATATTCAATATTGGTTTTACTATTATTATTAATAATGCTGTGCCCTGTGAGGGCACAGCAGCATTTGAATCAATCATCATTGGAGGTTTTACCTGCTATTGACTCAGCGCATCCGCATCATGGTTGGGCAGGAGCATTTATCGGGCTATATAATGATGTAGTTGTCATGGCAGGAGGGTCTGCGTTCCCGGATAAGAAACCATGGGAAGATGGCCAAAAGTTATTTTCTAATGAAATATTGTTGGGTTGTGAAGAAAATGGACAATTCGCCTGGCATATAGATAAATATAAGTTACCTAATCCTATTGCCGGGGGAGCAGCTGTTTCATTACCCGAAGGGGTTCTTTGTACAGGAGGATCTAATGAAACAGGCATCTTGTCTGATGCTTTTATACTCAAACTAACCAACGATACTATTCAATATTTGCCCTTCATTGAGTTGCCTTTCCCTATAAAGGATCATGGAATGGCAGTTATTGAACGAAAAATATATATTGTCGGTGGGGTAACACCTCAAGGCTACAATACTCAACTCCTCGTATATGATCTTGATTCACCACAAAATGGTTGGATTGTGCATGAAGGATTGCCACATGGTATTACCAGTGCTGTTGTGGAGAGTCAAATGGATGGTAATGAACAATGTATATATGTTATTGGAGGGCGTTATAAACCGCTGGATAAATCAGTAACTACATTTAGCAGCGAAGTGTGGAAGTTCATTCCATCGCAGCAAAAATGGGAGGAAAAGAATCCGATTGCCTTAAAAGGGCAAGTAGTAATAAAATTGGCTGCAGCTGCAGGTATAAAAATCGGGGCTACTCATATCATTTTGGTGGGTGGAGATCATGGAAATGTATTTAATCAAGTAGAGAAGGCTATGATAGCAATGTCTTCAAATAATGATTCTATACGCAGACAGGCAAAAATACAACGTAATGAGTTGTGGCATAATCATAGTGGTTTTAATAAGGATATATTAGTTTATAATACCATCACCGATAGCTGGTTTAGTCCGGGAGAGGTAGAAGGGGATGCTCCGGCTGTTACATCTGCTGTTATGTGGAAAAATAAAGTGATAGTTCCTTCTGGTGAGATTCGTCCAGGCATCCGGACCGACCATGTGTTAGCCTTAAATTTTGAATCTGATGGCGGTTTTGGCTGGTTGAATTATCTGGTTTTGGTTTTGTATTTTATTGCCATGTTACTTCTCGGTTTCTATTTTATGAAAAGGGAAGGTGATGATCAGGATTTTTTTAAAGCTGGTGGTCGTATTCCCTGGTGGGCTGCAGGTATCAGTATTTTTGCCACAACATTAAGTGCTATTACTTTTATAGCAATTCCTGCAAAGGCTTATGCAACCGACTGGAGGATGTTAATATTTAATCTTACTATTATTATGGTTGTGCCTGTTATAATTAGATATTACCTGCCATTTTTCAGAAGATTAAATATTGGAACAGCCTATGAATATCTTGAAATGCGTTTTAACAGAACGGTGCGTTGGGTTGCTTCTATATTGTTTATACTGTTTATGATCACGAGAATTGCCATTGTGTTGTTTTTGCCATCATTGGCTTTACATACGGTTACCGGTTTTAGCGTATATTGGTCTATTATTATTATGGGAGTAGTAACTATTGTGTACTGTACCAGTGGGGGTATTGAAGCTGTTGTATGGGGCGATGTTATTCAAGGGTTTATTTTGATGGCTGGAGCTTTGTTTGCCCTGGTGTTTATGGTTGCCGGAGTTGATGGTGGTTTTGGTGGTTTTATCCAGTTGTCATTGGAACAGGATAAGTTTTTTCTGCTCGACACCAGTATGGACTGGTCCAAACCTGTGATGTGGGTTGTGCTGTTAGGCGGTTTTGCCAATAGCCTGATAGCATATACTAGTGATCAGTCTGTTGTACAGCGGTATATGACAACAAAAGATGAACAGGCAACAGCCAGGAGTATATGGCTCAACGGAATTATCAGTGTTCCCGTATCCATTGTCTTCTTCTTGTTAGGTACTGGTTTATATGCTTTTTATACATCTAATCCGGAGGCCGTTTCAGTGACTATACCTAACCTGGATGCAGTTTTTCCTCATTTTATTGTAAGTGAGTTGCCTGCAGGATTAGCAGGTTTGTTAATTGCAGCAGTATTCGCAGCTGCAATGTCTACCTTGTCATCAAATATTAATTCGGTAGCTGCAGTCATTACATCTGATTTTTATAAGGTAATAAAACAAAATGTGTCATCTCAAAGTACATTGGTGGTGGCACGTTGGTCTGGTATTTTTGTTGGTGTATTGGGTATTGGTATGGCTTTGGTTTTAGCCACCTGGGATATTGCCTCGTTATGGGATCAGTTTAATACTTTTCTGGGATTGTTAACCGGGGGATTGGCCGCATTCTTTATGATGGGTATATTTTTTAAACGTATTTCGGGAGTGGCTTCATTGATTGGTGTAATTGTTGGATTAGCGGCATTGCTATATTTGAGAAATTCATCGGATATGTCATTTTTACTGTATGGTGCAGCTGGTATTTTTGTAAGTGTTGTAGTGGGCTGGCTCTTGAGTTATATTTGGCCGGCAAAAAAAGTCGCAGAACAATTAGTGTATAGCGGAATTAAAAAGAACAGAGAAAAGTAATGCAATAAAACGAGCCATGATAAAATGTTTTCACACATTGCCTGTACTGATTCATCGGGAAGGGCGACTAACTTGGCGAGTGTTATATGTGCATTGAAAGCAAATTTTAATCATATGAAGAATACGAAAGTGCGTAAAGAAAGGGTACAGCAACTCATTGATCAATATCGCAATGAACTGGAAAATAAAGTGATTCCTTTTTGGATGAATTATTCCAAGGATGCTGTACATGGTGGGTATTTTACCTGTTTGTCGCGTGAGGGACAGGTGTATGATACAGATAAGTTTATCTGGCTTCAGGCCAGGGAGGTATGGCAGTTTGCTAAGCTGTATAACAACTATGAACAACGAGAAGAATGGTTAATGATGGCAGAGCATGGTGCTGACTTTCTTAAAAAATATGGAGCAGATGAAAAAGGTCACTGGTACTTTTCTTTAAATCAACAAGGAGAACCTTTGATTCAGCCCTATAATATTTTTTCAGACTGTTTTGCAACCATGGCATTCGGGCAACTGTATAAAGCCACGGGTAATGAAGAATACGGAAAACTTGCCAGGGATACTTTTTACTCTATTCTGAAGCGTCAGGATAATCCTAAAGGTAAATATTCCAAAGCTTATCCCGGTACCCGGGCATTAAAGAATTTTGCTTTACCCATGATTTTATCTAATCTGGCTCTTGAAATTGAATCGTTATTGCCAGAGGATCTTATTCGTGATACCCTCGAAAAGATAATCAGTGAAGTAATGGATGTATTCTATTTCCCCGAAGAAGGACTGGTTTTGGAAAACGTAAGTGAGGATGGACAATTTGTGGATTGCTTTGAAGGACGCTTGTTAAATCCGGGTCATACTATTGAGGCTATGTGGTTTATGATGGATTTAGGAGAGAAACTCAAGCGTCCTGAATTAATTGATAAAGCAGTTAAAATAACTTTGGATACGCTGGAGTATGGTTGGGATAAGGAATGTGGTGGTATTTTTTATTTTATGGATTTGAAAGGTCATCCTACACAGCAACTGGAATGGGATCAAAAACTTTGGTGGGTTCATCTTGAAACTTTGGTAGCTTTGCTTAAGGGTTATTATCATACTGGTAATGAAGCTTGCTGGGAGTGGTTTGAAAAAGTGCATGAATATGCATGGAGTCATTTTTCGGATTCTGAATTTGGGGAGTGGTTTGGATACCTGAACCGTGGGGGGAAAGTATTGTTGCCATTGAAAGGTGGAAAATGGAAAGGGTGTTTCCATGTGCCAAGGGGGTTGTTGTATTGCCTTCAAACCTTGGAGCGTATTAATAATAAATAGCGATTTTTTGATAGAAAAATCTGAATTATAGTTTTTATAGTTCAGGTTTTTCATGCAATTATTGCTTGTTTTTGAATTTAAACATCTTGTAAATAATTTTAAAATCTATTATCTAAAATCTAACGATCTATTGTATTGTAGTAACTGTTTCTTTCTTCTAGTGCTTATGTTCTTCTTATCTCAAAAAAGGTTTTAAATCGATATTTTTTATATCATTAATGTTATATAATGTACCTGTTGAATGATTTACAGGTATTTTTTGATTTGTGGTAAATCAAAATTCACCTTTGATTGTAAAAAATAAGTGTTGTTTGATTTTTTTATTTAAAAAAGGTGGGGGTGAATATTTTTTTGTGCATATTTTTTTTTAGTATAGTTTTGTTGGCAAATGATGAATGACGAAACTGAAATAATTAAACAATTAAAGGCAGGAAAGGAGGAAGGGGTGCGAGCTTTATTTGACCAGTACTATACTCCTTTATGCTTGTATGCTTTAAAGTTTATAGATGACTTTGAAAAAGCAGAGGATATTGTACAGGAAGTCTTTATTCATTTTTGGGAGCATCGCCCATATAACTATTCAATCTCTAATATTAAAGCTTATTTGTTTACTGCAGTCAGAAATAATTCATTGAATTATTTACGAAAAATTAAGCAGTATAAACATGAGTTGTTGGATGAACAGTTCGAGCTTCTTGAAGATAATATAGATAATTACTCAGAATTAGATAAAAAGAAAGTACAATTATACGCAGAATTAGATTTGTTGCCTCCACAATCCAAAGCTATATTTGAACGTATTATCTTTGAAGGAATGAAATATAAAGAGGTAGCTAACGAACTTAATGTTTCTGTTAATACTGTTAAAACTCTGTTCTCCAGAACGCTAAAGCGACTTCGCTCATCTGTCGAAATAATAATTTTATTGTTTTTTGTTTAATCAATAGATTTAAGAGAAAAAAATTAAATTTATTGTAATTATTTTTCTACCTATTGTCACCCATTTGTAGTTTTTTGCATCTTTTATGTGTTAGATTGATAGTTGTCTGGTAGATTTTGTATAGAATCGGAATTGCCGGTCGGGCTTTAAGGCCCCAGGACTATAAAACTAGATTGATTTGAAACGGCCATATAAATTTTATTATCCAAATTTACATATAGGCGGATGATCTAATTTATTAGAATGTTCTATTTGGCCGTTGGAAAATAAATTTAAACAGATGAAAATATTACACTGTGGGAAAAATTAATGAACAAGTAATTATTCAATGGGCTTTAAAGTATCATTCAGGTCAAAAGATGACAAAGGATGAGAAAGTAGAATTTGAAGAATGGTTAAGTGAATCTTCAGATCATGTGCGTCTTTTAAATAGTTACCGGAAACTATATATCGAATCCCGTCAAATAGTTTTGAAACAAACCATTGATGAAACTGAAGCTTGGTCAGTTATTCGTCAGGAGGTTAAAAAATCAAGGCATAAATTGTATCCGCGCATTATTTATGTCGCAGCAACATTACTATTGGCCATTGTTAGTACATGGTTTGTTTATAATAATGTGTTGAAAGATGCACCAGGCAATGCATGTCACTTTGATCAATTAGCAAAAGTAGGTAGTTCCAAAGCTAAATTAACATTGGCTAATGGTTCTGAAATAAATTTATCGGATAGTGTTTCACATAGTTTTAACGAGGAAGACGGTACTGCTATTGCTATTGATAAAGAAAATGCTTTAGTGTATCATTCAGCTTCAACATCCCTGAAGTTAATCTATAATACCATACAAATACCCAGGGGAGGTGAGTATGCCATTACTTTATCTGATGGTTCAAAAGTTTGGCTTAATTCAGGTACCGAATTACGTTACCCTGTTCGTTTTCAAAAAAATCAAAGAAATGTTTATTTGACCGGGGAAGCATATTTTGAGGTTGCACATGATTCAAAATCTCCTTTTGTGGTGAATATTGGAGATACTAAAGTTAAAGTGCTGGGTACTAAATTTAATATTAGCGGTTATAGCGATGAGGTTCAAATTGCAACAACTTTAGTAGAAGGAAGTGTAAAAGTGGATTATTTACAAGAGGGGGTTATTTTAAAACCGGGCCAGCAATCGCTGGTACTAAAAGGACAGGATGGTATTTCAACCAAAAAGGTAGATACAAGTATTTATACCTCATGGGTTCAGGGTGTTTTCGAGTTCGAAGATACATCCTTAGAACAATTGTGTAAGCAGTTAGGTCGTTGGTATGATGTTGATTTCTTTTTTACAGAACCATATCTTAAGAATATTCGCTTTACGGGAGCAGTAAAGCGCAATCAGAGTATTACCTATGCCTTTGAATTAATAGAACAACTCACCAATGTAGAGTTTAAATCTAATGGCGATAATATTGTTGTTAAAATAAAAAGCAGGAAATAGTTCCAGTATTTCCTGCTCTTAGATAATGACATTGTCTGAATGGCAATGTAAGTATATATGTATAAACACAAAAGTATGAAAAAAAAATGCAAATGGAAGTGGTTTCTATCTTCCATTAGCAGGCTCATGAAATTTAAATTACTGAGTTTGCTATTATTACTAACCATTAGTATGCAATTATCAGCTAGTATAATTGCACAAAAAGTAAATTTAAAGGTTAAGGGAGTCAAGGTCAGAGCTGCTCTGAAAGAGCTGAAAAAGCAGACTGATTATTTCATCATGTTTAATGAGGGAGATATCGACAATGACCTTACAGTCCAGGTAGATCTTGAAAATGCTTCTATTGAAGAGGCTTTGGGAGAAATATTGAAGGACTTACCGCTACAGTATAGCATCATAGATGATTATGTACTGATAAAGAAAAAGGCAGCCGTCATTCAAACCCAAAGTACTCAGGAAGAAAAGGTAGTGTTAAAAGGCGTAGTGATTGATGATTCCGGAAATCCGGTTCCTTTTGCTGCTGTTCGTTTAAAGGATACTACTATTGGAGCTATGGCTGATGTTAACGGTGTGTATGCTCTTGAATTTGTTAACACAGGGGATATTCTAATTGAGTTTTCAAGCTTGGGTTTTGAAACTGTAACGATACCTTATAGTGGTCAGAGTTCCCTTGATGTTACGCTTGTATCATCCTTGTCGGGTTTAGATGAAGTGGTTGTGGTAGCTTATGGGGTACGTAAAAAAGGAACCATTACAGGTTCTGTATCAACTGTTAAGGCTGATAAAATGGAAAATGCTCCAGTGGCTAGTTTTGATCAGGCTTTACAGGGGCAGGCTCCTGGTTTAATGGTTACTTCCAATTCAGGGGAACCTAGCAAAGCCTCTACTTTTCAAATACGGGGAACCAACTCTCTAAGTTCCGGTACTTCACCACTATTTATTTTAGATGGGGTAGCAATCAGTAGTTCAGATTTTAATTCGATTAGTCCCGGAGACATTGAATCAGTATCTGTATTAAAGGATGCTTCTTCTACCTCAATATATGGAGCTCGTGCAGCTAATGGTGTTGTTGTGATTACTACTAAGCGTGGAAGATCCACAGATGGAGGAAAGGTTACTTTTCGTACTCAAGCCGGTTTCTCGCAATTAGCACAAAGTGATTGGAATTTAATGAACACCGCCGAGCGTATTCAATATGAAAAGGAAATTGGACTGGATGAAGGTCAGGATTATGATGCCTTGTCGAAAATTGATGTAAACTGGCTTGAAATGGTGTATAACGATAGTGCACCTTTACAGAATTATGAATTGACATTTAGTGGAGCTACAGAAAAAACCAACTATTTTGTATCGGGTGGTGTATATGACCAGGAAGGTATTGCTGTGGGTTCAGATTTTAAGAGATATAATTTCAGGACGAATATTGAAACCAAAGCAAAGCAATGGTTAAAAATTGGTAGTAACACCATGATTGCTTATGAGGATATTCAACAGGCTGATGACGGGCAGTATGCTTTGTATACACCTATATCAGCTACCCGTTTTATGTTGCCTTATTGGAATCCGTATAAAAAAGACGGAAGTATAGCTTCTGTGGATGATGGAAGCTGGAAAGGCATTGGTGATAATCCTTTGGAATGGATGGAAGCTAATCCTTTAAAATATAAAAAATATAAAGCAATATCTACTTTTTTTACAGAGTTAACACCTATTGAGGGAATGACAATAAGAAGTTTGGTAGGTGCTGATTATTCTCATACAACAGGCTTTGTTCAGTCGTTTCCTAGTTATAACTCCAATAACGGTTATGGTCAGGCAGGTCGTAATTCTTCAGATATTATTAATTTGAGTATTACCAATACTATTAATTATCGTTTCAGCCTGAATGATAAGCATAACTTTACCGCTATGGTAGGTCAGGAGGGTGTTGATTATCACTCAGAAAGTTTTCAGGTGATTACCAGTGGTCAAACCAATGATAATTTAACCGATGTTTCGTCTGGAACACGAGCATCTTCATGGGGTGATGCAACGTCTGAATATAGCTTTCTTTCATTTTTTGGAAGAGGAGAATATGCTTTAAATGACAATTATTTTATTGATTTATCTTTACGAACAGATGCCTCGTCGCGCTTCGGTAAAGAAGGTAGATGGGCTACATTCTGGTCTGTTGGTTTCTTATGGAACTTACACCACGAAAACTTTTTGAAAAAGTACCAAAGTTGGCTAACTAATGCTCAGGTATCTGTTAGTACTGGTACTTCCGGAAACTCATCTATACCAAATTACGACCATCTGGCTTTGGTAGCCGGAGGAATCAGCTATGGCGGAGATGCCGGTATTGCTCCTTTACAAAGAGGAAATGAACTTATGGGATGGGAGAAATTGTGGACGACTAACCTGGCTCTTCGTTTGGGTTTTTATAATCGTTTCAATTTAGATGTTGAATTTTACAATAAGGAAACAACAGATATGCTTATGGAAGTGCCTGTTTCTATGACCGACGGTGGATTCGGATTCAGATGGGATAATGTAGGAACTATGGTGAACAGAGGTGTAGAGTTAAATTTGAATGCTGATGTGTTACGTACTGAAAATTTTACATGGAATGTAAATGCATTGGTTTCTTATAATAAAAACGAAATTACGAAGCTATACAATGGACTGGATGAGTATGAAATTTCCAGCTCAGGAACAAAGTTCGTTGTAGGTCATGGAGCCAGTGAGTTTTATATCAATCGCTATGCCGGGGTAAATCCTGTTAACGGGGATGCGTTATGGTATGATAAAGATGGCAATATAACTACAGAATATAAGGAATCTGATAAAGTGATGATTGGCAAAAGTTTTTCTGCTCCCTGGCAAGGTGGATTTGGTACTGCATTATCCTATAAAGGACTGCAGTTTTCTGCTCAGTTTAGTTGGGTTGCTGATAGATGGATGTTTAATAATGATCGCTTCTTTGAAGAGAGTAACGGACTGTATTCTGCATATAATCAATCAAACCGTTTGCTTTACGAGCGTTGGAAAAAACCGGGTGATGTAACCGATATACCTCGACATGGAGTTACTCCTCAAATGGACTCTCGCTTTTTAGAAGATGCTTCATTTTTACGACTTAAGAATGTGATGTTATGCTATAATTTGCCAGATAAATATTTGGAGGCTACTAAGTTTTTTAGTCAGGCTAAGATTTATGTACAAGGACAAAACCTTTTAACTTTTACTGATTTCAAAGGTCTTGATCCCGAGGCATCTTCAAATGTATATAAAGCACAGTACCCTGCATCAAAACAATTTACATTTGGGTTGGAAGTTACATTCTAATAAAATTAATAATCAATGAATCGATACATTAAAATATATACAATAGTTTTAAGCATCGCTTTGTCAACGGTTTCTTGTCTGGATAAGTATCCTGAGGATGCAATACCTGAAAGTGAAGCAATGACAACAGTGACAGATGCCAACCAGGTTGTAGTTGGTATTTATGCTGCTTTTAAGAGTTCAGCCCTTTATAGTGGTTATCTTACTTTGTTGCCTGACTTGCAGGCAGATTTGGCTCAGGCTGTTCAAGGCTACTCTAATACCTATGGAGATGTATGGCGTTGGGATATATTGTCTACAAATAGTCAGATTCAATCAGTATATCAACAACTTTACACTATCATAGGACGATGTAATTTCTTTTTAGAGTATGTTGATCAGGTTGAAGAAAATATTTACGATAATGAGGCTTGGCAGAAATTAACTCTTTATAAAGGAGAGGTTTATTTTGCCAGGGCATTGGCTTATTCTGAATTGATAAAACAATTTTGTAAAGCTTACGATCCAGCTACGGCTGAAAATGAATTAGGAGTGGCTCTTGTATCCAGTTATTCTAATGCAGGCCGGCCTACACGTGCTTCTTTAAAAGATTCTTACGATTTTGTATTGAGTGATTTAGATAAGGCTGCTGAATATTTGGCTCTTGATGATTCTGATGACGAAGTGTTATATAACACGGGTTATTTTACCATTGGTACCGTTAATGCATTATTTGCACGTACATATTTATATATGCAAAACTGGGAAAAGGCTATTCAATATGCCAGTGCTGTAATTGATAGCGATAAATATTATTTATCCAGCGTCAATTCCTCTTCTTCCGATGCCAGTTATAATGCATATGAGTATATGTGGAAATATGATGCATCTACTGAAATTATCTGGAAAGTTCAATTTGATGTAAACTCTTATGGAGGTCGTTTGGGACAGGTGTTTTTTAATTATGATTATTCAACGTACAAACCTAATTACATCCCGGCAAACTGGGTGTTAAATCTTTATGAAACTGCCGATTTACGTTACGAAGCCTTCTTTGCTACTGCGCAAACAGGTTATAGTCATGCACTCATAGCTCCCTTGTTAATTAAGTATTTTGGAAATCTTAATTTTTACAGTAATGGCATTCTTCATGTTAATATGCCTAAGCCTTTCCGCTTGTCAGAGCAGTACTTGATCCGAGCTGAGGCTTATTGCCATATGGGTGTTACGGGCTATAGTAAAGCTGCCAAAGATATCACTACTCTTCGTAATGCACGTTATTCATCTTATGGATCTACTCTGATTACCAGTGATAACTGGCAGGAAATAATAGAAGAGGAGCGTGTAAAAGAGTTATATATGGAAGGTTTCCGTTTACAGGATTTAAAACGTTGGGGTAAAGGTTTCGAAAGAGAATCACAAAACCTGACCGTTAACCCTGGAAATGATCTTGTGGTTGAAGCTTCAAATCCATTGTTTGTATGGCCTATTCCACAACATGAGTTACAATCACCAGATGCTGATATTCAGCCTAATGATAGTAATTTTTAATTTTGTTAAGCATTAAAAGTAAATATAGACTTATGAAACAAATTTTATCGCGAATAGTGCTTGTTGTAATGATTGTTGTTGCTATTTCAGCCTGCGATTCTTCCAGCGAACAAGTCCTTTATGATGGACCGGAATATGTTTTGTTTTCAGATACTTTATCTTATTTTCCGGTAACTAATAGTGACGATTATTTTAACATAACTATTGGTTCAACAGTAGCGTGTGATTACGACCGTACTTTTGCTGTTGAAGTTGATGATCAGAATAGTAATGCCATTGAAGGCTTTCATTATGTTATCGAATCTAATTCTGTAACTATAAAAGCAGGAGAACGTGCTGCAGACCTTAAAATAAGAGGTTTATATGAAAATATAGATGACCTTGACTCTTTGTCGTTAACCTTAAATTTACTGACTGATGAGGATTTAGTATGGGAGGAGTACGGAAGTAAAACAAGAGTTCAGATATTAAAATCCTGTCCATTTGATATAAATGTGTTTACCGGATACTGTAAAGTCACCTCTTCTTTTTACGACGATTATATGTCGAGTACAGACTTTCGTTTGTTAAAAGCAGAGCAGATACTTGATGAGGAAAATAGTATTGTAATACATGACTTCTTTTATCAAAACTATGACATCCGTTTTTCTTTTGAAACAGGAAATCCTCTTGAACCATTTGTTGATTTTGATGCTCAGGTGCTGGGTAGTACTGCCGAGGCTTTTGGAACTACTTATGGAAATGGCAAATTAATGGTGAGTCCCTTGTCAGGGTATTCATCTTACTATAATGTGTGTCAGAATTTCGTGTTGTTGTATATGAATACCTATGTTGAAAATGTAGGTACTGTAGGTGGTTATATGACTGTTATTGAATGGATAAGTGATGATGAGGCAGAGTACCTTAAAAAGCTTGGCTATTAATATTTCGTAAATTATTAACATATGAAACGAACATATAAATTTGATAATCCAAATTCACACATAAAGGGATGATTAAATTTATTTGTGAGTTCCATCTGACAAATGAAAATAAATTTAAACAGATGAAAAATATAAGATTATACGTCTGGTTTCTAGTCGTGTCAATGGCACTTATTACAGTAGCCTGCGATGATGAAGAAGATGATAGTACTCCTGTTTTTCCCGAGCTGCAACAGCTTGATTGTAACGTGGGTGATGAGCAGACTCTTACTTTTATAGCTAATGATGACTGGACTTTAACATCATCAGCATTATGGTGTTCTTTTATGGTAGATGGAGAACAGGTATATTCTTGTTCTGGTGAAGCAGGTAATGTATCGGTTAGTTTACACATTAGTAATGATGCTTCAGTTATTTTAAAAGACTATAAGGCTGATGTCAGTTTGTTTATGGGCGGAATGCAAAGTGTTATATGCAAAGTAATGCGTCCGCAAACCGGTTTTGTATTATCAGCATTTAATCAGGATCAAAGTACATCGTATACAACTGAAAACCCCTTTATTCTGGATTATGAAGGATTACAGTATATGACTATAACGTCTAATACTGATTGGGTATTGGAATCTTCAGATAATTTTGATTTTACTGCAACAAATTCATACGGAGTAGCGGGTGAGGAAGTAACAATTCAACCTTTGTTAGCAGAAGGAATGGAATATCGTAAAAATGCATGGGATAAAGACTTGGTTTTTAAGAATAGAGATGATGAAGTGATTGCTCAGGTGCCTGTTCATTATGATGGTATCCCTGCTGATAAAATTGAGTTCAGCAACAAAAATGCAATAGGAAACAGAATTAATTATTCTTATGATGGAGGAGAATATACCTTATCAGATGAACAGTATCCTGCCCCTATGTCTATAGAATGTGCAGCTCGCAATGATCAGTATACAGTAGTTTATGTTGACTTTACAGAAGAGCTTAATGATTGGACATGGGAATATGAATATACCTGTACAAAAATGAATGAAGCAGATAGTTGGATTTTTGTTGATGATGACACTAATGGAGGTTTGCAGGTTTATGCTTCATCTAATTCAGGAGATGTACGTAGTGCCTTTTTAATGGTTTTCCCTAATCAGGTGTATCAACAAATTGAGTCAGATTTTGAAAATATTGTTTTTTCAACAGAAGAAGGTATTGTTAGTGATTACAATCAATATGTTGCCGGAACCTTTACTCAGGATGCCAACCCATCATTAACCAGCGGTTTTGTTCTTACCGATATGCAAGGTAGCCCACTTTATGATGCTTATGGCTCGCCAATAGAACTTTATAACTATATGGATGCGATTGGAGATTTGACCGAAGCTGAAATGATTGAAACTTATGGTACAACTAATGTGTACATCCTGGCTTTACCTTTGGGTGTATCATACGAATACATTATTGCTAAGCCTAAAGGGTTTACTGGATACTATATTCAACCTATGGCATTTAATCCTTGGCCTAATGTAGAAGTTTCAATGTATTCAATGCTTGAGGCCATTATTATGGGTATTGGTACTGATACCAATGGATCAGATATGATGGGAGTTAATTTTATTGATCCGGATGGATTGACCTATGGTGTTTTATTGATAACAAGGTACTAAGTTGATGCCGGGTGCAGTTTACCTGAATTCGGCCACATAAAAAATTATAAAAATGAAGTTTAAAATAATCAATATTAAAGGTCTGGTTTTTGTCACCTGCTTGATGGCTTTGAGTATGATGATGATTACAAGCTGTTCTGATGATGATGAAAAATTTGAGACCGGGTATGGATACGTTCAGTTTAAACTGTTTAAAAGTAGTTCGTATCTGAAATCAACTCAAATAGATAATAATCAGATGCAGTATCTTGATGATGCTGAAAAGATGAAGATTATACTGATTAATAGCGAGGATGGTTCTGAGGTGACTCAAACTCTTGGATTGAATAAAATAGCCGATGATGCAGAAGAAGGCTTACGTAGTGATAATCTTCAGCTGATGGCAGGCGATTATACTATTGTTGGTTTTTATATCTATAGTGTGAATGGCCAGCAGTTAGAGCTTGTTTATTCGGGTGAACCGGATCAACAAACAATTTTGACTGTAACTACAGGAGGATTATCAGTACAGGATTTGCAGATTCAGGCTGTAGAAAGAGGACGTATTAACTTTTCTCTGTCTAAGAAAATACTACCCAATACCAATTCTGCTAATAATGCAGATAAATTTATGTTTTCTCAAATTGCTTATGCTTCAATTACAATAAAAGATCTTTTTACAAAGGATACGCAATTTTTAGAATACCTTCCATTTTCATATGAAGAACAGGTTGTAGAAGACGGTTATTTAACTGCTGTAGCAAAGGCCGATACATTAATTTTATTGAGGGCAGGTAATTATCAGGTATTGTCATATAGTATATACGATAAAAATAAAAGTACCCTTGATGCTGATAATCTGATCGATGAAACGATATTTGAAATTTCAGATAATCAGAATACCGAAGCTGATGTGCCGGTAAATATATATCAAAGCGCTGCATATATACAGGATTATATTGCTTTACGCCAAATTTGGGAAGCTCTTGATGGACCTGACTGGAATTATCAGGGTGAGGGATATACCAATGGTATTAATTGGGACTTTGATAAGGATATTGATTTTTGGGGAGACCAGCCTGGTGTTGGTTTAAATGATAATGGAAGAGTTATTACTCTTAACCTGGGCTCTTTTGGTGGACGCGGTATGGTACCGGATGCTATTGGCCAGCTTGAAGAATTAAAAATTCTTACTTTAGGAACCCACTCTGACCTTATCGGAAATAATATGATAGAGCAATGGGAAGGTGAGCCTACAGCTTCGCAAAAACTTGCCTGGCGTAACGATTTTTATGAGCGTTTCATTAAGAAAGATATTAAAACTCAGTTCTCTGAACCTTTGCAGTTTGCATTTGAATTGCAGGGCAAAGCTGTTGAAAATACAGCATCAGAAACGACTCAACCGTCTATATCAACTAAGGATGTGGTTCCTGGTAACTTATCCAATGGCATTACTAGTGTTTCAAAAGAAATATCAAAATTATCCAAGTTACAACAGCTTTTTATTGCAAATGGTAAATTTATTGATTTTGAGGATGGTACTGATTTTTCAGCAATGGATGATTTAACCGATGTGGAGTTTTATAATTGTCCATCCATGAAAACTTTACCTGAAGCTTTGTTTACAATGCCTAATATTGAGCTTTTAAATCTGTCTAACAACCCCCAAATTGCTGCGGCAGATATCGAAAATGGGCTTGATCAGTTGGCTCAGTCTCCTACTGCAGGTAAATTGCAAATTCTGTATTTACGTAACAATAATCTAACAACTTTACCACAGTCCGTTAGAAACTTTAAAAAACTAGGTAAACTTGATTGTGCATATAATAAACTTGTAAGTATTCCTGCTTTTGGTGAAGATATCAAGTTGGTTCAGTTGACTATGGATTATAATCAAATTACAGAAATTCCTAACATTGACGGTTATTTTTGCGGGTATGATGATGTTGAAGACTTTTCTTTTGCACATAATAAATTGAAGGAATTTCCAAATATTTTTAGTGCGAATAGTTTATATACTATGGAATCTGTTGATTTTTCCTTTAATGAGATAGAAGGTTTTCAGGATGAGGAAAACTTTAAAGGTATTAAAGTGGCTACATTATCCTTGGCAGGTAATCGTTTAAAAACATTCCCGGGTATTTTATTTAATACTGATTCTTATGTAAATGCCTTGACTTTAAGTGGTAATGGAATTGAAACTTTCCCGGAAGAAGCTCTGGAGGGCGAAAATACGTATTGTCTTGAATCACTGGATTTAACTTATAATAAGTTAACTGAATTGCCTGATAATTTTAATGCGGTTTTATTACCTTACCTTTATGGTATTGACTTAAGCCATAATCGTTTTGATTATTTTCCTAAAGGACCTTTAAATATTTCAAGGTTAACGGTATTTGCTCTTCGTAGTCAACATGATGCCGATGGAAACAAAATTATGCGTGAATGGCCAACTGGAATTTATACTTGTCCAAGTCTTAGAGCCTTATATGTGGGAGATAATGATCTGCGAAAAATTGATGATACGATATCTCCTAATATTTATATTTTTGAAATAATCGATAATCCTAATATATCTATTGATTTAACAGATATTTGTCCATATATCAAGGCTGGTTATTATACATTAATATATGATCCAACACAGGATATTCGCGGATGTGATTACCTTAATCTGAATTAATTTGAGCAATGGAAATAAAAAATATTAATATGAAACTGCTATATAAATTTGTTCTTTGTCTTTTTGTTGCAGGCTGTTTATTCTCAGCCTGTAACGAGTCAGATGATCAGATAAAACAAGGCCTGAAAATAGATCAGAATGAATTTACTTTCGGTGCCGAAGGGGGAACGGGAGTTCTTAATGTTACTTCTGATACCAAATGGGTGGCCAGGGTTAATCAACCCTGGCTTAAGGTTGTTCCTGCAAACGGGATAGGAAATGTTGATTGCCAGATATTAGTTGACACTACCTTGTCTAATGACATCAGAAATGCACAAGTATCTTTTGTAACGCCTCAAGATGCTGGTCAGAGCCTTAAGGTTTATCAAACCGGTTATGGAAAGATGATTAGCCTTAGTGAATCGGATGTGGAAGTGGCCAGTATGGGCGAATACGGAAAGCGGTATTTCGAAATAAAAGTAACTTCTAATGTTGATTATGACATAGAAATTCCTGCAGAAACAGAAGACTGGATTCAATTAGATGATGAACCAGAATTGTCGTTTGAAAAAGGAGCTAAACCGCAAACAAGTGTGGTGCGTTTTAACTGGGAGATGAATACAGATCCATCCAATAGGATAAGTACAATCGCTTTTGTACCTAAAGATCCTGAGGTTGTATTAGAAAAGGATGCTATTCTGAATGTTAATCAGCTTGCAGCTCCTCTTATTGAAGATAACAGAGCCGGTGATTCTTTGGCGGTATTAATAATCAGAGAAAAATTAAAAGCTACTGTTTCATGGGATTTGACCGAAAAGATGGATTTTTGGGATGGTATTACGCTTTGGGAAAAAACGGATGAAGGTGTTGAAGATCAGATGGTAGGTCGTGTTCGTGGTTTGGACTTGAGCATGATGAGTGTAAAAGAAGGTTTGCCAATGGAGTTAAGTAAACTTACCTATCTTGAAACATTAGATCTTTATGGAAATGCCAATCGTCATATACTACCAGATAAACTCGAAATGGGTACTGCACTTGCCCAGCTCGAACATTTAAAATACCTGCGTGTTTCTGCATATGGTTTAACAACAATTAATCCATCTACAGAACTTACACGACCTAAAGAAACATTGAAGTCTCTGAATTTACACGGTAATAATTTTACTTCATTACCTTATAGTATTAGCAGTTATAATTTTCCTAATTTAATAGATCTTGATTTAGGTGGAATGCGCAGGTACGATACTAAAAAAGATTTACGTGATGACGCCTGGCAAACCAATTACGGTATGCGTATTGATGCCTCTTCTTTAACAAATATCTTGAAATGGGATAATCTGCATTATTTAAATCTTGCTTATGGATATATATATGGTGAATTGCCATCAATGAAAGGTTGGAGTGCCAAGTATTATACTGCTGACCAAATTGCGGCTAATGACACTTTAAATAGTATGTCTGCTGAGAATAAACAGAGACTTATGACAGAGATTCCATGTGTATTGCCAAATTTAGAGGAGTTTAGAATTAGTCTTAATTTTTTAACAGGCGAAATCCCAGATTGGTTATTGTACCACCCTCGATTTTTACGCTTTTATCCTGAAGTATTAATCATTAATCAGGAAGATGGATATGATCGTAACGGTAATGTGCCACGATTTACTAATGTGCCGGATAACTTTGATTATTTCTACGATTTTTATCCCGCTTATACCGTTAATAATTAAAAGCTAAAATAAATATGAAACAATATATTTTATTATTCACTGTCTTGTCCCTGGTGTTTGCTTCTTGTAGTAAATCAGATTTACAAGAAGAGTTGAATGAATCCATTCAAAATAAAGTTCCTATTATTAATGTGCCTGAGGGAGCTGTTAAGGGGCAATTACTGGTTAAGTTTAAAAGTAACATTTCTACCACTATTCAGGAAACCTCTTTAAAATCAGGGAACTCTAAAGTAATTAGTTCCGGGGTTAAAAATGTAGACCAGGTACTAGAGGGTATTGGTATTAAGCAGCTTGAACGTGTTTTTCCTGTTGATCAGAGAAATGAAATACGTACTCAGGAAGCTGGCTTAAACCGTTGGTATGTAATTAATTTTGATGAAACGGCAGATCTTACTGATGTAGCTCAGCAACTTGCTCAAATGGGTGAAGTAGAAAAAATTCAGTATAGTCATCCTGTAAGGCCTGTTTATGAGGTAAGCCAAAGAGCTACAGCTATGCCGTCTGTAACACAGGCAGCTTTAAAAGCAAGGTCGCTTAAGTCTGAATCTTCTTCTGTGTTTAATGATCCTGCCTTACCTGCACAATGGGGATATATTAATAATGGCCGTTTGTTGGCTGATGGAACAACTAATCAGATGGGAGATGAAATTGTGCAGGCTATCCAGGGAGTTGATGTAGGTTGTAAAGAAGCCTGGGAACTTTGTACTGGCGATCCTTCTGTTATTGTGGCTGTACTTGATGAAGGTGTTATGTTTAACCATCCTGATTTAAAAGCTAATATGTGGGTTAATGAAGGTGAAATATTAGGTTCGGATATGGATATTGACGGGAATGGTTATGCTGGTGATAAATACGGTTTTAACTTTGTTCAGGACCAGGGTCTAATTACCTATAGCGGAACTGGTGACTCTGGTCATGGTACTCATGTTGCAGGTACTATCGCAGCTGTAAATAACAATGGTACAGGTGTGTGTGGTGTTGCAGGAGGTAACGGAACTGAAAATAGTGGCGTAAAAATTATGTCCTGCCAGGTTTTTGATAATGGTAGTGGTGTATCTATGTATCAGGAAGCTAAAGCAATCAAATATGCTGCAGATAACGGAGCTGTGATATTACAATGTAGCTGGGGGTATAATTCAGGACTGGCTAATGCTTTGGAATATACACCCGGATTTATTACCGATGAAGGATGGGTTGATGGAGCTCCTTTGGAAAAAGAAGCTCTTGATTATTTTATCCATAATGCAGGTTCTCCCAATGGCGTAATTGATGGTGGTGTTGTTGTATTTGCCGGAGGTAATGAATCTTCAGCCATGGCTGGTTATCCTGGTGCTTATCCTGACTATATCGCAGTTTCTGCTGTTTGTGCTGATGGTACTCCTTCGTGCTTTACAAATTACGGACAGGGTATTCGTATTGCAGCTCCCGGTGGCGATAGTGATTATCATCGATGTGATGAGGGTAAAGTATATTCAACTATACCTCCTTTTGATGGTGATTACTATGGGTATATGGAAGGTACATCAATGGCCTGCCCACACGTGTCAGGAGTGGTTGCTTTGGGTCTGTCTTATGCTGTTAAGTTGCAACGTCACTTTACAGCAAGTGAATTCAGAGAGTTAGTCCTTCAATCTGTTTCAGATGCCTCTCTCGAATCGTATTTTACAGATACAAAAGTTTATTACGAAAATTATGCTGTCTATGGATTTACCTCTGCAATGCAAATGAGCCCTGGTGAATATAACGGTCATATGGGTAGTGGTTTGATTAATGCCTATAAGCTGCTGAAAAATATTGAAGGGGGTGGTGTTGAAATGAAAGTGCCTAATGTTTTCGTGGCTGTAGATGGTGAAACAACTATAAATTTTGCCAGATACTTTAGTAATGGAAGTCAACTTACATATAGTTGTAGTATTGAAAATAGCAGTATAGTACAAGGGTTATCAAATGATCAGGTTACTTATACTTTTACAGGAATAGCAGTAGGTTCTACTAAGGCTGTTGTTAAAGCCAGTGATGGAACGGAACAGATTTTTTACCTGACTGTGCGTAAAGAAAATAGTTGGTTGTAATTTTTATTCATGAGAAGTTTAATGTACCAGCGAATTTTAGTTTTTTGTTTATTATTATTCCCTGCGCTCTTATTTGCGCAGGGAAGAGTAATTAATCTGGCAGAAAGAGATGCTGTAATGAATCCCAAATTGTTACCCGGGCCTGAAGTATTTCACTTTGAAGTAAAGGAAATGAATATTGATACTTTGTCTCAAATATCAGAACCTGTTGTGGTGAGTTTTAATTTTGTTTCTGTTAGTAATAAGCCTGTTGCTGTTTCCAGGGTTGAGACTTGCTGTGGTTGTGAAGTATCGTTTTTTGAAAAAGGCATCATCAATCCCGGTGCGCATAGCAATATCGAGATTATATTTAATCCTTCAGGTCATGTCGGTAAATTTGTTCGGGATATTTGGGTATACTCATCCCTGTCTAATGACTATCCGGTTGTAAAACTAAGATTAAAAGCTTTTGTAAACTTATCAGAAATACCAAAGTAGTAACCTGAGTTCGATTAAAATTTTTGAATAATAAGTATTAATAGAGTTAATAATGTAGATATGAAGATAATGTTGAAAATTATCACTGTTTTTTCTCTTTTACTGTCTATGTCGTCCTGTGATGATGATGATGCGGTAGTAAGCGAACCAACTTTAGATGTTAATTATTATAATGTAGCAGGATGCTGGGAATTAGTTGAATGGAGCGGAGATGTACTGAGTGCAGACAGCAGGTATTACTATATCAATCTGGAACTTTCGGAAGAAGATGGTTATTATGATTATGAAATTTATACTAACATAAATAGTTTTGTTTCAAAACATATAACAGGAACCTATCAAATTGCTGAAAATGATGATCTTGAATCTATTATTTCAGGTACCTTTGATTATACACTAACAGACGATAGCTCATGGGCTCATGAATATTCAATTACAGAATTGTATGACTCGAGTATGAAGTGGACAGCAACTGATTTACCAAGTGAAGTACGTATCTATAACAGATGTGATCAGATTCCGGAAGATATTGTCGATGGTCATAGCCTATAAATGTTATTTTAGGTTCTACTGCAATAGTTTGTCGGACATAAAAATAGATAAAAAGAGGGTGTTCAATCAGAGCACCCTCTTTGCTTTTATGTAGATTGTATATAAATGCTATGGCCTTATCATAGAATGAAGATAGGGATTTAACGTAATTCGGAAGAGTATTATACGCTATGTAATCGTATTTTTAACGGAAATAACCGAAGCAAATCCGAATGAATCCTTTTCTCATTCTAGTAATTATAGTTTCTTACCTTCAAAAGCCATATTGTTTATTGTAGTTTATAATGTGTTTTCATTTGTTTTAAAAAAAGAGATTATTTCTTTAAGCTGTTCGGCCTGGCCGTTCATTTCCTCTGCACTTGTTGCAAGTTCTTCACTGGCAGCAGCATTTTGCTGGCTGACATCGTTAAGTTGTTGAATGGCATTGTTAATTTGTAAAGCTCCATTATTTTGTTCCATGCCTGCTGCAGAAATCTCCTGTACTAGTTGAGCTGTTTTTCTCACCTCAGGTAATATTTCTTCTATTTTTTGAGCTGTGTTTTCAGCAATCTGGAGGTTATTGCCGGTCAAACTCACAATTTCCTCGGCGGCAGCTTTACTGGTTTCAGCCAGTTTGCGTACTTCAGATGCTACAACTGCGAAGCCTTTGCCATGATCCCCTGCTCGTGCAGCTTCCACAGCCGCATTTAAAGCTAATATGTTGGTTTGAAAAGCAATATCCTGAACAATAGTTATTTTCTCAGAAATGATTCTGTTGGCTTCAATAAGTTCCTTTCCCTGAATTCCGATGGCTTCAATACCCGATTGGGCAAGGTTAGAAATTTTTTCTGTTTGTATTGCATTTTCAGTATTTTGCTGAATATTAGCTGCTATCTCTTCCATGGTGCTGGATACTTCTTCAACGGAAGAAGCTTGCTCATTGGCTCCCTGCGACATTGATTCTGAAGTATGGCTAATTTGAAGACTGGCAGATGTTATGCTTTCAGAACCGGAAACAACAGAGATAACTATTTCCTGTAGTTTTTTAGCCATATTTTGTAAGGCTGAGGCTAACATACCAACTTCATCTTTTTGATTGATATCTAAACTGTAATTCAAATTACCAGTTGCTAAGGCATTGGCAAATGCTACCCCTTTGTTTAGTGCAGAACTAATGTTTTTACTAATAAAAGAGTTGATTATAATAAATACAACAATTGAAAAGATAATTGTAAAAATGATGATGTATATTAATTTATATAATGACGCATATATTTCATTAGTGTAAGCTGTAATTGCAATATATGAATCTACTTGTTTGATATACTTAAAATACTGCATTTTAGACTTTCCTTCCCACTCGTACTCAATATCGTGAACATTATTATCGGTAAAGGCAGCCATATCTTTAAAAAAGCCATTGCTATTTATGTTTGTTCCTTCAGCATTTGGATGTATTAAAAGTTCACCTCCTGATGATACCATATATGGATAACCGCTTTCGTAATACTGTTTAGATTTAAATAAAGATTTTAAGTTTCCCAGGTTTTTTTCAGGTAGTCCAAAAAACAACATCCCTTCAATGCTATTATTAATAAGGATTGGGATGTAAGCTGTAATATACCAGTCATTTACAACGTAGGCTCTGCCGTAGTACTCTTTCCCTGCATTGATGGCTTTTGCAACAGGTGTTTCATTCGGAAGGTATGTTCCTGTTACTCTTGTTCCTTCATTGTTCATTACATTGGTTGAAATACGTAAAAAACCTTCAGGGATCTTCTGTAATATCGTAGCAACTCCTCCTGTTTTTTCTCCAATCTGGTCAACAAAATCCGTTGAATGATCTAAATTAAATTCTCCATGAAACCAGGTGGGTACTTTAACTCGTATTTTTTCGTTGGTCATTGCATTTAAAGCATCAAATACTTTTGACTCTTTTGTATCTTCGATAATATTTCCAATGTTTTTGAAGCATTCCTTCGTGTACTCCATTCCCAGATTCACTCTTTCCTGGTTTAAGCTGACCTCTGTAATTAAGGCGTTCGATAAATCCTCTACCTGTTCATACAGTCTTTCATTGGCTTCTTGCTCTGATTTATTTCGTTCTAAATTTATTATGTAAGTTCCTAATAGCAGAAAGATAACCACTATTACACTTCCTAATACTAAATTTAAGCGTACACTAATTTTGATGTTATTAAGAAACTTCAGCATTTTATAGTTGTTTAATTTGTATTGTATTATGTCAATTGTACTTTGGATGCTACTTTTATGAAAAGAGCCTGCTTTTATATGAGAATTTTTTGTTGTGGTTTCAAATTATAAGTTTTATTGTTTTTTTTTCACAATAGTTGTGTTAATATGCAAACAGGTATTGTAATACCAGGATGTTTTTTTGGGATAAGCAGTTCATTTCATATCCTTAATTCGCATTTGTAGTTTTATAATATGTGTTTTTGTATGTTAATTTTAATGAATGCTTAATGCGTCATTTAAAAGTCTTCTTTTAAATGTGGAATTTTGTTGTTGTTTTAAATTGTAAGTTTTATTGTTGTTTTTGAGCAATAATAATATTACAAGGAAAAGGGTAGCTTAATACCTTAATGTTTTTATGGTAAAAAACTTAAATATTAAATATATCCGTTTTTTAAATTTTACCAATTTTGATTCTTACGAAAGTGATTATTGAATTCCTTCTTACTAAAGAGTTTTAAATATATCTAAAAAAAATTAACAAACGTCTGACTTTGCTCTGTCTATGTGGCTTTGAGCTGTATAAACAGATTAAATATACATACTTAAAAAAAATGCAGACGATCTAAAAATCCAAACAGTATCAGCTATAGTACATTTGAAATGTCGCGTACAGATGACGGTATTAATTAATTTCAAATTCTATTGTAATATGAAAAACTTTTTTACTCTTTTATTCATTAGTGGACTTTTATTCACCACAACATTAAATGCACAAACGGATATTACACCCGCAAGGTATCAATTTTCTAATCTGCCCAAAGGTGCATATTCAATTGATAAAGCTTATCCGGGTGCTAACCCACCAGCGAGTGATGCTGATGTAGTTGATAATTGGAATGATGGATTTATTACTATGTTAAATCCTAATCTATCTTCATTGACGGCTGGACAAGGAGCAATATTAAACTCGTATTTCCAAATTGTTGATTTAGGCGGTACAGTAGGAAAAGTATTGTGTATGAAAGGAAGTGAATCAACATACGCATACGGAGATGCCGGAGATGCAGGTTTTTGGTTAGGATGGTGGAATTTAGCTTTTTATACAGATCCTGATTTAACGCCTTCGGTTGTAAGTATGTTACCCAGTGGTGTAACTACTGAAACAGCTACGGATGCACAGTTGCAAGAAGCTGAAGCAGCGGCAACAATCCGTCTAAGAATAGTGTTTCATATTCATCAGAATACACTTTCAACTACTAGTAAATTGTTTGATATATTAGGTTATACCTATACCGGGAACCACAAACAAGATACTGATGGAAATATTGATGCTACCCCTGAATTTAAAAGTGGTGACTTTACATCAGAAGAATTTAACTGGGAAACGTATGAAACAGAGTATACCTATGATGATACAAAATGGATTGCTTGTGAGTATGACTTTGTTGCACCTGAAAATGCAGGAGCTCCATTGAGATTTACATTTAGATTTGGTGATAATGCCGAGAATACAACATTGTTAATTAAAGAATTGTCGATGACCTTGAATCCAACTGGAGATCCTGTTGAATCCGAAGTGCTAACCTTAGAAACTGACGGTACAACACCGGTTTTTGATACGATTGATGAAGTGAGTTCACTTAGATATTATGTGAATAATGGAGTTGTTAACCTGATGAATGTTGAAGTTGGAGCAGATGTAAAAGTGTTTTCATTAACAGGACAATTGGTTCAGTCAGAAAAGGCCACCGATAGTAATGTGGAGCTTTCTCTTAACCCTGGTATGTATCTGGTATCAGTGGCTAATAACACAGTAAAAGTGTTAGTTCAATAATGTACTTATATCAAAAGTAGTTGAAAGTAAATCATGCTTCAACTACTTTTTTTATTAATAATATGATGAAACGGCCATGTAAATTTGATGATTCAAATTTATTTGAGAGTTCCATTTGGCCGTTGGTAAATAAATTTAAGCAGATGAAAAGTTGGGTTGTAAGTATTTTTATTATTACAGTATTTAACATTAACTGTATTGGGCAGGTTACAAATTATGCTATCCAATTTCTTTCTGGTGGAGTTGTTGAAACGGATAATGTCAGTGAGTTAAATGAACTTCAGAATTATACGGTTCAGTTTTGGGTTAATCCCTCAGAATGGAATACTAGTTCCACCGTGTTTTCGAGGGGTAGTAATACAGATTTATTTGAATTAAGGTTGTTGGATGAAAATTCTATACAGTTAATTTGTGGTGTTAACTCACTAACTGTTAATTCAGATGCCTTGCAAACGGGGGTGTGGAGTCAGGTAACAATTGTGGCCGGTACTGATAAAGTGTTGGTGTATATCAATGATGAACTGGCTGAGGAGCAAAGTGTAACAATGACAATCCCCTCTTCGACAGATGATTTAAAAATGGGAGGGAATAATTTTTTAGGTAAAATTGATGAATTCCGTATTTGGAATACAAACCTTCAGGATAATTTCTTCTTTTTATGGAGAAATACCATAAATAAACATCACCCTAGTTGGGATAACTTAATCCTATATTACAAGTTTGATCAAAATTTATGCGATAATGTTGTTGATTATACATTTGAGCATCATGCCATGTTTTCAGGTGATGGCGTAAGTAGAATTGCAGTTACCGATAATGAAAAATTTAAATATAGAAAATCTGTAGCCTACACTAATTTTGCGAGATGGGCAGACAGACAGATTGATAAAGATAAATATTTGCTTTCTAATGATTTAATTATATTATCGTTAGAAGTGGATGAAAACGGATATACTACAATACCTTATCCGTATAATGAAGGAGTTGTTTCTAATGGCGGTTACCTTAGTGAATATAATGGACGAGAGGGTGTTTTGAACCTGAATGGTGAAGGTGCTGTTTTTAATGTAGGTTCCAAAGCCTTTAATCCTACTGACAAATATTCGTTTTCTACCTGGATTTATTTGGAAGAATGGACAGAGGGTGCTTTTATTTTTAAAAAGGAAATATCTGATAACCAGGGGTTTTCTATTCGTTTAGGTGCCGAGTCTACAAATAATATTATTATCAGGGTGAATGGAGTTGAATACAGCAGACCCTACAAAATGGAAAGTAATAAATGGGTTCATTTTGGAGTGGCAGCTTATTCAACTACTAATTACCAGGTTTATCAGACTTCTTTTGATGGAGTAACCTCCTATGCTGTAAATCCTTTGGTAGATGAACATGACTATACTGTTAGTGGCTTAGAAAGTACAGATGCTTTAATTGGAGTAAATATTCATGGTAAGTTAGATGAAACCGTTATATGGGATGATTACCGTAGTTCAGCCAATATGGCATCAGCTATGGTATCTACTCCGTTACCAAGCAATACAGAAAAAGTTGAGGCTGCAACCTTGACAACCATGGATTCTTATTGGAATTATAATAATCCTGAAAATATTGGATATGATTCGTACTCATACAAAAATTTTATTAATATAATCAGAAGCAATTACGAAGGTTATCGTGGCTTTATGATCAGAGGTGGATTTAGTAGTTTTGATGGATGGCAAGATCGTTTTGCAGATGCAGGATTTCGTGAAACATTTGCAAGCGAAGTTGCACGTGTTGCTGAAGAATTTGATGGAATTGATTTAGATTTTGAATGGTGTTATTCTTCAACGTGCTGGCAATATTATGGCTTACTTATTGATCTGATTCGAGATCAGTTTCCAAGGGATAAAGTGTTTACGGTAACACCACATTATGTTTCGTATGCTTTACCGGAAGAATATATTGCTAGTGTAGATTATTTTCCTTTTCAGATATATGGGCCTGGGAAAACTGTTTTCTTGTGGGATACTTATCAAACAGCATATTCTAATTTTATAACTAATGGTTATCCTAACGAAAAAATCGTTTTGTCGTATGCCACAACAACATCCAGAGGTTACGATCCAGATACGGATGCCCAGCTTACAGGAGTTCCTCCCACAGGTATTCGCAATTTATTTGATGATGATTATACTCCTGATATGAATAGTATGATTGATGCGGATGGCTATCGACGTTATTTTACAGGTTATGACCAGGTAATAGACCGATGTGAATTTATACAGGATAATGATTTAGGCGGTATCATGTACTGGGATATGGGGAATGATGTTAAAACCAGCCATGAATATAGCCTTGCTAAAGCTGCGGCTTATTCCTTGAATAGTAATGTGGATACCTTGGTTACTGAAGTTGATTTTATTACAACAGATGTTAATGATATAAAAGAGTTTGACAACACTATTAATATTTACCCTAATCCGGTAGAAAATTTATTGGCAATTATGATGCCTTCTTCAGAAGAAATAGATTCTCTAAAAATATTTAATTTAAACGGTGCCGAAGTTTTGTGTACTGCCAATAGTCAGAATCAGATTGATGTTAGTGATCTGTCAAGTGGGATATATCTTTTAAAGGTACTATCTAATAAAGGGAAAAATTACATTTCAAAATTTGTTAAAAAATAGAAAATGAGAAAGTATTTGTCGTGGTTTTGCTTCCTTATAATATTGGGGCTGGCTATTTCGTGTGAAAAAGAATCATACAATTATGGAGATAAGAATCTTTTGTCATCATTGTCCATTGTAAGTGTAACAGATTCTGTAGGTGGGTATAATTATGATTATGAAAATCCGGAATGTTCTGATACTACTTATGTTTATTATTACATTGATCGTGATACTACTTATACTGATGATGGCGGTATAGATGAAATAATTAAAGATACAGTATACTATAATGGTATGACTGCAAAACTATATACTTTACCGGTAATTGTTTTGCCTAGTTATAAAAATCGTTTATACATCGAACTGGAATCTAATGCCAGGTGGAACGTGCCTGCTATTTCATTTAAATCAGGACAAGACTGGATATTTAATTCAAAAGTAACTGGGATTGGAGATGCAATTATAGATTACAGAGTGGGAGCCAGGACTTATGGATTGCCTGATAATTTAGTTGATATTGTTACTATACCTATTAGGAGAGATACCGTAACACAATACTTAACCACTAGTGATAGCACGGTGATGTATAAGTTACAGTTTACACAAAAATCGATGACAGAGGAATAAGTTTTTTTAAATATATAAATATATGAAGCGGTTAAAATATATTCTTCCAAGTATATTATCATTAATATTTTGCATGAGCATGGTAGCTCAGGAAATATCAGTTTCCGGCGTTGTTAAGGATGAGTTTGGGGAAACAATGCCAGGAGCATCAGTGTCAATAAAAGGAACAACAGTTGGAGTTATTACAGATTTAGACGGAAAATTTAATTTAAATGTACCCAGTAAAAGTAGTGTTTTAAGCATTTCTTTTGTTGGTTATAAAGTACTGGACGTTAGTGTTGGAAATAAGGTTTTTTTCGATATCAACATGAAAAGTGATACCGACCTTGACGAAGTGGTAATTGTAGGTTTTGGTACTCAAAAAAGAGCAAATGCTACCGGAGCAGTTAATACTATTGATGCAGAGGTGCTTGAATCCCGTCCTATTTCAAATGTGGCAAGTGGATTGCAGGGTGCGATTGCCGGATTAAATATATCAAATGATTTAGGGGGTTCTCCCGGACAGGAAATGGAGATTAATATCAGGGGTGTAGGTACCATTGATGAAGGTTCAGATTCAAGTCCGTTAGTTTTGATTGATGGTATGGAAGGTGATTTATCTTCAGTAAATCCCAATGATATTGAAAATATTTCAGTACTAAAAGATGCTGCATCTGCATCGATATATGGGTCTAGAGCTCCATTTGGAGTTATAATAATTACCACAAAATCAGGTGATAAAAAAACACAAATTAATTATTCTTCTAATTTCAGATTTGCCAAACCAATAAATGTACCCAATCCTGTAGATTCATATACATATGCATTGATGATTAACGATGCTTATAAAAATTCAGGGGGTACTGCTCAGTTTGGAACAGATATGCTAAATAAACTTTTGGCTTACCAGAATGGAGAGTATGAATATGGTACCGAGGCGAATATAACTGCTAATGCATGGAAGTCTGGTCAGCAGGCTTTTGGCAATACAAACTGGTATGATGTGCATTTAAAAGATGTTTCAGCTTCATATGAGCATAACTTGAGTTTTAATGGAGGGAAAGAAGGTGTTAATTATTATTTTTCGACTAATTACACCAAGGATAACGGTATTTTCAGATATGCGGATGACTATTATAGTCGACTTTCTTTAAATGGAAAAATTAATGTTAAGTTATATGATAATTTAACTTTTGACTGGAATACAAGATTGGTTAGAACGGTAAATGATAAGCCTTCAGCATTAAATTCTTTGTTTTTTCATAATTTAGGTCGTCGTTCGCCTACCGATCCTGTTTATCTGCCTAATGGTGAATATAGTCCAAAATCTCTTATTCCTGCTTTAACAGAAGGAGGAAGGAAAATTGATTACAATAGTTTGGTATACAACCAGGCAAAGTTTACTTACGAACCTGTTAAAAATTGGAAAGTATATGCAGATATAGGTAGTCGATTAGAAAGTCCTCGTAATACAAGACAATTTAAAAAAGTTACCTCTACATTACCTGATGGTACGCAAACATATATACAGGTATTAGAAGGAGTATTGGATAAAACAAAAATCAATTCTAATGGAACATTTACGCGTCAGCCTCCTGCCGGAACATCATATTATGAGAAAGGAAATGGTAATGTTAAATATATTAGTACAAATTTCAGAACGGATTATGAGAAAGATTTTGGAGCTCACTATTTTAAAGTACTGTTAGGTGTACAATCAGAATACTATCATAAAGAATATACAAGAGTAGCTTCTGATGATATTTTAATAGATGATCAACCTTTTTTACCTTCTTCAGCAGGTGAAAATACAATGATGTCTGAGGTAAAAGGCGAGTGGTCTAATATGGGATTGTTTTCTCGATTCAACTATGTTTATGCTGATAAATATATGGCTGAGGTTAACTTTAGAGCTGATGGTGCCTCCAGGTTTCCTTCGGATAAAAGATGGGGTTATTTTCCATCGTTTTCATTAGGTTGGAATATTGCTAAAGAAGGATTTTGGCAGCCTTTGGCCGACAAAGGATTCGAAATGCTGAAGTTCAGAGCCTCATATGGAGTGTTGGGTAATCAGAACACAACCAGTTTTTATCCGTATTACCAGGTCATGAGTTCTTCTGTCAGTGGGATTGTTTTAGGAGGAGAAAATGCTACAATGTTGGCTGCTCCTGAACCTTTTACAACTGATTTAACATGGGAGAAAATTGTGAATACCGGTGCCGGATTAGATTTTGGTTTTTTTGGTAACAGGTTGCGAGGATCATTTGACTGGTACAAACGTTTAACGAAAGATATGGTTGGGCCTGCAGAGTCTTTGCCTTCTGTTTATGGGGCTGAACCACCATCAACTAACAATGCTGAACTTAAAACTGAAGGTTGGGAAGTTGAACTTTCTTATCGAAATAAAATAGGACAGGATTTTTCATATGATATTCAGGTTTCATTAAGTGATTACACTAATGTGGTCACTAAATATGATAGTCCGGATGGTGCTATTGACGGCTATTTTAAAGGAAAAGATTTAGGTGATATCTGGGGGTATCGCGTAGAAGGAATTGCTAAATCTGATTTGGAGATGGATGAATGGCTGAGTAAATATTCACAATCGAGCCTGGGTTCATATTGGGGAGCAGGTGATTTTATGTATAAGGATACTGATGGTTCAGGTAGTATAAACGAAGGCTCAGGAACTATTTATAGTCCTGGTGATTTACAGGTTATCGGAAATTCAACACCTCATTATGCTTATAGCTTTAGATTAGGGGCAACTTATAAATTTATTGATTGTTCGATGTTTTTCCAGGGTGTGGGTAAAAGAGATTATTTCTTTGAAGGTAGTGCCACGTTTTTTGGGATGTCAGCTCCATGGCAGAGGTCTTTATTTAAAGAACATTTAGATTATTATCGACCAGCTGGTGATGCATTAGGTGCTAATCTGAATCCTTATTATGCAAGGTTGAAAACCACAGGTGAAAACCGCCAGGTTAATGATCACTATTTACAGGATGCGTCCTATTTAAGACTTAAAAACGTTCAGGTTGGATTTTCATTACCTAAAAATAATTTTTTAGCCAGTTATGTTCAAAAGGCCAGGATTTATTTCTCAGCAGAAAATATACTGACATGGACTAATTTAAAAATTGTGGATCCAGAGGCAGTAGGTGGTAGTGATTATGGTCCGGGAAAAAGCTATCCAATGAGTGCGACTTATTCAGTAGGTTTATCAGTTACATTTTAAAGTTTAGAAAAAATGATCAAAATGAAAAATATAAGATATTACATATTTATTATGCTTTTGTCTTCACTGTTTGGATGTCAAGATTTTTTAGAACGTGAGCCTTTAGATTTTGGTTCTGATGAGTCTTACTTTAACCGGGTAGATGATTTAGCAAGTTTTACCACAACATTTTATTCTGAGTTTCCGGGAATGAGTAGTTGGTATGGAGGTGTATACGAGGTGGATAATAATAGTGATAACCAGTCATCGCATACACCCGATGAAAATTGGTATCAAGGGGATAAAGTGACACCTGATCTGGATGATTCAGAATGGAATTTTGAAATAATCAGAGATGTGAATTACTTTTTAAATATTATAGCAGAAAAAAGAGAAAGTAATTTAATTACTGGTTCTGAAGATTTAATTAATCATTACCTGGGAGAAGCATATTTTTTTAGAGCTTATGATTATTATCGATTATTAACAAATTATGGTGATGTACCCATATTGGATGATGAAGTATCTGATGATTTTGATGAATTAGTTGCTGCAAGTCAAAGATCTCCGCAAAATGAAGTGGCACGTTTTATTTTATCTGATCTGGATAAAGCCATAGATTTATTACTTTCTGATGCACCAGAAACCGGGCGTCTTTCTAAGAATGCAGCTTATTTGTTCAAGGCTCGTGTGGCATTATACGAAGGTACATGGCTTAAATATCATAACGGTACCGCCTTTGTTCCTGGTAATAGTAAATGGCCAGGTGTAAAACAATATTCTGATTATGAATTTCCTGCAGGTTCTATAGAAAATGAATATAACTGGTTTTTGGAACAGGCTTATACCTCAGCAGAAATGATAGCATCTTCAATATCTTTATATGATGATTATCAAGGACTTTTTAATTCTATTGATGGTATAGAAACTATTGATGAAGTCATTTTGGCAAGATATTATGAAACAGGTATTGTAACTCACTCGGCAAGTTATTATTTATACAAAACTGGTGCAGGGACAGGCTTAACTAAAGATTTTGTTGAAAATTTTCTGTTAACGAATGGTTTACCTGTTTATGCGGATACAGAAGGTCTTTACCAAGGCGATGAAATGGTTCATTATGCGCTTCAGAATAGAGATAAACGATTGGTTAGTTCGGTTAAAGATGCTGGAGTAATTATTAATGAATCAGTAGTTGATGGAGAGTCTGTTAATGATACTGTTATATATTATTTGCCAAATATTAATATCGTAGGAAATCAGGGTACGGCTACTGGTTATGAGGTTAAGAAGTGGATGAGTTTAGATGAAGACCAGATTGAAGCCGGAGGAGGTACTACTGATGTGCCTGTATTTCGTGCAGCAGAGGCCTACTTGATTTATCTTGAAGCCTATTATGAGAGGCATACTGCATTGGATGGCAATTGTGATAGCTATTGGAAAGCACTTCGTCGCAGAGCTTGTGTAAGTGAGGATTACCAGGCAACCATCCAGGCAACTGTTTTGGAATCTGAAACAGATTTGGCAACAAAATCAGCAGGTAATTATATTTCAGCTACTTTATATAACATCAGAAGGGAAAGAAGATGTGAGTTTGTTGCAGAGGGCATGAGGTATAATGATTTAAGACGTTGGAGATCTCTGGATCATGTTAAGGATTATAACATAATGGGTATTAACCTTTGGGAATCATTGTATCAATATTACAATTCTGAAGATATTAGTGCTACTATTGTTTCTCCTTCCAGTATGGGTAATTACATTCAGCCGTTAAAGTTAAATGCTTCATCAGCCTCATATAGCGGATACAATTATCCCAAAGCGCACTATCTTGAACCTATTCCTGTGAGTGAAATTATTTTAACATCAGAGGATGGAGATACAGAAACGTCTACCATTTATCAAAATCCAGGTTGGCCAAGTAGTGCTGCCGGAGTTGCGGATTATAATGCTGATTTAGATTAGTATATTCTTTCTTTTAAGCCCGTATGTGTATTAAAAAGAATGTTTTGTGTTGAAATATTTTTAATACATTATAACTTTGTTTAATATATAATACGGGTTATGTATGCCCCATTTTATCTACTTATTAAATAGCTGCAAGGAAACTACAAAACTTCCGGTCTTTGGTCAGAAATGTCATAGACTATTTAAGCTTAAAATCAGTTAAGTACTTCAGATATAAGGGGTGTGATTGGAGATGGTGTGCCTGCTATGTAATAAGTTATGCAGGAAACCTGGTAAAATAAACTATGAAATACATTTTAATATAATGAACGTTTTAAAAAGGTATATTTTTTTGGTTTTAGTAGCTGTAATCTGTATTATGGCAAGAGGTATAAATGTAATACCCAAACCAAATAGATATACAGAGAATCAACAGGTTTTTTATTTTAATGACCGAACGCATTGGATCACAGATAATGAGAATGTTGAAGTGTTACTTTCTGAATTGTTTGAGAACTTTCGGGTTGTTGCAAATTTTCAATATAAAGTTGAGTTGGGTATTGATAAAGAAAAGAATAGTATAATCTTTAAAACTAACTCAAATTTAAAATCAGAAGCATATGCCTTGAATGTGGATCGTAACTGTATTACTATTGAAGCTTCTGGTTACAAAGGTTTTCATCATGCTGTTCAGACTTTGTTACAGTTATTGCCACTTGAATTTTACCAAAATAAATTAATTGATGATTTTAACTGGTCTGTGCAGGGGGTAACAATTAATGATGCTCCTCGGTTTGGGTATCGAGGTTTCATGTTGGATGTGTCTCGTTATTATATGCCTAAAAAAGAGTTGTTTAAACTTATTGATCAACTGTCATTTCATAAAATTAATTACCTGCATTTGCATTTAGTTGATGATAATGGATGGCGTTTGCAGATTAAAAAATACCCCGAATTAACTGATATTGGAGCTTGGAGGGTTGAGCGAAATTCTTTTTTCTCAATGCGTAAAAATCCGGTTTGCGGAGAACCTCGGCAGGTTGGTGGGTATTATACTCAGTCTGATATGCGTGAAATAATAGCTTATGCTCAACAAAAATGTATCGAAATAATACCTGAGATAGAAATGCCGGCACATACTCTTTCTTCTATAGCAGCTTTTCATAATCTATGTTGTCCGGTTGTTGATAAACCTATTGATGTGCTACCAGGTATCGGAGGTTCTCATTCTTCCATTATTTACTGTGCAGGCAATGATTCTGTATATGCTTTTTTAGAAGATGTAATAGATGAGGTATGCGATCTTTTTCCTTCTGAGTATATTCATATTGGAGGTGATGAAGCTTCAAAGGATTACTGGGAAAAATGTCCTTTATGCCAACAGCGGATTAAAAATGAGGGGTTGGCTTGTACTGAGGATTTACAAGGGTATTTTATTAATCGGATGGCCAGCTATATTAAGCAAAAAGGAAAAAGAGTGATGGGATGGGATGAGTTAACAAATTCAGTAATACCTGAAGGAACAACTATTATGGGTTGGAGAGGTATGGGGCAGGCTGCACTTAAAGCTGCAGATCAAAAACATCCAATTATCATGACTCCTGCCAAGGCATTGTATTTGATACGTTATCAGGGTCCACAGTGGTTTGAACCTTATACTTATTTTGGTAATAACACATTAAAAGATGTGTATACATATGATCCGTTAGATTATATGACTGCTAAGCAAGCTGATTATTTAAAGGGAATACAGGCTTGTTTATGGACTGAATTTGTGTCTTCGCCAGAAGATGCAGAGTATTTAATATTTCCCAGATTAGCTGCGTTTGCAGAAAGCGCATGGACAAACCCAGAGCATAAAAACTGGGCTGAGTTTATACCGCGAATGGATACACTTAATTTTATTTATCAGTTTAAGGATATTCACTATGCTCACTCTGCCAACAATTTATTTCATACGGTAAAACCATTGAATGGTAAGCTGCAAGTATCACTGAAATGTATTAGACCGGATGTTGAGATTCGTTATACACTTGATGGTACAGAGCCTACGTCAAAGTCAAAGTTATATAAGGAATCATTTTTAATACAACAGCAACAAAAGCCCAGGGCGGCGGCATTTAAAAATGGCCAATGCATTGGGGAAGTATTAACTTTAAATTGTCAGTGGAATTTAGCTACAGGCAAACCAGTTGAATCAAAATCTCCTGGTGCATTCTTGTTAACCAATGGTTTGTTAGGTAGTGAAAAAAATACGGATGGAGAATATATTGACTTATATAATAAAAACGGTGAATTTGTAATAGATTTACTGCAACCAACAGTATTTAGTCAGCTTACTCTGCATATGGTAAATAATAGTGGAGGAGCAGTCCATATTCCAGGTTTTATCGAAGTTGCAGCCTCCGATGATGGAAATAAGTATAATAGCTTATCAAAAAAATATTTGAATCAGCAAGAATGTTTTGAAACTGGAATATTTAAAAAATCTGTTACGATTGCCTTGTCGCCTACAAAAGCTCGATATATTAAAATTACGGTTAAAAACCCGGGTGTTTGTCCTGAAAATCACGTGCGTTCCGGACAGTTTTCAAGAATTGCTTTAGATGAGATTAGTTTAGAGTAAAATAAGGTGTTTGTCTGTAAAAAGTATAAAAAATACCCCTGTTGATTTATTTCAACGGGGGTTTTGCGTTTATATGAGTGTAAATATTTTGGTGAGTGTATAAAATTTGTACTTTTGATTCGGGGCTGAAAAAATTATATCAGACAGTGAAATGCATAGAAATTCTGATAAAGATTAGCTCATGGTATGATGCCGGTATCATTGTAATATCGTCAATTATAAAGTGAATCAGACGAATATTTTATGACTATTGGCATTTTTATTACAAAGGTTATTTTATATAATAACGAAATAATAATTAATAGTTGATTGAGGATGCGAATAGTTCAGGTTGTTTTGTTACTATTATTAGAGTTCATATTTAGTTCACTTGCTTTTTCTTCAGATAAACATTATTATATTGAGCAAGTTTCAATAAATGAGGGATTAACTCAAAATTCTGTGAAAGCCATTCACAGGGATGCCTATGGGTTTTTATGGATCGGGACAAAAAATGGATTAAACAGGTACTCTGGAGTTCACATGAAAAACTATTTTCATAATCCGGAAATAGCCAATAGTCTACCCGGTAATTATATTTATTTTGTTACTACAGATTGCAAAGGAAAGCTTTGGGTCGGAACCAATAAAGGGCTTGTGAATTATTTACCTAACGAGGACTCGTTTTGCAGTGTGAAGGGAGGTAATGATTTTTATAATTCAGTATATAGTAATTATGTACAAATTGATGGTTTATTACTTTTGGGAAGTACTAAGCACGTGGCTATTTATTCTCCTATATCAAATAGATTTACTTTTCTTCGCTTTAAAGGAGATGTAACATCTTTACCTTTAGCTTATCATATGATCCCATGGAATAAAGATGAAGTTCTTATAGCCTCAAGATGGAAAGGACTATTTGTATGTGATTTAAAGACGGGTGAAATGAAAAGAATAGCATATATACAGGAGGAACAAATTACAGCTGCATTTATTGATTCTGATAAGAAATTATGGGTTGGAGTGTATAAGAAGGGTGTGTATGTTTATGATGATCAAGGGAGACTTTTAAATCATTATAGTTCACAAAATTCTGAGTTGAGTAATGATTTAATCTTATCTGTAAATGAAATTAATTCCCAGATCTGGATAGGAACTGATGGAGGCAGTGTTCAGGTTTTTAATAAAGATTTATCCAAATTTACCGACCTAACCAGCCGGATTAATACAGGGTACAAAACTCGGTTGAATTCTGTTTCTTTAATTCATAAGGATCAATATGGTGGAATATGGCTTGGTACCATAAATGGTGGTCTGTTTGGTGTTAAAGAAGTTACCATTGCCTCATATACAGGCGCTCCTTTTAATAGCCGATCCGGTTTGAGCAGTCAAACAGTGTTGAGTTTGTGTCAGGATAAATCGGGACATATCTGGATAGGAACGGATGGTGGAGGTATAAATCTTTTTGAACCCGCCACCGGACTGTTTACACATTTTATTTCTACAAAAGGAAAAAAAGTAAATGCCATTGAGCAAGTTGATAAGGGTGAATTACTTATAAATTGTTACGGCGAAGGTCTTAAATTATTCGATATGAATACGCATAAATTAAGGCCTTTTATCTTGCATCAATCGAGTGGTAAAACACAACCCGGGCAGCGTTATTTTGGAGTTGGTTTAAAGAAATTAAATGATTCAAATCTGCTTGTTTCTGAGGATCAATTATATTTAATTAATGTAAAAGAGAGCCGCATAAGTACTTTATCTAATGAAATGCTTCTACAGGATGAGGGAGAGTTGAAAATTGCGGGGTCTATTCAAGGCCGAATTGTTTTTTATGGACAAAAAGGTGTATATGCTTTTGAGGAAAAAAACAAGCAAGTATCATTGTTGAAGCAGTTTCCCGGGAGCGAAGTGATTCATACAGCACTTTATGATTCTCTTTCTGTATTGTATGTTTCAACAACAAAAGCTCTTTATCAAATTAATATACTTAATAATAAAACTCAAATTTTACATAAAAATACTGAACATATAGTTAGTTCATTAGCCGGAATGATGAATAAACAGTTATGGTTAGGAGTAGGAAACGATTTGGCAATGTTTGATTTCAGTTCAGGTAATTTATGTAGGTATAGTCGTTCAGATGGAGTAATAAAAAATGAATATTTACCAAAATCATTTCTTAAGGCTCAAAATGGAGATATTTATATGGGAGGTGTCAATGGTTTAATACATATTCGTAAAGCTAATTATAAAAAGGATGAAAAAGTAATAGAATTTTATGTTGCTAATATTCAAAAGGAAGGCCGTTCACTTACTACTGAAGAATATCAACACTTTCTGCAAACCAAAGAATTAAGCGTTCCCTGGAATTATAAAACATTAAGTTTTTCGATGATTGTTAAGAGTAATGATTTTTTTGATGAAACGCAATTTCGTTATAAAATAGGAGATGAAGCTGAATTTTCAATTTCTAAAGATACGGAGTTTAATATGTCTTTATTGTCACCGGGTGGCTATCCTGTATATGTGCAGGCAAATTTAAAAAATGGCCATTGGTCTGATTCTTATAAGATATTACATTTATATGTAAAACAACCTTACTGGAAACAGAACTGGTTTGTAAATTTAAGCATTTTTGTTCTTTTATTGCTGGTGTTGTTTATTTGGCTCTTAGCCAATAAGCGTCAGAGTAATAAATCAAGATTGAAACTTGCAGAAAAGGATAAATTGATTAATAAGCAGAAGGTTAATTTCTTTCTCAATATATCTCATGAAATAAGAACGCCACTAACATTGATTTACGGCCCTTTGCAACAGTTATTGCAAGATCAGGGATTGTCATCACAAAATCGTTCATTACTTGAGCTTATGAAACGACAGATCAATAATTTAAATAGTTTAACCAGGCAGGTTTTGAATCTGAGGTATATGGATGATGGAGTTGAAGGCCTTCAAATTCAGTCAGTAATCTTAAATGACTGGCTTCAGACAATAGTAAAAGATTTTGAATTTGAGTTAGAAAAACATCATGTTGAAGTTCACTGGAATTTAGACGAATCAATAGAAAACGTTTGCTTTGATAAGAGAGCGTGTAAAAAAGTTATTGATAATTTTATGGTAAATGCCTTTAAATATGCCTCCCAATCTGACAGGTTTACCTGGATTACCCGTTTGGTTGATGATGGATATGTCGAAATAGCTTTAGCTGATGAAGGTGCTGGTTTATCTTTAAGTGATGAAAATAGTGTTTTTGATCGTTATTATCAAGGTGATAAAAATGAGGATGGTTATGGTATAGGATTATCGTATTCCCGAACTTTGATAGAGCAGCAAGGTGGAATTATTGGTGCTCGGAAAAATTACCCACAGGGATCGGTGTTTTTCTTTACATTACCTTTATCTCAAAATTTTAAACAGGATAACTCACTTTTGGAGTCTGATCGTGTGGCTCAGGAACAAGAAGATAATAGTAACTTGATGGTTGATCAGGATTCGAAAAATAATGCCTTTAAAAGCTTAAGCATATTGGTTGTTGAGGATAATATAGAGTTGTTGCTATATTTGAAACAATTGATGAGTAAATGGTTTAGGAAAGTTTATGCTGCTAAAAACGGACAAGAGGCACTGGAACATATTCGTAAAGAGATACCTGATATGGTTGTTTCTGATGTAATGATGCCAGTGATGGACGGGAATGAATTGTGCAGACGTATTAAAACATCAACAGATATAAGTCATATACCTGTTATATTGTTAACAGCACACTCTAACGAGGAATCTGTTCAGTATGGATATAAGATGGGGGCCGACCGTTATTTAATTAAGCCTTTTAGTGAGGATATGTTGAGTGATGTTATTTTTAATCTTCTTCAAACCAGGATGCATTTAAAAGAAAAATATCATGCTATGGCAAGTAATGGCTTTATTGATAAGACTTTAATGAGTAGTAATGCCGATGAGGATTTTATTTGTAAAGTTAATAATATAATCAGGGAGGAACTTGCCAATCCTAATCTTGATGTCGATTTGATGGTTGAGAAACTAGCCATAAGCAGAGCAACTCTTTATGTTAAGTTTAAGTCTGTTTTAGGTATTGGTATTAAAACCTATATTAATAACCAGCGACTAACTGCAGCTGCTCAGTTACTTGAAAAAACAGATAAAAGTATTTCAGAGATAGCTGAGCTTATTGGATTTCAGAGTCAAGGTTATTTTAGCACTCTTTTTAAACAGGTTTACGGAATGTCACCATTAAAATACAGGCAGCAACATTCTGATATGAATTAAAAAGAGTATTACATGGGTTAGTGAACTCCTAATTAATTTTCTTTATATTTAGAAGGCGTTACCCCGAACTGCTGAACAAAGCATTTTCGAAAATAAGCAGTATCACTAAATCCTACCTGATTGGCTGTTTCACTGATTGAATACTTACCGGATTTAATTAACATAGCTGCTTGTTTTATTCGTATTGATCTAATAAAAGTGGCAACATTATCACCAGTAAATGTTTTTATTCTGCGATAAAGTGTTGGTTGACTCATATTTAAACTATCGGCCAAAGTTGTTGCATTGAATTTAGGGTTAATAAGATTTTGTTCAACTATTTCCATAGCCTGACGAATAAATTGCTCCTGGTGGGGTTCTATCTCAACATTATTGGTTGTTAATGTTATTTTTTGACTGTAAAACTGTCTTAACAGAGCCCTGCTTTTAACAATGTTATCTATCTTAGCCAATAGTACCTCTGGATTAAAAGGTTTAGTAATATAATCATCAGCACCCGTTTCTAAGCCATCCAACAGATCTTTAGTACTACCTTTTGCTGTTAATAAAATGATTGGGATATGACATCTGTTTTCATCTTTTTTTATGGTGCTGCATAGTTGATATCCATCCATCATCGGCATCATAACATCTGATATGATAAGATCAGGAAGCTCATCAGTTAATAGATCAAGAGCTTCTTTTCCGTTGGAAGCACTCTGTACTGAAAACCTTTCAGAAAGCAAGGAGTTTATGTATTGTAATAATTCTTTGTGATCTTCTACAATAAGTATTTTTGTATCCGAAGCCTGAGCTTGTTTTAATTCTTTCTTTTCTATTAGATTCTCTGCTATATTATCAATGATATAGGGTTGGGTTCGTAGATATGTTTCGCCCTTCTCATCTTCTTTTAAATGGTTATCACCACAGGGAAGTATGACTGTGAATTCAGATCCCTCGTCAGGAGAGCTCTTTACATTTATTTTACCATGATGTAGGTGGGTTAACTCTTGAGCCAGCGATAAACCAACTCCCGTGCCAGCAACTTTTGTGTTGCTTTTTTTATTTTCGTGGTAAAAGCGATGAAAAATAAAAGATTGTTCCGCTTCTGAAATTCCAGGACCATTATCTTTTATTGAGATATAACATTTGTTATTCAAGCAGGTTAAATTAACTTTTATAGTTCCCTGATCCGGAGAGAATTTTATTGCATTTGAAAATATATTTGATAAGATTATTTGCAACTTTTCTATATCAAACCATAACATAATAGTTTCGTCAGTATGGTTTAATACGAACTTTATGTTTTTTTGTCGGGCAACAGGATTAAACTGTTCTATCAGATTCGCAGTGAAATGATTAAGATTGTTATAAGAAGCATGAAGTTTCATTTGCCCCACTTCAACTTTTCTAAAATCCAAAAGCTGAGAAATAAGGTCGTATAGATTTTGTGCCTGATGATGAATGGTTTTTAAATGGTTTTTTGCAAAATCAGGTATGCTGGTGTTGGTTATAAGCTCTTTAGCAGGAGCCATTATCAGCGTTAAAGGAGTTCTAAGTTCGTGTGATATATTTGTAAAGAATCTAATCTTCAATTCATTTATCTCCTGTTGCTTATTTTTTTCTATACAAGCAATGTCTAATTTGTGTTCCAACTCTTTTCCCTGGATCTCCATGTCTTTTAAACTGTATATCAGCTTCATTCTGTATTGATAAATACTTAAGATAATGGTTGTAAGAGATAGCATAATAAGGATGAGTCCCCACCAACTCATATACCATACCGGATATATAATCACATTCAGATATGCAGCATTGTTATTCCAGATTCCATCACTATTGGCTCCACATACTTCAAAACGGTATTTCCCTGGTTTAAGGTTGTTGTAGGTTACAGTACGTTGTGTTCCATCTGCAGTAGTCCAGTTATTATCCAAGCCCACCAGTCGATATTTATATTTATTTGATTTTTGTTTTAAGAAAGATAATCCCGCATAAGTAAGAGCCAGGTTGTTTATGGGGTGGTGAAGTTCAATTGATGTGTTGTAGGGCGCAGCTTTTTTTAAGATGATGTTATTGTTGATGGATTCATTTACTCTAACTGATCGATTCTGAATTTGAATATCTGTAATATAAACAGGGGGAGAATAATTTCTTTTTTTTATGCTGTCGGGATAAAAGTAAAGAAGTCCTTTGTTATTACCAAAAATAAGCTGACCATCTTCATTTTTAAAAATGGCACGAATGTTATTGGCAAGATAGTAGTTTGTAAATGAAAGATTGCCTGTGTTTAATCTCGAAAGACCTGAGTTTGTGCCTATCCACAAATAGTTTTTGTCGTCATGAGTTAAGCAGGTTACAAAATTGTGGCATAAACCGTCCGTTTTTTGAATGAATTGAATTATAGATTTTTGTGAGTTGTAATAACCCAATGCACTTTGATAACCAATCCATAGTTTTCCATCAGGCATCTCGTGAAGCGCCCAGATGGCTTTGTTATTTAATAAGTCAGGAGAGGTGTAGTAATCGTTAAAATGATTGAAATAAAGGCTGTCGGAGTCATGGTAGATAAGTTTGTTAAGTCCATTGTTGGTGCCAATCCAAATTTCTCCTTCATGATCTTCAAGTAATGCTCTGATATAATTTCCTGATAAATGTAATTTTGAACGTGAGCTGGAGGTAGTTAGTATAAACGTATTCTTCTGTCTGTTGTATAATATCAGGCCATTACTGGTGCCAATCCAAAAATGTCCGTCTTTGGCAATGAGAAGAGCTTCAACACGACCTTTCCAATCCGGAGCATTTTCAGGGTTTATTTTTAGTTCTGTGATTAAGTCTTTTTTAGTTTCGTAATAAAGTAATGACGACTGTATTGTGCCAAACCAGATATTCTCGTTTTCATCTGTTGCAGATGACAGAATAATATCAGTGGGAATATGCCTGTTGCCTTTTTGATGTGTTGTGAAATTTTCAATAGTATTTTTTGAGTTTAGATTTAGAGGTAAATGAGTTTTTTTTATACCCCCATGGTATAATGCGATATAAAGATCCTGGTGTGAGTCAACACTAAAGTCTTTTACTTCATAAAGACTGTTGAATTTTATTCGTTTAAAATATTGTTTTTCCAGGTTTATTTTTACTGCACCTCCTCCATGAGTTCCAATCCATAATACTCCTGATGGATCAGATAAAATCGATATCATTCTGTTTTCAAGTTTGTCATTAAAAAACGGATGATCCCAGTTGTAATGGTTTGCTTTAGCATTTGTTGAAAGCTCTTGCAGTTGATCCAGTCCATTCCATGTAGCCACCCAAAAATCACCATAGATATCTTTCACAACACCATATACATCTTTGTGGCTGATTATAGATTTTTCATCCTTATTATGGGCTATTGATTTTGTACTACCTGTTTTTGTGTTTAGGATATATAAACCATTGTCAATCGTTGATATGATCAAATGCTCGTCAATAAAATTCAGGTTGGTTATAATAAATTCAATAGGATTTGGGTTTGAGTATTCTAATAAAAATGATTTAAATTGTTTTGTGTCAGCAGTATACCGAACAACCATATTTGTATTGGTTCCAAGCCAGTAATAGCCATCAGTGCCTTTTATGATACTGTTAAATACTTCATAGTTTATATTGTATCCGTTTTTTTGATTAATCCATTCTACCGTAGAAAATTCTGTACTAGGTATGTCAGAGCTAAAGCTGAGGATGGCAATTCCGTGATTAGTAGTTATCAGGTAACTGTTATTGATGTCTTCAGTAATACCAGTAAGGATTACAGAAGAATTGGAATCTTCATAATTTAGTTTTATATGACTCAAAAATGATTCGGTCAGGGGATCAAAGATATGTAGTTCGTTAGGCGTGCCAACCCATAAATAGCCTTGCGAACACTGATATAAAAAGGTAATATTAAGAGATATATCTGAAGGTTGAAAGTTTTTTACCACAAAACCATCATATTTGTTTAAGCCATCTGATGTTCCAAACCAGATAAACCCAGATTTATCTTTTAGGATAGTATTTACTGTGTTGTCTGATAAACCGTTCTGCATGGTTATATATTCTGCACTTAATGAGTAATCAGTTGCATTAGCTTTGTATATATAACATCCTAAAATGGTTATAAGAAGAAGTCGTAATTGCATATTTCTCATTTACATTAATTGGATATCCAAAAATAAGAAAATCTTTTAATTGCACTAAGGTTGTTTTTTTTAGGTTGTATGTAATGTGTTTATTCATTGAGATTTACTGTGGTATGTGAATGAAATATCTTCCTGAAATGAATATTATGTCATTGTTATTTATGACTAAAATCTCCTTGTTTTATGAAGAGAACATAGCTTACAAACTATATAAACTTCCAATAAATTTGTAAGTAGTGATTGAGAATATGAATATTATAAAACAAAATTTAGAATGGTAAGATTAATCTTTGCCTTGGGTGCAGTGCTTTTTGCTTATAACATCAAAGCCCAGGTCAATATGTGGGAGAATCAGAATGTGATTCAGGAAAATAAAATGGATGCCCGGGCTACTTCATACTCGTATCGTACTATAAGTAGTGCGCAAAATATGGATAGAACACAAGCTCAAATTAAATTTCTAAATGGAAAATGGAAATTTCGTTTTATTGCGGATAGTAATGATCGTTCTACCGATTTTGCTGGGTTAAATTTTAATTCGGATAATTGGGATACAATTCAGGTTCCTTCGTGTTGGGAAATGCAGGGCTATGGTACTCCTATTTATACTAATGAGGTTTATCCCTTTCCGGCTAATGCTCCTTTTATTGACAGGGAAAACCCTGTAGGTTCATATATTAAAGAATTTGATTTGCCGGAGGGGTGGAATGATGAGCAGGTAATTATTCATTTTGGCGGAGTTTCTTCGGCTTTTTACTGTTGGTTGAATGGCCAATATGTTGGGTATAGCCAGGGAAGTCGTACTCCTTCTGAATTTGATTTAACAAAATATCTAAAAAGCGGTAAAAATAAATTGGCCGTTCAGGTGATTCGCTGGTCCGACGGCAGTTATTTAGAAGACCAGGATCACTGGCGTATGAGTGGCATTCACAGAGAGGTGTTTTTGATGGCACAGCCCAAAAATCATATTAATGATTTTTTTATCAGAACTCCTTTGAATAAGGATTATTCGGAAGGCTTATTTCAGTTAAGGCCTGAAATAGTTGCCATTAAAGGAACATATAAAGATTGGAATCTTGAGGTTAATCTGTATGATCAAACAGGGAGGATGGTGCTGGATAGTGCTATGAAATTGCCTGTTAAAAATATAATTCACGAATGGTATCCGGCCAGAGATAACGTGTATTTTGGAAAAATGGAGGCGGTTGTAAAAAAGCCACACTTGTGGAGCGATGAAGATCCATATTTATATACAGCAGTTATAAGCCTGATGGATGAGACAGGGAAAGTGGTTGAAGCTCGTAGTAACTACGTAGGGTTTAGAGAGTTTTCTTATAACGAAGATGGCGTGTTTTTAGTGAATGGTAAACCTGTTAAATTAAAGGGTGTAAACCGTCATGATCATAGTGAAACCGGTGGGAAAACATTGACACGGGAAGAAATGAAGCGGGATATTGAACTGATGAAACTTTATAACCTGAATGCAGTCCGCACTGCACACTATCCTAATGATCCTTATATTTATGAGTTATGCGATAAATATGGGTTGTATGTAATGGATGAGGCCAATATTGAATCACATGGCTATGGAGGCAAGCTTTCAAATATGCCATCCTGGAATCATGCCTTTTTAGACAGGGTGATAGGGATGGTTGAAAGGGATAAAAACCATCCTTCTGTTTTTTCATGGTCATTGGGTAATGAGTCTGGATGTGGACCTAATCATGCGGCTGCCGCCGGCTGGATCAGGGATTTTGATCCAACCCGCTTAATTCATTATGAAGGTGCCCAGGGTGTCCCTACCCATCCTGATTATATACCTGTTAATTCAAAACAATGGGGAGTGAATTATCATTCAACAATGGCTAATCCTACGGATCCTGCTTATGTAGATATGTTGAGTCGTATGTATCCTTCACTAGAGCAGCTTAAAGCACTTGGAACTAATGACCATTTAAAACGCCCTGTTGTGATGTGTGAGTATGCGCATGCCATGGGTAATTCACTGGGACATTTAAAAGAGTATTGGGACATTGTATATGCACATCCTATTATAGCCGGAGGTTTTATATGGGATTGGATTGATCAGGGTATACGAGCTGAGGATAATGATGGTTCAGTGTATTGGAAATATGGAGGTGATTTTGGAGATCAACCTAATCTTGGTAATTTTTGTATTAATGGAATTATTAATTCCGATCGCTCTGTTAAACCACAATTACACGAATGTAAATATGTTTTTCAACCTGTCCGTTTTAGTGCTGTCGATCTGCAAGCTGGGAAATTATCTGTTGAGAGTTTTATGAATTTTACTTCTACGGCTGACTATTATTTTAAGTGGTCTGTATCTAAAGAAGGAAAAATAATCAGCTCCGGACAAATAAATGATTTTGTAATAGAACCAGGACAAAAACAGTTTTTAAACTTACCGGTTAGTAAAGAGAAATTAAAAGCCAATAGCGAGTATATATTGCGTATTAGTATGCATCATAAGCAAAAAACGTTATACTCGAAAGAAGGGTATGAGGTTGCTCAGCAGCAATTTGTACTTCATGAAAAAACCGATGTGACTTTTATGGATGGAAATAGTAAAGGTTTACAGGTAGTTGATGAAAATAATGAGGTTGCGATTAAAGGTGAAAATTTTGAGGTAAGTTGGTCAAAACCAACTGGTCGATTACAAAACTATACTGTCAATGGTGTAACATATATAGAGCAGGGACCACAAGTCAATTTCTGGCGACCACAAACGGATAACGATTTCAGAGGATGGAAATCACATATACAAAGTGGATATTGGAAAGATATAAAGAATCTAAAGCCCAAAGTTAAGATAGATGTTGACCAATCCAACGAATCGTATTTTAGTGTTAATATAGAACAGGTTTTTAGCGATTCATTGAAGGTGACAACAAACTATCGTGTAGATAATAAGGCAAATATATTGGTTGATATGGCAGTGTCAATGAATGAAGATATGCCAATGCCCTTGAAAATAGGTACTGAAATGCATATAAATAAAGCACTACAGAATATGAAGTTTTATGGTAAAGGCCCCTGGGAAAATTACAACGACAGAGCCTTTTCTGCCGAGTTAAATGTCTATAAGGGAACTGTTAATGATTTTGTACAGCAATATGTAACTCCTCAGGAATGTAGTAATCACACAGAAGTCAGATGGCTTGAACTTACAAATAGAAAAGGTAAGGGGATACGTATTAGCGGAGCTCAAACATTGAGTACATCAGTGTGGCCTTGGATCGCAACTAATCTTGAAGAGTCAAAGCATATCAATGAACTTGAAGAAGCTTCTTACCTTACCCTTAATGTTGATTTGATACAAGTAGGAGTGGGAGGTACAAATACATGGTCTGAAAAATCAAAAACAATTGAAAAATACCGTATTAAACCAGGTGATTATAGCTGGTCGTATCAAATTGCACCTGTAAAATAATATGTAGTATACTCCATTCTATTTTGTAAAATTCATTTTATGATTGAGTATTTGATATATGATATAAATTAAAAATTTTCAAATGAACAAGAGGTATAAATTAATAATCATAGGGATGGCTTTTATAGGTTTAACCTTTGTTGGATGTAAACCTGTTAAAGAAAAAGAAAAACAGAAGAAGCCTAACATTCTGTTTATTATGAGCGATGATCATTCCTTACAAACTTTAAGTGCTTACGATAATCGATTTATTCAAACACCTAATTTAGATCGTATAGCCGATGAAGGTGCTATTTTTAGAAATAGTTTTGTAAGTAACTCAATTTGTGGTCCCAGTCGCGCTGTTATGTTAACAGGTAAACATAGTCATGAAAACGGGATGATTAATAACACGGTTACTTTTGATGGTAGTCAGGAAACATTTCCTAAACTATTACATGAAAATGGTTATCAAACTGGTTTAGTTGGTAAATGGCATTTAAAAAGTTTACCTACCGGGTTTGATAATTATGAGGTATTGGTTGGACAAGGTGAATATTATAACTCTGATTTTATTGAAAATGGAGATACAATCACTTCAGAAGGTTATGTTACTAATGTGATAACAGATAAAAGTATCGATTGGCTGGAGTCAAGAGATCAGGATAAACCTTTTTGCTTGTTAGTACATCACAAAGCGACACATCGTATATGGCAGCCTGATACAGCATTATTTAATTTGTTTAAAGATGCAGAGTTTGAGGTGCCCGAAACCTTTTTTGATGATTATAAAGGGCGGCAGGCTGCTGCAGGTCAGCGTATGAGTATTGATAAAGATATGGATTTGGTATATGATCTGAAGTTGCTTGATAAAGAAGGTGAAATTCAAACGAAATACAGAAGTTGGTATGAGGATAAATTGGCTAAAATGACTCCGGAACAGCGAAGTGCCTGGGATAAAGAATATGAACCCGTTATAGCTGATTTTAAATCTAAAAAACTGAAAGGTAAAGAGCTTGCTTTGTATAAATATCAGCGATATATGCAAGATTATTTAAGATGCGTAGCTTCTTTGGACAATAATGTAGGTCGTCTTCTTAAATATCTTGAGGAAAAGGGAGAATTAGATAATACATTGGTAGTTTATACTTCAGATCAAGGTTTTTATATGGGAGAACATGGGTGGTTTGATAAGCGATTTATGTACGAACAGTCGTTACGTACACCTTTGTTAATGCGTTATCCAAAATTAATCAAGCCTAAAACACATATTAATCAGTTGGTACAAAATATTGATTATGCACCTACCTTTTTAAATATAGCTGGGGTTAATATTCCAACAGCAATGCAAGGAGAAAGTGTTTTACCATTATTCTCAGATCAGGTTGAAAATTGGCGTGATGCTATCTACTATCATTATTATGAGTATCCAAATGAACATATGGTGAAAAAACACTACGGTATTCGTACCGGGCGTTATAAATTGATTCATTTCTATAATGATATTGATCAATGGGAATTGTATGATTTAGTTGATGATCCTAATGAAATGGTTAATTTATATGATGATCCATCCAAAAAAGAACTTATCCTAGAGCTGAAAAAGCAGCTTAAAGAATTGCAAGTACAATATGGCGATACAGATTTAAGTACTTACTAATAACAGGGTATGAAAAGCAATTTAATACTCGTAATAGTTACTTTGATTTATGGAGTAATGGTATTAACCGGTTGTAAAAAAGAGGCGCAAAAGACTGATTTTGCGCCTAATATCATACTTTTTTTGGTCGATGATATGGGATGGCAGGATACTTCGGTACCCTTTGCCAGTGATACTACGCCTAATAACCGAAAATACCATACGCCCAATATGGAGTTGTTGGCCTCACAGGGAATGAAATTTACTCAGGCTTATGCCTGTGCTGTCTGTTCTCCAACTCGCGTAAGTCTGATGAGTGGTATGAATGCAGCCCGTCACAGAGTCACTAACTGGACGCTTAGACGGGGTGTGTCGCAGGATGCGAAAGATGAAATATTAGAGTTTCCAAAGTGGAATATGAATGGTTTACAGACCGTTGACTCAATTGAATATGCGGTTGCCACCACTCCGCTACCGCAGGTCTTAAAGGACAATGGCTATTTTACCATTCATGTAGGGAAGGCACATTTTGGGGCTTTGACAACTCCGGCAGCCAATCCTTGTAATCTAGGATTTGATATAAATATTGCAGGCCATGCTGCAGGAGGACCTGCCACATATCAGGGAATCAAAAACTATGGTCATGATGAGAATGGAATCCCACTTAATGTGTGGGCGATACCGGGGCTGGAGAAGTACCATGGCCAGGACATCAATCTGACGGAAGCATTAACTATCGAAGCAAAACAGGCTTTGGATAGTGCGTTGAGCGTTGATAAGCCTTTTTTCCTCTATATGGCTCATTATACTGTTCATGTGCCAATTGAAGCAGATAATCGGTTTTATCAGAAATACAGGAATCAAGGACTTGACGAAACTGAAGCACGTTATGCATCGATGGTAGAAGGGATGGATAAGAGCTTGGGTGATTTAATGGATTACATTGAGCAGAAAGGCATTGATGATAATACCATTATTCTGTTTATGTCGGATAATGGTGGCTTGAGTGCACACGCACGTGGAGGGGAATTACATATGCATAACGCACCACTTAATAGCGGTAAAGGTTCAGCTTACGAAGGTGGTATTCGGGAGCCGATGATAGTAAAATGGCCGGGTACTGTTCAGCCAAAAACTGAATGTGATGATTACCTGATTATCGAAGACTTTTATCCTACAATTCTGGAATTAGCAGGAGTAAAAGATTACAAAACGGTGCAGTTTGTAGATGGTAAAAGCTTTGTTCCAATGCTTTTACAGACTGGTACAACAGCACTTGGGCGGGATTTGTTTTGGCATTTCCCAAACAAATGGGGTCTTTCAGGGCCTGGAATTGGAACAACCAGTACCATACGTAGTGGCAAATGGAAGCTAATTTATTGGTACAAAGATCAACATTTTGAGTTGTTCAATATCCACGAAGATATTGGAGAGCAGGTTAATCTTGCTCAAAGTAATCCTGAAGTAGTAACTGATTTAGCCCTTAAATTAGGAAACTATTTGAGAAGTGTGAATGCACAAAGACCTTTATATAAGGTGAGTCGTGAGGAAGTACCCTGGCCTGACGATGTTTGTTTGTCAAAGAATTAAGACGAAATATAATAAGTAATCATATTCTATTAATTATAATATTTAATCTTTTAAAAACAAAAATTTATGAAACAAAACTTTGATTTACAGGTAGGAAATATTACCTATCTGAAGAAAAAAATCAGTACAAAAGGAAACTGCTCTTATTCTTTTTGTTTTGTAGTTCAATACTTATTTCTACAACTGATACTTTTGCTGGTAATGATGTGTTGTATGTTGCCAGTAATCAAACTCAACAACAAGAAGTGAAAGGTACAGTTACTGATAGTAATGGAGAACCGTTGATAGGAGTGAATGTTTTTGAAGAAGCCAACCCTACAACTGGAGTAATAACTGATGTTAGTGGGGCATACACCATAAAGGTGAGTTCAGAAAGTGCGAGTATTACATTTTCGTTTATAGGTTATACTACAAAAACGTTGGAAGTAAGTGGACAAAAGAATATTGATGTCATCTTAGAAGAAGAAACTACAGGATTGGATGAGGTTGTAGTTGTAGCATATGGTACTCAGAAAAAGGTGAATGTAACAGGTGCTGTTTCTGCAGTTACTTCTGAAAAAATAGAAGAACGTCCGGTTCAAAATGTGTCCCAGGCTTTGCAAGGAATTGTTCCTGGTTTGAATTTAGTTTCTTCAGGAGGAGGTGAATTAGATAATTCGCTTAATATTAATATTCGTGGTGCCGGTACTATTGGTGATGGTTCAAACTCAAGTCCACTTATTCTGATTGATGGAATGGAAGGGGATATGAATTCAATAAATCCTCAGGATATTGAAAGTATATCTGTTCTAAAGGATGCTGCATCTTCTGCGATATACGGTTCTCGTGCGCCTTTTGGTGTGATTTTAATCACAACAAAGCGTGGTAAAGAAGGTCGTATGCAAGTAAATTATAATAATAATTTTCGGTGGAGTGATCCTTTGTTGGTACCTCATATGCTTGATTCCTATACCTTTGCAAGGTATTGGAACGATGCTCTTGCAAATGCTGGCCAAAATCCAGCATTTAGCAGTGAAGTAATGCAGCGTATTGTGGATTACCAAAATGGTGATATTGATTATGGTACAGTACCAGATTCAAATGGTGAAAAATGGAGTTTATATACTGGAGCAAATGCTAATACAGATTGGTTTAAAGAACATTATAAAAGTTGGACTCCTTCTCAGGAACATGCATTAAGTTTAAATGGTGGTTCAGAAAAAATACAATATTATTTATCTACCAACTATTTGCAACAAAATGGATTACTTCGTCATGCAAATGATTCATTTGATAGAATAACTGTAACTGGAAATGTAACAGCACAAATTAACAAGATTGTTAATGTCCGTTATAATACAAAGTTTATTCGTGAAAATTATGAAAAAGCCACGCATATGTCAGGGTTATTTTACCATAATATTGCTCGCCGATGGCCGACTAATCCGGTATTCGATCCTAATGGATATTATGCGGATGGTGGAGAAATAATACAGTTACGAGATGGGGGGCGTACGGAAAGTGTAAAAGATCAGCAATACCAGCAGTTTATGTTGAATATTGAGCCTGTGAAAGGATGGAAAGTGATTGGAGAACTCAATTATCGTACAGATACATATTTTAAAAATGCAAACTATTTGCCTGCGTATGCGCATGATGTTCAGGGAAATCCTTATGCGGTATCTGTGGAATGGTTGGCAGCCGGTAGTTCAAGAGCCTCTGAGTATGTTTATAAAAATACTTATATGAGTCCTAATTTGTATACTGAATTTGCAAAGGAGTTTGAGGGTGGACATAATTTAACAGCTCTAGCCGGTTTTCAGTCAGAAGAATATAAGACACGTGACTTTGGAGGATATAGAAATGATTTAATTAGTTCGGATTTGCCAACAATTAATTCAGCTTCTGGTGATGATTACATTACAGCAGGTGGATATGGAAATTGGGCTACTGCTGGTTTTTTTGGACGTATAAATTATAACTACCAAGAGAAGTATATGGTTGAACTTAATGCTCGTTATGATGGAACAAGTCGCTTCTTGGAAGATGAACGATGGAATCTATTTCCTTCAGTTTCCGTGGGTTGGAATATTGCCAGAGAAAAATTTTGGCAAACATTGGAAGGGAAAATTAATACTTTTAAATTAAGAGGCTCATGGGGAGAGCTAGGTAATCAAAACACAAGTAATTGGTATCCTTTCTATACTACTATGCCTACTGGTACATCTAATGGTTCTTGGCTATTAAACGGTTCAAAAACCAATACAGCATACAGTCCTTCGTTGGTAAGTTCTTTGTTGACCTGGGAAACAGTACGTTCATGGAATATCGGATTAGATGCAGGATTATTCTCAAACCGATTGACATTAGTATTTGATTATTTCAATCGTTTTACTGAAGATATGGTTGGACCAGCTCCTGAATTGCCTGAAACCTTAGGTACTTCTGTTCCTAAAATAAACAATGCAGATATGAAATCTTATGGATTTGAATTGGAAGTAAGCTGGCGCGACAAAATAGGTGAGGTTTCTTATGGTGTAAGAGGTGTTTTAGCTGACGACCAACAGGAAGTTACCAGATACCCTAATGAAAATGGAAATATTAGTAATTGGTATGCAGGACGTATGAGTGGTGAAATATGGGGGTATACAACTCATGGTATAGCTAAATCCGATGATGAAATGAATGCTTGGCTTGCACAGTATGATCAAAGTGTAATGGGTAGCAATTGGGCTGCTGGAGATATTATGTATGAAGATGTTAATGATGATGGAAAAATAGATTCCGGTAGTGGGGTCCTAGGAGATACTGGTGATTATACCATTATTGGAAATAGCTCACCTCGTTATAAATTTAGTTTAGATGTAGATGCAGCGTGGAAAGGTATAGATTTTAGAATGCTTTGGCAGGGTGTTGGAAAGCGTGATTATGCTTTAGGCGGACCATACTTTTGGGGTGCTAATGGAGGTATGTGGCAAGCTGCAGGTTTTAAAGAACATATGGATTATTTTCGTCCTGAAGGACATGAGTTGGGGGCTAATTTGAATGGATATTACCCTCGTCCAATTATGTCTGGAGAATCAAGTAAAAATACTAAAACACAAACCAGATATCTTCAAAATGCTGCTTATATGCGTTTGAAGAATATTCAGTTGGGCTATACGATCCCTCAAAATTTTACAAGAAAATATGGTGTTCAAAAACTTCGTTTTTATGTGTCAGGAGAGAACTTAATCACCTTTACTAAGATGACTGATATTTTTGATCCAGAAACAATTGATGGAGGATGGAGTGATGGTAAAATTTACCCTCTTTCAAAAACTTTTTCAGCGGGTTTAAGTCTTACTTTTTAAATGTAGTTTAAAAATAATAAATAAGCTATTATTTTAAATTCTATAAAAACGAATACAAAATAGATTATACAATGATACAAAATAAAATAAAAATATTTTCCTACTGCTTAGGGCTTTTGAGTATGGGAATATTCAGTAGTTGTAATGATTTCCTTGACCGGGAGCCGCTGGATGAAGTGACACCGGAAGTATATCTTAATGCCGAAGATCAATTGGCAGCCTATGCTATTGCTCAATACGATTTTCCTACTCATTCGGGGTGGGGTATTGGTACTTTTAGTAATGATAATCATACAGATAATCAGGCCACATCATCATATAGTGTAAGATTTTCACCAGGTGAGTGGCGTGTTGGTCAGGATGATGGAGAATGGGATTTTTCAGCTATTCGTGAATGTAATTATTTCTTAGAAGATGTTTTGCCTAAATGGGAAGCCGGTCAAATTTCCGGTGACCCAGATAATATCAAGCACTATATTGGAGAAGTTTACTTTTTACGAGCTTATGAATATTTTAATAAAGTTCAGACTTTAGGGGATTTTCCTATAATTCGAAACACTTTACCTGATCAAAATGAAGCTTTAACTGAAGCTTCAAAACGAAGACCGCGTAATGAGGTGGCTCGTTTTATTATTTCAGATTTGGATTCAGCAATTTTGTTGATGAATAATGATCCAGAAGGAGGTAAAAACAGACTTACTAAACAGGCAGCTCAGTTATTTAAATCTCGTGTAGCATTACATGAAGGTACCTGGTTAAAGTATCATAAAGGAACAGCTCGTGTACCTGGTGGCCCAGGTTGGCCCGGAGCTGATGTCGATTATCTAAGTGATTTTACTATTGATATAGATAGTGAGATTAATTATTTTTTAAATGAAGCAATGGTGGCAGCGAAGTCGGTTGTTGACCAAGTAGATTTAACTCCTAATGATTTCTCTGTTGATGGGCCATCAATTTTTGATAATCCTTATTATGATATGTTTTCAGCTACCGATATGTCTTCTTACGATGAAGTTATCTTTTGGCGTGCTTATAATGTCGATGAAAGTGTTTATCATAATACGCAGCATTATTTGCAGAAAAATGGAGGTAATTCTGGTTATACAAGAGGATTTGTTGAGAGCTTTTTAATGGAGAATGGTTTGCCGATTTATGCATCAGGTTCTGGTTATCATGGAGATCAAACTCTTAATGCTGTTAAACAAGACAGGGATTATCGTCTTCAATTATTTATGAAAGCACCGGATGAACAGATTACAAATGAGAAAGTGGAAGGCTATCCTGATATCTTAGGTATTGCAGAAGTTAGATATGTAACTGGTTATGCAATTAAAAAAGGTGTAAATCGTGATGATGCTCAGGGTGAAGGTAATAGTAGTTATACTGGTTCTATTGTATTTAGAGCATCTGAGGCTTATCTAAACTATATGGAAGCCGAGTATGAATTAAACGGAACTTTAGATCAAACAGCAACAAATTGTTGGATTGTTTTACGGAACAGAGCCGGCGTTGATCCTGATTTTGACAAAACAATTAGTGCTACAAATATGTCACAAGAAGGTTTGGGCGATTGGGGTGCCTATTCTGGAGGTGAACTTATTGATGCAACTCTTTATAATATTCGTAGAGAACGCCGTTGTGAATTAATGGCAGAAGGGTTACGTTATATGGATTTAAAAAGATGGAGAGCATTAGATCAGGTACATAATTATCAAATTGAAGGATTTAACTTGTGGGGAAGCGATATGAAAGATTGGTATGTTGATGAATTAACAGGTGAATCCTTGTTAATTCCAGAGGGTACTGTTGGAGAAACGCCTAATGTTTCAAGTTCCAACAATAGTGACTACTTAAGACCATATCAAATTGTTAAAGACAATAATTTGGTTTATGATGGATATAATTGGAATGACGCACATTATTTATATCCTATTGCCTATAATCACTTTCTAGTGGCTAGTGATGGAGATCCTACAAATTCAGTAATTTATCAAAATCCAAATTGGCCTATTGCAGCAAATGGTCAACCAATTGATTAGTTAGGTTCTATGTCAATAGATTAAAAGGAGGTCTTGAGCAAACTTGGCTCAAGACCTTAATTTCGTTATTGAGAAATTCTAGTTTTCAACGAAATTTCTTATTTTATTTAGTGTTGATTTTTATGTTGTTAATAATTTGATTAAATAATAGTTTGTTGGTTTATTAAAATTAAAGTGTTTGGTTTTTCAAGATAAAACAGGTTTTCCTCTATGCAAAATTTATAAGAGATATGATTTTTAAAATTATTCTATTCAAATCTAAAGATTTGAATAGAAGTATGAATGATTTTAAATATTATATCACACTTTTAATGTGAATATTATTTCAATACTTTTGCTGATAAATGAAGCCTGTATTATTTGTGTATTTTGGAGAGATAACAATAAATTAGAGAGGTAGTGAAGTGTTTGGAAATTGTAGTATAAATTATAATATCAATCGATAAAATGATGAAATTGAAAAGTGGAATAGGAATAATCTTATGTGCGTTTATATTATCGGCATGTACGAAAGGGAGTCAGCCTGATGCTTATATTAAAAAAGTTACTTTTAAAGATGATCTCAGTCTGAGTGAAAAAATTAAAGAGGCAGCTCATGTTGTGCCAACAAAACAACAGCTTGATTGGCAAAAGTTGGAGATGACTGCTTTTATTCATTTTACCGTTAATACATTTACAGGTATGGAGTGGGGGCATGGAGATGAGTCACCATCTATATTTAATCCAACCGAATTAGATGCCCGGCAATGGGCTAAAACTTTAAGCGAGGCAGGCATGAAAATGGTCATTCTAACAGCTAAGCATCATGATGGATTTTGCCTGTGGCCCACAAAAACAACAAAGCATTCTGTTGTATCAGCACCATGGAAAGAAGGTAAAGGTGATGTAGTAAAGGAGCTCAAAGATGCTTGCGATGAGTTTGGTCTTAAATTTGGTGTTTATTTATCACCCTGGGATAGAAATGCCAAGTGTTATGGCGATTCTAATAAGTATAACGAAATGTTCATTCAGCAACTTACTGAGTTATTAACCTGGTATGGTAGAGTAGATGAAGTATGGTTTGATGGAGCTTGTGGTGAAGGGCCAAATGGGAAAAAACAGGTTTATGACTGGGAGGCATACTACGATATCATTAAAAAATACCAACCCAATGCAGTGACTGCTATCATGGGCGAGGATGTCCGCTGGGTAGGTACAGAAACAGGTTATGGTCGTGATACTGAATGGAGTGTAACAGCCTATGCACCGGGTGGACGTGCTGAGATGAACACTATAAATGAACAATTAAACCTGAAAGCTACCTCAGAAGATTTAGGAAGTACAGAGCTAATTGCAAAAGCAAATCATCTTTTTTGGTATCCTGCAGAAGTAGATGTTTCAATCAGGCCTGGATGGTTTTATCATGAGCATGAAGATGATAAAGTTAAATCATTAACAAAAATGGTGGATATTTATTTCAATTCTGTGGGGAAGAATGCAGTTTTATTATTGAATATTCCACCTGATAAAAGAGGTTTAATTCATAAAAATGATGTGCAACGTTTACAAGAATTTAAAGCCTACCTGGATAAAACCTTTGACAACAATTTAGTTTTAGATGCTGACTGTGAGGATGCTAAATCAGCTGATAAAGCGATAGATAATAATTATGATACATATTGGCAGATAGATAAGTTACCTGCAGTAGCTACTTTTAAGTTACCCCGGTTACAGAAAATAAATGTGGTAATGTTACAAGAGTATATTGCCAAAGGACAACGTGTAGAACAGTTTAAAGTGGAAGCTAGAGTTGATGGCTCCTGGAGCGAAATTGCAAAAGGAACAACAATTGGTTATAAACGTATGCTGCGATTTTCTAATGTTACCTCAGATGAAATTCGTGTAACCATAGAGAAGGCACGTGATGGTGCACTTATTAACACAATAGGCTTGTTTGCTTCACCTGAAATTTTATCAGAGCCCGAAATTATTCGTAACCGTAAAGGTATGGTAACTATAAAAGCCGAAACAACCCACCCTGTGTTTACTTACACGCTTGATGGTACTGAACCTACGGTTGAATCAACTAAATATTTTCAGCCGTTCAGTTTGCCTGAGGGTGGAATAATAAAGGCAAGAGCTTTTATTAATGACTTTAAATCTCAGAGTAGTGTTGTTACCCAACAATTTGATATTTGCCCTGAAAATTGGAAGATTATTGGAATGAGTGCGGAAACAGATCAGTTTAAGTCGCTCAATGCTATAGATGGCGATTCTGGTACAATGTGGCATACTCCATGGGGAAATAACGCTCCGTCTCACCCACATTATATTGCAGTTGATTTAGGTGAGGTTATTAATATCAAGGGATTTACTTATACTCCACGAGCCGATGAAAATAAGAGTGGAACAATTTTTAAATATGCATTTTATATAAGCCTTGATGGCAAAAAATGGAAGAAGGTTAACACCAGCGGTGAGTTTAGTAATATAAAAAATAACCCGGTAAAGCAGAGTGTTCACTTTAATCAGAGTTATAAGGCACGCTTTATAAAACTTGAAAGCATTGAAGGAGCCTATAATGAAGCCTGGGTTTCAGTTGCTGAGATAGGAGTTATTACTAAATAGAAACTGGTAGTGGAGGAAATGAAAAAGATTATTCAATTATTAGCATTCGTTTATTTCTTGACCGGGTGTTGCCAAAGTAGTCTGTATAAATCTACAGAGCAGCATAATGTTAAACAGCTTACACCAATGATGGGATGGGCTAGTTGGAATCAGTATCGGGTTAATATCTCAGAAGAGATTATTAAAAAACAAGCTGATGCGATGGTTAATAACGGACTATGTAAGGCTGGTTATAACTTTATTAATATCGATGATGGTTTTTTTGGAGGTCGTGATTCAAAAGGTAATATCTTATCTCATCCAATAAGATTTCCAAATGGTATGAAAGCCCTTGCCGATTACATTCATAGTAAAGGTTTAAAAGCAGGTATTTATTCTGATGCAGGTATTAATACCTGTGCCTCGTATTGGGATAAGGATACTATTGGAGTTGGAATGGGGCTTTATGGACATGATCGTCAGGATCTTACTCTGATGTTGAAAGACTGGGGCTATGATTTTATAAAAGTTGACTGGTGTGGAGGTCAATGGCTTGATTTGGATGAAGAAACCCGGTACACTGAGATTGGTAACCTGATTAAAAAGATTAAACCGGAGGTTATTTATAATATTTGCCGATGGCAGTTTCCAGGTAAATGGGCTTCATCTATAGCTGATTCCTGGCGTATATCTGGAGATATAGATAATAAGTTTCATTCAATTTTGCATATTATTGATTTAAATGCCGATTTATGGAAATACGCTTCTCCAGGTCATTTTAATGATATGGATATGTTACAAGTAGGAAGGGGAATGAGTTATGAAGAAGATAAAGCCCACTTTTCAATGTGGTGTATGATGAATTCCCCATTAATGGCAGGAAACGATTTGAATACCATATCAAAAGAAACACTTGACATATTAACCAACAAAGAAATAATAGCCTTAAATCAGGATCCACTTTGCTACCAGGCACGTAGAATAATTGACCAGGGTGATTTGGAAATTTGGGGTAAACCCCTGGGGTCAACAATGAGTGGTGAAGTGGCCGTGGCTTTACTTAACCGTAGTGAAACAGACCAGTCTATTGAATTTAATTTAGAAGCAGTGGGGATAGATGCAGAAAAAGGATATTCATATAGGGATATTTGGGCTTCATATACTTCGGAGCAAATGAAAGATACTAAACTATGTTTTGAAGTACCTGCGCATGGAGTTGTTGTTTTACGTATCAAAGGGCACTCATTGCCATTTAACTTTTATCAATACAAATAATAATATAAATGATGAAGAGGATAAGAATTTTACTAGTTGCGATGATTATTGGTGTTGAACTGTTCGCTCAAAAACCGATAAGTATTATACCAAAACCGGTTTTTGTTCAACAGCATACCGGAATATTTGAAATTGATGAAAAAACATCTGTTCACTTTGATACTGATCAGCTTGAATTAAAAGATGCTGTTTCTTTTTTTAAGCAAGCCATAAAAAGTATATCAGGCTATGAGCTGGCTGAAAATGGTGACTCAAAATCTATAATCCAATTAATTTTAGATACTCAAAGTGGTATCTATCCTGAGGGTTATAATCTGGTTGTGGAAGATAATTTAATAACACTAAAGGCTGGTGATAAGGCTGGTTTAGTATATGGAATACAATCTTTGTTACAAATATTACCACCTGTTCGAACAAATGCAGCATTGGAAATTCCCTGCATGACAATCGACGATTATCCGCGTTTTAAATGGCGAGGTATGCATTTGGATGTAAGTCGTCATTTTTTCGGACCTGAAGTAATCAAAGAGTATATAGACCTGATGGCCTCTTATAAATTAAATGTATTTCACTGGCATTTAGTAGATGATACCGGATGGCGTATTGAAATAAAGAAATATCCAAAATTAACCAGCGTTGGTGCCTGGAGAGTAGATTATAACCATATTCCGTGGAGTCAACGTCCGCAGGCTAAACCAGGAGAAACACCTGATTATGGCGGCTATTATACACAGGAACAAATTAAGGAAATTGTTGCTTATGCCGCTCTTAGAAATATAACCATAGTTCCTGAAATAGAAATGCCCGGACATATAGCATCTGCAATTGCCGCCTATCCTGAGTTATCGTGTAATCATAAAGCACAATTACCTTTAACAGGAGGTGATTATACAGGTATTTCATCAAACTATTGTGCGGGTAACGATTCTGTTTTTGATTTTCTTGAAAATATCTTAACAGAAGTAATTGATTTGTTTCCTTCTACTTATGTTCATATTGGGGGAGATGAAGTAAATAAAACTTCATGGAAAAAATGTGAACGTTGTCAAAAAAGAATACATGATGAAGGTTTGAAAGATGAGCATGAACTTCAAAGCTACTTTATTAAAAGGATTGAAAAGTTTTTGTTAAGTAAGAATCGTAAATTAATTGGCTGGGACGAAATACTTGAAGGTGGTTTAGCTCCCCAGGCAACCGTGATGAGCTGGCGTGGAGAATCCGGAGGAGTCGAAGCTGCAAAGATGGGACACGATGTTGTGATGACTCCCGGAAAACCTTGTTATTTTGATCACTATCAGGCTGGACCGGCAGGAGAACCTTTGGCTATTGGTGGTTTTAATACCCTCAAAACTGTTTACGATTATGAGCCTATACCTGCTGCCCTGCCTACAGAAAGTAAACAACATGTTTTAGGTGCACAGGCCAATGTGTGGACTGAGTATATTCCAACAGTATCTCATTTAGAATATATGGTATTGCCTCGTATGGCAGCTTTGGCAGAAGTAGTATGGTCACCTGCAGAAAACAAAGATTGGATTGATTTTAACAAGCGTATACAACAACACTTTAAGACGTATGAGCAAAAAGGTTTGAATTATTGTGCCGGAAATGCAACAGTAGCTATTAAACCTGTTTCCAGCAATGGGAGTTTGCAGGTTGAGCTTTCAACAGAACTCCCTGGTGCTGAAATTTACTATACTATAGATGGAAGTGAGCCTGATAATAAAAGTTTAAAGTATTCAGAACCAGTGAATATAACCTCGTCAGCCTATTTAAAAGCTGTTTCTGTTGTAAATGGCAAAGTGATGGGGCAGGAAGCTGCAAGTCAGCATTTCGTTGTTCACCAGGCTGTAGGTCGTAATGTTGATTATTTAAATCCTGTTAGCAGATATTACCAGGCTGATGGACCAAACTCTTTAACCGATGGAGTTAGAGGTACAGGAAATGTTGGAAAGTATTGGCATGGAATAGTAGGGAAAGACCTTGTTGCTACTATAGATCTTGGAGAGGTAAAAGATGTGAGTAGTATTGCTTTAGGGTGTTTGCAGAAGTATGTAGATTGGATTTTTATGCCTGAGAAAGTTGTATTTGAAACGTCTGTTAACGGGCGAAAATATAAGCAGGTTGGAGAAGTCCTTAACCCGGTAGCTCCTGGAGAAGCAGAAAAGATTTACGATTTTAAAGTGTCTGTTGAAGCATTAAAGGCTCGTTTTATAAGAGTAAGAGCTGTTAGTACCGTGTGTCCTCAGGGGCATAATGGAGCAGGTAAGCCAGCTTGGATATTTGCTGATGAAATTATAGTGGAATAACAACTTAGTATTGAAGAAACAAAATTATGAAACGAGCCATATGAGAATTTTCTTGCACAGGGAAATGATCATATTTGGCCTGTTTCATATGACCATAAGCAATAAATTTGAGTATATGAAGATAAAACTTATTGTGGCATTGTTGCTATCATTACTAACAATTCATGATAGTGAAGCCCAGTTGCCTAAACCTAATGATTTGCAGATGAGTTGGCAGAGGATGGAAACCATTGCTTTTATTCATTTTAGTATTAATACTTTCACTGATATGGAGTGGGGTTATGGTAACGAGTCACCTGAATTGTTTAACCCCTCTAGTTTAGATTGTCGCCAATGGGTTAAGATTTGTAAAGATGCAGGTATGCAAGGCATTATATTAACAACTAAACATCATGATGGATTTTGTCTTTGGCCTTCGGCTTATACAGAACATAGTGTGAAAAACTCGCCTTGGAAAAACGGACAGGGTGATGTGGTTCGTGAATTTGCCGATGCCTGCAACGAATTTGGGATGAAAATGGGACTTTATCTTTCTCCCTGGGATTGCAATCACCCAGATTACGGTAAACCGCAATATAATCAATATTTCAAAAATCAGTTAACTGAGTTATTATCCAATTATGGAGATTTATTTGAAATTTGGTTCGATGGAGCCAATGGTGGTCGTGGGTATTATGGAACAGATTCATTGCATAACAGAAGTATAACAGAAGATTATTACGACTGGAAGGGCTTTGTTGACCTTGTTCATAAATTGCAACCCAACTGTATTGTACACGGTGGTGGGCTTCCTGATATTCGCTGGGTAGGAAATGAGGAAGGTCATGCTGGTAAAACTCATTGGAGCAGCTTGTTGCCAAAGGATCAATTCAGCAAAGAAAAGAGCCGTCCGGCACACTTAAACGAAGGTCATATAAATGGTACATATTGGTTACCTTCTGAGACTGATGTGTCTGTCCGTCCAGGCTGGTACTACCATGCTTCAGAAGACCATCAGGTGAAATCACTTCCTCGTTTAATGGATATTTATTACGAAAGTGTTGGCAGAAATAGTTTATTATTGCTTAATCTAAGTCCTGATAAAAGAGGTTTGATTCACACCACTGATTCGTTGAGATTGTTGGAATGGAGGCGTCAACTAGATCAGGATTTTAGTGAGAATTTGATTACACCAGCTTGTCGCTTTGTGTCCAATGAGAAAAAGCATATGAAAAAAGCTTTTGATGAAGATTATTCTTCCTACTGGCAGGCTTTACAACCAGGCTGTTTTTTAGAAATAGACTTTAAAAAAGTGGTTACCTTTAACCGTCTTCTTTTACAGGAATATATTCCGGAAGGCCAACATGTAAAAGCATTTCAGGTTGAGTATTGGGAAGATGGAGGATGGAAAGAATTTGCCAGGGAAACTACTATTGGTTATAAGCGTATCTTACGATTTTCTCCTGTCACAAGTTCTAAACTTCGCATAACCTTCAATGAAATGTTAGCACCGGTGATGATCACTAAAATAGCTGCCTATAATGCACCTCTATTACTATCAGAACCTATCATTCGACGCAATCAGAAAGGTCTTGTGAGTATTCTTTCACCGGAAAAGCATGGTGATGTATATTATACAACGGATGGAACAACTCCCACTGCTGAATCTAATCATTATGTAAATCCTTTTTTATATGATGGGAAAGTAACTGTAAAGGCTGTGGTATACAGCGGAGATAATCATGGTGAGGTTGGTATGCAATATTTTGGAATATCCAAATCAAAGTGGAGTATTGTTGGATCCGACTCTTCAAATCTTCCATTATTTGATGGTAACCCCAATAGCAGTTGGGTAAGTTCTAAAAATCAACCATTAGTGATTATTGATTTTGGTGAAGAGATTTCGTTTAATGAATTAACTTATTTACCTGATCAGGCACGTTGGGCGCGTGGTATTGCCAGTGCTTACAAAATATTACTTAGTGATGATGGTCAAATTTGGGAGGTTGTTTCTAATGGCGACTTTTCGAATATTCGTAATAATCCGATTACACAAACAATTGAGTTTCGGAAAACAGTAAAAGCTCGTTTTCTTAAATTTGAAGCTACCTCTTTGGTTGATAATCAGAATGTTCTAGGAGTTGCGGAAATTAATGTTGTTACTCAATAACATAGTAATATTGACAAGCTGTTAAGAAATGGAATTGTTTTCTATATAATGCCAACATTGATAATAAAAGCAGGCTATCTTATCAGAATTCTTTTAAAGGCAGAGTAATTTTCCATATCTGTGAAATAGTATGATGAGCTTCATTTACGTTTTTCAGTTTGATGAAAGAGGATGGGGTGCCAAAGTTCAGAGTGATAAAGGATCTCCATCAATAGATATTGAAGTCAATTATTAACAACACTAATAGTATTAGGAATTTGAATTAAATTATAAAATATTGATGTTTCATTCTTTATGGATCTTTTTATTTATCTAAATATAAGGTTGTTGTTTATGAAAAATAAAACTTCGCATTTTCTGACTTTGATAGTTTTACAAGTATTAACTACGGTTAATAATTTGTCAGCTCAAGACACATTATCTGTTGCTGATGTAGGACTTTTACCAGATACGCGTAAAAATGCCACTCCTTTTGTTAATAAAGCAATGGCAATGATGGAAGGGAAGAATAATATGGTATTGTATTTCCCTCAAGGACGTTACGATTTTTGGCCACATCATTGTATCGAGAAAGAGTATTTTGAATCGAACACCTACGATATTAATCCCAAGCGACTGGCGATTTTGCTGGAAGGTATGACCAATGTAACACTTGATGGAAACGGCTCTGAGTTTATCTTTCATGATAGGATGCAACCGGTTACGGTGGATAATTCAGCAAATATTAGCCTGAAAAACTTCAGCGTTGATTGGGATATCCCGTTAACGGCGCAGGGTGAAGTTGTTTTGTCCGATAATGAAGGATTTAACATTCGTATTAATACGCATGAATCTCCTTATATTATTGAAAATGATAAGTTGGTTTTTGTCGGGGAAGGATGGAAATCAGCCTTGCATGAAATCATGGAATTTCAGCCCGATACTCGTTTTGTAGAGCCCTACACCGGAGATGAGCAAGCCTTGGGCTATGGCTGGCAAAATTATAAAGCCAAAGAAATAGAACCTGGGGTGGTGAAAATTTACCGCGAAGGTGGTTTTGCGCGTCACCCCAAAGTTGGTAATTGGCTGGTGTTGCGTCACAGCATGCGCGACCATGCCGGTATGTTTCTGGCTCATAGTAAAGATATTTCTATCGAAGGCGTTCGTATTTATCACACAGCCGGGTTGGGTGTATTATCGCAGTATAGCGAAAATATCTCTTTCAAGGATGTCAAAGTGGTTCCCAATAAAGCGAAAGGGCGCTTTTTAAGCGGGCACGATGATGGGTTTCACTTTATGGGCTGCAAGGGGCAAATTATGGTTGAAAACTGTGAGTGGGCCGGATTGATGGACGACCCGATTAATGTGCACGGAACCTGTGTGCGGATTACCGAAATTCTTGCGCCCAATAAAATAAAATGCCGCTTTATGCACGATATGAGTGCCGGAATGGTTTGGGGCCACGCTGGTGAGAGGGTTGGTTTTATCGAAAACAAAAGTATGCGCACAGTTGGTTATGGCGTCATTGAAACCTTCAAAGCATTGAATAAGGAGGAGTTTGTGGTTGAGTTAACTACTCAACTACCAGAAGAAATTAAAGCAGGCGCCGCTCTTGAAAACCTCACCTGGACACCTGATGTGGAAATTCGCGATAGCAAGTTTGGTAGCTGTCGGGCACGCGGGTTGTTGATTTCAACTCCAGGTAAAGTGGTTGTTGAAAATAATATTTTCGAGTCGAGCGGTTCGGCCATCCTCATTGCCGGCGATGCCAATTATTGGTATGAGTCAGGAGCTGTAAGGAATGTAACAATTCGAAATAACACCTTCGAATATCCGTGTATGTCATCGATGTATCAATTTTGTGAAGCCATTATCAGCATCCTGCCTGAGATTCCGGAACCACAGTCCAAATATCCTTTTCATCGAAACATCACCATTGAGAATAATACGTTCCATCCGTTTGACTATCCCATCTTGTATGCCAAATCAGTGGATGGTTTGAAGTTTACGAATAATAAACTGATTCGCAGCACAGCGATTAAGCCATTTCATAAACGGAAGGCTGGGATTACTTTGGATGTATGCAAAAATGTAACAATTAAGGGTAATGTGACTGAGGGGGATGTATTAGGTGAAAAGGTGGAGTTTTTAAATATGAAGAAGAAGGAAATTAAACTGTCTTCAAAGGAATTTTTTAAATTTTAGTTTTTTGAACTTTTTAAAATCAAATTACTGGGAATATGGAATAGACCTTATTATTTGGTTAAATATTGTGTTGATAAATGATATAATAATTATTAATAACAAAACAAATACAAATTGATGAAACAACTAAGTATGCTCTTTGTTGCCTTTTTAATAATACTGGCAACCGGATGTGAGCAAAAAAGCAATGAGTATAATCTGGTGCCTTATCCTCAGCAACTCAAGGGGATGAGCGGTAGTTTTAAAATTACTAAGTCTACAAAGGTATGTTACAAGGGTAGCAAAAATAGTCAATTTGTTGCACAAGAATTTGCAAGTTTTATTGAGCCTGCTACAGGACTTCAACTACAAGTTGAGCAAACAGAAAGTAGTGATATTGTTAATAACACGATCTGTTTTTTTGAGGATACCAATCTGGGAGGTGTTGAAGGAAGTTATCAATTATTAGTAACAGACAAAGGTGTTTTGGTGAAATCCAATAGTCCTGTTGGTTTGTTTTATGGCTTTCAAACCATTCGTCAATTGATGCCTGTAGAAATAGAATCAAAAGAGCCGTTAAAAAATATTGATTGGACGGTTGCATCAGTAGAAATTAAAGATGCTCCTCATTTTTCATATCGTGGATTACACCTGGATGTGGGGCGTCACTTTTTCCCTGTTGATTTCATAAAAAAGTATATTGATTTATTGGCCTTACATAAGATGAATGTTTTTCACTGGCATCTTACCGAGGATCAGGGCTGGCGTTTAGAAATAAAAAAGTACCCTAAACTGGCAGAGGTTGCAGCTTTTCGTGATGAAACTTTAGTTGGTCATTTAAGTACTGAACCTCGCAAATATGATGGTAAACGTTATGGCGGATTTTATACCCAGGAACAGGCCAAAGAAATTGTGAAATATGCGGCTGATCGTTTTATTACTGTCATTCCGGAAATAGAATTACCTGGCCATGCGCAAGCAGCCTTGACTGCCTATCCAGAGTTAGGATGTACTGGAGGTCCTTATGAAGTGGCTAAGGAATGGGGCGTTTTTGAAGATGTGTATTGTGCTGGAAATGAGAAGGTGTTTGGGTTTTTAGAAGATGTGCTCAGCGAAGTAATGGATATTTTCCCTTCTCATTATATCCATATTGGAGGCGATGAATGTCCGAAAGCAAGTTGGGAGAAGTGTCCTAAATGTAAAAAGCGCATGAAAGAAGAAGGTTGCAAAGATGCACATGAGTTACAGAGTTATTTTATTCACCGTATTGAAAAATTCCTGAATGCTCGTGGACGTGATATCATAGGATGGGATGAAATTTTAGAAGGGGGATTGGCTCCTAATGCAACTGTAATGTCGTGGAGAGGTATTAAAGGAGGCGAAGAAGCTGCAAAGCTAGGGCATAATGTAATTATGACTCCCAATACTCATTTTTATCTTGATTATTATCAAAACAAGGCTGAAGAAGAACCATTAGCTATTGGAGGTTACCTGCCATTAAGTAAAGTGTATTCGTATAATCCTTTAGCAGGAGAATTGACCCCGGAAGAAGCAAAACATATTATTGGTGTACAAGGAAACGTTTGGACCGAGTATATGAACCAAAGTAGTTATGTCGAATATATGGCTTATCCTAGAGCTTGTGCTATTGCAGAAGTAGGTTGGCTTGATTTTGAGAAACGTAACTTCGATGATTTTGCAAAAAGACTGCAAGGACACTTTAAACGTTTTGATGCAATGGGAGTAAATTATTTTAATAAAATAATTATGCCAGAAACTGAGCCCGCAAAGGATGAACTAAAAAATTTTTAAACAGATGAATCAGATAATAAATTATTTACTTAATATATTTTGTGTCGGAGTGCTTTTAGCTGGGACAACATCCTGTTCAAAGCAGGAAAAAACTCAAAAACCTAATATTATATATATACTGGCTGATGATCTGGGTTACGGTGACTTGAGTTGTTACGGACAAACAAAATTTTCCACACCAAATATTGATAAACTGGCAGATAGTGGGATGCTTTTTACTCAGCATTATTCAGGTAGTACAGTTTGTGCTCCTTCGCGATCGTCACTAATGACAGGGCAACACACAGGTCATACTTTTATCAGGGGAAACAAAGAAATAAGCCCCGAGGGCCAGCAACCCTTAAGTAAAGATGTATTTACTATAGCTGAAATGTTAAAAGAAAATGGCTATGCTACCGGGGCCTTTGGTAAGTGGGGATTGGGGTATCCTGGTTCCGAAGGAGATCCTAATTATCAGGGATTTGATACATTTTTTGGTTATAATTGTCAACGTTTGGGTCATAATTATTACCCATATTTTTTGCGTGATAATCAGGATAGCTTGGTTTTAAAGGCCAATGCTGGTAAAGGAACAGGAATTTATGCTCCTCAGTTAATTCATGAAAAAACGCTTGAATTTATCGAACAGCATCGAAATGAACCATTTTTCTGTTATGTGCCATCTATTATACCACATGCTGAATTATTAGTTCCTGAAAAGTATATGGCAATGTATCGAGGTAAATTTGATCCGGAATATTGTTATCATGGGGTGGATGACGGACCTGGTTTTCGTTGCGGAGCTTATGGCTCTCAACCTGAAGTGCATGCTGCATTTGCCGCAATGGTGCATTTATTAGATGAGCAGGTTGGCGAAATTATTGAAAAAGTTGATGAATTAGGATTAACTGATAATACAATTATCATTTTTACTTCTGATAATGGTCCTCATAAAGAAGGAGGGGCACAACCCGATTATTTTAAAAGTAACGGACCATTTCGTGGTTATAAACGAGATTTGTATGAGGGAGGAATTCGAGTGCCTTTTATTGCTAGCTGGCCGGGAACTATCCCCAAAGGTGCAACATCTGATTTAATATCTGCTTTTTGGGATATGATGCCAACATTTGCCGATATTGCCGGGCAAAAAGAACCTATTGATATTGATGGTATTTCAATATTGCCTACTTTAACAGGTGAAGGAGAGCAAAAACTTCACGAATTTTTATATTGGGAATTTCCTGTCTTAGGCGGTCGTAAAGCGATAAGGATGGGTAAATGGAAAGCTGTGCAGTATGGGGTAAGTAACAATCCAGATGCCCCGATAGAATTGTATAATTTAGAAATTGATCCTGCAGAAAGTCATAACCTGGCTGATGAACACCCGGATATTATTAATCAAGTAAAAAAAATATTTAGTTCATGTAGGGTCGAATCTGATATTTTTAAGTTATGATTTTTTTGTATTGGGTAATATTAATAAATTATCTAAAACAGTAAATAAAAAGATAAAAGATGAGGTTTTTATTGAGTATGGTTATTTTGTTGATTTGTTTTGCATCTTGTTCGCAAAAGAGTCAACAAAAACCCAATATTGTAATTATTTATACCGATGATTTGGGGATAGGAGATGTTAGCTGCTATCAATCTGGTAGAATTCATACACCGGCTATTGATAAAATGGCCAGCGAAGGAATTCGCTTTACCAATGGTTATGCAACATCTGCAACATGTACTCCTAGTCGATATAGTTTGTTAACTGGAGAGTATCCCTGGCGTAATAAACGGGCAGCTGTTCTTTCGGGTAATGCTGCTTTATTAATAGATCCAGAATCTCCAACATTACCCAAGCTTTTAAAACAACAAGGTTACACAACAGGGGTTGTGGGTAAATGGCATTTGGGCTTAGGAGATGGAAATATTGATTGGAATCAATCTATTGTTCAGGGAGCAAATTCTGTTGGTTTCGACTATTCTTATATAATGGCAGCTACTAATGATCGTGTTCCAACAGTTTATGTTGAGGATGGAAATGTTGTTAATCTTGATAAAGATGATCCAATAAAAGTTAGTTATAATAAAAATTTTAAAGGTGAACCTACAGGTAAAGATAATTCTGAATTATTGAAAATGCTTCCAAGTCATGGACATGATATGAGTATTAATAATGGTATTTCGCGCATTGGATATATGACTGGAGGTCAATCAGCATTATGGATTGATGAAGATATGGCTGATACCTTTCTTGCTAAAGCAAAGCTGTTTGTTAAGCATAATCAAAATGAACCTTTTTTCTTATTTTATGCCTTGCATCAGCCACATGTACCACGTGTGCCAAATCAACGTTTTGAAGGTAAGTCTGGTATGGGAGCTAGAGGAGATGCTATTCTTGAGGCTGATTGGTGCGTTAGCGAGCTTTTAAATACGCTCGATAATCTCGGTTTATCAGAAAATACCTTGGTGATTTTTTCAAGTGATAATGGTCCTGTTCTGGATGATGGTTATCAGGATGAAGCAGCTGAATTATTGGGGGAGCATACTCCTTGGGGAAATCTTAGAGGAGGTAAATATAGCTTATATGATGCAGGTACACATATTCCGTTTATTGTTCGCTGGAAAGGACATATTCAGCCAAAGGTTTCTGATGCTTTAATATCTCAGGTTGATATTTATGGTTCATTAGCACAATTACTGCAGGTAGATAATAAGCGACCAGATAGTCAAATGTTATTGCCTGTTCTTACCGGTAATTCAAAGAAAGGAAGGAAACAATATATTTCAGAAGGCTTACAAGGACGTTTAGCTTTTCATGAAGATCAGTGGGTACTTATCCCCCCTTATAAAGGTAGTAAAAAAGTGCCTTGGGGTGTTGATATGGAAACCGGGTTTTCATCCACTATGCAACTTTATAATTTAAAGGATGATCCTGGTCAAAAACATAATTTGGCAGAAGATAGACCAGAACAAGTGACAAAAATGATAAAGCATTTTGAGGCTATAAAAAATGCTACAAGTCATTAAGTATATGAAAATAGTTTACAAAAAACATAATCCTTAAAATAATGGCATCAAACAGACGATCATTTCTTAAAAATATGGCTTTAGGAGCCGGTGTTGTTTCAGCAACACCTTTGGCAAGCTGTTCTCCAGTAGTTAGCTTTGATGAGCAGTTAAAATATATTCGAAAAAATGCAGAGCGCAAACCTAAAATGCATTTTAATATGTGTGGATATGCTGCTCCCAAGCTGGAAACAGTGCGTATTGGTTTTGTGGGTATTGGAGATCGGGGAACACCGGCTGTAAAGCGTATGACGTATATCGAGGGTGTTGAGGTAACTGCCCTTTGTGATACAAGACAGGCTGCTATGGATGGTGCTCAAAAAATTCTTGAGGATGCTGGATTACCAAAGGCTAAAGAGTTTACAGGAAGTGATATTGCTTTTAAGGATTTATGTAATAGCAACCTGGTAGACCTGGTTTATATCGCAACACCTTGGCAATGGCACGTCCCTGTTGCTGTCGCAGCTATGAAAGGTGATAAACATACCGCTGTTGAAGTATCAACAGCTAAAACAATGGACGAGTGTTGGGAAATAGTTGAAGTATCTGAACAAACAAAGAAGCACTGCGTAATATTGGAGAATTGTTGTTACGATTTTTTTGAGTTATTAACACTAAATATGGCACGTCAGGGTGTATTTGGTGATTTAATACATGGTGAAGGAGCTTATATACATGATTTGGATTACTGGCATTTTAATATACCTAAAGATGATAAACCGGGTGGTGATGGTGCTTATGATAAGCTTTGGCGTTTGCATGAAAATACACGTAAAGCCAATGTCTATCCTACTCATGGCTTAGGACCTATTTGTCAGGCCATGGATATTAACCGGGGCGATCGTTTGGATTATTTAACTGCAATGATGTCGGATGATTTTACACTTGCCAGGCGTATTAAGGAATTAGTGCCTGAGCGTTCTGATTTGCAGCAATTTGTAGGAAAACATATGCGGGGTAACATGGATATGCAGATGATTCGTACCGTGAAGGGGCGTACTATTCTGATTCAGCATGATATTAGCTCTCCTCGCCCATACTCTCGTATTCATATGTTAAGTGGTACAAAATGTTTTGCTCAAAAATGGCCATTACAGCATATAGCATTTGGGCATGACGTAGCAGATGACTCAAGGATGAAAGAGTTATGGGATAAGTATACCCCAGAAATAGTGCGTCGGGTGGGTAGTATGGCTAAAAAGGTTGGTGGTCATGGTGGTATGGATTTTATTATGGATTGGCGTTTGATTGACTGTTTGCGTAATGGCCTGCCAATGGATATGGATGTGTATGATGCTGCTGCCTGGAGTTGTATTACACCATTAAGTGAATGGTCTATTGCTAACGGTTCAAAACCAATTAATATACCTGACTTTACCCGTGGTGCCTGGAAGACTAATAAACCGGTTGAGTTGACATTGAAAGGGGGCGGAACAACAGGTGTTAGAAATACCAATAAAGTTGATTCTGCTGGACAATTAGATGTGCATTAAGTCATGATAAATTAATTTTATTGTGTCGCATTACCGTAAAAACAGTATTTAAGAAATGATTGAAATGAGAAAACATTATTGTATCAGCCTCCTGATTATAGGAGTTCTTATAATGATAACGTCACGTGCAGCAAGTGAAGAGATCCCGGATTGGGAAAATCCACATATGTTTAACCAAAACAAAGAGATTCCTCACGCTTCAATGATGCCATTTGCTACTATTGAAAAGGCATTGTCTAATAAGCACCAGGCATCAGTATATTATAAAAGTTTGAATGGAACTTGGAAATTTAACTGGGTGCGGAAACCGGCAGATCGCCCTCATGATTTTTTTAAACCAACATATGATGTAAGTGAATGGGATGATATAAAAGTGCCATCAAATTGGGAGTTACAGGGTTATGGAGTGCCTATTTATTGTAATCATCAGTATGAGTTTGCTAGTTATAAAGCTCCGGTTTCTGAAGAAATAAAATTTGTAGACAAAATCTATCCGGCTAATCCAGGACAGATACCGCATGATTATAACCCGGTTGGGTCTTATCGTCGTAATTTTACTGTGCCCCAAAGTTGGGATGGCCGTGAAGTTTTTATTCAATTTGGTGCTGTTAAATCAGCTTTTTATATTTGGGTTAATGGACAAAAAGTAGGGTATAGTCAGGGTAGTAAAACTGAAGCAGAGTGGAATATTACTAAATATTTGCAGAAAGGAGATAATACATTGGCTGTGGAGGTGTATCGTTGGAGCGATGGTTCCTATCTTGAATGTCAGGATTTTTGGCGGATTAGTGGTATTGAGCGTGATGTATTTATTTACTCAACACCGAAGGTTCGCATTCGTGATTTCTTTGTGAATGCAGATCTTGATCATACATACCGCAATGGTAAACTTTCGGTTGATGTGGAATTGAAAAATCACGAGAAAAATTTTCGTTCAGGAAATTATAAGCTTAGTTATCAATTATTTGATCAACAGCAGAAAGTAGTTGCTCAAAAAACATTAAATGCTCCCATCCAAAAAAAGGAAATGTTAAAATTACATTTTGATGATGTGATAGATCAACCTTTAAAGTGGACCGCTGAAACACCTGATTTATATACACTGGTTCTTGAGCTAACTGATGATAAGGGTAACAATGAAATTGTTTCCACTAAAGTGGGTTTTCGAAAAATAGAAATCATTGATGGGGTGTTTTATATTAATGGAGTTCAGGTGCTCATTAAAGGTGTAAATCGTCACGAGCATAACCAATATACAGGTCATGTGGTTAATGAGGAAGATATGCTTCATGAAATAATGTTAATGAAGCAATTTAATATTAATGCAGTTCGAAACTCTCACTATCCCAATCATCCTCGTTTTTACGATTTATGCGATGAATATGGTATATACGTAACTGATGAAGCAAATATTGAATCTCATGGTATGTATTATGGGAAATATTCATTGGCTAAAAATCCAGAGTGGAAAGATGCTCATCTTGACCGTAATGTTCGTATGGTCGAACGAAGCAAGAATCATCCTTGTATCATTGTGTGGTCTATGGGAAATGAGGCTGGAGATGGTGAAAATTTTAAGACTGTTTATGACTGGATTAAACATCGCGATCCATCAAGGCCTGTTCATTACGAACGAGCGGAAATGGGCGATAATACAGACATATTCTGTCCTCAATATCCTGGAGTTGATGCACTAAAAAAATATGCATCTAAACACCAAAGTAAACCGATGATTATGAGTGAGTATGCTCATGCTATGGGGAATAGTACAGGTAATCTTATGGATTTGTGGGATGTGATTTACGACCGTAATAACAAGCAATTGCAAGGAGGATATATCTGGGATTGGATTGACCAGGGGTTATTAGAGCATGATGATGCAGGTCGGCCATACTATACTTATGGTGGTGATTATGGTGAGAATATGCCCAGCGATGATAATTTTGTTTGTAATGGTGTTATTTACCCGGATATGAAACCTCAACCAGGTTTGTGGGAAGTAAAATACGTCTATCAATATGTACGATTTAGTAATGACAGTTTGCCATTGGGGCAATATAAAATAACTAACTTTCATGATTTTATAAATTTGAATGATTATGATATTCGTTGGAGTATTAGTGAAAATGGTTTGGAAGTAGACCATGGTTTTGTTCAGGTGGATATAAAACCCCATCAAAGTAAAATTGTTACCATTGAATTGCCTTTTAATCAAGGGCAACCTGATTGCGAATATTTTATTGATTTCTCTGTTCGTTTGAAACAGCCAAAGTTATTTTTGGAAGAAGGTTATGAGGTAGCACATGATCAGTTTGCTTTGTCCATACCTGTGCATCCAATTGCAAAAGGAGAGTACATAGCAGCACTTAAGGCTGTAGATAATGATGAAAATATTGATGTTAACGGTCAAAATTTTAGTATCTGCTTTGATAAGCAAAGTGGTACGATTAAACAATGGGTTGTTAATGGTAATTCTTTAATTCAAAAAGGCCCGGTTGCTAATTATTGGCGTGCTCCTAACGATAATGATAAAGGAAGCAATATGATTGGTCGACTTGGTGTTTGGCGTGAAACCTCAAAGAATATGAAGGTTGCAAAAATAAGTTTGAATACAATAACGGCTACCTCAGTGAACGTTGTGGTGGAACTAAAATTACCAACAATTGAATCTACACAGATTATTACATATAAAGTGCAAGGCAATGGACGTGTGTTTGTTACCAATCAGTTTACTCCCGGTAAGAAAGAATTGCCTGATTTACCAAGGTTTGGTATGCGGATGGTGTTGCCTGTTGAATTTGATAATTTAAAATACTTCGGACGTGGGCCACATGAAAATTATTGTGATCGTAATCATAGTGCCTTTGTCGGTTTGTACCAGGATAAAGTTGGGAATCAGTACGAACCTTATGTTCGACCCCAGGAAAATGGTTATAAAACTAATGTTCGTTGGTTTGAGTTACGAAAAAATAATGGTATAGGACTTAAAATAAGCGGTTCACCAACATTAGGGTTTTCGGCCTTGCATAATCCCATTGAAGATTTTGATCAGACAACGCACAATGAAAATAAACATATCAATGATATCATTAAGAAGGATGGTGTATTTATTACTTTTGATTTAAAACAAATGGGAGTAGCAGGAGATAATTCATGGGGAGCTCAGCCTTATGAACAGTATACTCTGCCTGCTGATAAATATGAGTTTAGTTTTACTATTGAACCTGTTTTTTGAATGATAAATCTGATGAATAATATTGAAAACTTTTGTGGAGCCAGGTTAGGTTATTTTTAACTAAGACTATTAGCTTTAGTGTGAGTGGTTAATGTTTTGGTTTGTTGCAATTTGTAGTTTTTATGTAAGAATGTAAGGTAAGATTGTTGCCTTCTTTAGGTAACATTTTTACCTTATTGCATATTGTTTTAATAATTAACTTTGCAACTCAATACAAAACGAAATTATTATTCATGAAAAAGTTAGCGGTTATATTATTTTTATTGGTTTCAATAAACGTACTGGCACAAAAAGGAGAGCAGAGCATTACTCAAGGAGTCATAATTAGTCAGGATATTTTTAATACAAATATGCAAAAAGGGGTTTCTTGTTATCGAATTCCTGCTATTGTAACAGCTCCTAATGGTGATTTGGTGGCTGCAATTGATGAGCGAGTACCTTCTTGTGGTGATTTAAAATGGAGTAAGGATATAAATATTGTAATACGACGAAGTTCGGATAATGGTAAGACTTGGACTGACATCGAAACAGTTGTGGATTTTCCATTAGGTCAATCCGCTTCGGATCCATCTATGATTGTAGATCGTGAAACAAAGGAGATTTTCTTGTTTTATAATTTCATGGATTTGGATAAGGAAAAGGATGTGTATTATTTTCATGTGGTATGTAGTAAAAATAATGGAAAAACATGGAGTAAACCTCGTGATATTACACAGCAAATAGCTCTTCCTGGTTGGAAAAATGATTTTAAATTTATTACCTCAGGTCGAGGTATTCAGTTGCATGATGGAACCCTCTTGCATACGATGGTCAATTTAAATAAAGGTGGGCATATCTTTGGGAGTAGCGATCATGGTAAAAATTGGTATTTAATTAACAATGCTATTACTCCTTTTGATGAATCTAAGATTGTGGAACTTGCAAATGGCGATTGGATGATAAATAGTCGTGTGCAAAAACTAGGTTATCGCTATATTCATATTAGTAACGACAGAGGGGCATCATGGCATAGTTATGGTGATACTACTTTAATTGATCCTGCCTGTAATGCCAGTATTATCCGTTATACGTCAGTGAAAGATGGTTATAATAAAAATCGGTTGTTGTTTTCTAATGCTAAACAAATTAAAGGGCGCACAAACATGACTGTCCGAATTAGTTACGATGAAGGAAAAACATGGAGCGAAGGAAAAACAATATATGCTGGTGGATCTGCATACTCATCAATGACAATTCTGCAAAATGGAGATATCGGTTTATTTTTTGAAAAAGATGAACATCAGGCAAATCAGTTTGTGAGCTTTTCGCTAGAATGGCTTACTGACGGAAAAGATAAATACATGAAGCCTAAAAAGAAGTAATTCAGTTGAGAAATAGTATAATAAAACAAAAAACAAAAAGCATGAAATTTAAATTTTTCTTTAGTTTAATCATTGGGTTTCTTATTTTACCTGCAATAAATGCGCAAACTCATGATGATAAAGAAACTCGTATGCAGTGGTTTAAGGATGCGAAACTTGGTATTTTTATTCATTGGGGCATATATAGTGTAGATGGAATAGGTGAATCATGGTCTTTTCATAATGGACATATTTCTTATGAAGACTATATGAAGCAGTTGGATGGCTTTTCTGCCAAAAATTATGATCCTGATTATTGGGCAGAACTTATTAAAGAATCAGGAGCTAAGTATGCCGTACTTACCTCAAAACACCATGATGGTGTAGCTTTATGGGATACGAAACAAAGTGATTTGAGTGTTGTCAAAAAATCACCTGCAGCAAGAGATTTAATAGGACCATTTTGTCAAGCGCTTCGTGATAAAGATTTAAAAGTAGGATTGTATTATTCGCTTATAGATTGGTCGCATCCCGATTATCCTAATTTTCTGAGAAATAAAAAAAGATATTCGGACGATCCTGTAAAGTGGCAACGTTTTGTTAAGTTTAATTTTGGTCAGTTAAAAGAATTATCTAAGCAATATAAACCTGATTTGTTTTGGTTTGATGGGGATTGGGAGCAGACTGCTGAAGATTGGAAAGCAAAAGAACTTCGTGAATCTTTGTTCAAATGGAATCCAAAAGTAGTTTTAAATTCTCGTTTGCAGGGATATGGCGATTATGATACTCCGGAACAAGGTTTACCTGTAACTAAGCCCGATAGCAAATATTGGGAATTGTGTATGACGATAAATGATTCATGGGGTTACCAACCTGATGATAATAATTATAAAACAGCCAATCAAATCATTGAGATGTTTATTGAATGTATTAGTATGGGTGGTAATTTATTATTAGATATTGGTCCTAAAGAAGATGGTACTATTCCAGAAGAACAAGTTAGTGTATTAAAAGAATTAGGTCGTTGGACGAATAAACATCATGAGGCTATTTATGGTACTGTTGCAGGAATACCGCATGGTCACTTTTATGGCCCTACAGCTTTATCAAAAGATCATCAAACACTCTATTTGTATGTTAACAACAAGCCTAACGGATCACTAATGATAAAAGGGTTGAAAAATAATATCAAAAAAATATGGGTGGTTGGAGAAGATACTAATCTGGATTACAAAATTATTGGTAAAAGAAGCTGGAGCGAAGTTCCTGGAATAATCTATGTTGATTTGCCAGATGAGGTTTTAGATAAACAGGTTACTGTTATTGGTGTTTCATTAGACGGGTCGGTGGACTTGTATAGGGAAGATGGTCAAAAAATAGAAAGTAACTAATTTTTTATTGACAAGATTGTAAATACTTATGATCTGTTAATAATACCTAATAATAAAATTTAAGAAAGCTTTGCATATAATATTTTGCAAAGCTTTCTTTGTGTTTGTGTGCACGTGAACGATATACTTATTGTCAAAGTTGTTTTTTTTCTTCACTTTTGTATTTTATATTAAGAGAAGGAATACAAGGTGAAGTCTAAATCAAATTATACACTAAAGGATATTGCGCAAATGGCTGGTGTTTCCCGGGGAACTGTCGACAGGGTAATTCATGGGCGAGGTGTAGTTTCAAAAGGTACTTACGATAAAATTAAATTAATTCTTGATAAAATTAATTATCAACCCAATATAGCAGCTCAGTCCTTACGAAAGGGTGAGTTGTATAAAATTGCAGTTTTGGTTCCGGATGGTGATTTTGATCCCTTTTGGCGAAGAGCAATGGATGGTTTAGAGCAAGCTATTAAGGATCTGTCTTTTTTGGGAATAAATGTTAATATGTATTTGTTTAATTCTTTTAAGGATATTAGCTTTTCTTATAATGCTAAACAAATATTAAAAGAAGGATGCGATGGTGTATTGGTTGCCCCTATTTTTTATAATGAGGCGATCGCATTTTTTAAAAAATGTTATCAAAAAGGAATTCCATATGTGACATTTAACACGGACATCAAGGAAGAAAATACTTTATGTCATGTGGGGCAGGATTTAGTAAAAAGTGGCGAAACAGCTGCCAGTTTATTAAATAAAGTATTGAATGAGGGTGATGAATATATGGTTATTCATATAGATGAGGATATTGCAAATGCCAAACACCTTCAGGAAAAAGAAAGAGGTTTTGTCGATTATCTCATTAATAAAGGATTACATGAGGATCAGGTCAAGATTCTTAAAATAGATAATCCAAGGTTGTTGGAGAAAAAAATGTTGCATCAACTTCATCAATTTCCAAAAATAAAAGGAGTTTATGTCTCTACTTCAAAAGTTCATTATGTTGCCGATATAATTGAGGCTTATTCTCTTGATATAGTGTTGGTTGGATATGATCTTATTGATGAAAACAGAAAGCATCTGAAACAAGGGAATATAGAATTTTTAATTTATCAGAATCCGGGCTTGCAAGCTAACTCTGCTATAACTATGCTCGTGGATCATTTAGCCTTCAAAAAAGATGTTCCTAAAACAAAATTATTACCCATTGAAATAGTTATTAAAGAAAATTATAGAGATTACACAGCAATGTAATTTGTTTTCTATACTTCTTCTTCAAGTTTATTTTATCCTTCTTACAAAACACAAGGGGGTGTCTAATATCAATGTAGTCTATATTGCAATAATTGCGATTATTGATAGTGCTCGTCATTTGTTATCTGGTTAATTTATCGATGTTTATTTTACTGATTGAATTGTATAATCATCATTCTATCAATGTCTAATGGGAGAATGGTGATAAATAGGATTGTTAAATAAAATTAATTATTTAATAATAGTGCACGTGCACTATTGAGTAATTTGTATATTTGTATTGCAATTTTATTTAAAGATTTGGAAATGGTAATAAGGAAAGTCGAAAATGTTCAGGATTGGTTTAAAAGTTCAGAACTTAAAAGAAATTCAATTTTAAATAACAATTGGAATTATAAAAGTGATGTAAAGGCTGATTTCGTTGTAGGTTATGATGATCATCATTTGTATCTTAAATATATAGTTCAGGAATCTAATATAAAGGCCGTGAATACGAAGTTTAATGAGCCTGTGTATGAAGATAGTTGTGTTGAGTTTTTTATTTCGTTTGATGGAAAAAATTATTATAATCTTGAGTTTAATTGTATAGGTAATATTTTAGGAGGGTATGGGTCTGTTAGAAATAGTAGAGAAAGACTGTCTCCAGAAATACTTGAAATGATTAAAACAAAACCATCTTTAGGAAAAAACAGGATAGAGATTATAGATCGTAAAACGCAATGGCAGCTTGATGTTGTGATTCCTAAAGAAGTTTTTAAATACGATTATATCTATAGCTTTAAAGGAATGAAACCCACTTGTAATTTTTATAAATGTGGCGATAAACAGCGTTACCCACATTATTTGTCATGGAATCCAATAGAAGCTGAAAAACCGAATTTTCATTTACCTGCTTTTTTTAAAGAAGTAGTATTTGATTAATATTTTACACTAATTATATTCATCTGTATTTGGGTTACACTATTGGGGTGATACAGATGAATATTTTAGTGTTTAATAAGTAAGAATATTGCTAAATAATTAAAAATAATAATGAGGTGAAACGAGCCATGAAAGAAAATTCCCGTACTGGGAAATAATCTGATATGGCAAGTTCCATGTGACCATAATTAATAAATATTAAACACATGAAAAATTTATCAAATGTTGAAAAATTTTATCTAGAAAAGGCAAATGTTGAATCTATATCAACAAAAGTACCTTATATTCCTGTGGATAATTTTCCGCAGCTAGGTATGTTTACTGCCTTGCGCTTTTTGGAGTGGGTGGCTGAAAATCCCGAAGGAGTAATCAGTTTGCCTACAGGTAAAACGCCTGAGTATTTTATTCGATGGACACAGTATTTGCTTGAAAATTGGAATAATGCAAAAGGAAAGAAAATCCGAGAGGATAATGGCTTAAAAGTGGATAAAAAGCCTGATTTAAGCAAGTTGCATTTTGTTCAGATAGATGAATTTTATCCTATTAATTCAGCTCAACACAATAGTTTTTATCATTACGTAAATGAATATTATATCAAAGGTTTTGGATTAGATCCTGAACGTGCTTTGCTTATTAATTCTGATGAGATTCCTTTGGCTGATGGTAAGCATTTCTCAGAAGTTTTTCCTGATAGTATTGTAGACTTGTCTTTACGTTATAGAGAAGCCAAAACATTAAAAGAAAAAGAACAACAGAAATCAATTTTTATGATTGATGACTGGTGTGTTCAATATGAACGTAAAGTCAGAGAAAAAGGAGGTATTGGTTTCTTTCTTGGTGGAATTGGTCCTGATGGTCATATTGCTTTTAATACTAGAGGATCAGATCATTTTTCTACAACTCGTTTAACAAAAACCAACTTTGAAACTCAAGCTCAGGCAGCTGGTGATTTGGGCGGAATTGAAGTTTCAAAAAACAGATTGGTTATTACTATTGGGCTGGAAACAATTACCTATAATAAAGATGTAGTTGCTCTGATTTTTGCTGCTGGTGAAGCCAAAGCTACTGTTATTAAAAATGCATTGGAATCAGAACCTTCAGTTTTATATCCTGCTACAGTATTACAGAGCTTGCCAAATAGTCGTTTTTATATTACAAAAAGTTCTGGCGTAAAATTAAATGATAGTGTAGATGCTTATTATCGAACAGGAGATTGGACTCAGGAAAAAACTGAACGTGCGATTATAGATTTATGTAAGCGAATCAATAAGTTTGGCCCTAAATTAGAACTGGCTGACTTAAAGGCAGATCCATATTGTAGTTTAATTCCTAACCTTTCACTTGATACTGTTCGTGAGGTTATGGAGTCGGTTAAAACAAAAATATCTAATGGCTTAAAGACTGAAGAAAATCAGACTTTTTATCATACTGGTCCACACCACGATGATATTCCATTGGGTATGCTACCACATGTAAATCGTATTTTAAGAGAAAAGTCAAATAAGTCTATTTTCTCCGTACTTACTTCTGGATTTACAGCTGTAACTAATGATTTTGTAACAGAAACTTTAACAAGTACAAAAAGATTGCTGGATGAAAATCGTATTCAGATGGTTGATTATCCTGATTTTTTTGAAAGTGGTTACAAGCATAAATGGGATAAAGATGTTTATCACTTTTTATTAAAGGTTGCATCTGAGGAGCCTTTAGAACGTGTTCGTGGATTGTGTCATCGTGTTGTGAGAGCCATTGTTTCTGTTTGGGAAGTTAAAGATAAAGAGGGACTAAGGAATACGATAAATGCTATTTTAGCTAATATCAGAGAAAGCTATGATGGTCAAAAGAATCCTGTGAAGATTCAAAAGCTCAAAGGGATGATACGTGAGTTTGAAGAGGAGTTGGTATGGGCTCATTCAGGTGTACAGGTGAAAAATGTTCGTCATTTACGTTTAGGTTTCTATACCGGAGATATTTTTACCGAACAGCCGAACAGGGAAAGAGACGTAGCTCCAATTTTAGAAGAGCTTAGGAAAGAGAAGCCTACTGTTATATCACTGGCGTTAGATCCTGAAGGAAGTGGACCTGATACTCACTATAAAGTTTTACAGGCTATTGCTGATGCTGTGCGTTTATGGAGTAAAGAAGAGGATTTGAGTAACTTGCGTATATGGGGATACCGAAATGTGTGGTTTAAGTTTGCACCATCCGAAGTTAATGTCATGGTTCCTGTAAGTATTAATAGCCTGGATGTGTTGGATAAATCGTTTAGCGATTGTTATCTGAGTCAGGTAAATGCATCGTTCCCAAGTTATGAACATGACGGTAAATTTAGTACTCTTGCTCAAAGAATATGGGCTGAGCAATTAGAAAATGTTCAGTATTTGTTGGGTAAGGACTATTTCTATACTAACGAAGATCCAAAAATTCGTGCAAGTCATGGATTAATTTTCTTCAAAGAGATGAATGTAGAAGATTTTCTTCAGCAAGCGCGTGAGCTTGAAAAATCAATGGAAGGTTAATTGTAATTTGTGTTTCAATGGCTTAAATTTTTACAGGTTTAAGCCATTGAACTTTAATGTCGTAAAGAATGAATCAAGAAATAATAGTTGGAGTTGACATAGGTGGTACGTCAATAAAAGGTGGTTGTATTGAAAATAAAGAAATAAAATCAACGTTTTCATTGCCAACAGATCCATTGAGAGAAGCTGGTGAAATATTGGATACCCTATATACTGTAATTGAGAAAGTGATATTGCCCGGTACTTTGGCAATAGGTGTTGGTGTTCCTGGGCTTTTAGATACATCTAATGGTAAAATACTTAATATTTCAAATATTCCTGCCTGGAAAAATTTCCCGTTAAAACAAAAGATAGAAGAGCGTTTTAATATTCCTGTATTTATTAATAATGATGCCAATTGTTTTGCCTTAGGTGAAAAACATTTTGGTAAAGGCCAAAATTATAGTGATATGTTAGCTATTGCTTTAGGTACCGGTGTTGGTGGAGGTGTTATTATTAATGATAAAATTCATTCAGGTCTTTATGGTGGAGCTGGTGAAGTAGGTTGTTGGCCATATAAAGATGATATTTTTGAAACCTACTGTGGAAGTAAATTTTTTATTGAGAAAAATAATACTACAGGGAAAGAGTTATATGATAAGGCCATGAACGGAGATGCTGAAGCAATTAATATTTTTGAAGAATATGGAAGGCATCTCGGCAAACTGATTAAAAATATCCTTTATATATTAGCTCCCGAAGCCATTATATTCGGTGGATCTATAAGCAATTCTTTTGCATTGTTCAAAAATGGAATCCAAAAAGAATTAGATAGTTTTCCTTTTGCTGCAGTTAAAGATAAAATTGTTATTGAAAAGTCTGATTTGGAAGGAATAGGCATACTTGGGGCTGCTGCTTTGTATTATAACAATAAATAGTCGCATTTTTTTGTAGTGTCTAGTTAGCCCGTCTATAAACTCTGCATTTTTTAAGAGTCTTGTTCAAAAAGTTCGAGAACAAGGCTTGCGAAATTTTGAAAATCAGGGAGTTTACTTTCGTAAATGACCGTTTTCAAAATGAGCGAAACGCAGTTATCGGACTTTATGGACAGACTAGTTAGTTTCTTTTGATTGTGTAAATAATAAGTAATCCAGTTATTATAGGTAGTATGGCAAAAGTAATGAATTCAGAAATATCTAAAATCACAGAATTTTTCAAATTGGAGGGCTTAGTGTCAAATGTAGTTCCTTTAGGTGAAGGATTTATCAATGATACATATTTGGTAGAAACTCAAAGTGTGGTTACTCCTAATTATTTGATGCAGCGTAAAAATAAAAATATCTTTACGGATGTGCCTGCTATGATGGATAACATAGAAAAGATTACATTACATCTAAAGGCTAAGATACAAGAGAATGGTGGCGACCCCTTGCGTGAGTCGTTAACTCTGATAAAAACCATTGATGATGAGCTTTATTATCTTGATCAGGATGGTGAGTTTTGGACTATGTGTTTATTTATTGAAGGAAGTGTTACTTATGAAGCTGCAGATACACCTGAATTGGCTTTTGCAGGAGGTAAAGGAATTGGAAAATTTCAAAGAATGACTTCTGATTTTACTGGTAAGTTAAATGATATTTTACCAGGATTTCATAATATTCGTTATCGCTTTAAGCAGTGGGAAGAGGTTTTGAAAAAAGATCCACTGGGAAGGAAAATGAAGCTTACTCAAGAAATTAAGTGGATAGAAGATCGTAGAGAAGAGATGCTGAATTTTTGGGGAAAAGTTGAAAAGGGACTTATCCCAATTCGTATTACGCATAATGATACAAAAATTAATAATATCCTTTTTGATGAATCAGGCAATGTGTTATGCGTGATTGATTTAGATACTGTATTAAGTAGCACTGTTTTAAATGATTTTGGAGATGCTATACGTTCTTATGCTAATACTGGCTTAGAAGATGATATGGACTTAGCTAATGTTTCTATTGATTTAAATATTTTTGCTGCGTATGCTAAAGGGTATCTGTCTGAAACTGCTGCGTTTATTTCTCAGTCTGAGATAGATCATTTAGCTTTTTCTGCCAGATATATTACTTTTGAGCAAGTTCTTCGTTTTCTTATGGACTATATTGATGGTGATAATTATTATAAAATAAAGTACCCTGAACACAATCTGGTTCGTACTTATGCGCAATTTAGTTTATTACAAAGTATGGAGCTTCAGTTTGAAGAAATGAATAAAATAATTCAAAAAACTTTTGAACAAATCAGCCTTGCAAAGTAAAAAGGGTATAGAGTTGATGCAGGTGTAGAATCAGCCTGATTATTATTTTAATATAAAGATTTGTTTAGTACAAATTATTTGTAAGAGTTAAACCGTTTTGCAGGAAAACCCCATATGCACCAGGTGTAAAACCGATTTTGAAATTTTACAGCTTGAAGGTACTACAGGTTTTTTCTGTGAAACGGGATTTGTATTTCAGCTTTTATAACAATCGTAAACAACGTGCTTTCTAATGCTTTATTTATGTTTAATCCAGAGTTTTATTGGTGGATGTACTTTATCTGATTTAATGTTTCTATAATCTCATTTTCTTTATTACTTAATGCTGAAAATATAGTAGGCTTTTTACTTTTCGCCTCACTCATTAATTCATCCTGGCCTTTTACGTTTCCTTCGTTTGTTAATTCTGGTTTTATTTTCATACTGCCCGAATAAGTAGTTCTTATTTTTCTATCGCGAATAATATCTGAGTTTATAATACTCTTAATTTTTATTGGGTGATCAGGATTACGTATATCCCATATTTCTAGAGGGTAAGTGTTTTCAACACTGGCTGTTTTTGTCGTAGTATAAAAAGTTCCTTTATATGTTTTATATGATACTCTGAATTTAGATCCTGAGCTGCTTCTTGAAGCTTTAAGCTCTTTAAGTCCTTCTTTGTATTCTTGCTCAGAGATCTCTTTTTCAGATGTTTTCCCTGTAGAAATATTTCTTTTAAATAAGAAAAACTTATCAATTTTAAGAGAATCTGTTTGTGTGTTAATGCCTTTGTACGAATAATTTATTTCATCCGTATTTAGTTTGATCAAGATAAAACCCGAACCTAGTTCGTTAGCTAATTCTTTGTAGTTTGAGGTATTTTGTAAATCAATACTGGAATTACTAATTTTGGGTTTAATAATGTATTTGTTGGTTTTGCTTGTGATATTATTAGTGGTTGTATTTGAAGAAATAATATTTCCATTGTCATCTAAAAAGACAACTTTAAGAGTAGAGTTTTTTTCAGCTATTATTGCCCTGTCTGCAGCATCTTTATATCCATTCATCCATTGTATTGCTTCGTTATAAAGGTTAGCTGCCTGACTTTGTGCTATAAAAGACTGTTCTTTCTCTTTGTTTAAAGCCTGTTTATAAAGTATTGAAGCCCCTTTTTGTTTTGTCAGGAGTTTCTTGCCGTTTACGCCTTCGTAATCCGATACATATAATAAGGCTTTGTCGTAATAAGATATCGTTTTGCGTAAATTTTTTAAATCGTTTGATTCTGATATAAGGTCTGCCTCATCCGAATAGAGTTTAGCCAGTAATGATCTTGTATCTTTATAGGGATCTTTTTGTTCCAAAGCTTTTTCAAATAAAGGCACAGACTCAACTCTTAATTCAAAATCTGTTTTCTGATTATATAACCTTAATCCTTCTTCGTAATAAATAAGGGCTTTGTTGTCTTTGACCTGTTCTGTGTATTTTTCAGCATATTTTTTTGCTTTGTCCAGATGAGGTATTGCTCTTAATCTATTTTCGTAAATTTTAGATGCCTGAATAATATTTATTGCCTCGTCAAAATGTCCCTTTGAAGCATTTTCTTTTGCTTGTTTAAAAATAGGAACATAGTCTTTTATTTCAAGATGAATATTTTCTCCTTTGTAAGAAATAATGCTTCCGGTAAAATCATTCAGGATCTGATTTAAGTTTATCCAACCATCAGCATTATCAGCAATTTCGTCATAACCGAACTTGTTTGTAGCAGCTTTTGATTCTATATCTGAAATATCTTTAAGTGCCTGGGAGTAATTATCTTTAAAGTTCTTAAAGTTTCTTTCATTAATATTCCGTTGTAATCGTTTGGCATACAGAATGCAATTATTTACAGATTCCTGTGCATAGCTTATGGATGATGTTAAAGTTGAGATTAAAAATACTGTGATAATAAGTGATAACTTCTTCATTTTTTAATACGATGATGTGATTTGTGATACCTATACGGTAAAAATTGCAGATAGATATAGCTTTTTGATAAATATATTAAATGTTTGTTTAGTGAGCACTTTAAATATCCCTGACTTTTGAAAAAAGATGCACTCATGATTTTGTAATTTAAAAGTAGATTACATATTGTGATATGGCCAATAATTAGTGGAATTTTAGTACATTAAATGAAGCTTGTTACTAAATTAAGTTATTATGGGATCAAGATTTCAAAAAGGCACTGTTTATGAGAAAAGAAGACCCGGTTAAACTGTATTTCTCAATTTATTGTCAATGATTCCATATGATGATGTCAAGTACAAAAAAGCTAAAGTTACCACCATTACAAGATAATTGTCAGAAATCTTATTACAAACTTAAATACAAAACAAATGAAAACAACATTAATCTCCATCTTTATTCTTGTTTGTAGTTCAGGAATAGCATTAACACAGAAATACGAAGTGCTAAAAATCGATAAAGATTTAGGTGTTACAATGAAAAATGATCTAATATTAGATCAAAATAATACCATTTGGGTTGCAACAGATAAAGGTGTTTTAGAATATTCAGAAGACAACTGGATTTTGTATCAAAACGATTCTATTTTATTTAAGCATATAGACAGGCTTTTTGTAGATTCAAAGAATCGTATATGGTGTATAAGCTATTATCATAAATTTTTAAGCAAAACTTACTTTGGTGGTCTTTTTATGATTGATAACAAAAGAAATATTTTTAATTATTCTGATGATATAGAAAGTATTATTATCAATGATATCAACGAGGATAAAGATGGAAATATTTGGGTAGCTACCGGAAAGATGCTAACTGGCATTACTAATAAGAAGAATCATACTTTCAATACATCTTTAGAAATTATTGAAGGAACAGCTGTAACAAATGTAATTAGTTCTACAATTGCAAAAAATGCCCCTGGTGGTGTATATAAATTTAACGGTAGAAATTGGGAATCGATGTATTCAGAAGATTTGATTCCTATAAAATTTGTGAACAAAATCATTAAAAGTAATGATGATCTCTTCTTTTGCGAAGACCATCATGGAAAAGAAAGATTAATTAAATACGATAACGAAAAATTTATTGATATATCAGACAATAAAAATTATCCGGGCGATGAAGTTCAGGATATAGTATCTGACATTGATGGAAATATTTGGATATTAACTGCAGATAACAGATTGAAAATTTTCAAAGTAAATAGGGATAACTCTGTATTAGAGTTTTATAAAATGAATCCTTATCGATTAGGCTTTGGTCGGTTTTATACTTTTAATAAAAGCTTATGTGTCTCATATATTGGAACTTTTATTGAATATGATAGAAGAACCAATACTTGGATTTGTCCTCCAAAACAAACAAATCAAAAAAAGAAATACTTTATTAGTGATGTCTCCCTTGCATCCGACGGTTCGTTTCTTGTTGCAGATAGAGAAGGAATACGAATATATAAAGATGGGACATTTTTAGAAAAAAGAATACTGGATAATATTAATGTCAATATGTTAACATCCATAAGTAATGAAAAGATTATAATTGGCACAAATGGGAATGGATTATATCTGTTAAAAGGAGATTCTTTAGAGAAAGTTACAAAAGATTCTCACGGACAAGATATGCCTCAAAGTTATTCAAAGCTTAAAATAGAACAAGGAAATAGCTTTTACTTTTTGACTTCTAAAGGTATTCTCAAGATTTCAATTGATTAGAAAAACAATATAAATAGCTACTAAAAGTCAGTAGTCAACAAAGTATAAAAGTAATAGTGGATTCTGTAGGTGTGTGAACGGTAATGGTTCTATTCATCTTCTCCAAATCTTATAGATTTGACTAATTAAAAGTGGTGTAGCTTGATACAAAATAGCTATGAATTTCGCTACTACTTTTAAATTAACTTCAAAGGTTATATGCGACCTCCAATAGACGAACAAACTCATGTTACTGAGGTGTATTAACCAATGATGATATCGGTTTAAATAGTTCAGGGTGGGGTGGAACAATGTATGGATTTATAAATGATTAGCCGACAACCAACAATAAATTTTAATAGTGACTGCAATGACTATAGATTGGAAGATATTGATATATACTGTAATTGGAGGGCTTGCCCTTTTCCTTTTTGGTATGGATGTGATGACAACCGCATTGAAGGATTCTGCAGGTAATCGTTTAAAGTATTTTCTTCATAAAATGACATCCACAAGGTGGAAAGGTCTTATTGCTGGTTTGAGTGTTACGGCTGTCATTCAATCATCATCTGTAACAACTGTTTTAGCAGTAGGTTTTGTTGCTGCAGGAGTGATGACTTTTAAAAGTACCTTGGGAGTGATTCTCGGTGCTGACATCGGTACTACAATTACAGCACAGATCATTGCATTTAAGGTTACCAAAGTTGCTTTACTTTTGATTATCCTCGGGTATTTATCTACGTTAATTTCTAATGACAAAAAATATCGTGAGTTAGGTCGGATATTTTTGGGTTTGGGTCTTATCTTTTTAGGAATGAATTTTATGAGCGAAGGAATGCGTCCTTTAAAGTCATATTCTCCTTTTATTGAAACAATGCATGGTTTACGTAATCCTTTGTGGGGTATTTTGATAGGAACATTGTTTACTGCTATAATTCAGAGTTCGTCTGCTACAACAGGTGTTGTGATTGTATTAGCTTCTCAGGGATTTATTACTTGTCAGGGAGGTATTTCCATCGTTATTGGTGCAAATATAGGAACTTGTGTCACTGCTTTTTTATCTGCAATCGGAAAACCCAGAACAGCAGTGCAGGTTGCTATTGCACATGTGTTATTTAAGATTTTAGGTGCCTTGATATGGGTGTGGTTTACTTCTCAGCTGGCTTTTATTACCGAAAAAATTACCCCCAATGATTTGCCCCGACAAATAGCCAATGCGCATACCATTTTTAATGTTGTTAATGCGATACTCATGATTGGCTTTATAACTCCAATTGCGAAGTTGATTGCCAAAATTTTCCCTGCCAAATCAAATGAAGAAGATGAAATTGTAATACTTGATAGATACTATCTTCAACATCCTGGTGTGGCTATAGATCTGGTAGATAAAGAACTTGAAAAACTTGCAGGTAATACCAATAAATTACTCGGTAAGGCATTGGATATAGTATTGTTGGGTACTTCTTCTGATCTTGAACAACTTAGGTTGTCTGATAAGATTATCGATTTTCAACAACAGCAAATCTTATCTTATTTGCAACAGCTACAACAAGAGAAATTAGATTCAAGAGAATCCCTTAGGATTAAGAATCAAATGGAAATTACCAATATTTTAGAAGTTGCAGCTGATGTTATCACAACTGATATGGTTGAAGCTGCAGAACATAGAATTGAATATGATTTGCAAATGAGTAAAGAAACTTATGAAAGATTCGCTCATATTTACCGTCAAAGTGTACTGGAATTAAATAGTGCCTTTGTATCTTTTAAGGATAACAATAAAGAACTTGCTTTAGAAATAATAGGTAATAAAAAGACATTTAAAAATGATGTTCTGGAAATAAAAGATCGACTTGTTAATCGTTTGTCAATACAAGATAGGAACAGGATAATAAACATTCGTTTTGAAACAGAAATGATTGAGTTAATTAACAGGTTGTATTCCCTGGCTCGTAGAATTGCGCGCATACAATTGGATTAATAGATATTTTATCAGCAGTTTTAATTAAAGGTAAAACAATGACTAGACGTTTAATTATAATGGAATATTTAACCACAAAGTGGATTTGTTTTACTGGATTGATTGCATTTATATCTATTGCCATTAATGTTTTTGCCAATGACTATATAAATCCGGGTATTTCAGATTATATCGTTGGAGACAGTATTCAATTAAAAGTAGATTCTGTTCTGTATTGGAAAAAGATTAAAGAAATATCAAATAATGATCATAAAGACAAGTGGCCTGTAGTTGGTCAACCTGTTCCTTTGAAGGGAGCTTTGTTACCATTTAATCGTATAGTTGCTTTTTACGGTAATTTATTTTCGAAAAAAATGGGGGTGTTAGGAAAATATCCTCCAAAACAACTTTGGGAGAAGTTAAATGAAGAAATGTATAAATGGGAAGTAATGGATTCACTAACACCTGTGATACCTGCATTGCATTATATTGCAGTGGTTGCTCAAAATAATCCGTTTAAAGATTCTACGTACAGATACAGAATGCCTGCTTCGCAAATAGATTCAGTACTACGCATTGCTCGTATGGGCAATGCTATTGTGTTTTTGGATATTCAGCCCGGATTAAGTAACGTTCAGGCAGAAGTTCCTTTGCTTAAGAAATACCTGATGTTACCCAATGTGCATTTAGGACTTGATCCTGAATTTTCTATGAAAGAAAGAAATATCCCTGGTACTGTAAAAGGATATGTTACGGCTGAGGATATTAATTTTTGTAGCGGGTATTTATCTAAAATTGTTCATAAGTATGGTTTGCCACCTAAAATATTTGTTGTACATAGATTTACTCAGGCTATGGTGCGAAATTACTCCCAGATAAAATTATATCCAGAAGTACAGATTGTTATTAATATGGATGGATGGGGTAGGCCGGGATTAAAAATGAGTACCTATAGAGATTTTATTTACAATGAACCTATACAGTTTACGGGTTTTAAAGTATTTTATGATAATGATCTGATTCAAATTCCACATAGAATGATGAAACCGGAAGAGATTATAAAGCTTACTCCTCAACCTGTTTATATCCAGTATCAGTAATTATACGATATTAATGGAATATAAAAAGAATCATTTATAAAAATATAAAATTAGTTTATTAAGGCTGTTGGTGCAGAAGGGCAAGACCTTAAAAAAACATCAGTCAGGTTTATTTAATATATGTAAATAAACCTGACTGGTGTTCTTACACAGGTGTAGGAAATTAGCATCATTATAACTATGGTTAAAGTCAGGTTAAAGTCCTTAAAGTTTTTCTTTCAATAATTCAGGATTGCTATTTTTGATACATCATAATCATTATTAGAAATATTAATACTTAAAATATTTAAGGTGATGATGCTACTTCATAGATATAGTCTTTCGACTTAAAAGAAAAAGGTTTTTGTTAATAATAATGCTTCAGAGATGGATTCATTTCCTCTCTGAAGTTGTGTATATCGTTTAATAAATTTTAATAGGAATAGGTAACTATGAAAAAGAAACCATTTTTTATTAAAGTATTATTTTTTAGTGCTTTAATGATTGCTTTTGGAGTGTTGGGCTTACAGTCTGCCAACAAGGTTGAAATCTACACCTCAAACACTAAAATTTCTTTAGCGCCGGGAGAGTCGGTAAGTTATAAACTGGATGTTTTAAATAATGGAGAGCAAACGGAGTTTTGCAATTTATCTGTATCCGGAATGCCCCGATCGTGGAATTATTCTTTAAAATCAGGTGCTTACGATGTGAGGCAGATAGCTATAAAACCTAATGATAGTCAGTCTGTCAGTCTTAAAATAAATGTGCCGTTGAAAGTTAATAAAGGGAATTATACTTTATATGTAAAAGCCGGTAATGCTGAATTGCCTTTGATTGTCAATGTTTCAAAGCAAGGTAATTTTACCACAGAGTTTTCGTCCGACCAAAAAAATATGCAAGGGCATTCAAAATCTAACTTTTCGTTTAAAACGTCAATCGTTAATGCTACTGGTGATACTCAGGTTTATTCTTTAATCAGCGAAGCTCCACGAGGATGGCAGGTTGATTTTAAACCTAATCATAAACAAGCCACCTCAGTTGAAATTGAAGCTAATGGTAAAAAGGATGTTGCCATTGATGTAAAACCACCTGTTGGTGTTGAAGCCGGAGTGTATAAAATACCTGTAAAAGCCGTTAATAAAAACACTTCTTCTGAAATGGAACTTGAAGTAGTCATTACCGGAACTTATGAAATGGATTTAACGACTCCTCAAGGTTTGGCAAGCACTAAAATTACTGCAGGAGGTAAGCAACTTGTTGAATTGGTAGTGAAAAATACAGGTTCTGCAGATTTGCAAAATATTAAGTTAGATGCATCTAAACCTTCCGGATGGCAAGTAAAATTTGAACCCAAAGAAATTAAATCTATTGCCCCGGGAGATTTTGCTAAAGTTGAGGCTACAATAGAGGCTAGTGATAAATCAGTTGCAGGCGATTATATCACCAATATTACTGCTAAAATACCTGAAACTTCGGCTAAAATGAGTTTAAGAGTGGCTGTTAAAACCTCATTGTTATGGGCATGGATGGGGGTGTTTATTATAATTCTATCATTAGGAGGTGTTGTTTTATTATTTGTTAAGTTTGGAAGGAGGTAAGTGATGTGTAATCATATGATAGAAATATCTGGGTTAACCAAAACTTATGGATCACAAACGGTTGTGAATAAACTCAACTTAACAATAGAAAAGGGTGAGGTTTTTGGCTTGTTGGGCCCTAATGGAGCTGGAAAATCGACTACAATCCGTATGATATTAGGGATGACTGAGCCATCAGGTGGTACGGTTAAAGTAAATGGATTTCAGTCGAATACAGAACCTGTTGAAGTGAAGAAAAACGTTGGCTATTTACCAGAAGATGTTGGCTTTTACGATAAAATGTCGGCTTTTGAAAACTTGATGTACACAGCCCAGTTGAATCGTATTCCTAAAAAAAATGCTAAGATTCGTGTTGAGGAATTATTGAAACTGGTTGGATTGTTCAATGAACGTAATAAAAAGGCAGGAACTTTTTCTAAAGGAATGAAGCAGAGATTAGGATTAGCCGATGTTTTAATCAAAGATCCTAAGGTTATTATTTTAGATGAACCTACCTTGGGTTTGGATCCAAAAGGGATGAGGGAATTCTTGGATTTGATTAAACAGTTAAGTCAAAAGAATGGAGTTACAGTTTTGTTTTCTTCTCATCATTTACATCAGGTTCAACATATTTGTAATAGAGTAGGGCTTTTTGTTAAGGGCGAATTAATTGCTTCAGGAGATGTAGGTGGTTTGTCTGCTCAGTTGTTTGGAAACCAAAGTTCTAAGGTTTATGCAGGGATAAAATATACAGGAACTTTTAGCGATTGGATGGGGAAAAAAGATGAGCTGGAAAAACAATTGTTATCAAATCCCGAAATATCAGCCTTGACTTTCAACGATGAGGAGTTGGTTGTGGAGTGTAAAAACAATACATCTCCTTTTGTTGCTAAAACGATTGTTCAAAATCATCTTGACCTTATTTATTTGAATAAAAAAGAGTATGGTTTAGATGAGATTTACAATGAATATTTTGAAGGAGGTGATGCTCATGAAAAATAATGTGCAAACTATAGGGAAACTTGCAGATTCGTCTGTAATGACTTTATCAAATCATGAAGTCAGTCCGTTTTGGATTATTGTAAAAAAGGAAATGGCAGACCATATACATAGCTGGCGTTTTGGAATATTGGTCTTGATTATTGGTTTAACTTGTCTGGGCTCGTTGTATGTATCCATGGAAAATATCGCAGAAGCCTTATCTAAATCTAAAGCCAATGATGTTTTTGCGTTTCTTAAATTGTATACTGTAAGCGATGGGAAAATGCCCCCTTATTTCGTGTTTTTAAGTTTTTTAGGTCCTTTATTGGGGATAAGTTTAGGTTTTGATGCGATCAATTCTGAATATAGCCGTGGAACAATTAGTAGAATATTATCTCAACCTATACCTAGAGATTTTTTAATCACAGCCAAGTTTACGGCCTCGTTGATCATTATTAGCGCAATGTTTTTTTTATTAAGCTTTTTGATGATGGGAATAGGAATTTTATCTATTGGTATTAATCCTACAGTAGAGGAGTTTACCCGGATTTTGTTGTTTACGATAACTTCAATTGTGTATGTGTCCTTTTGGTTGAGTTTATCAATTTTATTATCCATAAAGTTTTCGCAAGCTTCCACCTCTGCTTTATCAGGTATTAGTGTTTGGCTGTTCTTTACAGTTTTTTATTCCATTTTGGTAAATGTAGTTTATAGTATCATTATTCCGGCAGGTCGAAAATTGTCAGTTTCAGGGGAACAAACAAAGTTGTCTATTTTAAGATTAACACCTAATCAGTTATTTAATGACATTACAAATGTTTTACTTACTCCTGAAATCAGAAGTCTGGGTCCTTTAACTATGGAGCAGGTGAGAGGTGCAATTCCGACACCATTACCTGTATTTGAGAGTTTGATGTTGGTATGGCCTCAGTTTGTAGGTTTAGTTTCCGGAACTATATTGTGTTTCTTTTTGTCATATCTGTTTTTTATGCGTAAAGATGTCAGAACCTTGGTGTAAAGCTTTAATACCTTTATGTTTAAATGATTTGCATAAATAAACCTGACAAGTTTTGGTACTGGTGTTTTGAAAATTATAGTGTGTGATGCAATACCCTGATCCCCATAGGGTAGAAAACCTCCTCGTTTTGGGGAGGTTTTTTTATTTGAAATAGAAGTTTTTTAAAAAAACAAGAAAATTATCATTTCCAGAGTAACCCCTTTTTAGTATTTATGTGTCTTTATTAATGAGAGGTATAATATTTATATTTCATTACACCAATTAAATGAACACAGTAGATTCACAAAAAATTATAGATCTGATCCATCAGGAAGTTGTTCCTGCCATAGGATGTACAGAGCCCATAGCCGTTGCTTTTGCTGTAGCTAAGGCCAAAGAAATATTAAATGAAACAGTAGAACAGGCTGAGGTTTTTTTAAGTGCAAATATCCTTAAAAATTCAATGGGTGTTGGAATACCCGGTACAGGTATGATCGGACTGCCTATTGCCATAGCAATGGGGGTGACTATTGGTAATTCTGAATATGGTCTGGAAGTATTAAAAGATTCCAACGAAGAGGCTTTGCTAAAAGCTAAATTGTTTGTTTCAGAACAAAGAGGATTTGTTCACTTAAAAAAGGATGCTCCTGATCGTTTATATATTGAAGCTGTTTGTAAAGGAAAGAATAGTACTTCTAAGGTGATTATTTGTGGAAATCACACTCATATAGTTTATGTTGATTTAAATGGTGAAATATTACTGGATGAATTAACTTCTTTTGATAACCAGGTTGAGTTAAAAGAGGAAGTTGAATTAAGTTTTGATATCGTATATAATTTTGCTTTAGAAACACCTTTGGCTGACTTGGAATTTATTATTGATGCGGCTAAACTTAATGGTCAGGCAGCCCTCGAATCAGAAAAAGGATTTTTTGGTCATGGACTAGGTAAAACCCTAAAAGGAGGATCTCAGAGCTATATTTTAGGGGATAATGTTTTTAGTAAGATTATTGCAGCAACAAGTAATGCCTGTGATGTTCGTATGGCTGGTGCAATGGTGCCTGTAATGAGTAATTCAGGTAGTGGAAATCAAGGGATTACTGCAACTTTGCCGGTTTTGGTTTTTGCCCAGGAAAATAAATGTTCACAGGAAGCCCTGATTCGTGCCTTAACATTAAGTCATTTGATGCTGATTTATATTAAAAGAAATCTGGGACGACTTTCTGGTTTATGTGGCGTAACAGTGGCAGCTATCGGTTCAAGTTGTGGAATTACATATTTAATGGGTGGTAATCGTGACCAGGTAGCATATTCTGTAAAAAATATGATTGGGAATTTAGCGGGTGTTATTTGCGATGGTGCTAAACCAAGCTGTTCTTTAAAAGTTTCCAGTGCGGTATCAACAGCTACACTATCTTCAATGTTAGCAATGGATAATAAATCGGTTTCTTCATTAGAAGGAATTACAGATGAGGATGTAGATAAAACAATCAGAAATCTGACCGATATTGGTTCGAGTGGAATGCTACAGACTGATGAATTAGTTTTGGATATAATGACTCATAAATGATTATGATTTTGTTTATCGATAATTGTAAATAGTATTAAACTGTTTTTAATTAATATTGTGTATTAGGATAAAGAGGCTGTCTTAAATAAGATGGCCTCCTTTATACTATATTACTTTTGTACAGAATGTTGATTGTTCATACAATTGTATTTAAAAATTAATATGGTTGCTTCATTTAGCAATAATATACCACTTCAAGAAACTTACCTGAGCCTGTTTTACCATCTTTACTTGGCTTTAATTCCTTTAAAACCCCTGCTACAATTATTTCTTCATCGGGCAGTTTATCAAATAGTTTAGTGTGGGCAATTAAAAGTGTTTCGTTAGTTGTGGAATCTTTTAATTGGTAAACATCATATTCTTCAATTAGTGGAATCATACTAAATGTAGTTATGTTACCTGCAATAATAGGAATCATAATAAATCCTGTAAATTCAGATTTTGAATCAACCAGATGGGGTATGCCTTTGGTGATAATTGAATTTGAAAATATACCACTTTTATTGGTGTCTGAAAGGCTCAGATTTTTTGCGTGTAAGCGATCGTATTTTTTCTGTAATGTTTTATCAAGCATTGAGATAATCTTGTTTTTGTCCTCCAGAGGTAGGTTTATCATTAACATTTCAAGAAACAGAATCATTTCCTGGTGGTCGCTGAAAATACCGGCTACCTTGCCCAATTCAGACTGGTCAATGCGTCCGTCATTGGCTTTGGCTTTAAAGTTGTAAAACCTTCCTCCGTTATCCAGAATTTCCAATGCCTCATTTATATTTTTTGCAGGTGTTATCTTCTTCATTTATTAATGGTTGTTAAGTCAAAAGTTCCTGATTAAAAGTTGATCGTGCATTCTTAAGTAAGAGAACTACTTTTCAACCATTACCCTTGTTACCTTTCACTGTTTGTAATTAAAAAAATACCTCGGCACCAGATACCGATAATTGAATTTGTTGTTCCGTTAGTTTTAACTCTTTATTATTCAGAGCTGCCAAAACTACATTTTTATTATAGTTATTGGTGTCTTTCAGAGTTAAATACTCATCCACATCAATCCATCTGGCTTCAATAATCTCTGAGTCATCATAAATTGAAATAACAGGAATAAAATCTGCTTTTTCAATGGGAATCTTGACCCAAAGTAATTTAGAGCCATTTAGATTTGGAATTAAACTGGATATTTCCTTTTGAAAATCATCTATGGATTTAGGCAGCGTATCCGTATCAATGGTAATTCCCTGGTATTTGTCTTCTGTAATCTTCATGGGCAACAAAACCAAAACTGATGAATTATAAAGTTCAAATTATAAGTTACCAAAAGTAGGTAAATGTTTACGAAAAATAAATTTATACTGAGAAACTTTGGGTATTGAAAATTGTATTTTAAAATAGAAAAGATTGCTCATTGAACAACCTTCCTATTTTAAATAATAGTTATAAACAATAAAAAACTATTTGTAGTAATACTATAATGACTTAATGACAGTACAAAGATGGGGCTATTGCTGTTTGTGTGCAATACTTAAATATGGTGATATTAGAACAGCTTGATTGCAATATTATAGGGTGTTATTTTGTAAGGTGTTGGTTCATAGCTGTATTAATATCGCTATAAATTGGGATTTATAGAGCATTTTGATATTGCTAATTTTGAAACGTTTTTAAATGTCAATACAGAAATTTCTGATTAATATAAAAAGAAAGCTGTTGTTAATTGAATTTTTATGAAGTATGAAATATAAAAACTATCAAAATAATCAGATTTTACCTTTTAATATAAATACTAAAATGGTTGACCTGATACATATTGATTATAGGTTGTTACCTGTGATTGGCCGTTTTGGAATTGATTTTGGTTTTGGTAATAAAACGATTCGTGAGGTATGTGATTTTCATAATGTGAATGTGTATTTCTTTCTTGAAATTGTAAATACATATCATAATTCTACATATTTTCCTGAAAATCACTTGAAAGATTATAGTGTGCTGCAAATTATTCAGTATTTATCGAGTACGCATCATTATTATTTGTCTCACAAAGTTCCCGAAATAGAACAATATATTACAGAACTTGAAAAGCAGGCTTCTCCTTTTAATTTAAGAAATATTCAGTTGTTAAAGCATTTTTTTAAGGGCTATAAAGGAGAGTTAACCAAGCATTTAGATCGTGAAGAAAAGGAGGTTTTTCCCTATGTTATCATGTTAGAAAAGGCTACCAGTAATAATGATTATAATAATACTTTGCGGGATTTAATTAAACAGAAAACAATTGAAAAATATGAAGAATCCCATGATAGTATAGATGTGAAATTAAATGACTTAAAGAGTTTAATAATCAGGTATCTGCCTCCTGTTTTGAATAGGGAGTTATGTCAGAAATTATTAACGGAGCTTTTTCGTTTGGAGAATGATATTCAGATTCATTCGCAAATAGAGGATAGTGTGTTAATACCCCAGGTTAAAATTTTAGAACAAAAAATACTAGCGTCTAGTGGAGCAAATTGAAGATAATAAATTAACCGTTGTTATAGCGGCAAAGCAATTCATATATCGTTTAGGAGTAAAAACTATAGTGAGTGTTATAGGTGTTGAACCTACCTTTGTTGAATTAACAAGCTATGAAAATATTTTGCAATATCTATGTCAATACCCGTTTACCAAATATGTTGTTATGTATGAGGATATTGTACCTTCGCCAAAGGAATTGCACCTTAAAAGAATGGAAGATTTATGTCCCTTTTGTAAATTTATGTTAATTGGGGGGTGTCGTAAAATTTCATGTTCTTGTGTCAGGAATATTGGAGATGTTGAGAGTCAGAAAGAATTAGTGGAGAAATTTCAGGAATTCTTCTTTGAGCCTGAAAAAGAGTGCGGTGAAGAAAAGTCTGTTTTGTTAAGTGATCGGGAAATTGATGTTTTAAAGGCTGTGGCTAAAGGGTTTTCAAATAAAGAAATAGCTGATGTATTATGCATTAGTGCCAATACAGTAATTACTCATAGAAAGAATATTACCGAGAAATTAGGAATTAAAACCATTGCCGGATTAACAGTTTATGCTTTATTAAATAATATTATTAATCCGGACGAAGTAAAAATGTAAGTCTTTTATATTTATTTTGTAATACTTCCTGTTTATTTGCAGGAAGCATTTTTTGTTCAAATACTCCTTCTTCTGACAAGTCTATTGTGCAATTGATCAATAACCTTATAGTTTGTGCATTTCTTGTCTGTATGCTGTCGGTGAATTACCGTATTGCTTTTTAAAGCTGTAACCAAAATAGCTCATATCTGTAAAACCACAGTTATAAGCTATTTCAGAAATAGTTAAGTCAGTTTCTTCCAATAGCTGAACTGCTTTTAAAAGACGCATTTTTTTTATGAAAGCATTGGGGTTTAATTCTACTGATTTCATGAGTTTTCGATATAGCATAGAATTACTAACATTAACTTCCTGGGCTAATTGTTTGACTGTAAATTGAGGGTTGGATAAGTGTTTTTCAACAACCTTGCTCACATCGTTTAAAAATTTGTTGCTGATATTGTTTTGAGCCGATATTGATTTTATGTTGTTCTTGACTTTTATGCTTGTTTGTTTTTTTTGTTCAATTAAATTCTGTACTCTAAGCAATAAAGTGTTAATGTCAATGGGTATAGGTATGTAGCTGTCAGCTCCTGCTTTGTAGCTTAATGCTCTTTCGTCTTCTGTGGGTCTGCCAGATAGTATTATAAAAGGAATGTATTCATCTTTTTTTCGTTTTTTTATTTCTTTACATATTTCTATTCCAGATATATTGTTCGTAAAATTATTAGATATAATAAGGTCTGCAGTTTCTTGCTCCATATATTTTAAGCCACGCTGGCCATTCCCTGCTTCTTTCATATTAAAATAAGGACTAAGCTGGCTCACCAATACACGCCTTAAGTCAGCATCTGGTTCTATGATTAATATGGTGGATCTAAGATCCTTATTTTGGTTTAGATTTTTTAAGCTGGTTAAAATCTCCTCCTCGATGGTAGGTGTGTTTTTGAGGAAGTCGATTTTTGAATTTGTTTTTTTCTTTTCAGGATACGCATAAGATTCTTTCGATACCGGAATTCTAAACAATATCTCAATTGTATTCTTGCCCTGTTCTTTTGTCCATAATTCACCTTTATGCAATTCAATCATTTGTTTGGTAATAGCCATGCCGATACCAAAATCTTTTGAAAGATTATAGTCTTTGTTAACAATATTCAAATCTTCCTGCACTGTTTTGTATGCATCAGATACAGTAGAATAGGTTAAGGAAAAAGTTGCGTAGTTACAATTTTTTACAGCGTTTGTTGATGTGTTTAATATTATGTTTCCTTTGTGTGAAGTGTGTTTAATAGCAAATGCTATTAAGTTGTATAATACAATGTCAATCTTTTCGTTATCAAAGTAAGTTTTGGTAATATCTAATTGAAAATCTGTTTTTAATAAAATATCCTTCTTTTGCATCAATAAATCAAAATTTCCAATCACTTCATGTATTAATGCTTTTAGGTCGTGCTGGTCAACTGAAATGGAGGCTTTGTTAATTTCGGCCGAACTATAATATAATAATTGTTTGGAGTAACGAATAAGACGATGGATATTTCGTTGTGCCAAATTAAGTTCTTTCGAGTTAGGTGTTGTTTTTTGGTGTTTCCAGGTGTTAACAAAAACGTGTAATATATTTAGAGGTGTAGCTAATTCATTGGTAATATTAGCAAATAGCTGTTTTTTTAAGTCAAGTAATTTCTCAGATTTCTCATGTTCTATATGTTCAATTTCAAGGGCTCGTGTTAATTTCTGACTCTGACGTTCTTTGTATATGTAATAATATAAAACAGATAGCACTATGGCTATATAAAATACGATAGCGTACCATGTTTCATATAAAGCCGGATGTATGGTTATTGTATATTTAAGTGGTGTTTTATGCCAGACTCCATTGTTATTGGAAGCATTAAATAATAATGTATATGTGCCGGGTTTTAAATTAGCGTAAGTTACAGTTCGTGAACTAGCATCTGTAATTCGCATCTCTTTATCTACTCCTAATAATTGAGTGGCGTAAAGATTGTTTAATGGGTCGGGATAGGATAATGCACTTAATGTTAAAGATATACTGTTTTCGTTGTGCTTAAGATTCAGATTCGAATCCAGAAAGTTTACAGGTTGTGTTTTATTTCCGACAAGTAACTTGGTAATTACAGGTGTGGGGATATATGGATTACTTTTTACTTCTGAGGGATTAAAGTAGTTAAAGCCCTTGTTTCCACCAAACATTAAGTGTCCATTTTTATTTCTGAATACTGCGTTTCTACTAAATTGATTGCTCTGTAATCCATTGGCTTGCGAAAAAATCCAACTTTGAGGTTGTTGATTATTATGCTGGTATTTTATTAGCCCATGATTTGTCGAAATCCACAAGTTTTTATTATCATCTTCACATAAACCGTTAATCACATCGTTTTTAGTATCAATTCCTTTGGTTACCAAATCAAATTGTTTCTGATGGTGTTTTTTACAAAGAAGACCGCCTCCGGCAGTTCCTGCCCAAAGGTTCTTTTCAGAGTCTTCGTAGAGCGTCATAATCTGGTTTGTGTTAAGATGCTTATAGTCGGTTTGATCATACCCATAATGTTCAAAATTAGCAGGATAGTGAGTATTGACTTCAGATGTTAATCTGTTTATTCCTTTGTCTTGTGTAGCTATCCATATGTTCTTGTCGCTATCTTGTAAAATGTTCGTTATGTGATTGCTGCTTAAGTTTTTAATGCCTTCTTGATATTGATAATGAATGATGCTGAAATTTTTCAGGTCTATGGGCTTATGTGGTACTATTTTAAATATGCCTTTTTCTGTCCCAACCCATATATTTCCCAGATGATCTTCAATAATTGAAGAAACATTTTCTCCTTGAAAACCATATTTATTGCTGTTTTTATTTATAATAACATAATCTCCGGTTTCGGGATTAAGTTTGATAATTCCCAGATACCGGGTACCTAACCACAAAAAACCATTCGAATCCCAATGAAAACTATTAATGGCATTGAGATTTGAGGGAAGTCGCTTGTAAGGTTCCTGTTCTCTGAAAGATATAAACTCATTTTTCTTTATATCATAGATGCCAAATCCCAGGCCTCTGACTCCTATTAGTAAACGATTTTGTTTATCGTATGTAAAAGAAGTTACTGTCTGGCTATATATCTGTGTGTTAACCAAAGGAATATTATAAGGGTTAAATATCTTGGTAACAGAGTCCCAAATACTAACACCTGTTATTGTACCACACCATATTAATCCTGATTTAGCACAGTATACAGAGAAAACTTCGTATTGAGGTGTTGTTGTCTCTGCTTTTTGATTAATGTTGAGCTCATTAAAACGAGGTTTATTTGAATAAATATTTTCAACCTTAAGCACGCCATTGGGACTTCCAAGCCAAATGTTATCCTCAGTATCGAAGTCTATGTCGTATATTATTAAATCCGGGTCATTGCTTTTAATGATATCTGTATCTATTATTCTTCCATCAGATGACATTCTGAATCGTAATAAACCTTTACCCCATAAGCCCATCCAATAAAAATGTTGATTGTCTTGTTTTAAGCAAAATGGAGAATATTTAGAGAAATCAATATTATTGTTAATTGAATTCCACGATTTAAACCATTGTTTGTGTTCGTTAATTAACAATAAAGACCCTTCCCAGGTGCATATCCAAATATTGTTCTGAGCGTCGCAGTATAATTTAGTTATCCATTCTGATGTTAAGTGAAGCTCAGTGTTCTCTTTAGAGTAATGTTTTGATTTAGAGGTGTTAATTGAATATTTGTAAACCCCGCTTCCACCTGTCCCTATCCAAAGATTATGGTCTTTATCAAAGGTTATAGAGTTGATTAAGCAAAAGGTGTTTACTTCCCATTTATTTTCAATGGGATTGTAGAAACTAAAGTTGTCTGTAAGTAAGTCTAGTTTTGCCACTCCATGATCTGTTGCGCACCATAAATAGCCAGGTTCATCTTGTGCTATATCTGTAAAATTGTTGGTTATTAGTCCTTTGTTCAAATAGCCGGATGTTGTGTATGTTTTATATTCATACCCATCATAACGTATTAAGCCTTCTGTTGTGGCAAACCACATATAGCCTTGCACGTCCTGATATACTTTCCTAACTTCCTCAGAAGTCAGGCCATCTTTGCTGGATAAAAGGTATGATAGCGTGTTTGTTGTTTCTGTTGCTTTAATGTTATTTGCAAATAGCATTGCTCCTATTGCAAAAATACAGAGTTTATATATTTTATTTGTTGTGTTCAGTTCAATCATATTTCTATAATATGCTATTATTTTCAATGCTGTGTTATAATTGCCCGGTTAATTATTTTACTTTAATTCTCTTTTTTTTGTTTTTTTAAATACATGAGGCAATTGTGTTGTCGATTATCATTCATTAGAACGTGTTATTGTAAATAATTATTCATGACTGTATTTTAATGATCTTTAAATCAGTATTTAAGATAGCTGTTTATTGAGAGTGTTATTTTTCAGAAATGAATGTAATTCTCTATTAAATGAATAAAAAATAATAATCTTTTCTGGTCTTATAGCGTTTATTTGTCAAGTATGTTACAGTGTAATATGACAATAATTGTTAAATAAATCTAAATGTAAATTTTTATGAATAAATGGCTTTCAATGTGGAAACTTATGATGTGTCTGACACTTCTTACATTTGTTTCCTGTGATGATGATGATGAAAAAAAATGGACTGCAACCACAGATCCTGTTTTAACATTATCGTCGGATATTATACATAGTGAAGAAGGAAGAAGCTTTACTATAAAAGGATATGTTACAGATGAAGTAGGTATTAAAGCAATCAATTTAAATATTGATGAGTGGTATTTAAATAAAACGATTGAAGTAAATAAGGATGTTGAAATAGTTAATAATTATGATCTTAATTATAACTTTAAAATACCTGAAGATGCTGAAGATAAAGAATTTGTTGTTAAAATAACTGTTGCAAATCTGGGTGGTTTAACCACAACAAAAACATTAAGTGTTTTTATGGACGGTGATTTTGTAAATCCTGTTATTAAAGTATCTAGTCCGGTTGATGGCTTAACAGTTGAACCTTCCTCTGAAACATTGCTTGATTTAGTTTGTAATATAAGTGACGATAAACAATTAGGATATCTTGTCGTTAAAGAGGAAAATTTAAATCTTTATGACAGTATTTCTTTTAAAGGAAAAGGATTAGCTTCTTACTTGTATTCAAATGTCGTTACTTTACCTGCTGAAGTTCAGGAGTACAGCTTTAATTTTACAGTCGCAGATAGTGCAGGGTTGGTTGTTACTTCAAGCCGTAAAGTTGATGCCTCTTTTGTTTATCAGAAAATGTACCTGGCAGATGTACAAACAGAAGAAGGCTTGGTTTCTGACTTGTTTGGGGTTCCTATGCTCATTAATACTACAGGGGAAAATGTTTTTGAAGCTGAGTATTATTCTTCAGGTAATAATACTGAAGTTAGGTTTATTCCTCAAAAATCAAGTTTTGCCCCTCATTGCTTTGGAGTCGATCCTTCAGATTCTGAAAAGCTTGTTGACTCGCCGGATGCTTTACCTATAGTGCTCCCTGAAGTTGGATATTATAGAATAAGTATAGATCTTAATGATCTGTCTTATGCTTATGAAAAGTTTACTCCTGAGTATTGGTATTTCGAATCAAAAACTGAGTATCCAAATGATGATGATTACATTAATTCTACATGGATAGGTGAATTAGGTATTGTAGGTAAAGGCTTTCCTGAGTATGACCAGGACTGGTCAACTACAAATCCAATTACTCTGGATCGTGATCCGGATAACTTATATCGTTTTACCAAAACATTAGATCTGGAAGGGTCAGTAGAGATGATATTCTCCCCTCAGCACCCTTGGGGCTGGTGGCCTGAACCATATTGGAGATTCGACAGGGCTGTTGACCCTGAAACAACAGTTCTTAAAGGTGGTGAAAATTTATCCATGGAAGTTGAAACGCGCACAACTTATACTATAATATTTGATAGTTACCTCAACAGGGCACAGGCCATTAAAACAGAATAGATATATATAATGTTCCCAACCATTGTTTAATGTTGGGAACTAAACTGGAAATATTTAATAATATTCAATTATATAAGAATGAAACGATTAATATATAATAGGTTAGGCTTTGTAGTCTTACTCTTTTTAATAAACGTTTTTACCTTTGCACAAAATGCACAAATTAAGGGTAAAATTACCGATGAAACAGGTAGTGGAATGCCAGGAGTTTCCATTGTTATTCAGGGAACAACTACAGGAACAATTACTGATTTTGATGGGTTGTATAATCTTAATGCTTCAGTAGGAGATACTTTAAATGTTAGCTTTATCGGTTACAGAAATCAAATAGTTATAGTTAATTCTTCAACTTTAACTTATGATGTAGTAATGGCTGAAGAAAGTATTTCATTAAACGAAGTGGTGGCTATAGGTTATGGTAAGGCCAAGAAAAAAGACCTTACCAGTGCTATTTCATCTGTTGAAGGGGATGCTGTAAAAACCATGAGTGTGGGTAATCCAGTTCAGTCGTTACAGGGTAAAGCACCTGGTATACAGGTTGTAGCCGCCGGTGGTGCTCCGGGTAGTTCTCCAAAGGTTTTGGTTAGAGGTTTTACTTCTATCAACCTGGATACAGATCCACTGTATGTGGTTGATGGAGTTCCCATGGGTACAAACCTGAATTTCCTTAATGCCAATGAAATTGAAAGAATGGATGTGTTGAAAGATGCTTCAGCTTCTGCCATTTATGGTAGTAGGGCTTCTAATGGTGTTATTTTAATTACAACCAAAAAGGGAAAAGATGGTAAAACGAACTTTTCTGCTGATTTAAGTTATGGTGTGCAAGTGTTTAATAAACCTTACGAAATGGCTGATGCATCAGAATATGCTGAGATTATGAACCAATCTTTAAATAATTCAAACCTTGATGATCGTTTTGATGATCCTTCTTCACTTGGTAAAGGTACTGATTGGTGGGGCGAAGGTGTTAATAAACTTTCTCCTCAAATGAATTTTTCATTTCAGGCCAGCGGGGGCTCTGAAAAATACAAGTATGCTGTTTCTTTAAGTTATTTTGACCAGGAATCATTTTATAATTCAGGAGAATGGGAAAGATTTACCGGACGTATTAGTCTGGATTGGAATTTTTCTGATAAAATATCTGCTGGAATAATGGTTAACCCTCGTCGTGAACGATGGGATAATACACCAAGTTGGTATCAGGACTATTTGTTGATCGACCCGATTACTCCAATTTATCGTCCTGAAGAAGAACAGATAGGTTTAAACCAATACAGTATTTATCAACGTTCATACTATACTTATGTATGGAATCCCATCGCAAGGGATGCACGTAATTTTGGCGATGGAGGTTATTACGCAGCAGCTTCTAACCTTTACGTGGCTTACGAACCCATTAAAAATTTAGAAATTAAATCACAAATTAGTGGCGATTTTAAATTTAATCATTCTGATGATTTTGTTCCTGATTTTGTGATAGATGGAGCTCATGAGTGGAATGCAGTAAACTCAGTTTCCAGAGATTATCAGTTTGATAAGTATTGGAACTGGACTACTACAGCAACTTACAATTTTAAGAAAAACAATCATAACCTGACAACAATGTTGGGTGCTACTCTTGAAAAATGGAATTATAGTAACATTGAGGGTACTAAGGAAAATATACCTAGTAATACAGAGTTGTTGAGAGAGTTGGATGCTGCCACTACCAATGATAAAATTTATGGTAATTCATGGGGAAATGCTTTGGAATCGTTTTTAGGTCGTGTTTCTTATAACTACCTGGGACGATATTATCTTACCGGAACATATCGTATCGATGGTTCATCAAAGTTCTTAGGCGATAATAAATGGGCTTCGTTCCCCTCTGCTTCTGTAGCATGGCGTATCTCTGATGAATCTTTTATGAGTGACCTTAGCTTTTTGGATGATATGAAAATTCGTTTTGGATGGGGGCGTTTGGGTAACCAAAGTCTTGATAATGGCTTGTTTTTATCTAAGTTAAGTACCGGGTATTATGTTATGGGAGAGGATGGTTCTGTTGTAAATACAACTGCACCAAGCACCGTAGGTAATGAAGAGTTGAAATGGGAAACTGTTGAGGATATTAATATAGGTACTGATTTTACTTTGTTAAACAGCAAGTTTACGGGTTCTTTTGAGTATTTCCGTAAAAAAACAATTGATATGTTGTTTAAACTTCCTTATCCGTATTATAGTGGATATCCTGATTATTCTCAGGTAATGTCCAATATTGGATCTATGAAATCTTCCGGGTGGGAGTTTGCTTTAACCTACAGAGATCATGTTGGTGAGCTTAATTTTGACGTGACTTTAACGGCAATGACCGGACAGGTTGAAATGACAAAATTATCAAATACAGCCCCGGTTGTGTATGGTGATGATGAAAAAACAAAAACAGTAGTTGGTGATGAACCTGGATATTATTATGGTTATAAAACAGATGGCTTGTTTCAAAATCAGTTTGAAGTTAATTCACATAGTAATGACCAGGGAACATTATTACAGCCATATGCTCAGCCAGGAGATATTCGTTTTGCAGACGTAAATGGTGATGGTAAATTAACTGGAGAAGACCGTACTAAAATAGGTAGTCCCTGGCCTGATTTTACAACAGGATTAAATATTAGTTTGTCATATAAAGGATTTGATTTTCTTGCAAATCTGTATGCTAGTGTAGGTAATGATCTTGTTAATGATGTTAAAGATGATTTATACAGCACAACAGCATCAGAAAGTAATGTTAGATCAGGTTTGTTAAATAAAGCCTGGCATGGTGAAGGTACCAGTAATAGTATTCCTCGTGTTTCGCATATTGATAATAATCAAAATTATACGCGTTTTAGTGACTTTTATGTTGAAGATGGTTCTTTTATGCGTTTGAAGAATCTTCAATTGGGTTATACATTACCTGAAAGTATTTCAGGAAAAGCAGGTTTAAGCCGATGCAGGATTTATGTGTCGGGTCAAAATTTGTTGACTATTACAAAATATGGTGGTGTAGAACCTGAAGTTGGAGGTAATGCTCTGAATACTGGTTTTGGAGGATGGACTTATCCTGTGTTGCCAACTTATTTGGTAGGGTTAAACATTAACTTTTAATCGAAATATCAAACATTGATTAAATAGAGAAAAAATGAAGAAAAATAAATATATCATTCTTTTAGGAGTTCTTTTGGGGATGTTTACATCTTGCGAAGATTTTATAGATATTGATAGCAGAGGAACATTAACAACCGATAGTTACTTTAAAACAGAAACGGATTGTGAAACATATGTAAATGGTTTATATCAAAGTTTGACTTTTTATAGTGATTGGTGGAAACAGTACCTTTTTTTAGCAAATAATATGGCTAGTGACGATGCATGGATGGGGAATCTTAGTCAGGATCCTGGTGATGCTTATCCATTTGCACATTACACCATTGAAGCTTCTAATGCTCCGGCAAAATTAGCTGATCATTATGTTCATGATTACTATCATATTAACAATTGTAATATTGCGCTTGAGAAGATTCCTGCAGCTGCAATTGATGATGATATCAAAAACAGGTTTGTTGCAGAAGCTAAGTTTTTAAGGGCTTTTACTTATTGGGAATTAATTCAGAATTTTGGAGATGTAGTTTTAATGACAAAACCTGAGAATACTTCTGCTTTAAACAAAACACGCTCTCCTAAAGCAGATGTTTATGCGCAGGTTGTTACCGATTTGCAGGAAGCTGCTGCTGTTTTACCATCTAGGTTTACAGGTTCAGATGTAGGTAGGGCTACAAAATATGCCTGTCATGCCTTATTGGCTCGTACTTATTTGTATATGAAAGAGTATGATAAAGCTTTTGCTCATGCCGATACCGTGATTCGTTTTGGTGGTTATGCACTGGAACCTGATTTTGTTGATATATGGAGTGTGTATAACCATAATGGTCAGGAATCCATTTTTGAAGTGCAAACAAGTGGCGATCAGGAATATTCTGTTGGTAATATGTTTTCGGTGGTTATGAATGCCCGTTCCGAAATATGGTCTGCCGAAGATGAGGATAAGGTAATGGATGGTTGGGGATGGTGTGTCCCTTCTTCTCACCTCGAAAATGCCTATCTTTCTGAAGGAGATGAGATTAGAAGAAAAAGTACCATTATTCGTTATGGTGAACCTGTTTATGGTGATGAAGAGTTAAATCCAGAGTATCAATTTAATCTGGATATTAATAAATCGGGTAGAACCTGGCGAAAATTCTATGTGCCTATTGCCATGCGCCAGTCTTTGGATAAAAAAGATGCACATATTCCTTTGCCTTTTGTCTTGCTTCGTCTTGGTGAAATGTATTTAACAAGGGCTGAGGCTGCATATTTTACTGATAATATGGATCAGGCACATAAAGATATCGAAACTATTCGCGCTCGTGTAGGTCTTGGAAATAAAGATGATCTTACCGGAAATGATTTATTATATGCTATCTGGAAAGAAAGAAGACTTGAAATGGCTTGTGAGGGGCAACGTTTATATGACTTGCGTCGCGAGATTGATCCTGTGCAAAATAAACCTATGATTGATCTTGCTATGGGACCTCAAGGTTATTTTGTGAAATACAATACAGAGGAAAGTACTGATGAATATGAAACAATTCATCCTAAAGAAAGTCAGGATAAGGGAACTTATTTTGTGGAAGGAAGACATGAATTATGGCCCATCCCACAGTCTGAAATTGACCGTAGTAATGGTGTTATAAGTCAAAATCCAAATTATTAATCTGATTCTATAATTTTAATTGAACTCAGGTTTAATATAAAGTTGAGATATGAATAGCCGGAGTTCGATTTATATTTTATGTCGAACTCTGGTTTATTAGTTCCAGACTGTATTTAGGAGTCGTTGTCTGAAAATGTTCTGATTTTCTGTTATGGAATGACTAATTAAAAATCAATTATGTAGTGTTGTTACAATAATTATTAAAACTTCGGTTTTTCTAAAAAAAAGACTACGTGTAAATCCATATTACAATCCGAATTAAATATGTGTACTAAACAAATAAGATCATTAATAGCCTTTTTTTGCATTTTTTTAAATGCTTGTTCTTTAAATACTAAACAGGCAAGAAGTGGAGAGCATGAAGTTTTAGTTAATCCTCAACATACTTATCAAACTATAGAGGGTTTTGGTGCATCAGATTGCTGGACAATGCAATTTGTTGGGAAAAACTGGCCCGAGTCTAAAAAAAATACGATTGCCGATTTGCTCTTTAGTCATGAGGTTGATGCTTATGGTAATCCTAAAGGGATAGCACTTTCACAATGGCGTTTTAACATAGGGGGTGGAACTGCAGAGCAAGGTGAAAGCAGTGAAATACCTAATCCCTGGCGTCGTGCAGAGTGTTTTTTAAATGCTGATGGTTCCTATAACTGGAATAAGCAGCTTGGTCAGCAATGGTTTTTACGTGCTGCTAAACAACGCGGAGTTCACTCATTGCTGGCTTTTAATAATACACCACCTGTTCATTTTACAAAAAATGGCAAAGGATGGTCACCCGGAGGAGATCAATACAACCTGAAACCGGATAAATATGATGATTACGCAAATTTTTTAGTCGAAGTTTGCAGTTTTTTTAATAAGCAAGGGTTAGCTTTTGATTACATTAGTCCGTTTAATGAACCCCAGTGGGATTGGAAAGCTCCAGCAAGCCAGGAAGGTACTCCTGCCTGGAATAATGAAATAGCATTGCTTGTTAATGAGCTTAGTCCTTTGTTAGCCAAACAACTTCCTAATCTACAAATTGCAATTCCCGAAGCGGCGCAATTGCAGTTTTTATATGAAAAAAGAGGTTATCAAAACCGCGATAACCAATTAAATGACCTGTTTAGTAGTACTTCTGATATAAGTATTTGTCATTTATCCAACATTAAAAAGGCAGCCATGGGGCATAGTTATTTTACGACTAATAATTTGGATACTTTGATAGAGGTACGTCAAAAACTAAAGAATTATCTAAACCAACACTACACCGACCTGGCCTACTGGCAAAGTGAATTTTGTATTCTTGAAGAGCATCAGGATCTTGGTGGCGGAGGAAATAAAAGAGATTTAGGTATGCCAACAGCCTTGTATGTGGCCAGGGTTATTCATGCTGATTTGTCTATTGCCGATGCAACCTTGTGGAGCTGGTGGACCTCAGTGTCACCGGTTGATTATAAAGATGGATTAGTATATATAGATCTGGGGGCCGATAATAAATCAGACAAAGATAAAGGGGATTTACGACAAGATGGTTTTATACGCGATTCAAAAATATTATGGGTATTGGGTAATTACTCCCGGTTTATTGATCCTGGTATGATGCGTATTGAAACTCAGTTATCTAATCCCACATCTTTAAAAGAACAGCTGACTCATCAGATGGTTAGTGGGTATAAAGCTAGTGATAATAGCAAGTTTGTATTTGTCGTAGTTAATTATGAAGATAAGAATACAAGCCTTTCATTTAGCCAATTTCTTCGTGAAAGAACTGATTTGCAGGTAACCTGTTATGTTACATCAAAAGATAAAAATTTGCAAAGAACAAAGGTGGAGGGTGATTTTATTGATGTTCCTGCCCGGTCTGTTGTAACTGTTGTGATGGAGTAGCTTGTACGTAATTTTGATGTTAATTACTTGAAATATAATATTTTCAATATAATACAGGGGTAAAATTCTGTAATAAATAAAATAATACATGAGAAGAATATTTTTTAGCCTGTTCGCATTGTCATTTTTAGCGATGGCTTGTAGCTCCGGGTCTGATGATGACAATGTAGTACCGGACAATAATAATCAAACAGAAGATCCTGCTGCTAATATTGATTTTACGCAACCTATCAGAGGGGTAAACTGGGCTGATAAAAGAGATAATTTTGTGGATGATTTATTGGTGCCCAGCGGACTTACCAGTGGTGATTCATATTTTGTTGTGCAAACAGATGCGCAATATGTGATTAAAGGATTTTTAGAGAATGTACAAGCGAATACCATTCGTCTGCCAATTAATTATGCTACTGTAAGCAGTACCTGGTGGAATGGCTATAAAGGTGCCATTGATAAAGCTATAGCTAAGGGGATGAGAGTGATCCTTGCTTATTGGGAAGGCGAATCAGACAAGGATGGAATGGTTGATAATACAACAGAATTTTGGGCTATGTGGTCTAAGGTTGTTTCTGACTATGGGGATAATTCAGGTGTGTATTTCGAAGTGATGAACGAGCCTTATGGTTATTCTCTTTCAGAATTAACAGATTTATATGAATCTTGGTTAATTGAATTCTCTAACATCCCTCATCATCGAATTTTATTGGGGGGCAATGGTTATTCGGAAGATGTTACAGGTGTTGGTGCAGATAGTCGTTTTTCAGATTGTTTGTTATCTCTTCATAATTATGCTTTTTGGGCAGAAAGATCAGCGGCAGAATGGGAAACTGATTGGCTTCAAAGAATTGGTGATTATGCTAGCAGAACTGTAGTTACTGAGTTTGGTAGTACCATGACTCAGGGTAAGGATTATAATGGTCCTGAAGGAGCAGATAATGAGGTGGATTACATTCAGGTGTCAACCCGTGTATTCAGAGACCTTGGTGTGCAAAGCATCTACTGGCCCGGACTACGTGATGGTGACTGGTATAGTATTCAAAGTCTTGATGCTACAACTTTTAAAATGAGTACAACCAATCCTTCTGGTTTATCATGGATTCAATATGGTTGGGCAATTGATGAATAAAAGAATAACATATTTAATATCTAGAACTTTATGAAGCGAATATTATTTTTTATTGTCTGTTTATTTACTTTAAGCTATCATATGCTTAATGCCCAGTCCGGCAATAAACCAGGTTCTTATGTGGGATATTTGTTTGCCTATTTTACCGGCAACCAAATGAATCAGGAACAAATTCATTTTGCAATTAGTACCGATGGTTATCATTTTAAAGCTTTAAATTATGATGCGCCTGTTATTAATTCCAAAGAAATCAGCTCTACAGGAGGTGTTCGTGATCCTCATATTTTGCGTGGCGAAGATGGAAAAACCTTTTACATGGTTGTTACTGATATGGTATCGGCCAACGGGTGGAGTTCAAATCGTGCCATGGTTCTTTTAAAATCTACCGATCTTATTCATTGGACTTCAAGTGTTGTAAATATTCAAAAGAAATATTCAGAACAAGATCACCTTAAAAGAGTATGGGCTCCTCAGACTATTTTCGATCATGAAGCTGGTAAGTATATGATTTATTGGTCGATGATGTACGAAGGTGGTGGCGATGTTATTTATTACGCATATGCAAACAAAGATTTTACTGATATCGAAGGTCGTCCTAAACAATTATTCTTTCCGGCAAATAAAAAGTCATGTATTGATGGTGATATTGTTTATAAAGATGAAAAGTATCATTTGTTTTATAAAACAGAAGGTCACGGGAATGGTATTAAAAAAGCTACCTGCACATCATTAACATCAGGCAAATGGATAGAAGAAGATGAGTATTTGCAACAAACTACTGATCCTGTTGAAGGTTCTGGTGTTTTTAAATTGATAAATGAAGATGCTTACATTTTAATGTACGATGTGTATACTGCGGGTAAATATCAGTTTACTAAAAGTTCCGACCTGAAGAATTTTTCTATTGTAGATGAGGAAATTGATATGAATTTTCACCCTCGTCATGGCTCTGTTATTCCTATCACTCAAAATGAAATGGATGCTTTAATGGATAAGTGGGGGCAGCAATTTACGGCAGATATTCAACTGGGAAGCAATCCTGTTTTAAAGGGCTATTATGCCGATCCTGATATTCTTTATTCTAATAAAACTAAAAAGTATTATATCTATCCTACATCTGATGGTTTTGATGGCTGGTCGGGTACATATTTTAAAACTTTTTCTTCCCCGGATATGGTAAAATGGAAAGATGAAGGAGTGATTCTGGATCTTAAAAAACAGGTAAAATGGGCCGATCGTAATGCCTGGGCTCCTTGTATTATAGAGAAACAATCTGGTAAAAAGTATAAGTATTATTATTATTTTACGGCAGCTCAGAAAATTGGAGTCGCCGTATCTGATAATCCTACCGGACCATTTAAAGAGTCGGGTAAGCCATTGGTTTTTGAGCATCCTGAAGGTGTTTCTGGTGGGCAGGAGATTGATCCTGATGTGTTTGAAGATCCTGTTTCGAAAAAAAACTTTTTGTATTGGGGTAATGGGTATATGGCAGTAGCCGAATTAAATGATGATATGGTATCAATCAAAGAAAACACAACAAAAGTTATTACGCCTGATAATACCTTCAGAGAAGGTACTGTAGTATTTTTTCGTAATGGGAAGTATTATTTTTTGTGGTCTGAAGATGATACTCGCAGTCCTGATTATAGAGTGCGCTATGGTGTATCTGATTCACCTCTGGGTCCCATTTTATTACCCGATCATAATTTGATTTTAAAAAGAGAAGATTCAAAGGGAATATACGGAACAGGTCATAATTCGGTGATACAAGTTCCTGGAAAAGATGAGTGGTATATTGTTTATCATCGTTTTCAACGTCCTGATGGTATAAAAATGGGCGATGCTGCCGGTTTTCACAGGGAAGTGTGTATAGATCGTTTACAGTTTGATGATAATGGTAACATTATCCCTGTTGTACCAGAAAACAGAGAATGAAATGGGAGCATTTGCTTTTTATCAAAGGTTTTGAGGCTTTCAGTAGAAGAATTTATGAATAGTTCAGGCCAGGCGGGTGAAACTATCATTGAAAATAAAATATAGAGTATATGAAATTACACTTAAAGGTAAATTTTAAGTTAAATAACATAAAGGTTAGCAAGAGGTTGATTGTAAGCTATTCAATACTTATTGTATTGATGCTTGTTGTTGGAACTTTTGGGCTGTTAACCATCCGTAGTACTCAGGAAGGTTCCGTGATACAGGGGTATATAGAAAACATCATTTCTGATGTGCGTGTGGTGAATGAGCATAATATTGCTTATCGTTTTGACCGTAATGATTACAGGCCTGACATCATTAGCCAAAAGTCTGAACTGGCTATTCAGGCTATGGAAAGTTTAAAGGCTTACGTGCCTGATACGCTAATGGCACGTTATGATTCGGCATATACCGATATTGCCAGCCTGTCGGAGTATAGTGAAGATTATTTTTTATCATCATCAAAATATGATAGTCTGGTTAATCAAGGTCTTAAGCTTGAAAGTGAGATGAGTGCTTTGAATATGCAATCGGCTCTGTCTTTTTCGCCTAAAATAAAACTTGACGACGCCCTCAGTCAAATTCATCTTGAGTTATTTCGTCAGCTTTTACATCAAGGCCTGTATAAAGATATGTCTGTTATCACATCTGCTATAAATCAGATTAAAAAAATATCTGTTGCTTCTGATTGTCCTAAGCAGATATCTGTTTTGCTTCATGATTTTGAAGATACTTTTAATCAGTTTAAATCAGTTCATGAACATACCGGGTGGGTAAACTGGAAAATAGAGAATGTGGCGTTTAATGCGATAACCAGTATGGATATTATTTCAGAACGTTTTAAAGGTTATTTAAATGCCGAATTGAACCAAAACATCTTTATTATTATTAGCACTATCATATTCTCCTTATTATTTGCTATTCTGATAGCCTTACTTATTATTCGATCCATTAAGGGTGGTTTAGGCGATGTTATTGCACAGGCAGGTCGCATAGCTAAAGGTGATCTTACTCTTGAAGGATCAACAAACGGTAAACGGCGAAAAGATGAATTTGGTAAGATACAGGATGAATTTATGCTTATGCTAAACTCTCTTCGTAATAATGTTGAAAGCTTGCTTCAAATGTCTGGCATTCTTGAAAGTACAGGGGATGTGTTGCACAAAAGTGCTCAGCAAATTTCAAATAATGCCAATGGTCAGGCTGCTTCTGTTGAAGAAATAGGGGCAACACTTGATGAGATTGCTATGGACATAAATAGCAATGCCGAAAATGCCAATAAAACCAAGCAATTGTCGAATCACTCCATGCAATTTGTCGAAAATATGGCACAGCGAAACCAGGTTATTATTGAAAAATCAATACAGATTGAAAACGAATCAGAAAAGGTTACAGGTATTGCTTTTCAAACCAATATTTTGGCTCTGAACGCTTCTGTGGAAGCTGCAGTGGCAGGATCTGCAGGTAGAGCCTTTGGCGTTGTTGCAAACCAGGTTAAGGAGCTGGCTCAAACCAGTAAGCTGGCCGCCGATAGAATTATATCTTTGTCAAAAGAAGGGGTCGGGCATTCTAAAGAGGGTGGTGAATTGGTTAAGCTTGTACTGCCTAGCCTTCGTCAGATTGATGAAAAAATTGATGAAGTGGCTCAGGCCAGCAATGAACAACGATATAAAACGGAACAGATTGTGAATGCTTTGCAGAATCTTAATAATCTTTCGCAGGTAAATGCCACTCAGTCTGAAGAGCTTTCTGCCAGCTCTGAAGAACTCAGAGAACATGCTTTACACTTAAAAAAGCAAGTTGGATTTTTTAAATTATAAAGTTCTGTATATCAGTTTAGGTTGAGCAGATCGTGTTTTGTAATATTAACATAATACTAATAATTAAACCATATGATGATCAATCCAAAAAAAATATTGATGGGAGTAATGCTCCTTGGAGGCTTGTCTTCTTGTACTGGTTACAAGAGTTATAAAGATGTTTCGTGGGAGGAACAAACTCCGGCCGATTGGGAAAATCAGGCTGTTTTTCAAATAAACAAAGAGGCTCCCAGAGCATCGTTTGTTCCTTTTGCTGATCAAAAAGAAGTTGATCGGGATAATATTTGGAATTCTTCGTTTATTCAATCGCTTAATGGTGGGTGGATGTTTAATCTTGTAACAAAACCTTCTGATCGTCCTTATTATTTTTATAAGGATGATTTTGATACTCGTGATTGGAAAACCATTAAAGTTCCATCTAATTGGGAGTGTGAGGGATTTGAATATCCAATATACACTAATGTGAAATATCCTCACGAAAAAACGCCCCCAACTATACAGGATTTTTACAACCCTGTGGGATCTTATAAGCGTACATTTACTGTTCCTTCAGACTGGAATCATAAAGAGGTGTATTTGCATTTTGGAGCAGCTGGATCTGCTGTTAACGTATGGGTGAATGAACAAAAGGTGGGTTATTTTGAAGATTCTAAAACTCCTTCTGAGTTTAATATCACTAAATATCTTAAACCTGGTAATAATACTTTAGCCGTTGAGATATTTAAGTGGAGCGATGCCAGTTATCTTGAGGATCAAGACTTCTGGCGTTTGGCCGGAATCACTCGTGATGTGTACCTGCTGGCTCGTAATCCTCAACATATTCGTGACTTTAGAGTTAATGCAGGTTTAAAAGATGATTACTCAACTGGTGTTTTCGACCTGTCAGTAGAGCTTACTCAAACAAGTAAAGAAATACCGGCTAGGGTATCTGCTGTTTTAACTTATGCAGGACAAACAGTTAAATCATTCGAAAAAGAAGTTGTGGCTAATCAGGTAAACTTTTCGGCAGAATTTGCTCAGGTTAGCTGCTGGTCGGCAGAAACACCAAACTTGTATGATCTTGAGATTACTCTAAAAGACAGTAATGATAAAGTGATTGAAGTAGTTCGTCAGGATGTTGGTTTTCGTCGCGTGGAAATAAAGGATAAACAACTTTTGGTTAATGGTAAATATGTTTATATCAAAGGGGTTAATTTGCATGAACATCACCAAATTAATGGTCATGTAATTGACGAAGCTACCATGCTAAAAGATATTCAGGTTATGAAAAGCCATAATATTAATGCAGTGCGTACCTCTCATTATCCTCAACAGGAGCGATGGTATGAGCTTTGTAATCAATATGGATTATACCTTGTTGATGAAACGAATATCGAATCGCATGGTATGGGTTATGGTCCTGAATCCCTGGCTAAAGATCCTTCATGGAAAAAGGCGCATCTTTATCGTACAAAAAATATGTTTGAAAGGGATAAAAATCAACCTTCGGTTGTGATCTGGTCGCTGGGTAACGAAGCGGGTAATGGTGTTAATTTTGATGCTACATTTGATTATCTGAAAAGTGTGGATCTTAGTCGCCCTGTTCAATATGAACAGGCTCATGGCGGTCGCAATACTGATGTGATGTGCCCAATGTATATGCGAATTCCTGATATGATTAAGTATGTTAAAAATGGTGGTGACAAACCCTTGATTCAATGTGAGTATGCCCACGCTATGGGTAATAGTGTGGGTAATTTAAAAGATTACTGGGATGTTATTGAGTCTGAACCTCAAATGCAAGGTGGATTTATCTGGGACTGGGTTGATCAGGGTTTGTTGACAACCAATGATGAGGGTGAAAAATTCTGGGCTTATGGTGGCGACTTTGGTCCTGATACTGTTCCTAGTGATGGTAATTTTTGTTTAAACGGTTTGGTTGATCCTGATAGAGGAATAAAACCTCACTTATTAGAAGTTAAAAAGGTATACCAGTATATTAAATTCAGTGCCGTAGATTTGAATAAAGGTGTTATTGGCGTAAAAAATGCTTATGCCTTTATCAATACTGATATGTTCGAATTTAGTTATGAAGTCAAAGGTAATGGTGAAATAGTTAAATCAGGTATTATTGAAAATCTTAATTTATTACCTGATCAGCAGCGAAATATAAAAGTAGATATTGCATTTGCACCTCAAAAGAATACTGAATATTTTTTAAATATTTATGCTAAGATAAAAGATAATAACTGGAGTGTGCCAGCAGGTACTGTTTTAGCAAAAGAACAATTTGAATTGCCGGTTTTTGTAAAGGAAGATATTAATTTTAACAATGACGGGGGATTAGAGTTAACAGAGGATGATTTACAAACCTTAATTACCGGTGACTCATTTAAAATTACTTTAGATAAAGCTAAAGGTTTATTGAAATCTTATAAAATCGATGGTAAAGAAATGATTCAAAATGGACTGTTACCTGACTTCTGGAGAGCTCCTATTGATAATGATTTTGGAAATAGCCTGGATAAACGTGCACGTGTATGGCGAAAAGCCGGTCAAAACAGAATCCTGGTATCTACAGTTGCTGATAAAGCAAATTCAAAGCAGGTAAGCATAAAATATATTTATAATATACTTGATGAAAACCAACAGGTCATAGCCAGGTACACTACTAAATATGGTGTTTATGCCAATGGATCTATTGAAGTGGATAATGACTTTAAGATGGTAAAAGATGATCTGCCTGAAATCCCTCGTATGGGTATGAATCTTGTAATGCCTCGTGAATTCGACCAAATGGAATGGTTAGGAAGAGGACCGGAAGAATCGTATATCGACCGCAAAACTTTTGCTTTTGTAGATGTGTATGCAGGAAGTGTTGAGGATCAGTACTGGGCTTATATTCGTCCACAGGAAAATGGAAATAAGACTGATGTCAGATGGTTAAAGATCTGTAATAAAAAAGGTGAAGGTTTGATGTTTAAAGGTAAGCAGCTGTTAGAGGTGTCGGCACATCATCAGATTATGGAAGATTTTGAATCTCCCGAAAGAACTGATGGACGGCAGGTTGATGGAAAACCCGTTGTGAATCGCCATACTTGTGATGTTCCGGTTCGTAATCTTACCTCTGTAAATATTGATCTTGGACAAATGGGTGTAGGTGGTGATGATAGCTGGGGTGCTTTTACCCATGAAGAATATCGTTTGACAAAAAAACACTATTCATATGGTTTCTGGATAAAACCTATTCAATAATAATTTCGAAAAGACTGTTCTTAAAGAGCAGTCTTTTTTTTTGATTCATATCGTATTTGTAAAATAGCTACATATAATACAAATGAATTCAATATAGTAAAGAGCAAGTGTCATTCTCACATTAAACTCACTTATATCTCACTAATAAGTTACATTATATACATTTTATAATGTAAATAATGTATGTTATTTATGTATTTTTTGTATATTTAAAATATGTATAGTAGCCAATCGTTATATAGCATTCACTCTACATATATTTCTACTACCTTAAAATCATAAATTATGGCACGTCTTAAATCTAACTTATTAGAATCCGGATCAGGTAAGATCGGAAACATTGTATTTTATTATAGAAATGGTGTACCTTGCGCCAGAGCTGTTCCTGAATATTATCATGATAAAAAAAGTGAGTCTCAACTTAGACAAAGGCAAAAAATGAAATTGGTACACGATTTTATTCGACCCTTTAGTGATTTGCTTAAATTATCCTTTAAAGAAAAAAACTCCAGCAGAACAGGTTATCAATCAGCTCAATCTTACAATTTAAAAAATGCTGTTTCAGGAGAATATCCCAATCAATACATCAATAAAAAAACTGCCCTTCTATCGTTAGGCCTGTTACCAATGGCACCAGGTATGCATTACATAGAAAGCGATACGGATATTACTTTTAAATGGGAAACTACAAAAGCAAAAGGTGCAAATTCATTAGATACATTTATTTTTATGGTAAGAGATAAAGATAATTATGGCGAGTATTTTATTACCGGCACCCAAAGATATAAAGGAACTTTTACAATAAGTAAGGATGAAATAAGTGGAGAAATACAGGATATATGGGTGGCCTTTAGAAATAATAAAGAAACCATGTTTAGTAATAGTTATTGTTTAACTGCTGATATTATTTAAAAACCTCGGATATTTATGGGAAAGAAAGTTACTCAAAAAGATGGAGCGATACCTTTAGAGTTATATCCTTTTGGATCGGATGGATATCAGGTTCCAATCGGAAGGAATGTTAAGAAAGCCTTGAAGATTAAATAATTATTCAAACCTGTACGATTCATTTATTACATCTGTTTTTAAGTTTGACATCGTTAATTCCTGATATTGCACCATCAAAAAGAAAGTCAATAATGGTGCTTAGTTTGGTGGATATTCCACCGTTGATACTGCTTACAAATGAGGTGATTTTTTAAAATTTAATAGGAATACTGTTGTTTCATTGCTAATAAACCAAAACAAGAGACAATAAATCAAAGAAAACGAAGGAGGTATAAACACGATAAGCCTCTTTAGAGGCTTATTTTAAGTGTTATGTGTAATTTTTAGGCACAATCGTAATTATTATACCTTTTGGTGAAGCTCAATAAAGATAGAAATTCATGTAAGTTTAGGAAGAAAAAGTAAATGATTATCACCTACAGATTTCATCAATGCTCACTTTTATCAACTCCCTGAAATACCACTTATAAATGTATCAACGAAATCAATAATCTTTTCGGTGATTCTTTCAGAAATGGTTTTCCGTTCCTTTAAGGATGGTTTCTTTTTCATCATACCAATAATATCATCTCTTAACGGCTTTTTCTCGGTAAACATATAGTTTCCAATTACCTCCTGTAACATTTCTGCATCCAGATTCTCTTCTTTACTAAGTTTTTCAATGGCAACAATTCTTTCTTTGCTCCAGTAGTTTTCAAATTCTTCAGGTATATCTTCAGAATCATTAATTGATGGTAAATTTTCCTGGATAAATCGCTCGATTAATTCACGTTTGCTACGCATACGAGCATCTCCGTTCATAATATCAAGAATAGCTTTTTTCTGTTTTTCCTGCTCTTCTTCGGTGGAATCTTTAAGTTTAGCCAGAAGTTTTAAAATATATGTAACGTTAATTTCATCCCGATGAATTAACTCCAACTCAAAATCAATATCTCCTAGTATAGAAACCTTTTCTTTTTGATGTGTCGATTTTGCTTTATCGTATAAGTCAAGATATTTGCTTTTATAATCCTCAAAACCTTGCTCTTCCATTGATAAATCATCAAAAGTAAACTCAGTGAATGTAACAAGCACATTTCTTAAACGTATCAACTCCCGGAATGCTTTTATAAACTCAAGCTCCTGTTCTTCATCAATCAAATCGTTTACGCTATCAACGGTTGGGGCTATTTTTAATAACTCTTCAAATGCCTGGTTGAATTTGGTAACATACGCTTCGTATGGCTGCATTATAATTTCATCCTTAGCATTGATGTTTGAAAATAAAGAAATCGCTTTGTCGGTAGCACCTTTTAAATTTCTAAAGCAAACAATGTTACCTTGTGATTTTAACTCATTTAAAATGCGGTTCGTTCTGGAATAGGCTTGAATTAAACCGTGATATTTCAAATTTTTATCTACATATAAGGTATTTAACGTTTTGCTGTCGAAACCAGTTAAAAACATATTTACCACCAGTAATATATCAATTTGCTTGTGTTTTACTCGCTTAGCAACATCATTATAGTAATTATAAAAGCTTTTACTGTCTTTTGTAGTGAAATTCGTACCAAACTCCTTATTATAGTTTCCTATAAACTCTTCAAGATAGTCTCTTGAATGTTGAGTATTATATGCAGCTTGTGGTTCAGCTGCTATATTCATTACTTGGTCAGACTCAAAAGCAAACTCTTCATCTATAAAATTGCCTACAGCATCTTTGTCATCTTCATTGGCCTGATAAGAAAAGATTGTTGCTACTTTTAGATTATGAAGCCCTTGTTCTTTCTTTTGTTGAAATAACTTATAGTATTCAACTACGGGACTAAAACCTGTTTTGGGGTCGATACTTGATACAGCAAGAATACTTGTAAACTCTTTATTATGAGTTTTTCTATTATGATTTGCAATAATGTAATCCACTATATTGTTAAGCCGAATTGGAGCATTCATTACCTCTGCTTCGTCAATAGCTTCAACCTCAATATCTAAAATATTATCTTTCTTTTTGAAAGTACTGATGTACTCAACTGAAAATTTTAGAACATTCTCGTCTCTAATGGCATCGGTAATTACATACTGATGCAGCTTTTTCTCAAACAACATTTTAGTTGTCCGTTTCCCAAATTCATTAGTCCCTGCATTTTCTTCGAAAATAGGTGTGCCGGTGAAACCAAACATTTGGCATTTAGTAAAGAAATTCTTAATGTCATCGTGTGTTTTACCGAATTGAGAACGGTGACACTCATCAAAAATGAAAACAATACGCTTGTCGCTTTGAGTTTCCATTTGAGCCAAATACCTTTTCTTGCTAATGGCGGTGTTTAGCTTCTGAATTGTGGTTACAATCAGTTTGTTATCACCTGTCATCTGTTTTACCAGGGTGTTGGTGTTGTTTGTTCCATCAATACTCCCTTTGCTAAATGCATTAAACTCTTTGGTGGTTTGGTAGTCAAGGTCTTTACGGTCAACCACAAACACAACCTTGTGTACTTTTGGATAGTTTGTAAGTATTTGAGCTGTTTTAAACGATGTAAGCGTTTTTCCGGAACCTGTTGTATGCCATATGTAGCCAAACTTCCTGGTTGTTTCAACTCGTTCAACAATGGCTTCTACTGCATAAAACTGATAAGGGCGTAACACCATTAATATCTTGTCCGATTCATGAATTACAATATATTTTGTAATCATCTTTGAGATATGGCAAGGTTCTAAGAAAACATTGGTGAAATCAACAAGTTGCGTAATGAGTTTATTATTTACATCACTCCAATAAAATGTTTGTTTAAATGACCGGGCTTTTACCGGACTGTTGGCATAGTACTTTGTATTAACCCCGTTGCTGATTACAAAAATTTGAATAAACTGAAATAAGCCATGACCTGCCCAATATGAATGCCTTTCATAACGATTGGTTTGATTGAAAGCCTCTTTTAATTCAAGTCCCCTTCGCTTTAATTCAATCTGAACCAAAGGCAAACCATTTATTAGAATTGTAACATCGTAACGATTCTTATAATTCCCCTCCATGGTTACTTGTTGTGTAACCTGGAATTGATTTTGACACCAATGAATTTGATTGATTAACTCTATCGTTTTATGCTCGCCATTATCGTTGACGTAGGGAACCCGGTCTCGTAGAATTTTAGCTCTTTCAAAGATATTCCCTTTGTTAATGAAGTTCAGAATTTGTTTAAAATCGCCATCAGAAAGTTTAATTTTATTATGAATCTCTAACTGTGATTTCAGGTTTGTCAATAAATCACTTTCATCATTAATAACAATATTTTTATATCCTAACTTTTGTAACTGTGCAACAAGGTTATTTTCTAGTATCTGTTCAGGTTGAGTAGACATTGTCTGAATCTGGATTTACAGGATTAATGGATTGTAGGATTATGGCTTATCTTTGAATTAAAAACCTTTTTAAATTGCAAACTTGTCGCTCCAAAATTAATTAACAGCCCAATAGGCTTATCATATGCAACAACATAATTTTTAGCTTGCGCAAGATGAACATCTTCTAAATTCACCAAAGCTTTCAATTCCACAATTACTGAGTCTTCCACTACAAAGTCAGCTCTTCTTTTTCCTACTTCAATACCATCATAATAGATTGGATGTTCTTGTTCTCGTTGAAAAGACAAGCCTTCTCTTTCCATTTCAATTGCTAAACAACGTTGATATATTACTTCTTGGAAGCCATTTCCTAAAGTGCGGTGTACTTTCATTGCACAGCCGTTAATTTTATATGTTATGGCATCTAACTCCATTCTACTATGATTTTGTAAGTAAGAATAGTAAAAAATAAGCAAAAACAATCCTGAAAATCATAAAATCTACAAAATCCTGATTCTGACAATTTAATTGAGCGACCTAAACATTTGGTTTATTGCTTTTTTCTTTTGTTCGGTGTTGGGATGAACATAAAGGTTTAATGTTGTGCTAATATTTGAATGCCCCAATAACACACTTACTGTTTTATAATCGCAATTGCTTTCAATGCAGCGTGTGGCAAAGGTGTGGCGTAAACTATGAAATTTTAAATGTGGTATACCAAGATTATCCACAAAGTTTTTGTAATAATTACGATAGGTACGTGGCTCAGTGGACTTAACTTCATTTGTTAATACGAAAAAGGATGCATTGACTATCTTTTTAACGGATTTCACCATCCTTAGTAACTCCCGATTCATCGGTATCTCACGCACTGAATTTTTTGTTTTAGGACTGTCGATAATAAGCTCTGTTTTGCCAATATTGTTTTCCATGGTGTAAATACGCTGAATTGTTTTGTTGACACTTATCATGCCTGTTTCTGTATTTATATCTTCCCAGGTAAGTGCGCAAACTTCACCAATTCGCAATCCTGTCGTTAGGCATAAGTAAATACCTAAATTCCGGAAAGTAAAATGCTCCTGAACGTAGTTCATTATTTTCTTTTGGTCGTTTCTGGTGAAAACCTCCAATTGCTGACTTTTTTGGTCTGTAGGATATCGAATTTCAAACGGTTCGTACTGTAACAGGTTTTGTTTTGCTCCATACTTGAGAATCATTTTCAAAACAATAAGTATGTCCATTATTGTTTTTTTGCTTAATCCTTCATCTAATTTCCTGAAAACAAAGGCTTGTACTTCATCTTCCATTATTTGATAATTTTCGCCAAAAACTGGTTGCAAATGGTTTTTCACCAATAACATATAAGCCGAGATGGTTGATTTTTTAACATACTGCTTTTTGTCTTTCAACCATAATTGGCTGATTGTTGAGATTTTTTCCTGGTTTTTCATATACACTTTTTAATATTAAAAAGCGCAAAGGAAACAATTAGAGCATTTTATATTCTTTATTCCTCAATGTTCCAAATTTGAGATTCCCAGAGTTTAGTGGGGAGTGGATAGAAATGAAGTTAGTTCAAATCACAAGCAAGATTGGTAGCGGAAAAACACCAAAAGGTGGAGAGGAAGTATATACAAATACAGGCATTCCATTTATCCGAAGTCAAAATGTAATAAACGATTCACTGAAATTAGATTCAACTCACATTCCGCAAGATTTACATGAATCAATGAATGGTAGTAAGGTATTACCAAATGATATTCTATTGAATATTACTGGAGGTTCTATTGGTCGTTCTTGTGTTGTACCAGAAGGTTTTAATGAGGGAAATGTAAATCAACATGTATCAATAATCAGGCTCAAAAACGATAATCCAAGATTTTTGCAGCCAATATTAAGTTCTTGGCGAGGTCAAAAGTTAGTCTTTCAACGTATGACAGGTAGTGGCCGAGAAGGTTTAAATTTTGAGAGTATTAAAGGTTTCAAAATTAATTTGCCTTCCGTTGCAGAACAAAATAAAATTGCATCATTATTAACTGTTTTAGATGAGCGTATTCAAACCCAAAATAAAATCATTGAGGATTATAAATCGCTCAAAAAAGGGATGATGCAGAAACTTTTTAGTCAGGAATTTCGCTTTAAAGATGAAAGTGGTAATGCTTTTCCTAATTGGAAAGAAACAACGCTTGGAGATGTATCTGTTATAACAATGGGACAATCGCCCGATTCAAAATCATATAATATAGATATGAAGGGAATCCCACTTATACAGGGTAATGCAGATATTCTTAATCGGATTTCAAACCCTAGACAATGGACAGATAAACCAACAAAAATATGTGAGAAAGGTGATTTATTATTAACAGTAAGAGCACCAGTAGGTGCTATCTCAAAATCAAATCACCAGGCTTGTATTGGAAGAGGAGTGTGTGCCATCAAGAGTAAGAAAACAACTAATCAAGATTATATATATCAATTACTTTTATGGTTTGAACCACAATGGGTAAATTTTGAACAAGGAAGTACATTTACTGCTGTTAGTGGAAACGACATCAGGAATTTGAAAATTTTCATCCCATCTATGTCTGAACAAAATAAAATAGCTGCAACTCTATCAGCTATCGATGAGAAAATAAAATTGGAGTTAGGTCATTTAGCGATACTTAAAATCCAAAAGCAATATTTTTTACAGAACTTGTTTATATAAACAAGTTCTGTAAAAGGTATTTTTTCTGTAGCTGATATTGCACTAATATTTTCTTTTCATTTTCAAGTTTTGACTCTATTGATGTTAGAAAGTTTGCAATTTTAGTTTGCTCTTCAAACGACGGAAAGACTACAGGGTCTATCAATACTTTCTCATTGTTAATTTTCATATCATTTTTAGAACCTTTTTGCACTAAAGGTCTCAAATATCTATTTGTATTATCATCCAATCGGAAATAATAATCTAAAAAAATACCATTAAGAGTTTCTTTACATTGGTAAATTGCATAAAGAGTAGATACAATACCTGTCCTTCCTTTGTTTGTTTTAATGATTCCATATGGATTTGATTTTAGTGGACTCTTGGTATAAACAACATCTCCAGTTTCAACAATGCCATAATTATGAACAGACTCACCTGCAAAAGAGCGTCCTTGTAATTCAATTTGATTAACAACCCCAAATTCACCAGAAACACTAAGCACATCTGACTTATCAAATTTTAAATCAATGTTTTTCGTTTTAGAAACACTAAGATAATATCCCAATTCCTTTTTCTCCCAATCAGGATAACTATTTCCATTCTTATCCTTAAACCTAATTTTTTGAGATATTAATTGTTGTATCAAACCTTTCATTAAGGATTCTTGATTTTTAATGATTTTATTTTGGGTTTGAATACGCTCATCGATTACAACAAGAAAATTCGCTAGCTTAATTTGCTCAGAAAGTGAGGGTGTTTTGATTTTTAGAGACTTAATTAATCCAGCACTTAGATTTTGCTGCCCTCCATCATTAGCTAAATTTCTAATTTTCTCATAATCTTTAGCTAAGTAGTTAAAAACAAAATCGACATGAAATTTATTTTTAATTTTCAATGCAGCACAAGCTTGATTTGTTGAGGCTTCTACATCAAGAATACCAACCTTTCCTCTTGTTTTACCTTGCCCATACATTGCCATTAGTATAGTGCCTTTTGAAAAAAGTTTGGCTGATGAATTACTCAGACCATCCTCAGTAATAAATTCCTCAGCTGTCCTTATTCTATTAAAATCAATTAAGCTTGTAGTAATCCATGGAATATTGCCATTCCAATAATCTGATTTAGTTCGACTTGGGGTTCCTCCAGATGAAACTGTAGCTATTTCTTCTATTCTTTTCACTTCCCATTCTCCCTCAAACTCTGGGAATCTCAAATTTGGAACATTAAGGTTTTTGTTACTTTCCATATTCGTTGAGTTTTTTTAGTACATCGGTAACCATAGTATCCATACGTGAAAAGGCAAACCATTTTTTACCTAAATCTTTAAGCGATGCCCCAAAGTGGTACAGCTCGCTGTTGTCGATTATAATAAAACGGTCGTGAGAATTATTAAACTGCTTAATAGCTACCTTGTCGTATTGCTTGTTGTGCTTTTTTAAATCAAGCTTTAATTGCTTGTCGATGGTTTTTGTATAAATATTTGCAGTAATGCCATTGTTTCTTTTCAGGAGTAAGGTAAGTACAGAATCGTCAATGAAATTGTCAATTATAATAATTGACTTTTTAGCTGAGCGAAAAATATCTGAAACATAGGTGTAGGCATCGTACACCTCGCCATTAAAGAAAATACCGTGTTTAGGTGGTAAGCTGGTGTGAAGTTGTAAATCAATTTGGTTTACCTTATCATTTAATGCCTGAACATTGTCTTCAATCCGGTTCATCCGGGTATTTAGGGAATATCCTTTTAACAAATAGTCTTTCAATATTTTATTTGCCCAAATACGAAATTGAGTACCCTGCTTTGATTTTACACGATAACCAACCGAAATTATAACATCAAGGTTGTAGTATTCAACATCTTTTGTTTGTTTTTTTCCAGCAATAGCACCGTGTTGAGTGGTTGTCGCAAATTTTGCGACAACCACTTCTTTAATTAATTCTCCTTCAGAAAAAACATTATTTATATGTTTACCAATGGTTTTAACATCACGCCTAAATAAATCGGCTATTTGATTCCGGTTTAGCCATACCGTTTCATTTTCAATCTGAACTTCAACCTTCGTTAGTTCATCAGCTTGATATATTATTATTTCATTTTCCATTTCCTGTTCTTAATCATTTTCTTTTTTCTGGTCGCAATTTGCGACCAGTTTATTTTAAGGTCACAAATTGTGACCTCAAGTGGGCTTATTAAGAAAAGGTCAATCCTAATTCCTGAAAATAGCCGTTAATTTCAACGTCCAATTCTGAGCGTTTGGCTTCCAGTATTTTAATTTCCTGCATTACCGCATTAATATCCACAGGCTCTTCCTCTTCAAATGTATCAACATAGCGAGGAATGTTTAGGTTATAATCGTTCTCTGCAATCTCTTCTAAAGACGCAAGGTAGGAGTACTTATCAATGGCTTCACGATTTCGATAGGTGGTTACAATTTTCTCAACATCACAATCCCTCAATTCATTTTGATTACCAACTTTAATAAAGTGGTCATCGCCACTGGCATCAATAAATACCACATTGTCATCAACTTCACGGCACTTTTTAAATACCAAAATACAGGTTGGTATAGATGTTCCGTAGAAAATATTGGCAGGTAAGCCTATTACAGCATCAAGATAATTGCGGTCTTCAATTAAATATCTGCGAATAACACCTTCGGCTGCACCACGAAACAAAACTCCGTGAGGTAATACTGTAGCCATTGTTCCGTTATCGGCCAATTGGTGAACCATGTGGGTAACAAAGGCATAATCAGCTTTAGTTTTTGGTGCCAATTTGCCGTATTGACTAAAACGTTCATCGGTGCTGTTCAATGGATTATTATCGCTTTTCCAATGAGCTGAGAATGGGGGATTAGCAACCACAGCCTCAAAACGCTTGTCGAGATGTTGTGGGTTTTCTAAAGTATCTTCCTGACGAATATCGAAATTGCGGTAATGAACATCGTGCAAAATCATGTTCATACGAGCCAAGTTATACGTGGTTCGGTTAAGCTCCTGTCCGTAGTATTCGTCAACAACTTCAACCTCTTTAGCTACACGTAATAGCAAAGAACCCGAACCGCATGTAGGGTCATAAACAGATTTTAACTTCTTTTTTCCACTGGTAACAATCTTTGCCAGTATTTTAGATACTTGTTGGGGTGTATAAAATTCTCCGGCTGATTTTCCGGCTCCGGCAGCAAATTTTGCAATTAAATATTCGTAAGCATCTCCCAATACATCAGAATCAACATCCTGTAGTTTAAAATCAATTTTGTCGAGATGATTCAATATTTTAACTATAATTTCATTTCTTGCTCCAACAGTTCTTCCAATCTTTGTTGACGTTAAATCCAAATCTTCGAATAAAGCCGTGAAATCGTCCTCCGATTCAGTTCCCATTGTACTTTGTTCAATGTGATTCATCACGGCTTGCAAGTCTTCTATAATATAGTTGCTTTCACTTTCGGTATCAGCATTCCCTTTTTTAGCCAGTTCAGAAAATAACTCTTTAGGTTTTAAAAAGTAACCTAGTTTCAAAAGCGATTCCTCTTTTATGGCTTCTAAGGTTTCGGTATCAGTTACTTTTATATAATCGGTTATCTTTTCTCCTTCAAGTAATTCATTGGCATATAAGTATTGTTTTTCACTCAGGTACTTATAAAAGATAAAACCGAGAATATAATCCCGGTAATCATCCGCACTAATCTTGCCTCTTAATAAATTGGCAATACCCCAAAGTTGGGCTTCTAATAATTTCTTCTGGTCTTCTGACATATTGTATTTTTCTTAAAATCAGTCTAAAATATTTATTCTTTATCACGGTTTTCAATAAGCCTTTTAGCAGTAATTGTAAATTGATGCAATTTTTTGGCTAGAAGCTCTTTGGGTAAATGTTGGGTTATGTATTCGGCAACCTTTATGTTTGCTTTATCTAATTGAAGAAGCTCTATTTATTCCTGGTTTCCTTCAGCTTGCAGAGTACGTGTACTCCAGTTTTCAATACGACACATCTGTGCATAAAACTCACGTTCTAAGTCTGTTTTGAGATAGATAATTGATTTAAAATGTGACCAGCTCAATTGTCTCCACAGTGCAGAGACAATTTCAACATCCGGAAAAGTCTCTACAAAGTGGAGACAATGTCTTAATTGCTTTTCACTCCAGCCTTTACCATATTCCAATGTTAATTTTGCACTCAGTGCATACAAAATCTGTTTTCCGTAATCAGCTCGCTTATTTTTGAGTATATCTTCTTTAATTCGCTTACCTATATTCCAGTACGTAGCAGTTATACCAATGTTCACAGCCTGTGCTACCTGCTGTTTTTCATGGTCAATTAACTGTTTTATATCTGCAAATAGATTGCTGTTTATATCTAACTTGTCTTCTGACATATTTTGTTTTTTATCTATTTATCAATTGCCTGTTTCATCTGTCTTTATTTGTTTTGATTTCTGAATGTTCAAAAAAAATAAAGACATTCAGGAACTCACATAAATTTTAATTATTCAGAGGTTTAAATCTGGAATCATTAAATTTCATGTTCGTTTCATTATTTCTCTAATCCATACCGGAGCTAATGCAATATCGTGTTGCAGCACTTTTGGGTCTTCTTTATGTAAAAGGGCATTAATTTTACGGAGTTCCACCTCGGTGGCTTTATCTTTACCTATTTCACGCAAAGCCAGTATAACCAAAGAGCTGATTTTACCTTTTGCTTTAAGATTTTTAGGAGTGGTTCTTTTTAGTTTTATGGTTCTTTTTCTTTTAAGTTTTGCAAAGCTTTTCGTATTGATTCTGCCGAACCTCTATGGCTAAAATCATCAGAAAATAATAGATAACCTTTGGGTTTTGACTTAATAGTCTTTTCTATCTTAAATTCAATACTTTGCATGTTTATTGCATGAGAAATATTTCACAAATATAGAATAAATATGTGAAGCAGAAATTCTCAGTTATTGTAAATCCAGAAAGTCATCAAAAAAAGCCAAAGGATACTTGTTTTTAGGTAGCAGTATTTTATGCTTCATAAATTCGGAGATATTAACAGTGGTATCTTTGAAATCGGTATTAAGTTCATTTATTATCTCCTGCCAAGTTTGCTCACCGTATGTTAGATGCTGAGTTTCGCCTTGGTCATCGAGATGTACGACTGCTGTTCCTCCAATTAAGGTATGAAGCTCAAAAACCTCTTTGCGATATTCATAGAGAGAATCTAAATTGCCCTCCAAATATCCATCCGGTTCCATAAAGTTTCGGCAAAAAGACCACCAACGACTGTTATAATTACTATGCCAATTATGAAACGTATCATTGTCAATTGTTCCATAATCAATTTCGTTCTGAATATCCCGGAATTCATAGCTAACGCCTTTCTTGGCAGATTCAAATTCAGAAGCTATTGAACTACCGTTTGAAAAACATGGAAGTTTTATGTAATTATCTCCGTGCTTTTTAAGTATTTCATGCGCCTGATAGAATTCATCACTAAGCCAAATCGTTGTTTTTGAGTTGGGATAAGGGATAGTTCCTAAGATTATATTCTCGTAAGAAGGTTCGAACTCATTGCCATCAATATCAATCCAGAATTGATGGTAATACCCATAATCCACATTGGCTTTAAACCTTTTAGAAAGGTCTAAAGCCAGGGATTTTACATTTCGTATATCCAATTTATGATTTCCTATCGTACTAACATCATGTCCCATAAGCAATACGTACTATTCAAGAGTTGAACCATCCGCAAAAAGAATCTTTCCAGGTTTCCAAACTAATTTAATTTGTTTCAGGTTTTTAGATTTCAATATTAGTACGGTCAGAAAGTTGCTCGTACACATTAAAACAAAAGTATGTTCATTTAGCTATTTAAACTAATAATTCCTTTCATTTCTGGAATCAACGTTATCTTAAGGGTGAACAAAAGAAAAACCTCCCCATTGGAGAGGTTTTGGATGATCTTATTTCAATGAAAATCCACTTTCTAATCCTTCCTGAGAATTAGTGCCGATCCATACTTTAAAATCACCTGGTTCAACATCCCATTTGCCTTGCGCTGTATAGTAAATTAAATCGCTCTTTGTGATTGTGAAGGATACCTCTTGACTTTCGCCAGGATTTAACTCTACTTGTTGAAAGCCCTTAAGTTCTTTTACTGGTCGGGCAATGCTTCCAAATAAATCCTGGATATAAAGTTGAACTGTTTCTTTGCCCTTAAATTTACCGGTATTTTTAATGTCTGCCGATATTTTAATGCTGCCATCCTGAGTTAATTCTGTAGTGCTCAGCTTAATATTCGAATATTCAAAGGAAGTATAACTTAAACCATATCCAAATGGGAATAAAGGTGTTTTATCTGAATCTGTATAATGCGACCAAAACACATTGTTATCTGTATTTACCTGGCGACCAGTGCTGAAATGGTTATAATAAATAGGGCATTGGCCTACGGCTTTAGGAAATGTTACCGGTAATTTACCCGAAGGGTTGTAATCGCCAAATAAAACATCGGCAATGGCATTTCCTGCTTCTGAACCTAAATGCCATGTTTCAAGAATAGCTTGTGCTTTTTCTGTGATATCATTAATAACCAAAGGGCGTCCATTCATCAGAACAACCACGATGTTTTTATTTACCTTATAAACGGCATCAAAAAGTTGTTGCTGAACGCCTTTTAACTCAATATTGGTTTGGCTGCGACCTTCGCCGGTCTGGAAGCAATTTTCACCTAGAGCCATTACTACAACATCAACTGTTTTAGCAAGATTAACAGCATCTTTAATTCCACTTAAATCATTATTGTTAAATTTGAGTTCATCAATAAACTTTGGTGTGTTGGTTACAAACTCCGGTCCTTTAGCATATTTTACCAGCTTATTGTTATAAACTACATTGTTTATTCCTTCTACTAATGAAACGGCAGAACCTGTTACAGCCTGTGCTCTCCAGCTACCTAAAGGCGAATCCTTATCATTAGCCAGTGCTCCAATAATCCCAATCTTTTGTTTGTTTTTGTGTAAAGGAAGCGTTTGTTGATTGTTTTTAAGCAAAACAATACTTTTTCGAGCCAGATTCCTGGCAATTTCAAGATGATCCTGCGAAAGCTGTTCTTCCTCTTTTTCTTTATTGCAATATTTATAAGGATCTTCAAATAATCCCAATTCATATTTAATTTTTAATACACGACGAACAGCTTCGTCAATGGTAGCTTCTGAAACTTTTCCCTCTTCAACCAATTGTTTAAGGTTAAGGATGTAGCAATCACTTTCCATATCCATGTCCGTTCCTGCATTAATAGCCAGGTATGCAGCTTCTTTTTTATTTGCAGCCACACCGTGATTTATTATCTCGCCAATGGAGTTCCAGTCTGAAATAACAAAGCCATCAAACTGCCATTCGCCTTTTAAAATATCTCTTAAAAGATGGTGGTTTGATGTAGAAGGAATGCCTCCAATGATATTAAAAGAGTTCATGATAGTACTTACACCTGCATCAACAGCTGCCTTGAAAGGGGGGTAGAACGATATTTTGAAGAGTGTGTTCTGTGATTTCCACGGTGTTGTAATCCAGTCCGCTTTCAGCAAAACCATATGCAGCAAAGTGTTTGGCGCAAGCTGCAACCGTTCTTGTGCTATTTAAACTATCACCTTGAAAACCCTTAATCTGGGCAGCAGCCATGATGGAACCTAAATAGGGATCTTCACCGGCGCCTTCCATCACGCGTCCCCATCTGGCATCGCGCGAAATGTCGATCATTGGTGCGAAAGTCCAGTGGATACCTGATGCTGCAGCTTCTTTAGCTGCGATTTCACAACTTTGCCTGGCTACCGCTGCATCCCAACTGGAAGCAGTTGCCAAAGGAATTGGCATCATGGTTTTGTATCCATGAACCACATCATAGCCAAAAATCATAGGTATGCCTAATCGGCTGTTTTCAACGGCCAGTTGTTGAGCTTTTTGTGTAGCTTCGGCACCAGTTACGTTTAACATTGACCCAACCATACCGCTTTTTATCATTTCCAGTTGATTTTGCTGATCTTTTCCCTCAGGCACAGGACCCGTCATTTCCCAACTACTGGTATATTGGTTTAGCTGACCAATCTTCTCATCCAGTGTCATCTTTAATAAAAGTTCATCCACCTTCTTGTCTGTGCTATCTAAAACTTTAGTTTGATGTGCAGAATTGCAGCTTGCTATAAATGCAGCTATGAATCCAGCTAATATTATTTTTTTCATTTATGTAGATTTTTCAATTTAAAAGCCCCCTCTAACTCCCCCAATAGGGGAGAATTGATTTACAGCTTGGTTATAAACGCTGTCAGGTCTTAAATCGTTATTTTCTTTCTCACTACTAATTTCTCACTATTTACTGCTTATAATTCTACTGATCTACTGATCTAATGACCTAATGACCTAACAACCTAACTTTTAACTTTCGACTTTCAACTATTTGTTTTATTCCCATTTCATCAAATCTTTAATAAATCCGGTTAATTCCTGAGCTATCAATTGATGTTCTTCCAGTGTAGGATGGTAATCGCAACCATCAACATAACTTCTTGAAAAGAAAAACGAAAATACACTTTTATCACCTTCATTGTTCAGGTACTTAACTATTGAGCTTAAGTAATTTTTAAGTACAGGAGTTAAGGTGTTATCACCCATTGGACTGCTCATGCATACCATTGTAGCAGAAGGGTATTTATCTCTAAGGGAGTGAATGAAATCCACATAGGCAGAGCAAAATAAGGTTGAATCCTGCACTCCGTCGTTTTGGCCAAGGCAAATTGTTACCACATCGGGTTGATAGTTTAAAAAATCCCATTCTATTTGATTTGATCGAAGATTTACCTTGTCGTAAACTTGCGGCATTAGTATATTCATTTCGCAACAACTGTGAACCATTCCAATACCTGAAACGGAAGTTAATATCCATTGTGCGTTAAGGGCTCTTGCAGTTAGTGGGCCATAAGCCATATAGGCATTGTGTTTGTCGTACCATTCGCCCGAATCGCAAGGCATAACAGAAGTATCCATACCTGTTCCACAAGTAATAGAGTTACCATAGAATTCTATTTTTCTATCGGGTAAACAATCCGGTTTATGTAATTTGTTACACTGAATACCTGCAATTTCAATATAGCCCATCCCTGATTCTGTAGATTTACATATTGTAACACTGTGTTTTCCGGGAGGTACTTTTTCACCGATATTGATTTTATTTACTTTTTCATTTAGTTTAATTCTGTCGATGATTTTGTTATCAATATTAAGGGATATGTAGTTATGTGTGTTTTTATAAGGAATCTCATCATTGATGGTGATGATGCAGGAATCGCCTTCGTAATTAAATTGAAGGTAAACGCCGGGAGCCCAGAATCTTGGCAGATCAGGGGTTGTGAATACTATTCGTCCTACGTAATTTATATTGGGATTATTGGCAGAATAAAACTTAGTAGGCTCTCTTTTTGATGTGCAACTAAATAGAAAAACAGTTAAAATCAAGGCAATTACAGGCCTGAATATTATATTTAGTCGGTTGTTTGTTATTTTATGTTCTGACATTTTTATTTCAAATTTAAATACTGATGCGATATAAAATCAAAGTTGTTGACCACGGAGATCACAAAGGCGCTTCGCTTCATCACGGAGATCACGGAGACAAAAAAAACTCTGTGCAACTCTGTGAAATTCCTTCAATACCTTTGTGGTTAAACTACTATTATTCATTCTAATTTCAAATTTAATTACTGATGCGATATAAAATCAAAGTTGTTAACCACGGAGTTCACTGAGGCGCTTCGCTTCATCACGGAGATCATGGAGACAAAAAAACTCTGTGCAACTCTGTGAAATTCCTCCAATACCTTTGTGGTTAAACTACTGCTTCTCATTCTATTTTCAAATTTAATTACTGATGCGATATAAAATCAAAGTTGTTGACCACGGAGATCACAAAGGCGCTTCGCTTTATGACGAAGACAAAAAAAACTCTGTGCAACTCTGTGAAATTTCTCCGATACCTCTGTGGTTTAAATTAACCAAGCTGTAAATCAATTCTCCCCCAATAGGGGGAGTTAGAGGGGGCTTTCTGTTACTTTTTAGTCAATCTAATCATTAGTACATCGTGCGAAGGAACTTCTGCCTTTAGGGCTTTCTTTGTTTTGCCTAATTTTTTCTTTGTCCATATGTCAAATAGTTCATATGATGTTTCAGTAGCATTTAAATCTCGTTTAGTGAATTCATCATAAACTTTTGTTTTCCAATCAAATTCAATGGTCTTTGTTTTATATGAGCGGTTTAAAAAGCATACAGCCCAATCTCCTTTATCTAAAGGTTTAAACCATGTTTCCAGACTATCAGTTGATGAAAACTTAAATCCTTGAATTCCTAAAGAATCCTGGTTAACAGCAATCGCATCTTTGTTTGTTAGAATATCCAGTGTTTCCTGGCTCATTGAAACTAAATCATTTCCTGCAATAAGAGGAGAGGCTAACATACACCACATTGAAAAATGAGCCCGATCTTCGTTTATAGTCATACCACCGTTACCAACTTCCATCATGTCAGGATCGTTCCAGTGTCCAGGGCCGGCAAATTCTCTTAAGCCGTCCTGCATATCTAAAATTTTCATTACACCCCAGCTGGACCATGTGCCATGATCTTCTTCGCAATCAAAACAATCGTAAATATCACCTGTTGTTCTCCATAGGTGGCCTACTTCGGCACCCCATTCCCAAGGTTTGTTATCGCCCCATTCGCATAAGCTAAAAACAACGGGGCGTTTTGCAGCATAAAGGGCATCTCGCATGGTAGTGTATGCACCTATGGCATTAATATTTTCGGTATTACACCAGTCGTATTTTAAATAGTCAACGCCCCATTGAGCATAGGTTAATGCATCCTGGTATTCATGTCCCCGGCTGCCAGGTTTGCCTGCGCATGTCTCTGCACCGGCACATGAATAAATACCAAATTTTAGTCCTTGAGAGTGAATATAGTCAATGGTTGCTTTCATACCAGAGGGAAAGTGTTCTTTGTTTTCCTGTATAAAACCTAAGCTGTCGCGATCTCCATGCCAGCAGTCATCAACAACGATGTATTCGTAGCCAACATCTTTCATTCCTGAGCTGACCATAGCATCAGCAATGTCTTTAAGCATTTGTTCGCTCACGTTGCAGGCAAACTTGTTCCAGCTGTTCCATCCCATGGGAGGAGTTAGTGCCAGGTCTTCGAATTTTTGAGCCTTTGAAATAATGCCTATAATAAGCAGACTTAATAGTAGTAGATTTTTTTTCATGATACTTGTTTCTGATTGTTATTTAATTTTTTTATAGTTGTATTGTTTTTCCTTATGTTGAGTTGTTAATTTGTCGAATTGTCAATTTGTTATCAACAAACAAATTCTATCCATCTAATGACCTATCGACCTTAAATCATCTTTCTCCCTGTTTCCTTCTCCTTTCTCCCTGTTCCCTTCTCCCTTTTCCTTGTTCCCCCTTTTGTTAGTACACATTTTTCAATCCATTAAAGTTATTTCTGAATTCAGAAGGAGTGGCGTCTTGTTTCTTTTTAAAAATCCGGTTAAAATTTGAAATGTTGTTAAAACCGCAATCATAACATATTTCACTAACACTCTTATTTGTTTCAATTAAAAGACGTGTGGCATAACCTAGTCTTATTTCGTTGACAAACTCAATAAAAGATTTTCCGGTACGTTGTTTTATAAAGCGGGTAAAAGAAACTGTTGACATATTTAATAACTGAGCAGCATCATCAAGTTTTATCTTGTTTTTGAAGTTCTCTAAGATAAAGTTATAAAGCTTTTCTATTTTCTCGCTGTTTTGGAAATCTTCTGACCTTTGAAATGAAATGTTGGTTAATAGTTTTTGATCTCTTGATATAGCTAAATCGTACAGTAAGGTTTGTAGTTCTATAAATGAATCAAAACCTCTTTTTTGGGTTAGTGACTTTATTTTTTCCTGTACTTGTTGTATGGTAGTTTCTGAAAAAGAAATGCCTCTGTTTGAGTGATCGAGCATTTCTTTTACTGGTTTTAAAATGTTTTTATTTAGTAAATCTTTACTGAACAGATCCCTGGGGAATTGAATGGTGATTTCATGTATTTGTTCGTTTTTATTGTTGTTGAAATCTTGCCATCCATGGTATAGGTTTGGGCCTATTAGTACTAATTCCAGCTTGTCAATCTCAAGAATATGATCACCTACGATTCTTTTTGCACCTTGAGCATTAATAATCAAATTTAATTCGTATTCGGTATGAAAATGAATCGGGAAATTAAAGTCTGATTTTAAACGATCGAATACCAAAAAACAATCCGATTCTTTTAGTGGCGTGATTTCTCTATGTGCTATTTCTTTCATATGATTATTTTTTCTTCCATTTACTATATGGAACTCACCATGTATAACCATCTTTCTATGTGAGAAAGTTCTCTCATGGCTCGTTTCGTAATAGTATGTTTCTATTCATAATCGGAATGTAATTATTAGTATTATATGATATAATGTATATGTACTCGTAAATAGTTTTATTGAGATTTATTTAGTAAAGATACGTATATGATTATATAATACATAGTGTATTTGTACAGTTGTCTGTGGATTATTGAAGTGGTTTTTTGAGTGTGTGTTGATAGGTAAGGTAACTTTAGGCGTTGTAATATAGTGTTTTGTGGTTTTGTTTGTTTGGGGTTGAGGTTGAATTTGAAGTTCTGGCTCGTGTAAAAATTGATATAATACTGCTAAAAAATGATAATAAAGTATTGATGTGATGTCGTGAAAATATATTGTATCTGATTTATACTTGTGTAGATAATATGTAATAATTGTTTTTAGTAGTCTTTTTATTGTATTTTTTGTATTTAAATAGTTGTTGTACAGGTTTTAGGTGGCTTGTGTTATCTTTTAAGATGGGATGTATAATTCATTGATTAAATAATATTAAAGATTATATGATAGTATATTTAAACGATTGAATAATATTATTAAGTCAGGATAATTGGCTATATTTTAGCAGTGATAAAAATTAAATAAAGTTAAATGCAAACCTTATTTGTTAAATAGTTATTAAATCTATGCTTATGAAAAAAGATCTACGGTACTTTTTAGTGTTGTTTTTTCTGGCTTTTAGTCTGCAAATATTTGCACAGGAAAAAATAGTCACCGGAAAAGTAGTTGATGAAAACGGAGCACCATTACCAGGGGTAACTGTTTTGGTAGAAGGAACTCAAAATGGTACGATTACAGATGTTGATGGAAAGTACTCTTTAAAGTGTAATTCTGATGAAGATGTTTTATTGTTTACTTTTATTGGGTTTACAACTCAAAAAGTAAATGTTTCAGGACGACCTGTTATTGATGTTCAATTAAAACCTGATGTTGTTAGTTTGGATGAGGTTGTAGCAGTTGGTTATGGAACCATGAAAAAAAGTGATTTGTCCGGAGCTTCAGTATCATTGAGTTCGGAAAATCTGAAAGGTGCAGGTATTGCCAATGTGGATCAGGCCTTAAAAGGGCGTGCTGCAGGGGTTACGGCTGTTTCTACTTCTGGTCAGCCCGGAGGAGCAGTAAGTATTCGTGTACGTGGTCAAAGTACTATTAATGCTGGTGCAGAGCCGTTGTATGTTATTGATGGTGTCCCTATGACACGTAATACATCAAGTGGTCATGACTTGGGATTGGGTGATGCTTTGGGAAATTCTCCAACAACAGGCGTTTCTCCTTTATCAACAATTAACCCTAGTGATATTGTATCTATGGAGATTCTTAAAGATGCTTCAGCAACAGCAATATATGGGTCAATGGGGGCGAATGGTGTTATACTTATTACAACCAAAAGGGGTAAAAAAGGAGATGTTAAATTTACTTATAATGGATCGTATGGTGTACAACGACAAGATACCAGAATCGATATTTTGAATTTGAAAGAGTTTGCTGAATATAGTAATGAGGTGGCTACAGATTTAAATTCTAATGATGCCCGGCCTGAATTTCAGGATCCATCCTTGTTGGGTAAGGGAACAAACTGGCAGGATGCCATCTTTCAACTGGCAGCAGTACAGCAACACCAGGTTAGTGCCAGCGGTGGTGGTGAAAAACTTCAGTATTATGTTTCTGGTGGTTATATGAACCAGGAAGGATCAATTATTGGTACTGAGTTTGAGCGTTTGTCGTTTAAAACAAATTTGGATGCCGAATTAAAAAGCTGGTTAAAAATGGGAGTAAATATTAAATACTCTCAAACCGACGAACGTTTGGGATTAGCTGATTCGGAATCAGGAATTATACGTATTGCATTGCAAACTACTCCTGATATGCCTATTTATGATATGGATGGTAACTATGCTACTGTTTTTAGAGACAGGCAGCCTTCAAATCCTAATGCCATTGGTTTAGCTTTGGATGATGATAACCTATTAGGGAAAAAATCTTTTGGTAGTACGGTATTCTTTGATATTGATATTATGGAAGGACTAAGATTTCATACAGAGGGAACATTGAATTTAGATTATACTAAGGCAGAGGTGTTCAGGCCAACAGTGACATATGGTAACTGGGAACGCTCAATTAACTCAATGCGGGCACAGGATAATGAAAATACCTTCTGGCAGGTTAAAAATTATGTTACCTATGCCAAAACGTTAGGAGCACATGATATTACAGCAATGGTGGGGCAGGATATGTTTGAATCTTCTTGGGAGTATCAAAGTGTATACAATACAAACTTACCAAGTAATGATGTTCAGAACCCTGCTTTAGGAGATGGAACTCCACAGATTGATTACGGGTTTGGAAGTATGTCAAATTTATCATTCTTTGGTCGTTTAACTTACAATTACGACAATAGATATATGTTAACATACACCTATCGTCGTGATGGTTCATCAAACTTCGGACCGGAGAACAGATGGGCTGGTTTTAACTCTTTTGCTGCATCGTGGAGGTTAAGTAATGAATCATTTATGGCCTGGGCAGAACCTGTATTGAGTAATGCCAAATTGCGCTTTGGTTGGGGACAGGTTGGAAACCAGGATATAGATGGTTATTTATGGGGAGCTAGTATCTCTAAAATGGAAACCGGTTTAGGTGCTGGATATCGTCAAACAAATATTTCTAACCCATATATTAAATGGGAGAAACAAGAGCAATTTAATATAGGATTGGATCTGTCTATAATGGATGTTGCTGATTTAGTGGTTGAAGTGTATGATAAAACCTCTAATGATATGTTAATGGATATGCAATTACCTTCCTATATGGGTACACGTGGTAATTCTTCCAGTGCTTTAGCGGCACCTTGGGGTAACTTTGGTGAGATCAATAACAAAGGTTTAGAGATTTCATTAACTACACATAATTTTAAGAGGGCTTTTACCTGGGATACCGATTTCCAGATTTCCTTTAATAAAAATAAGTTAGTGGCATTAGATGGAACTCCATCTGCTCACCTCGAAGGTTATGGACAATGGAGTGATGTTGTTTCGCTTTCTGAAGTTGGAGATCCGTTGTTTAATTTTTATGGATATGTTACCGATGGCGTATATCAGAGCCTGGAAGATTTGCAGAGTAGTCCGGTACAAGATGGATACCCAAATGATGGCGAATCGTTTGATATTAATAGTACTACCTATATTGGTGACCTTAAATTTAAAGATATAAGTGGCCCTGATGGAAAACCAGATGGAGTAATAAATTCTTATGACCGAACAAATATCGGTTCACCAATGCCTGATTTTACTTTTGGCTTAAACAATACATTCTCATATAAGAATTTTGATTTATCAGTATTTATCAATGGTTCTTATGGTAATGATGTGATGAATTATACAGCGATAAGCCTTTCAAATATGAAAAGTGAATTTACCAACCAGTTGGCAGTCGTTAAAAAAAGAGCTCGTCTTGAGTTGATAGATCCAAGTATTGAGGGTACTAGCTTAAATGACATAAGTAATGTGCGTCTGATCAACCCCAATACCAATATACCAAGAGCTACCGGACAGGATCCTAATGACAATGACCGTATTTCAGACAGGTATATTGAGGATGGTTCTTTTATCAGGATTAAGAATATAACACTGGGTTATACTTTCCCTAAAACACTTATTGAAAAAGTGCACTTAAGTAATGCAAGGGTATTTGCAAGTATCGAGAACCTGGTGACATTTACAGATTATTCAGGTTTTGATCCTGAAGTAGGTGCAAGTACCCAGAGCTCCAATGTTTTTGGGTTGGATAATGGTCGATATCCTTCGCCACAGGTATTTACTTTCGGTTTAAATGTGTCATTCTAAAAAGTAATTACGATGAAAAAATATAATATAATAAAATTTTTAATAGTTTTTATTGGTGTTGGATTAACGGTTTCATGCGATGATTTTTTAAATAAACCGTCTGAGGATTCTTATACCATAGATACTTTCTATCAAAACGATGAACAGGTGTATCAGGCAGTAAACTCGATTTACAATTCTCCCTGGTACGATTTTCAACGCGGGTTTATGAAAATTGGAGATGTTTTATCCGGTAATATTATTTTTGATAGTGCTGATGGATATACCAATTTTACGTTAAATAATTCTGATACCGATATAGCCAATGCATCTGCTTCGCTATGGTCTGTGAATGCTTATTGTAATGGGGTTATTCAAAATGTGGATATGAAATCAAGTGCTGATGTTTCACAAACAGTTAAAAACACAGTAAAAGGCGAAGCTATGGTGTGGAAAGCCATGTCTTACTTTTATTTGGTAAGATGTTTTGGTGCGGTACCTATTATTCATGACAATGCTGAAATTATTTCAAGTAATACATCGGCAACTTTAAAGCGTAACAGGGTAGAAGATGTATATCAGTATATTATTTATATACTTGAAGATGCCATTGAATTATTGCCTGAGGAAAACAGAACCGGCCGTATAGATAAATACAGTGCTTATGGTCTGTTGGCAAAAGTATATTTAACAAAATCAGGGTATGGAATGAGCGGATCTCGTAGTGAAGAGGATCTTTCTAATGCAGCTTATTATGCAAAAAAGGTTATTGACGAAAGTGGTCGTATTTTAGAACCCAATTATGAAGATATTTTCCAGCTAAAATGTAATTTCTCTGATGAGAGTTTAATCGCCTGGCACTGGACAGTTGGTTCACAATGGACCTGTCAAAACTCTTTGCAGTCTGATTTATCCCTGACAAATTTTTCTGATGCAGTACAATCCTGGGGTAATTGGGTGTATCCAACCATTGATTTACAATCAGCATTTGGAGAAAGTGCAGGTAGTCTGACCAGAAAAAATACTGACACACGACGTAAGGCTACAATAATGATGGTGGGTGACCATTATGATCAGTTTTGGGTTGAATTTGGTGGTTTTGATTATAACTGGGATAATGCTTCTGATGGACAATATAGTGGTGCTTTGGCCTTTGCCAGTGGAACAGGATCAAATTGTGCCAAGCATATTGTGGGGCGTTTAGCTGATGCTGAGGCGCAAGGTTATGATGCTTTGGACAGGATGAGCACACCATTGAGCACTCATATACTTCGTTTAGCAGATGTTTATCTGGTTTATGCCGAAGCTGTTTTGGGAAATAGTAGTTCTACTTCTGATGTCGGAGCTTTAAGTGCATATAATGCTGTGAGAGAAAGAGCTTTGCAGGATAATTATGAGCCAGTTGCAAGTTTTAACTTTGATGATATTTATAAGGAGCGCCGATTGGAATTGGCATTGGAGGGCGACAGATGGTATGATATGGTAAGGTTGCATTATTATAACCCCGAAAAAGCTAAGTCTATAATTGCCAGTCAGCAAAGAGGATATTGGTCGGGTTTGGATGATTTCTATGATTATGAGGATGCGTCTAACCTTGAAATAAACGACCTTTTTGCTACCGGAATCACTGATGAGGATTTTACTATTCCATTTCCGGAAGTTGATTTATCTCTAAATCCTGGCTTGATGGATGATCCGGTAGAATTTGATTTTAGTACAATTGGTTATTAATTTCTAAAATAGGATTCATTGCAGGAACATTGTTTTTTTCTTCTGAAGAATCTTATTGTATAAATAGAAAGAAAATTTAGACAGATGAAATGAGCCATGAGAAAGTATTCTCGCACAAGAGGATGACTAAATTGGCGAGTTCCATATGGCAATTAAAAGCAAATTAAAGACATATGAAAAATAATATAAAACATTTATTTGCAGTATTGTTTGTTATGATGATCGCAACTGTCGGAATAACATTTCAATCATGTGATGAATACCCCGATGAATATGAAGTAACAGGAGGTGTTCCATCTATAGATTATATTAGGATATCAGATCCTGATAAGTCAGATTCCTTAATTGTTAGTGCATCTTTAAATCAAACTATTGCACTGATAGGTGAAAATTTAACCAGTATTACAGAACTGTGGTTTAATGATAAAGAGGCCTACTTAAATACAAGCTTTATGACGTCAAATGCAATGTTTGTTACAATTCCGAATGAAATACCGGAAGATGTAACAGATAAAATTTATATGAAAGCAGGAGATAAAACAGTTGAGTATGATTTTAATGTTACAGTTCCTGCTCCGGCTCCTAAGTCAATGCTATGTGAGTTTGTAGAAGATGGAGATGAAGCTGTTATTAAAGGTAATTACCTCATAGATGATTCTAATGTTCCTTTACAGGTTTTCTTCCCGGGAAATATCGAAGCTGAGGTGGTCAGTGTTAGTGAGGATTATGATGAGGTTACTGTTGTTGTGCCAGAGGGAGCAGGTGTAGGTCCTGTTACAGTGAAAAGTATTTATGGATCAACACGTTCTACATTCTATTTTTAGAGATGATCGTAATTATATTTTAGATTGGGATAATCTGGATGCCGCCGGAGGCTGGAGGTCTGGTGTAATCGCTAATTCTGATCCTGAAGGAGTCAGTGGTAATTATGTTCACTTTTATGGAGAAATGACTGGTGAAGCCGGATCTCTTTGGGATGAGGATAAATTCGCTTTCAATCTCTGGAATCAATCCAATGGAAGAGCTAATGTTCCTTTTTATGAAGGAGATTTAAGTGAGGCTGTATTAAAGTTTGAAATTAATATCCTGGAACCATGGAGTGCAAGTGCATTACAAATGATTTTTACACCTTATTCAGTTTATGGTTCTAATGAATACGTTGCCAATGACGATGCAACAAAAACATATCTGAGTAAAGATTTTCCTCGTGGTTTGTGGATGCCTTGGGTGAGCGAAGGTAGTTATATGACAGATGGTTGGGAAACTGTTTCAATCCCATTGAGTGATTTTATTTATGATAAAGATGGTAAGGCCTCTGAAGGTACGTTAACAAATGATTTTCTTGGTGGATTAACTTTCTTCGTATATCATGGAGGTGTTGATGGTGAAGATTGTACGGTTAATATGTGTATTGATAATATCAGAATTGTTCCATTGTAGTAATCCTTACTAAAATTAATTATGATGTATATAAAATATATTAATAAAATAGAGTCTGCAATCCTGGTATTTATAATAGGATTATTCGGACTAACTCTTACTCTCACATCGTGTGATGATGATGATGAGGGAGGAAGTAATGAAACCGAGTTGCTGAGTTTCGGACCAATGCCCATACAAAGGGGTGCAGAATTAAGATTTATAGGTAATAATTTAGATGATGTTACCTCCGTTGTCATTCCTGATGGAATTACACTTTCAGGTGCTGATTTTACTGAGCATACCGCTAACAGTATAAAATTAATTGTTCCTCAAGATGCCGAAGAAGGGTATTTGCAACTAAATTACTCAGGAGGTACAATTACAACTAAAACTCCAATTGGTTTTAGCGAACCAATTTCAATGGATGCCTTTGCTGTGGCTACAGTAAAACCAGGTGCTGAATTAACCTTAACAGGTGATTATTTGAACAGAGTTGCAGAGTTTATTTTTACAGACAGGGTAGTGGTAGACAGTGTTGACTTTGTAAGTAAATCCCGTAAAGAAATTAAGTTAATTGTGCCTGCAGAAGCGCAAACAGGTAAAATTGCGCTGTCAAACGGAGCTGAAGATCCTATTATTATTTATTCGGAAGAAGAACTAGGTATTGTAATTCCTGTTGTTTCTGAAGTTGCTCCAAATCCTGTTAAGCCGGGGTACTGATTTAACCATCACAGGAACAGATCTTGACCTGATAACCAGTCTTACATTTGGTGGAGACGTTGAGGTAACTGAATTTGTTAGTCAAAGCACAACAAGTATTGTTGTTACAGTACCAACCAATGCTACAAGTGGAGATGTGATATCTGTTTTACCTTCGGGTATTGAAATTGCAGTTGGAGAAATTACGCTTATAGAACCTACGGCTGCTATTGAAGATGTTGAGGATTCCTATGGTGTGGGTGAAACGGTTGTTATTGCAGGTACTGATTTAGACTTGATAGCTACAGCTGCATTCACTGGTGCAGATCCTGTATCTGTAACGTTAGTTGATGGAAAACTAAATCTGGAAGTAACAGAAGCAGCTCAGAGTGGAGCTATTATATTGACTACCGACAATGGTACAACAGTTACTGTGGATGATTTTGTGACTACAAAGCCTGTTGCTACTTTACCATCTGATGCGACTCCGCTGGATGAGTTAACTATTGTTTTCTACTTTAGGTAGTCGTGTTAAAACAGTTATGTTTGGCGACATAGAAGCTGAAGCAACTGCTACAACAGATGGATTTAGTGTTGTAGTTCCACTGGCAGCAGAAACTGGTGATGTAACATTAGTAATGGATAATGGTGAAACTGTGGCTGCAGGGAGCATATCTATTAACGCATTTACTTTCTGTGCCATTGTGGAATTTGATTCAGAAACACTACTGTAGGTAATTTGTTCAGTGCAACAATTATTAATGGAGTTAATCTTACCGATGTGTTGATAAATGGAGAGTCGACAAAATACTTGGTAGTAGGTGATAAACTTTATGTTTCAGTAGGTATAAGAGTTGGAGATAATACTCTTACACTTGTTTCGGGAACAACAGAAAATACATATACAATTTCGGTTGTGTCAAGTGGTATTGTTGAAAATGTTATCTGGGCCGATGGACCACTTATGATTACATGGTCAGATGGTGGACGGGTTGTTTTACCTGCATCTGCCTTTACAGATGTCCCATCAGGAAGCAAAATGAGATTCTACTTTACAGACAATAATGGAGCTTGGGCGCAGGCACAGGTTAATGATGGGCAATGGGGATCGTTCTTTACGTTTGTACCTTCTGATGTTGCAGAATATGATTGGTGGAATGTAACAAATACAGAGCGTTATTATGATGTGGAGCTTACTGCGGATATGTTGAACCAAATAAGTGCAAATCAAGCTGTAGAAGGCGATTTTGCAGGTGCTGGTATTATTATCCAGGGTTCTGATTTGATTTTCTCTAAAGTATCTATCATTATCGACTACTCTGCCCCAACAGCTATTTGGGAAGGTTTATTTGATATTGGAAACTGGCAAGGAAACCAGGATTTAGCTTGGGGAGGTTATGATTGGTCAACCGCCAAAGCTGGTCAGACGCTGTACTTCTCATTTACAATGAATGATGGTAATGATTGGGGATGTCTGTCTCTTCGTCATGGCAATAGTTGGGGAAATTTACTACAGAGGGTTCTGGTCAAATTGATTTTGGCCCGTCAGATACCCAGGGGAACCTACACGCTAACACAAGCTGATATTGATGACCTGGTTGCAAATGGAGGACTTGTGATAACGGGAGCAAACCTGACATTGACTCAGGTGGCGATTAATAATATTTAACCAGAAGATTAATAAAGAACATAGTTTTTAAATTTAAGATAGCTTTCTCTTATGGAGAAAGCTATCTCTAAAATAAAATTTCATGATAGATTGGGGGTAGGATTATTGGGATTTATTTTATTATTTATTTCCTGCAGTAATGACGATGGCATGGAGTTGTAGATACACTTGATGCTCCAGTGTTAATAAGCTCAACACCTGGAGATGGAGCAACAGGTATTTCTAAAGGTGATATTACGATTACTTTAACTTTTGATCAGAATATTACCTCACCTTCATCAAAACATTCTTTAGTTACTATTGGTAATGCGAATATTGACAATATAGTGGCTAATTTACAAGAACTAAAATAGAAGCTTCGGGGCTACAGGAATCTAATACTTATGAACTGGTGATTCCGCGTGGTGTGATTATGGGGCTACCAAAGTGGAAACCTCGGAAATAAGAATAAGTTTCTCAACGAAAGATGCCGTTCAGTTAAATATATCAACCACCCTTGTTACAGAAAATCCTGCAGAACAAACTCAAAATGTTTATGACTTTCTTTTAGATAATTATGGTGAGAAGATTGTTTCAGCCACAATGGCCAATGTAAATTGGAATGTCAATGAAGCAGAATGGGTAAAATATCATACCGGGAAATATCCTGCTGTTGCTACGTTTGATTATATTCATTTAGCAGCATCTCCAGCAAACTGGATTGATTATTCGGATATCTCTGTTGTTGAGGATTGGGTGGAATAATAATGGTATAGCCAGTGCGGGGTGGCATTGGATTGTACCTCGTTATGACGGAGATACTGAGGGTGAATAGCTATACTTATCAACCTTCGGAAACGACTTTTGATGCCGCAGATGCATTAATTGACGGAACATGGGAGAATACTGTGATTAAAGCCGACCTTGAGAAAATAGCTGATTATATTTTGTTATTGCAGAATAAAAATATCCCTTTAATATGGCGACCATTACATGAGGCTGCCGGTAATATATATGAGTATAACGGTGGTACTGCATGGTTTTGGTGGGGAGCTGATGGAGCAGAAACTTATAAGAGCCTTTGGGTTTATGTGTTCAATTACTTTAAAAATAAGGGAATCAATAATTTAATATGGGTGTGGACAACGCAAACGGGGGATGATGATTTTTATCCCGGAGATGATTATGTGGATATTGTAGGTAGAGATATTTATAATGAAACAGATGCATCTTCAATTGCTGAAGAGTTTAATTCTATACAGGAAACTTATCCAAATAAAATGATAGCATTAAGCGAATGTGGTACCGTTGCTGAGGTTAGTGAAGAATGGATCAGTGGTGCCAGATGGAGCTATTTTATGCCATGGTATGATTATGACAGAACTCTGTATACCTCTGGTAGTGAATTTGAAAAGACAGAACATGGTCATGCTCCTGCAGCATGGTGGATTGATGCTTTTAATCAGGATTATGTAATTACTCGTGATCAAATGCCCGATTTAAAATAAAACATATAACAGTACAGAACAAAAGCAAATGAACAAAACGTATTTTATCATTCCTTTAATTTCAGTTTTTCTGATGAACTGTGGTTCACGTAAGTCCAAAGAGCAAAATTCAAAATCGTTAATTGAAACATTTTGGACATCGCAGGATAAAGGTATCTTATTCGGACATCAGGATGACCTTGCATATGGACAAAACTGGAAATATATCGATGGGGAATCTGATGTTAAAAGAGTGGCAGGCGATTATCCCGCAGTATTCGGATGGGATTTAGGAGGACTTGAAAGAGGTGATGAGGTAAACCTTGATTCTGTTCCTTTTGATGTTATGAGAAAGTTGGTAATTCAAGCTGATAACATGGGTGGTGTAAATACTTTTAGTTGGCATCCGTATTCTATCGTTACCGGAAAAAACTCATGGTATACCGATACATCAGTAGTTGAACATATTCTGCCTCAGGGCGAATATCATGCGGAGTTTATTAATGAATTAAATCGAATAGGTGATTTCTTATTATCATTAAAAAATTCACAAGGGAAACCGCTTGAATTTATATTTAGGCCTTGGCATGAAATGAATGGAAAATTGGTTTTGGTGGGGTACTAAAACAACTACACCTGAAGAGTATAAACAATTATTTCGTTTTACAATCGACTACCTTAAAAATATAAAAGGTTTGCATAATATGCTGGTTTGTTATTCTCCTAATGGTGGACTTTCAACAAAAGAAGAGTATTTAGTATGGTATCCAGGAGATGATGTGGTTGATATGTTGGGTTGTAGATATTTACGAATGGCCGGGTATGGAAAATTGGGTTGAAACCACCCGGCAAAACCTCAGCGTTATGATTGAAGCTGCTAAAGAAAAAAATAAACCGGCGGCTTTTACCGAAACAGGGTGTGAGAATGTTACTGATGCAAAGTGGTTTACAGAAAAGCTTTATAAAGCCATGGAGCCTGATAGTATAGCAAATCATATTAGCTATGTACTGCTCTGGAGAAATGATCCTAAAAAGCATCATTTCTTTGCCTATGAAGGACATCCATCCGAAGCTAATGCGATAGAATTTTTATCTAAATCAAATATTTGGTTGTTAAAAGACTTTAATGATAATAAAGCTAACCGGTGTTTGAAATAATGAGTGTGAAGATATAGAGTACTGAGTTTATTTAAAGTTTTAAAGTTTTACTTTGAGTAGGGTGAGGATGTTGCTGACCTAATGTAGAACACTTTCTGTGTTTTGGATATACTGTGTCGTATGGTTTTCGAATTTCGTTTCAAAAAAAACAAATAGAGTATCCAGGTAAAACTACCACCACAACTAACACATAAAAGAAAATTAGATGTTGAATAATTTATTTGAAGAAAGAAAAATAAGGATTGAAAAAGAGCATGAAGCGCTCTTGTCAAAACCTAATGAGGAGTTGTTTAGTACAAATGGCATTTTTAGCAGATATAAAAATCCTGTTTTAACACGTGATCATGTGCCTTTAAAATGGCGTTTTGATTATAATAAAGAAACAAATCCATTTTTTATGGAGCGTATCGGCTTCAATGCTACTATGAATTCAGGTGCTATTAAATTAAATGGTAAGTATTTATTGGTGGTTAGAACTGAAGGAAATGATCGCAAATCATTTTTTGCAGTAGCAGAAAGTCCTAATGGCGTGGATAATTTTAGGTTTTGGGATCGTCCACTTACTATGCCCGAAACAGATGACCCGGATATCAATATCTACGATATGAGAGTAACGCAACATGATGATGGGTTTATTTATGGTGTTTTTGCTCCGAACGTAAAGATCCTGATGCTTCGTCAGGTGATACCAGTAGCGCCGTGGCTGCCGCAGGTATTGCCCGTACTAAAGATATGGTATCCTGGGAACGCTTACCGGATTTAATTAGTCATGCAGGTCAGCAGCGTAATGCTGTTTTATTCCCTCATTTTATTGATGGGAAATATGCATTTTATACCCGTCCCCAGGATGGTTTTATTGATACCGGTTCTGGTGGAGGTATTGGCTTTGGTTTGTCAGAAACCATTGAAAATGCCGAAGTCAAAGATGAAGTTATTGTTGATCCTAAAACATATCATACCATCTATGAAGTAAAGAATGGTTTGGGTCCTGCCCCGATAAAAACTGAAAAAGGTTGGTTGCAGTTGGCTCATGGTGTACGAAATACTGCTGCAGGTCTTAGATATACGCTTTATATGTTTATGACAGATCTTGAAAAACCCTGGAAAGTGATTCATAAGCCTGCCGGACATTTTATGGGGCCATTAAAAGAAGAACGGGTTGGTGATGTGTCAAATGTTCTTTTTGCTAATGGATGGATTTGTGATGATGATGGAAAAGTATATATTTATTACGCATCATCAGATACAAGGATGCATATTGCAACCTCAACAGTGGATCAGCTGGTGGATTATTGTATGAATACTCCCGAAGATGAATTCAGATCAGCTGCTTCGGTACAAAGAATAAATGATTTAATAGATAAAAATTGATAAGAATGAAAATGGTCAGCCCTTACATAAACATAGATCAATTAGTAAATGAGATGGGAGAGGAATTCTCCCTTCTTTTACGGTATTGGACTGACAATTCTTTGGATAATAATTTAGGAGGATTTGTTGGGGAACGTGATTTTTATAATAATTTAGTACCTGGTGTTGAAAAAGGAGCTGTGTTAAATGCCCGTATTTTATGGACTTTTTCTGCAGCTTATAACTTTTCTGAAAATCATGATTATCTGAAAATAGCTTATAGAGCCTATCATTACCTTATTGAAAAATTCTGGGATAAAGATTTTTGGCGGACTGTATTGGTCCGTGAGTCCTTCGGGAAAGGTCGTCTCTGATCGAAAGCAAATCTATGCCCAGGGATTTGGTATTTATGGCTTGTCTGAATTTTATAAAGCAACAGGTAATCATTTGGTATTGGAATATGCACAAAAGCTATTTGAATTGATAGAAAAGAATAGTTATGATACTAAGTTTGGAGGATATGTAGAGGCATTATCCCGGGATTGGAATGTATTGGAAGATATGCGTTTGAGTGATAAGGATGCCAATGAACCAAAATCAATGAATACACATTTACATATTCTCAAACCTTATACCAATCTTTATCGTGTATGGAAAAACGATCAGTTAAAAGATAGGATATTTTCATTGATTGAAGTCTTTAATAATCATATCATAAATCAGAATACTGCTCATTTTGAATTGTTTTTTGATTATGACTGGACTGTTAAATCGGCAATCACATCGTATGGACATGATATTGAAGGAGCCTGGCTTTTATATGAGGCAGCTCACGAATTAGGAGATAAAGATATTCTGCAGAAGGTAAAAAATATTTGCATTAGAATGGTTGATGTTACCATAAAGGAGGGGATGGTGAATGATGGTTCTGTTTATAACGAAAAGGAACATGATCACCTGGATGATGATAAACATTGGTGGCCTCAGGCTGAGGCTATGGTTGGATTGGCTTATGCCTGGGATATAACAGGGGAAGAAAAGTATTATAAGACAATGGTTAAAACCTGGTCTTTTATCAAAGAAAAAATGATTGACAAACAAAATGGTGAGTGGTTCTGGCGTGTTGATGCTAAAGGAAATCCGCTTACGCATGATGTTAAACTCGGCTTTTGGAAATGCCCGTATCATAACAGCCGTGCTTTAATGGAAGTCATCACTATTTTAAATAAAAGTAAGACCTGACAGCGTATAATACCAAGCTGTAAATTTAAACCTGTCAGCGTCTGGTGTTTTATTAACAAGCTGTAAATCAATTCTCCCCCAATTGGGGGAGTTAGAAGGGGCTTTTATCTCCCTTTTTGGGGGAGTTAGAGGGGGCTTTTATCTCCCTTTTGGGGAGATTGAGAGGTGCTTAAAATAAATTATGAAAATGAACTACAAACTAAATATTAAAGAAAAAATAGGGTATGGATTAGGGGATGCAGCTTCTTCCATGTTCTGGAAATTGTTTTCCATGTATCTGTTGTTTTTTTATACAGATGTTTTTGGAATTCCTGCAGCAGCTGCTGGAACAATGTTTCTGTTAACGCGCATTTGGGATGCAGCAAATGACCCTATTATGGGGGTTCTTGCTGACAGAACCAAGAGTCGCTGGGGAAAATTCAGGCCTTATTTATTATGGCTGGCTATTCCGTTTGGTGTGATAGGCGTGTTACTGTTTTCTACTCCCGACCTTGGAACAACAGGTAAAATTGTATATGCTTATGTGACTTATACTGTTATGATGATGGTGTATACCGGGGTTAATGTTCCTTATGCTGCATTGATGGGAGTAATGACCCCTGATTCAAAACAAAGAACAACCTTGTCAACCTTCAGGATGGTATTTGCTTTTGCAGGAAGTATTCTTGTGCTGGCCACTTTTCAGCCCTTGTTCGATACATTTGGATCAAATACTGTAAATAGCTATGTTAAATCAAACGAGGCTCTTTTTATTTCTCAAAATATAAATCAGGAAAATACCTGGGTGTATTCTATTGACCAGACAGATTCTGAATTGGAAACGGTTGATTCTTTATTGGTTTTAAATATGAAAGTGAAAACCAATAGTGATGAAGAGTTACAAATAGGTTTTATTTCTGGTGGTGGTCAAAAGTCAAAGTTTATTTCAATGGCCGGTAGCGATAATGCATACGGTTTAAAAAGGGATGGGGCATGGAGTAGTTTGAAAATTAAATTGAAGGATGTATATAATGGAGACTTTGTTTCATCTGATTTTGGCAATTTAAAAATAGTGGCTGTTTCAAATGCTATTCATGATTTTGATATTAAAGATGTAGCTTTAAATCAGGTAGATTATAAAAAAGGAACACAAAAAGCTGTAATGATCATCGCAGTAGTTGCAATTGTGTTTTTCCTGCTTACTTTTTCCTGGACTAAAGAGCGGGTAAAACCTATACATGAAGAAAAAACTTCAGTAAAGAATGATCTGAAGGATTTGCTAAAAAATGGTCCTTGGTTTATTTTGCTTGGTGCAGGTGTTTCTGCTTTAATATTTAACTCTATCAGAGATGGTGCTGCCATATATTATTTTCGCTATTTTATTCAAAAAGAAGATGCAATAGATATGAACTTTTTAGGATTTTCATTGCCCATTGCATTGAGTACCATTTTTTTGGTTATTGGTCAGGCAGCCAATATTGTTGGCGTTATTATAGCAAAGCCTGTTTCTGATAGGTTTGGTAAGCGTCATACTTTTTTGATGGCTATGGTACTGGCCTCTGTGTTTAGCCTTATTTTCTATTTCTTTGATAGAAGTTCTGTGGTCTTGATTTTTGTTTTTCAGTTTATGATTAGTGTTTGTGCTGGAAGTATTTTCCCTCTTCTGTGGTCAATGTATGCTGATATTGCTGATTATTCAGAGTGGAAAACAGGAAGAAGAGCCACCGGCTTAATTTTCTCGTCGTCTTCTATGTCGCAAAAGTTTGGGTGGACTTTAGGGGGGGCAGTCACCGGTTGGCTATTGGCACTGTATGGTTTTAAAGCTGATGTGGTTCAAACAGAAGAAACACAAAATGCCTTACGTTTGATGTTAAGTGTGTTCCCGGCTATTGGAGCAGCCTTATCAGTTCTTTTTGTATATATTTATAAACTAAGTGATTCGTATATGGAAAAAGTCAATGCGGAGCTTAATGAAATACGAAAATCCTAAGACCTGACAGCTTTTTTACCAAGCTGTAAATTTATACCTGTCAGCGTCTGGTGATCACTAAGAACTAAGAACTAAGAACTAAGAACTAAAAACTAAGAACTAAGAACTAATAACTAGAAACTAGGAACTAACAACTAACAACTAACAACTAGAAACTAGGAACTAAGTACTAAGTACAAATAATTATTGCATTATGAAAAGCATAACCTACATATCCGTTTTAATATTGCTCGTCATTACAGGATGTAATCCAAAGCAATCAGAACAAAGCAGTTTTGTAACCCGAAAAGGACATCAGTTTATCAGGAACAATAAACCTTACTATTTTGTTGGAACTAACTATTGGTATGGTGGAATTTTAGCTTCTACCGGAGAAGGTGGTGATAGAGAAAGATTAAAAAAAGAACTTGATCTGATGCAACATGTTGGAATCAAAAACTTGCGCATTTTAGCAGGAGCTGAGGGTCCAAATAATGAACCTTTTAGAGTGACCCCTGCTTTGCAGTTAGAACCGGGCGTATATAACGACACGCTGTTGGATGGCCTGGATTTTTTACTCTACGAGATGAGTAAAAGAAAGATGCAGGCTGTTTTGTATCTGAATAATACCTGGGAATGGTCGGGTGGATATGGTCAATATCTGAATTGGTGCGGGTATGGCCAAATCCCTTATCCAAATATTAAACCGCATAGCTGGCCTGAGTTTATGGCCTATTGTTCACAGTTTCATGCCAGTGACTCGTGTCAGAAATTGTATCGTGACCATATTAAATATATGCTTTCGCGGACTAATAAGTACAATGGATTAAAATATACTGATGATCCTACAATTATGACCTGGGAACTCGCCAATGAGCCTCGTGCTTTGTCTGAAGAGAATAAAGAGAATTTTGCAAAATGGGTGAAAAATACGGCAGATTATATAAAGGCTCTGGATCCGAATCATTTGGTTACAACAGGTACAGAAGGCAAGCATGGGTGTGAGCAGGATCTGGAGCTTTTTAAAACAATACATAGTTATAGTAGTGTTGATTATTTAACCATGCATATATGGCCTAAAAACTGGCAATGGATCGATTGCGAAAGAATATCAGAAACATTGGATTCAGCAATAGTGCTTACTGATAATTATATGGAATTGCATATGCAGGTAGCTAAAGAACTTGATAAGCCAATCGTGTTTGAAGAGTTTGGTTTACCACGTGACCATCATCAGTTTAATACTGAAGATGGAACTACAGCACGTGATAAATATTACAGTCATGCATTTGCAAAAGTAGAGCAAAGTGCTAAAAAAGGGGATGTGTTAGCAGGTAGTAACTTTTGGGCTTTTGGTGGTTTTGGTCGTCACTTAAAAGAAGATCCTATGTGGAGTAATGGTGATGATTTAATGGGTGATCCTCCTCAGGAAGAACAAGGCTTAAACTCTGTTTTTGATACCGATAGTACCATGTCGGTGATTAAGGAACATTATCTCAGATTAAAGTATGTTTTAGATAAGTAATATCCCGAGCTCGACATGAAATTTTAATAGAACTCAGATTAATAGTTTTAATAGAATATAGTTGTATAGCCACAAGTATTTAAGCTTGTGGCTTTTTTGTTTTTAGTGAGTCTGTTATTCTGCAGTTTGTTCAACTATATGTGATTTTTTTATTTCAGGTTCATATTATTTCGTGTCAAATATTAAATTATTCGTTTAAAGTTTATAATACTTGTTTAAATATACCCTCTGCATAATTTTGTATCCGTTTGTTAAGAAAAATTAAAAGGTATTTTCAACAGTTGCAAACGTCAACAGTTGTGTTTTAATTTGCATCTGTTTTATAAGAACATGATTGTATTCGATTCATAAGGTCTTATAAAATTGGGTTGTAAACTAAAATAGTTAAAAATGAAAGTTGAAGTCAAGCCATTAGGAATGACAATAGGAGCTATAAAATCTATTTTTCCAAAGTTGATTGCTGATCTGCAAAAGGAAAAAGGGATTGATTATAGTTTTGATCAAATGGTTGTTTTACTGGTGCTTAGGTTTTGTGAAAAAGAAGCTCCCGTGCAACAGGATATTGCTGAGATTATGAAAAAAGATAAATCGGTTGTACTCAGGATGATTGATGTGCTCGAAAAAGATGGTTTATTGGTACGCAGCACAGATCCTAATGACAGGAGAAGAAATATTATAACGCTGACAAAAAAAGGTTTTGATTATACTGAGCTGACCATAGCTTGTGACCAGGAAATAACGCTTAGTTTGATGGAAGGCTTAACAGAGGAAGAGATTTCTACTTTTTATAAAGTGTTTGACCATATTCAATCTAAAATAGGATTGAAATCATGAAATTATAACAACAGTTGCTAATATAAACTATTGTAAAAACAACGATGAGAATATATAATAATTATACTATGAATTTACAGAAGATTACAACAGGAGCTCTTGGGCTTCTTTTATTGGTTTCTTGTGGTAAAAAAGCACAGACAACAGATGCTGTTAAATCCGCAAAAACATATCCTGTTACAGAGATGGTGGCTAAAAGTGTAGAGTTACACTCTGTATACCCAACTGTTTTAAAAGGTCAGGTTGATATTGAAATTAAACCAAGAGTCGATGGCTTTATTGAAGCTGTGTACGTTGATGAAGGATCGGTAGTTAAAAAGGGAACCCCTCTTTTTAAAATCAATTCGCCATCATCAGTGCAAACCCTGCAAACGGCTCAGGCAAGTTACAATACAGCGCAATTAGATGTTGAACGTATGCGCCCTTTGGCTCAAAAAGGTATTATCAGTGAGGTGTTGCTTAAGTCATATGAAAATGCTTTTAATTCAGCTAAAGCCAATCTTGATAAAGCCAAGGCTTCTTTAAGCTGGACTACAGTGACCAGTCCTATTAACGGAACTGTGGGTACTTTAACATACCGTATTGGTTCATTGGTTAATAGTTCAAGTGTTTTAACAAACATTGCCAATACCGACAAAGTAGTAGCATACTTTTCAATGAATGAAAAAGAGTTATTAGAGTTTATGCGCCAATGGGAGGGTGATACCCAGGCTGAAAAAATAGAAAAGATGCCATCAGTAAAATTAATTTTAGCCGATGGAAGTGAATATGAGCAAGAGGGAAGAATAGAAACCATCTCTGGTGTAGTGGATGCTGAAACAGGAGCCGTAAATTTCAGAGCTGTTTTTAGCAATCCTCATGGCTTATTAAGAAGCGGAACCAGTGGTAAAATTATTATTCCAACAGAACTTACAAATGTATTTGTTATTCCTCAAAAAGCCACTTTTGCACAACAAAATAAAGTGTTGGTTTATACTTTGGACGGGAATAAAACTGCTCAAAAAGTAATTACCGTTGAATCTACTCCTGATGGTAAAAATTATGCAGTGTTAGAGGGTTTAAATGCCGGAGATAAAATTGTTACCGATGGTATTTCATCTCTTAAGAATGGTATGGAAATTCAGATTCAATAATTAAAAGAAAAAGCTAATGTTAAAAACATTTATAGAACGTCCCGTATTATCTACGGTAATATCTATATTATTTGTAGTGTTGGGTGTTATTGGTATTGCTACATTACCAGTTGAGCAATATCCAAATATTGCCCCTCCAACAGTAAGGGTCGAAACAACATATAGTGGGGCTAATGCCGAGGCAGTATTGAAAAGTGTAATCGTTCCTTTGGAAGAGTCTATTAATGGTGTTGAAGGAATGACTTATATGACTTCAACAGCATCTAACGGTGGTTCTGCCCGAATTGAAGTATTTTTTAAGCAAGGTGTTGATCCTGATATTGCAACTGTGAACGTTCAAAACAGAGTTTCTCAGGCTACTTCACTTCTGCCTTCAGAGGTTACTCAGGTTGGGGTTACGGTTCAAAAACAGCAAAGTAGTAATGTCTTGTTTATTGCAGTATCTTCTACAAATCCCGATTATGACGGTGAGTTTATTCAAAACTATGCTAATATTAATATTATTCCTCAAATTAAGAGGGTTACCGGGGTTGGTAGTGCCGAAGTATATGGGGCAAGAAATTATTCAATGCGTATCTGGCTTAAGCCTGATGCTTTGGCAGCTTATCAAATGAATCCAACAGAGGTTATTGCTGCCTTGCAGGATCAGAATATTGAGGCTGCACCAGGTGAATTGGGAGCTAATAGCAATCAAACATTTCAGTATGCCTTAAAATATACAGGTCGTTTAACAACTGAAGAGCAGTTTAAAGATATTATTATTCGTTCTTCAAATTCTCAGGTATTACGATTAAAAGATGTTGCTGATGTAGAGTTGGGTTCTTTGTCGTATTCGGTGAATACTTTAAATGAAGGAAATCCTGCCATCATTATGGGTATTTCCCAAACCGCAGGATCTAATGCCCAGGATGTGATTAATGATGTTAAAGCTGTTCTTACAAAAGCATCTGAAACATTTCCTGATGGTATGAAATATAGTTTCGAAATGGATGCCAGTAGTTTCTTAAATGCATCTATAGAAAAAGTATTACATACCTTATTCGAAGCATTTATCCTGGTATTTATTGTTGTGTTCCTGTTCTTGCAAAACTTCAGGGCTACCCTAATTCCTGCTATTGCAGTACCGGTTGCGATTATTGGTACATTCTTTTTCTTATTGGTATTTGGTTTTTCAATAAACTTGTTAACCCTTTTTGCGTTAGTACTGGCTATTGGTATTGTGGTGGATGATGCCATTGTAGTGGTTGAGGCTGTTCACTCGCATATGGATGCAGGAGAAAAAGATCCGCGTAAAGCAACACTTAGTGCGTTGAGCGAAATTGCCCCTGCTATTATATCTATTACCCTGGTAATGTCGGCCGTGTTTATTCCTGTAAGTTTTATTGGTGGAACCAGTGGTGTTTTCTTTAAGCAGTTTGGTTTAACATTGGCAATCTCTATTGTTATCTCTGCTGTTAATGCCTTAACATTAAGTCCGGCTTTATGTGCCATGTTCCTTAAATCGCATCATGTTCCTGAAGCTAAGGATCGTAACTTTATGCAGCGTTTTTACTATGTATTTAATGTAGGTTTTGATGCGGTTACTAAAAAGTATGGTAAAACATTGAACTTTATGGGTAAAAAAAGCCACCGTTGGATTACTGTGGTTATCATTGCGGTGTTTAGTTATATCTTTTACTTCCTTATTAATATGATTCCTGCAGGTTTTGTTCCCCAGGAAGATAGTGGTGGTGTAATGGGTATGGTTACCCTGGCTCCGGGTTCTTCTCTGGAAAGAACGGATAGTATTGTTGAAAAAGTGGTTCAGATAGCTGGTGAAATACCTCATGTACGTTCAGTCACTAACCTTACCGGGGTGAGTTTCTTAAGTGGTAATGGTAGCTCTTATGGATCGTTGATTATTAAAATGGACGACTGGACCGAGAGAGAAATTACAACTTCAGATGTGGCTGCTATATTAAAACAAAGAACGGATAGTATTACTGACGCATCTTTTATGTTCTTTGGAATGCCTACACTTCAGGGATTTGGTATGAGTAGTGGTGTGGAATTAAAGATGCAGGATAAAACCGGTGGCGACATCAATAAGTTCTATGAGGTGACCAATAACTTTCTTGATAAAATCAGAGAGAGTGGTACTTCAATGATGATTATGAATACTTTTGACCCTCGTTTCCCGCAAAAAGAAATTCATGTGGATATCGCTAAGGTTAAAGATGCCGGCATGACTTTAAGTACAGTTATGACTACCCTGCAGGCTTATATAGGTAGTATGTATGTATCTAACTTTAACTTGTATGGTAAGCAGTTCCGCGTTATGGTTCAGGCTGCACCTGAATATCGTTCTAAATTAGATGATTTAAGTTATTTACAGGTAAAAACAGGTAGTGGCTCAATGGCTCCTATTTCAGAGTTTATTACCGTGGAAGATGTTACCGGCCCTCAGGCCTTAACTCGTTTTAACTTGTATTCTTCTATGTCAGTAACGATTATTCCAAATTATTATGCAGGAAAAACCTCTGGCGATGTGTTGAACTTTATTAAAACTATCGATATGCCTGATGGTTATGGTTACGACTTCTCGGGTATGACTCGTGAGGAGGTAAACAGTAGTAGTACAACAGCTATTATTTTTGTGCTTTGTTTGGTGTTTGTTTACTTATTATTAGCAGCGCTATACGAAAGTTACATTCTGCCATTAGCGGTAATTTTATCATTACCTGTAGGTTTGGCTGGTGTGTTCGTATTCATCTTTGTGGCAATGGTAAGTGGTACAGGTATTATGAATAATATTTATGTTCAGATTTCACTGATCATGCTTATTGGTCTGTTGGCTAAGAACGCTATCCTTATTGTTGAATATGCATTACAGCGCCGAAAACAGGGTATGACCATTGTAAAGGCTGCTATAAGCGGTGCAGTTGCTCGTTTGCGTCCTATTTTAATGACCTCCTTTGCATTTATATTCGGATTGTTACCATTGGCTTTAGCAAAAGGCGCTGGTGCTATCGGTAATAAATCAATTGGTATCAGTGCTATTGGTGGTATGTTAATAGGTACATTGATTGGGGTTATTATTATACCAACATTGTTTATCATGTTCCAGAGTTTGCAGGAAAAAGTTAGCAAAAAGAAGATTGTTACTATTGATGACGAGGATATTAAAGAAATTCAATAATACGATGCATAAAAAAATAAAATATACAGGTAAAAGTGCCATTCTGATAGCTGTTTTTATAGCTGTCGGGATGAGTTCTTGCCGGACAAGTAAAAACGTATCCGATTTGAATATGGATACCAGGGATTTAATCAGGGATGATAATTTTAATGCCGCTGATTCTACTTCTATTGCTGATATTCCGTGGCAGGAATATTTTAGCGATGACATATTAAAGCAGTTGATTCAGGAAGCCTTGGATAATAACCTGGATATGAAAGTGGCTTTAGAACGTATTAAACAGGCTGAAGCTAATGTATCAATGGCTAAAGCTGCTAAACTGCCAACATTGAGTATTGCTGCCCAGGATGAATATACCTTATATAGTTCCAAAGGTGGAGATACTAAAGTGTTGGGATACAATTCAAATACCCTAAACTTAGGTTTTACTACCTCGTGGGAAGTGGATGCCTGGGGAAAGCTAAATAGTGCCAAAAAAGCGCAATACGCCAATATGTTGAATTCTATGGAGTACAAAAACCTGGTTCAAACAAATATTATTGCTGGTGTTGCTCAATTGTACTATGCTTTAATGTCATTGGATGAACAGTTAAGAGTTACCAAAGAAACCGTGGGGTTATTGAGTGAAAGTGCCTTGACAATGCAGGCTTTGAAAGAGGCCGGACAAACAACCGGTGCTGCTGTAGAACAAAGTAATGCCTTGTTATATAGTACTCAGTTGTCGGTTTATAGCATAGAAGATCAAATTCATCAGCAAGAAAATGCTTTGAGTGTTTTGTTAGGAAGAACGCCTGGATATATTGCTCGTAATACAATCAGTCAACAAGCTGTTCCTGCAGAGTTGAAATATGGTGTTCCGGCTCAATTGCTGGCTAAACGTCCGGATGTGTTAAGTGCTGAACTTTCATTCAGAGCAGCTTTTGAAGCAACTAATGCAGCCCAGGCAAGTTTATATCCAAGTATTACATTAAGCAGTGGCTTTTTAGGATATAATGGTACTGAGCTGTCAGACTTCTTTAAACCTGAAAATATTGCAGCTAATTTTGTGGCTGGTATTGCTCAGCCAATTTTTTATAATAAACAATTGAAAGGAAATTTAGCCATTGCCAAATCTCAACAGGAAGAGGCTTTGTTAACCTTTAAAAATACGGTATTGGCTGCAGGACAAGAAGTGTCGGATATTTTATTCAGCTTCAAGTCTTCACTTAATAAAAACAGCTTACGTATCAAACAAATTGATGCATTAAGCAATGCTGTAGATTTTACTCAAGAACTATTAAAAGCCGGTGAAGCTAATTATGTTGAAGTATTAAGTGCACAACAAAGTTTATTGTCTGCTCAGTTAAGTCAGGTTTCTGATAAATTGGAGCAACTAAATTATTCAGTTGACTTGTATAAAGCATTAGGTGGAGGAAAGAATTGATTTTTATTCTGTCAGGATTAATAGGCGTTCTGTTCTTAATCCTGACAGGTTTTTTTCATATTACATATAGTTAAATTGCATAGGGTTCTTACATTTTTTGTGAGAACCCTTTTTTGTGTTGTATACCCAACGCGACTCCTAAACCTGTCAGGATTATTTGCATCACGTTAATTATCCTGACAGGTTTTAACATCTTAAACAATTAACACCTGCTTCGCACCTGCTTCGTACCATAGTCGTAACTGCTGCGGGTCATCATCACTTCTCCTTCACTATTGGTTCACTATTCCTTCACTATAGGCTCACTGATTAGTGAATTAATTGTGAAGAATAGATGAAGAATATATAAATGATATATGTTGTATACCCGCAGTAGTTACGTAGCAATTACGCAGCAGTTACGATACAGATATAAACCAGATCTGTTGTAATTAATAAACATTACATAATAAATGAATTGCCCATGCACCATGCAGGGTGCAATTGGCATTGTGTATTTTAACCCAATGCGTCACTGCGTTTTGCATTGGGCTGAAATGAGTTGTCCTTTCAGGACGTACAAATGGTCTGACTTGGAGAATATAATAAAAGCTGTAAATCAGTTCTCCCCAATTAAGGGGAGTTAGAGGGGGCTTTTAATACATCACGGGCTGTAAGCCCTGTTAGCGCAGATCTGTGATCCGTGTTTCAATTTAAAATAAACGAAAATATACTTTCAACTACAAAGCAATTCCCTCTTACCATTAAAAACAAGGATTTGCAATCCGGTAAGTTAAAACCTAAACCTGTCCAGACCATTTGCATCATGTAAATTTTCCTGACAGGTTTTTTTCGTTATCTCATCAGGTTTATAAAACTATTTGTAAAAAAAAATAGCCAGACTTAACACCAGTTACATTTAAAAATTCTATTTTTAGAAGGCTTAAAATTTATATTAGATTTTTATGTAATTGTTGTTACTAAGTCATAAGGTTCTAATGACCTATTGATCTAATAACCTAACAACCTAATAATCTATTGGTCTCATACACATTTATCATATGGACGAAAACAACGTAATTATTGAACTTAAAGCCGTTAAAAAAGGCGATGATATCGTGCTTCATTTAAAAGATAATGAAGGTCATGAACACGATAAAACAATTACTTCTGAGGTAATAGCCGGAGGTACTGTAATCTGGAAGTTAATGAAAAATAGTGATATTCAGAAGATAGTTAATATCTATAAGAAATCAGATAGCCAGGATGTTTTTTCAATAGATCCTCATAGCGAAAACGGATCAACTGATTGGACAGGTGTAATTTCTAACTCTGCATCAGGTGTAGAATCTTATAATATTGATTATATTTATAAGGATGGTAGTAAGATTACTGATGATCCAGTTGTAGAGGCAAAGCCCCCAATACCACCAACAGAATAGAATTAGAGATAAAGAGACTTTATTTCGTTAATTAATTGAAAATATTTGTGCATAAAAAATGTTGTATAATAAAATTAATAAAATTTACTTATTAATAGTTGTACAATTTTTGTGTACAAATATTAATTCCTTGAATATAGATAGTCTTAAAATTTTATTAAAGAAGGAAAAATTAGAATTGACGGAGAAATTATTGATTTGTTATAATATTTCGTATTATTCAAAAGATTTAAACGAAAAAATTAAATTTTCTAAATTAATATATAGCTTAAGTCATGAAAATAGTTTAGAAGAATGGAAGGCTGCTGCTAAGGTTCTGGAATCTAATGTTTTGTACATGAGGGGTGAGATAGAACTTGCTATAGAGTGTTTGTTAGAAAGTAAAGAAATATACTATAATCTTGGAAATGAAAAAGGTTTGGCTTCTGTGTTTTTGAAGATCGGTGATCTTTATAGTTTAAACTCACAAAAAGAACTAGCCGAATTTTCATACAAAAACACTATTAAAATCTCTCAAAAATTAAAAGATACAATAAATCTTGCAGGGGGTTATATAAATTGGGGTGAGTTTTATCGTAAGTATTGTTATTATGATAAAGCATTAAGTTCATTTAAGATTGCAGAGAAGTTATATAACCAGATAAATAGTATATATAGTCTAGCCTACGCCAAAGGCAACATCGGTCTTGTCTACACCGCCCAAAATAAACTCGATAGTGCAGAAATCTACTTAAATAAATCCATAAAAATACTAGAACCTCTTGGCGATAATTATGCAGTATCGTCTTATTTAGATGGATTAGCAGAGGTTTATTTTAAACGTAAACAATATAGCAAAGCCAAACAAACTGCTCATAAAAGCCTACTGTTAGCTCAGGAGCATGGTTTAAAAGAACAAATACGCGATGCCAGCCTGAGGTTATCAACCATATATAACCAGTCAAAAGACTTTGAAAAGGCATTTTTTCATCACAAACAATACGTTGCTTACCGTGATAGTATCAATAACGAAGAAACCATACGTAAAATAGCCAACCTGCATACCAAATATGAGGTTGCCCAAAAACAAAAGGAAGTAGATGAGGAAAAGGCCTATAAAAACCGCTATTTAATTATTGCCATAAGTGCCATATCGGTGTTGGTTTTATTAATGGTATTGGTTTTTATCATCTTAAAAATCAGTCGTGAGCGTCGTAAAACCAATATACTATTAGAGCAACAGCGTAAAGAACTTGAAATTGCCAATGCTACAAAAAACAAGTTTTTCTCCATCTTATCCCACGATTTACGCAGTCCGCTGGCCACCTTTCACAGTTATGCCGAGGTAATCGAAATATGTTCAGAGCATAATGATATAGATAAACTCTTAATACTCGGCAAAGAACTTAAATCATCCTCAGCTAATTTACTCGATTTACTGGATAACCTGTTACAATGGGGTGTAAACCAAATGGGCACTCAAGAGTCGGTACCTACAACCGTAAACCTAAAAGATGTGGCTCTAATGGAGGCCGATCATTTACAACATGTTTCCAATAAAAAGAATATTGCCGTAAGTATCCAAATACAACCTTCGGTAACGCTGTTTGTAGATAGGGTTAAACTCTCCATAGCCCTCCGTAACCTGCTAAATAATGCCATTAAGTTTACACCGGCAGGAGGTTCTGTTACCATATCTGCAGAAGATTCAACTCTGCATACTATACTTAAAATAACAGATACAGGGGTTGGTATGACAAAGGAACAAAAAGATAAACTCTTCGACTTCAATATAATTAACAGTACCCACGGTACACAAAACGAAAAAGGTGTAGGTTTAGGTATGCAGTTGGTCTGTGGCTTTGTTAAAGAAAATAATGCCAAACTTCATGTTGAAACCGAATTAGGCAACGGAACCACGTTTACAATCGTATTTGAGAAGAGGTAAAGCGCCTTTGGCTTCTGCGAATTGGGGAGAAAAAAGCCCCCTCTAACTCCCCCAATTGGGGGAGGACTGATTTACAGCTTGTAAAAGTACGTTTCGTTATCTCGTATGGTTTATTATATAGTGCCTGCAGGAAAACTATTATTTATTTGAAATACAACTAATTATGGTTGATAAAATGTTTGAATCTTTATGTGTATTTAGTTGCTATATTTATTTATAATACAGATATTCAACGTATTAAATAATTGAGATTCGATTATTTCAACAAAGGATATTAAGAAAATATAAATATGAGAAAGAGATTCGAACAACAATTGACAATAGGAAGCCTATTAATAAAAGATACACCAATTCCAACTGCAAAAAGAAGTGGTGCGTTGCCTGCTTTATGTGCTGCATTAAAAAAAATTTATGTTACTCCGGAATGGAACAATAAGATTTATGAAATATTAGAAAAAGAAATATTACCTAAAAATAATCATACAGGAAGAATAGGTATGGGACTTTGGGAAATATTTGTTTTATCACAAGTTCGTTTATGTCAAAACATTAGTTATGATGAGTTACATCATATTTCCAATTATGACTCAATGGTGCGTCAAATTATGGGTATAGAAACTATTCAAACATATCAAAAGCAAGAGTATGGATATCAACGTATAATTGATAATGTTGGTTTGATTGATAATGAAACAATAAAAAAACTCAATAATATTATTGTTGAATTTGGACACGAGGTGTTTAAAAAAAAAAAGGAGGAAGCATTACACTTAAAAACAGATAGCTTTGTTGTAGAAAGCAATGTTCATTTTCCAACAGATTATAATTTACTTTGGGATAGTGTACGTAAATGTATTGATATGATAATCAAATTACAATATAGGCACAATCTTCCTGGCTGGAGAAAAGTAAAGGATTGGCAACGTGATTTAAAAAATAAAATGAGAGCTTTAGGTAGGGCTAATTCTTCAGGAGGCAAAGGAAAACAAGAACGTGTAAAAATGAAAGCTCAAGAATATATTAAAAAAGCTAAAGCACTTTATCAGAAATTAGAAAATTCTAAGGACAAATACCCCAAAGATGACCTTGTTAGTGTTGCTATAATTACTGAATTAGAACGTTTTATGCAATTACTTCGTAAGCATATTGATCTTCTTGAAAGAAGAGTTATTAAAGGGGAAAAGATTCCTCATGAAGAAAAATTGTTTTCTATTTTTGAGCAATATACAGAATGGATTACAAAAGGGAAATTGCGACCAAACGTTGAACTTGGTAAGAAAACAAATATTACCACTGACCAATATAATTTAATTCTTGATTATCAGGTTATGGATCATCAAGCAGATTCTGAAATTGTGCTGGAAGTAGCCGCAAGAATATTTACAAAATTTAAAGTAAAAAGTTGGTCATTCGATAAAGGATATTATCATAAAAACAATAAAGTGTCATTGTCTCAAAAAGTTGAAAACCTTGTACTTCCAAAAAAGGGCAAGTGTAACAAAGAAGAGTATGAAGAAGAGCATAAATCAATATTCAAGAAGTTTAGACATAAACATAGTGCAATAGAATCTAATATTAACGAACTGGAACATAGAGGATTGGATAGGTGTCCTGATAAAGGATATGAACATTTTAAAAGATACGTTGGTCTTGCGATTACAGCCTTTAATTTGAAAAAAATAGGAGAACGACTGCTTGTAGATCTACGTCAGGAAATGAATGCCTCTGTAAAACAAGCGGCTTAATAATAGGTTTATACACATTTATTTACGCCATTGTAATGGAATTGTTATGCCCTAATTTAAAATATAGAATATCATAATATATTATACGTAAACAAACATAGCTATTCCAAAAAAAAATTGTTCTCTTTTCATTTTTTTTGGAGTGTCAAAATTTACGCAAAATTATTTCGATTCAAAAAACAGGGGTTTTCTTGCTGGAACTATATAATAGAATATATTTGCGGGCTCAATTCAATTCAGCCAATTATAAACCTGTAAGGATTGATAGGTGTATTGAAAATAATCCTCACAGGTTTTAATACTAAACTTCATATTTCCGCATAAAATTACTTTTTGCATATTTTAATATTAAATCCTTCTTATTTTTTTTGTGATTTAGATAATAATTTCTATATTTGTAATACTCATAGTTTAGGGTTAGGTTTGGTTAAAGATTGAACGTCCCATCGGATTCCCGGTGGGGCGTTTTTTTTATCCCTATTGATCTGTGTTTTACGGATGATTTGTATTGGTATACAGCATTCCTTTTCTTAAATAATACCTTTATCTGTAAATTACCCTTATAAAATATCAATAGAAAAAACCGAATTATTATTATCTTGCTACAGTTTAAATTCAATAATTAGTTTTAAAACTCACTAATCTCAATGAATCCATCAGTAAAAACCTATGGGTTAAATAATCAGTCAGGAGATAAAGTAGAATTTATTCTGAAAGATATTGGCGAAGTATTTGACCATTTAAACGGCATTGATGATGATCCGCACCGTCATAAATATTATACCATGGTTTTGGTTAAAAGGGGCAATGGAACACATTATATTGATTTTAACGAGTTTGAAATAAATGACTATTCACTGCATCTTGTTTACCCAGGGCAGGTTCATCAAATAAGTACTCCCGAAAAACCCGAGGGGTGGGTAATGAATTTTAGTTCTGAGTTTTTACTTCAAAACAATATACATCAAAAAATAATAGATAGGGTATATTTATATAATACCTATGGTTATTCGCCACCACTGCATTTGCCTCAAAAGGATTTTGATGATCTTGAAAATATTGTAGAGCAGGTTAAATATTACTCAAATAAAGATTTAACCTTTCAATATGATGCCTTGGGAGCTTTGCTCAAATTGTTTTTTATACGCATTACTTCTTTATGTAGTTTGCACAAATCTGTTGAGTTGGAACAAGCAACGGGTTCAAATAATCTTTTTGTTAATTTTAAGCAACTCATCGAGGAAAAGTATACTCATCTTCATAAAGTATCTGAATATGCTGATATATTAGCTGTAAGTAGCGATTATTTAAATAAATATGTCAAGGCTCAATCTGGTAAGTCGGCCAAAGAGTTTATTCAGGATAAAATATTGGTTGAAGCCAAGCGTATCTTACTATTTACAGATCATAGTAATAAGGAGCTCGCCTTTGAGCTTGGATTTGAAGAGCCTTCACACTTTAGTAACTTCTTTAAAAAGAACGTAGGGGAGACTCCCGGTCAGTTTCGTACTAAAAATCGCAATAAAACACCTTAAAGTCTGATTTTTGCAATACCTCAACTGATTTTCGTAATCAAATACCTGAATTGTCGCCGTATGTTTGTATCGTACAAAAACATAATGAGATGCAAACAATATTATATACATCAGAATCAAGAGGAGCTGCAAATTATGGATGGTTAAATACAAAGTATTCATTTAGCTTTGCAAATTACTACCACCCCGAAAGAGTTCACTTTGGAGTATTACGGGTTTTAAATGACGATATGATTGCTGGTGGGGGAGGTTTCCCGGAACACCCGCATGATAATATGGAGATTATCACCATTCCATTATCAGGAGCATTGGCTCATAAAGATTCAATGGGCAATAGTTCTGTTATTCATGCCGGAGAAGTGCAGGTAATGAGTGCCGGTAGTGGTATTTTCCATAGTGAATTTAATCACAGCCAGGAAGATACACTTAGTCTGTTTCAGATATGGTTGTTCCCTGATAAAAAAAATGTAGAACCCCGATATGATCAGATTTCTTTAAAAGATGTTGAAAAGGAAAATGAATTCTATCAGATTCTTAGTCCTAATAAAGATGATCAGGGTGTATGGATTCACCAGAATGCCTGGTTTAATATGGGGAATTTCACTCAGCCGGGAGCTCAACAATATAATGTCAAAGCAAAAGAAAATGGAGTTTACATTATGCTTATTGATGGTGAAATTAAAATCAACAATCAAGAATTAAAAACCAGAGATGCTATAGGGATTTGGGATACACAGTCAATTGATATAGAAATTGTATCTCCATCAAAACTATTGGTAATGGATATACCAATGAAGTAAAAGGAATTTTAGATATAGTGTAATCCATAATCCATAATCATTTATAGAATTTAAATATTAGAAACCAATAAAAATAAAGAATCATGAAGACGATGAAAAGTTTAGTATTAGCAGTTTTAGTATTAGTATCAGCCAGTGTTTATGCCCAGGATTTTTCAGTAGATGCATCAAAATCAACTGTTAAATGGGAAGGTAAAAAAATAGGTGGAGCACATAATGGTCATATTGCTTTAAAAGAAGGAGTCTTTTCTGTAAAAGGAGATAAACTTGCTTCAGGTACGTTTGTAATTGATATGCAAAGTATGACAAACGATGATCTTGAAGACGCTGATTATAACGCAAAATTAATTGGTCACTTAAAGTCAGATGACTTTTTTAGTGTAGAAAAATATCCAACAGCAACTTTAAAAATTACTGAGAGTTCAAAGTTTGTTGCAGGAAAAGCTAAAGTAAAAGGAGATTTAACCATTAAAGGAAAAACAAATCCTATAGAGTTTGAAGTAATTCGTAATGGAAAAGAGTTTTCTGGTGTTTTAGTAGTCGACAGATCTGAGTATGATGTTAGATACGGATCAAAAAGTTTCTTTGATGATTTAGGGGATAAAGTTATTTACGATGATTTTACACTAGAGGTGAAATTAATTACTAAGTAGTGTCACCAAGAAAACTAAGGTTTTTCTCAAGTGCTTGAATGGAAAAATTCAATTTCAAGGCTTGGCCTTTTTGAAAATCAAGGAGTTTACTTTCGTAAATGACTGTTTTCAAAAAGGGCGTAACGAAGAAATTGGACTTTTCGGGCAAGCACTAAGTAATAACCATATACTTATCCAATCAACAAGTACTGGTCGCCCATTTTTGGGCGACCTTTTTTGTGTATGCGCTTCTGTTTCAAAAAAAAGGTAACTATTGGTATATAGTTGCTATTTCATTAATAGGTGGAACTAATATTATAAATTAGGTTGTTATAAGTAATTTTTAATGCTTTATATAGTAGTGTTTTAATATAAATATTTAACTTTGTTTAAATAGCGTTTTTAATTCGATCCTTGCCCCATTTATTTTGCCGAGACCTAATAATCAATATCAACAACTTAAATCACATTAAAATGGAGTTTAAAAACATTAGATACCCGGGAGTTAAAGATGAAATAAAAGTGAGTGAGGATGGTAGTCTTATCGAATACAATGGAGTAGCTTTACACCAATCGTTAATTAAATCACCAAAGAGTCGACATGGATATTATCAAGTGTCAATTAAAGGTGTTGTAATGTATGTGCATCGCCTGGTTGCTTTGGCCTTTGTTCCAAATCCTAAACCGGTATCCTATAAAATGGTGTTACACAAAAATTGTGTAAGTACTGATAACCGGTATGATAATCTGCAATGGGGAAATCAGAAATCACTTACCAAAAATCGTATTGACAATGGCTTAGCCGGAGCAAAATCATTAGAGGTGAGAGGTAGTTCTACAATATCATATGAAGATGCTGTAAAAATAGCAGAAAGATTAGATAATGGTGAATTGGCTAAAACAATAGCTAATGAGTTTAATGTTTCTGAAATGAGTATTGTTCGTATCAGGAAACGTTATTGTAAAAACAAAACAAAAGCAATCAGGTATCCTAAAGAAATTAAGATGAATATTTTAAAGCTTTGTCAAAATCATGATCCTATTCAGGTGGCAAAGATTACTAATATACCATATCACACAGTTTGGCGTTGGTATACCCAAAGTAAAAAATCTAAATAAATACTTAAAGAGTGTGTTTTGAACATTTTTTAAGTAAGAATCGCTCATAATTAAATTAAGGAATGAAATGATAGTTTTGTTACTTTTTTTTGATTTATTCGTAACAATAACCCAAAGAAATCGTATAAACATATATGCTAGTGCTAATAATAGTGTTTTCTTGTTGTTAGTAAACTCTTACTACGGTAAAAAAAACCGGTGATTTGATAAGTGTAATGTAATTGATGAGGCTATGAAAAAGGTATTGTTATTGACCGATTTTTCAAATACAGCCCGAAATGCCGCTCTTTATGCGTTGAAAATGTTTGCTGATGAGAATGCTCATTTTTCGCTTTTAAATGCATATGATTTAGAGTTTAGTGGTAGCCCTTATGTAATGCAGGTTAAGGAGGAAATGGCATATGAAAGCGAAAAAGGGTTAAAGCAGGAAATGTCTGTCCTAAAGCGTGTCTTTCCTGAGGCTGTAATTGACGCTATCTCCAGTTTTGGATCTCTGATTGATGTTGTGCAGGAAAAAATTAAGGAAGATCATCCGGAGCTTCTGGTTCTTGGTTGTAGGGGAGAATCTGCTCTGGAAAATTTCTTACTTGGATCTAATGCTTATGAAGTAATTAAAAATGTTAAGGCTCCTATCTTAGTCGTGCCAAAGTCGGCACAATTTAAAAAACCTGAAAAAATAGTTTTTGCAACGGACTTACAGGATGTAAAAAAAGATACAGTCATGAATCCGGTGCGGGATATCGTGGATCGTTACCGGTCGGCATTAATGTTTGTAAATGTACTTGATGATGAGTATGTAAACCGTTTGGATGCTGAAAATAAAATTGAAGCACATTTTCCTAATGTAAATATGAGTTTTAATTTTATTGAAGGCGATGATGTTGCAAAAAGCATTAATAAGTTTATGAATGAGAATAATGCTGAAATGGTTGCGCTTGTACGTCATGACGTTAGTTTCTTTGAAAGAATTTTTCATCCAAGTATTACAAAGCAAATGGTATTGCATCCTGAACATCCTATGTTGATTTTACATGATGAGATGGATTAAGTGATTTTTAATGTAATAAAAAAGCCGGTAAAATTGATGTTTACCGGCTTTTGTGACTCTATGAAAAATATTTTAATAAGCGAAAAGAGGAAATTTATTCATCATTTCATTTACTTTAGCTTTTACTTCTTTTAGAGTATTTTCATTTTCTACGTCTGATAATACCTGATCAAGAAGGTCTACAATCGGAGCCATATGCTCTTCTTTTAAACCACGCGTAGTAAGCGCTGCAGTTCCAACTCTGATTCCTGAAGTTTGGAAAGGACTTCTGCTATCAAATGGAACCATATTTTTATTAATGGTAATATCTGCCTTTACTAATGTGTTTTCTGCAACTTTTCCTGTTAATTCCGGAAATTTGGTTCTTAAGTCAATCAGCATTGAATGGTTGTCCGTTCCTCCTGAAATAACTTTGTAACCTTTAGCAATAAAAGTTTCAGCCATTGCTTTAGCATTCTTTTGAACTTGAGTTTGGTATTCAATGTACTCTGGTTGTAAAGCTTCCAGGAAAGATACTGCTTTAGCAGCAATAACATGTTCTAAAGGACCACCTTGTACTCCAGGGAATACAGCAGAGTTTAAAAGAGAAGACATTTTTCTGACTACTCCTTTAGGTGTTGTTTTACCCCAGGGGTTATCAAAATCTTTACCCATTAAAATAATACCTCCACGAGGACCTCTTAAGGTTTTATGAGTAGTAGAAGTAACAATGTGGGCGTGTTTAACGGGGTTTTCAAGTAAACCAGCTGCAATTAAACCAGCAGGATGTGCCATATCAATCATTAAAATAGCTCCGATTTCATCTGCTATTTTTCTCATTCTTGCATAATCCCATTCTCTCGAATAAGCCGAAGCTCCACCAATAATTAACTTAGGTTTGTGCTCGCGTGCCAATTCTTCCATCATATCATAATCCACTAAACCGCTGTCTTCTTTTACACCGTAGGCAATAGGTTCATATAATAAACCAGAGCTGTTAACAGGAGAACCATGAGATAAATGACCTCCGTGAGATAGGTTTAATCCCAGAAATTTATCGCCAGGATTTAAAACTGTCATTAACACAGCCATGTTTGCCTGAGCTCCACTATGTGGTTGTACGTTTGCATATTCAGCATCATAAATCTTGCATAAACGCTCAATGGCCAATGCTTCACTTTGATCAACAACTTCACATCCACCATAATATCTTGCGCCAGGATAACCTTCTGCATATTTGTTTGTCATATAAGAACCCATGGCTTCCATAACCTGTTCGCTAACAAAGTTTTCAGAAGCGATTAATTCAATGCCATTAAGCTGGCGTTGATGTTCTTTTTCAATAAGCTCAAATATTTTATCGTCGCGTTTCATAAAATAGATTATTATAGGATGAGAGTTAATGTATTTCAGTTATGTTCATCCTGTGTGTATAACAATTTAGATAAATATCTTGTAAATAAATAGAGTGCAAATTTAAGATATACACTTTGTATCAGAAAATTATTCGTCTGAAAAGTGAATGAGAACTCGTCTGTAAACTGAAAAAATCTTGGATTTAGATACGAAACCCATATATTTATTGTTTTCAATTACAGGTAAATTCCAGGCACCGGTTTCTTCAAATTTTTTCATTACAGAGTCCATGCTTTCATTTATTTCAATAAAAGCAGGTGGTACTTGCATCAGGTCTTCAACTACAGTGTTGTTATACCTGTCATGATTAAACATGATTTCTCTAATGTCATCCAGCAATACAATTCCTTTTAACTGTCCTTTTGATCCAATTACAGGAAAAAGGTTTCTTTTAGCTTTGGCGATGGTCTTAACCAAGGAGCCTAAAGTATCAGTTGATTTTACAGGTAAAAAATCTGTTTCCAGAACTTTGTTCAATCTCATTAAAGTTAAAACGGCTTTATCTTTATGGTGTGTTAACAGTTCACCTCTGCGAGCTAATTGTTTTGTGTATATTGAGTGTGGTTCAAAATACATAATGGTTAAATAAGAGATGGTTGAAGTCATCATTAATGGAACGAAAAGTTCATAACCATGTGTAATTTCAGCAATAAGGAATATTGCAGTAAGTGGAGCATGAAGTACGCCTGCCATAATAGCAGCCATACCAACTAAAGTAAAATGGGTTTCAGGTAAAATCCATAATCCTGAAGCATTTACCAGGCGTGCAAAGAAATAACCCATTACACCTCCTGTAAATAATGAGGGAGCAAAAATACCGCCAACTCCACCACTTCCTGTTGTTGCAGCAGATGCGAAAACTTTAAATAGTGCGAGTAGTCCCAATAGAATAAGCAATACCCATTCATAGCTTCTGAACTGATAAAAAATACTGTTGTCAAAAACAATGTCTTTTTTACCATTTAAAAATGCTATAATAGTATTATATCCTTCTCCGTATAACTGAGGGAAAATAAAAATCAGTATACTAAGAACCAAACCTCCTGCCAAAAGTCTGATGTATGCATTGTTAATTTTATGGAATTTATTTTCTGTCCACATTAACATTCTAGTGAAATATAAGGAAATAAAACCTCCTAAAATTCCAAGAATGACATAAAAGGGGATGTTGTTTAAAATAAATTGGTTCTCCAGTTTCCAGGAAAATTCAGCTCCGTCACCCATGAAAAAATAGGCAACAGTAGCAGCACTGAACGCAGAGATTATCAGAGGAACCAAGGATGCCATACTTAATCCAAGCATCAAAACCTCTAAAGTAAAGACTAATCCTGCCATTGGAGCCTTAAATATACTGGATATTGCTCCTGCAGCCCCACAGCCAATTAATAATGATATGGTTTTGTAGTTTTGGTGAAATAACCTGCCTAATGATGAACCTATAGATGCCCCGGTCAGTACAATTGGAGCCTCTGCTCCTACCGAACCTCCAAAACCAATAGTAAATGTACTTGCTATAATTGATGAAAAGTTATTGTGTCTTTTTAATTTGCCGCTTCCCCGGCTTAGTGAATATAAAATTTTAGATATTCCATGTCCTAAATTGTCTTTTATAAACGTTCTGGCAAATAATACGGATATAAATATACCAACTACCGGATAGGCTAAATATAAGAAGTTAATATTTTCAATATGAAATTCGCCCGTTAAAAAATGATGGGTGTAATGAATGGTGTTTTTTAACAATACAGCAGCTAAACCACTTAGTATACCAGTTATTAAGCTTAAAATTAAAATAAAGTTCTTTTGGCTGATATGTTTAACCCGCCAGATTAAAAATCTTCTGAAATAAATTGATGCATTCTCCATAGCGACACAAAAGTATATCAATTCATTGATATGATCATGTTAAATTAAGTCAAAAATAAAGATTATCATAAGTTCGAGTTTGCTCAAAATGAATATGTAAAATAGCTTATTAAAGGATTTTAACGGCTTAATATTAAAAATAAACTCATTAATTAATGTTAAAAAAGAAGGGGGTGTAATATGTAAAAAACAGTAGGTTAGTGAGTTATATCTTTGTGGTTTTGTTGTTAGTATATTATATGATAAAAGGTTGTAAAATTAGATTACCTTTGCAGTCGATTTTTACAATGGTATAAATCATTCATATTAAAATGATTGTTCAGCGAACTTCTCTTTTTCAGCAGATTAAATATTGAAATTTAGATAAAGTGGGGTGGGCTGAAAAAAAGGTAGTTTATGATGACATTTGAAGAAACCGGCTTGTCTCCGGAAGTTCTTAAGGCGATTAAAGAACTAGGGTATGAAAACCCAACACCCATTCAGGAAAAAACGATTCCTGAATTAAAAGATGGTACTAACGATGTAGTAGCACTTGCACAAACAGGAACAGGTAAAACTGCGGCATTCAGTTTGCCAATAATAGAAAGAGTTGATTGCACTAATAAAAAAGTTCAGGTATTGGTGTTATGTCCAACCAGAGAATTGGCATTACAAATCACTAAAGATATTGTTTCTTATTCAAAGTATATCTCTCAATTGTTTGTTACTCCGGTTTATGGAGGAGCTGATATTGTAAAGCAAATCAGAGAACTTAAAAAGGGTAGTCAGATTGTTGTAGGTACCCCGGGAAGGGTTAATGATTTGTGCAAGAGAGGAGTGCTTCAACTTGAGCAACTTAGGTATTTGGTATTGGATGAGGCCGATGAGATGTTAAATATGGGATTTAAGGATGAATTAGATTCTATTATTGATACAACTCCCGAAACTCGTCAGTCGTTATTATTCTCGGCTACTATGCCTAAGGAGATTGAGAATATGGCAAACAGATATTTATCAAATCCAATTCAATTAAAAGTTGGAAAGCAAAACGCCGGAGCTCTTACTGTAGATCATGTATATTATATGGTTCATGCAAAAGACAGATATCTGGCTTTGAAACGTATTGCTGATTTATATCCTGATATATATGGTATTGTTTTCTGTCGTACTCGTCATGAGACAAAAGAAGTTGCTGATAAGTTAATTGGTGATGGATATAGTGCAGATGCTTTACATGGAGACTTGTCTCAGGCTCAAAGAGACCAGGTGATGCACCGCTTTAGAAGCAGACACCTGCAGATTTTGGTTGCTACGGATGTTGCTGCCAGGGGTATTGACGTCAATGATCTTTCGCATGTTATTAATTATAATTTGCCGGATGATATTGAGGCGTATACTCATCGTAGTGGCAGAACAGGTAGAGCAGGAAAAACAGGAACAAGTATTGCTATAATTCATACTAAAGAATCAAGTAAAATAAGGGAAATAGAACGTATCTCAGGAATAAAATTTAAAAGAGATATGGTACCTTCTGGTTCTGAAATTTGTACTCGTCAGTTATTTCACTTGGTCGACAGAGTTGAAAACGTTGAAATAAATCATGAGCAAATAGATGAATTCCTACCTCAGATTATTGAAAAATTATCTTCTCTGGATAGAGAAGATCTGATAAAACGTTTTGTTTCTGTTGAGTTTAATCGTTTTATTTCATATTATGACGGAGCCAAAGATCTTAATGTTTATAAAAAAGATATAGAGAAAGGTAGATCAGGAGGACGAAGAGGGAATGATAAATATGGTAGGCTGTATGTTAATGTAGGTAAAGCACATGGTTTAACAGCTCAGCGTTTGATGGGTATTGTTAACGAAAATACAGACCGTAAGAAAGTAAGTTTTGGGAAAATAGAAATACTTAGAAATTTTACATTTTTCGAAGTTGATGAAGGTGGTCAAAAAACTGTAATTAATGCACTTAAAGGCGTTAAGTTCGAAAGTGAGAAATTACATGTTGAGCCAGCTACAGCAAAGCCACCAAAGAGAAGAGAAAAAAGAAAGTTTGATAGTAATAACAAGCGTTCAGACTCAAGAAGAAAAAGATAATATATAAAAAAAGGTTTCAAATTATTTGAAACCTTTTTTTGTATTCTCATAGTTGAATAAAATTAAAAGTTGCTGTTTGGTTTGTGTTAACAGCTCTTTTAATTGTTGTATTGAATGATTAGTTAGGGATACCTAATTAATATTTTGCATATTAAACTTCTGACCAGCTCAAGTTATTTTTAATCCTTGATATCTGCATTTCACTTACGCAAAACAACTGTGCAATAACTTTTTGCTTTCTTCCTTTGGATAGCATATCTTTTATTGCACTAACATCAGAATGGCTGAGTTTTGAATTTGTAACAATTCTGCCTCTTTCTTTTCGCCCTTTTATTAACTTGTAATGCGACCTTTCAAAACTTTCTTTTCGGGTACACCATTCTAAATTGCTGGTATGATTGTTAAATTTGTTCCAATCTTTATGAATCACAACATTATATGATTCATCAGTTTTTGGAATAAACAGCTCAGCAACTAACTTGTGAATGAGAACTGTTTTTTTCTTTCCTTTAATTTTTAAGTTTACACTTCGGTATCCTTTTATATTTCCGGATTTAACAAATTTACCGTCAGGATGACATTTGTAACAGTAACTTTTTATTCTGCCATAATTACTTACTTCATACCTGTAATCCGTATCAGGAATTTCTTTCCATTCTTCATCAATAATTTTTCTCAAGTTTGTTTGGGTAAGTTTTTCTGTTACCTCCATTTTCAGATCAAATATATTAAACTTCTTATCCGATAAAAGAAACCTTTGTTTTGGTTATTAATTGTAAAACAAAAATATGTTTTAATCTTTAAAAAGCCAAATATACTGGGGTTTGGGGAGGTTTGGTGAAGGGGTGTGGAATTAAACTGATCTTTATTTTTTAAATGAGGTATAAAAATTCATGTATGAATTACCCTATTTTACAAATAAGTAAAAAATGTATTTTTTTTACTTTTTTTTGTTTTCTCATGGCAGGAATACTGATTTTACCTGTTTGTCTATGTTTTTTGTTAGTAATTTGTTCTCAAGAAATAGTGCTAAGTTGAATGCTGGAGAATAAAATCGATAGTGAAATATACTATAGGGTGCAATCTTATTAACGATAGGGTTGGATGACGAGGATAGGAATCCAGCTGTAAACCACCATCTGTTTAAAATTTCAGGATTGAGTGATATTTTTTTTACGGTATTTGTGTCAGGTAATGCTTTTAATTTCATTAAGGAACTAGACAATAGTAGTATTTCGAATTGATCTTTTGTAGTGTTATAAAGCTGAGTTATATCTGAGATTAATTTGTTTTGGTATTGTTTCAGATAATTTGTTGTGCATAGTAATCTTGATAAGTGATATAATATAATACTGGCTTTAGGGTATTCAGGTGCAGAAAGAAATGCAGATCTGAAATATAAAGATTCTGATATGGATCTTTCTATCAGTTTTAAGCTTTCGTTATCATATTTATTTAGCTCGAAATTATATCTGTGAATCCACAAAAATAAATTGCTTAAAACACATAAGTCAAACTCAATTGGCATATTTATACCAAACCATGTTGAATATGCCCTCAAATTTCTTAATGATTTATGTCCATTTGTTATTTGCTTGTTCTCTAAGTTAGCATGATTACAAATGGATTGTTTTGTTTTTATAGCTTTTTTGTAATTGAAGGTTTGAGCTAATTGGATAAGACTTGTAGTGTCAATGTCATCGGGTAAAATGAATTTATTTAGTTTGTTAAATAGATTTCCATTTGGAAAGTGTTTGTGCGGCTCTTTTCTCCAGAAATTATATGAGTTTCTTTCCGGTTTATTGGTGTGATATTTAAAGTTTCGCACTATGTCTGAATAAATTTCTGATAGGATATCCTTTTCTTTTGGATTAAAGTGTTGCTCAAGTGATTTAAGAATGTATAGTAAAGATGCAGAAAAGAATATATTGTCGTCGGGAATATGTTTGTTTAGAAATGGATTTTTTCTGTATGAAGGAATGATACCTTTGTTGAAGAATTTTGGATCTGCATTATTCTGTATGTCTCTAATCTTTTGTAATATTTCAAGAGTAGTCATTGTTTAATAATCAGAAGAGAACTTTTTTAGTTGGTTTCTATAGGCAGTAAATGCATTTGCTCTTGAAATAAATCCATGGTATTTTCCTTTGCTGATGACTGCAATGTTAAATCTGCCTGATTTTCTAAATATTTCAACAAGGTCTTCCATTCCGTCATCCGGACTTATAAAGTATTCAGGCATATACATTAAATCTTTAACTTTAATGCTATTGTATTTTTCAGGTTGAAAAATAATCTCACGTATGTCATCCATTTTAATCATTCCCCGCAATATACCTTTTTTATCAACAACAGGAAATAAATTTCTATGGGCTTTAGATATGACTTTAACTAAATCTCCTAAAGTAGCTTCAGGAGATATAATGGCAAAGTCGGTTTCAATAAGTTTATTAACATCCATCATTGTCATGATATTCTGATCTTTATCATGAGTTAGAAGTTCTTTTTGTTGAGCCAGTTGATGCGTATATACAGAGTGTTTTTCAAAAGTTTTTGCAACAACAAAACTGATAGTAGCGGTAATCATTAAAGGTAAGAACATGGTGTACCCACCTGATAAATCGGCAATAAGAAACAAGCCTGTTAAAGGAGCGTGCAGAACACCAGCGATTAATCCGGCCATTCCAATTAAAGCAAAGTTTTTAATGGGTAGTTCAATCCACCCTGTTTTATTGATAATAGTGGCAAACAATACACCGGTATTTGCTCCCATAAACAGGGTAGGTGCAAAAATACCACCAACACCCCCGCTTCCAAAAGTTACAGAGGTTGCCATAACTTTTACTCCTATTGTCAGGGTCATGATAATTAAAAAGTTAACAAACGATTTGTTAAGGTGACTAAATATCCCAACATCGTGAAGATAGTATAAGTCTCCATTAAGTGCTCCATTTATTACCTCATATCCTTCTCCAAATAAATGCGGGAAGAATATCATTAAAATGCCAAGAATAAATGCTCCAAGTCCCAATCTTGTCCACCCGTTATTTATTTTTTCAAAAAGATGTTCAATATATTTATACATCCTGGTAAAGTATGTGGCAACTAACCCGCAGGCAAGCCCTAATAATACATAGAATGTAAGTTCGTGTATTGAATAGGTGTGTTCAACGATAAAAGGGTATACAACTTCTTGTCCAAGGAAAAGGTAAGAAATTACAACGGCAGAGGCTGATGATAAAAGTAAAGGAACCAATGATGTTAATGTTAAATCGAGCATGATTACTTCCAGAGCAAATACAATAGCTGCAATTGGTGCTTTAAAAATTGCCGACATAGCTCCAGCGCAGGCACAACCTAATAGCAGCGTGATTTGCCTGTAGTTTAGGTGTAATAGTTTTCCGAGATTTGCTCCAATAGCGGCACCGGTTGAAACGGTTGGACCTTCAAGACCTACCGATCCTCCAAAACCGACCGTAAAAGAACTTGCAATGACAGAGGAAATCATATTATGTCGATTCATTCGACCCTGGTTTTTCGAAATAGCATATAAAACATTTGGTATTCCATGTCGTACCGGTCTTCTAACTATATATTTTATGAACAATACGGTTAAGAATACTCCGATCCCCGGAGCAATTAAATATAGCCATTCGAATTGACTAAGCTCGATGGTCTGATGAACAATGTGGTGTATGTAACCAACCGTTTTTTTTATAATTACAGCAGCTAAACCTGCAGCAACTCCTGTAATTACGCTAAGTATTATTAAAAACTGCCTGTTGCTGATATGTCTTAATCTCCAAATAAGTATTTTTTTTAGTATGTGATCACCAAACATATTTTTAAAATAGCTTTAATTGTACATCTGTTTTTACAGCAGGTTGTTTAATCAATAATTTAGCTCCAATTTATGAAAATATTATTGTGTTATCATAACTAAACTGTAATAATTGTAGAATTATTTTATTTTTAATATAAGGGTTTTGGTATCAATTCTTTGATAGTGGGTGTTTTAAGGTAAGTTGGTGATTTATAGCTGAAACAAAAAGTTAAAGTTCTTGTTTTGTTTATGTTGAACAAGATAATTATATATGAAACTAATTATGAAAATTGGTTTATTCTACATTTTATTATTGTTGCTATGTGTAAATGTTGTTTTTTCGCAACAAAGAGTTATCAGGGGAGTTGTTAAAGATGCGTATTCTAATCATAACCTGCCGTTTGTTAATATTGTGATTCATAATACACAAATAGGAACTACTACTGATGTAGATGGAGAATTTGAGTTGATAGTGGAAAATGAAGAATATGTTCAGTTAAAATTGTCATTTATTGGTTGTAATTCATATGTTACTGAGGTTATACACCTTTCTAGTGTTGGAATTAATTATATTGAGTTATTGATGCAACCTGGTATGGAGTCGTTGAGTGAAATTGTAATTAAACCATCTGTGTTTTTGTCAAAAAAAGAAAGTCCGGTATCGTTAAAACAAATCGGCATAGATCAGATAGAAAAGAGTGCAGGAGCGAACAGGGATATCTCTAAAGTCATTCAATCTTTTGCAGGAGTTGGTAGTACGCTAGCTTACCGAAATGATATTCTTGTCAGAGGTGGGAGTCCTTCTGAAAATAAATTCTATATAGATGGTATTGAGATTCCTACAATAAATCATTTTGCAACGCAGGGTTCTACTGGTGGACCTGTTGGAATTTTAAATGTTGATTTTATTCGACAGGTAGATTTTTACTCAAGTTTATTTCCTGTATCCAAAAGTAATGCTCTTAGCTCAGTTATGGAGTTTAAGCAACTTGATGGAAATACAGAGGGAGCAGATTTTAAAGCTGTGCTTGGTGCTAGTGAATTGGCATTATCAGTATCTTCTCCATTTACTCGTAATACAACGCTACAGCTGTCTGTTCGTCGTTCTTATTTGCAATTTCTTTTTCAGGCTTTGGATTTGCCTTTTTTACCTACTTTTACTGATTTTCAGTTTAAAACCAAAACCAGATTTGATGAAAAAAATGAATTGTCATTATTGGGCTTTGGTGCTATTGATGATTTTAAATTAAATAAGAATTCAGGAACAACTCCTGAGAATCAATATATACTGTCTTATGTTCCTGTAATAGAGCAAGAAAGTTATACGATTGGAGCTAATTATAAGCATTTTTTTAATAATGGCTATTTGACAGCAATACTGAGTCGAAATTATTTAAATAATACTTCAGTTAAATATAAAGATAATGTAGAACAAGCTGGTAATTTGATTTTAGATTATGAATCATCTGAAATAGAAAATAAATTAAGATTAGAGTTGGATAAATTTAAAGGGGGTAAGAGGTTTAATGCAGGTGTATTGTT